>NZ_JAJLRA010000041.1 GCF_020991365.1 Streptacidiphilus sp. ASG 303
CCGCGCCGGGTCCGCGCCCGGCCGCCGGCGCTCCCGCGCCCGGCCCGCGCCCGGCGGCGACGCCGGGTCCGCGCCCGGCGCCGGCCCGTCCGGCGGCTCCGGCCGCGCCCGCGGCGGAGTTCTCCTCGCCCGCTCCGGCCGAGCAGCCGGCCGCCGAGGCCCCGCGCCCGGCCGCCGCGCAGCAGCAGCCGCGCAGCGAGGCGCCGCGCGGTGACGCCCCGCGTCCGGGCGGTGCCCGTCCGGGCCCGCGCCCGTCGGGTCCGCGTCCGGGGAACAACCCCTTCACCTCCAGCAACACCGGCATGGCCCGGCCCGGCGGCGACCGCCGTCAGGGCGGCCCCGCCCAGGGCGCCCCGCGTCCGGGCGGCCAGGGTGCTCCGCGTCCGGGCGGTCCCGGTGCCGGTGCGCCGCGTCCGGGCGGTCCGGGTGCGGGTGCCCCGCGTCCCGGCGGCGCCCCGCGTCCCGGTGGCCAGGGTGCTCCGCGTCCGGGCGGTCCCGGTGCCGGTGCGCCGCGTCCGGGCGGTCCGGGTGCGGGTGCCCCGCGTCCCGGCGGCGCCCCGTCCCCGGGCGGGATGCCGCGGCCGCAGGGCCCGCGTCCCACGCCCGGCGGCATGCCGCGCCCCAACCCCGGCATGATGCCGCAGCGTCCCGCTGCCGGCCCCCGTCCCGGCCCCGGCGGCCGCGGTCCGGGCGGTCCCGGCGGGCGTCCCGGCGGTCCGGGCGGCCGTCCCGGCGGCGGCGGCTTCGCCGGCCGTCCCGGTGGCGGCGGCGGTGCCGGCCGTCCCGGTACCGGCGGCGGCTTCGGCGGTCCCCGTCCGGGTGGCGGCGGCGGCTTCGGCGGCCCGCGTCCCGGCGGTTTCGGCGGGCGTCCGGGCGGCCCGGGCGGCCGTGGCGGCACGCAGGGCGCCTTCGGCCGCGGTCCGGGCGGGCGTCCGGCGCGCGGTCGCAAGTCGAAGCGGGCGAAGCGCCAGGAGTACGAGGCCATGCAGGCCCCGTCCATCGGCGGCGTCATGCTGCCGAGGGGCAACGGCCAGACCGTGCGCCTCTCCCGCGGCGCCTCGCTGACGGACTTCGCGGAGAAGATCAACGCCAACCCGGCGGCGCTCGTCTCGGTGATGTTCAACCTGGGCGAGATGGTCACCGCGACCCAGTCGGTCTCCGACGAGACGCTGCGGCTGCTCGCCGAGGAGATGGGCTTCGTCCTGGAGATCGTCTCCCCGGAGGACGAGGACCGCGAGCTGCTCGAGTCGTTCGACATCGAGTTCGGCGAGGACGAGGGCGACGAGGACGACCTCATGGTCCGTCCGCCGGTCGTCACCGTCATGGGTCACGTCGACCACGGAAAGACCCGCCTGCTGGACGCGATCCGCAAGTCCAACGTGGTGGCGGGCGAGGCCGGCGGCATCACCCAGCACATCGGCGCCTACCAGGTGACGGCGGAGGTGAACGGCGAGGAGCGTCCGATCACCTTCATCGACACCCCCGGTCACGAGGCGTTCACCGCCATGCGTGCCCGTGGTGCCAAGTCCACCGACATCGCGATCCTGGTGGTCGCGGCGAACGACGGCGTCATGCCGCAGACGGTCGAGGCGCTCAACCACGCCAAGGCCGCGGGTGTGCCGATCGTGGTCGCGGTCAACAAGATCGACGTCGAGGGCGCCGACCCGACCAAGGTCCGCGGCCAGCTGACCGAGTTCGGCCTGGTGGCCGAGGAGTACGGCGGCGACACCATGTTCGTCGACATCTCCGCCAAGCAGGGTCTGCACATCGACTCCCTGCTGGAGGCCGTGGTCCTCACCGCCGACGCCTCGCTCGACCTGCGCGCCAACCCGACGCAGGACGCCCAGGGCATCGCGATCGAGGCCCACCTGGACAAGGGCCGCGGCGCCATGGCGACCGTCCTGGTCCAGCGCGGCACCCTGCGGGTCGGCGACTCCATGGTCGTCGGCGACGCGTACGGCCGCGTCCGGGCGATGCTGGACGAGAACGGCAACAACGTCACCGAGGCGGGCCCGTCCCGTCCGGTGCTGGTGCTCGGTCTCACCTCGGTCCCCCGCGCCGGCGACAACTTCATCGTCGTCGAGGAGGACCGCACCGCCCGGCAGATCGCCGAGAAGCGGGCCGCCCGCGAGCGCAACGCGGCCTTCGCGCAGCGCCGCGTCCGGATCTCGCTGGAGGACCTGGACAAGGCCATCGCCGCCGGCTCCATCGAGCAGCTCAACCTCATCATCAAGGGTGACGTCTCCGGTTCCGTGGAGGCCCTGGAGGACGCGCTGCTCAAGCTGGACGTCGGCGAGGAGGTCGAGCTCCGGATCCTGCACCGCGGTGTGGGTGCCATCACCGAGTCCGACGTGGACCTGGCGATGGGCTCGGACGCCATCATCATCGGCTTCAACGTGCGGGCCGAGGGCCGTGCACGGACCGCGGCCGACCGCGAGGGCGTCGACATCCGGTACTACTCGGTCATCTACCAGGCGATCGAGGAGATCGAGGCGGCCCTCAAGGGCATGCTCAAGCCGGAGTACGAGGAGGTCCGCCTGGGCTCCGCGGAGATCCGCGAGGTCTTCCGCTCCTCCAAGTTCGGCAACATCGCCGGTGTCCTCGTCCGCGAGGGCCTCATCCGCCGCAACGCCAAGGCCCGCCTCATCCGGGACGGCGCCGTGGTGGCGGAGAACCTCACCATCGAGGGCCTGCGTCGCTTCAAGGACGACGCGACCGAGGTGCGCGAGGGCTTCGAGGCCGGTGTGACCCTGGGGTCGTTCAACGACATCAAGGTCGACGACGTCATCGAGACCTTCGAGATGCGCGAGAAGCCGCGGGCGTAAGCACGCGGAGGTCGTCCGGGGCCGGGCGGCGGAACAGGGGCTTCCCCGAATTCCGTCGCCCGGCCCCGGGCGCGCTGTGTACGGTTCACCGTATGCACCGGCCCGTCCGCGGGCCGCCCTACGAGGCCTCCAGGCCGGCCAGGCCTGTCACACATGTTCGTGGGAACACTCACCTTCGACCTGCTCCTCGGCGACGTCCACTCGCTGAAGGGGAAGCGGTCGGTGGTCCGCCCGATCGTGGCCGAGCTCCAGCGCAAGTACGGCGTCAGCGCGGCCGAGGTCGGGAACCAGCAGCTGCACCGCAGGGCCGAGATCGGCTGCGCGGTGGTGTCCGGCGACGCCGGGCACGTCGGGGAGGTCCTGGACGGCTGCGAGCGGCTGGTCGCCGGCCGCCCCGAGGTGGAACTGCTCTCCGTGCGGAGGCGGTTCCACGGCGACGACGACGATTGAGGACGATGGAAGGGATGCGGCGCCCCCGCCGCACCCGAGGACCGAAAGCGCCCCACGGTTGCGGGCGCGGGCCGGTACACCGGGGCCGGGCCCCGGTGCCTCCGGCCGGCCACAGGCGCCGGCCGGTACCGTGCCCACAGCACGAGGAGGACACGTGACCGACACCGCGAGGGCGCGCAAGCTCGCCGACCGGATCCAGGTGGTCGTCGCGGAGACCCTGGAGCGGCGGATCAAGGACCCGCGCCTGGGCTTCGTCACCATCACCGACACCCGCGTCACCGGGGACCTGCGGGAGGCCACGGTCTTCTACACGGTCTACGGCGACGAGACCGAGCAGGCCGCCACGGCGGCCGCCCTGGAGAGCGCCAAGGGCATCCTGCGCTCCGAGGTCGGACGGCAGACCGGGGTGCGCTTCACCCCGTCGCTGACGTTCGTCGCGGACGCGGTCCCCGACAACGCCCGCCACATCGACGAGCTGCTCGACCGGGCCCGGATCTCCGACGCCCGGGTGCGGACCGCCGCCGCCGGGGCCGCCTACGCGGGCGAGGCCGACCCCTACCGGGCCCCCGCCGACGCCGACTCCGCCGACGACGAGGACGCGTAGCCGTGGCCGGCGAGCCGCCCGCGGCAGCCGCCGGGGCGCCCTCCGCCGAGCCGGCGGAGGGCGCCCCCGGCGTCCCGCTGCCCCGGGTCCCGGCCGGGGCCCCCGACGGCTCCGGACCCGACGGCTCCGGCTCCGGCGGCCACACCGCCCCCGGCGACCGCGAGTGGGACGAGGTGGTCGCCCTGGTCGCGGCGGCCCGCGAGGTGGACCTGGTCTGCCACGTCCGCCCCGACGGGGACGCGCTGGGCTCCGCGCTGGCCGCCGGCCTCGCCCTGCGGTCGCTGGGCCTGCCCGTGCGGGTCTCCTTCGGCGACGACCCGCAGGTCGTCCCCGCCTCGCTGGCGTTCCTGCCCGGCCAGGAGCTGCTGGTGCCCGCCGCCGAGGTCCCGGACCGGCCCGACCTGGTGATCACCTTCGACGTCGCCGCCGAGGGCCGCCTGGGCCTGCTGCGGCACAAGGCGCTCGCCGCCCGCGCCACGGTGGTCCTGGACCACCACGCCTCCAACCCCGGCTTCGGCACCCACCGGCTCATCGACCCGGCCGCCCCCGCCACCGCCGTCCTCGTCGACGAGCTGCTGCGGCGGCTCGGCGTCCCGCTGGACGAGGCGATCGCCACCTGCCTGTACACCGGCGTGGCCACCGACACCGGCTCCTTCAAGTACCGGGCCACCACCCCCGGGACCCACGAGCTCGCCGGCCGCCTGCTGGCCACCGGCATCCGGCACGACCTGATCTCCCGCACCCTGTGGGACACCTCCTCCTTCGGCTACCTCAAGGTGCTCTCCGCCGCCCTGGAGCGCGCGGCACTGGACCCGGCGGCCGCCGACGGCCTGGGGATGGTGTGGACCTGGGTGCCGCACGCGGACCTCGCCGCCCACGGCGTCGCCGTCGAGGAGGTCGAGGGCCTGATCGACGTCGTCCGGCGCACCGCCGAGGCCGACGTCGCCCTGGTCCTCAAGGAGGACCCCGACGGCACCCTGCGCGGCTCCTCCCGCTCCAAGGGCGCCGTCGACGTGGCCGCGGCCTGCGGCGCGCTCGACGGCGGCGGCCACGTGCACGCGGCGGGATTCTCCTCCCGGCACGGCCTGGAGCGGACGCTGGAGCTCTTCCGCGGCGCCCTGCGGCCCTCCGCCGGGCCGCCCGCCTGAACCGCCCCCGCACCGGCGGCACCGGGGTCACCGCCGTCACCACCTGCAGCACCCACGATCGAACCGGAAGGGAAGTGCGGCGCACCCGCGCCGCCGCCACCTGATGAAGCGCAAGGGAACGGGCCCCGACGGCCTGGTCATCGTCGACAAGCCGGCCGGCATCACCTCCCACGGCGTGGTCGCCCGGCTCCGCCGCCTCGCAGGCACGCGCCGCGTCGGCCACGCCGGCACGCTGGACCCCATGGCGACGGGGGTGCTGGTCATCGGGGTCGAGAAGGCCACCCGCCTGCTCGGCCACCTCATGCTGACCGACAAGACCTACGAGGCCACCATCCGGCTCGGGCAGACCACCGTCACCGACGACGCCGAGGGCGAGGTCACCGCGACCGCCTCCGCCGCGCACGTCACCCCGGAGGCCGTCGACGCCGGGATCGCCGCCCTCACCGGCGACATCCTCCAGGTCCCGTCCAAGGTCAGCGCCATCAAGATCGACGGGAAGCGGTCCTACGCCCTCGTCCGGGAGGGCGAGGAGGTCGAGCTCAAGGCGCGGCCGGTGACCGTCTCCCGCTTCACCGTGCACGGGCGGCGGCCCGCCGAGGCCGAGGACGGCACCCCGCTGCTCGACCTCGACGTCACCGTCGACTGCTCCTCCGGCACCTACATCCGGGCCCTCGCCCGCGACCTCGGCGCCTCCCTGGGCACCGGCGGCCACCTCACGGCGCTGCGCCGCACCCGGGTGGGCCCGTACGGGCTGGAGCAGGCGCGCACCCTGGAGGAGCTGGAGGAGTCCTTCACCCACCTGCCGATCGAGGAGGCCGCCGCAGCCGCCTTCCCCCGCTGGGACGTCGACGCCGACCAGGCCCGGCTGCTGGCCAACGGCGTGCGGCTGAAGTCCCCCGGGCTGGAGCCCGGGCCGGTCGCCGTCTTCGGACCCGAGGGCCGCTTCCTCGCCCTGGTGGAGGAGAAGCACGGGCAGGCCCGGCCCCTGGCGGTCTTCGCCTGAGGCCTGCCCGCGTCCGTGCCCGTCCGGGCCGGCCCGCCGCACGTCCGGGCGGAGCCGTCCGGTGCGGAGCCCGGCGGGCGGGCATGGCACGCTATAGGGGTAGATCGGCGAGCGAGTGTGCGGACAAGGAGCGGGTCAGGGTGCAGCGCTGGCGTGGCCTGGAGGAAGTCCCCGACGGCTGGGGGCGCAGCGTCGTCACCATCGGTTCCTTCGACGGGGTGCACCGGGGGCACCAGTTGATCATCGGACGGGCCGTGGAGCGCGCCCGCGCCCTGGGCGCGGCCTCCGTGGTCGTCTTCTTCGACCCGCACCCCAGCGAGGTCGTCCGCCCCGGCAGCCACCCGCCGCTGCTCGCCGCCCCGCACCGCCGGGCCGAGCTCATGGGTGAGCTGGGCGTGGACGCGGTGCTGATCCTCCCGTTCACGCAGGAGTTCTCGCGGGAGACCCCCGAGGAGTTCGTCCGGCAGGTCCTGGTCGACGCCCTGCACGCGTGCGCCGTCGTGGAGGGGCCCAACTTCCGCTTCGGCCACCGCGCGGCCGGCGACGTCGCCCGCCTCGCCGAGCTGGGGGAGGAGCACGGCTTCGACGTCGAGGTCGTCGACCTCTACCTCGACGGCCAGGCCGGCGGCGGTGCGCCCTTCTCCTCCACCCTCGCCCGGCGGCTGGTCGCCGAGGGCGAGATGGGCGGCGCCGCCGAGGTCCTGGGCCGCTGCCACCGGGTCGAGGGCGTCGTGGTGCGCGGGGCCCAGCGCGGCCGCGAGCTCGGCTACCCCACGGCCAACGTGGAGACGCTGCCGCACACCGCGATCCCGGCCGACGGCGTGTACGCGGGCTGGCTCACCGCGGACGGTGAGCGCATGCCCGCGGCGATCTCGGTCGGTACCAACCCGACCTTCGACGGCACCGCCCGCACCGTGGAGGCGTACGCCATCGACCGGGTCGGCCTGGACCTCTACGGGCTGCACGTGACCGTGGACTTCCTGGCCTTCCTGCGCGGCATGGAGCGGTTCGACACCGTCGACGCCCTGCTGGAGCGGATGGCCGACGACGTCAAGCGCGCGCGGGAGCTGACGGACGGCCACGACGGCCGCTGACGGCCGGGACGGCCGCCGCACGCCGGAGCCCCGCGACCCGCCGGACGGGTCGCGGGGCTCCGGCGCGTTCCGGCCCGGGTCCGGCGGCCCGCCCCCGGGGCGGCCGCCGGGGACCCGGGGTCACTGCTGCGGCGGGGGCGGCGGGTAGCCGTAGCCCTGCGGCGCGTCCTCCGGGCCGGCCGGTCCGGGACGGCCGTCGTGTCCGGCCTGCTCCGGGAGCCCGGCCTGTCCCGGATGCCCCGGGTGCCCGGGCGGGGGCGGCGGTGCGCCGGGGCCGGGCGGCTGGGCCCAGCCGGGCGGCATGGACTGCTCCGCCGGCGGCTGCGGAGGCTGCTGCTGGGGGTGGCCGTAGCCGCCGGGCTGCGGCTGGGGGCCGCCCGGCGCCCCCCAGGGCGCACCCGCCGCCGGACCGCCCGGACCGCCCCACGGCGCACCCTGCTGCGGCGCGCCCGGGTCGCCCCACGGCGCGCCCGCCTGCTGCGGGGGCGTGCCCGGCTGCCCGCCCCAGGCAGGCCCGCCGGGCATGCCCGGCTGCGCCGGCTGAGGCGGCATCCCCGGCCAGCCGCCCTGCTGCTGCCACACGCCCGCGGCCTGCTGCGCCCGCTGGAAGTCCTCGGCGACCAGGGCGGCCAGGTCGAAGTAGGCCTCGCGGACCTTGGGCCGCATCATCGCGATGTCGACCTCGGCGCCGGCCGCCAGGTGCTCGTCGAAGGGCACCACGACCACGCCGCGGCAGCGCGTCTCGAAGTGGGCGACGATGTCCTCGGTCCGGATGAGCTTGCTCGTCTCGCGCACCCCGGAGACGACCGTGATGGACCGCTGCACCAGGTCCGCGTAGCCGTGCGCGGAGAGCCAGTCGAGGGTGGTGCTGGCGCTGCTCGCGCCGTCCACGCTGGGCGTGGAGACGATGATCAGCTGGTCGGCGAGGTCGAGCACGCCGCGCATGGCGCTGTAGAGCAGGCCGGTGCCCGAGTCGGTGAGGATGATCGGGTACTGCCGCCCCAGCACCTCGATGACCCGCCGGTAGTCGGTGTCGTCGAAGGTGGTGGAGACCGCCGGGTCGACGTCGTTGGCGAGGATCTCCAGGCCGGAGGGGGCCTGGGAGGTGAAGCGCCGGATGTCCATGTAGCTGTTGAGGTGCGGGATCGCGGTCACCAGGTCGCGGATGGTGGCCCCGGTCTCGCGCCGCACCCGGCGTCCGAGGGTGCCGGCGTCCGGGTTGGCGTCGATGGCGATCACCTTGTCCTGGCGCTCGGTGGCCAGGGTGGCGCCCAGGGAGGTGGTGGTCGTCGTCTTGCCCACGCCGCCCTTGAGGCTGATCACGGCGATCCGGTAGCAGCTCATCACCGGCGTGCGGATGACCGCCAGCTTGCGCTGCCGCTCGGCCTCGGCCGCCTTGCCGCCGAACTTGAAGCGCGACTGCTGGCGGCGCTCCTGCGGCTGGCGCCGCAGCAGCCGGTCCGAGGAGAGCTCCACCGCCGCGGTGTACCCGAGCGGGGCGCCCGTCGCGCTGCGCTGCGGCGCGCCGCCCTGGAACGCGGCGGGCGGCTCGCCGCCCGGGCCGACCGGGTGGGGGGCCGCCTGCGGCCAGCCTCCCCGGCGCGGGTCGGCCGGCTGCTGCCGGGGGGCGGGGGCCGGCGGGCCCTGGTACTGCTGCGGGTCGGGGTACTGCTGCGGGTCGGGGTACTGGGGGCCGGGCTGCTGCGGGCCGGGCTGCTGGGGGTCCGGGTACCCGGGGGTGCGGGGCTGCTGCTCCGGCGCCTGCGGTGCGGGGGCCTCCGGGCCGGGCGCCCCGGGGCCGTGGGCGCCCCAGGGGGCGTCCGGGCCCGGCCGGCCGCCCGGGAAGGGGCCGGGTGCCTGCGGCTGGTACGGGGGCTCGGGGGCGGCAGGCTGCTGCGCGGGGCCGGGACCCCACTGCGGCGGCGGGCCGTCGGCCGCCCACGGCGGCGGGACCGGGGCGCCGGGCCCGGACCCCGCCGACGGGCCGTCGGATCCGGGCCCGGGCGCGGGCGCCGGTGCCGGGTCCTGCAGGTGCGGCGGGAAGGGCGGGGGCGCGGCGGGCCCCGGCTGCTCCCAGGGCTGCTGCGGCGCGGTGCCCCGCTGCCCGTCCTGCTGCCCGGCCGGTCCCGTCGGACCGGCCTGCGGCTCCGGGCCCTCCCCGGCCGCGGTGCCTGACCCGGCCCCGTGCGCGGCGGGCGGCACGGGGGCACCGGCCCGCGGACCGGGCTCGGGCTGCGGTGCGGCCGGCGGCACCGGGGCGGGCGCGGCGTGCTGCTCCGCCTCGGCGGGCCCGGCGCCGGCGCCGTGCGGTCCCGGCGGCGGGGGGACGGGACCCGGCTCCGCCGCCCGGGCGTCGGCCTGCGGCCCCACCGGGCCGGGCGCGGACGGGAAGGCGGGACCGGGGGCCGGTGCGGGGGCCGGCGCGTGGGAGGCCGGTGCGGGAGCCGGTGCGGGGGCGGGAGCCTGCTGCGGGGCCGCCCCGGGCGACTCGTTCTGCGTGTACCAGGCGGGGGGAGTGTAGTCGGGCGCGTCAGACCACTCCTCGTCCTCGTCCGGCGCGTTCTCGCCGACGTAGACGCCGTCGCGATCGGTGCTCAACTCGAACTCCCTCTCTCAGCTCCGGCGGGCGGCCGCGTCCGCCTCGTCACCGCCGGTCGTCCCCGTGTCGGCCTCCGGCCCCTGTCGCCGGGGTCCGGGGTCCGCGGGGCACCAGCCTATGAGCTGTCCCGCGGTGGGGGTAGCCCGGGTCGCGGGGCCCGCCGTCCGCCGGGGCGCGCCGGGCCCGGCCGGGGCCCGGCGGACGGCGGGGGCGGGATCCGCCCGGACGGGGGAACCGGCCGCGGGCGCACGGGGACGGATCCGTACGCACGCGCCTTCCCTGACGGTACGTCGGGAACCCCGCGCGCCGCGGCGGCGCGGCACCGGCCGCGGACGGCGCCGCACGGCCGCGCCCCCTCCCGGCCCCCGGCGCCGCACGGCAGGGCCGCGGCCGGGGCACGTCCGCCCGGCCCGGACCGGACGACGCGGCCCGCCCGGTTCAGTCCACCCGGCGCGGGGCGCCCAGCAGCTGCGCCTCGGCGTCCGCCGGGGCGGTCATCACGAACTGGCGCCGCGTCCGCGTCGCCCACAGCGTCACGTTGTCCCCCATCGACGGGAGCGCGGCGACGTCCGCCTCGGTCAGGTTCATCGTCCGGCCGACCAGCTCGGCCTCCTGGGGCGAGATGCGCTGGATGCCCACCAGGTCGGCGGTGCCCAGCACCCGCTGGGCGTTCGGGCCCAGGTAGGGCAGGAGCGTCAGCACGGTCTGCCACGGCCCGGCCGACAGCCGGCTGCGGGCCGGGCGGGCGCCGAGGTCGCGCACGACCAGGACCGGCGCCGACACCGACGGGCCCTGCGGCCCGACCCGGCCGACCTGGTGGACCGTCACGCACGGCTGGCCGCCGCCCGCCGCCTGCGCCATCGGGGCCCACACCTGCGGCCGGCCCGTCTCGACGGCGACCCGGGCCCCGGTCGCCGCGGCCCGCAGGGCGAGCAGCTGCGCCGTCCACACGCCGCCGACCAGCACGACCTCGTACGCGGAGGGCCGGAACAGGCCGATCACCGCCGGCTGGTGCTGCGGGTCGACGCCGACGAGCACGCCGTCGTCACCGACCGGCAGCGACAGCGCGTTCAGCTCCTCGGCGGTCAGCACGTGCCGCTCGCGGCGCGGCCCGCGCAGGCCGAAGCCCGGCCGCACCCGGACGGGGCGGTGCTGCGCCCCGCCCTGCTCCGGGCCCGGCTGCCCCGCCGGGTGCCGGCCGTCCTGCGGCTGGGGGGTGTACGTCCGGTACGCCATCAGCGGGTCCCTCCCAGGGGCAGAGTGGCGAGCACGCCCGGGGCCTGCTCCAGGTCCAGCCGCACCAGGCCGGTGCCCGTGCCCTGGGCGCGGGACTCCAGCAGCCGCCCGACCTGGGCGACCTCGCTCTCGCTGCGCGCGGTCACCCGCAGGTGCCCGGAGACCGCCACCGCACCGCCGGTGCCGCGGCTCGCGGTCAGGCTGAAGGTGGTGGCGAGCGCCGGGAGGCCGGTGAGCAGGTTCACCAGGTCGGGGGCGGCGATCCGGCCGCCGCTGCCGCCGGGCCGGGTCAGCTGCGGCCAGCGGGAGATCCAGTAGGTGGTGTGCCAGCGGTCGTCGACCCGCCAGAACCGGCGGCTCTCCTGGGTGCGGCGGCCCGTGCCCGCGCCGCCGCCGGTGCCCTGGCGGCCCGTGGTGGCGATCGGGTTGACGCAGGCGGAGGTCGCCAGCGCGGCCGTCAGCTCCCGCTCGTCCAGCACCGTCGCGGTGAAGCCGGCGCCGGTCAGACGGGCGGCGAGCTGGTCCGCGGCGCGCTGCAGGGCCTTGCGGGCCCCCGCCTCGCCGCCGCCCCGGGCCTCCACCGCGGCCGACGCGTGCTCGGGGTCGAGGCGCAGCGCGACCCAGGTCAGGCGCAGCGAGGGCGTGGCGGCGCCCTCCGCGAGCTGCCGGTAGGCGCGGGCGGCCAGCGCCTGCTCCGGCAGGTGCGGGGCGGGCGAGGGCTGGGTGTGCTGGACGGCCTGGACGGACGTCAGGGGGATGTCGTCGACCTGCAGGGCCGAGGTGAGCACGTCCAGCGGCAGCGGCCGGGCGGTGCGCAGCGGCCGCAGCGGCTCGTCCTTGGACTGCACCAGCAGCACGGCGCTCAGGAAGGTGCCGTCGCCGACCATGCCGGTCTCCCGGCGGCCGCGGCGCTGGCCGCCGCTCCCCGGGGCGTCGGTCTCGGTGGCGTGGGTGCAGGTGCGCAGCGCGGGCTCGATCTCGACGGCGGGCGCGAGGCCCGGGTCGGTGCCGGGCGGCGGCACGTCGCCCGCGGCGGCGCGCCGGCGGCTGCGCAGCGCGGCGGAGACGCGCAGGTGGTCCGGGAGCGACCGGCCGCGGACCGGTACCAGCGCCACCGCAACGAGCAGCAGCGCGGGGACGGCCATCGCCCCGGCCACGGCCCTGCCGACGGTCCATCCGACCGCCACCAGGGCGGCCGCGACCTCGACCAGGACCAGCTGCTGAAGCCGCACCGGTCCGCCGATCCTCCCCGGCCGGGGGTGGACCCGTACGGAGACGGGTGTCCGCGGCGCCGGGTCCGGCGGCCCGTTCCGCGGTGCGCTGCGTCGCTCTGGAGCGGTCTGGCTTCGCATCCCCCGAATGACCCTCTCTGGTCGTGAACCGACGGCCGGTTGGCTGATCGCAACACGGTACCCGTACGGTACTCACCGTCCGCCCGCCGTACCGCACGGGGCTCAACCCCCCGGCGCCCGGGGGCGGTCCGGCCCCGCGGACCCCTGTGCGCGGCGGCCGACGGGGAGAACGGGGCGAGACGGACAGGTGGGAGACGACGAGGATGGCATCACGTCGGGACGAGCTGAACGCGTACACGTTCGCGCGGCGCCGCACCGTGGGGGCGTTCCTCCAGCCCGCGGGGGGCGGCAGCGACGAGGACGCCCCGCGCCCGGTGCGGGCGGTGGTGCCCAGCCTGGTGGCGGCCGCCGTGGCGGTCGCCGGCTTCGGCATGTGGGGCATGATCAAGCCGGCCGCCCCCAAGGGGTGGGACGACGGGAAGTCGATCGTCGTGGGCAAGGAGTCCACCACGCGCTACGTGGTGCTCCCCAACCCTGACAAGCCGTCGGAGAGGACGCTCTACCCGGTCCTCAACATGGCCTCGGCCCGGCTCGTCCTCGACGCCGACTCCAAGGTGACCTTCGTCGAGGACAAGGTGCTCGACGCCTACGGCCGCCACGGCGCCACCATCGGCATCCCCTACGCGCCGGACAAGCTGCCGACGCAGGCCCAGGCGGCGGAGGCCAAGGTCTGGACGGTGTGCGACCGGCCCGGCGACGACGCCAACCACACCACCGTCAACCAGGCGGTCTTCGTGCTCGACCCCGCGCACGCCGCGGCCCTGCGCAACCCGGGCCTCGTGCTGTCGAAGGGGAACGCCGCGTACGTGCAGGAGCCGGGCCCGGACGGCCAGGGCGGCGACGAGTACCTGGTGGACGCCGCGGGCGTCAAGCACAGCCTGGGCCGGCCGGACGCGCGCAACCAGGGCACCCTCACCCTGCGGACCGGCCTGTTCGGCCCCCAGGCCGCGCCGCAGCGGGTGACCCAGCAGTGGCTGGACACCCTCACCACGGGCTCGCCCGTCGTCTTCCCCCGGATCCGGGACTACGGGCGCCGGTCCGCCGTCCGGCTGGCGAACCAGGCGGACTCCGTCGTCGGCCGGCTGATGTCCTTCGACTCCAACAACGACGGCCACCCCGAGGCCCACTACGTCGTCGGCGCGGACCGCCTGTACCAGCTGGACGACTTCCAGCTCCAGCTCTTCCAGAGCAACCCCGCGATCCAGCAGCTCTACGGCGGCCGGCCGGTCCCCGGCCAGCTCTCCGCGACCGAGCACGCCCGCTGGTCGGGGCCGGTGGGCAACGAGTACCGGCTGCAGTCCCCGGCGGACTGGCCCAGGTCCCGTCCCAACGTGGCGGTCAACAGCACCGACCCCGACGGCGGCACCCGCAGCGTCCTGTGCAGCACCTACTCGGGCACGGACGAGAAGGGCGCCCCCCGGCGGAGCGTGTGGGCCTCCACCGACTTCCCGGCGCCGGTCACCAACGGCACGGCCAGCGCCCACGTCACCCCCGGCACCGGCCTGCTGTACCGGGCCGTGGAGGGGACCCCGGGCACCGGCGGCGCGGGCGCGGACGTCTCGGGCTCGGTTTTCCTGCTGACCGAGGCGGGCCTGCGCTACCGGGTGGTGGCCAACGGCGACAGCACGGCCAAGAGCTCGGTGCTGCCCCACGGCGGGCAGTCGCCCGACCCGGCGGCCCAGGGCCAGACGCCCGGCCAGGCGCAGCAGGGCAACGACGCGCAGGCCAGGCTGGGCTACAAGGACGTGGTGCCGTCGATGGTGCCGAGGGCGTGGTCGGACCTGGTGCCCGCGGGGCCCAACCTGGACACCAGGTCGGCCCTGCAGCCGCAGACCTCCTGACGTCCCGTCCGCCGTCCTTCTCGTGCCGGGCCGGGACCGCGCAGTGCCTGCGCTCCCGGCCCGGCAGGCCTTCTGACGGAAGGTCAGTCCCGGGTGTCCCCGGCCCCGCCCCGCCCGCCGCGCCGTCTGTCATGGTCCCGTAACCGTCCCGGGGGCGGTGTTGGGGGTGTCGGCGCCGAGGGCTAGAGTGCTCCTGGACATCACGTCGTGATGTTGACCGGGGGGGTCTGGGACCGCGGGCCGCCCGGCCAAGTCATCTGTCTCATGGGGGACGTGGAACATGTCGGGTCAGTTCAGGACCACCGCCGAGGAGATGCGTGCCTTCTCCGGCCGCATCGCCGAGGTCAACTCGTCCATCCAGCAGGAGCTCAGCCGCCTGAACAGCCTGGTGAGCTCGATCACCGCCGGCTGGCAGGGCCAGGCCGCCACCGCCTACCACCAGCTCCAGGAGCGGTGGAACGAGGACGCGACCAAGCTCAACCGCGTCCTGGACGAGATCAAGCAGGCGATCGACGCCACCACGCAGCAGTACTCCGCGACCGAAGAGGACCAGCGCTCGTCGCTGAGCAACGTCACCGCGCACTTCGGCTGACCGCTCGCCTCCGCCCGCTGAACCGCAGGCCCGCCACGGGCGGGCCGTGAAGAGCCTCTCGAACCAGGAGACGTCATGTCCGACGGCCACATCCTCGTCAATTTCAGCACCATCCAGAACGCCGGCTCCGAGGTACGCTCCACCGCGGGCCGCGTCCAGCAGCAGCTGGACGACCTCAAGGCCGGCGTGCAGCGCATCGCCGCCAGCTGGGAGGGCAAGGCCCAGGAGGGCTACCAGGCCCGCCAGGCCGAGTGGGACCGCTCCGCGGCCGACCTCCACCAGGTGCTGAACCAGATCGCCGGCGCGCTGGACAACGCCGCGCAGAGCTACCAGCAGACCGAGAACAAGAACGCCAGCATCTGGGGTCACTGACCCCGGGCCTGCCGGTCAGGGGCGGACGCCCGAGGGCGTCCGCCCCTGACGGCTGTGCGGACACGGGCCGGTCGGCACCGGCCGGCCGGTGCCGGCCGGCGGACGGGGACCGGCGGACCAGGACCTGGGCGGAAGAGGGGCGGTACGGGTGCGCAGGGGCAAGCAGGGGGAGGCCGGCCGTGCGCGGCGGGCCCTGGGGGGTGCCGCACGGCCCGCGGCCTGCGCCGCGGCCGCGCTCGGCGTGCTCGCGGGCGCGGCGGCCGCCCCCGCGGCGGCGGCCGGTCCGGCCGGGGGCGGGGACGCGCAGTGGTCGCCGCTGAGCCCGGCGGCCGCGGGCGAGTGCACCTTCCCGTCCGGGAACGTGGCGGCGGTGCCGTGGTCCCTCCAGCGGGTGGTCCTGGACCAGCTGTGGAGGAACGGCATCACCGGCAAGGGCGTCACCGTCGCGGTGGTCGACACCGGTGTCGACGACGCCAACCCGCAGCTCCGGGGCGGCAAGGTGCTGCCCGGCGAGGTGCTGCTGACCGACCCGCAGACCAGGAAGCCCGCCACCGGTGGCGCCACGCTGGACCCGGTCGGCCACGGGACGAAGGTCGCCGGGATCATCGCCGCCCGCCGCAGCCCGGCGACCGGCTTCGTCGGCCTCGCCCCGGACGCGCGGATCCTGCCCATCCGGCAGAACGACAGCGAGGGCAGCGGCGACGTCAAGACCCTCACCCGGGCGATCCAGGACGCGGTGAAGGCGCACGCCCAGGTCATCAACATCTCGCAGGACGTCCGCGCCGGCACCGCGTCGGGCCTCTTCGCCGGCCAGGCCGAGCTGCACCAGGCGGTCCGGTGGGCCGTCTCCAAGGGCGTCGTCGTGGTGGCCTCCTCCGGCAACGACGGCAAGGACGCCCCCACCTACCCGGCGGCGTTCCCCGAGGTGATCGCCGTCGGCGCCTCCGACCGCAACAACGAGCGGGCGTCCTTCTCCCAGTACGGCCCCTTCGTCGACGTCGCCGCCCCCGGCGTGGACATGCTCTCCACCGTGCCCCGCGGCGGCCAGTGCACGGACAACGGGACCAGCTTCTCCGCCCCCTACGTGGCGGGCGTCGCGGCCCTGCTCAAGCAGAAGTACCCGCAGTGGACGCCCGCGCAGATCGCCGCCCGCATCGAGCAGACCGCGCAGCGCAACCGCCGCGACCGGGACGACTTCACCGGCTGGGGCGTGGTCGACCCGGTGAAGGCCGTCACCTCCGACGCCCCGCCGGCCGCGGCCGCCGTGCCCGACCCGCAGACCGTGCTGGCGGCCCGGCCCGTCGCCGCGCAGCCGCTCACGCTGGGGGAGTCCCGGGCCGACCGCGACCGCCGCACCGCCACCTACGTGCTGGGCGCCGGCCTGCTGGGGGTGCTCCTCCTCGGCGGCGGCTCGGTGGTGCTGCGGGACCACCGCCGGCGCCGCCCGACCGCCTGAGCCGGCCGCGGCCGGCCCGAACCGGACCTGGACCTGGACCCGAACCGGACCCGGCCGCCGGCGGCGCCGTCCGTACGACGCGACGGCGGAGGGGCGGGACACCACCCGGTGTCCCGCCCCTCCGCCGTCGTACGCGCCCCCGGGGTCAGACCCGCTCGTCCTCGGGGAGCGTGATCACCCAGTGGGTGGCCTGCCGGGGCCGCAGGTAGAGCGCCCAGTACAGCGCCGCCGCGGCCACGATGCCGCCGGTGACCAGCAGGTCCTGCCCGGTCTGCTGCCACAGCACGTACGCCAGCACCACGATCAGCAGCACCGGGACGGCCGGCCACAGCGGCATCCGCCAGGCGGGGGTGTGCTTGTGGTGGTGGCGGCGGGAGAAGAGCGAGGCGACGGCGACCAGGAGGTACATGCCGGTCACGGCCACGCCGGTGATGCCGCTCAGGTCCTCCACGGGGACGTAGCACAGGACCGCGCCGGGCACGCCGACCGCGAGGGTGGCCACCCAGGGGGAGCCGAAGCGGCCGATGGTGGAGAAGGCGCGGTTGACCGGCTCCGGCCAGGCGCGGTCGCGGGCGGAGGCGAAGAGCACCCGGGAGTTCTGGATCACCATCACGATGCCCGCGTTGATGATCGCCAGCGCGATGCAGAGGCTGATGAAGGTACCGACCGCGGAGTTGCTCCACGTGGTGACCATGCCCGCGATGTCGCCCTCGGCCAGCGTCTTCAGGTCGGGGGCGCCCACGGTGATGGCGGCGACCGGGACGAGGATGACGGCGGCGGAGATGGCCAGCGTCCACAGCACGGTGCGGGCCACGTTGCGGCGGGGGTTCTCCAGCTCCTCGGAGAGGTACACCGCGGTGCTGAAGCCCTGGGTGACGAAGAGCGCGATGGCCAGGCCGGTGACGATCGCGCCGACGGACACCGCGGTGGTGGCGCCGCCGTCGCCCGCGTTGACCCCGTGCAGCAGGGTGGAGGCGCCGCGCTCGCCGTGGGCGAAGCCGAGCACCGCCACCACGGCGGCCGCGACGACCTCCAGCACCAGGAAGACGCCCGTGATCCAGGCGTTGGCCCGCAGGTCCAGCAGGCCGGCCAGGGTCGCCAGCAGCATCACCAGGGCGCCCGCCAGCGGGGCGCTCATGTGGAAGAGCGGCGCCAGGTAGTCGGCGGTGCCCAGCGCGATGATCGGCGGCACGATCATGACCACGATCAGCGACAGGATGAAGACCACCCATCCGGTCAGCCGCCCGGCCAGCGTGCCCACCATCGCGTACTCGCCGCCCGCGCTCGGGATCAGGGTGCCCAGCTCGGAGTAGCAGAAGGCGACGGCGATGCAGAGCACCGCGCCGATCGCGATGGTGAGGGCGGTGGCGGTGCCGAGGTCCGCGAAGAGGTCCGGCACGATCACGAAGAGGGAGGAGGCCGGCGTCACGCAGGAGAGCGTGAGCAGCGTGCCGCCCACCACTCCGATGGAGCGGGTGAGCTTCCGGGAGCCACCGTCGGCCGTCGCGGCCGCCTGCGCGTCCGCGGGGGCGCCGGTGCGCGGCGGGTGGATGGTGTCGGTCATGCGGGATCCGATCGGGTCGGCGGGTCTTTCGGGGGAGCGCTATCGCCTCCGGGGCTCTGCGCGGTCTCTGGTCGGTCGCTCCCGATCCGCATGAAACCTTTGATGAATCATTGGCGTCAACCCTGGTCGGGCGACGAAATCCGAAGGCCGGACGCGTGAAAACCATGCAACTGACGGATGCTCATGGCATCGACCCGCTCGGCCCGCTCTGTTGCGTGCCTTCGATTGCATGGCCGTCGGCCTTTGATGCTGTTGAAGTGCAGGCTCTCTTCAGGTTAACCTTGAATGAACGAAGAGGCCCGTGGAGGCCCTCCCCCCGGGCCGCGCCACCGGCCCGCACGGCACGGGAACCGCAGCCCGCACGTCCGCACCTGCGGCAAGCGTTACGGATCCGAGGCCCGGCCCGGGCCCCCGTCCGCCCTTCGGGACGACCCCCCACCCGCGGACCCCCGCCTGCGGCCTCCCCACCCGCAGCCCTGCCGCCCCGCGGACCCGCACCCCACCCGCAGGCCTGCCGCCCCGCGGACCCGCACCCCACTCCGCGGACCCGCACCCCACCCGCAGGCCCGCCACCCCCCACGCACACCCGCCGCCCCCCGGCCGGGGCCCGCCCCGCACCCCGCCGGGAGGCCCCGGCGGCCGTCCCGCCGCCCGGGAGACGGCAGGGGCCGGGGCCCGCGCGCCGCAGCGCGCCGACCCCGGCCCTGTACCGCCTCCGGGCCGCGCCCTCAGTGCGAGGGCAGCCAGCCGGTCTGCACCATCTGGCCGGTGCCGATCCGGCGCGAGACGAAGACGCCCCGGCCCGGCGGCAGCGGCTGCGGCTTCACCGTGCCGAGCAGCGCGCCCTCGTCCTTGTTGCCGGAGAGGACGACGCCCTGGGCGCCCAGCTCCTTCATGCGCTGCATGACCGGCTCGAACATGGCCCGGCCGGCGCCGCCGGCGCTGCGGGCGATGATCATGCGCAGGCCGATGTCGCGGGCGAAGGGCAGGAACTCCACCAGCGGCTGGAGCGGGTTGCCCGAGGAGGTGGCGACCAGCTCGTAGTCGTCCACGATCACGAACATGTCCTTGCCGGTGTACCAGTTGCGGGCCCGCAGCTGCTCCGGGGTGACGTCCGGGCCGGGCAGGCGGCGGGCGCAGGAGCCGCGCAGCAGCTCCACGATCTGCTGGAGGGCCGGCTGGGCGGCGGAGTACTCCACCAGGTGGCCCTGCGGCACGGTGCCGAGCAGCGCGCGCCGGTAGTCGGCGACGACGATGCCGGCCTCGTCGGGGGTGTACCGCTCGGTGATCTGCTTGATCAGCATCCGCAGCACCGCCGACTTGCCGGACTCGCTCTCGCCGAAGACCACGAAGAGCGGGTCGGTCTCGAAGTTGACGAACACCGGCGACAGCTCGGCCTCGTCGACGCCGAAGGCCACGCCGCGGTCGGGGAACTCGAAGCCCTTGGGCAGCTGGTCCGCGGGGAGCACGGTCGGCAGCATCCGCACCTGGGGGGCGCGCGGGCCGGTCCAGGCGGCGTCCACGGCCTGCACGAGCTGCGCGACGCCGTCCTGGAGGTCCTCCACGGAGGAGGAGCCGTCCATCCGGGGCAGGCCGGCGAGGAAGTGCAGCTTGTCGGGGGTCAGGCCGCGGCCGGGGGCCCCGGCGGGCACGTTCTGCGCGACCTTGCGGTCGATCTCGGACTCCATGGAGTCGCCGAGCCGCAGCTCCACGCGGTTCTGCAGCAGGTCCTTCAGCGCGGGGCGGACCTCGGCGTACCGGGAGGCGGTGACCACCAGGTGGACGCCGTAGCCCAGGCCGCGCTGGGCGATGTCGGCCACGACCGGCTCCAGCAGCTCGAACTCCTGCTTGAAGGTGAGCCAGCCGTCGATGACCAGGAAGACGTCGCCGAACTGCTCCCCGGGCAGCGAGCCCTGGGCGCGTCGGGTGCGGTAGGTGCCGATGGAGTCGATGCCCTGCGCCCGGAAGAGCTCCTCGCGCCGGTTGAGGACGCCGTGGACCTCGCTCACCATGCGGCGGACCTTCTCGGCGTCCAGCCGGCCCGCGACCCCGCCGACGTGCGGCAGCCCCTGCAGGCCGATCATGCCGCCGCCGCCGAAGTCCAGGCAGTAGAACTGCACCTCGGCCGGGGTGTGGGTGAGCGCGAAGCCCGCGACCAGGGTGCGCATCAGGGTGGACTTGCCCGAGCGGGGGCCGCCGACGACCATGCCGTGGCCGGCCGCGCCGGAGAAGTCCTGGTACATCACGTCGCGCCGCTGCTCGAAGGGCTTGTCCACGATGCCGACCGGCACCACCAGGCGGCCCAGCGCCCCGTACTCGGGCGCGGTCAGCCCGCGCTCGGGCACGGTCTGCAGCGGCGGCAGCAGCTGGTCCGCGCTCGGCGCCTCGTCCAGCGGCGGCAGCCACACCTGGTGCGCCGCCGGGCCCTGGCCGACCATCCGCTGCACGATCACGTCCAGCACCGTGTCCACCAGCGCGTCGTCCTCGCGGTGCTGCTCCGGCTCCGGCTCGACCGCCGCCGGCTCGGCCACCGCCACCTCGGCGGCGGTGAAGAGCACCGGCTGCCGGCCGGCGACCCGGCCCGTGGAGCGCACCTGCCCGGCCGGGCGGTACGGCCCGGAGACGTACGCCGCCTTGAACCGGTCCATCACGTCGGTGCCGAACTTCAGGTAGCCGACACCGGGCACCGGCGGCAGGTGGTAGGCGTCCGGCACGCCCAGCGCCGCCCGCGACTCCGCCGCGGAGAAGGTCCGCAGGCCGATCCGGTACGACAGGTAGGTGTCCAGGCCGCGCAGGCGGCCCTCCTCCAGGCGCTGCGAGGCCAGCAGCAGGTGCACGCCCAGCGACCGGCCGATGCGGCCGATCTGGATGAACATCTCGATGAAGTCGGGCTTGGCGGTCAGCAGCTCGCTGAACTCGTCGATGATCAGCACCAGTGACGGCAGCGGCTCCAGGGCCGCGCCCGCCGCCCGCGCCCGCTCGTACTCGTGCAGGTTGGCGTAGTTGCCCGCCGAGCGCAGCAGCTCCTGGCGGCGGTTGAGCTCGCCGGTGATCGCGTCGCGCATGCGGTCGACGAGGGTGAGCTCCTCCGCCAGGTTGGTGATCACCGCGGAGGTGTGCGGCATCTCCGCCATGCCGGCGAAGGTCGCACCGCCCTTGAAGTCGGCGAGGACGAAGTTGAGGATCTCCGAGGAGTGCGTCATCGCCAGGCCCAGCACCAGCGTGCGCAGCAGCTCCGACTTGCCGGAACCGGTCGCGCCCACGCACAGGCCGTGCGGGCCCATGCCCTCCAGCGCGGCCTCCTTGAGGTCCAGCATCACCGGCTCGCCGTTGGCGCCCAGGCCGATCGGCACCCGCAGCTTCTCGTGCTGGGCCCGCGGCCGCCAGGTGCGGGAGACGTCGATGGAGCCGGCGTCGCCGACGCCCATCAGGTCGGTGAAGTCCAGGTTCGACAGCAGCGGCTCGTCGTCGCCGCCCGCCGAGATCCGGTACGGCGCCAGCTGGCGCGCCAGCGCCTCCGACTGCCAGGCCGACAGGGTGTCCGGCACGCCCGTGTAGGCGGCGCCCGACGCCGACTGCAGCAGCAGCTCGTCGGGGGAGACCGTCACCACCAGCGACCCGCTCAGCTCGTCCAGGTCGCCGGGGACGACCTCGATGACGGTGACGCCCTGCAGGCCCTCCGCCCCGGCCAGCACCGAGTCCTGCGGCACCGCCGCGCCGTCGACCACGACCACCACGTGCGGCTGGTCGGGGGCGGGCGTCGCGTCGCGGTGGAAGCGCGGCCGGCCGGCCAGCTCGTCCGCCAGGAGCTCCTCCAGCTCGCCGAGGCCGGCGGTGATCAGGCGGCGGCTGCCTGCGCCGTCGCTCTCCTTGCGGTGCTGGGTGTGCGGCAGCCACTTCGCCCACTCCCACTCCTCCGCAGCGCCCGGCGCCGCGGCGAAGGCCACCACCAGGTCGTCGGGGGAGTGGAGGGTGGTCAGCTGGGCGACCATCGCCCGGACGCTGCCGTACACCGTGTCCGGGTCGCCGCAGACGGTGATGTGGTAGAAGGCGCGCAGCGAGACCGCCAGCGGCAGCTCCTGCAGGGTGCCGTGCGAGGCGAGGAAGGTCCGCATCGCCTCCGCGGTCAGCGGCTCCAGCTCGTCCATCGGCGCGGTCTGCGGCGCCACCAGCGGCGTCGCCAGCTGCTGCGGGCCGCGGCCCAGGCGGATCTGGGCGAAGTCCGGATCCCCCGGCCGCCGCTCCCACAGCCGCCGCCCCTCCGCGACGATCGACCACAGCTGGTCGGGCTGGGGGTGCAGGTACAGCTGGGCGCCGCGCTGCCGCTCCGCGGTGCGGCGGACCTGGCGGCGCATCTGCGCGAGGTACTTGAGGTAGTCGCGGCGCTCGTCCGCCATGGCGGAGCCGCCGCCCCGGCGGGCCCGGACGATCTGCCCCACCGCCATGCCGGCGGTGGAGGCGACCATCAGGATGCCCATGACCTTCATGGGGCCGGCCGAGCCCGGCATGAAGAAGAACGCCGCCGAGCCGCCCATGCCGAGCAGCGGCAGCATGTTCATCATCCAGTCGTCGCCGCCCGTGCGGGGCAGCTCCGGCGGGGACTCCAACTGCACCGGCTCGTCCGGCACCGGGGGCGGATAGGCCCTCGGCGGCCGCTTGACGGTAACCACGCTCACTTCGGCACCAGCCCTCACGCACGCTGTCGATCGAGTCGCTTCGTCGTTTCGCCGGACCGTCGGGCAGCCGCGCAGCGGTGCGTACCCGGCCGGCCCGGGGCGAGAGCCCCCGTGGCCCCCTCCGCCGACCGCAGGGGTCCGGGACCGGTGAGCCGCGTCCCGCGTCCCTGCGCAGGGGCCGATCCTACTGGTACCTGACAACGGGTCGGAGGCCGTCCCCGCACCCGCTCCCCGCCCCCCTCCCGGACCCGCCCGCCGGGCCCGGGCCCCACCCCCGGGCGGCCTCCGCGCGGCCCCCCGTGGGCCGACGGGCGGTCACCCCGCGCCCGGCGGCGTTCGGTAGGGTGTCCGCGCGCCGGTCCTGCCGGGATGCGGGCATCCCCGGGCGGGGCGGGCGCGAGGGGCAGACGGGGGCCGCCGCGCCGCCGCGCCCGCATCCGTCCACACAACAAGGGGGAGAACCGGTGAGCGCCAGCGCAACGACCGGATTCTGCCGGGTCACCGTCGTCGCACCGGACAGCCGGGTCGACGTCGCGCTCCCGGAGGACGTACCGCTCGCCGACGTCTACCCGGAGGTGCTGCGGCTCTCCGGCCAGACGCAGCCCGAGGGGACGCCGACCGGCTTCCACCTGGTGCGCCGCGACGGCACCGTCCTGGACAGCGGGCTCCCGCTGGCCGCCCAGCAGGTGCGCGACGGCGACCTGCTGTCGCTGCGCCCGTTCGCCGAGTCGCTGCCCCCGGCCGTCTACGACGACGTCGCCGACGCCGTCGCGACCGCCGTCGAGGCCGACCGCCGCTTCTGGGGCCCCGAGCTGATGCGGGTCTCCGGCCTGGTCGGCGCGGTGCTGCTGCTGACCCTCATGGGCTTCGCCCTGTGGTTCTCCGACCTCCGGCACGACATGCACAGCCTCCCCGGCATCCTCGCCGGGGTCACCGCCGTCGTGCTGACCGCCCTCGCCGGCGTCCGCGCCCGCGTCTACGACGACCACGGCGCCGCCCTCGCCCTCGGCCTCGCCGCCCTGCCGCACGCGCTCATCGCCGGATCCGGCGTCCTGCCGGTCGCGCACCCCGGCGCCCTGGTGGGCGGCGGCCCCGGCCGGCTGCAGTTCCTGGTCGGGTGCGTCACCGTCCTCGTGGTCGCGGTCCTCCTGGTGGGCCTGCTGCCGGAGAAGGACTCGGTCTTCGTCGGCGCCGCCTTCGTGGCCGCCGCCGGCGCCCTGGCCACCTTCGCCGCCGTCCTCGCGGAGGGCACCTCCGCGAGCTCCATCGCCGCCGTCACCGGCACCGCCGCGGTCGCCGTCACCGGCTTCCTGCCCGGCCTCTCGGCCCGCTTCGCCCGCCTGCCCGTCGGCTTCCACGCCCCCGGCCAGACCCGCGGCCGCGAGCGGTCCGCCGGCCAGGCCGACCCCGCCGCCGACCGCGAGGCCGTGGAGTACGAGCGGATCGCCGCCCAGGCCCGGCGCGGCCACGAGGTCCTCGTCGGACTGGTCGGCGGCGCCGCCGCCGTGGTCGTGGGCGCCGGGGCCGTCCTCGGCTTCAGCGACCGCACCTGGCCCGAGGTGCTGGCCCTGGTGCTGGGCGTCGCCACCATGCTGCGCGCCCGCCTCTTCCGCTACTCGGCACAGGTCTTCTGCCTGGTCGTGGCGGGTCTGGCCACCCTGGGCCTGCTGATCCTGGGCCTGTCGCTGCACACCCCGGAGTTCATCCTCTCGGTGCACGCCGGGCCGGAGGCCGACATCCGCACCGTCTGGCTCTCCGCGGCCGTCGCCGCCGGCGCCGCCGTCCTGGTGGCCGTCGCGCTGGTCGTCCCGCGCCTCGGCGTCTCCCCCTTCTGGGGCCGCATCCTGGACCTGGTGGACGGCCTGGTGCTGGTCGCACTGGTGCCGGTCACCCTCGCGGTGCTGGACGTCTACGCCACCGTCCGGGGCCTCACCAGCTGAACCGGCCGGGGCCCCGGCGGCCGCGCCGCAATCCCTGCGGCCGCGCCGGGACCCCCGCGGCCCCCTCGCGACCCGCCGTCCGTGCCCGCCGACCGCCCGGTCGGCGGGCACTGGTACGCTTGGTCACCGACCGTCGCCGCAGCCTGCCCGCACCCGGGCACCGCCGCCGAGGACGGTCCCCCGAGCCGAGTCCACCGAGGTCCTGTGGTGAAGACCAGGACCACTCGGCTGATCACACGAAGGAGTTGCCGTGGCCCTCGACGCCGCCGTCAAGAAGCAGATCATGGCCGAGTTCGGCACCAAGGAGGGCGACACCGGCTCCCCCGAGGTCCAGGTCGCGATGCTGACCCGCCGGATCAGCGACCTGACCGAGCACCTCAAGACCCACAAGCACGACCACCACTCCCGCCGGGGCCTGCTGCTCCTGGTCGGCCAGCGCCGCCGCCTGCTGCAGTACCTGGCCAAGAAGGACATCGAGCGCTTCCGTACGCTCGTCGACCGCCTCGGCATCCGCCGCGGTGCCGCCGGCGGCGCCCGCTAGCACCCCGCCCGGGGGCGGCCTCCCGTCACGGGAGGCCGCCCCCGTCGCGCATTCCGGGCCCCCGCCCCTCGGGGCGGGGCCCGGGACGGCGCGCCGCACCCCGCCGGTATCCCCGTCCCGCAAGCGCGCGGAGGACCCGGTTTGTAGGGTGTGGATTTACAGGGTGGAGGGAACGCCCGTGGTGACGGCGCCGCACGGCAGCGGCGCCGACGGGCACACCCGACACCGCGCGGGCCGCAGGCCTCAAACGGAGGCCGCCCGCACCCAGGGGAGCGTCCACCACGCGACCGCCGACTCGGTGCCAGGAGGCGCCGGTCCTCGGTAGTGGCCGCCGGGCAGCAGCCCGGAGGCTTCGATCGAAGACCGGCCCGGCCGGGGCCGTACCGGACCACCGCGCAGGGGCGCTCCACCAGGGACGTACGCAGACAGAGGAGATCTTCCTGGTGGAAGAGAACGTGCACTACGCCGAGGCCGTCATCGACAACGGCGCCTTCGGCACCCGTACCATCCGCTTCGAGACGGGCCGCCTGGCCCGCCAGGCCGCCGGCTCCGCCGTGGCCTACCTGGACGACGAGACCATGGTCCTGTCGGCCACCACCGCCTCGAAGCAGCCCAAGGAGCACTTCGACTTCTTCCCGCTCACGGTGGACGTCGAGGAGCGGATGTACGCGGCCGGGCGCATCCCCGGCTCGTTCTTCCGGCGCGAGGGCCGCCCCTCCGAGGACGCGATCCTCACCTGCCGCCTGATCGACCGCCCGCTGCGCCCGTCCTTCGTCAAGGGCCTGCGCAACGAGATCCAGGTCGTCTGCACCGTCATGGCGCTGGACCCGACCCACCTGTACGACGTGGTCGCCATCAACGCCGCCTCCGCCTCCACCCAGCTGGCGGGCCTGCCCTTCTCCGGTCCGATCGGCGGCGTCCGCGTCGCGCTGATCAAGGGCCAGTGGGTGGCCTTCCCGACCCACCCGGAGCTGGAGGAGGCCGTGTTCGACATGGTCGTCGCCGGCCGGGTGCTGGAGGACGGCGACGTCGCGATCATGATGGTCGAGGCCGAGGCCACCGACAAGACCATCGCCCTGGTCGAGGGCGGCGCCGAGGCCCCCACCGAGGAGGTCGTCGCCGCCGGCCTGGAGGCCGCCAAGCCCTTCATCAAGGTGCTCTGCAAGGCCCAGTCCGACCTGGCCGCCCGCGCCGCCAAGCCGACCGGCGAGTTCCCGCTCTTCCCGGACTACCAGGACGACGTCCTGGAGGCGCTCACCGCCGCCGTCCGCGACGAGCTGGCCCAGGCGCTCACCATCGCCGGCAAGCAGGCCCGCGAGGCCGAGCTGGACCGCGTCAAGGCGCTCGCCGCCGAGAAGCTCCTCCCGGAGTTCGAGGGCCGCGAGAAGGAGATCTCCGCCGCGTACCGCGCGCTGACCAAGAAGCTGGTCCGCGAGCGCGTCATCAAGGAGAAGGTCCGCATCGACGGCCGCGGTGTCACCGACATCCGCACCCTGGCCGCCGAGGTCGAGGCCATCCCGCGCGTCCACGGCTCCGCCCTCTTCGAGCGCGGCGAGACCCAGATCCTCGGCGTCACCACGCTGAACATGCTCCGCATGGAGCAGCAGCTGGACACCCTGGCGCCCGAGACCCGCAAGCGCTACATGCACAACTACAACTTCCCGCCGTACTCCGTGGGCGAGACCGGCCGCGTGGGCTCCCCCAAGCGCCGCGAGATCGGCCACGGCGCGCTGGCCGAGCGGGCGATCCTGCCCGTGCTGCCGAGCCGCGAGGACTTCCCCTACGCGATCCGCCAGGTCTCCGAGGCGCTGGGCTCCAACGGCTCCACCTCGATGGGCTCGGTCTGCGCCTCCACCATGTCGCTGCTGAACGCCGGTGTGCCGCTCAAGGCCCCCGTCGCCGGCATCGCCATGGGCCTGATCTCCCAGGAGATCGGCGGCGAGACCCACTACGTGACGCTGACCGACATCCTCGGCGCCGAGGACGCGTTCGGCGACATGGACTTCAAGGTCGCCGGCACCCGGAAGTTCGTCACCGCCCTGCAGCTCGACACCAAGCTCGACGGCATCCCCGCCTCGGTCCTGGCCGCCGCGCTCAAGCAGGCCCGCGACGCCCGCCTCCACATCCTGGACGTGATGAGCGAGGCCATCGACACTCCTGACGAGATGTCGCCGAACGCGCCGCGCATCATCACCATCAAGATCCCGGTGGACAAGATCGGCGAGGTCATCGGCCCCAAGGGCAAGATGATCAACCAGATCCAGGAGGACACCGGCGCGGACATCACCATCGAGGACGACGGCACCATCTACATCGGTGCGGTCGACGGCCCCTCGGCGGAGGCCGCCCGCACGACGATCAACCAGATCGCCAACCCGACCATGCCGGAGGTCGGCGAGCGCTACCTGGGCACCGTGGTCAAGACCACGACCTTCGGCGCCTTCGTCTCGCTCATGCCGGGCAAGGACGGCCTGCTGCACATCTCGCAGCTGCGCAAGCTCTCCGGCGGCAAGCGCGTCGAGAACGTCGAGGACGTCGTCCAGGTCGGCGCCAAGGTCCAGGTCGAGATCGCCGAGATCGACCCGCGCGGCAAGCTCTCCCTCATCCCCGTGATCGAGGGCGAGGACGACGAGGCCGCCGGCTCCTGACCCGGGCGGTCACGGGCGCAGCCCCACCACGGCCCGCCCCTCCCGTTCCTCGGGAGGGGCGGGCCGCACCCTGTGCCTCACCCGGCCCCGGCCCCCCGGAACCGCGCCCCGCCCCGCGGCGCGGCATCCTGTACAGCACCACCCCGTGCCGCCGCGCCCGCACCGCGGCCGCACACCCCGCACCCTGCCCCAGGAGGTCCCACCGTGGCTCAGGTCCCGGCGGCGCAGCAGCAGCCCGGCACGACCCGCACCCTGCTCAAGGGGGTGGACGGCGCGGGCACCGTACGCCGCACCGTGCTCCACGGCGGTCTGCGCATCGTCACCGAGACGCTGCCGACGGTGCGCTCCGCCACCTTCGGCATCTGGGCCGGCGTGGGCTCGCGCGACGAGACCCCCGCCCTCAACGGCGCCACGCACTACCTGGAGCACCTGCTCTTCAAGGGCACCGAGCGCCGCAGCGCCCTCGACATCTCCTCCGCGCTCGACGCGGTCGGCGGCGAGATGAACGCCTTCACCGCCAAGGAGAACACCTGCTACTACGCGCGGGTGCTCGACACCGACCTGCCGCTCGCCACCGACGTCGTCTGCGACATGGTCACCGGCTCCCTGATCCGCCCCGAGGACGTCGACGCCGAGCGCGGCGTCATCCTCGAGGAGATCGCCATGACGGAGGACGACCCGGGCGACGTGGTCCACGACCTGTTCTCGCAGGTCATGTACGGGGACTCGCCGCTCGGCCGGCCCGTGCTCGGCACCGTCGACACCATCAACGCCCTCACCCGCGACCAGATCGCGGGCTTCTACCGCCGCCGCTACCAGTCCGAGAACCTCGTCGTCGCCGCGGCGGGCAACGTCGACCACGCGCAGCTCGTCCACCAGGTCCAGCAGGCCTTCGAGACCGCCGGCGCCCTCGGCCGCGAGGACGCCCGCCCGGCCGAGCCCCGCGGCGGCAGCCGCGCCCTGCGCACCGCGGGGCGCACCGAGATCCTCAACAGGCCCACCGAGCAGGCCCACCTCGTCCTCGGCCTGCCCGGCGTCTCCCGCCACGACGACCGCCGCTGGGCCCTCGGCGTCCTCAACGCCGCCCTCGGCGGCGGCATGAGCTCCCGCCTCTTCCAGGAGGTCCGCGAGAAGCGGGGCCTGGCCTACTCCGTCTACTCGTACTCCTCCTCCTACGCCGACAGCGGCCTCTTCGGCATCTACGCCGGCTGCCAGCCCAAGCGCGTCGAGGAGGTGCTGAAGATCTGCCGCGAGGAGCTGGACCGCGTCGCCGAGCACGGCATCACCGACGACGAGCTGCGCCGCTCCGTCGGCCAGATCTCCGGCTCCACCGTCCTCGGCATGGAGGACACCGGATCCCTGATGAACCGGATCGGCAAGGCGGAGCTCTGCTACGGCACCCACCTGTCGGTCGACGAGCTGCTGGGGAAGATCCGCGCGGTGACCGTGGACGACGTGCGCGAGGTCGCCCGCGACGTGCTCGGCGCCCACCGTCCCTCCCTCGCCGTCATCGGCCCGGTCGGGGACAAGCGGGCCGCCCGCCTCACCGGCGTCGTCGCCTGAGCGGGCCCGCGTCCCCGTCCGGCCCGCCTCCTCCGGCCCGGCACCGCCCGGCCCGGCACCTCTCCAGCACCGCCCCCGCGAAAGGAACCGCCCTCATGACCGCGCCGCTGCGAGTGGCTGTCATCGGAGCCAGGGGCCGCATCGGCTCCGAGGCGTGCCGGGCCGTCGAGGCCGCCCCCGACATGGAGCTGGTGGCCGCCCTCGGCCGCGGCGACGACCTGGAGGCCCTGGTGGACGCCGGCGCCCAGGTCGCCGTCGAGCTCACCCACCCCGACGCCGTCATGGCCAACCTGGAGTTCTGCACCGCCCGCGGCATCCACGGCGTCGTCGGCACCACCGGATGGACCGAGGAGCGCCTGGCCGCCCTCCGCGGCTGGCTCGACGCCTCGCCCGCGACCGGCGTGCTCATCGCGCCCAACTTCTCCATCGGCGCCGTCCTCACCATGCGGTTCGCCCAGCAGGCCGCCCGCTTCTTCGAGTCCGTCGAGGTCGTCGAGTTCCACCACGACCGCAAGGCCGACGCCCCCAGCGGCACCGCCACCCGCACCGCGCAGCTCATCGCCGCCGCCCGCGAGCAGGCCGGCCGCCCCCGCCAGCAGGACCCCACCACCCACGGCCTGGAGGGCGCCCGCGGCGCCGACGTCGACGGCGTGCCCGTCCACGCCGTCCGGCTGCGCGGCCTCCTCGCCCACCAGGAGGTCCTCCTCGGCGACACCGGCGAGACCCTGACAATCCGTCACGACTCGCTGCACCACAGCTGCTTCATGCCCGGCATCCTGCTCGGCGTCCGCAGGGTCGCCTCCGCCCCCGGCCTCACCTTCGGCCTCGAGCACTTCCTCGACCTGGACTGACCCGCCATGAAGTCCCGCACCGGATTCACCCTGCTCGCCGCCGTCATGCTCCTCGCCTGCGCCCTGGTGGTCTTCGAGGGCCTCCAGCTCATCGCCACCGGCAAGCCGGCCGGCATCGGCATCGGCGTCTGCGCCCTCGTCATCCCCGCGATCGGCGTCTGGTTCCTCTGGAACACCGTCCGCTTCGGCCGCCGCAGCGAGGCCCTGGCCCGCGAGCTGGAGGCCGAGGGCGGCCTGCCCGTCGACGAGCTGGAGCGCACCCCGGGCGGCCGCATCGACCGGGCCTCCGCCGACGCCGTCTTCGCGCGCCGCCGCGCCGAGGCGGAGGCCGCCCCGGACGACTGGCGCGTCTGGTTCCGCCTCGCCGTCGCCTACGCCGACGCCGGGGACGTCCCCCGCGCCCGCAAGGCCATGCAGCGCGCCATCCGCCTCCACGGCGGCCACGCCCCCGCCGCCGGACGGACCTGACGGGCCCCGGCCGCCCGGCCGCTCCCGGCCGGGACCGGTGCCGCCCCCGCCCCCGCGGCCGGTGACGGGCCCGGGCGGTGTACGGAGCCCGTACGCCGCCCGGGCCCGCCCGTCCCCGCGGCCGGGAGGCCTCAGCAGGCGATCCGCGCCGCCCCCGGCCCCCCGGCCCGCCGCACGCCCGCGCCGCCCGGCCGGGAGGCCGGCACCGCCTGACCCGCCTCCCGGGGAGCGGGCAGCACCGGGGCCCCGTACTGCAGCTCCGGCAGCCGGGCCCCGCCCAGCCGCAGCAGGGTCCGCGAACCGGTCGGCCGCAGCCCGTGCCGCTCGTAGAACGCCCGCGCCCGCATGTTGTCCTCCAGCACCCACAGCACCGTCGACGGGTAGCCGTCCGCCGCCAGCCGCCGCCGCGCCTCCTCCAGCAGCAGCGACCCCACCCCCGTCGACCACACCTCCGGGTGCGCGTACAGGGCGTGCAGCTCGCCCGGCCGCACCCCCTCCGCGGGCAGCGGCAGCGTCGCCCGCGCCGCCCCGCACACCGCGAACGCCACCACCCGGCCGCCCCGCTCCGCCACCAGGTGGTGCCGGTCCGCAGGACGCTCCCGGAAGTGCCGCAGCGCCCGGGTCAGGGCCTCCGGCCCGTCGTCCATCGCGCCCAGGTACGCGGGCGGCACGATCCCCCGGTACGCCGCCCGCCACCCCGCCGTGCGCACCCGCAGCACGTCCGCCATGTCCTCCGGGCGGGTGTCCCGGACCACGGCCGGAGTGTGCGCCCCCGCCCTTTGTGCCGCCGCCCCCTGCCCTGCCGCTTCCTGCCCTGCCGCTTCCTGCGCTGTCGCTTCCTGCGCTGTCGCTTCCTGCGCTGTCGCTTCCTGCGCTGTCGCTTCCTGCGCTGCCGTCCCCTGCGCGGTCATCCCTGTCCCCTCCTCGGCCCGACGGCCCGTGCAGCCGGGCCTCCGCACCGTGCCTGCCGCCACCGTGCGCACGAGGATACGAACCGCGGGCCCTCCCGGTTCGCCGACCCGCGCGAACCGCGCGCCGCGCTCCCCCCGGGCCTGCCGAGTCGGCGCGGGAGGCCCCGGGGGCGCGGGATACGCTGGCCACCGCCGTGCACCCCGCCCCGAGGAGGACCCGCCCGTGACCGACGCAGCAGCCCAGCCCCGCTTCCGCGACGACGTGACCGTCGAGCTGGTGCGCCACGCCGCCCGCGACAGCGACGTGCTCTGGGCCGCCCGGGTCTCCACGGCCGGGGAGCAGTCCCTGGAGGAGCTGCAGAAGGACCCCGAGCGCTCCCGGGGCCTCATCAACTACCTCATGCGCGACCGCCACGGCACGCCCTTCGAGCACAACTCCATGACCTTCTTCGTCAGCGCGCCGATCTTCGTCTTCCGCGAGTTCCACCGGCACCGGAGCGGATGGTCGTACAACGAGGAGAGCGGCCGCTACCGCGAGCTGCAGCCGGTCTTCTACGTGCCCGGCGCCGGGCGGAGGCTGGTCCAGCAGGGACGCCCGGGCAAGTACGAGTTCGCCGAGGGCACCGCCGAGCAGTACGGGACGGTCACCGCCGCCATGGAGGACTCCTACCGGCGCTCGTACGAGGCCTACCGCGAGATGCTCGACGCCGGCGTCGCCCGCGAGGTCGCCCGCGCCGTCCTGCCCGTGGGCCTGTTCAGCTCCATGTACGCCACCTGCAACGCCCGCTCCCTCATGCACTTCCTGTCGCTGCGCACCAAGGACGAGCGGGCCAAGGTGCCCTCCTTCCCGCAGCGCGAGATCGAGATGGTCGCCGAGCTCATGGAGCAGCAGTGGGCCGGGCTGATGCCGCTCACCCACGAGGCGTTCAACGCCCACGGCCGCGTCGCCCCCTGAGCGGACCGGGCCGGTACGGCCGGACCCGCGCACCGGCCCGGGGGCACGCCGGTCCGCACCCGGTCGGCCACGTCCGGATTGCGGCCCCTCCTCCCCGTACCTAGGCTCAAGTCACGGATTCCGGTGCCGGCTGAACCCCCGAGCAGACGGCACCGGAATCCCTGCGCACGGCGGGTTCCCCCGGAGATCCTGCGGCCCCGGCCGCGGTCCCGTGCAGGACCCTCCCGCCCCCGCCCCGCGGGACCGCCCCCGGCGCAGTCCCCCGCCCGGCCCCGGCGGGGCCCCGGCGGCCACCCGCGCCGGGCGCACCCAGGTCCGCTACGAGTAGCGTTGGATCCATGGCTCCGACCTCCACCCCTGAGACCCCCTTCGGCCGGGTCCTGACCGCGATGGTGACCCCGTTCGCCGCCGACGGCTCCCTCGACCTCGACGGCGCGCAGCGCCTCGCCTCCCACCTCGTCGACGCGGGCAACGACGGCCTCGTCGTCAACGGCACCACCGGCGAGTCCCCGACCACCGGCGACGCCGAGAAGGCCGACCTGGTCCGCGCGGTCGTGGAGGCCGTCGGCGACCGGGCCCACGTGGTCGCGGGCGTCGGCACCAACGACACCCGCCACACCGCCGAGCTGGCCCGCCAGGCGGAGGCCGCCGGCGCCCACGGCCTGCTGGTCGTGACCCCGTACTACAGCAAGCCGCCGCAGGAGGGGCTGGTCCGCCACTTCACGGAGGTCGCCGACGCCACCGGCCTGCCGGTCATGCTGTACGACATCCCCGGCCGCTCCGGCACCGCCATCGGCCACGAGACCCTGGTGCGCCTCGGCGAGCACCCGCGGATCGTCGCCAACAAGGACGCCAAGGGCGACCTCGGTGCCGCGAGCTGGGCCATCGCCCGCAGCGGCCTCGCCTGGTACTCCGGCGACGACATGCTCAACCTGCCGCTGCTCTCCGTGGGCGCCGTCGGCTTCGTCAGCGTCGTGAGCCACCTCGTCACCCCCGAGCTGCGGGCCATGCTGGACGCCTTCCTCGCCGGCGACCACGCGAAGGCCGCCGCCGTCCACCAGGGCCTGCTCCCCGTCTTCACCGGCATGTTCCGCACCCAGGGCGTCATCACCGCCAAGGCCGCCCTCGGCCTGCGGGGACTCCCCGCCGGCCCGCTGCGTCTGCCGCTGGTCGGGGCCACCGACGCGGAGGTCGAGCAGCTCAGGAAGGATCTCGCCGACGGCGGGGTACACCTGTAGCCAGGAGCACCGAGGACGTGCGCGCCCCGGCTCGCCGGTTCCCGCCGGACACCCCGGCGGGAACCGCCGCAGGACCGGAGACGGACGCGAGGCACCGCCCCCAGACCCACCCGCCCCGCCCGAGGGTGGACGACCACCGAAGGAACGACGACACGCGCGCCATGTGCAGCCCGGGGACGAACCCGCGGCCGCGCGTGGCGCGCGCCGTGAGGAGAGACTTTTGAGCCATCCGCATCCGGAACTCGGCCCGCCGCCGGAGCTGCCCGAGGGCGCGCTGCGCGTGACCCCCCTCGGCGGCCTCGGGGAGATCGGCCGCAACATGACCGTCTTCGAGTACGGCGGCCGCCTGCTCATCGTCGACTGCGGCGTGCTCTTCCCCGAGGACGAGCAGCCCGGCATCGACCTGATCCTCCCGGACTTCACCACGATCCGGGACCGCCTCGACGCCGTGGACGGCATCGTCCTCACCCACGGCCACGAGGACCACATCGGCGCCGTCCCCTACCTCCTGCGGGAGAAGCCGGACATCCCGCTGATCGGCTCCAAGCTGACCCTCGCCCTGATCGAGGCCAAGCTCGCCGAGCACCGCATCCGGCCGTACACCCTGGAGGTCAAGGAGGGGCAGCGCGAGCGCATCGGCCCCTTCGACTGCGAGTTCATCGCGGTCAACCACTCCATCCCGGACGCCCTCGCGGTGGCCCTGCGCACCCCGGCGGGCATGGCCGTGTGCACGGGCGACTTCAAGATGGACCAGCTGCCGCTGGACGGCCGCCTCACCGACCTGCCGGCCTTCGCCCGGCTCGGCGAGGAGGGCATCGACCTGCTGCTGGTGGACTCCACCAACGCCGAGGTCCCCGGCTTCATCCCCCACGAGCGGGACATCCTGCCCGTGCTGCGGCAGGTCTTCGACAAGGCGGAGCGCCGCATCATCGTGGCCAGTTTCGCCAGCCACGTGCACCGCATCCAGCAGGTGCTCGACGCCGCGCACGAGTTCGGCCGCAAGGTGGCCTTCGTCGGCCGCTCCATGGTCCGGAACATGGGCATCGCCCGCGACCTCGGCTACCTGCGGGTGCCGGGCGGGCTGGTCGTCGACGTCAAGGCCCTCAACGACCTCCCCGACGAGGACGTGGTGCTGGTCTGCACCGGGTCGCAGGGCGAGCCGATGGCCGCCCTCTCCCGGATGGCCAACCGCGACCACCAGATCCGCATCGTCGAAGGCGACACGGTGGTCCTGGCCTCGTCGCTCATCCCGGGCAACGAGAACGCCGTCTACCGGGTGATCAACGGCCTCACCCGCTGGGGCGCCAACGTCGTCCACAAGGGCAACGCCAAGGTGCACGTCTCCGGCCACGCCTCGGCCGGCGAGCTGCTCTACTTCTTCAACCTCTGCAAGCCGCGCAACCTGATGCCGGTCCACGGCGAGTGGCGCCACCTGCGGGCCGCGGCCGACCTGGGCCGCGCCACGGGCGTCCCGAAGGACCGGGTGGTCATCGCCGAGGACGGCGTGGTCGTCGACCTGGTCGACGGCGTCGCCCGGATCTCCGGCAAGGTCCAGGCCGGGTACGTGTACGTGGACGGCTCGTCGGTCGGCGACGTCACCGAGACCTCCCTCAAGGACCGCCGCATCCTCGGTGACGAGGGCATCGTCTCGGTCTTCGTCGTGGTGGACTCCACCACGGGCAAGGTCGTCGGCGGCCCCCACCTCCAGGCGCGCGGGTCCGGGATCGACGACGCGGCGTTCGCGCCGGCGATGGCCAAGGTCGAGGAGGCGCTGGCCCGTGCGGCCCAGGACGGGGTGGCCGAGCCCCGGCAGCTCCAGCAGCTCATCCGGCGCGCGATCGGCAGGTGGGTGTCCGACACCTACCGCCGCCGCCCGATGATCCTGCCGGTCGTGGTCGAGGTCTGACCTGCGGCAACGGGAGAGGGCCGGTCCCGGGGTGACTCCGGCGTGACCCCGGGACCGGCCCTCTCCGCGTCCCGCCGCCGTCGGCGCCGACTCGGCGCTTGACAGCCTCCGGGACGGCTACTAAAGTTCTTCGAGCTGCCTGTAGAGGGAACCGGGCGCGCGGGATGCGCGGCCGTCCTCCGGGGAGCCAACCCAGTGACAGGAACACCGTTTCGAAGCAATTCGAACCGGATGATTGTCGCGGGCCGGAAGGCGAAAATGACTCGCAGAGCGATCTGATAGAGTCGGAAAGCGCCGGAAGGCGAAAGCAGGAAAACGCAGGAACCCCGCCGGCGGGGGTCAGCGAAGCGGAGAGAGACACTCCGCGGGTCTGATAAGCTGGAGACACGGAAGAACGAAGCGCCCGGAGGGGCCCGCAGGGGCCGCGAAGGAAGCGTCCGTTCCTTGAGAACTCAACAGCGTGCCAAAAGTCAACGCCAGATAT
>NZ_JAJLRA010000042.1 GCF_020991365.1 Streptacidiphilus sp. ASG 303
CCCGCATCGGCGGCCACGGCCTCGAGATCGTCCTCGCCCTCTGCACCCGCCTCCACACCGAGACCACCCCCCACGGCAAACGCCTCCACGCCCACCTCCCCCTCACCTGACCCCACCACCCCCCCCCGCCCCACCCCGGACAGCCCGCAGCAACCGCACCACCACGGGCGGACGGGGCACGGGAGGCACCGGCCGTGGCCCGGGTCCGCGGCGCGGCGGCCGCCCGCCGTCGGCGTGGACGGCCTCAGGGGCTGCTCAGCCGGGGCGACGGACGGCGGCGGTGGACGGCGTGAGGCGCTCCCCGTCCCAGATGCGCCGGCCGAGGAGCTCCGCGCAGACCTTCGCCGGGCCGCCGGGCTCGGGCGCCTCGATCGTCCTCCCCCACCGCATCCCGCCGGTTCGCGACCTCGTGCCGGCGGCCTTCCTCATGATCGCGTTCTGGTCACGGGCCGGCCGGGCGGTCGTCGACGTCACGCGCCATCCGGCCGGCCGACCGGGGCGGGGGCGGCCGGGAGCGGCCGGGGAGGCGCGGCGGACGCGTGCCCGGGGGCGCATGCTGGAGGACGGAACCGCTCGAACCGGGAGGTGCCCGATGCCCGTCGGCCGGATCGGCATGGTGGTGCACGAGGGACGGGAGGAGGCCGTGTCCGCGGCCGAGGCGGTGCGCCGGTGGTGCGCGGCGCGGGACGTCCCGGCCGTGGACATCGACGTGTGGCGGGACGACGAGCCGCGCCACGGGGGCCGGGAGGAGGCCGAGGCCGCGGGGAACCCGGACCTGATCGTCACCCTCGGCGGCGACGGCACCTTCCTGCGCGGGGCGCGGATCGCCGCCGCCTGCGACGCCGCGGTGCTGGGTGTGGACCTGGGACGGGTCGGCTTCCTCACCGAGGTCGCCGCCGCCGGGGTGGAGGACGCCCTGGACGCCGTCCACGAGGGGCGGGCGCTGCTGGAGGAGCGGATGACGCTCACCCTGCGCGCGTCCCGCCCGCTGGAGCTCCCCGAGGGCATGGAGGCCCTGCTGCGCTACGGCCGCGGGCCGGCCCTCCCCCCGCCGCACCTGAGGCCCGGCGACCCGCAGGACGTGGGCTGGGGCGTGGCGCTGGACGTCACCGCCCTCAACGACGTGGTGTTCGAGAAGCTCGCCCGCGACCGGCAGGCGAGCCTCGCCGTCTACCTCGGCGGGCGCCTGTTCGCCTCGTACTCCGCCGACGCGGTGGTCGCCGCCACGCCCACCGGCTCCACCGCGTACAGCTTCGCCGCCGGCGGGCCCGTGGTCTCCCCGCACGTCGACGCCGTCGTCTTCACGCCCGTCGCCCCGCACATGGTGTTCGACCGCACGCTGGTCGCCGCCCCGGACGAGGTCGTCGCCGTGAGGGTCCTGCCGCACTCCGGCCGGGTGGCCGTGAGCATCGACGGCCAGCTGCGGGGCGTGCTGGACCCCGGCGACTGGGTCGCGGTCTACGCGGCGCCCCGCCGGCTGCGGCTGGTCCGGCTGGGTCCCACCGACTTCTACGGCCGGCTGCGCGAGCGCTTCCGGCTGGCCGACGCCCCGGCGGCCGCGGCGGACGGGCAGGCCCCGCCGCTGTACCGGCCCGACGGGCCGGTCCCGCCGGACCTCGCCCACCTGCGCCTGCCGCCGCACCCGGGTGACGGGTGACGGGACGGGCCCCGGTCCCCTCCCGGGAGGGCCGGGGCCCGGGGCGCCGCCCGCTCGGTGCAGGGTGCGCAGGAGCTCCGGACCGAAGGGGACGAGGTCCCCGACGCGGCCGGAGCGGATCTTGCCGGCCCACTCGGGGGGCGCGGCCCACAAGGAGCGGACACCGCCACGGGAGGCCTTCATCCGGAACCGGCGCGTGGCGCACCTCACACGGGTGCCGCCGGGGCGGCGCGGAGGCGTTGCACGGCTGTGACGACCGCCGGACAGGGCCCGGACCCCGGGCGGGCATCCTTCGGGCAGCGTCCGGACCGGCGGCCCGTCCGGACGCCGCCCGCCCGCGCACCGCGCGGCTGCGGCGGGCACGGCGGCGGCCGCACCTCCGGGGGCCTTCTCATGCCTGCTCGCACACTCGTCGCCACCGCCACCGCCGTCGCGCTCGCCGCGGGCACGGCGGTCCTGACCACCGGGTGCGGCCCGTCGGGCGACGGCCGCACCGCGGCCGGGAGCCCTGGGGCTCCCACGGCTCCCGCCGCCTCCCGCGCCGTCCCGGCGGGCGGAACGGGGGGTTCCGGGGGCACGGGCACGGCCTCCCCCGGCGGGTCCGGGGGGCCGGGAGGGGCCGCGGGAGGGGCTGCGACGGCCGTCCCTGCCACGAAGGGCGGAACCGGCGCGGGCGGGACGGGCGCGGGCGGGGAGAGGAGCGGGACGCTGACCGTCAGCGACGGCACCCGGTACGTGCGGGTGGGCGGGGCCAGGGTCGACTTCGGCACTCCCGTCCGGGACCTGGCCTGGTCCCCGGACGGCCGCAGGGCGGCCTTCGTCGACGGCCGCGGCGACCTCGTCGTCTCCGCCCCCGACGGCAGCGGGCGGACGGTCGTGGCGGGGAACCCCGGCGGGCAGACCTGGTCCCACCCCGCCTGGCGGGTGATGGCGGCCGACCCCCGCTACGGCTTCAGGGCGCGCAACGACCTCGTCTTCGCGGCCCGGGTCAAGGGGGTCACGGGGCTGGAGACCGTGCCCGCCACCGGCGGCACGCCGCGGCCGCTGGACCTGCCGCTGCGGGCCGGGGAGGGCGGGAGCGGGGGGCCGCTGCCGCAGGCGGGCAACACCTGGCCGAGCGCGGGCGGCCGGTACGCGGACGTCGCCTACGCGAACCCCTCCACCGGGGAGGTCTACGTCCTCGACGACAACCTGCGCGCGACGAGCGCCCCGGTCGGGCACGGCTCGGAGCCCGCGGTGTCCCCGGCCGGGCCCGGCGGGGAGGTCGTCTTCGTCCGCTCGGTCGGCGGCCACGACCACCTCCTCGTGAGCGGCGCGACGGAGAACGGGCGGGTGACGAGGGACCTCACCCCGCACGCCGCGACGGACTACACCGAGCCCGCGTTCTCCCCCGACGGCCGCACCGTCGCCGCCAGGACCCCGGACGGCGTCGTCACGCTGCCGGTCGACGGCTCGGCCGCCCCCGTGCGGGTCTCCGGCCGCCCCGGGCTGCCGGCCTACCGGCGCTGACCCCGCCCGGCGAGTTCGGCGCGCAGCTCGTCCAGGTGCACGTCGGACGTGTCGTGGGGCAGGAACTCGACCACGTCCAGGAAGCGGAAGAGCACCTGCGTCGCGGTGACCGCGTACTCGTAGGCGCCGAAGGCCGCCACCGCCCCGGTCGCACCCCGCGCGGCGCCCCGGACGGCGCGGCCCGCCGCGCCGTCCGGCTGCGGCGCGGCCGTGCCCCGGCGCGCGTTGGGCCGGGCCAGGTACGGGCAGACCATGGAGGCGTAGAGCATGCACGCCCGGTGGCCGGGGCCCTCGGTGGTCGGGGCGAGGTTGCGGTAGGGGCGGCCCGCTGCCAGGGCGTCGGCGATCGCCGCGCTCTCGGCCGCGCCCACCACCCGCCACACGCTCCCCGGGGGCATGGGCGTGCCGCAGACCGCGCAGAGCCGCATCCGCGCGCAGTCGGCGCTGCGGGCGTGGTCGGTGAGGGCGAAGCGCGGCTCGCCGTCCTCCCACGGGGTGACGGCGGGTACGGGGTAGCCCCGGGGGTCGCGGGGCCGGTCCCGGACGGCCGGGGGCGTCGGGACGGTGTCGAAGCGCACCCGCCATGCATACCAGGGCCGTCCGGGCGCGGGCCAGGCCTCGTCCGGCGCGGGCCGGGCGCGCTCCGGCACCCGGCCGGCCCCCCGTGCGGGCCGGATCCCGCCGTCCTCGGCGCACCGCCGACCGCCGCCGGCCGCCCCGGCGCTCCCGGTCGGCGCGGGCCGGGGCGCACCGGCCGGGCGTTTCGTCCGGCGCGGGCCGGGCACGGGCCCGGAGCAGGCCGTGTCCGGATCCTTCCGGCGGCCGCACAGCCCCCGTCCGGGGCGCCGGTGGCGCGGACCGCCCCCGGCACCGCCGGAGAGGCCAAGAAACCCAAGATCACTTGACATTGTCAAATACTGGCGTTTACATGTATTTAGTTGCTTGAGCTACTCAAGCTTATGGCGCGGGCACCGCCCCCGCGGCACCGAAACCCCTGCAAGGAGGCAGTCATGACCGCCGTCCTGTTCGTCGTCACCGGCGCCGACCACTGGACCCTCGCCGACGGCACCCCGCACCCCACCGGCTTCTGGGCCGAGGAGCTCGCCGCGCCGCACCGCGTGCTGCGCGAGGCCGGCTGCGAGGTCACCATCGCCACCCCGGGCGGCGTGGTCCCCACCGTCGACGCGGGCAGCCTGACACCCGACGCCAACGGCGGCAAGGAGCACGCGGACGAGGTGGCCTCCTACCTGGAGTCGATCCGGGCCGACCTGGAGCACCCCGCCAAGCTGGAGGAGGTCGACCTCGACCGGTACGACGCGGTCCTCTACCCCGGCGGCCACGGCCCCATGGAGGACCTCGCCGTCGACGCCGGCTCAGGCCGCCTGCTCACCGCGGCGCTGGACTCCGGCAAGCCGCTCGGCGTGCTGTGCCACGCCCCCGCCGCCCTCCTCGCGGCCCGGCGCGAGGACGGGTCCTGGCCCTTCGCCGGGTACCGCCTGACCGGCTTCAGCAACGACGAGGAGCGCGCCGTCGGCCTGGCCGACAAGGCACCGTGGCTGCTCCAGGACCGCCTGGAGGAGCTGGGCGCCGACTACCGGTCCGAGGCCCCCTTCAGCGAGCACACCGTGACGGACCGCAACCTGCACACCGGTCAGAACCCCGCGTCGTCCGAGCGGCTGGCACGCGAGCTGCTGGCGGCCCTCGGCCGCGGCTGACCGCCGCCGGGCCGCCGCGGCCCGCGGACCGCGGCGGCCCGCACCCGGCCCGACCACCCCCGCACGCCGCCCCGGCGGCAGCACGGCACAGACGAGGCACACGCATGGCACACCCCGTATCCGACACCCGCACCCCCCAGGCCACCGCGTCCGGCACCGCCGGCCGCGGGCAGGACGCCCCGGAGCAGCCCGCGGCGGTCGTCGCCCGGCTGCGCGCGACCTTCCGCACCGGCCGGACCAGGCCGCTGGAGTGGCGCACCGGGCAGCTGCGGCAGCTGCGCGCCCTGCTGACCGAGCACGGCGAGGACCTCGCCGCCGCCCTCCACGAGGACCTGGGGAAGAGCCGCAAGGAGGCGTTCCGGACGGAGGTCGACTTCACCGTCCGGGAGATCGACCACACCCTGGAGCACCTGGAGGAGTGGCTGCGGCCCGAGCCCGCCCCCGTCCCGGACTTCCTCGGCGGGGCCACGGCCTGGACCGTCCACGACCCGCTCGGCGTCGTCCTGGTCATCGCCCCGTGGAACTACCCGGCCCAGCTGCTGCTGGCCCCCGTGGTCGCCGCGCTGGCCGCGGGCGACTGCGTGGTGGCCAAGCCCAGCGAGCTGGCCCCCGCGACCTCCGCCGTGCTGGCCCGCCTGCTCCCCGCGTACCTGGACGCCGAGGCGGTCGCCGTCGTCGAGGGCGGCGTGCCCGAGACCACGGCCCTGCTGGAGCAGCGCTTCGACCACATCTTCTACACCGGCAACGGCACCGTCGGGCGGATCGTCATGGCGGCGGCGGCCCGCCACCTCACCCCCGTCACCCTCGAACTCGGCGGCAAGTCCCCGGCGTTCGTGGACCGCGGCACGGACGTGGCGCAGGTCGCCGCCCGGCTGGCGGCGGGCAAGTTCCTCAACGCCGGCCAGACCTGCGTGGCCCCCGACTACGTGCTGACCGACCCGGAGACCGCCCGCGCGCTGGAGTCCGCCCTGGCCGACGCCGTCACGGCGCTGCACGGACCGGACCCGGCGGCGTCGCCGGAGTACGGCAGGATCGTCAACGAGCGGCACTTCGACCGCCTGGTCGGCCTGCTCGGCTCCGGCCGCACGGTGGTCGGCGGCGGCCACGACCGGGAGACCCGGTACATCGCGCCGACCGTCCTGGCCGGGGTGGCCGCGGACGAGCCGGTCATGCAGGAGGAGATCTTCGGTCCGATCCTGCCGATCGTCGAGGTCGACGGCCTCGACGAGGCGATCGCCTTCGTCAACGACCGCGAGAAGCCGCTGGCGCTGTACGCGTTCACCGAGGACGAGGACGCCCGGCGGCGGCTCTCCGAGGAGACCTCCTCCGGCGGCCTCGCCTTCGGCCTGCCGGTCGCGCACCTCACCGTCCCGGACCTGCCCTTCGGCGGCGTCGGCGAGAGCGGCATGGGCAGCTACCACGGCCGCTACGGCTTCGAGACCTTCAGCCACCGCAAGGCCGTGCTCGACAAGCCGCTGGACTGACCCCGCCGCCCTGCGGCGGCACCGCCACCGCCACCGCCCGGCCGCGGACGCGCACCCCGCGCGTCCGCGGCCGGCGGCGTGCACGGGGGCGGTCCGGCGGGCTCGACGGCGGGACCGCCCGGGCCGCCGCCGCGACGGCCGGTCGGGTCCGGCGGCCGACCGGACCGGCCGAGGCCGCGCGGCCCGGTCAGCGGCCGCGGTCCTCGCGCCGGGGCCGGTGGACGTACGGGGTCGTGGTGTCCAGCGGGACGAACCCGAGCCGTTCCAGGATGGGGCGGCTCCGGTCGGAGGCGTCGACCCGGAGGTACGGGTAGCCGAGCTCGGCGGCGGCCCGGGCGCGGTGGGCGACCAGGGCCCGGTACAGGCCCCGGCCCCGCCAGGCCGGCACGGTGCCGCCGCCCCAGAGGCCGGCGAAGTCCGTGCCCGGCTCCAGTTCCATCCGCGCCGCGCACACCGGCAGGCCGTCGGCCACCGCGACGACCATGCGGACCGTCCCCGGGCTGTGCGCCAGCCGGTCGAGCAGCCGCCGCCGCAGGCGGTCGCCGTCCGCGCCGAACGCCTGCTCGTGGACGTCCACCACGAGGTCCACCCCGGCCGGATCGGCCACCGGGAGCAGGCGGACGCCCTCGGGGAGGCTGGCGTCGGCGGGCAGGTCCCGGACCCGGGCGACCATCACGGTCTCCTCCGGCTCGGGGGTGAACCCGGCCGCCCGCAGCCGGGCGCCGAGGTCGCCGGGCCGGTCGCGGGCGTACAGCTTCCATTCGAACTCCCGCCCCAGCGCCGAGAAGCAGCGGACCTGGGCCGCGATCGCGGCGTCCGCCGTCCCCTCGTCGAGGTCCGACCAGACGACGCCGTTCCAGCCGTGCTCCGCGCCGACCTGCCGCACCACGGCCCCGTCCCGCTCCACGCGGGCGCCGGGGCCGTCGGGCCGCGCCCCCCGCCTCACCTGGCGGTCGAACAGGGCGAGTACTTCTGCGTGGTCCATCCGCCCATCCCAGCACGGGACGGGCCGCCGGTCACGCCGGTTTCCCCCGCGCCCCCGCGGGGCCCCGCCTCCGAGGGCGCCACGGGCGGTACCGGCGGCTCCGGCACGGCCGCCCCGGGGCCGGGGTGCCCGCCGCCGGGGCCGACCCGCCCGGGCACCTGCGCCGGATCCCCGCGCCCCGCGGGGAAGCGGACGCGGGACGACCCGGTCTGCTACCTTCGCGACTGCGCGTCAGGTGTCGTGCGGTCAGGCGGGCTGCTCCGGGGAACCGGGACGCCACGGCCCGCGGCCGCCGCCCGCACCCGGCCCGCACCCGCCCGACGGGCGCCCTCGCGGCGCCGTGCGGATCCTGACCTCTCCCAGGAGACCCGCACCGCGGCCCCGCGCCGCGGACCACCGCCGCCCGCGCCCCTCAGGGGAGCACGGGCCGCCGCCCCTCCCTGGAGAGTCCGTGCCTGCCCCACCCATCCCCCCGGCCGTCCCGGCCACTGCGCAGGCGGCGCCCGCCGTTCCGGGCGCGGGCGGAGCCGCGCAGGTCCGCGGACCGCTGCCCTGCCGCATGCGGACCTGTGCCGCCCCGGCGGCCGGGGCGGCGCCGAGGCCCCCCGCGGACACCGGCGGCACGGCGCCGCCCGGCAGCCCGCCGCCCGCAAGCGCGGGGACGGACGCGCTGCGCCTGCCGCCGCGCGCCGACGCCGCCCGCCCGCCGCAGCCCCGCGGCTGAGGCGCACCCGCCGGGCGCGGCACCACCGCGCCCGGTGCGCCGCCGCGGACGCCGCGGCTCCCCGGCCCGTCCGCGGGTCCGCGGACCCGCCCGCGGGAGGGCCGCCCCGGAGGACGGGCCCCGCACGGACGGACGCGTGCGCACCCGCGGAGGGGCGCCCGCACCGGCGGCCCGCTCCGGACGGACCGCCCCGCGCCCGGACGGCACCCCCACACGCAAGCCCCGGACCGGGCCGAGCCCCGTCCGCGAGCCCCTGGAGAGACCCATGGACCACGTGCACTTCGAAGGCGTCGCCGACGGCGGCGAGGCCAAGGTCGCGTACACCGCGCGCCGCCTGCTGGACGTCGGCTACGGCACCCTGCGCCCCCTGCGGGTGCGGACGGGCGAGCACCGGCCGCGGCGGGGGGACCTGGTGCTCTGCCGGGTCACCGGCATCGGGCAGCACCGCTTCCTGGGGCAGCGGGACGGCGCACGCAGCCGGCTGTTCCCGGGCGACGGCGTGGTGGTCGTCTACGGGGACCGGTACGCGCCCGACCAGTTCGAGGCGGTGGTCCCCGACCACCTGGGCCCCTGCCACCTGGCGGCGGGCGGCGGGATCGCGGCGACCGTGGTCTCCCGGCACGCCTCCATGCTGCCGCCCACCGCGCTCCGCCCCGTCGGGCTGGTGGCGGGCGAGTCGGGGGCGACGCTCAACCTGCGGGCGCTCGCCCACCCGCTCGGGGCGGACGGGCCGGTCCGGCCGCCGACCGTCGCGGTGCTGGGCACGTCGATGAACGCGGGGAAGTCCACCGCCGCGGCGTCCCTGGTCCGCGGCCTGGTGCGCGCGGGCCGCCGGGTGGGAGGGGCGAAGGTCACCGGCACCGGCGCGCCCGGCGACCCGGTGCTGCTGGCGGACGCGGGGGCGGCCTGCGTCGTCGACTTCACCGACTTCGGCTTCCCCAGCACCTACCGGCTGGAGGCGGCCGAGGTCCTCGGCGTGCTGCGGGCGGCGGTGGCGCACCTGGCGCGGCAGTGCGTGGACGCGATCGTGCTGGAGGTCGCCGACGGCATCCTGCAGCGCGAGACGTCGTTCCTGCTGGGGACGGGGACGTTCCGGCGCCGGGTCGGCGGTGTGCTCTTCGCCGCGCCGGACGCGGTGAGCGCGGTGGCGGGGTCCCGGTACCTCGCCGGGCAGGGCCTGCCGGTCCGGGCGGTCGGCGGGGTGTTCACCGCCTCCCCGCTCGCCGTGGCGGAGGCGGCGGAGCTGCTGGAGGTGCCGGTCTACGGGTCGGCGGACCTCTCGGAACCGGCCGTGGCGGCATCGGTCCTGACGGGGGCTCCGGCCGTGCCGGCGGCCCGGGTGCCGGACCGGGCCGTCCCGCAGGTGCCGGAGCCCGGCGGGCGGCAGCTGACGGGCTCCGGCGTCGGTGACGCGGTCCGGTGACCCGCCGCGGCGGCCACCGCATCCGCATGCCGCGCACCCTGGGCGGCGGCCGGCGGCGGATGACGGTCCTGCTGGTGCTGGCCGGCCTGGGCCAGGCCCTGTGCGTGGTGGCGCTCTCCGTCGCCCTGCACGTGCTCGCCGCCCGGGCGCGGCACCCTCCCGGCCCGTCCGGGGCCGCGGCGGGCCCGGGCGGCGCGGGCGGCCCGTCCGGCGGGGCGGTGTGGGACTCCCCCGCGCACTGGCCGGCCGCCGCGCTGGTGGCGCTCCTGGCGGCGGCCGCGGTCGCCGCGGTGGCCCTCCAGGCGGTGCGCCCGCCCCTCGCGGAGCGCCTGGCGCAGAGCTACGTGCACGCCGTCCGGATGCTGCTCTTCGACCACCTGGCGCACAGCGTCGCGTGGGGCCCGGGGCGCCGCACGGTCGGGGTGACGGTGCTGCGGTTCACCGGCGACGCGGCGGCCCTGCGGCTCTGGGTGGGCCGAGGGCTGGCCTCGCTGCTCGTCGACGGGGTGTCCGTGGCGGGCACCCTCGCCGCCCTCGCCGTCCTCTCCCCCGGGGCGGGCGTGGCGGCGGCCGTGCTGGTGGCGGCGACCGCCGCGGGCTCCGTCCTGGTCGGCAGGGGCCTGGCGGGGCGGCTGCGGGAGACGCGGCGGCACAGCGGGCGGCTCGCGGCGTTCGTCAACGAGCGCGTCACCCACACCGCCGTGCTGCAGTCGCTCGGACGGGTCCGGCAGGAGCGCCGGATGCTCTCCCGGCGCAGCAGGCGCCTCGGCGAGGCGTCGGTGGAGCAGGCCCGGTGGGCCGGGGCGCTGGGGGCGCTGGCGGAGGGCTGCCGGATCGGGACCGCCCTGGTGGTCGTGGGGGTGGGGTTCTCCGACGCGTCCCACCGGGAGCTGCTGGGGTGGCTGCTGCCCGTGGCGGGCTTCCTCGGCGGTCCGGTCTCCTCGCTGACGCGGGTCCAGGAGTACCGGCAGGCGTCGGCCGTGGCCCGGCGCCGCATCTGCGAGGTCCTCTCGGTCCCCGCTCCGCTGCGGCCGCCCGCCGGGGCGGGGGCGCTGCGCGGCGGGCCCGGCCGCCTGGACCTGGTCGACGTGTGCGTGGAGGGCGTCCTGGACGGCGTCACGGCGTGCGCGGCGCCCGGGTCGAGGGTCGCCGTCACCGGCCCCGCGGGCGGCGGCAAGTCGCTGCTGCTGGCGGTCGCCGCACGGCTCGCGGTGCCGGACCGGGGGTCGGTCGCGCTGGACGGCCTGCCGCTGGCCCGCCACGACCCGGACTCGGTGCACCGTGCGGTGCGGCTGGTCAGCCGCGACCTGCCGCCGCTGCGGGGCAGCGTGTCGGCGGGCCTGCGCCACGGCGACCCGCCGCGGCGGCCCGCCGCGCCGCAGACGCGCCGTCCCGGACATCCCCCGGCGGACACGGCCCGCGACAGCGCCCGGGGGCACGCCCGGGACCACGCCCGCGACGGCGCCCGGGAGGACCCCCCGGACCCCGCCTGGGACGACCTGGCCGGACGTCTGGAGGGACGCCTGGCCGCCGCCCTGCCCCGGGGCCTGGACACGCGGGTGGGCGAGGGGGGCCTCGGCCTGTCGGCGGCGCTGCGCCACCGGGTGGCGCTGGTCCGGGCGGTGCGCAGCCGGCCGCCGGTGCTCCTCGTGGACGAGGCCGACCTGGCGGGGGAGCTGTTCGAGGAGGTGTGGCGGGACTACCCCGGCAGCGTGGTGTGCGTGACCGCCGCCGCGCACCTCCTGGCCGGGGCGGACGCCGTGTGGGTGCTGGAGGGCGGCCGCCTGGCGGTCCTCCCGGCGCGGGCGGCGGCGCACCCGGCGGGGGCGGCGCGCCCGCCCTTCCACGGCCCCCGGCGGGCCCCGGGCGCCGCAGGGGCCGGCCGGGGTGCGCCCCCGGGTCCGGGGGCGCACCCCCGGACCGCCCCGGAACGCTCTGTTACAAACCAGTGACACAGAGTCGCAGTTCGGCACTTGCGGCGACCTCCCGCGAGGCCGTAGCGTCCGGTGTCGTCGGACAGGACGTCCGACGAGACCGGACGACGGGCCGCCGGCCCGCCGCCCCTTCCCACCCCCACTCCCCCATGAGGAGATCCCCGTGATCGACGCCACCGAGCTCGAGAACGAGTCCGCCGAGCTGCTGCCGGGCCGCGAGGCCCTGGGCCGGTTCAGCCTCAACCTCACGAAGCTGACCTGCGTCACCAAGCACGTGGCCAACGTCCACGCCGACAACAGCTCGTACGCGGTGAACAACTTCTCGGACGACGCCGTCGCCCAGGCCAACTCCGGCCAGTGGATCAGCGTCAACCAGTGACGCACCGGGGCCGGGGCGCGTGGCCGCCCCCGCCCGGAAGGCGCTAGGAGAGGCCCTCTCCCCGACCGCCCTCCCGCAGCCCGGACCCCCGGGGGTCCACCGCTCCGGCGGCGGACGGCCCGGATCGGGCGGCGGGGCGGACACGGGAGGCGGGTGCGCCGACCGGACCGCCGGACGACCCTCGCGGGACCGGCCCCAGCAGGACCGGCTGCCACCGGTCCGACCGTCGAACCGTGGAAGGACGGTGTTCCCGGCGGCGCGGCACTCGCCGCCGGGAACACCCCGCCGCACGGCCCGCCCGCGGGCCGCACCGCCCCGGCCCCGTCCGGGGCCTTCTGCCGTGCGCCGCAGGGCGCCGGCGGGCGCAGGACGCAGGACGCAGGACGCAGGACGCAGGACGCAGGACGCAGGACGCAGGACGCAGCGTACGGCCCGCCGGGCCGCCCCGCCCCCGGACGCGGCGCGCGGGCGGCGCCCGCGCCGGTCCCCCTCCCCCGCGCCGGTCCCGCTCCCCCGCACGACCCCGGTTCCGGACCGGGAACCGGGGTACGCGTGACCCGTGATCAGTGTGGGCGTGGAGGAGGAGTTCCTGCTGCTGGACCCGGTCACCGGTCTCCCGGTGGCCCAGGCCGAGCAGGTGCAGGCCGCGGCCCGTCTGCAGCCCCCGCTGGGCGACCGCGAGCTCTCCCCCGAGCTGCTCCAGGCGCAGGTCGAGACCGCCACCCCCGTGTGCCGCGACCTGTCGGAGGTCGGCGGCCACCTGCTGCGGCTGCGGCACGCGACGGGCGTCGCGGCCGAGAAGTGCGGGTGCCGGATCGCGGCGTGCGCGGCGGCGCCGTTCTCCTGCGGCACGCCGGTCCCCGTGGCCGACAGCCCACGCTACCGGGCGATGCGGGAGCAGGCGCCGCGCCTCGTGGAGGAGCAGCTGATCAACGGCATGCACGTCCACGTGGGCGTGGAGGACCGCAGGACGGGGGTGGCGGTCCTCAACCGCATCCGCCCCTGGCTGCCCGTCCTGCTGGCGCTGTCCGCCAGCTCGCCCCTGTGGTGCGGCGCGGACACCGGTTTCGCGAGCTGGCGCACCCTGGTCTTCGGCCGGTGGCCGGTCAGCGGCCCGCCGCCGCACTTCGCGGACGCGGACGACTACGAGGAGCGCTGCCGGACCCTGCTGGGGACCGGGACCATCCGGGACCTGGGCCAGCTGTACTGGCACGCGCGGCTGTCGGAGCGCTACCCGACCGTGGAGGTCAGGGTCGCGGACGTGCAGCTGCGGTGCGACGACGCGGTGATGGTCGCGGGCCTGACCCGCGCGCTGGTGGCGACCGCGCTGCACGAGGAGGAGCGCCGCCTGCCGCAGACGCCCCCTCCCGGCGAGCTGCTGGCCGCGGCCACCTGGCACGCGGCCCGCTCCGGCCTGGGCGGGAACCTCGTCGACCCGCGCACCGGCGCGGCCCGGCGGGCGGGGGACGTCCTCGGCTCCCTCCTGGACCACGTGGCGGCCGCCCTGGACGAGGCCGGGGACACCCGCGAGGTCGCCTCCCTGGTGCACCGGCTCCTGCGGGAGGGCACGGGCGCCGACCGGCAGCGGGAGGCGCTGCGGCGCGGCCCGCTCGCCGTCGTCGACCTGGTGACCAGGGAGACCGTCTCGGGCTGAGCCCGGCGGCGGGGGTCACCTGAGGTAGGGGCCGTCGGTGCCGACCTTGCCCGGGGCGGCGTTGGTCCCGCCCAGGTCGAGGACGTAGACGCGCATGTCGCCCTTGCCGGGGGCGGCGACGGCGAGGGTGCCGTCGGTGACGGTCCGCACGTCCCCCGTGACGGCGTCCTGGTAGGTGCCGTCCGGGATGCCGGTGAAGGTGGCGCCGTCGGTCACCGTGACCAGGGCGAAGCTGTCCGTCCCGGAGGCGGTGTCGGTGTAGCGGCGTTTGAAGGCGATGCCGCCGCTGACGCCCTCGGTGGAGTACTGGCCCGTCTGCAGCGCGGGGATCGCGCGGCGGATCAGGTTGAGGCGCTGGAGGTGCCTGACCAGGGGCTGGTCGAGGGTGTCGGCGACGGCCCCGGTGGCGCTGCCGACCCGGGAGAAGCCGGAGGCGGTGACGGTGCCCTCCAGGTGGTCGCCGTAGTAGGCGCGGCCGGTCGTGGCCAGTGGACAGGAGGGGCCGCAGTCGATCTGCCTCCCGGCCTGGAACTGGATCTCGGAGCCGTAGTAGAGGGTCGGGATGCCGCGGAAGGTCCACATCAGCGCCATGTTCTCCGCCCAGGCGTCCTGGCCGCCGGTGTAGCGGACGGAGGACTTGTTGGGCCCGTAGTCGTGGCTGTCGACGTAGACGACGTTGTAGGTGGCGTCGTTGACGGAGTCGTCGGAGTCCCTGCCGTTGGAGAAGGCGTTGTGCGCGTCCCCGAAGTTCATGTGCATGCGCATGTCGATGATGTCCATGCCGGAGAACCGGGAGCGGTCGGGCGTGTGGTAGCTGTTGCCCTGGAGGAAGGCGTTGGCGGAGGTCGGCTGGTTCCCGGGGCCGAGCTGCTCCTCGTAGGCGTACTGGTCGAGGGCCGCCTGCGTGTCGTCGGCGGTGTACTCGCGGCGCTCCTTCCACGTGTAGAACTGCGCGGAGTGGTCGACCGAGCCGCGGTTCCACTTGTCGTTGACGAAGGCCGCGACCTCGCCGAAGACGAAGAAGTTCGCCGCCTTCTCCGGTCCCCAGTCCTGCAGCACGCGCTGCCGGATGGCGGGCAGGAAGCGCCGGTTCCAGGTGACGCGGGGGATGTGGACGGCGGTGTCGACGCGGAAGCCGTCGACGCCCATGTCGATGTACCGGTCGTAGGCGCCGATGAGGTAGTCCTGCACCGCGGGGTCCTCGGTGTTGAGGTCGGCGAGGTCGTCGGCGAGCCAGCAGGAGCGGGAGTCCTCACCCTCCCAGTTGCCGATCCAGCACCGGTGGTAGTACTTCGCGGGGAACATGCCGCTGGTGGGGCTCGGCCACTGGCAGGCGTGGAGGGTGTAGCCCTCGGGGCTCCTCTGCCCGGTGGGCCTCCCCCAGTCCGTGCAGGTGTTCCCGGCGGGTTCGGCGGTGGACCACAGGTCGCCGTTGTAGTACGACCTGCCGGACCTGGGCTCGACGGTGAGGCCGTCGTAGGCGAAGCCGGGCTGCGGCTCGTCGTAGTACCAGGACCACTGGGAGTCGCGCACGCCGTAGACGGTCGGGACGAACAGGCCCTTGGCGCCCCAGCGGGAGGAGTGGTTGTAGACGACGTCCTGGTAGATCTTCATGCCCTTGGCGTGGGCGGCGTCGATCAGGTCCTGGTAGGACGCCCCGGCGGACTCCAGGCGGGGGTCGACGCGGTAGAAGTCCCAGCCGTGGTAGCCGTGGTAGTCGTAGTCGGAGCGGTTGAGCACGACCGGGGTGATCCAGACGGCGGAGAAGCCGAGGGCCTTGATGTAGTCGAGCTTCTGGATCAGGCCCTTGAAGTCGCCGCGGAACATGGGGTCGTGGTTGGCGGCGTTGCCGGAGCGGACGTCCTGGCTGCCGCCGCGGTCGTTGCCGGGGTCGCCGTCGTAGAAGCGGGCGGTGAGCACGAAGTAGATGGGGTCCCTGCGCGGGTCGGTCCCCAGGGCCCTGCCCGTGGGCGCGGGCGGGGGCGCGCTGCCGGTGGTCGCGGTGGCGGCGGCGGAGGGGGCGGAGAGGTTGCCGGCGGCGTCCCGGGCGCGGACGGTCCAGGAGTAGGCGGTGTCCGGCTCCAGGCCGGTGTCGGAGTACACGGTGGACCCGGTGTCGGCCACCGACGCGCCCCGGGTGCCGCCGGTGCGGGTGACCTGGTAGCCCGTCACGGCGGTGTCGTCGGTGGAGGGTTCCCAGGTCAGGACGGCGGAGGTGCCGGTCGCCGACGCCCGCACGGCGGCGGGCACGGTGGGCGCGGCGGTGTCGGGGAGGGTGGCGGCGCAGGGGTCGGCGGCGGGCGCGGTGACCGTGCGGTCCTTGACGGTGACGGTGCCGGCGGGCAGGGCGTAGTCGGCGCCGTCGTTGTTGTCCCAGACGCCGTTGCCGTTGTTGAAGGCCGCCCGGAGGCCCCGGGCGGCGCCGAGGTCGACGGTCCGCCTCACCCAGCCGGTGCAGGCCGGCTCCATGGCCGTGCCGGGCACGGCGGTCCAGACGCCGCCGTCGGGGGCCCAGTGGAGGTTGACGGTGGTCCAGCCGACGGTGGCGGTGGAGTAGAAGACGGTGGCGGTGCCCCCTCCCCCGGTGGGGGTGGGCGACGGGGAGGGGGTGGCGCCGGCGCAGGGGTCGCTGTGGGCCACCGCGCCGTCCTTGACGGTGACGGTGCCGGCGGGCAGGGCGTAGTCGGCGCCGCCGTTGTTGTCCCAGATGCCGCCGCCGTCGGTGAAGGTCGCCTGGAGGCCGGTGGCGGCGCCGAGGTCGACGGTCCGCTTCACCCAGTCGGTGCAGGCCGGCTCCATGGCGACGCCGGGCACGGCGGTCCAGGCGCCGCCGTCGGGGGCCCAGTGGAGGTGGTAGGCCTTCCAGTTGCGGGTCTTCGTGAAGTAGAAGACCGTCGCGGTGCCGGAGGCCGCGGCGGCGGGCCGCGGGGCGGGGGGGGGGGGGGTGGGGGGGGCGGCGGCGAGCAGGCCCAGGAGCAGGCCGGCCGGGGGGCGGAGGGCGGCGGTTCCGGGCTGCCGCCGCAGGGGCGGTGTCGTCTTCACGGGGTGCTCCTCGTGCGGGGCCGCCGGGCGGCGCGGCGGCCCGGCACGCCCGCGGCGCCGGGGGCGGCGGGGGCGGGCACGGGGGGCCGCCGGTGCGGCGCGGGCCGTCCGGGGCGGCGGAGGGGTGGGTGGGGAGCGGCGGGCCGGGTCCGGACCGCGCGCGCCGCCGCCCCCACCGGCACGGGTGCCGGGTTCCGCGGGGGCCGCGGGCGGGTGGTGGGCGGCCAGGTCGGCCCGCTCCTTGCGCAAGCGGCTGCAATTCCTGTCAAGAGATTACCGATACATGACAGCCGCGTAAAGACACGTCACAGGCTCGGGTGACCCACCGTCAGGGCGGATCCCCGACCGGTGCGACCGGACCGGAGGCGGATCGCAGGGGCCCGGCCGCAAGATCTTGCAGGGACCGCCGGCGTCCGGCCGCCCGTGGTGACGTGCCGTCACCTCCGTTGCCCGCCGGGCACTTCGGCCCGTCGCACCCCTCCCCCCGGCGCGGGCCCGCGTGGGAGCATCGCGTCCGCGCACCGCGTCCGCGCGGCGCGGGCACACCACGGGCGCCTCCCGGAGGGGCCAGGCGCGGCGGCGGTCGGACGCGCCGCGCCGCGCCCGCGGGCAGGACGAGAGGGAGGACCGGCATGGGATTCCGCACGCCCCGCCTCGCGGACCTCGACGTCGGGGAGTGGCGCTCGCTCCCCTACCTGGACCGGATCAGGCCGCTCGCCCTGCACTGGGTCGACCACGGCTTCGGCACCCCCGGCGCCGTCCACCTGCTCTACGCCGCGAAGACCGCGGTGTACGCGGCCGGCGGCCTGGCGGTCGTCGCGGCCACCCCCGGCCTCGGCGGCCTCGCGCACCTCGGCTCCTGGTGGGCGGCGCCCGTCGCCTACCAGAAGCTGGCCGTGTGGACGCTGCTGTGGGAGGTGCTGGGCCTGGGCTGCGGGTCGGGCCCGCTCAGCTCGCACTTCGTGCCGCCGGTCGGGGCGTTCCTGCACTGGGCGCGGCCCGGCACCGTGCGCCTGCCCCCGTGGCCGGGGCGGGTGCCGTTCACCGGCGGCACCCGCCGGGGCGCCGCCGACGTGCTGCTGTACGCGGCGGTGGCGGGCGCGGCGGTGTGGCTGCTCTGCTCGCCCGCCGGGCGGGACGGGATGCTGCCGCGCGTGGCGGTCGCCGCCCTCGCTGCCGCGCTGGCGCTGCTGGGCCTGCGCGACCGGACGGTGTTCCTGGCCGCCCGCGGGGAGCACCACGGGCTGGCGCTGGTGCTCTTCCTCTTCCCCGCCGCCGACCTGGTGCCCGCCCTGAAGCTGCTCATGGCCGCCCTGTGGTGGGGCGCGGCGACCTCCAAGCTCAACCGGCACTTCCCCTTCGTCGTCGCCGTCATGGTCAGCAACAGCCCGCTCCAGCGGTGGCGGCGGGTCAAGCGCGCCTTCTACCGGCACCCGCCGGACGACCTGCGCCCCTCGCGGACGGCCGTGCTCGCCGCCCACGCGGGCACCGCGGTCGAGTACGCCGTGCCGCTGGTCCTGCTGCTCTCGCGCGGCGGCACGGCGACGGCCGCCGCCCTGGCCGTCATCGTCCTCTTCCACCTGCACATCCTCTCCACCGTGCCGATGGGCGTGCCCCTGGAGTGGAACGTCTTCTTCGTCTACTCGGCGCTGGTGCTCTTCGGCCGGTACGCCGCCGTCGGCCCGACGGCGCTGCACTCCCCGCTGCCGGCCGCGGTCCTGCTCGTCTGCCTGGTGGGCGTCCCGGTGCTGGGGAACCTCCGCCCCGACCTGGTCTCCTTCCTGCCGTCGATGCGGTACTACGCCGGGAACTGGCCGACCAGCCTGTGGTGCTTCCGCCGCGGCGCCGAGGGCCGGCTCGACGCGGGGGTCGCCAAGGCCGCGGCGCTGCCCGTCGACCAGGTCGCGGCCCTGTACGGGCGGGAGAACGCCGAGCTGCTGCTGCACCTGGGCCTGGCCTGGCGGTCGCTGCACAGCCACGGACGCGCGCTCAACGGCCTGTTGCCGCGCGCCGTCGGGGACCCCGACGCCTACGATGTGCGGGACGGCGAGACGGTCGCCGGAGCCGTCCTCGGCTGGAACTTCGGGGACGGGCACCTGCACGGGGAGCAGCTGCTGCGCGCGGTCCAGGAGCGCTGCGGCTTCGCCCCGGGCGAGCTGCGCGTCGTCGCCCTGGAGTCGCAGCCGGTGCACCGCCGGTGCCAGCACTACCGGATCCTGGACGCGGCGGACGGGACGGTCGAGGAGGGCTGCGTGGACGTGGCGGACATGACGGGGCGTCAGCCCTGGCTCGACGGACCGGGGAGCACGGTCCCCGTACGGCCCGCGTGCCCGGCGGCGGCCGGTGCCCGTGGCTGACGCCGTCGTCGTGGGGTCCGGCCCGAACGGCCTGGCCGCCGCCGTCACCCTCGCCCGGGCCGGCCTCGGGGTCACCGTCCTGGAGGCCGCCGACAGCATCGGCGGCGGCACCCGCACCGGTGAGCTGACCGTGCCCGGCCTGCTCCACGACCACTGCTCCGCCGTGCACCCGCTGGGCGCGGGCTCGCCGTTCCTCGACTCCCTCGGCCTGGAGCGGTACGGGCTGACGTGGCGGTGGCCCGAGATCGACCTCGCCCACCCCCTGGACGGCGGCCGGGCCGGCGTGCTGCACCGCTCGCTCGACGCGACCTGCGCGGGCCTCGGGGAGGACGGCGCCGCCTGGCGGCGGCTCTTCGGGCCGCTCGCGGACGGCTTCGACGACCTGCGCGAGGACGTGCTGCGCCCGGTGGTCCGCGTGCCCTCGCACCCGGTGGCGCTGGCCCGCTTCGGTGCGCGGGCGGCGCAGCCCGCCGCCGTCCTCGCCCGGCGGTGGCGCACCGGGGAGGCGCGCGCCCTGTTCGCCGGGGCGGCCGCCCACGCCATGCACCCGCTCACCCGGCCCGCCACGGCCGCCGTCGGGCTGATGCTGACCGCCGCCGGGCACCGCTACGGCTGGCCCGTCGCCGAGGGCGGCTCCCGGGCGGTCACCGACGCCCTCGCCGCCGTGCTGGGCGAGCTGGGCGGCACCATCGAGACGGGGGTGCGGGTGCGCTCGCTCGCCGAACTGCCGCCCGCCCGGGTCGTCATGCTGGACCTCGCGCCCGGAGCCGCGGCCGACGTCTGCGGCGACCGGCTGCCGCCCCGGGTGCGCCGCGCCTACCGGCGCTGGCGGCACGGGCCGGCGGCGTTCAAGGTCGACCTCGCGGTGGAGGGCGGCGTGCCGTGGACGGCGGAGGCCTGCCGCCGCGCCGGGACCGTCCACGTCGGGGGCACGCTCGCCGAGGTCGCCCACGCCGAGCGGGAGGTCCACCGCGGCCGGATGCCGGAGCGGCCGTTCGTCCTGGTCGCCCAGCAGTACCTGGCCGACCCCTCCCGCTCCCGCGGCTCCCTGCACCCGGTGTGGGCGTACGCGCACGTCCCGCACGGCTGGGACGGCGACGCCACGGAGGCCGTGCTGCGGCAGGTCGAGCGGTTCGCCCCCGGCCTGCGCGAGCGGGTCGTCGCCACGGCGGTCCGCTCCCCCGCGCAGTTCGCCGCGTACGACGCCAACTACGTCGGCGGGGACATCGCGACCGGCGCCAACACCGTCCGCCAGCTCGCCCTGCGGCCGCGGCCCGCCGCCGACCCGTACCGCACCGGCGTCCCCGGCGTGTACCTGTGCTCCGCCGCGACGCCGCCCGGCGCCGGCGTCCACGGCATGTGCGGCCACAACGCGGCCCTCTCCGCACTGCGGGGGCTGTGACCGGGGCTGCGACCGGGGAGGTCTCCGGGTCCGCGGCCCGGATCGGGGGCGCCGCGCCGGGGCCGCTACCCTCTGCCGGATGACACAGCAGACCGGACGGACCGTCGCCCTCACCTACTCGACCGACGCGGCGGACTGGGCGGACGCCTTCAGCACGGCCTTCCGCACGCGACGGAGCTGGATCCTCAAACCCTGGTTCACGCTGCCCCTGTCCCTCGCGGGGGGTTGGACCGCGGTCCGCGCGGGCGACTGGTGGGTGCTGATCCTGGTGGGGTTCCTGGTGGTGATGTCGGTCCTCCCCCGCCTGGTCTTCCTCCCGGCGGGCCGCCGGATCGCCCGCAACAACCCGCAGGTGTGCCGGGACCTGGCGGTGACCCTCGACGACGGGGGCGTCCACACGGTCACCGCGGTCGCGGAGGCCCGCGCGTCGTGGGCCCAGTACGCCCACTACGCCGAGACGGAGCGGGTGTTCGTGCTGATGACCGCGAAGCGCGGCGCGATGGTCCAGCCGCTGCCCAAGCGGGCGCTGCCCGACGCGGAGACCGAGCGGCACCTGCGCGAACTGCTCGACGGACACCTCGTCAGGATCGGTCCCGGGCGGCGCTGAGCGCAGTCCGCGACCCGGACCGCCCCGCAGGCCGACCCCGCACGACGTCGGACGGGCCGGACGCGGCGCTTCCCGGTGGTCGTGCGTGCCGGGGGCGCCGCGTCCGGCCGTCCGGAGGGGCGGGCGGCGTACCGGGCGGGGACCGTCACCGGCCGTCGACGGCCGCCAGGAGCTCCGCGCGCTGGCGGGCGCCGAGGCCGCGGACGCGGCGGGTGTCGGCGATGCCCAGCTCCTTCATGAGCTGCTCCGAGCGGACCGAGCCGATGCGCGGCAGGGCCTGGAGGAGCCGCAGGACCGGGATGCGCTGCGCCACGTGGTCCCCGGCGTCGGAGCGGGACAGGACGTGGCGCAGCCCGTCGGCGCCGTCCTCGGCGACCTTGCGCAGGAGCGCGGAGCGGGCGCGGCGGGCCTCCAGGGCCTTGGCGAGGGCTGCGGAGCGCTGCTCGGTGCTCAGGGCCGGCAGGGCGGGAGCGGACATGGTGTCCTCCGATCGTAGGGAACGACGGTCCGCCCCTTCCCCGTCGGCGAGGGTTTCATCACAGGGCGCCCCGGGCTTCCTCCGGACCCGGCGGGACGGCACCCCCGAACGGGTGCATGGGGGACGGGAGGTGCGGACAGGCGGTCCGTGGACGAAAAGCACGGACCGAGCGGACCGGACGGGGCGGGAACGAGATGAGCGGAACGTCGATCAAGGCCAAGGGCTGGGTCAGGACCCTCCCGGCGTCGGCCGGGGTGCGCGCCGGGCGGCAGTGGACCCTGCACCACCTGGAGTCCCTCGGGTGGCCCGACAGCGACCCGGAGACGGTGGACGCGGTCCTGCTGACCGTCTCCGAGCTGGTCACCAACGCCCACGTCCACGCGCACAGCGACGCGCACCTCGTCCTCGCCTGGGACAGCCGCTGCCTGCACGTCAGCGTCGGCGACTCCTCGCCGTACCTGCCCGCCCCCCGCGAGCCCGACCCGGCCCGGACCTCCGGCCGCGGCCTCGCCCTGGTCGGCGCCCTCGCCGACACGTGGAACGTCCACCCCACGGCGGAGGGGAAGACCGTCACCGCCTGCTTCACCCCCTCCGGCCCGGCCCGGCCCGCGGAACGGCCCACGGAACGGCCCGCGGAACGGCCCGGGCAGCGGTAGGCCGTCCGGGCCACGGGCCCGCCGGCGGGGTTTGGGAGCCGCCTGTCCGGCAACCCGGCCCCCCATGGAACCGGACCAGGTGAAGCAGAGCGACAGGGTGGAGACGACGGCCCGCCGTGCCCGGCAGGGGGCGCGGCGGGCGGGGGCGGCCGGGGCGGTGCCCGAGGCACTGGACGCCCTCGGCCGGATCGAGGCGCTGGACGGGGTGGTCGCGGCGGTGCAGCGGGCGGTGCGGGGCCTGCCCCTGGGCCCGCTGCGGGACGTGCTGCACGGCAGGCAGGTCGGGCACCCCCTGCACCCGGCGCTGGTGCAGCTGCCCATGGGGGCCTGGATGTCGGCCTCCGTCCTCGACCTCGTCCCCGGCGCGTCGCGCGGGGCGCGGGTGCTGGTGGGGGCCGGGGTGGTCGCGGCGGCACCCGCGGCGCTGGCGGGGTGGGTGGACTGGGCCGAGCAGCACGAGCAGCAGATGCGCACCGGACTGGTGCACGCCGCGTCGAACGTGCTGGCCGTGGGGCTGTACGCGGGCTCCTGGGCGGCCCGCGGCCGCGGGCGCGAGGGGCTGGGGAAGGCCCTGGCGCTGGCGGGCCTGTCGGCCGCGGGGGCGGGCGGTTTCATCGGCGGCCACCTGGCGTACCGGCAGGGGGCTGGGGCGAACAAGGCGGAGCCCGTTCCGCACCTGGTGGAACCGGGCTGGCACACCGTGGGCCGGATGGAGGAGTTCCCCGCCGGAGCGCCGGTGCGCCGGGCGGTCGGCGAGGTTCCGGTGCTCGTGGTGCGGGAGGCCGGCGGGGAGGTCCACGTCCTGGCGGACCGCTGCAGCCACCTGTCGGGACCGCTGTCGGAGGGCGAGGTCGCCGACGGCTGCGTGACCTGCCCCTGGCACGGCAGCGTCTTCCGGCTGGCGGACGGCAGGAACGTGCGCGGGCCCGCCACCGCGCCGCAGCCGTCGTTCGAGGCGCGGGTGCGGGACGACGGCACGGTGGAGGTCCGGCTCCCGGACGCCGGCTGACCCCGGCTCCGGCCGGTCCGGGCGCGGCCGTACGGGCGGCCGACCCCGGGCCCGGCCGTACCGGCGGCGGGCGGGGCCGTGCCGGACGTCGCGGCGGGCCCCTCCGCCGCTGGCAGGGGGATCACCGAGGCGGGCCCCGGAGGGGCCGCGGGACGGCCACGGTTCCCTGAGGCCGCACCCCGTCACATGTCCGGCCCTGCCCGGCCGGTGGGACGTCGGGCTCCCGGCATCGAGCCGGGGGCGTACGCCCCGAGGCCCGACGTCGGCTCCGCCCTGCTGCGCGGAGGGGATCCGGACGCCGTCGGCCCGGACCGCAGCGCGTGGTGCCGGGTGCGGCCGCGGGCGGTGAGGCGGCCAGCAGCCCCGTGCGCGCGGGCCGGTGTCCGTACCGCCGTCCGCACCGCGCCGGGTGCGCCCGCGGCGGCACCGCGGGCGCCGGGTCGTCAGTCGGGCCGGACGGTGACGGTGCAGAGGCGCTTGGTGGCCCGGGTCAGGGCCACGTACAGGTCCCTCTCCCCGCCGGGGCGGGCCGCGGTGATCTCCTCGGGGTCCACGACGACGACCCCGTCGAACTCCAGGCCGCGCGCCTCGGACGCCGGCACGACGCGTGCGTGGCGGGCGACGCCCCGGGCCGTCAGCCCGCCCACCCTGCTGTCCGCGCAGACCACGCCCAGGAGCTCGCCCGGGTGCGCGGCGCTCTGGGCGCGGAGCTCCCGCACGACGGCGGCGGCTAGCCCGTCCGGAGGCGCGGTCACGGTGCGGGGGACCTCACCGCTGCGCAGCGACCGTGCGGGCCTCCGGTCCGGGGCGATCCGCGCGAGCAGGTCCCGGACGCCCTCCAGGATCTCCTGCGTGGTGCGGTAGCTGACGGTCAGGTCGTGCAGTCTGAACCGCGGTCCGACGTGGGGGCTCAGCGCCTCCTTCCAGTCGCGTGCCGTCGCGACCGGGCCCGCCTGGGCGAAGTCGCCCACCAGCGTCATCGACCTCGACGGGCAGCGGCGGACGACCATCCGCCACTGCATGGCGGTCAGCTCCTGCGCCTCGTCGACGACGACGTGCCCGTACGTCCGCCCCGGGGGGCCGTCGACCAGGCTCGCCGCCTCGTCCAGCAGCGGCACGTCGGCATCGGTCCACGGGTCGTCCGGACCGCGCAGCAGGAGGGACCGCTCCTGCGCCGTCAGGCGGGGCAGGTGCTCGGCGAGGGCGCCGGCGTCCGTCAGGAGCGCCTCGACGAGGTCGCCGGGCGCCAGCCGCGGCCACAGCGCCTCCACGGCCCGGTCGACGCCGGCGTCGCCGAGGAGGTCGGCCCGGACGGCGTCCAGGTCCGGCTCGTGGGCCGGACCGGGGTCGGCCGCACCCTCGGCACGGCGCCGGGCGGCTCCCGTGAACCGGTCGAGGTCGAGGCCCGTCATCCGTTCGGCGTCGGCGTCGATCTGCTCCAGCAGGTCGCCCATGTCCCGTTGCAGAGCGTCGGTGACGGCGTCGACCAGGAGCTCCTTGAACACCCGGCGCGCGGGGTTGTGCCCCGGCACCGCCGCCACGGCGGCGTCGCGTGCCCTGGCGACCTCCGCGCCGGAGAGGCGGACGAGGTCCCGTCCGACCCGCACGGTGAAGCCGCCGACGGGGGCCTGGTGGACGCGCAGCAGGCCGGCCAGGGCGCCGGCGAGGTCGGAGCCGCCCTTGAGGCGCGCCGTGCCGGACGGGTCCGCCGGGTCCGTGGGCACCCCGGCCAGTTCCCCGCAGGTCGCCAGCACGACGTCGTTCTCCCCGAGCGAGGGGAGCACCTGGGAGATGTAGTCGAGGAACCGGGTGTTCGGGCCCACCACCAGGACGCCCTCCGCCGCGGCGCGCGGGAACGCGTACAGGACGTAGGCCGCCCGGTGCAGCGCGACCACCGTCTTGCCGGTACCGGGCCCGCCCTGCACCACGGTCACCCCGCGGTGGCCGGAGCGGACGATCGCGTCCTGCTCGGCCTGCAGCGTCGCGACGGCCGCGTGCATCCTGCCCGTCCGCCGCGCCGACAGGACCTCGGTCAGCGGGCCGTCCCCCACGACGTCCCCGCCGGTCGGGGCGGTCCCGTCCAGCAGTTCGTCGCTCACCGAGACGACCGTGCGCTTCTCGACGCGCAGGTGCCGGCGCCGCCGCAGGCCCATCGGGTGGACCGGTGTCGCCTCGTAGAAGGACCGCGCCGCGTTCGCGCGCCAGTCCACGAGCAGGGGCAGGTCGTCCTCCTCCGTCTGCAGTCCGATCCGCCCGATGCGCAGGACCGTGCCGTCCGCCCCGTCGACGCGCCCGAAGACCAGCCCCTTTTCGGCGCCCTCCAGCCGGCCGATCTCCTTGGCCAGGCGCTCGGCGGCGATTTCCCTCTCGTACACCTCTCCGGCACTGCCCGCCGGGGTTTTCAGCACATCCGCCCGGCGTTCTCGCGCCTCGGAAATCCGCTCGGCGAGCAGGTCGTACAGGGAGGACACACAATCCTGCTCCAAGTCAACCGCACGCGCAGCGGGATCATTGGTTTTCGACAAAAGAGGGCTCCTTCGATTCGGGAAATACCATACAGCCGCATTCCCTCGAAGATAAGTCTTGACCTGCTCCGCTAGGCCATGGCCTCGCGGGCCCATTCATGGCGGCAGGCCGTACGGCATATCGCGCATTCCGCCGTTCCGTATATCGCCGGTTGCGCTCGCGGTTCCCGTATGCCTCGGACCTTGTCCCACGCGGTGAATTCGGCCGGTCGTCCGTGGCGTGCGACGGCGGCGGCGAGGTCGCAGAAGGGCGGGCGGGGCAGGTGGTCGCGCTCGCGGCCGCGGGCGGCCGGCGGCCCGCGGCCGGGCTGCGGAACCGTCAGGCCGGGTGGCTGCAGGGCGTCGGGGCGGGGCCGGGCGGCGGGCCGTCGCCGGCGGCGGCCCGCCGCGGCCCCCGGGCCTCCGCCTCCAGGCCGAGGAGCAGGTCGCCGAAGCCGCCGCGCGCCCGCGGGGTGCGGCGGGCGGAGGTGCGGACGGGGCACTCCTCCGTCCGCCGGATGCGGTATCCCGCGGCCTCCAGCGCCGCCGTCAGGGCGTGGTCCTCGCCCACGGCGGCGGACGGGAACCCGCCCGCCCGCAGGTAGGCGTCGGCCCGGACGGCGAGGTTCGCACCGTGGACGTGCGGGTGCCCCTGCCCGGGGACGCCGCCCGCGGCCCCGGGGGCGGCGCGGTGGGCCTCGTACAGGCGGCGGAAGCGGAGCGCGGTGGCGGGCAGGTGCCCCGCCCAGTCGTCCACCTCGACGGTGCCCGCCACGGCGTGGAACCCGGCGGCCGCGGCCTCCAGGTGGTGGGCGAGCCAGCAGGCGGGGACGCGGGTGTCCGCGTCGGTGTGGGCCAGCCATGTCTGACGCTCCGCCGGTCCGCCGGCCCGGGACAGCAGTCCGGCGAGGGCCCGTGCGGTGCCGAGGGCCCTGGCCCGTCCGGCGCTGCGCACGGCGGTCTCCACCACGGCCGCGCCGTGGGCGCGGGCCAGGACGGCGGTGCCGTCCCGGCAGGCGTCCGCCGCCACCACCACCCGCACGGGGACGCCGCGCAGGCGCGGGTGGGCGGCGGCGCGCCGCACCGACTCCAGGCAGGGGCCGAGGAGCCGCACCTCGTCGTGGGCCGGGACGACGACGGCGACCGCGCGGATCACGCCAGTCCCTCGGCGGCCGCGACCGACAGGCTCCCGGGGTCCGGCCGCTCCCCCGGTCCGGGGCGGACCAGGACGTCGAGCAGGAAGTCCGGCTCCTCGTGGCCGGCGGTCCGCACCAGGCCGGGGGTGGCCCGCACCGCCGCGTGGACGGCGTCGCCGCTCTGGGCGTGGTCGGGCGCGGGGCGGCGCCAGTGCACGGCGAGCAGGGTGCCCCCGGGCTCCAGGGAGGCCGCCGCGCGCTCCAGCAGGTCCCGGACCCCGGCCGGGTCGAAGTAGTACAGGACCTCGGAGAGCACGACGAGGTCGAACCGCTCACCGGGCCAGTCGGCGGGCAGGGTCAGGTGCTCGACGCGCACGTGCGGCCGGTCCGCGAGCCGGCGGCGGGCCGCCGCGACGGCGCGCTCGGAGCGGTCGCAGCTCAGCAGGCGCTCGCAGCGGTCGGCGAGCACGGCGGTGAGGACGCCGACCGAGCAGGCGGGCTCGAAGGCGCTGCGGTAGGAGGGGCGGGGCAGCGAGGCGGCGGTGAGCGCGTACTTGCGCCGCTCGTACCAGCGGCCCGCCAGGTCCCAGGGGTCCTCGGTGTCCCGGTACATCGCGGCGAAGTACTCGGCGGGCGTGTTCACCGCAGCACCACCTCGTGGTCGCGCAGGAAGTGGGCGAGCTCCTCCGGGGGGAGGACGGGGGCGTCGGCGGGGTCGTCGCCGAGCGGGCGGACCTGGCTGGCGAAGCAGTCGAGCGCGGCGCGCTTGCGGGCGGCCGCGTCGGCGCCGAGGGGGATCCGGGCGGCCCGGTGCCAGGGGACGCGGGGGTCGTCGGGGCGCGCCCAGTGCCAGGTCCACACGGGGTAGTGCAGGACCGGGACGCCGGTGGCGGCGCCGGCCGCCGCGGCGGCGCGGCCCGCGGCCTCGTGGTCGGCGTGCACGTCGCCGCTCCAGGGGGCGGCGACGGCGTCGAAGCCGGCCATCAGGCCGGCGAGGCGCTCGGCGAGGGCGGCCTCGTGACGGGCGACCTGCGTGTCCGGCAGGCCGAGCGGGACGACCTCGGTGTCCCCGGCGCCCAGGGCGGCGAGGGCCCGGACGGCCTCCTGCCGGCGGACGCGGGCCAGGTCGCGCGCGGCGGCGGCCGTGCTGTGCGGGTGGGACGCCTCGCCGTCGGTGACGGCCGCCAGCCGCAGGCGGGCGCCGGCCGCGGCGAGGCGGGCGACGGTGCCGCCGAGGCCGAGGACCTCGTCGTCGGGGTGGGCGGCGACCAGCAGGACGCGGCGCAGGCCGGAGAGGTCGAGCTCGGGGAAGGAGGCGGGGGCCTGCCAGGCGGCCCACACCTCCTCGGGGGTGCCGGGCGCCTGGATCGGGTCGGCGGGCGCGGCGGGCACCGCGGTCACGGCGGTCACGGCGGTTACAGCGGTCACGGCGGTCGGCGGGGAGGCGGCGGCTGCGGCGTCCCCGGCGGGGCGGCGCGGCGGGCGGGCGGGACGGGTCACCGGTCCTCCTCCCCGGCCGCGCGCCGGGCGTCCGCGACCGCCGCGCCGAGGGCGGCGAGGTCGCGTTCGCCGTGGTGCTGCCGCAGGTAGACGGTCAGGTCGGCGGTGGTGCGGGCGTGGACGGGGTCGTGCGCGAGGGGGCCGGCGCCCAGGGCGCGGCCCGTGCGGTGCAGCACCTCCGAAGCGACCGCCTCGGTGAAGGAGCGCACCCGCAGGGCACGCAGGGCGGCGCCCCCCGCGCGGTCGCCGGGATCGGCGTCGGTCTCGGCCGCCGCCCGGTCGAGCAGGGCGTCGACGGCCTCCAGCGCCGCGTCGACGGCGCCCAGGTGCGCCAGGGCGTGCGGCTCCGGCGGGCGCCGGGCGGCGGCGTCCCGCAGGGTGCGGGCCACCGCGCGCGCCCCGCCGTACCAGCAGGCCGCGACGCCGACGCCGCCGTGGTGGAAGCCGGGCCGCTCCAGGTAGGCGCCGGGCGGGCCGACCGGCACCGCCGGGGCGGAGGCGAACGCGACGTCGAGCGTGTCGCTGCCCGCCATCCCGGCGGACTGCCAGCTGTCCGGGACGGGGGCGGCGGTCGCCGGGTCGAGGGCGACGGCGAACAGCCTGCGCTCCTCCCCCTCCCGGGCGGTGACCAGGGCGTGGGTGCAGACACGCGCACCGGAGCAGTACGGCTTGGGACCGGACAGCAGGAAGCCCCCGTCCGGGCCGCGCACGGCCCGCAGCCCGGGCCCGGGCGGCTCAGCGGCCCAGACGCCCCAGCGGGACCCCGGGGCGGGCTCGGGCACGCCGGGGACCCCGGCCGCGCGCAGCTCCGCCAGGATCGCCAGTGCGTCGGTGTGGCCCTCGGCCAGGCGGGCCAGGGCCAGGTCGCGCTCGGCCACCGCGGTGAGGGCCCGCCAGCGCTGCCGGGTCCGGCCGCCGCCGGGGAGGGGGAGGTCCAGCCGGCCCTCGTCCGCCATGCGGGCGAACTCGGCCGCGACGGCGCGGCGGTGGGCCTCTGGGCCGGTCCCGGCGGCGCCGCTCCCGGCCGGGCCGCCGTGCGGACCGGCGTGCAGGCCGCCGTGCGGGTCGCCGCCCTGTCCGCCGTACGCCGCCGGGCGCGCGGCGGGGTCCGTGCCGCCGCGGTCCGCCGGCGTGTCCGCCGGAGCGGTGCGCTGCCATGCCGTCATCCCTCGTGGCCTCCCGTCTGTTCGGTCCTCCGGACCCTCCGGGCCCACCGGGGCGCCGAGCCCCCGGGGCGGCTGCCCAGGGCCGGACGGCGGAAACGGACGGACGGCCCCGGGTCCCGGGGTGTCCGCGTCCGCGGCGGCCTCCCGGGGCGCCGCGGCGGGAGGCCCCCGACCGGACGGTGCGGGCCCGGTGCGGGGCCGGGCCCGTCCGGGAACCGCGGCATGCGGGGCGCGGGGCGCGGGGGTCCCGGCCGAGGAGGCCCGTGCGGCACGGCGGCTCGGCGGCCCGGCGGCTCGGCGGCCCGGCGGCCCGGCGGGGACGACGCCGCTCCGGGCCGGACGGCGGGATCCGTCCGGCCCGGGCGGGGCGCGCGGGGTGCCGTGCGGACCGGGCGGTCCGCCGCGCCGTCAGGTACCCGTGACGATCACCGTGTCACCGACCCGGCTGAAGTCGTAGAACCACTTGGCGGCCGCCGTGCCGAGGTGGACGCAGCCGTGGGAGATGTCGGCCGAGCCGATGGAGTGGTCCCAGGGGGCTCCGTGCACGAAGAGGCCGGAGTCGGTGAGCCGCACCGCCCAGGGGGCCATGACGTCGTAGTAGTCGGGGCTCGCGGGGTTGCAGGTGAGCCGGATGCTGCACGAGGTCATCTCGACGACGGCCTCCTTGCCGAGCACGTGGTAGGTGCCCGACCGGGTGGGGAAGCGGGGCTGCCCGAAGCCTGCGGCGAAGACGGCCACCGTCCTGCCGTCGACGGTGGCCCGCAGCTGGTGGGTGCGGGCGTCGATCACCGTGACGTGCCCCGTGGCGGCCGCGGGGGCGCGGACCGGGGACGCGGCCTGCCGTGCCGGGGCTCCGGCGGCGGGTCCGGCCGCGGCCGCGCAGAGGGCCGTCGTCAGCAGCGTCGCGAGGGCGCCGGACGCGGCGGCGCGCCGCAGTCCGCGGAGTCTGTTCCTGGTCATCCTGATCACCACCGTGGTGTCGGTGAGCACCTGCGGCCGCGGGGGCGGAGCCGCGCAGGCGGGTCGGTTCACTGGCGGCACCAAGGCGGCGACGGCCCCGGGAGGGGCCCGGTCCATGGGAGGTGTCTGCGCGGCCGCCCGGCGACGGAAGCGCACTTCTGCGCCTTGGTGAGCGATTTGTCGGGATGATGCAGCCGTCCTCCTACCCAGCCGCACGCGTCCCACACCGGCGAACCGTCCCACACCGCCCCTCATCGATCCGAACCCGCCTGAACCGTCCTGAAACACCCTGAACCGGCCTGAACAGGCCCGTACGCCCGCGAGCCGGCGCCGAGGAGGCCGGCGGCCGGAGGAGCGGCAGGTCCGCCCGTCGGGGTGAAAGGGCGCCGGGCGTACCGCCGGTGCGGAAGGCCGGCGCCGCACCCGGGGAAGAATCCGACCGCGGCCGGAAGGCGCGGCAGCGGAGCGACGAAGGAGCAGCACCCCGTGCACACCCGTTCCCGACCGCTCGCGGCGTCGGTCGCAGCGGTGGCGGCCCTGGGCGCCCTGTCGCCGCCGCAGGCTCCGTCCTTCCCGGTCCCGGTCTCCGTCGGCGGCGCGACCCAGCTGATCACCGTCGAGGCCGACGGCTCGTACGCCACCGTGACGGCGTGGGAGAAGGGGCCGTCCGGGTGGACACCGCAGTTCGGCACCGCCTCGGGGCGTGTCGGCTCCCGCGGCGTGACCGACGGCGCGACCAGGCGCCAGGGCACCTGGACGACGCCCGCCGGCACCTGGACGGTCACCGAGGGGTTCGGGACGCTTCCCGTGGGGACCGCGATGCCGTACACCGTGGTCGGTGATGACGACTGGTGGGTCGGGGACCCGCGGTCGAGGTTCTACAACCGGATGCACGGCGCCCGGGGGGCGGACTTCCCGCTCACCGAGGAGGGCGCACGGGGCAGCGAGCACCTGGTCGACCACCCCGTGCAGTACGCCGAGGCCCTCGTGGTCGACTTCAACCGGTGGCCCGCCGCCCCCGGCCGCGGCGCCGGCATCTTCCTCCACGTCAACGGGCGCGGCGCGACCGCCGGCTGCGTCTCGGTGCCCCGCGCGACCATGGACCGGATCATGGCGTGGATCAGGCCGTCCGCCCACCCCCGGATCGCCATCGGCTGACGGCCCGGCGGACGGCGCCCGTTCCCGGCGGTGGGGCGGCCGGGGGCGAATCCGCCGGGTCGGCGGTCGCGGCGGTGGAGCGGGCGGTGCCGCCCTGTCCGGCCGCCGGGAGCCCGGCGGCCGGGGCGCGGCGGCCGGGGCGCGGCGGCCGGGCCCGTCCGCGTGCGCGGACCCACCGGCCGGGAAGGGCGGCGCCTGGAGCAGGTCCAGCGGCGCCGCCGTACCGGTCCGGCGCGCCGCCGGCGTGCGATGCCGCAGGCCCCCGGCGGGCGGGACCCGCGTGCCGGGGGCCGCCCGGCCGGTGCGGGCCGACGAGGACGCCGTCCGGGACGCGGCCCACCGGTTCGACGGGACCGGCCCGGCCGGTCCGGCCCCTCGGGGACGGGAGGAGGCCCGGCGAGCCTCCCCGGGCCACGGCACCGGCCGGCACCTCCCGCACCGCGGGGGGACCTCGCCGCCGACCGCCTCCCGGCCCCGCGGAGCAGTGCGCCCTGGGCGTCGGGCCGGTGTTCCGGGCCGTGCTCCGGCTGCGCCTGCCGGCGGCTCAGTGCGCGAGCACGTCCGGCAGGCCGGACATCGCGACCAGCGAGGAATCGTGGAACTTGACCACGCGTGAGACGCCGGTGGGGGTGGGGGCGAGCACCACGACGCCGTCGGCCCGGAGCGTGCCGTCCGCGTCCCGGCGGTACACGGCGGCGGCGGGCTGGCCGTTGGCCGTCGTGGCGGTCATCCGCCAGTCGCCGGGTGCGCCCAGGACGTACGCGTCGAGCACGTGGATGCACGCCGCCCGGCCCGCCTGCCAGTCGCGGAACGGCGTCGCCTCCAGCGTGGCGTCCGCACGCAGCACCTGTTCCAACAGGCGGGCGTCGGAGCGCTCGAAGGCCGCGATGTAGGCGTCGAGGAGCGCGCGTGCCCGCCGGTCGGTCGGTTCGAGCAGTTCCTCGGGCGCCGGATCGAGCTCGTCCAGCCGGGCGCGGGCGCGCTGCAGGCCGCTCTTGACCGCGGCCGCGGTGGTGCCGAGGATCTCCGCGGTCTCGGCCGTCGAGAACGCCAGCACCTCGCGCAGGATGAGGATCGCGCGCTGGCGGGCGGGCAGGTGCTGCAGGCCGGCGATGAGCGCCAGCCGCAGCGACTCGCGTCCGACCACCACCGCGGCCGGATCGCCGGCGGGCGGGGCGGTCCGTGCGTCCGGCAGCGGTTCCAGCCAGGAGACCTCGCCCGGCGCCGCGGCGTCCGGCGGGCGGTCGGGTCCGTCGTACGGGCCCGCCAGGCCCGAGGGCAGCACCCGGATCGGGCGCGGCTCCAGCGCCCTCAGGCAGACGTTGGTGGCGATCCTGTAGAGCCAGGACCGGACCGACGCCCGGCCCTCGAATCCGGAGTAGGACCGCCACGCCCGCAGGTAGGTCTCCTGCACCAGGTCCTCGGCGTCGTGCGCCGAGCCGGACATGCGGTAGCAGTGCGCCAGCAGCTCCCGGCGGAACCGCTCCGTCTCGGCGGTGAACCGGTCCTGACCCGCCGCCGCCCCCGCATCCGATGCCACGCCGCGAGCCTAGGCCGTGTCTGACAAATGATCATGTCTGGGGTTCGCGGAGCCACAGGATGAGTGAGGCCAGGACGAGGCCGGTGCGGTAGCGGGTGGCGAGCTTGTCGAAGCGGGTGGCGATGGCGCGGAACTG
>NZ_JAJLRA010000043.1 GCF_020991365.1 Streptacidiphilus sp. ASG 303
ATAGTGTTTCGGTGGTCATAGCGTGAGGGAAACGCCCGGTTACATTCCGAACCCGGAAGCTAAGCCTTACAGCGCCGATGGTACTGCAGGGGGGACCCTGTGGGAGAGTAGGACGCCGCCGAACAATTGTTGAGGGAGGGCCCCGCAGCCGGGAACGGCAGCGGGGCCCTTTCTGCGTTTCGGCGTCGCCGTCGCTCCGCCGGATCGCGGTACTCTTCCGGCATGAGTGGTGACATCCGCAGCGACCGGCAGCCCGGACGCCTCCGCCGCATGCTCGACCGCCTCACCAGCTCCCCCGAGGAACTGCAGGCGGAGGAACTGCGCCAGGACGCGCAGGAGGCGGGCTGCACGCCGATCTCCCGCTGCGACGACCGCCAGCTGGTCACGGTCACCGGGACCCTGCGAACGGTCACCCTACGGCCCCGTGCGGGTGTGCCGGCCCTGGAGGCCGAACTCTTCGACGGCTCCGACGCGTTGGACGTCGTGTGGCTGGGGCGGCGTTCGATCGCGGGCATAGAGCCGGGGCGGCGGCTGATCGCCAGCGGGCGCATCAGCCACGCACACGGCCGCCGAGTGCTCTTCAACCCCCGCTACGAGCTGCGTCCTGTCGGACACGGGAGCGAATGACGTGAGCAACCTGCCCGGCGGCGACGCCGCCACCACGAGGGACGAGACCCCGGAGGAGGAGGCGGCCAGGCACGAGGCCGCCTCCAAGGAGGCCGCGGACTCGGTGATGAAGGCCTTCGGCGGCGTGCGCGGCATGGTCGACATGACGCTGCCCGGCCTGGTCTTCATCGTCACCTTCAACCTGACCCACAAGGTGTCGGCCGCCGCATGGGCGGCCCTCGGCCTCAGCGGCGTCTTCGCCGTGGTGAGGCTCCTGCGCCGGGAGACCGTCCAGCACGCCTTCAGCGGCGTCTTCGGGGTCGCCATCGGCGCCTACATCGCGATGAAGTCCGGCAAGGCGGAGAACTTTTACCTTCCGGGCCTGCTGTACAGCGTGGCCTACTGCGTGGCGCTCGCGGTGTCCGCGCTGGTGCGCTGGCCGTTCATCGGCGTCATGCTGGGCCCGATCACCGGCGAGATGTTCACCTGGCGCAAGCAGAACCCGGGGCGCCTCGCCGCCTACACCCGGGCGACCTGGGTCTGGTTCGCCTGCATGGCGGTGAAGCCGGTGGTGCTCTTCCCGCTGTACTTCGCCCACAACGCCAACCTGCTGGGCTGGATGAAGGTCGCCCTCGGCATCCCGCCGATGCTGGTGGCCATGTACTTCACGTGGCAGATCCTGATCAAGGCGCCGGCACCCATCAAGGCGGTGCTCGACGAGGACGGGGACGGGGGCGACGAGGGCGACGGCCCCGATGGCGGGACGACCGCCGCCGCACATGCCCCGCGGCACGCCGCAGCGCCCACGTCGGAGTACTGACCCGTCCTCCCGGCGTCCTGCCGTCCGCCCGGACGCACACCGGTCGCACGGGTCACGGGCCCGGGAAGGGCCGCGCACGACAGGACGGCGCACGGCAGGAACCCCGCGCGCCAGGAACCCCGTACGACGGAGGGAGGGCCGCCCGCTCGGGCGGCCCTCCCTCCGTCGTGTGCACGGGCCCGTCGGACCGACGGTCCGACGGGCGCCGGATTCAGTCCCGGCCCTGCTCCGCCTCCGCGGAGAGCAGGTCCTCCAGCTGGCCCTCGCGGTCCTGCGCGGCCACGAAGAGCAGCTCGTCGCCGCCCTCCAGGGTGTCGTCCTTGCTGGGCACCAGCACCCGCCCCTCGCGGATGATGGTCACCAGGGCGGTGTCCTCGGGCCAGACCACGTCGCCGACCCGCGTGCCGACCAGCCGGGCGTCGTCGGGCAGGGTGAGCTCGACGAGGTTGGCGTCGCCCTGGCTGAAGCGCATGAGACGGACCAGGTCGCCGACGCTGACCGCCTCCTCCACCAGGGCCGACATCAGGCGGGGGGTGGACACGGCGACGTCGACGCCCCAGGACTCGTTGAAGAGCCACTCGTTCTTGGGGTTGTTGACGCGGGCGACCACCCGCGGCACCCCGTACTCGGTCTTGGCCAGCAGCGAGACCACCAGGTTGACCTTGTCGTCCCCGGTGGCGGCGATGACGACGTTGCAGCGCTGCAGCGCCGCCTCGTCGAGGGAGGTGATCTCGCAGGCGTCGGCCAGCAGCCACTCCGCCTGGGGGACCCGCTCCACCGAGATCGAGGAGGGGTTCTTGTCGACCAGGAGCACCTCGTGGCCGTTCTCCAGCAGCTCTCCCGCGATGGAGCGGCCCACTGCGCCGGCACCGGCGATCGCGACGCGCATCAGTGACCCTCCTCCGGAGCCTTGGCGAATGCCGCCTCGACCGACTGCACGGACGCCGTGTGCATCATCACATGCACCAGGTCGCCCTCCTGCAGGACGGACTCGGCGGTCGGCAGGGTGCCCTCGCCCAGCCTGGTGACGAACGCCACGCGGACGCCGGCGGCCTCCTCCAGCTCGGTGAGCCGGCGGCCGACCCACTCGGGGGAGACCGGGACCTCGGCGAGCTGCACGCTGCCGCTGGGGTCCTGCCAGAGGGGCTCCGCACCGCTGGGGAGGAGCCGGCGCAGCATCTGGTCGGCCGTCCACCGGACGGTGGCGACGGTGGGGATGCCGAGCCGCTGGTAGACCTCGGCGCGGCGCGGGTCGTAGATGCGGGCCGCGACGTTCTCGACGCCGAAGGTCTCGCGGGCCACCCGGGCGGCGATGATGTTGGAGTTGTCGCCGCTGCTCACGGCGGCGAACGCACCGGCCTCCTCGATGCCGGCCTCCTTGAGGGTGTCCTGGTCGAACCCGACCCCGGTGACCCTCCTGCCGCCGAATCCCGAACCGAGACGGCGGAACGCCGTCGGGTCCTGGTCGACCACGGCGACCGAGTGACCCTGCTTCTCCAGGGTGCGCGCGAGGGCTGAGCCCACGCGCCCGCAACCCATGATGACGATGTGCACGACCGTCCTTCCGGTGTGATGTCCCGGCCCGATCCTGACACCGTCCGGCGCCAGGCAAAACACCAGGGTCGCACCGTGCGACCCCGTACACCCACGCGGTACCCGTCCGCAGTGGTCGGCCACACCTCGCCGCCGTCGCCGATCTGCAATGCGATCTCGACCGTTTCGTCACATTTGCCCGCCGAGCGCACCCCCAGCGCACCCCGAGCGCACCCAGGAGGCCCGCCGAACGCCCGTGCGGGGACGTGTCGGCGGCGGGCGGCTGCCGCCCCGGTGCCCGTACGGCTTACGATCCTCCTCGTGTCCAAGCTGACCGACGTACCCAAACGCATCCTGATCGGGCGCGCTCTGCGGAGCGACAAGCTCGGCGAGACGCTGCTCCCCAAGCGGATCGCCCTGCCCGTCTTCGCCTCCGACGCGCTCTCGTCGGTGGCGTACGCGCCCGAGGAGATCCTGCTGACCCTCTCGGTCGCGGGAGTCTCGGCGATCCACTTCTCCTGGCAGATCGGAGTGGTGGTCGCCGTCGTGATGCTGGCGGTGGTCGCCTCCTACCGGCAGAACGTGCACGCCTACCCGAGCGGTGGCGGCGACTACGAGGTCGCCACGGTCAACCACGGGCCCAACTCCGGTCTCGTGGTGGCCAGCGCCCTGATGGTCGACTACGTCCTCACGGTGGCGGTGTCCACGACGTCCGGTGTGGCCAACGTCGTCTCCGCCGTACCGGCCCTGCGCGGCCACGAGGTGGGGCTGTCGCTCACGGTCGTCGTGCTGCTCATGGGCGTCAACCTGCGCGGCGTCCGGGAGTCCGGGAGCGCTTTCGCGGTCCCCACCTACGCCTTCATGGCGGGCGTCCTCGGCATGACGGTGTACGGCGTCTTCCGCCACCTGGTCCTCGGCCAGGACATGCACGCCGAGAGTGCCGCCTTCCACCTCAAGGCCGAGCCGGGCGAGGCGGGCCTCGCGGGCTTCGCGCTCGTCTTCCTGCTCCTGCGGGCCTTCTCCTCCGGCTGTGCGGCGCTCACCGGCGTCGAGGCGATCAGCAACGGCGTGCCCGCCTTCCGCAAGCCCAAGAGCCGCAACGCGGCCACCACGCTGCTCATGATGGGCACCATCGCGGTGACCATGTTCATGGGCATCATCTACCTGGCCAGCATCACCGGCCTGCGGATGGCCGACGACCCCGCGACCCAGCTGGTCGGCGCCCCCGGCAACTACCACCAGAAGACCGCGCTGGCCCAGATCAGCGAGGCCGTCTTCAGCGACTTCAAGCCGGGCTTCTTCTTCGTCGCGGCCGTCACCGGCCTCATCCTGGTGCTGGCCGCCAACACCGCCTTCAACGGCTTCCCGGTGCTCGGCTCGATCCTCGCCCAGGACCGCTACCTGCCGCGCCAGCTCCACACCCGCGGCGACCGCCTCGCCTTCAGCAACGGCATCATCCTGCTCGCCGGCATCGCGATGGTCTTCATCGTCGCCTACGGCGCGGACCCCACGCGGCTGATCCAGCTCTACATCGTCGGCGTCTTCGTCTCGTTCAACATGAGCCAGAGCGGCATGATCCGCCACTGGACCAGGCTCCTGAGGACCGAGACCGACCCCAAGAAGCGCGCCCACATGATCCGCAGCCGCGCGATCAACACCTTCGGCCTCGTGATGACGGCCCTGGTCCTGGTGGTGGTGCTGGCGACCAAGTTCACCCACGCCTGGGTTGCGATCATGCTGATGGTGGTCCTCTTCGTGATGATGAAGGCCATCCGCCGCCACTACGACCGCGTCGCCGACGAACTGGCCTCGGCGGAGGAGCCGGGCGAGGCCGCGGTGCTGCCGTCGCGGGTCCACTCCATCGTGCTGGTCTCCAAGCTCCACAAGCCCACCCTGCGCGCCCTCGCCTACGCCCGGCTCGCCCGCTCCAGCGTCCTGGAGGCGGTCACGGTCAACGTCGACCCGCCGGACACCAAGGCCCTGCAGGCCGAGTGGCACGAGCGCGGCATCGAGGTGCCGCTGAAGGTCCTGGACTCGCCGTACCGCGAGATCACCCGGCCGATCCTGGAGTACGTGAAGAACCTGCGCCGCAGCAGCCCGCGCGACGTGGTCACCGTCTACATCCCCGAGTACGTCGTCGGCCACTGGTACGAGCAGCTGCTGCACAACCAGAGCGCCCTGCGCCTCAAGGGCCGGCTGCTCTTCACGCCCGGCGTGATGGTGGTTTCCGTACCCTGGCAGCTGGAGTCCTCCGAGCGGCGCAAGCGGCAGCCCGAGTGGTCCGCGCCGGGTTCGGTCCGGCGCGGCGAGCCGCGGCAGCAGCGGCGCAGGCCGGAGGCCGCCGCCAGCGGCTCCGCCCAGGGGGCCGGGAGCAACAACCCCAAGGACAGCTCTTCGTGACCAGCACCGCCACTCCTTCCGCCGACGCCCCCTCGCTCGTCGGCGAGCGCTACGAGGTCGAGGTCGGCCCGGTCGCCCACGGCGGCCACTGCGTCGCCCGGCACGACGGGCGGGTGCTGTTCGTCCGCCACGCGCTCCCCGGTGAGCGGGTGGTGGCCCTCGTGACCGAGGGCACCGCGGCCTCCCGCTTCCTGCGCGCCGACGCCGTGGAGGTGCTGCAGCCCTCCAAGGACCGCGTCACCCCGCCCTGCCCCTTCGCGGGGCCGGGCCGGTGCGGCGGCTGCGACTGGCAGCACGCCACGCCCGGCGCGCAGCGCAAGCTCAAGGTCCAGGTGATCACCGAGCAGCTGGAGCGCCTCGCCGGCCTCACCCCGGCCGAGGCGGGCTGGGACGGCTCCGTGGAGCCGGCCCCCGGCGACAAGGTCCCGGCGGGGCAGGTCCCGGCCTGGCGCACCCGGATGCAGTTCACCGTGGACCGGTCCACCGGCCGCGTCGGCCTGCGCCGCCACCGCTCGCACGAGGTGGAGCCGGTCGACCGCTGCCTGATCGCCGCCCCCGGCGTGGAGGAGCTGGGCGTCGAGTCCCGCGAGTGGCCCCAGATCGCGACGGTGGAGGTGGCGGCCGCGACCGGCTCCTCCGACCGGCAGGTCGTCCTCACGCCGGTCCCCGGCGGCCGGCTGCCGCTGGTCGAGCTGGACCGGCCCGTGTCGCTGGCCCGCATCGACGAGCGCGAGCTCTTCCACCGCGTGCACGGCCGCACCTTCGTGCGCGAGCGGGCCGCCGGGCGCACCTGGCGCGTCAGCAACGGCGGCTTCTGGCAGATCCACCCCGCGGCGGCCGACACCCTCGTCGGCGCCGTCCTCGACGGGCTGGCCCCCCGGCCCGGCGAGAACGCGCTCGACCTCTACTGCGGCGTCGGCCTCTTCGCCGGCGCCCTGGCCGAGCGGCTGGGGGAGCGCGGCGCGGTGCTCGGCATCGAGTCCTCCAAGCAGGCCGTGCTGGACGCCCGGCACAACCTGGCCGACCTGGAGAACGTCCGCATCGAGTGCGACAAGGTCGAGAAGCTGCTGCCGCGCACCGGCATCACCTCCACCGACCTGATCGTGCTGGACCCGCCGCGCTCCGGCGCGGGGCGCGCCACCGTGCGCCACCTGGCGGGGCTCGGCGCCCGGCGGATCGCCTACGTGGCCTGCGACCCGGCGGCCCTCGCCCGCGACCTGGCGTTCTTCCGCGAGTCCGGCTACCGGCCGGTCTCGCTGCGGGCCTTCGACCTGTTCCCGATGACGCACCACGTCGAGTGCGTGGCGGTCCTGGAGCCGGCCGGCGGCGCGGAGGGCTGACGCCTCACGGCCCGGCCGTCCCGCCCGTCACGGCCCGGCCGTCCCGCCCGTCACGGCCCGGCCGTCCCGCCCGTCACGGGCCGGACGGCCGGCCCAGCGCGGCGAGGACGGCGCGGGCCGCCTCCGCGGCGCTTGCGCCGTACCCGCCGCCGAACAGGGCCGCGTGGACCAGCAGCGGGTGCACCCGGTGCAGGTCCAGCCGGACGGCCCGGCCGCCGTCGGGGTCCGGCAGCACCTCGTCGTAGGCCGCCCGGACCCGTCCGAGCTGCGGGCAGCCGAAGAGCCCCAGCATGGCCAGGTCCATCTCCGGCCGGCCGCCCTGCGCCGCGGGGTCGAGGAGGCGGGCGGTGCCGTCCGCGCCCCACAGCACGTTCCCGTTCCACAGGTCGCCGTGGACCACCGCCGGCGGCGCGGGCCGGGGGTCCGCCTCCGCGATCCGCCCGCAGAGCAGCTCCACGGCGCGCGCGTCCCGAGCGTCGACGTGCCCCCGGTCGGCGGCGAGCCGCAGGTAGGGGAGGAGCCGGTACCGGGCGTGGAAGTCCGGCCAGTCGCCGGGGGCGGCGACGGCGGCCCCGGGGGAGGGCAGCGGCAGCGGGCCGATGAAGGCGGGCCGGCCGGGCGGGGTGCCGAACTGCGGGGCGCGGCTGCGGTGCAGGGCGGCCAGGGCGCGGCCCAGCCGCTCGGCCGCGGCGGCGCTCGGAGGGCCCGGCTCCACCCACTCGGTGACCAGCACGGCGTCGTCCACCGCGAGGACCCGGGGGACGGCCACCGTGCCGGTCGCGGCGAGCAGGGCCAGGCCGTCCGCCTCGGCGCGGAAGAGGCCGGGCGGTGCGGCGGGCAGTGTCTTGGCGAAGACCGGCGGGCCGTCCGCGAGGGCGATCCGGTACGCGGCGCAGACCGACCCGCCGCCCACCCGCACCGCCGGGCCGTCGGGGCGGCGGCCCAGCAGGGCGGCGGCGCGCTCGGCGGCGCCGCCGTCGCCGCTCCGGGAGTGCTCCATGGCGCGTCCACCTCCGCACCGACCCTAACCGCGGCGCGGCGGCGTCGTCGCGCTCCGGCCGCCGGGGCCGTTCCCCGCGTCGGCGATGATGGGACGCATGACCTCTCCCTCCTCCCCGACCGCCGCCGGACCGCTGCGCGTCTGCTTCGTCTGCACCGGCAACATCTGCCGCTCGCCCATGGCCGAGCAGGTCTTCCGCGCCCTGGTGGCCGAGGCGGGCCTGGAGGGGCTGGTCGAGACGGACAGCGCGGGCACCGACGGCTGGCACGAGGGGGACGGGGCGGACCACCGCACCGTGGCGGTCCTCGAGGCGGGCGGCTACGCGAGCGCCCACACGGCGAGGCAGTTCCGCGCGGCCTGGTTCGCCTCCCGCCACCTGGTGGTGGCCCTCGACTCCGGCCACCTGCGCCGGCTGCGCGGGCTGGCCCCCACGGCGCAGGACGCCGCGAAGGTGCGCCTGCTGCGCTCCTTCGACCCCGCCCTGCCCGCCGGTGCGGACCTGGACGTGCCCGATCCCTACTACGGCGACCGGGCCGGGTTCGAGGAGTGCCTGGCGATGTGCGAGGCGGCCTGCGAGGGGCTGCTGGAGGAGGTGCGGCAGGAGCTGGAGCGGCTGGGCCGCTCCCCGCAGCCGTCGGCCTGAGCGGCCGCCCGGAGGGATGCCTGCGCCATCCCCGCCCCGCCCCGCCCCGCTTCGTCCCGCCCGTCCTCGGCCGGTGCCCGGACACCGGCCTCTCCCGGCTCCGCGGCTCTCCCGTCGCCACCCTTGCCATGCTAGCAATCTGACGCTAGCTTCATGGTATGGGGAAGAAGCAGCTGAACGTCCGGGTGGACGAGTCCACCGCGGAGATGGCCCGTGAGCGGGCGGAGGCGCAGGGGATCAGCATGAACCAGTACATCGAACGGCTGGTCCAGCAGGACATGGGCGAGACGGGACGGGCGTTCGTGGACGCCGCCGCGCAGTTCATGAAGGAGTACGAGGCGGTGTTCGCGGCCGAGTTCGGCGACGCGGTGGACGCGGCGAGGGGCGCGCGCCGTTGAACGTCCGCGTCGACCTGGCATGGCTGCTGATGACGGCCGAGCAGTACACCCCGGGGGACCCGCAGGTCACCGACTACGGGTCGCTGCTCGCGGCGGTGGCGCGGCACCAGGCGGAGGTGTTCGACATCCCCGTCTACCCGGAGCCCGCGGACCGGGCCGCCGCGCTCCTGCACCAGCTCATGCGGGCACCCGCCCTGGAGCGCTCCAACGAGCTGTTCGCCACCGCGGCCGCCTACGCCTACCTGGTGGCCGGCGGCGCCACCGTCGCCACCACCGCCCGGGAGGTGCGCAGCCTCGCCCGTGCGGTCCGCGACGGCAAGCTGGGGGTCACCGGCATCGCGGAGCGCCTGGAGTCCTGGACCGTCGCCGCCCCCGACGCGGAGGACGCGGACGACGACGAGGACGACGACGAGGGCGGCGAGGACGGCGAGGACGTGGAGGGTGCCGAGGGCGATTGACCCGGTGCGCCCCCGACCCGGGCCCGGCGGCCCCGTACGCTGGACCGTCGGACTGGACGGCGAGAGAACCGGAACATTGCTGCAGGACATCGCGGAACACCTGGCCTGCCCCCACTGCGGGGAGGGCCTCCGGCTGGACGGACGGACCCTGCGCTGCGCCGCCGGGCACTCCTTCGACGTCGCCCGCCAGGGCTACGCGAGCCTGCTGCCCGGCGACGCGCACACCGGCACGGGGGACACCCCCGCGATGGTGGCCGCCCGCGACGCCTTCCTGGCCGCCGGGCACTACGCGCCCCTCGCCGACGCCCTCGCCGCGGCCGCCGCCGACGCCCTGGCCGCCGCCCCTCCGGGCGGCTGCGTCGCCGACCTGGGCGCCGGCACCGGGCACTACCTGGCGGCCGTGCTCGACCGGCTGCCGCAGGACCGGCCCGGTGCGGCCCTGGACCTGTCCAAGCACGCGGTGCGCCGCGCCGCGCGTGCCCACCCGCGGGTCGGCGCCGTCGTCTGCGACGCCTGGCGTCCGCTGCCGCTGCGCGACGCCTCCGCGGCGCTGGTGCTCAACGTGTTCGCCCCGCGCAACGGCCCGGAGATCCGCCGGGTGCTGCGGCCCGGCGGCACCCTGCTGGTGGCGTCCCCGGGCGCGGAGCACCTGCGGGAGCTGGTGGCCCCGCTCGGCCTGATCTCGGTGGACGGGGACAAGGACCGCCGGATCGCCGAGAAGCTCGGCCCGCACCTGACCGCGGGCGGGCGGCGCGGACTGCGGTGGACCCTGTCGCTGTCCCGGGCGGAGGCCGAGGCGCTGGTGGCCATGGGGCCCAGCGCCCGGCACACCGATCCGGAGCGGCTGGCGGCGCTGCTCGCCGGGCTGCCCGACCCGGTGGAGGTCACCGCGTCGGTCACGGTGGCGGCGTACCACCGGGACCCGGAGCGCTGACCGCAGGGAGACCGGCCGCGGGGACGCCGACGGCGCGCCCCCGACATGCCCCCGACACGCCCCCACACGTTGGGATGAATGCTGAGTGCCGGGACGTTTCGCCTGGCCGGGGCCTCGCTACGGTCCTCGGGTGAGCAGCGACGTCGTCCGGCCCTTCCTCGAGGAACTGCGGCTCAGGTCCTTCAAGTCCCACCGGCTGTCCGCCCTCCCGCTCGGGCCCCTGACGGTCCTGCACGGCCCCTCCGGCGCGGGGAAGTCCAACGTCCTGGACGCGCTGGAGGTCCTCTCCCGGCTGGCGGTCGGCGAACCGGCCGGCGAGGCGCTGGACGGCGGCGGACGCGGCCCGCTCGCCGAACCGGTGCGCGGCGGCTCCGCGGGCTGCGCCCCGCACGGGGAGCGCTCCTTCGTCGTGGGCTGCACGGTGCGGACCTCCTGCGGGCCGGTCCGGCTCGACGTCGCGGTCCGCACCGACGGCGGCCCGCGCATCGTCGGCGAGCGGCTCCGCGACACCGGGCGGATCCTGCTGCGGACCGGCGAGCAGGACGCGGCGCGCGGCAGGATCAACGTCACCTGGTACAACGACAGCCGCCAGGGCGACATCCGGGCGCCCTTCCCCGACGACGCCCTGATCACCTCCCAGGTGCCGCTGCGGGTGGCGGGCGCCTCGGCCGGGGAGCGGAGGGTGCTCACCGCCGCCGAACAGGTCCTCACCGCCCTGAGGGAGGTCTTCACCGCCGACCCCGTTCCCCGGCTCATGCGCGGCTGGACGGCGGCCGACCCCCGCGCCCGGCTGACCCGTTCCGCGGCCAACATCTCCGCGGTGCTCGCCCGCCTCCAGGGCGAGTGCCGCCACCGCTACGGGCGGCTCGCCGGAGCGCTGCGGACGGCCGCGCCGCACCCGCTGTCCGGTCTCGGCGTGGAGCGGCGCGAGGGGCCCGGCGGCGTGGCGGAGGTGCTGGCCGTCCTCGACGAGGGAGCGCTGGGCCGCACCACGGCGGACCGGGCGGCGGACGGCATGCTGCGCTACCTGGCCTTCGCCGCCGTGCTGCTCACCGGTGCGGACGTCCTCGACGTCGACCCCGCCGCGGAGGTGCCGTGGGAACGGCGGCTGCTGACCGTGGCGGTCGAGGACCCGGGGGCCGGACTGTCCCGCCGCCAGACCGCGGACCTGCTGCGGCTGGCGCGCCTGACGGGGGAGTCGGGCCACGCCCGCGTGCTCGCGGTGCTCCAGGACGCCGACACGGCCCGGGAGGCGCCGGGCGCGGTGCCGGTGGCGTGCGCCCGCGACCCGCGGACCGGGCACAGCGTCCTCCGGCCGGAGCCTGTGCCGGGGGCCGAGGCCGGGGCCGGCGCCGGGGCTGCGGCTGGGGCCGGGGCTGGTGCGGAGGCGGAACCGGGATCCGGGCGTGTCCCGGCCCAGCCGTTCCGCGGTGCCGACCGGGAGGATGCGGTAGACCTGGTGCGGTGAAGGACGGCATCGAGGAACTGCAGCGGCGGCTGGTGGAGTTCGCGGCGGCCCGCCGCTGGCAGCCCTACCACACGCCGAAGAACCTGGTCGCGGCGCTGACCGTGGAGGCGGGGGAGCTGCTGGAGATCTTCCAGTGGCTCACACCGGAGCAGGCGGCGCGGGTGATGGACGACCCCGCGCAGGCCCACCGGGTGCGTGACGAGGTGGCCGACGTCCTGGCCTACCTGCTGCAGTTCTGCGCGGTCCTCGGCGTGGATCCGCTGGAGGCGCTGGCGGCCAAGATCGACCGCAACGAGGTGCGGTTCCCCCTGCCGGACGGGCCCGCCGATCCGGCGGCGGGCCTCGGCTGACGCCGGTCCCGCCCGCCCTCCGCCGGTCCTGCCCGAGCCTCGCCCGGCCGCCCGCCCTCCGCCCGGCCGCCCGTCCTCCGCCGAGCCGCCCGTCCTCCGCCGAGCCGATCTGCCCTCCACCGGGCCGGTCCGCCGCCCTGCGGCTGCGTCACCCCTCCGGGGGACGCGGTTATCCACACCCCGGGGTCCGTCCACAGGATCCGGCGCCTCCGCCCCGCCCCGGCCCCGCTGCGGGCACCGTTGCCCCCGACGGATCGTCCGACCCGGAGGGAGCGGCGGCATGGACGCGCAGCGGTTGATCAGGTCCACCAGGCACGCGCTCGCGCAGGCCAGGAGCGTGACCGAGGTGATGGCGGAGGCGTGGCAGACGTGCATGCTCGCGGAGACCGTGGGCGGGTACCTCGCCCTCCACGGGGAGGAGCCGCTGCGGGCCGCCGCCCAGGCGCTGGCGGAGGCGGGCGGCCATGCCGGGGGCTGCCTGGACCGCCCGCCGGACGAGTGGACGGGGTTCGGCCGTGCGGCCAGGCTGACCGAGCTCGCGGAACCGGGCGCCGCCCTGCGCGAGCTGCGGCAGCTCGTCCACGAGGCCGCGGAGGCGCTCGTCGTGGTGGCCTGCGGGGCCGAGACCGAGACGCTGTACTGGCAGTGCATCGACGCGGTCGACGCGGCGGCCGGCTGCAAGGACGCGGTCACCGAGCTGCTGCGCGCCCGGCGGGAGGAGGCCGACCCCGAGCTCGCCGAGCCGCCGGAGCCCATCGGGCCGCCCGACTCCCCGGCGACCCTCGTGGTCCCCCTGGGGCCGCCCCCGGCCGTGCCCGCCGCGCCCCGGGAACCGGAGCCGATCGCGCCGCCCCCGTAGCGCGTAGCAGGATGGGGGCATGGATCTTCGCATTTTCACCGAGCCCCAGCAGGGCGCCTCCTACGACACCCTGCTGCGGGTCGCCAAGGCCACGGAGGAGCTCGGCTTCGACGCCTTCTTCCGCTCGGACCACTACCTGAAAATGGGGGACGTCGACGGCCTTCCCGGGCCCACGGACGCCTGGATCACCCTGGCCGGGCTCGCCCGCGAGACCAGCCGCATCCGGCTCGGCACCCTCATGACCGCCGCCACCTTCCGGCTCCCCGGCGTGCTCGCCATCCAGGTCGCGCAGGTCGACGCGATGAGCGGCGGGCGCATCGAGCTGGGGCTGGGCGCCGGCTGGTACGAGGAGGAGCACACCGCCTACGGCATCCCCTTCCCGAAGGAGAAGTTCGGGCGGCTGGAGGAGCAGCTCGCGATCATCACCGGGCTGTGGGGGACCAAGGCCGGGGACACCTTCGACTTCGAGGGCGCCCACTACCGGCTGAAGGACTCGCCTGCGCTGCCCAAGCCCGTCCAGGAGCGGATCCCGGTGCTGATCGGCGGCACCGGCGCCAGGCGCACCCCGGAGCTGGCGGCCCGCTACGCCACCGAGTTCAACCTGCCCTTCACCTCCGTGGAGCAGACCCGCGAGCAGATCGGGCGCGTCTCCGAGGCGCTGCAGCGCCACGGCCGGGCCGCGGACGACATGCTGTACTCCAACGTGCTGGTGGCCTGCGTCGGCAAGGACGACGCGGAGGTGGCCCGCCGGGCCGCCGCCATCGGCCGCGAGCCCGCCGAGCTGCGGGAGAACGGGCTGGCCGGCACCCCGGACGAGGTGGTGGAGAAGATCGGCCGCTACGCCGAGACCGGCTCCCGGCGGTTCTACTTCCAGATCCTCGACCTGGACGACCTCGACCACCTGGAGCTGATCTCCTCCCGGGTCGCCCCCCAGCTCGGCTGACCCCAGGGGGCCCGGGGGAGTCCCGCCCGGCCGGGCCGCCGACACGGGCGCCCGGGCGGAGGGTTCCCGGGCCGTGCGTCCCCGGCCGGAGGAGCCCCGGCCGGAGGAGCCCCCGCGCGGGCGGGGGCGAGGACCGGCGCGGAACTCAGTTGTGGGCGTGCAGCTCGGCGTTGAGTCCGCCCCAGGAGCCGGAGCGGGCGATGACCTCGACCGCACCGGTCTGCGAGTTGCGACGGAACAGCAGGTTGTCCTGCCCCGAGAGCTCCACCGCCTTGGCGACCCCGCCGTCCGGCAGGGTCACGCGGGTGCCGGCGGTCACGTACAGGCCGGCCTCGACCACGCAGTCGTCCCCGAGGGAGATCCCGATGCCCGCGTTCGCGCCCAGCAGGCAGCGCTCGCCGACCGAGACGACCTGCTTGCCGCCGCCGGAGAGGGTGCCCATGATCGAGGCGCCGCCGCCGATGTCGCTGTGGTCGCCGACGACCACGCCCGCGCTGATCCGCCCCTCCACCATGGAGGTGCCCAGCGTGCCGGCGTTGAAGTTGACGAAGCCCTCGTGCATCACCGTGGTGCCCGGCGCCAGGTGGGCGCCCAGGCGCACCCGGTCCGCGTGTGCGATGCGCACCCCCGACGGCACGACGAAGTCGGTCATCCGCGGGAACTTGTCGACCCCGTACACGGCCAGCTGGCCGCCCTCGGCGCGGACCGCCAGGCGGGCCTGCTCGACCCGGTCGACCTGGACCGCGCCGATGCTGGTCCACGCGATGTTCGGCAGGAGGCCGAAGAGCCCGTCCAGGTTCTGGCCGTGCGGCCTGACCAGGCGGTGGCTCAGCAGGTGCAGGCGCAGGTAGGCGTCGTGCGCGTCCAGCGGCTTGTCGTCGAGGGAGGAGATCGCCGTGCGCACCGCGACCACCTCGACGCCGCGCCGGTCGTCCCGGCGCTGCGCGCGGGCGGCGCCCTCGCCGAGCTCGGCGACGGCCTCCTCGGCGGACAGCCGCACGGTCCCGGCGGGGCCCGGCTCGTCGGTCAGGCGGGGCGCGGGGAACCAGGTGTCTAGCACGGTGCCGTCGTCGGCGATGGTGGCCAGGCCGGCGGCGACAGCGCCGCCCCGGGGGGATGCAGATTCAGTCGTCACACCGTGCACGCTAGCCAATCCGGCCCGGCGATGCAGAACCGGGACCTGGGGCGGCGTCCCCGGCCGAGCGGTCGTGAGCAGCGCAAAACCCGGTGCGGCGGGCCGCCGCGCGGCGGAATACTCGCCCGTGTGCTCCTGACGATCACCACCACCGGCACCGCCGGCCGACCCGCCACCGACCTGGGCTTCCTGCTGCACAAGCACCCCGGCCGGGCGCAGTCGTTCGCGACCTCGTACGGCGACGCCCACGTCTTCTACCCGCGGGCCGGCGAGGACCTCTGCACGGCGGCGCTGCTCCTGGAGGTGGACCCGGTCGCGCTGGTCCGCCGCGGACGCGGCAAGGGCCGCGGCGGCTCCCCGGACTTCGCCCTCGCCCAGTACGTCAACGACCGCCCCTACGCGGCGTCGTCGCTGCTCGCCGTCGCCCTGCGGACGGTCTTCGCCAGCGCCCTCAAGGGCCGCTGCGACGCCCGCCCCGAGCTGGCCGCCGCCCCCCTGCCGCTGCGGATCGCGATCCCCGCCCTCCCCGCCAGGGCGGGCGGCGGGCGCGGCGGCCCCGAGCTGGTGCGCGCCCTCTTCGAGCCGCTGGGCTGGCGGGTGGAGGCCGAGCCGCTGCCGCTGGACCCGTCGTTCCCCGAGTGGGGCGACTCCCGGTACGTGCGCGCCGACCTCACCGGCACCCTGCGCCTGGCCGACGCGCTCCAGCAGCTCTACGTCCTGCTGCCGGTCCTCGACGACGCCAAGCACTACTGGGTGGCCCCCGACGAGGTCGACAAGCTCCTGCGGGCCGGCGAGGGCTGGCTCGCCGGCCACCCCGAGCAGCCCCTGATCACCCGCCGCTACCTGGCGCGCCGCTGGTCGCTGACGCGCGACGCCACGGAGCGGCTGGAACTGGCCAGGCTGGCCGAGGCCGACGACCGCGAGGCCGACGACGTGGACAACGCCGTCGACGACGAGGCGCCGGACGACACCGGTGAGGACGCGGCCGGTACGGGGGGCGCCGCCGGTACGGGGGGCGCGACCGGTACGGGGGGCGCCGCCGGCGCCGACGGGGGACGGAACGGCGGGGAGGAGGCCGCCGGGGACCGCCCCGTGCCCCTCGCGGTGCAGCGCCGCGACGCGATCCTGCGGGCGCTGCGCGACCGCGGCGCCGCCCGCGTGCTGGACCTCGGCTGCGGCCAGGGCCAGCTGGTGGCGGCCCTCCTCAAGGACCCGCGCTTCACGGAGGTCGTCGGCCTCGACGTCTCCGCCCGCGCGCTCGCCGTCGCGGCCCGCCGCCTGCACCTGGACCGGCTCCCCGAGCGCCAGGCCGCCCGGGTGCGGCTCGTCCAGGGCGCGCTGACCTACACCGACGCCCGGCTGGCGGGCTACGACGCCGCGGTGCTCTCGGAGGTGGTCGAGCACGTCGACCCGCCGCGGCTGCCCGCACTGGAGCACGCCGTCCTCGGTGCGGCCCGCCCCGGCTGCGTCGTCGTCACCACGCCCAACGTGGAGTACAACGTCCGGTGGGAGTCGCTGCCTGCCGGCCGCGTCCGCCACGCCGACCACCGCTTCGAGTGGGACCGGTCGGAGTTCCGGGCCTGGGCGTCCCGGGTCGCGGACCGGTACGGCTACACCGTCGAGTTCCGCCCGGTCGGTCCGGACGACCCCGAGGTGGGCCCGCCCACCCAGCTCGCCCTCTTCACCCTGGACGACACCCCGCCCGACACCCCGGCCGACGGCCTTCCGGCCGCCGGGGCCCGTACCGCCGGCACCCGCACCCGTACCGCCGGCACCCGCACCACCGAACTCCCGGAAGGGGGCGACCACCGATGACCGACCGCGACACCGCCGCCACGGGCACCCCCAACACGGGCACCCCCAACACGGGCACCCCCGCCACGGGCACCCCCGCCACGGGCACCCCCGCCACGGGCACCCCCGCCACGGGCACCCCCGCCACGGGCACCGCCGCCACGGACGCCGCCCGCGGCGCCGCCTCCACCGCCGGGGCGGCCGCCGCGTCCGGTGCCCCGGCGCCCACCCGCCGCCTCCCCGTCCCGGACCTCTCCCTGGTCGTCCTGGTCGGCACCACCGGCGCCGGCAAGTCCAGCTTCGCCCGCCGCCACTTCCTGCCCACCCAGGTCCTCTCCTCCGACGCCTGCCGCGGCATGGTCGCCGACGACGAGAACGACCAGTCCGCCTCGGCCGACGCCTTCGACGTCCTCCACCACATCGCCGGCAAGCGCCTCGCCGCCGGCCGCCTCACCGTGGTCGACGCCACCAACGTCCAGCCCGAGTCGCGCCGGCAGCTGGTCCGCATCGCCCGCGAGCACGACGTGCTGCCGATCGCGATCGTGCTCGACGTCCCGCAGCAGGTCTGCGCCGAGCGCAACGCCGCCCGCCCCGACCGGCGCGGCATGGGCGACCACGTCATCCCCCGCCAGCACCGGGAGCTCCGCCGCTCCCTGAGGTCCCTGGAGCGCGAGGGCTTCCGCAGGGTCCACGTCCTGCGCGGCACCGCCGAGGTCGACGCCGCGGAGATCGTGTACGAGAAGCGCTACAACGACCTGCGCCACCTCACCGGCCCGTTCGACGTCATCGGCGACGTCCACGGCTGCCGCGCCGAGCTGGAGACGCTGCTCACCCGCCTCGGCTACGTCCTCGAGCGGGACGCGGACGGCCGCCCGGTCGGCGCCGCCCACCCCGGCGGCCGCACCGCCCTCTTCGTCGGCGACCTGGTCGACCGCGGCCCGGACACCCCCGGCGTGCTGCGCCTGGCGATGGGCATGGCCGCCGCCGGCACGGCCCTGTGCGTCCCGGGCAACCACGAGAACAAGCTGGCCCGCGCCCTGGACGGCCGCAGGGTGACCGTCTCGCACGGCCTGCAGGAGTCGCTGGATCAGCTCGCCGCGGAGCCCGAGGAGTTCCGGGGGCGGGTCCGCGCCTTCCTGCGCGACCTGGTCAGCCACTACGTCCTGGACGGCGGGAGGCTGGTGGCCTGCCACGCCGGGCTGCCCGAGAAGTACCACGGCCGCACCTCCGGCCGGGTCCGCTCCTTCGCCCTGTACGGCGACACCACGGGCGAGACCGACGCGTACGGGCTGCCCGTCCGCTACCCCTGGGCGGAGGAGTACCGCGGCCGGGCCCTGGTCGTCTACGGCCACACGCCGGTGCCCGCCCCCTCCTTCGTCAACAACACGGTCTGCCTGGACACCGGCTGCGTCTTCGGCGGCAGCCTCACCGCGCTGCGCTACCCCGAGCGCGAGCTGGTCTCCGTGCCCGCCGAGCAGGAGTGGTACGCCCCCGTGCGCCCGCTGGCGGCCGACGCCCCCGGCGGCCGCGAGGGCCGCCCGCTGGACCTGGCGGACGTCGCCGGGCGCCGCGTCGTGGAGACCGCCCACCACGGCCGGGTCGCCGTGCGGGAGGAGAACGCGGCCGCCGCGCTGGAGGTGATGAGCCGGTTCGCCGTGGACCCGCGGCTGCTGGCCTACCTGCCGCCGACCATGGCGCCGTCCCCGACCTCCCGCCGCGACGGCCACCTGGAGCACCCCGAGGAGGCGTTCGCCGCCTACCTCGCCGACGGGGTGCGCGAGGTGGTGTGCGAGGAGAAGCACATGGGCTCGCGGGCCGTGGTGCTGCTCTGCCGCGACGCAGCCGCCGCCGAGAAGCGGTTCGGCGTCGCCGACGGCACCGCCGGGGCGGTCTGGACCCGCACCGGCCGCGCCTTCCTCGACGACGCGGAGACCACCGGCCGCATCCTGGATCGGCTGCGGCGCGCCGCCGAGGAGTCCGGCCTGCTCGCCGAGCTGGACAGCGACTGGCTGCTGCTGGACGCCGAGCTGATGCCGTGGTCGCTCAAGGCGTCGGGGCTGCTGCGCCGCCAGTACGCCGCGGTGGGCGCGGCCGCGGGCGCCGCGCTGCCCGCCGCGCTCGCCGCCCTGGACCAGGCGCGGGCGGCGGGCGTCCCCGGCCTCGACGACCTGGCGGACCGGCAGCGGGCCAGGGCCGCGGACGCCGGCGCCTTCACCGCCGCCTACCGCCGGTACTGCTGGCCGACGGACGGGTTGGAGGGCGTCCGGCTGGCGCCGTTCCAGCTGCTCGCCGCCGAGGGCGCCAACCTCGCGGTGCAGCCCCACGACCGCCACCTGGCGTGGATCGACCGCCTGGCCGCCGCCGACGCCGCCTCCACCGCCGCCGACGGGAGGCCCGGGGGCCCGCTGCTCCACCCCACCGCCCGCCTCCGGGTCGACACCGCCGACCCGGCCTCGGTCGCGGCCGGCACCGCCTGGTGGGAGGAGCTGACGGCGGCCGGCGGCGAGGGCATGGTCGTCAAGCCGCTGGCCTCGCTGGTGCGCGGGGTGGACGGCCGGCTGGTGCAGCCCGGCCTCAAGGTCCGCGGCCGCGAGTACCTGCGGATCGTCTACGGCCCCGACTACACCCGCCCCGGCCATCTGGAGCGGCTGCGCTCCCGGTCCCTCGGCCACAAGCGCTCCCTCGCCCTGCGCGAGTACGCCCTCGGCCTGGAGGCCCTGGACCGCCTCGCCGCGGGAGAGCCGCTGTGGAGGGTGCACGAGGCGGTCTTCGCGGTGCTGGCGCTGGAGTCGGAGCCGGTCGACCCCCGGCTGTGAGGGGCGCCCGGTCGCAGGCGCCCGGTCACGGACGCCTCGCGACGGGTGCCTCGCGACGGACGCCTGACGGCGGGCCCTGCGACGGGCGCCCGTGACGGTCCTCCCCGGCGGGAGGTCCGCCCCGGGCGCCCGTCCGCACACCTGCGCACCCGCGTACCCGTCCGCCCGCCGACCCCCGGCACGCCCTTGTGACCGGCGCCTCGGTATCCGTGATCACCCCGATGGGTACGGGTGGGGTGCGGCCACCGCCGTACCCCACCCCCGGGAGGACCCATGGCCTACCACGTCGCGTCCGAGGCCGGGCGGCTCCGGCAGGTCATCCTGCACCGCCCCGACCTGGAGCTGAAGCGGCTCACCCCCACCAACAAGGACGAGCTGCTCTTCGACGACGTGCTGTGGGTGCGCCGGGCCCAGGAGGAGCACGACGGTTTCGCCGCCGTGCTGCGCGAGCGCGGCGTGAAGGTGCACCTCTTCGGCGACCTGCTGCGGGAGACCCTGGACGTGCCGGAGGCCCGGCGGCTGGTCCTGGACCGGGTCTTCGACGAGAAGGAGTACGGTCCGCTCGCCACCGGCCACCTGCGGGAGCACTTCGAGGAGCTGTCCTCGGCGGAGCTGACCTCGCTGCTGGTCGGCGGCATGACCAAGCGGGAGTTCCTGGACCGGGCGAAGGAGCCGACCTCGGTGCGGTTCCACGTGATGGACCTGGACGACTTCCTGCTGGCGCCGCTGCCCAACCACCTCTTCACCCGCGACACCTCCTGCTGGGTGTACGACGGCGTGAGCATCAACGCGATGCGCAAGCGGGCCCGCCACCGCGAGACCGTCCACTTCGAGGCGATCTACCGCCACCACCCGGCCTTCGCCGGCCTGTACGACGCCCCGGGCGCGCCGGGCGGGTTCCGGCTGTGGTCGCGCGGCGAGGACGACTACCCCTCCACCATCGAGGGCGGCGACGTCCTGGTCATCGGCAACGGCGCGGTGCTCATCGGGATGAGCGAGCGCACCACCCCGCAGGCCGTGGAGCTGCTCGCCCACGAGCTGTTCCGGGCCGGCTCGGCCCGCCGGATCGTGGCGCTGGACATGCCCAAGGCCCGTGCCTTCATGCACCTGGACACCGTGATGACGATGGTGGACGGCGACACCTTCACCAAGTATGCGGGCCTGGGCATGCTGCGCTCGTACACCATCGAGCCCGGCGACGGGCCGGAGGACCTGCGGGTGACCGACCACGCGCCCGAGCAGATGCACACCGCCATAGCGGCGGCGCTGGGCCTGGACGAGATCCGGGTGCTCACGGCGGTCCAGGACGTGCACGCCGCCGAGCGCGAGCAGTGGGACGACGGCTGCAACGTGCTGGCCGTGGAGCCCGGCGTGGTGATCGCGTACGAGCGCAACGCCACCACCAACACCCATCTGCGCCGCAACGGCGTCGAGGTGATCACGATCCGGGGCAGCGAGCTGGGCCGGGGCCGGGGCGGGCCGCGCTGCATGAGCTGCCCGGTGGAGCGCGACCCGGTGGGGTGACCGGGGCCGTACCGTGTGGGGTGCCTGGGGGCGCCGACCCCCGGGGGGATGCATAGTCATGCTGATTCGCGTATAGACTTTCCGCTCCCACCGTTCCCGTCACCAGGAGAGCCCGGCATGGCCTTCAACCTCCGCAACCGGCACTTCCTCAAGGAGCTGGACTTCACCCCGGAGGAGTTCCGCTTCCTGATCGACCTGTCGGCGCAGCTGAAGGCGGCCAAGTACGCCGGCACCGAGCAGCCCCGCCTGCGCGGCAGGAACATCGCCCTGCTCTTCGAGAAGGCCTCCACCCGCACCCGCTGCGCCTTCGAGGTCGCCGCCCACGACCAGGGCGCCCACACCACCTACCTGGACCCGGCGGGCTCCCACCTCGGCAGCAAGGAGTCGGTGAAGGACACCGCCCGGGTGCTGGGCCGGATGTTCGACGGCATCCAGTACCGCGGCCACGGCCAGGAGGTCGTCGAGGAGCTCGCCGCCCACGCGGGCGTGCCCGTGTGGAACGGCCTCACCGACGAGTGGCACCCCACCCAGATGCTCGCCGACATGCTCACCGTCCGGGAGCACGGCCGCCGCCCGCTGGAGGAGACGGCGCTCGCCTACCTGGGCGACGCCCGCAACAACATGGGCAACTCGCTGCTGGTCACCGGTGCGCTGCTCGGCCTGGACATCCGCATCGTGGCGCCGCGCGGCCTCTGGCCCTCGGAGGAGGTGCAGGCCGGGGCGCACCGGCTCGCCGCCCGCTCCGGTGCCCGGATCACCCTCACCGAGGACGTCGAGGAGGGCGTCCGGGGCGCGGACTTCCTCTACACCGACGTCTGGGTCTCCATGGGCGAGCCCAAGGAGGTCTGGGCCGAGCGCATCGCCCTGCTGGCCCCGTACCAGGTCTCCATGGAGACCGTCCGGGCCACCGGCAACCCGGGCGTCCGGTTCCTGCACTGCCTCCCCGCCTTCCACGACCTGGGTACCGAGGTCGGGCGGCAGATGCACGCCGCGACCGGCATGGCGGAGCTGGAGGTCACCGACGAGGTGTTCGAGTCCGCGCACTCCGTGGTCTTCGACCAGGCCGAGAACCGGCTGCACACCATCAAGGCCGTCCTGGTCGCCACCCTCGGGGGCTGAGGCACCGCCCTGGGCCCCAGGTGCGTCCCGGCCCCCGCTGACCCCGGCCGCCCGCCTCGTGCGGGCGGCGCCCGCCCGGGCCGCCCGCCCCGGCCGTCCTCCGGGGAGCCGTCCGCCCGGGGGCCGTGCTCACGCGGGGAGCAGCAGGCACCACACGGCCTTGCCGTGCGAGGTGGTCCGGATGCCCGCCCGGTCGGCCACCGACCGGATGATCAGCAGGCCGCGCCCGTTCTCCGCCGTCTCCGCCTCGGCCGGTCCGTCGGCGGCCGCGTGCGGCTCCCCGGCCAGCAGCTCCTGGAGGACGAGGTCCAGCGGCTCGCCGTCGCACACCTCGATGCGGAACCCGCCGGGCTCCCACTCCAGCAGCAGCTCGACGTCGCCGGGGGTGTGCTCCAGGGCGTTGGCCACCAGTTCGGTGGCCGCCAGCGACGCCGCGAAGGAGTCCACGGGGTCGCCGAGGCCGTGCAGGACCTGCTGCACCACCGCGCGGGCGAGGGGGACCGAGTCGGCCTCGTGGGGGAGCGGGAGCGCCCAGGAGCCCTCGCGGGCCGGCCCGGAGGGCACCGCCTGCGCACTGTTCCTCGGCTCGTCGGCCATGGCCGCGGAGCTCCTTCCCGTTCCCGCTGCCGGACGTCCGTCCACGAGGGGTTCGTCCCGGGTCCCCCGCCCGGATGCGCCTTCCGGGGCCCGTCCCCGCGCGGGTGCCGTCCGGTACCGTCCCGGCGGCCGCCGAGGCCTGCCGGACGGCCGTGCCCGGGCCGCTCCTCCCAGGGGTGCCCGGCCGGATCCCTCCACCAGGTGTACGGTCGGCGGCCCCTCCGGGATGGGGGCCGGTCCGGTCGCCCCGCCGCGCGCGGCAACCCCTCCACCTGTACCGTTACCCGCCCGGCGCGGCCCTCACGCGCCCGGCGGCCGCCGGCGGGCGCGTGAGGGCCGCGCCGCCGGGTCAGGCCTCGCCGGCGGGCACCGCGGCGATGCCGCGGACGGTGCAGCGCGGACCGGTCGCCCGCATCAGGCGCAGGTCCGCGGTGACCAGGGGCGCGTCCAGCAGCTCGGCGACGGCCACGTACGCGGCGTCGTCCGGCGTCAGGTTGTCCTTCAGCTCCCAGATCCGGCCCAGCAGCGGCTCCACCGGGATCTTGCGCACCGCGGTCCCGGCCAGCCGGGCGGCGGTCCCGGAGACCTCCTGCGCGGTCAGCCGCCCCGCCAGGTACAGCCCGCGGAGCGACTGCATGACCTCGATCACCAGGTGCTCCGGCGCCGCCCACTCGGCGTCCGCGGCGAGTTCCGCCCGTGCGGCGTCGCCCCGCGCCCCGCGGTCGGCGAGGGCGAGCACCAGGGCCGAGGCGTCGACGACGATCACGTGGGGTCCTCCCGGCACTCCGAAGCCATGATCACGCGTTGCCACGATAGTGCAGCGGTGCACGGCGGCGTCCCGCCCGCCCGTCCGCGCCCGTCCGCGCCCGGCCGCTCCGGCCTCCTCCCCGCGAACCGGGGCGGCGGGTTTGGGCGTACGCCCCGAGGGGACTTCGGGCATGCCTCTCGTCGCCCCCGCAGCGGCCATGCACTATGGTTTATCTCGACATCGAGATATCCGCCGAGAGGCGCACCCGGCCCGGATCCGGCGGGCGGGCCCGGCCGGGACCACCCCGGTCCCCCCGCCCGCCGGCCGGTCGGCCGGGCCGGTCAGGATTGCGTGGCCACACGCACCAAGAAGGAGACAGTCGTGTCCGCGAACAGCTTCGACGCCCGCAGCTCGCTGCAGGTCGGCGACGAGTCGTACGAGATCTTCAAGCTGTCCGCCGTCGAGGGTTCCGAGCGGCTTCCGTACAGCCTGAAGATCCTGCTGGAGAACCTGCTCCGCACGGAGGACGGCGCGAACATCACCGCCGACCACATCCGTGCCCTCGGCGGCTGGGACCAGAGCGCCGAGCCGAGCCAGGAGATCCAGTTCACGCCCGCCCGCGTGATCATGCAGGACTTCACCGGCGTCCCCTGCGTCGTCGACCTCGCCACCATGCGCGAGGCCGTCAAGGAGCTCGGCGGCGACCCCTCCCGGATCAACCCGCTGGCCCCGGCCGAGCTGGTCATCGACCACTCCGTGATCGCCGACAAGTTCGGCACCCCGGAGGCCTTCACCCAGAACGTCGAGATCGAGTACGGCCGCAACAAGGAGCGCTACCAGTTCCTGCGCTGGGGCCAGACCGCCTTCGACGAGTTCAAGGTCGTCCCGCCCGGCACCGGCATCGTCCACCAGGTGAACATCGAGCACCTGGCCCGCACCGTCATGGTCCGCAACGGCCAGGCGTACCCCGACACCTGCGTCGGCACCGACTCGCACACCACCATGGTCAACGGCCTCGGCGTGCTGGGCTGGGGCGTCGGCGGCATCGAGGCCGAGGCCGCCATGCTCGGCCAGCCGGTCTCCATGCTCATCCCGCGCGTGGTCGGCTTCAAGCTCAACGGCCAGCTCCCGGCCGGCGCCACCGCCACCGACCTGGTCCTCACCATCACCGAGATGCTGCGCAAGCACGGCGTGGTCGGCAAGTTCGTCGAGTTCTACGGCGAGGGCGTCACCTCCGTGCCGCTGGCCAACCGCGCCACCATCGGCAACATGTCGCCGGAGTTCGGCTCCACCTGCGCGATCTTCCCGATCGACGACGAGACCGTCTCCTACCTGCGCCTCACCGGCCGCTCCGAGCAGCAGCTCGCGCTCGTCGAGGCCTACGCCAAGGAGCAGGGCCTCTGGCACGACCCGGCCGCCGAGCCGGTGTACTCCGAGTACATCGAGCTGGACCTGGCCACGGTCGTCCCCTCCATCGCCGGCCCGAAGCGCCCGCAGGACCGCGTGGTCCTGGCCGAGGCCGCCGAGCGCTTCCGCACCGCCGTGCGCGACTACATCCGGACCGACGACGAGGCCGGCAAGGAGTCCTTCCCCGCCTCCGACTCCCCGGCCACCGCCGACGGCATCTCCAAGCCGACCCAGGTGACCGCCCCCGACGGCACGGTCTACGAGATCGACAACGGCGCGGTCGTGATCGCCTCGATCACCTCCTGCACCAACACCTCCAACCCCTCGGTGATGCTCGGCGCGGCCATCCTGGCCAAGAAGGCCGTGGAGAAGGGCCTGCGCGCCAAGCCGTGGGTCAAGACCACCCTCGCCCCCGGGTCGAAGGTCGTCATGGACTACTACGAGAAGGCCGGCCTGCTCCCGTACATGGAGAAGCTGGGCTTCAACCTCGTCGGCTACGGCTGCGTCACCTGCATCGGCAACTCCGGCCCGCTGCCGGAGGAGGTCTCCGCCGCCGTCAACGAGCACGACCTCGCGGTCGTCTCGGTCCTCTCCGGCAACCGCAACTTCGAGGGCCGGATCAACCCCGACGTCAAGATGAACTACCTGGCGTCCCCGCCGCTGGTCGTCGCCTACGCGATCGCCGGCAACATGAACGTCGACGTCACCCGTGACGCCCTCGGCACCGACGCCGACGGCAACCCGGTGTACCTCGCCGACATCTGGCCGACCGAGAAGGAGATCGCGGACACCATCGCGTCCTCCATCGACCAGGACATGTTCGCCAAGGACTACGCGGACGTCTTCGCCGGCGACCAGCGCTGGCAGTCGCTGCCGGTCCCGACCGGCGACACCTTCGAGTGGGACGCCGAGTCCACCTACGTCCGCAAGCCCCCGTACTTCGAGGGCATGGCGCAGGAGCCCAGCCCGGTCACCGACATCACCGGCGCCCGCGTGCTGGCCAAGCTCGGCGACTCGGTCACCACCGACCACATCTCGCCGGCCGGCAACATCAAGCCGGGCACCCCCGCCGCGCAGTACCTCACCGAGCACGGCGTGGAGAAGCGCGACTTCAACTCCTACGGCTCGCGCCGCGGCAACCACGAGGTGATGATCCGCGGCACCTTCGCCAACATCCGCCTGCGCAACCAGATCGCGCCGGGCACCGAGGGCGGCTACACCCGCGACTTCACCCAGGACGGCGGGCCGGTCTCCTTCATCTACGACGCCGCCCAGAACTACCAGGCCGCCGGCGTGCCGCTGGTGATCCTGGCGGGCAAGGAGTACGGCTCCGGCTCCTCCCGCGACTGGGCCGCCAAGGGCACCGCGCTGCTCGGCGTCAAGGCCGTCATCGCCGAGTCCTACGAGCGCATCCACCGCTCGAACCTCATCGGCATGGGCGTCCTCCCGCTGCAGTTCCCGGCCGGCGCCTCGGCGCTGTCGCTGGGCCTGACCGGCGAGGAGACCTTCGAGATCACCGGCGTCACCGCGCTCAACGACGGCGGCATCCCGGAGACCGTGCACGTCAAGGCGGGCGACGTCGAGTTCGACGCCAAGGTGCGCATCGACACCCCCGGTGAGGCGGACTACTACCGCAACGGCGGCATCCTGCAGTACGTGCTGCGCTCGCTGATCCGCAAGTAGGCCGCGGCGGGCCCCGCCGGGCCCGCGGCAGCCGGACGGCCGGGCCGCCGCCCCCCCCCGGGGGCGGCGGCCCGGCCGCGTCGTACCGGCGCCCCGGAACCTCCCGAAGCCCAGAAGCCCAGAAGCCCCGAAGCCTCCCGGGGCCCGGTTGCGTTCTTCTCCTGAAGGCAGCGCGCCGCCCTGCACGAAGGTGGTTTCGCCCCCCTGTGTCCCCATCCGTGGTGCCCTGCGGCGCCCCCCGGCCACTCCGGCGAAGGTTTGACAACAATCTGCATTCACTCTTGACGGGACCTTGCGGGATTGGCTCAGCTTGTATTTCACAAGTTGTAACCGAGCTCCGCCGCAACGGCGCGGAAGGGGCCGCGGGCGGTCGGGCCCCGGCACCCCGGGAGGGTTGAAGCATGTCCCTGGACACGCCGGGATCGCAGTCCTCGCTCCACAGGGCGAACCTGGAGCGGGTGCTGCGCGCGGTCCGCATGGCGGGGTCGCTGACCCAGGCGGAGATCGCCCGGAGCACCGGGCTCTCCGCCGCGACGGTGTCCAACATCGTCCGCGAGCTCAAGGAGAGCGGGACGGTGGTGGTCACCCCCACCTCCTCCGGCGGCCGGCGGGCCCGCAGCGTCTCCCTCAGCGCCGACGCCGGGATCGTGGTGGGCGTCGACTTCGGCCACACCCACCTGCGGGTGGCAATCGGCAACCTCGCCCACCGGGTCCTCGCCGAGGAGAGCGAGCCGATCGACGTCGACGTCTCCGCCGCGGACGGCTTCGACCGGGCCGAGACCCTCGTGGGGCGGCTGCTGGCGCAGACCGGCTTCCGCACCGACAAGGTGATCGGGGTGGGGCTCGGCGTCCCGGGCCCGATCGACGTGGAGACCGGCGCGATCGGCTCCACCGCCATCCTGCCCGGCTGGACCGGGGTGGAGCCGGGCCGTGAGCTCTCCTCCCGGCTCGGCGTGCCCGTCCACGTCGACAACGACGCCAACCTGGGCGCGCTGGGCGAGCTGGTCTGGGGCGCGGGGCGGGGCCTGTCCGACCTCGCCTACATCAAGGTGGCCAGCGGCGTGGGCGCCGGGCTGGTGATCAGCGGCCAGATCTACCGGGGGCCGGGCGGCACCGCGGGGGAGATCGGGCACATCACCCTGGACGAGTCCGGTCCGGTGTGCCGCTGCGGCAACCGCGGCTGCCTGGAGACCTTCGTCGGCTCCCGCTACCTGCTCAATCTTCTGAACGCCAGTCACGGGCCGGGCCTCAGCATCCCCCGCATCGTGCAGCTGGCCCAGCGCGGCGACCTGGGCTGCCGGCGGGTCATCGCGGACGTGGGGCGCCAGATCGGCACCGGTGTCGCGAACCTCTGCAACCTGCTCAATCCGCGCCGGGTGATCCTCGGCGGTGATCTGGCCGAGGCCGGTGAGCTGCTGCTTTCCCCGCTCCGCGAGTCGGTGGCCCGGTACGCGATCCCGAGCGCGGCCCGTCAGCTCTCGGTCGTCCCGGGCACGCTGGGCGGCCGGGCCGAGGTGCTCGGCGCCCTGGCGCTGGTGATGAGCGAGATGGGCGATTCGGGTGCTTTGTCGCGTCAGGACGACCTGTCCCGTGCCCGTTCGGTCACGGCTGTGCCTTCGGGAAGATAACGAAAAGGTTCGGATTCGCTGCTATCAGATTTTACTTCTTGACGCTAAGGCGGCCGGAGGGATTGACTCCCTCCAACCTCGGCCGCAGCGTTGCGGCCCTGTCAGGGAGGCAACCCCCCATGAACGCAATGATGCGTCGTGCCGTCATCGGCACCGCTGCTGTCTCGATGGCCCTCTCCGTGGCCGCCTGCGGCTCGGCCGGCGGCGGCAAGAAGGCGGACTCCGCCGCCTCCGGCGCCTCCGGCGGCGGCAGCAAGACCATCGGCCTGCTGCTCCCCGAGAACTCCTCCTCCATCCGCTACGAGTCCTTCGACAAGCCGATCTTCACGGCCAAGGTCAAGGCGCTCTGCCCGGACTGCGAGGTCAAGTACAACAACGCTCAGGGCAACACCGCCACCCAGAAGCAGCAGTTCGACGCGCTGGTCTCGCAGGGCGTGAAGGTCATCGTCCTGGACCCGCAGGACGCCACCGCCACCAAGTCCTGGGTCGAGAGCGCCAAGGCCAAGGGCGTCCAGGTCATCGCGTACGACCGCTTCGCCGCCGGCCCGGTCGCGGGTTACGTCTCCTTCGACAACGAGAAGATCGGCGAGCTGCAGGGCCAGGCCCTCGTGGACGCCCTCGGCGACAAGGCCAAGGACGCCAACGTCGTCATGATCAACGGCGCCGAGACCGACCCGAACGCCGGCCTGTTCAAGCAGGGCGCCCACAAGGTGCTCGACAGCAAGGTCAAGAAGGTCGTCTACGAGCAGTCCGGCGAGTGGGACCCGAAGACCGCGGGCCAGAAGATGGGTGCCGCGATCACCCAGCTCGGCAAGAACGGCTTCCAGGCCGTCTACTCCGCCAACGACGGCATGGCCGCGGCCATCATCACCTCGCTCAAGGGCGCCGGCATCAAGGGTCTGCCGGTGGGCGGCCAGGACGCCGCCTCCGACGCCATCCAGCGCGTCCTCGCCGGCGACCAGACCTACACCATCTACAAGGCGTACAAGCCCGAGGCCGAGGCCGCCGCGCAGATGGCCGTCAACCTGGTCAAGGGCGAGGACGTCAAGTCCGTCGCCACCGCCAGCGCCGACAGCGACACCGCCAAGGGCGTGCCGGCCATCCTCCTGGACGCCAAGGTCGTGACCAAGGACAACGTCAAGGACACGGTCATCGCCGACCAGCTGTACAAGGTGTCGGACATCTGCACCGGCGCCTACGTCAAGGCCTGCGACGCCGCCGGCATCAAGTAAGCGGCTCCGCCCGGACCCGCTCCGGGCGGCCGGTGCCCCCCGCCCTTCCCGCGGGGGGCACCGGCCCCGTTCCGCCGGGACGCTTCCCAGGAAGCCCCCGTGCGTGTTCTCTGACTTGCACGACCCTTTCGCGCCAGGGACGGCGCGGCATCCCGCTCCATCGGTCCGTACCCCGGACGAGCGGCAGAAGGAGATGGTTCACGTGACGAGCGCACCCGTACTGGCGTTGCGCGGGGTCTCCAAGCGGTTCGGTGCCGTCCAGGCGCTCACCGACGTCCACCTGGAGGTCCACGCCGGAGAGGTCGTCGCCCTGGTGGGCGACAACGGCGCCGGCAAGTCCACCCTCGTCAAGACGATCGCGGGTGTGCACCCCATCGACGAAGGCGTCATCGAGTGGGAGGGCAGGCCGGTCCAGATCACCCGGCCGCACGACGCCCAGAACCTCGGCGTCGCCACCGTCTACCAGGACCTCGCGCTCTGCGACAACCTCGACGTGGTCGCCAACCTCTTCCTGGGGCGCGAGATCCTGCGCGGCGGCCGCCTCGACGAGGTCGGCATGGAGAAGCGGGCCCAGGAGCTGCTCGACACCCTGTCGATCCGCATCCCCAGCGTGCGCATCCCCGTCGCCGCGCTCTCCGGCGGCCAGCGCCAGGTCGTCGCCATCGCCCGCGCCCTGGTCGGCGAGCCCAGGATCGTGATCCTGGACGAGCCCACCGCGGCCCTCGGCGTCGAGCAGACCGCCCAGGTCCTCGACCTGGTGGAGCGGCTGCGCGAGCGCGGCCTCGGCGTCATCCTGATCAGCCACAACATGGCGGACGTCAAGGCGGTCGCCGACACGGTCGCCGTCCTGCGGCTGGGTCGCAACAACGGTGTCTTCGACGTGAAGACCACCAGCCACGAAGAGATCATCTCCGCCATCACCGGCGCCACGGAGAATGCCGTGACCCGGCGTCAGGCCCGCATCGCGGAGGCGCAGAAGTGAGCACCAACCCGACCGACGTCTCCAAGGGCGGCCCCGAGGCCCCCGGTCCCGACACCCCTGACACCCCCGGCACCGCGGCCACCGCGACCGAGGCGCCCGCGACCGCCGAGGCCACCGCCGCCGCCGACGCCGCCGCCGCCGAGAGCGCCGCGCCCGTCCGCACCGTGGACCCGCGCCTCCTCGTCCGCGAGGAGGGCTTCAAGGGCTACATCGGCGAGTTCAAGCGGAAGATGCGCAGCGGCGACCTCGGGTCCATCCCGGTCGTCCTCGGCCTCATCCTCATCTGGGGCATCTTCCAGGGGGTCACCGGGACCTTCCTCAACCCGGACAACCTCTCCAACATCACGCTCTACATCGCGGGCCCCGGCCTGATGGCCGTCGGCATCGTCTTCGTGCTGCTGCTCGGCGAGATCGACCTCTCGTCCGGCTCCGTGGCCGGCACCACCGCCGCGATCTCCCTCGTGCTCTCGGTGCAGCACGGCGTCAACGAGTGGCTGGCCGTCGGCATCGCCATCGTCGCGGCCATCGCCATCGGCGCGCTCCACGGCTTCTTCTTCGCCAAGATCGGCGTCCCCGCGTTCGTGGTCACGCTGGCCGGCCTGCTGGGCTGGAGCGGCCTGCAGCAGTGGGTGCTGGGCCAGACCGGCACGATCAACAACCCGCCGGACGGCCTGATCGTCAAGCTGGACAACTACTTCTTCAGCGACGTCGCGGCCGCCTACGGCCTGGCGCTCGTCGGCGTGCTGCTCTACCTGGGCGGCGCCCTGCTGGACGCCAAGCGCCGCCGCGAGGCCGGCCTGCTCGCCCGCCCGGTGGCGGAGATCGTCGTGCGCGCCGCGTTCCTGGCCGTGATCGCCTTCGCCGCCGCGTACACCCTCAACCAGGACCGCGGCCTGCCGCTCGCCCTGGTGGTCTTCCTCGGCATCGTGGTCCTCACCGACTGGGTGCTGCGCCGCACCTCCTACGGCCGCCAGATCTTCGCGGTCGGCGGCAGCATCGAGGCGGCCCGCCGCGCCGGCATCAACGTGGCCTGGGTCCGGATCTCGGTCTTCATGATCTCGGCCGGCATGGCGGCCCTCGGCGGCCTCTTCATCGCCTCCCAGTCCGGTGCCGCGGACAAGGCGCTGGGCAGCGGCAACGTGCTGATGAACGCGATCGCCGCGGCCGTCATCGGCGGCACCAGCCTCTTCGGCGGCCGGGGCAAGACCTGGTCGGCGCTGCTCGGCATCCTGGTCATCCAGTCGATCGTCCAGGGCCTCAACCTGGAGGGCATCGACACCTCGATCCAGTACATGATCACCGGTGCCGTGCTGCTGGCCGCGGTCGTCCTCGACTCGGTCTCCCGCCGCACCCAGAAGGCGTCCGGCCGCGGCTGACGCCCCCGCCTCCCACCGGCCAGCCGGTCCGGGCCGCACGTCCGAGGGGGACGTGCGCTCCGGACGGCCGGTGGGCTTCCCCGGGCGCCGGAGGGCGCGCGGGGCATGCCTGCCCGGCACCCAAGCCGCTCGGGTGCCGGGCATCGGCATGCCCCGGCCCGGGAGCCGCGCCCCCCGGGCCGGCGGCGCCCCGGGACGCGCCGGGCCGCGGGAGGCCGCCGCCCGGCCGCGCCCGCCGCACGCACGGCGGCCGCGCCCCCGGATCCCGGGCGCGCCGGTCCCGGGGCCCCACGGGGCGTCCTCCGTCCGAGGGGCGGACATTAGACTCGACGGGCCGGGTGTTCCCGGTGCCGCCGGACCCTCACCGGCGGGGGGACGCCGCACACCTGCGGACATGCCCGCAGACCTGCGAAGAAGGAGGAACGGGTGGCCCTGCTGACCCGCATTCGGGGACCGCGCGATCTCGACCGGCTCACCCCCGCACAGCTGGCGGAGCTCGCCGAGGAGATCCGGGGGTTCCTGGTGGACGCGGTCTCGCGGACCGGCGGTCACCTCGGCCCCAACCTCGGCGTGGTGGAGCTCACCATCGCGCTG
>NZ_JAJLRA010000044.1 GCF_020991365.1 Streptacidiphilus sp. ASG 303
GGGTAAGGCTCCCAGTAGACGACTGGGTTGATAGGCCGGGTGTGGAAGCCGAGTGATCGGTGGAGCTGACCGGTACTAATAGGCCGAGGGCTTGTCCATAGTTGCTCCGCGTCCACTGTGTAGTTCTGAAACCACGACCGCATTGCCCCTGGCCGGCGGCGGTTGACAGTTTCATAGTGTTTCGGTGGTCATAGCGTGAGGGAAACGCCCGGTTACATTCCGAACCCGGAAGCTAAGCCTTACAGCGCCGATGGTACTGCAGGGGGGACCCTGTGGGAGAGTAGGACGCCGCCGAACAATTGTTGAGGGAGGGCCCCGCAGCCGGGAACGGCAGCGGGGCCCTTTCTGTTTTCCGGATACTCCACAGGTACCGGGAAGGCCGGTTCCGCCGAGTCTGTGACGACCGTGCCGCCCGCCGCCTGTCGCCGCCGCAGGCTCCGGTATGGTCCTCCGCCCGTTCGCCCGTTCGCCCGTCCGCCCGTCCGTCGGCCGCAGGACGGGCGGCATGGACCGCTCCTCCCCTCGGCTGGTCAAAGATTCGAATACCCCGGTGAGGAGAAGGTGGCAGGATTCCCTCCATGAGGTATCTGGTGCGGCGGGTTGCCGCCCACGAGTGGCTGAGGCTGCGGGACCTGCGGCTGGAGGCACTGCAGGAGGCGCCCGCGGCCTTCGTCTCCTTGTACGCGACGGAGCGGATGACATCCGACACCGAGTGGCAGGCGCGGGCACGGTACGGGTCCGGCGCGGCGGTGCGACCCGACGGCCGGCTCACGGCGACCCACATCATCGAGCAGGTGGGTGGGCGGGGCCGCTGGCTCGGCATGGTGACGGCCTTTCAGGAGCCGGACGCGCTGAAGCCCCAGATCGACCTGGTGGGCGTGTACGTGGCCCCGGAGCAGCGCGGTCGCCGGGTCGGCGCGTCGGAGGCGCTCGTCCGCGGCTCGCTGGCGTGGGCCTTCGACGAGGCCGGTGCTCAGCGGGTCCGGCTCTTCGTCCGTGAGGACAACGGGCGGGCGCTCGCGTTCTACCGACGGCTGGGGTTCACGGAGACGGGCGGGACCGTGCCCTACCCGCCCGCCCCCTCCCTGTCGGAGCTGGAGATGGAGTACGGCGGGGGCTGAGCAGCAGCCCCTGCCGGGGTGGTCACAGTCGGCCGGCGGCCTTGAGGGCCAGGTACGCGTCGGCGAGGGCGGGAGGCAGCTCCTCCGGAGGCGCGTCCACGACCGTCACCCCGTGGCGGCCGAGCCGCTCCGCGGTCTGCCGGCGGGCCGCGCGGGTCCGCTCGGCGGACGCGGCCCCGTAGACGGCCTCCACCGTGCCGCGGGCGGCCGCCATCTCCTCCGTCCGCGGGTCCGCCACGGAGGCGACCAGCACTTCGTGGCGCCCGGTGAGCCGGGGCAGGACGGTCAGCAGGCCCTGTTCGGCGGGTGCGGCGTCGAGCGTGGTGAGCAGGACGACGAGGGAGCGTTGCGGAGCCCGTCGCAGCACTGCCGACACCAGGGCGCGCATGTCGGTCTCCACCAGAGTGGGCTCCAGGACGGCCATGGCGTTCACGAACGACGGCAGCACCTCGGCGGCGGGACGTCCCTGCACGGAGGCGCGGGCCCGGCGGTCGTGGGCCAGCAGGTCGACGCGGTCGCCGGCCCGGGTGGCGAGGGCGGCGAGCAGCAGGGCCGCGTCCATCGCGGCGTCGAGCCGCGGCGCGTCGCCGACGCGTCCGGCGGAGGTGCGGCCGGTGTCGAGGACGACGAGGACGCGGCGGTCGCGCTCGGGCCGCCAGGTGCGGACGGCGACGGCGGAGCGGCGGGCGGACGCCCGCCAGTCGATGGACCGCACGTCGTCGCCGGGGGCGTACTCCCGCAGGGAGTCGAACTCGGTGCCCTGCCCCCTGGTCAGGAGCGAGGTGCGGCCGTCCAGTTCGCGCAGCCGGGACAACCGCGAGGGCAGGTGCCGGCGGCTCGAGAACGGGGGCAGCACCCGCACCGTCCACGGGACGGTGTGGGACCCCTGCCGTGCGGCCAGGCCGAGCGGGCCGGTGGAGCGCACGGTCACCCGGTGGGCGGGGCGGTCACCGCGCCGGGTGGGGTGCAGCACGGTGGTGACGCGCCGCCGCTCGCCCGCGGGGACGTCGACGCGGTGGCGGGAGGCGGCCTGCTCGCTGCCGGGCGTCCAGCTGCTCGGGGGCCATGCGTCGCGGATCCGGGCGCGCAGCCGCCTGCGGCCGGTGTTCTCGACGGTGAGGGTGACATGGGCGCTCTCGCCGAGCCGGACCGAGGTGTCGCCGGAGCGGGTGAGGCGCAGGCTGCGTACCGGCGCGGCCAGCAGCAGGTCGGCGGCGACCCCCGCCAGGACCGCTCCGCAGACCAGCCCGACGCCGGCGGCGGACGGCAGGAGCAGGCCCACGACCAGGACCCCGGCCAGGGCGAGCAGGGCGGTGCGGCCGGTGAGGGCCATGGGGCGGCTCCTGGGGTCGGGCGGGTCGGGATGGGGCGGATGCCCCCGGCCGGGCCCGACGCCCGGTCGGCCGCCGGGCGGGCCGGGCGGTGCCGGGGCGCGCGGGCGGTGGGGCGGGCGGGGGCGTCCGGCGGTGGCTCAGCGGGGGACGGGCACGTGCGAGAGGACGGCCTGGATCACGGAGTCCGCGGTGACGCCCTCCATCTCGGCCTCCGGACGGAGCTGCACACGGTGCCGCAGCGTCGGCAGGGCCAGCGCCTTGACGTCGTCGGGGGTGACGTAGTCGCGGCCGGCGAGCCAGGCCCAGGCGCGGGCGGTGCCCAGCAGGGCGGTCGCCCCTCGGGGGGAGACGCCCAGGGAGAGCGACGGCGACTCCCGGGTGGCGCGGCAGACGTCCACGATGTACGCCAGCACCTCGGGCGCGACGACGACCCGGGCGATCTCGGCGCGGGCGGCGTCGAGGTCCTCGGGACCGGCGACGGGCCGCACCCCGGCGGCGTCGAGGTCGCGCGGGTCGAAGCCGCCCGCGTGGCGGGTGAGGACCTCCACCTCGTGGTCGCGTGCCGGCAGCGGCAGGACCAGCTTGAGGAGGAAGCGGTCCAGCTGGGCCTCGGGCAGCGGGTAGGTGCCCTCGTACTCGACGGGGTTCTGGGTCGCGGCGACGAGGAACGGCTCGGGCAGCGGGCGCGGGGTGCCGTCGACGCTGACCTGGCGCTCCTCCATGGCCTCCAGCAGCGAGGCCTGGGTCTTGGGCGGCGTGCGGTTGATCTCGTCGGCGAGCAGCAGGTTGGTGAAGACCGGGCCGGGCTGGAAGGAGAACTCGGCGGTCCGTGCGTCGTACACCAGCGATCCGGTGACGTCGCCCGGCATGAGGTCCGGGGTGAACTGGACGCGCTTGGTGTCGACCCGCAGGGCCCTGGCCAGGGTGCGCACCAGCAGGGTCTTCGCCACGCCGGGGACGCCCTCCAGGAGGACGTGGCCGCGGCAGAGCAGCGCGACGACCAGGCCGGTGACGGCCGAGTCCTGTCCGACGACGGCCTTGGCGATCTCGGCGCGCAGCGCCTCCAGGGCCTGCCGGGGGTCGCGCGGGGCGCCGGCCGGGAGGGTGCCCGTGCCGGATGCGGCGGTGGGCCGGGCGTCGTGCTCGGTCACGGCTGTCGTACCTGCCTTTCCAGGGTGTCCAGATCGTCGGCGAGCCGCAGCAGGGCGGCGTCGTCGGCCGGGGCCGCACCGTACAGCAGGGCGTGCACCTCCGAGGGGGCGCGGCCCCCGGAGCGCGGGCCGTCCGCCGGGCCGGCGCCGGGCGCGGGCCCGGCCGGCGCGGGCCCGCCGGTGAGGCGGGCGGCGACGGCGGCGGTCAGGGCGACCGGCTCGGGGCCGGGTCCGCCCGGGACGCCGAGGACGGCGGCGAGCCGGGTGCGTGCGGCGTGGCGCAGGGCGTCGGCGGCCCGGTCGCGGGCCTTCGCGCGCCGGTACAGGCGTGCGCGGCCCTCCGTGGTCTCGGAGGCCCGCACGACGACGGGCAGCTCCTCCGTCACGACCGGGCCGAGCCGCCGGGCCCGCCAGAGCGCGGCGAGGACGGCGGCGACGGCGGCCTGGACCGCGCCCCAGCGCCAGCCGGCGGGCACCAGCGCGGCGGGGCTCGTGCCGCCGCCCGCCGCCGGGGCCCGGCCGTCGTCCGGCAGGTACCAGACCAGCCGCCGGTGCGCGCCGAGGAGGCCGAGGGCGAGGGCTGCGTCGCCGTCGTCGTCGAGCCGGTCGTTGGTGAGGAACCGCCCGGAGCCGACGACGACGGTGTCACCCGCGCCCTGCAGGCTGCGGACCAGCGGGAACGCGCCGCCGCGGGGGTAGCAGGCGTCGGCGCGGCCGCCGGGGAGGTACAGGAGACCGCCCAGTTCCGCGCTGCCGGCGCGGCGGGCCTCCGGCAGGGTGCAGCCGGGTTCGGTGCTCGCCGAGCGGACGGCGGCCGCACCGTCGGGTGCGTCCCCGGCACCGCCGCCGTCGGCGTCACCGCCGCCTGCGGGGCGGGTGCCGGGGGCGAGGGCGGAGAGCTCGGCGGGGTCGGGGGCGACCAGGACGACACGGCCGCCGCCCGCGTGGACGGTGCTGCCGAGCTCCCGCAGCTGGGCGGCGGTCAGGGTGTGCGCGCGGGTGAGCAGCACGGTGGTGGGGCGCCCGCTGTCCAGGGCCCTGCCGGGGCCGGGGGCGGTGTCCACGGCCACGCCCTGCCGCTCCAGCAGCCGGGCCAGGGCGCGGGCGCCGTCCGGGGCGGTGGAGCGCGGGTCGAGCGGGGGGTAGCGGGTCTCGGCGCGGAGCCCCGCGTACAGCAGGCCGCCGAGGACCAGGACGAGGGCCGCCGCGAGGAAGCCGCGGGAGCGGCGCCACAGGCTGCCGGCGGTGGGCGCGAGCGAGGTGGCGGCGTGGGGCGCGGCGGCGGGAGGGGCCGTGGCGGGGGAGGGCGCGCCGGGGACCGGGGGGTGCGGTGCCGCGGTGCTCATACGTGTCCTCCGCTTCCGGCTGCCGTGCTGCCGGCGGCGGTGCTGCCCGCCACCGTGCTGCCCGCCGCCGTCCCGGCGGGGACGGGGTGCGCCGGGCGGGCGCGCAGCAGGGCGGTGTCGAGGCCGGCGACCTCCCGGTACGCCTCGGGACCGGCCGGGCGGCCGCCGTAGACGACGCCGTCGAAGGTGCGGGCGGCGCGGCGGAGGGCCTCGGCGTGCTCCGGGAGGACCTGCCCGGCCGCGGCTGCGGCCTCGTCGGCGGTGCGGCCGGGGCGCTCGTCGAGGAGGGCGCGCTCCTCCAGGGAGCGGACGAGGGCGCGGGTGCGCTCCTGCAGGGCGTCGGACCACCGGCCGGCCTCCGCGTGCCGTTCGGCGGCGGCGCGGTGCTCCGCGGCGGTGCGGCGCCGGTCGCCGAGGAACTGCCCCGGGGCGGTGCGGGCCGTCCGGCGGGGGGCGCCGAGCCGCCACCACAGGGCGGCGCCGGCGAGCAGCAGCACGATCCCGAAGACCACCAGCCCGGCGGTGCCGCCCGTGCCGGTGCCGCCGATCAGGCCCAGGAGGCGGTCGAGCTGCCGCCACACCCACGAGAGCAGGCGCTCCGCCAGGCCCGGGTCGTTGCGGTGGTAGGCCGGGTCGGACAGTTCGTGCCGGGCCGCCTCGCGCGCCGCGTCCCGGCCGACGGTGACGGGCGCGCCGCCGTCGGCGAGGACGGCGGCGCGCAGCCCCTCCCCCCAGCTGCCCACGCCGGTCAGGCCCCCGCTGCGGCGGGCGCCTCGCCGAAGCCGGGCAGACCGGCCGCGCGGGCCAGCTCGATGTCCAGGGCCTCGCGGCGGATGCGCTGGTCGACGTAGAGGAGGACGTTGATGCCCGAGGTGAAGGGCAGCGTCAGGGTGGTCGCGACCGCCGAGCCGATGCCGAGCATCACCAGGGTGAGCAGCGGCGGTCCGGAGTCGGCCTGCGGGTTCAGCACGGCGTCGATCCCGCCGGCGAAGAGGCCCACGACGGTGAACGGCAGCAGGATCATCGTGCTGATCACCCAGCTCACCACGAGGCCGAGCAGGGTGATGCCGAAGATCCGCCACCAGCTGCCGCGCACCAGGCGGGCGGAGCGTGACAGGGAGGCGAACACCCCCTGCTTCTCCAGCATCAGGGCGGGGGCGGCGAGGCTGAACCGGATCCACAGCCAGACGATGCAGGCCGTCGCGGCCAGGAGGCCCAGGCCCAGGCTCACGCCGAGGACCGCGGGGTCGGCGTGCGACGCGGCGGCCGCGATGCCCGGGGCCAGCAGCACACCGCCGACGGCGACCACCATCAGCAGCAGGAGCAGGACCAGCCCCAGCAGCGGCAGCAGCCGCGGCCGGGCGTCGGCCCACGCCTCGCGGAGCGACACCGGCCGTCCCAGGATGCCCCGGCCGACCACCACCGTCAGCAGGGCCGTGGCGACCTGCCCGGCCAGGAGGAGCACCAGGTAGTCGACAGCGGTGCCCGCCGCGTCCGCTGCCGGGGACAGGGTGTCGGAGCGGGTGCCCCACTGGACGAGGACGCTGGAGGCCGAGCTGAGGACGGCGAGCGTCAGGGAGATGCCGAGCACGGTCCGCCAGTAGCGGCGGGCGGTGGAGACGGCGCCGTCCAGGATCTCGCCGACGCCGAGCGGGCGCAGCGGGATCACGCCGGGCTTGGGCGCGAGCGGGACGGCCCAGCCGCCGGCGAACGGGGGAGGCGGCGGGTAGGGGCCGCCGGGGTAGGGGGCCCCCGGGTGCGGGCCGGGCGGGGGAGTCCCCCAGCCCGGTGCCGCGCCCCGGCCGGGGGCGTCCTGCGCGGGGGGCGCGGTGTCCTGCGGTCCCGCGTCCGCGGGCCGGGCGTCCTGCGGTGCCGACGGGCCGGGCACGCCTCCCGGAGCGGAGGCGCCGCCCTGGGGGCGGCCGTCCTCGCGGGGCGGCTCGGGCGAACCGGGCGGTGCCCAGCCCGGGTTGTCGGTCATCGCTGCTCCTTCGCGGGTGCCACCGGACGGCGGTCACGGGGGTGAGGGGCCGTTCGTGTGGCGCCCATCGTGCCACGGCCCGATCGCGCGCACTGCACCGTACGGGTGACAGCCTCCGGCCGGTGGCGGGACCGGTCCCACCGGGCCGCGTCCGGGCGTGCGCCCTGTTCAGTTCGGGGTGCCGCCGGTGCAGACTGGGGCGATGGCCGATCTTCCCGCTGCCCGTCCCGCCGCCCCCGCGCCCGTCCCGCCGCCCCTGCGGGCCCTGCGCTGGGACGACTCCCCGGACGGCCCCGTCCTGGTGCTGCTCGACCAGACGCTGCTCCCCGGCGAGGAGCGGGAGATCGCCTGCACCAGCACCCGGACCCTCGTCGAGGCGATCCAGCGGCTCGCGGTGCGCGGTGCCCCGCTGCTGGGCCTGGCCGGCGCGTACGGGGTGGCGCTGGCCGCCGCCCGCGGCTGCTCGGTGGGCGACGCCGCCGAGGAACTCGCCCGGGCCCGGCCCACCGCCGTCAACCTGGCCATCGGCGTGCGGCGGGCCGCCGACGCCCACCGGCACCACCTGGCGGAGAAGCCCGGCGACCTCGACGGCGCGGCCGCCGCGGCGCTGGAGGCGGCCCGCGCCCTGCACCGGGAGGACGCCGCCGCCAGCGCCGCCATGGCCTCCCACGGGCTCGACCTCCTCGACCGGCTCCTGCCCGGCGGCACCCACCGGCTGCTCACCCACTGCAACACCGGCGCCCTCGTCTCCGGCGGCGAGGGCACCGCCCTGGCCGTGGCGCTCGCCGCGCACCGCGCCGGGCGGCTGCGGCGGCTCTGGGTGGACGAGACCCGGCCCCTGCTGCAGGGCGCCCGGCTGACCGCGTACGAGGCTGCGCGCGCCGGGATGCCCTACACCCTGCTGGCGGACAACGCCGCCGGCTCGCTCCTCGCCGCCGGCCAGGTGGATGCGGTGCTGGTCGGGGCGGACCGGATCGCGGCCGACGGCTCCACCGCCAACAAGGTCGGCACCTACCCGCTGGCGGTGCTGGCCCGCCACCACGGCGTGCCGTTCGTGGTGGTGGCGCCCACCACCACCGTGGACCCGGACACCCCCGGCGGGGCGGACGTGGAGGTCGAGCAGCGGGCCGCGCACGAGGTGGCCGAATACGCCGGGGTCGCGGTCGCACCGCCCGGGGCGCCCGTCTACAACCCGGCGTTCGACATCACCCCGCCCGGACTGATCAGCGCGATCGTCACCGAGAAGGGCGTAGTCTCCCCGGTGGATGTGAGCGGGATGACACGGCTGTGCGCCATGTCACGATCGAGTGATGAGACGATGTGAAGCATGAAGGGACGCGTCCTGGTCGTCGACGACGACACCGCACTGGCCGAGATGCTGGGCATCGTTCTGCGCGGGGAGGGTTTTGAGCCCTTCTTCGTCGCGGACGGGGACAAGGCACTGGCCGTGTTCCGGGAGAGCAAGCCCGATCTGGTCCTCCTCGACCTGATGCTGCCCGGCCGCGACGGCATCGACGTCTGCCGGCAGATCCGGGCCGAGTCCGGGGTGCCGATCGTCATGCTCACCGCCAAGAGCGACACCGTGGACGTGGTCGTGGGCCTGGAGTCGGGCGCCGACGACTACGTCATCAAGCCGTTCAAGCCCAAGGAACTGGTGGCCCGGGTGCGCGCCCGGCTGCGCCGCGCCGAGGAGCCCACCCCCGAGCAGCTGGCCATCGGCGACCTGGTGATCGACGTCGCCGGGCACTCGGTGAAGCGCGACGGCCGGTCCATCCCGCTGACCCCGCTGGAGTTCGACCTGCTGGTCGCGCTCGCCCGCAAGCCCTGGCAGGTCTTCACCCGCGAGGTCCTGCTGGAGCAGGTGTGGGGCTACCGGCACGCCGCCGACACGCGGCTGGTCAACGTCCACGTACAGCGCCTGCGCTCCAAGATCGAGCGGGACCCCGAGCGGCCCGAGATCGTGGTGACCGTGCGCGGCGTCGGCTACAAGGCCGGACCCAGCTGACGTGAGCGGGCAGCACGACCAGGACTCCCCGCCGCGCGGCACCGCGGGCGGGGAGTCGCCGTCCCGGGGCCCGGCCGCCGCGGACCTCCCGCCGGTGGGCCCCGGCCCGACGGCCCCGGACGACCCCGCGCTCGGGGACGCGCCGTCCGGCGCCAGCCGCATACCGGGCGGCCACCGCGGGATCGCCGCCATGGCCGCCCTCGCCGCCCGCCAGGCCAGACGGCCGTTCCGCCGCGCCGTCGCGCTGTGGCGGCGCTCCATCCAGCTGCGGGTGGTCGCCACCACGCTGGTGCTGTCGCTGGGCGTGGTGCTGCTCCTCGGCGTGGTGGTGATGGCGCAGGTCCGCACCGGCCTGCTGGACGCCAAGAAGCACGTGGCGGAGAGCCAGGCCGCCGGCGGCTTCTCGGTCGCGCAGAAGCAGATCGACGCCGCCCGCGACCTCCCGAACAAGGCCGGCAGCGGCACCGCCCCGGCCGCCGCCGAGGACATCGGCGACTGGATCACCCGGCAGGTCGAGCAGCTGGCCAGCAGCGGCCAGGGCGTGTACTCCGTCGTCGCCCTCGTGCCGTCCGCCCCCGCCGCGCCGACCACCGACGTGTCCGGGGTGCGCTCCCCGCGCAGCACCGGCAACGTCTCCCCCCAGTCGATCCCCGACGAGCTCCAGCAGCGGCTGGCGGACCACCCGGGGACCGTCCAGGAGCAGCCGACCGTCATCCGGCGCGACCAGGGCGAGGGGCCGCGCACCGAGGCGGGCCTGGCCATCGGCAAGCAGCTGGTGGGCCCCGACAGCACCGCCTACCAGCTCTTCTACGTCTTCCCCTTCGGCCAGGAGAGCAAGACCCTCGGCCTGGTCACCGGCACCCTGGCCACCGCCGGCGTCTTCGTGGTGGTGCTGCTGGGCGCCATCGCCTGGATGGTGGTCCGGATGGTCGTCACGCCCGTGCGGATGGCCGCCGGGATCTCCGAACGGCTGGCCGCGGGCCACCTCGACGAGCGGATGAAGGTCACCGGCACGGACGACATCGCCCGGCTCGGCGACTCCTTCAACGAGATGGCCAACGCCCTGTGGGCGCAGATCCGGCAGCTGGAGGAGCTCTCGCGGGTCCAGCGCCGCTTCGTCTCCGACGTCTCCCACGAGCTGCGCACCCCGCTCACCACCGTCCGGATGGCCGCCGACCTGCTGTACGAGGGCCGCGAGGACATGGACCCGGCCTCCTCGCGCTCCGCCGAGCTGCTGCAGAGCCAGCTGGACCGCTTCGAGTCCCTCCTCTCCGACCTGCTGGAGATCAGCCGCTTCGACGCCGGCGCGGCCGTCCTGGACGCCGAGCCCGCCGACCTGCGGGAGATCGTCGCCCGGGTCGTCGAGGCGGCGGAGCCGCTGGCCCAGGCCAAGGGCAGCGCCCTGCTGGTGCGCGGCGCCGAGGACCCCGTGATGGCGGAGGTCGACCCCCGGCGGATCGAGCGCATCCTGCGCAACCTGGTCGTCAACGCCCTGGAGCACGGCGAGGGCCGCGACGTGGTGGTCCGGCTGGCCTCCGGGGACGGCTCGGTCGCGGTCGCGGTGCGCGACCACGGCATCGGCCTCAAGCCCGGCGAGGCGTCGCGGGTCTTCCACCGCTTCTGGCGGGCGGACCCGGCGCGGCAGCGCACCACCGGCGGTACCGGCCTCGGCCTGTCCATCGCCCTGGAGGACGCCCACCTGCACGGCGGCTGGCTGCAGGCGTGGGGCGAGCCCGGGGGCGGCTCGCAGTTCCGGCTGACCGTGCCCCGCACCAGGGGCGCCGAGATCGGGCGCTCGCCGATCCCGCTGGAGCCGGAGGACTCCCTGCACAACCGCGGACTGGGCGCGCCCGGCACCCCGTACCGCAGGGTCGCCCGCCCGGCCGGCGGCCGGCCCGCCGACGCGGGGGCCGAGGAGGCGGCGGAGGGCGGCGGGAACGGCTTCGGGCCCGGCCTCGGCGGGGTGCTCACCATAGGCCCGGGGCTCGGCCCCGGCGGGCGGACGGCCCGCCGACCCTCCGCGGACCCCTCCGACGTCCGGGCGGCCTCCGCGGGGTACGGTGCGACCGGCGCCCACGTCGTGGTGGAGCGCGGGACGGGACGGCCGGGGGCGGACGGTCCGGGAGCGGCAGGGACGGCCGGGACGGCAGGGGAGGAGCGGGACGGTGCGGAGGCGGACTGACCGCGGGGGGGCCGGGCAGGCGGCGGCCGACCGCGCCGTACCGGGCGCCGGCACGCCCGGCGCGGGCCGTACCGGGCGCGCGGGTCCGGCCTGCGGCCGGATGCTCGCCGCGGTGGTGCCCCTGGTGCTGCTGCTCGCGGGCTGCGCGGCCATGCCGGACAGCGGCGACGCCGCCGAGGTCAACGCCGCCGAGCACGCGGACGACCAGAACCTCCAGGTGCGGGTCTTCCCCGTGCACCCCCAGAAGGGCCTCGAACCGCAGGAGCTGCTGCGGAACTTCCTCGACGCGACCATCGGCGACGAGGCCGGGTACACCACGGCGAAGGAGTACCTCACGACGGCGGAGGCCAGGCGCTGGCGCCCCGAGGCGAGGGTCGTGGTGCTCACCGGCAACCCGGAGGTGCAGCCCGGCACGGCCGGCGCCCGCACCCGGCAGGTGACCGTCCACGGCAGTGCGATGGCCGAGCTGGACGCCAACAAGACGTTCCGGCCGATGGCCGGGGACTTCCACGCCTCGTTCACCTTCGCCAGGCAGAACGGCGAGTGGCGCATCTCCCGCCTCCCCGACGGCCTGATCCTCAACGAGACCAACTTCCGCAACGTCTACGAGCGGGTCAGCCGCTACTACTTCGCGGCCGCCGACCCCTCCCGGCCCTCGGCGCGGCAGCCGGTCCTGGTGCCCGACCCGATCTACCTGCGCCGCCGCATAGACCCGCTCACCGAGGCCGCCAGGGCGCTGGCCGCGGGCCCGTCCCGCTGGCTCGCCCCGGTGGTCTCGTCGGCCTTCGACGGCGTCTCCGTGCTGTCCCAGAGCACCGCGCCGGACGACGGCGGGACGGCCGAGGTCAAGGTCAGCGCGCGCGACCTGCAGAGCCGTCCGGAGACCTGCCGGCGGATGGCCGTGCAACTGCTGCGCACCCTCGCCGACCAGGCCGCCGGCATCAGGCGGGTGGTGGTGGCCGACCCCGGGGGGACCCGCGGCTGCGAGGTCACCGCCGGACAGGCCGACGCCTACTCCCCGGAGCGCGCGGACGACCTGTACTACCAGGACGTCGCCAACGGGCGGCTGCTGCGGCTGTCCCGCGACGAGGAGTCCGGCGGCACCCCCGTCCCCGGCCCGCTGGGCGCCCCCCAGCAGCAGCCCCGGATGGACCGGGTCGCGGTGCGCCGCGACGGCGGCCTGGCCGCCGCCGTCGGGCAGGGGGGCCGGGAGCTGTACGAGACGGGCCTCGCGGACGGCGCCAAGCTGCTGCCGACGGGCGTCACCAGCAAGGTGCCGGACGGCCTCTCCGAGCCGACCTGGGACGGGTACGGCGACCTGTGGATCGCCGACCGCGACCCCGCCGCGCCGCAGGTCCTCATGGTCCGGGGCGGCCGCCCCTACCGCGTCGCGGTGCGGGGGCTGGGCGGCCGCACCGTGCAGGGGCTGAGGATCTCCTCGGACGGCATCCGGGTGGCGCTGCTGCTCACGGACGGGCACACGCGGACGGTCGAGATCGGCCTGGTGCGCCGCTCGGGCGGCGCGGAGGCGCCGCAGGCGGTGATCACCGCGCTGCGCCCGGTGGCGCCCCAGCTGGTGGACGTCACGGCGGTGTCGTGGTCCGACACCGACGAGCTGGTGGTGCTGGGCAGGGAGGCCGAGGGCGTCAAGCACCCCCAGCTGGTGGGCGTCGACGGTTCGCACAGCGAGGACACCACGCTCCAGGGGATCGACGGGATGACCACGGTGGCCGCCTCGGAGGACCCGCAGGCACCGGTGTACGCGGACTCCAAGGACCACAAGATCTACCGGCTCGGGCCCAACGGGCAGTGGCGGGCGGTGGCCCGCAACGCCATGGCGCCCGCCTACCCGGGCTGACCGCCTGCCCGGACTGATCGACTACCCGGGCTGGACCGGGCGAACCCCGGGTCCCGCCCGGCCTCGGCACCTCCGGGGCACCCGCAGGGGGGTGGCCGCGACCGTGGCCGCCCCCGGTACGCGGACACCCGCGGCCTCCAGGGCCCGCGCGGCCTCGGCGAGGGTGGCACCGGTGGTCACCAGGTCGTCGACCAGGACGGCCCGCCCCGAGCGCAGCGCCGCCGCGGGTGCCCGGCGCACCGCCAGGGCCCCGGCGAGGTTGCGGCGCCGGTCCGCCGCGCCGAGACCGGCCTGGTCCGCGACGGCGCGGACGGGCCGCAGCGCCCCGAGCGCGCGTGCGGGCACGCCCGACCGCCGCAGCTCCCGGGCCGCGGCCCGGGCCAGCCGGTGCACGGGGTCGTGGCCGCGGGCGCGCACCGCCCGGGGCGCGGACGGCACGGGGACCAGCAGGAGCGGCGCGGGGCCGGTCCGGTCCCGGCGGTCCGCCGCCCCCGCCCGGGGCTCCTCGCCCAGGGCGGCCAGCACGGCTCCGGCCAGGGCGGCGCCCAGCGGGCCGGCCAGGCCGAGCGCACCGCGCTCCTTGTGGGCCAGCAGCAGCCCGCGGACGGGCCCCTCGTACACGGCGGCCGCGTACACCGGCGGCAGGCCCGGGGGCGGCGGGTCCGGCCGGGCCGGGCGGACCGGGGCGGCGGCCAGGGCGGCCCGGCAGCCGGGGCACAGCCGGCCGCGGGTGCCGCCGCAGCCGTCGCAGCGTGCGGGCAGCAGCAGGTCGAGCAGGGCGTCCACGGGCACTTCCCCCTCCGTGCGGCGGATGCCGGATGGCGGGACCAGAGTGCGCGGGTACGGGCGGATCCGCGGCCCTTTTCCCGCACGTTCATCCGAAAGGGGGCCGTTCGCGTCGAACCGGTGTCCAGGCCGCCATCGACGGCTATGTTCGGCTTCGGAACGGGTGTCCGAGGGGTGGTGCCCCGCCGTCCGGCCGCCGGGCGCGCACCTCCGTGCGCCGCGCGTCCGCCGGGGAGGCGGAAACCCCCGGAGGGGTGTTCCATGGGGTTTCAGCCGTCCCTGGTGGGGAGGAAGTGGTGAGGGAAACAGTTCCGGCCGCCGCCCCGGCCGCGGGGTGAACGCAGGGCGGACGGACTGCGTACTCAGTGGGCCGCGCGGGGCCTGGCCCCGCCGGCGTCAGCGCGAGGGAACGGAGTTCTGCGTGGACATCGTCGTCAAGGGCCGCAAGACCGAGGTGCCCGAGAGGTTCCGCAAGCACGTGGCCGAGAAGCTGGAGAAGATCCAGAAGTTCGACGGCAAGGTGATCAGCCTCGACGTCGAGGTGTCCAAGGAGCGCAACCCGCGCCAGGCGGACCGCAGCGAGCGCGTGGAGATCACGGTGCGCACCCGCGGTCCGGTGATCCGTGCAGAGGCCTGCGCCGGCGACCCCTACGCCGCGCTGGACATGGCCGCCAACCGGCTCGACGCCCAGCTGCGCAAGGCCGCGGACCGCCGCCGGGTGCACAAGGGAGGCACCGGCCGCACCCCGATCAGCGTGGCCGAGGCCACCGCGGCGCTGGCCGCACTGCCGGAGACCGCCCCCGCCGCCGAGGAGGAGACCGGGGTGGTGAAGACCCGCATCGGGTCGCTGGAGGTGGAGGGCGACGGCCCGCTCGTCGTCCGGGAGAAGGTGCACGCCGCCGCGCCGATGGCGCTGGACCAGGCCCTCTACGAGATGGAGCTGGTCGGGCACGACTTCTACCTCTTCGTCGACACCGACACCGGGATGCCGAGCGTCGTCTACCGCCGCCACGGCTACAACTACGGCGTCATCCACCTGAAGGCCGACGGGTCCGCTCCCGACGGCGAGCTGGGCGGCGCCGGCGGCGCGATCGGCGAGGCGGACGAGGAGTAGCCGGGCCGCGCCGCGCCGGGGCGCACCCCGGGCACGGTGCAGGTGACGGACCGTCGGCGGGCCGCCGGTCCTGCGGCCCGCCGCGGGACCGGCGCCCCGCCCCGAGGGGTGTCGAGCCGGGCGGACGGCCGCGGGAGCGGCCCCCGGCCGCCTCCGGCGGGGCAGCACGGCGGTGCACCACGGCGGTGCACCACGGGCGGGCGCGGCCGCAGGCCCCGCCGGGGCGCTGCGCAGCCGCACGCCCGCCGTGTGGCCGGACCGCCCGACCACCGTGGAATGATGGCGCCAGCCCCGGTCAGCACAGGGGGCGCCCGACCAGTCACGTGGTCCCCGCGCGGGCCACGAGGGGGAGGAGTGGATGGGGGAGCGTTTCAGCACGGGGTCCGCCGGCCGCGGCGGCACGCCGTTCACGGGTCCGTCCGACCGGCAGCAGGGGCATGCCCAGGAGGACCGCCCGCCGGTCCAGCCGCAGGGACGGCCCCTCGCACACCTTCCGGGGCACCCCTCGGGCCACTCCGCCGGTCACCCGTCCGGGTACTCCCCGGAAGGGGCGGAGGACGACGGGCCCCGCGCCGAACCCATCCGGGTGCTCGTGGTGGACGACCACGCCCTCTTCCGGCGCGGCCTGGAGATCGTCCTCGCGCAGGAGGAGGACATCCAGGTGGTCGGCGAGGCGGGGGACGGCGCCGAAGCCGTGGAGAAGGCCGCCGACCTGCTGCCCGACATCATCCTGATGGACGTCCGGATGCCCCGCCGCAGCGGTATCGAGGCCTGCACGGCCATCAAGGACGTGGCGCCCAGCGCCCGGATCATCATGCTGACGATCAGTGACGAGGAGGCCGACCTCTACGAGGCGATCAAGGCCGGCGCCACCGGCTACCTCCTCAAGGAGATCTCCACCGACGAGGTCGCCACCGCGATCAGGGCGGTCGCCGACGGCCAGTCCCAGATCAGCCCCTCCATGGCGGCCAAGCTGCTCACCGAGTTCAAGTCGATGATCCAGCAGCGCTCCGACGACCGGCCCCTGGTGCCCGCGCCCCGGCTCACCGACCGGGAGCTGGAGGTGCTCAAGCTGGTGGCCACCGGGATGAACAACCGCGACATCGCCAAGAAGCTCTTCATCAGCGAGAACACGGTGAAGAACCACGTGCGCAACATCCTGGAGAAGCTCCAGCTGCACTCCCGGATGGAGGCCGTCGTCTACGCCATGCGCGAGAAGATCCTCGAAATAGGCTGACGCGGCGTCACGCCGCCTGCCGGTGGACCGGGGACCCTCCCGTTCAGGCCGTTGCGACGGCCGCGGTGAGGGCGCCCGCCAGGGACTCCGGGACCACCCGCTCCACCGTCACCGCGTCGCAGCCCACCCACTCGGCGGCCTCCCGCAGTGCCTGCGCCATGGGGGCGACGGCGGCGGGCGACTCCACGGAGGCCTGCCGGGCGACCAGCGTCCGGCCCTCCCGCGCGGGGTCGACCCGCCCCACCAGCCTGCCGCCCGCCAGCAGCGGCATCGCGAAGTAGCCGTGCACGCGCCTCTCCCGGGGCACGTACGCCTCCAGGCGGTGGGCGAACCCGAAGACCCGCTCGGTGCGCGCCCGGTCCCAGATCAGCGAGTCGAAGGGCGAGAGCAGGGTGGTCCGGTGCCGCCCCCGGGGCGCGGCCCCCAGCGCGGCCGGGTCCGCCCAGGCCGGTCCGGGGCCGCCGTCGCGCCCCCAGCCCTCCACCTCCACCGGGACCAGCCCGGAGTCGGCGGCCACCGCGTCCACCTGCTCGGTCCGCAGCCGGTGGTAGTCCGCCAGGTCGGCCCGGGTCGCCACGCCCAGGGCCGCCCCGGCCTGCCCGACCAGCCGCCGCAGGCAGGTCGCGTCGTCCGGATCCTGCGCCAGCAGCTCCGGCGGCACGGCCCGCTCCGCCAGGTCGTAGACGCGCTTCCATCCCCTGCGCTCGGTGCAGACCACCTCGCCGACGTCGAGCAGCCACTCGATGGCGATCTTCGTCTCGGACCAGTCCCACCAGGGGCCGCCCCGGCGGGCGCCGCCGAGGTCGGTGGCGGTCAGCGGACCGTCGGCGCGCAGCCGGGCCCGCACCTCGGCGCAGGACCGCGCGGCGTCCTCCATCCGGTGCCAGCGGTGGCCCCGGGAGGTGAACGCCCGCCGCCGGAAGGCGAAGAGCGGCCACTCCTCCACCGGCAGGACGCAGGCGGCGTGCGACCAGTACTCGAAGGCGGCACCGCCCCAGTACGCCTCCTCCACCGCGCCGCGGCCCACCGCGCCGAGCCGTGCGTACGGCACCAGTTCGTGCGAGCGGGCCAGGACCGAGATGGTGTCCAGCTGGACCGCGCCGAGCCGGCGCAGCACCCCGCGCACCCCGCCCCGCCGGTCGGGCGCGCCCAGCAGCCCCTGGGCGCGCAGGGCGATCCGGCGGGCGTCCCCGGCGGAGAGGGCGGCGGCGGGCTTCGGCGTCGGAGGCGCTGCGGAGGTCATGCCCCGCAGCGTAGGGGCAGCCCCGGACAACCGGGCCGTCCCCGCCGGGGGAGGACCCGCGGGCCGGGGCCGCCGGGGCCGCCGGGGCCGTCGGGCCGCCGCCGGACGCGCGGGGCGGCCCTGACGCACCCGCCTGAAGGCGCAGCTTCAGGACGAGGGGAGAGAGGAGAGGGGGCGGCGGCCCTCGTCCCGTCGGCGGTCCCCGCCCCGTCGGCCGCCCCCGTTCCGTCGGGCGCCCCGCCCGGGCCCGTCAGCCGGCCGCCGGGCCCGGGACCCGGTCGGTGGGCAGCAGCGAGCCGACCCAGCCGTCCCGGCGCCCGCCCCGGTGCTCCAGGTAGGAGCGCAGGGTCCCCTCGACGGTGAAGCCCACCCGCTCCGCCACCGCCCGGGAGGCGGTGTTGCCCACCTCCGCGTACCACTCCAGGCGCTGGACGCGGAGGGTGTCGAAGGCCCAGCGGGCGACGGCGGCGACGGCCTCGGCGGTGAGGCCGCGTCCCCGGTGCTCCCGGGCGGTCCAGTAGCCGACCTCCGCGACGGCGGTGCGCGGGGGGAAGGAGAGGCCGACCGAGGAGACCAGCGCCCCGCCGTCGCGGGTGAAGGTCCCCCAGTTGTAGAGCGTGTCGTTGCGCCAGCCGTCGGGCGAGATCCGGCCGGTGAACTCCTCCGCGTGCTCCGGTAGGTAGGGGGAGGGCACGGTCGTCCACCGCTGGATCTGCTCGTCCTGGCAGGCCCGGTGCACGGCCCCGGCGTCGCCCGGCTCCAGGGGGCGCAGGAGGAGGCGGGCGGTCTGCATGGTCACGGGTTCCATGGGCGCGAGTATCGCGGAGCCCGCCGGGGCGGGTGACGGCTCCCGGGCGCGGGGCCCCTCCCCGCGGGCCGCCGCCCCCCTCGCGGGCGCCGGCCCCCGCCGCAGGCCGCCCCGGGCCGGGAACGCCGCGCCCGCCCCGGACGTCGTCCCTGGTGTGCGGGGCGCCCGTCGTCCGTTCCGCCCGGATTGGGGGATCTGCGCACCGCCCTCCCCCGGGTGACACGGGATCGCGGCGCTGACGGACCTCCCGGCCCGCTGGCCTCCTCGCATACGATGGCCGGTGCGGTGGGGAAGCTCCGCCGTGCAGTCGTGCACCCCCAGCCGGGTGCCAGTCCAGCCAAGGAGCCCGCTCACGTGTCCGTCTTCGACAAGATCCTGCGCGCCGGTGAGGGCAAGATCCTTCGCAAGCTGCAGCGGATCGCCTCCCAGGTCAACTCCATCGAAGAGGACTTCGTCAACCTCACGGACGCCGAGCTGCAGGCGCTGACCGACGAGTACCGGCAGCGGCTGGCGGACGGCGAGACCCTCGACGACATCCTGCCCGAGGCCTTCGCCACGGTCCGTGAGGCGGCCAAGCGCGTCCTGGGCCAGCGCCACTACGACGTGCAGCTGATGGGCGGCGCCGCCCTGCACCTCGGGTACGTCGCCGAGATGCGCACCGGCGAGGGCAAGACCCTGGTCGGCACGCTCCCGGCGTACCTGAACGCGCTGAGCGGCAAGGGCGTGCACCTGATCACGACCAACGACTACCTCGCCGAGCGCGACTCGGAGTGGATGGGCCGCGTCCACCGCTTCCTCGGCCTCGAGGTCGGCGTCATCCTGGCGAACATGTCGCCGGCCGAGCGCCGCAAGCAGTACGCCGCGGACATCACCTACGGCACCAACAACGAGTTCGGCTTCGACTACCTCCGCGACAACATGGCGTGGGCGCAGGACGAGCTGGTGCAGCGCGGCCACAACTACGCCATCGTCGACGAGGTCGACTCCATCCTCATCGACGAGGCCCGCACCCCGCTGATCATCTCCGGCCCGGCGGACCAGGCCACCAAGTGGTACGCGGACTTCGCCAAGCTGGTGCAGCGCCTCAAGCGCGACCGCGACTACGAGGTCGACGAGAAGAAGCGCACCGTCGGCATCCTGGAGGACGGCGTCTCCCGGGTCGAGGACTACCTGGGCATCGACAACCTCTACGAGTCGGTCAACACCCCGCTGGTGGGCTTCCTCAACAACGCCATCAAGGCCAAGGAGCTCTACAAGAACGACAAGGACTACGTCGTCGTCAACGGCGAGGTCATGATCGTCGACGAGCACACCGGCCGCATCCTGGCCGGCCGCCGCTACAACGAGGGCATGCACCAGGCCATCGAGGCCAAGGAGGGGGTGGAGATCCAGAACGAGAACCAGACCCTGGCCACCATCACCCTCCAGAACTTCTTCCGCCTCTACGACAAGCTCGGCGGCATGACCGGTACGGCCATGACCGAGGCGGCGGAGTTCCACCAGATCTACAAGCTCGGCGTGGTGCCCATCCCGACCAACAAGAACCCGCAGCGGATCGACCAGCCCGACCTGATCTACAAGACGGAGCCCGCCAAGTTCCGCGCCGTGGTCGAGGACATCGTCGAGAAGCACGAGAAGGGCCAGCCGGTCCTCGTCGGCACCGTCTCGGTCGAGAAGTCCGAGTACCTCTCCCAGGAGCTGCGCAAGCGCGGCATCCCGCACGAGGTGCTCAACGCCAAGCACCACGAGCGCGAGGCCCAGATCGTCGCCCAGGCCGGCCGCAAGGGCGCCGTCACCGTCGCCACCAACATGGCCGGCCGCGGCACCGACATCCAGCTCGGCGGCAACGCCGACCACCTGGCCGCCGCCGAGCTCGCCCAGCGCGGGCTCTCCCCGGTGGACACCCCCGAGGAGTACGAGGCGGCGCTGCCCTCCGCCCTGGAGAAGGCCAAGGCCCAGGTCAAGGCGGAGCAGGAGGAGGTGCAGGCCCTCGGCGGCCTGTACGTCCTCGGCACCGAGCGGCACGAGTCCCGCCGGATCGACAACCAGCTGCGCGGCCGCTCCGGCCGCCAGGGCGACCCCGGCGAGTCCCGCTTCTACCTGTCGCTCGGCGACGACCTGATGCGGCTCTTCAAGGCCGGCATGGTCGAGCGCGTGCTCTCCATGGCGAACGTCCCGGAGGACGTGCCGATCGAGTCCAAGATGGTCACCCGCGCCATCGCCTCCGCGCAGACCCAGGTCGAGCAGCAGAACTTCGAGATCCGCAAGAACGTCCTCAAGTACGACGAGGTGCTCAACCGGCAGCGCGAGGTCATCTACGGCGAGCGCCGCCGCGTCCTGGAGGGCGAGGACCTCCAGGAGCAGATCGGCCACTTCATGGACGACACCGTCGACGCCTACGTGCGGGCGGCGACGGGCGAGGGCTTCGAGGACGAGTGGGACCTCGAGAAGCTGTGGACCGCCCTCCGGCAGCTCTACCCGGTCACCCTCTCCCTGGAGGAGCTGGAGGAGGAGGCGGGCGGCCAGGCCGGCCTCACCCCCGACTTCCTGGAGGAGGCGGTCAAGGAGGACATCCACGCGCAGTACGCCGCGCGCGAGGAGCAGCTCGGCTCGGAGATCATGCGCGAGCTGGAGCGCCGCGTCGTCCTGTCGGTGCTCGACCGCCGCTGGCGCGAGCACCTCTACGAGATGGACTACCTGCAGGAGGGCATCGGCCTGCGGGCGATGGCCCAGCGCGACCCGCTGGTCGAGTACCAGCGCGAGGGCTACGACATGTTCTCCGCGATGATGGAGGGCATCAAGGAGGAGTCCGTCGGCTACCTGTTCAACCTGGAGGTCCAGGTCGAGCAGCAGGTCGAGGAGGTCCCGGTCGAGGACGCCGAGCCGGTCCAGCTGGACAAGGCAGAGGAGGGCCGTCCGGAGATCCGCGCCAAGGGGCTGGAGGCCCCGCAGCGGCAGCGCCTGCACTACATCGCCCCGACGGTGGACGGCGAGGGCGGCGTGGTCGAGGGCGACTTCACCGAGGACGGCGTCCTGGACGACCCGGAGGCCGGCATGACCCGGGCCGAGCGCCGCAAGGCCGCCAAGGGCGGCCGCCGCCGCAGGAAGTAGCAGGCCGCCCGCACGGCCGCCCCGCCCCGGCGGGCGGCGCGGCGGGCGGGCAGGAGGACGCGGAGGGCGCCGCACCGGTACGGCCGGGGCGGCGCCCCCGGCCGTTCCCGGCCGTTCCCGGCCGTTCCCGGCCGTTCCCGGCCGTTCCCGGCCGTTCCCGGCCGTTCCCGGCCGTTCCCTGCGGGCCGCTGCGGGCTGCGGCGGGTCCCGGCGGCCCTCAGCGGGTGTCGACCGCCGCGCACTGCCACTGCGCCGTGCGCGGGTGCCGTTCGAGCCGGAAGGCCACCATCCGGGTGCGGGGGCCGGTGTCGACCCGGGCGCAGACCTCCAGCACGCCGGGGGCCGGTGCGCTGTCGTAGACCCGGCGCAGCACGGGCAGCGCCCCGGCGGAACGGGGGCGCAGCGTGCCGCGCTGCACCAGCCGGGTCAGCTCCCCGTACCCGGTGTGGGTGGTGTGCCGGGCCAGCTGCCCGGCCGGCCGGGTGCCCGTGAGCACCTCGACCAGCCGCTGGGCGAACCGGGTGGCCAGCCCGTTGAGGTCGCCGCGCGGCGGCGCGCAGTGCAGGCCGGCCGGACGCCGCACCCGTGCGGGGTGCCCCGGCTGGCGGTGGACGCGGCCCAGCCGCACCGTCCCCGGCGCGGCGGGGGCCGCCGGACCGGTCGGCCGGCGGCCGGGGCAGGGCGCGTCGGGCGGCCCCGGCAGCAGCGGGCGGATCCCGGGGAGCGGGACCGCCGGTGCGGCGGCCGCGGAGGCGGAGGCGGCGGCCGCGCCGACGGCGGCCTCCCGGCCCGGAGCCCCGGGAAAGGCGGCCCCGGGAAAGGCGGCCCCCGGAAAGGCGGTCAAGGCGGCTGGCCCTGCGGAATCGACCATGATCGGCACCCCCGTGCGGTGGTCGGCGACGGACGGGACCCTTCCTATCCGGGGTCCGGCGCACGCGGCAACGGGCGTCCCGCGGCGGGGCGCACGACGCCGGACTTCACCTATCCGGGTGACATCGTCCGTCCCCCGCCTCCGGCCGCGCCCCTCGCCGCACCTGCCGCAGCCCCGCCGTACCCGCCGCCGCCCCGGCCGGGCGGCGGGTCCCGGGCCCCGGCCGCCGACGCGGCGCCGGCCCGGCGCGGTCCGGGCGGACGTCACCCGAAGGGGCACCCCGCCGGGGGTGGCACCGCCGGACAGGGGGCGCCGGGAGGTTACCGTCGAGGGGAGGCCGGTGGACCGGCCGGCACCCGGGAAGGCGGGCAGGCGCATGGCGGCGGACGTGTCCGGCATCGGCGGTCCGGGGCCGGACCGCACCCCGTCGCGGTCCGGCCGGGCCGCCCGGGGCGCACCGCGCCGCGGCCTGGTGCTCGGCGGCGGCGGCATGCTCGGCGCCGCCTGGACGGTCGGCGCGCTCTGCGCCGTCGCGGAGACCGCGGGATGGGACCCGCGCGGCGCGGACGTCGTCCTCGGCACCTCGGCCGGATCGATCCTGGGCACCCTGCTGGCGTCCGGCGTCGGCCCGGGGGAGCTGCGCGACCACCAGCAGGGCCGGGTGGTGGCCACCGGGCCGCTGGTGGGCGTGGAGTTCGACTACGACGCCGCCGTGGGCGGTGCGCTGCCCCCGCGGCCCCGGCCCGGCATCGGCTCGCCCGGCCTGCTGCGGCAGACCTTCCTCCACCCGCGCGACTACCCGTTCCTCACCATGGTCTCGGCGTTCGTCCCCCCGGGCCGGGGGTCGGTGGCGCCCATCGGCGACCTCGTGCGGGCGCTGGTCCCGTCCGAGGACGGGTGGGCGGACCGGCCGGGCCTGCGCATGGTCGCGGTCGACTACGAGACCGGGCACCGGGTGGTCTTCGGCGACCCGGACGCGCCGGCGGCCGGCGTCGCCGAGGCGGTGATGGCGTCGTGCGCGATCCCGGGCTGGTTCGCGCCGGTCGCCGTGGACGGCCGCCGCTACATCGACGGCGGCGCCTGGTCGGCCACCAACGCCGATCTGCTGGCGGGCCGGGGGCTGGACGAGGTGTACGTGCTGGCCCCGATGGCGGTGCGCCTGCGCACCGTCGTCGGCGGTCCGGCGGCCGCCGGGTCCGGCGGACGGCGGGGCGCCCCCGCGCCGCACGGGGTGCTGGCCCACCTGGTGAGCCGCTACCGCCGGTCGGTCACCCGGCAGCTGCTCCGCGAGGCCCGGCTGCTGCGCGAGGGCGGCACCCGGGTCCGCCTGCTCGCCCCGACCCTGGACGACCTGGCGGCGATGGGCCCCAACATGATGGACCCGGCGCGCCGCCCGGAGGTGCTGGAGACGGCGCTGCGGACCTGCGGCGCCGTCCTGGCGGCCACGCACCGGGGCTGACCCGGGGCCGATCCGGCGCGGACGTGGCCGGGACCGGGGGAGTGACCCGGCCGGAACGGCACGCGGCGGGCCCGGGGCGGGGACGGAAGGGCCCGGCGGGCGGCGCGGTGATCACCTCCGGCCGTATCCTGGTCGGCGGTGCGGCTGCAGGGTCCGCACCCGGACCCGCTCCCGTGGATCGCGGACGGGCCCGGCCCCCACGACCCGGCGACCCACGACCCGGAGCGGCCCCGATGCGCGTGTACGTCCCCACCACCCTCAACGGCCTGGCCGCGGCGCACGCCGCGGGCGAGCTCGGCCCGGCGCCGCTGCATGCGTACGCCGTCACCCCGGCGCTGCGCGAGTGGTACCTCAGCGACGACATCGAGGAGCTGGAGTACGCCGCGCTGGTCCGCGCCGCCCAGTCCTCGCTGAGGCTGCTCGCCGCCGACGCCGCCTCCCCGCGGCGCCGCGCCGTGGTGGCGCTGGACGTGCCCGACAAGGCGGTGCTGCTGGACACCGGCGCCGAGTACCGGGACCAGTCCTCCCTCGGCCTGGTGCGCCTGGCCGATCCGGTGGCGCTCGCGAAGGCGGCCGCGGTCCACGTGGACGGGAGCGACGCCGAGGAGGACGTCGCGGCGGCCGCGTCCGCCGTGGACGCGGCGGACGCGGGCGACGACGACGCCCGCTTCACCGTCGACGGGGCCGAGGACCACGAGCTGCTCTGGTACGCCACCCAGGAGCTCCCGACCCTGCTCCCCTGAGCCGCGCCCCCCGGCGGGCCCGCCGGGCCGGCCGGGGCCCTCCCGCCGGTGCCGCCTGCCGGTGCCGCCTGCCGGAGTGTCGGCGGCGGACGGTACGGTGCGTCCGTGCGTGCACACATCGTCTGGGACTGGAACGGCACCCTCCTCCACGACATCGACGCGGTCGTGGCGGCGAGCAACGCCGCCTTCGCCGAGGTCGGGCTGGCGCCGCTGAGCGTCGAGCGCTACCGCGAGCTCTACTGCATCCCCATACCGCTCTTCTACGAGCGGATGCTGGGCCGTGCCCCCACGGCCGAGGAGTGGGAGCGTATGGACGGCGTCTTCCACCTCGCCTACACCGCGCACAGCGCCGGCTGCACCCTCACCGAGGGCGCCGAGCTGCTGCTGGAGCGCTGGGAGGCGGCGGGCCGCAGCCAGTCGATCCTGTCCATGTACGGGCACGAGGAGCTGGTGCCGCTGGTGCGTGGGTTCGGCATCGAGCGCCGCTTCGTCCGGGTCGACGGCCGGGTCGGTCCGTCCGGCGGCGGCAAGGCCGAGCACATGGTCCGCCACCTCGCCGCGCTCGGAGGCGCGGTCGCCCCCGCCCGCACGGTGGTGATCGGCGACGCCGCCGACGACGCGCTGGCGGCGCGGGCCGTGGGGGCGCGCGCGGTGCTCTACACCGGGGGCTCGCACACCCGGCGGAACCTCGCGGCGGCCGGGGTCCCGGTCGTCGACTCGCTGGCCGAGGCGGTGGCCCTGGCGGAGGAGCTGGTGCAGGGCGCCTGACCCCCCGGCCCGGGCCGCCCGCCCGCGGACCCGCCGCCGGTCTGCCGCCGCGGACCCGCCGCCGACCTGCCGCCGACCTGCCGACGCGGACGCGCCGCCGCCGGCCCGCCGCTGCTGACCTGCGCCGGAGGAGGACCGCGCCGCGCGGACGGCTACCGATCGGTAGTTGTACAAGTCGTCCAGCGGGGGCAGGAGCGGCACGACCTTTGCTCCGGACCGGCCCCTGACACTCCGCAGTCGTCCCGTTAGGCTGGCCGGGGTGCCAACGGGCCGAAAGACCTTGCGTACCCAGGTGAAAGGTGTTTCATGCGTGGCATGCGCCACCTTCATCCGGGACGTGCGGGAGGATCGGACCGACGTGGCACGGACCAGGACCGACCCGAGTCACGCAACGGCGCGCGACAGGAGCCAGATAGCCATGCAGACCAAGCTGGACGCAGCCAAGGCCGAGGTGCTCGCACGCGCAGCACGGGCCGCTGAGAACAGCCAGGTGGGGGGCACGCACGGAGAGGGTCTCGGCAACGGCGCCCTGACCGCCTACCTGCACCACTACTACCTCCACACCGCCCCCGAGGACCTGCTCGACCGCGACCCGGTCGACGTCTACGGAGCGGCGGCCTCCCACCACCGCCTCGGCGCGAAGCGCCCCCAGGGCACCGCCGAGGTCCGGGTGCACACCCCGACCGTGGAGGAGAACGGCTGGTCCTGCGGCCACACCGTGGTCGAGGTCGTCACCGACGACATGCCCTTCCTGGTGGACTCCGTCACCAACGAGCTCTCCCGCCAGGACCGTGCCATCCACGTCGTGATCCACCCGCAGATGGTGGTCCGCCGCGACATCACCGGCCGCCTGCTGGAGGTCCTCGACGCCGACGCCTGCTCGCGCGGCCAGGCCTCGGGCGCGGAGTGGCCCCCGGACGCGATCGTCGAGTCGTGGATGCACATCGAGATCGACCGCGAGACCGACCGCGACGACCTCCGGCAGATCGAGGCGGACCTGCGCCGCGTCCTCACCGACGTCCGCGAGGTCGTCGAGGACTGGACCAAGATGCGCGAGGCCGCCCTGCGCCTCGCCGAGGAGCTCGCCGAGCAGCCCCCCGCGGGCCTGCCCGAGCAGGAGGTCGGCGAGGCCTGGGAGCTGCTGCGCTGGCTGGCCGAGGACCACTTCACCTTCCTCGGCTACCGCGAGTACGACCTGGTGGAGAGCGAGGGCGCGGGCGACGGCGGGTACGAGGCGCTGCGCGCCGTCCCCGGCACCGGTCTCGGCATCCTGCGCCCCGACCCGCGCAGCGGCGGCCCGGACGGCCACCCCGCCAGCGAGTCCTTCGGCCGGCTGAGCGCCGCCGCCCGGGCCAAGGCCCACGAGCACACCCTGCTGGTCCTGACCAAGGCCAACAGCCGCGCCACCGTGCACCGCCCGGCGTACCTGGACTACGTCGGCGTGAAGAAGTTCGACGCCGCCGGCCGGGTCGTCGGCGAGCGCCGCTTCCTCGGCCTGTTCTCCTCCGCCGCCTACACCGAGTCGGTCACCCGCATCCCGGTGGTCCGCCGCAAGGTCCAGGAGGTCGTCACCTCCTCCGGCTTCCCGCCCGAGAGCCACGACGGCCGCGACCTGCTCCAGATCCTGGAGACCTACCCCCGGGACGAGATCTTCCAGACCCCGGCGGAGGAGCTGCTCGCCATCGCCGGCAGCGTCCTCTACCTGCAGGAGCGCCGCAAGCTGCGCCTCTTCCTGCGCCAGGACGCGTTCGGCCGCTACTTCTCGGCCCTCGTCTACCTGCCGCGGGACCGCTACACCACCCGCATCCGGCTGCGGCTGATGGACATCCTGATGGAGGAGCTCGGCGGCTCCACCATCGACTACACCGCCTGGTCCACCGAGTCGGTCCTGACCCGCCTGCACTTCGTCGTCCGGGTCGCCCCCGGCGCCGAGCTGCCCCACCTCACCGAGGCCGACACCGAGCGGATCGAGGCCCGCCTCGCCGAGGCCGCCCGCTCCTGGACGGACGGCTTCCACGAGGTGCTGCTCGCCGAGTGCGGCGAGGAGAGGACCGCCGAGCTGTCCCGCCGGTACGCCAACGCCTTCCCCGACGGCTACCGCGCCGACTTCTCGCCGCGCACCGCCGTCGCGGACCTGCGCCAGCTGGAGGCCCTCGGCAGCCCCGGCGACTTCCGGCTCAACCTGTACCAGCCGGTCGGCGCCGCCGACGACGAGCGCCGCCTGAAGATCTACCGCGGCGGCGGCGCGGTCTCGCTCACCGAGGTGCTGCCCGTGCTGCAGCGGCTCGGCGTCGAGGTCGTCGACGAGCACCCGTACGAGCTGCGCCGCTCGGACAACTCCACCGCCTGGGTCTACGACTTCGGGCTGCGGCTGCGCTCCGCCGGGGAGCTGGGCGACGAGGCCCGCGAGCGGTTCCAGGAGGCCTTCGCCGCCGTCTGGACCGGCCGCGCCGAGAACGACGGCTTCAACGAGCTCGTCCTGCGCGCCGGCCTGACCTGGCGCCAGGCCGTGGTGCTGCGCGCCTACGCCAAGTACCTGCGCCAGGCCGGCTCCACGTTCTCCCAGGACTACATGGAGGACGCGCTCAGGAACAACACCCACGCCACCCGGCTGCTGGTCAACCTCTTCCAGGCCCGGCTCTCCCCGGCGCACACCGCCGCCGGCCTGGAGCTGACCGAGGGCATCCTGGAGGAGCTGGACGGCGCGCTGGACCAGGTCGCCTCGCTGGACGAGGACCGCATCCTGCGCTCCTTCCTCCACCTGATCAAGGCCACCCTGCGCACTAACTTCTTCCAGCGCACGGAGAGCGGCGAGCCGCACTCCTACGTCTCGATGAAGTTCGACCCGCAGGCCATCCCCGACCTGCCGGCGCCCCGCCCGGCGTACGAGATCTGGGTGTACTCGCCGCGCGTCGAGGGCGTGCACCTGCGGTTCGGCAAGGTCGCCCGCGGCGGCCTGCGCTGGTCCGACCGCCGCGAGGACTTCCGCACCGAGATCCTCGGCCTGGTCAAGGCCCAGATGGTGAAGAACACCGTCATCGTGCCGGTCGGCTCCAAGGGCGGCTTCGTCGCCAAGCAGCTGCCCGACCCGTCGGTCGACCGCGACGCCTGGCTCGCCGAGGGCATCGCCTGCTACCGCACCTTCATCTCTGGCCTGCTCGACATCACCGACAACCTGGTGGCCGGCGAGGGCGTCAAGCCGCCGAAGGACGTCGTGCGCCACGACGGCGACGACACCTACCTGGTGGTCGCCGCCGACAAGGGCACCGCGACCTTCTCCGACATCGCCAACGAGGTCGCCGACTCCTACGGCTTCTGGCTGAGCGACGCCTTCGCCTCCGGCGGCTCCGCCGGCTACGACCACAAGGGCATGGGCATCACCGCCCGCGGCGCCTGGGAGTCCGTCCGGCGCCACTTCCGCGAGCTCGGGCACGACACCCAGACCGAGGACTTCACGGTCGTCGGCATCGGCGACATGTCGGGCGACGTCTTCGGCAACGGCATGCTGCTCTCCGAGCACATCCGCCTGGTCGCCGCCTTCGACCACCGCCACATCTTCGTCGACCCCAACCCGGACGCCGCGACCTCGTACGCCGAGCGCCGCCGGCTGTTCGACCTGCCCCGCAGCTCCTGGGCGGACTACGACACCTCGCTGATCTCCTCCGGCGGCGGCGTCTTCCCCCGCACCGCCAAGTCGATCCCGGTGACGGCGCCGATGCGGGCCGCCCTGGGCATCGCCGCCGGCACCAGCCGCCTCACCCCGGCCGAGCTGATGAAGGCGATCCTGCTCGCCCCGGTGGACCTGCTGTGGAACGGCGGCATCGGCACCTACGTCAAGGCGGAGTCCGAGGCCAACGCCGAGGTCGGCGACAAGGCCAACGACGCCATCCGCGTCAACGGCGGCGACCTGCGGGTCAAGGTCGTCGGCGAGGGCGGCAACCTGGGCTGCACCCAGCTCGGCCGGATCGAGTTCGCCTCGGCCGGCGGCCCCGAGGGCGAGGGCGGCCGGATCAACACCGACGCCATCGACAACTCGGCCGGCGTCGACACCTCCGACCACGAGGTGAACATCAAGATCCTGCTCAACCGGGTGGTCGCCGACGGCGACATGACGGTCAAGCAGCGCAACACCCTCCTCGCCGAGATGACCGACGAGGTCGGCGCGCTGGTGCTCCGCAACAACTACGCGCAGAACACCGCGCTGGCCAACGCGCTCGCCCAGGCGCCGAGCATGCTCAACGTCCACGCCCGGATGATGCGCCGGCTGGAGGACGACGGCCTCCTCGACCGGGCCCTGGAGTTCCTGCCGAACAACCGGCAGATCCGGGAGCGCCAGCAGGCCGGCCGCGGGCTCACCCAGCCCGAGCTGGCCGTGCTGCTCGCCTACGTCAAGATCACGCTGGCCGACGAGCTGCTGGCCACCGACCTGCCGGACGACCCGTACTTCCGGGACTCCCTGCACCGGTACTTCCCGGCCGCGCTGCGGGACCGCTTCACCGGGGCGATCGACAACCACGCCCTGAGCCGCGAGATCATCACCACCCTGCTGGTCAACGAGACCATCAACCAGGGCGGCTGCACCTTCGCCTTCCGGCTCCGCGAGGAGACCGGCGCCACCATGGACGAGATCGTCCGCTCGCACACCGCGGCGCGTGCGGTCTTCGGCCTGGAGGAGATCTGGCGGGAGATCGAGGCCCTGGACAACCAGGTGACCGCCGAGGTCCAGACGAAGATGCGGCTGCACGCGCGGCGCCTGGTCGAGCGCGCCACCCGCTGGCTGCTCAACAACCGGCGCCAGCCGCTGGACATCGCCGGCACCATCGAGGTCTTCCGCGAGCGCTGCAACCAGGTCTGGGACCAGCTGCCCAAGCTGCTGCGCGGCGCCGACCTGGAGTGGTACCAGGGCATCCACGACGAGCTGACGGCCGCGGGCGTCCCCGAGCACCTCGCCACCCGCTGCGCCGGCCTCTCCTCCGCCTTCCCGACCCTCGACGTCGTCGAGGTCGCGGACCGGGCGGGGGCGGACGTCGGCGAGGTCGCCGACCTGTACTACGACCTCGCCGACCGGCTGCAGATCACCCACCTGCTGGACCGCATCATCGAGCTGCCCCGCAGCGACCGGTGGCAGTCCATGGCCCGCGCCGCCATCCGCGAGGACCTCTTCGCGGCCCACGCGGCGCTCGCCGCCGACGTCCTCGCCTGCGGGGAGCCCGGCGACGGCCCCGAGCAGCGGTACCAGGCGTGGGAGGGCCGCAACGCCACGCTCATCAACCGGGCCCGCACCACGCTCGACGACATAAGGGACTCCGACACCCAGGACCTGGCCAGCCTCTCGGTGGCCATGCGGGTGATCCGGACCCTGCTGCGGACCGGCTCCATGCGCTGAGCCCCCGCCGCGGTCCACGGGCCGCCCCCGCCCGCCTCCCGGCCGGCGGGGGCGGCCCGTGCCGCTTCCCGGGGGTCCGGCGCGGCCTACTTGACCGCGCCGGCCATCACGCCGCTGACGAACTGGCGCTGGAAGGCGAAGAAGACCACCAGCGGCACCACCATCGACAGGAACGCCCCGGAGGACAGGACGTCGATGTTGTTGCCGAACTGGCGGACCTGCTGCTGGAGGGCGACGGTGATCGGCGCCGAGCCCGCGTCGGCGAAGATCAGCGCCACCAGCATGTCGTTCCACACCCACAGGAACTGGAAGATCGCCAGCGAGGCGATCGCGGGGCCGCCCAGGGGCAGGACGACGGTGAGGAAGAGCCGCAGCTCGCCCGCGCCGTCCAGCCGGGCGGCCTCCAGCAGCTCGCGCGGGATCTCGGCGAAGAAGTTCCGCAGCAGGAAGACCGCGAACGGCAGGCCGAACGCGACGTGGAAGAGGACCACGCCCGTGATCGAGCCGAACACCCCGATCGCGCCGAACAGCTTGGACACCGGGATCAGCGCCACCTGGACGGGCACGACCAGCAGCCCGACGACGGCGAGGAAGAGCCAGTCCCGGCCGGGGAACTCCGTCCAGGCGAAGGCGTACCCGGCCAGCGAGGCGACCAGCACCACCAGCACCGTGGCGGGCACGGTGATCAGCACGGTGTTGACCAGCGAGCCGGTGACGGTGTCGTTGGAGAGCAGCGCGGCGTAGTTGTGCAGGGTCAGCTGGGCGGGCTCGGTGAACACCCGCCACCACCCCGACTGCTGGATGTCGACCGGCCCGCGCAGCGAGGAGGCCAGCAGGCCCACCGTCGGGAGCAGCCAGAAGAGGCCCACCACCAGCAGCACGATGCGGGAGGCGCCGCCCGCCAGCCGTGCGGCGGCGCGGGCGGCCGGGCCCGCCCCCCGGCCGGGCGGTGCGGGGACGGTGGGCGGGGCTTCCTGAAGGGTCGTCACCGTCGGTTCTCCCTCCGGAAGCGGCGGATGTTGAAGAGCATCGCGGGGAGCACCAGCAGCAGCAGGACGACGCCGATGGCGCTGCCCGCGCCCTGGTCTCCGCCCCCGCCGAAGGAGGACAGGTAGAGCTGCAGGGCGAGGACGTTCGCGTCCTGCTGGGTGGAGCCCGGCGCGATGATGTAGACGAGGTCGAAGACCTTGAGGACGTTGATGACCAGCGTCACCATCACCACGGTCAGCACCGGGGCGAGCAGCGGCACGGTGATCCGGCGGAACACCTGCCACTCGCTCGCGCCGTCCATCCGGGCGGCCTCCAGGAGTTCGCGGGGGACGGCGGTGAGCCCGGCGGCGATGAGGACCATGGCGAAGCCGGCCCACATCCAGATGTAGGCGGCGATGATGG
>NZ_JAJLRA010000045.1 GCF_020991365.1 Streptacidiphilus sp. ASG 303
CAGTTCCGCGCCATCGCCACCCGCTTCGACAAGCTCGCCACCCGCTACCGCACCGGCCTCGTCCTGGCCTCACTCATCCTGTGGCTCCGCGAACCCCAGACATGATCATTTGTCAGACACGGCCTAGCCCCTCGGCCCCGTCACGCGCAGCCGATGCTTCCCGAAGACCTGAGCGTTCTTCAGTGCTCATTCAGACCAAGACACCCCTCGCAAATCACCCTTTTTTGATCCTGGTCTCAGTGATTCCCAATGGTGGTTGTCAAGCGCGGTGGTCGGGCATAGCGGGGCGAGTCAGGCGGCTGCGAGGTCGCGGCGGGGTGGCTCGGTGGTGAAGGTGCGCCGGTCGCGGATCAGGGCCCACAGGACGTCGAGGCGGCGTCGGGCGAGGGCGAGGACGGCCTGCTTGTGGGTCTTGCCTTCGCTTCGCTTCCGCTCGTAGAAGGCCCGGGAGACGGGGCAGCAGCGGGCGGCGACCTGGGCGGAGAGGTAGAAGACCCGCAGCAGGCGGCGGTGATAGCGCCGAGGGCGGCGCAGGTTGCCGCTGATGCGGCCGGAGTCCTTGGGGACCGGGGCCAGGCCGGCGACGCCGGCGAGCCGACCGGGACTGCCGAAGGCGTCCAGGTCGCCGCCGGTGCAGGCGATGAACTCGGCCCCCAGCAGGGTGCCGATGCCGGGCATGCTGGTGATCGCCTCGGCGTGCCGGTGTTCGCGGAAGCGGGCCTCGATCGCCGCGTCGGTCCGCTCGATCTCCTCGCCCAGGGCCAGCAGTTCCCGGGCCAGGGCCTGCACCACCGCGGCCGCCGTCCGCTCGCCGGGCACGGCGGTGTGCTGGGCGTGGGCCGCCTCCATCGCGGTGGCGGCCACCGCCTGGGCGTTGCGCACCTTGCGGTTGGCCAGCCAGGCGGCCAGGCGGGAGCGGGCGATGCGGCGCAGGGCCGCGGGGGTCTGGTAGCCGGTCAGCAGGACGAGGGCGGCCTTGGAGGCGGCGTAGTCGAAGGCGCGCTCCAGGGCGGGGAAGTACTCCAGCATCTGGGCGCGCAGGCGGTTGACGGTGCGGGTGCGGTCGGCGGTGAGGTCGTAGCGGCGGGCGGTGAGGATCCGCAGGTCCACCGCGATCTCGTCCCACTCCTGCATCGGCTGCAGGTCACGGCGCATCCTCGCCTGGTCGGCGATGACGTAGGCGTCCTTCGCGTCCGTCTTTCCCTCGCCGCGGTAGGAGGCGGAGGCGTGGTGGACGGTGCGGCCGGGAAGGTAGAACAGGCGCTGCCCGTGGCCGAGCAGGAGGGCGATCAGCAGCGCGGCTCCGCCGGCGTTCAGGTCCACGGCCCAGGTCACCGGGTTGTCCTCGGCGAGCTCGAGCACGTCGCGGATCAGGTCCAGCAGCTCGGGTTCGCCGTTGGGCACCCGCCGCGACAGCACCTTGGCCCCGTCCGTGTCGATCACCGTGCAGTGGTGCTCGTCCTTGCCCGCGTCTATCCCCGCCCACAGTTCGGGCATCGCGCCTCCCCATGCCGTTCCCGTCTTCGGCCCTGCAGACGACCTCGCCGACGTGTCCTTACGAAGCGATCGGATCTCGCGCATCCCAATGAGCGGCCGTGTCGTCGCGGGGTACCGGGCGGCCAATCACTGAGAGCCACAACCCTCGGCAGGAGACTTTTGAGCCACACCCGGACCCCTGGGTCTCCCGATCGTACGAAGGACCAGGACGAGCCCACCAAGAAGGTAAGGAGGCTTTTCCAACCTCAGCTTGACGTCGCCAGGTGAAGGGCGAGGACGGCCCTGACCAGGTCGGTGATGCGGGTGGTGCTGCAGTGGAGTTTGCGCAGCAGGCGCCAACTCTTGAGTGGGGCCATGGCCTGCTCGCCGACCGCGCGGATCTTGGCGTAGGAGACGCTGCCACCATCGGTGAGCCGGTCATGCTTGCTCCCGGCCTTACAGCGGTCAGTCGGCCCCAGCAGAGACCACTCCGAGGATGCAACGGCCCTGCGGGTAGCCGATGCGCGATCTCGCCACAAGCGGCTCCCCAGGGCCGCAAGAGGCGGTATAGGGTCACGCACGTGGATTACGAGTGGTTCGAGGCTGATGACGAAGCGCTCGATATCGACCATCTGGCCATTCTTCGCACGCTCAGGGCTGACGCTCCGAACTGGGCTTGCCGAGCCGTCGACACTGTCGTAGTCGAACCCGAGCAGAAAGACGGCGAGCTGCGAGCATGCCTTGACGTGTGCGACCCGATCAACGGCCTCATCCTGCTGACTGTAGGAGCTTGCTTCCGCGGATCTCATGTGACCGCCGGCCACATGCACTCTGCGACCTATGAACTCGACGGAGGCCCACAGGTCGAGGAGCTGAGCACTTCAGGCTCCCCGGCCGAACTTGGCGCTGCCGCCGCAACCTGGTTTCGGCAGATCCTGGAACGGCCGGTGCTCTACCGGGAGTGGTCCCATGCCGGCCGTGTCGCCCAGGAGTGGAGCTTCGGAGACTCTGGTCTCGGACTGATAGCCGGAGGAGAGCTTTCCCTACCGCTAGTGGGAGAACCTACAAAGACGATGCTCGTACGGGGACGCTGGCGCGCAGGGGCGGGCGACTGAGCAGTTTCCAACTTGGCTTAGCGGCTGGTTAGTTGGTGCGGGGGTGGGGGCCCGGGAAGGGGTGAAGCTCCTGGTAGATGGGTTGTCGACCAAGAGCAACCCGTCCGCCCGGAGTTTCAATGGCCGAGTCAAGCGGTCTGCACGGCTGGAGGGTCGGGGCTGAAGATCCGGTTGTCACGCAGCAGGGCCCACAGGACGTCGACTCTGCGGCGGGCCAGCGCAATGATCGCTTGGACATGCTTGCAACCTTCGCCGCGCTTCTTGAGGTAGAAGTCCCGGTTGGGGCCGTCCTTGATGATGCTGGTCTGTGCGGACAGGTAGAACACACGACGTAGGCGGCGGGAGTACCGCCGAGGGCGGTGCAGGTTACCGGTACGGCGTCCGGAGTCGCGAGGCACGGGGACCAGGCCGGCGGCCGAGGCCAGGTGGCCGGCATTCGCGTAGGCCGCCAGGTCCCCGGCGGCGACGAGGAACTCCGCGCCGAGGATCGGGCCGATGCCGGGCAGCGACTCGAGGACCGCGGCCTGCGGATGGCTGCGGAAGGTGGTGGCGATCTGCTTGTCGATCTGCCGGAGGCGTTCGTCCAGGGCAAGGATCTGCTCTGCGAGGTCGGCCACCAGCTGCGCGGCCACCTGCTCGCTGGGCAGCCGGGTGTGCTGGGCCCGCGCTGATTCCAGAGCCCTCGCCGCAATGTGATCCGCGCCGCGCACGCCGCGCTTGGCCAGCCAGGCGCTCAGCCGGGCCTCGCCGCGGCGGCGCAGGGCTGCGGGGGTCTGGAAGCACGTCAGCAGCACCAGCGCGCCCTTGTGGGCCGAGTAGTCGAAGGCCCGCTCCAAGGCGGGGAAGATGCCGGTCAGGGTGTCGCGCAGCCGGTTGACCATGCGGACCCGGTCGGCCACCAGGTCGGTGCGGTGCCCGGTCAGCAAGGCAAGATCAGCGACCAGCTGGACGGGGACGTCGATGGCGGTGAAGTCGCGGCGGTGCCGGACGCTTTCGGCGATCACGTAGGCGTCGCGGGCGTCGGTCTTGGCCTCGCCCCGGTAGGCACCGGACATGCGGTTGACTGTGCGGCCGGGCACGTAGACCGGCTGCTGACCGTGCGCGGCCAGCAGCGCCAGCAGCAGAGCGGAGGCGGTGCCCGTCAGGTCGATGCCCCAACGCACCTGATCAGCCAGGTCCAGGACCTCGCCGATCGCGGCCAGGATCGCCGACTCGTCGTTGTCGATCTTCTTCGACCATACCGTTGCGCCGGTCTCGTCGACCGCCGTCGCCCAGTGGTGCCCCTTACCTGCGTCGATCCCGACCCATAACCGGCCCCGGCCGATGGCGCTCATCTGCCCTCCTCATGCCGCGCGATCCTTCACGGCCCGAGGAACACCCCGCCGGCAGCTCCGTAAACAGCGACAAGATCGCAGATCTCAATCAGCGGCCAGGGCGCCCCGAAGGGCTGGGCGGCCACTCCGGGCGAGTCACAACGGACAGCTTCACGTAAGCCACACCCAGCCCTCCCGGGCCAGACAGCACCTTACGGAGCTTCACGTGCTTGTCTACCCATCGGGGATCGGGCCTTGACCCCGGATGTTGGACACGGGGTTATGCGGCTTGGGTGAGCGTAGTTGATGTCGCCTGGAGTGCGGTCTCGTAGGCGATGGGGCTGCGGTGGCCGAGGCGGGAGTGGCGGCGGACGGTGTTGTAGCGGTGCAGCCAGCGGAAGAGCTCGAGTCGGGCCTCGCGCTCGCTGGACCAGCCGGGGCGGCCCTGCAGGGTCTCGCGTTTGAGGGTGGCGTTGAAGCTCTCGGCGGCGGCGTTGTCCGCGCTGCTGCCCACGGCGCTCATCGACTGCACGACGCCGGCCCGGCGGCAGGCGTCGGCGAAGGTTCGGGAGCTGTACTGGGCGAGTTCAATCCGTCGTTGCAACACCGGGTTGTTGGCTCGAGCGTAGCTGCTCCTCGAAGACCTCGGCGGGAGTCTTCCATCCGAGGATCTTGCGGGGTCGGTTGTTGATTGCCAGGGCGACGGCTTCGAGGTCCTCGGCCGACCACCGCGACAGGTCGGTTCCCTTGGGGAAGTACTGACGCAGCAGACCGTTGGTGTTCTCGTTCGTCGGGCGCTGCCAGGGCGCGTGGGGATCGGCGAAGAACACCTTCGTTCCGGTCTCGAGCGCGAACCGGGCGTGGCCGGAGAGCTCCTTGCCGCGGTCCCAGGTGAGGGTCCTGCGCAGATGCTCGGGCAGCCGCGTCATCGACGCCGTCAGCGCGGCGTTCATCGCGACGGCGCCGTAGCCGCCCAGCGACGGTCTGTTCCTTTCCGGGGGCTTGTCGGCCCAGCCCTCCAGTCGGGGCAGGTGGACCAGGATCGTTGACCGGCTGGAGCGCTCGACGAGCGTGCCGATCGCTGACCGGCTGGTCCCGATGATCAGATCACCTTCCCAGTGCCCCGGCATCGCACGGTCTGCGGCCTCAGCGGGCCGTTCGCTCAAGACGACGTCCGCGGTGACATGCCCTTGCGGCTTGTTCCGCGACCTCGCCCGAGGCTCTCGAAGCGCCCGCCCGGTGCGCAGGCAGGCGACCAGCTCCCGCTTGAGCGCACCCGGCCCTCAATGAACAGCGACTGGTAGATCGCCTCGTGGCTGATGCGCATGGACTCATCCTCGGGGAAGTCGACCGTCAACCGGTGCGAGATCTGCTCCGGGCTCCACGCCGTCGCCCACCGCCGGTCGGCGCGGTGCGGCTTGTTCAGTCCCTTCCACGCAGGCGTCGGCGGCCCTGCCACGGCCGTCCCGTCAGGCCGGTGAACGTTCCCCGAGAGCCGCTCCTGCACGTACTGGCGCAACCGGTCGTTGTCCGCGAGCTTCGCGCTCTTCGGGCGCCTGGCTGCCTGCTGAGCCTTCCACTGGGCGACCGTCGCGCGGTACTCCTGCTTGCCGCCGCGGGTGGCGGCGTTGCGGCGTAGTTCGCGAGAGATCGTCCCGGGATCCCGCGCCAGGGCGCGGGCGATCTCGCGCACCCCCTTGTCCATCGCCCTGAGGATCGCGATCTCCTCGCGCTCCTCGAACGTGAGGTACCGGCCCGTGGGCTCGGCCAACGAGATCGGAGGCATGCCGCCAGCGTGACGAAACCACCGCGCACCCACCGGCCACGACACGCCGACCGCCAACGACGCCTCCGCCGTCGTGACCCCCGTGGCGATCAGACGCCAAAACTGACGCTGTACGACCCGAGACGGATCGGGTCGCCCCGGCGAACGCATCGCCGGCCGCAACGCACGGTCAGCACGCCACTGCCGACGCCGACCGCCCGGAACATCGCTGGTCTTCCGACTCCAGTCCGCCGTGGCCACGTCCCACACCTCCGAGATCAAGGTGTTGCGACGACCAGTTGAATCCGCCCTGGGCTCCGTGGTCGGTGTGCATGATCGCTCCGGCGAGGGTGCCGCGGGTGCGTTCGGCCGCGTGGAGGGCGTCGACGACGAGGTCGGCGCGCATGTGGTCGGCGAGCGCCCAGCCGGCGAGGCGGCGGGAGGCGAGGTCGATGACGGTGGCGAGGTAGCAGAACCGGCCGTCGCCGACGGGCAGGTAGGTGATGTCGCCGACGTACTTGGTGTTCACCGCCTCGGCGGTGAAGTCGCGGCCGACCAGGTCCGGGGCCTTCGCCGCGGCCGGGTCCGCGGTCGTGGTGCGGTGTTTGCGGCGCAGTCGCAGCCCCGCGATGCCGGCGGCCTGCATGAGGCGGGCTACCTTCTTGTGGTTGACCTGGTCGCCGCGCCCGCGCAGTTCGGCGGTGATGCGGGGGGCGCCGTAGGTGCCGTCGGAGGCCGCGTGGACGGCGCGGATGCGGGCGGTGAGCCTGGCGTCGGCCGCCTGGCGGGCGTCGCGCCGCGGGGCGGTGGCGCGCCAGTGGTAGTAGCTGGACCGGGCGATTCCCAGGACCTGGCACAGCCGCTTCACGCCGTGGCGGCGCTGGTGGTCGGCGACGAACGGGAAGCGGGTCACCAGCGCGTCTCCCCGGCGAAATATCGGGCGGCCTTGCGGAGGATGTCGCGCTCCTCCTCCAGCTCCCGGATCCTGCGGCGGGCGGCGGCCAGCTCGGCCTCGGCCGAGTCCGGGGCCTGGGGCTGCGCGGCCTGCCGGCCTGCCGTGTGAGTGCCGGGACGCCGCCCGTCGGCAGCCCGGATCCAGTTGCGCAGCGTCTCGGAGTTGATCCCGAGGTCCTCGGCGACCGACGTGATCGTCGCTCCCGGCCGCGAGCGGCACAGCGCGACCGCCTCGGCCTTGAACTCCGGCGGATAGTGCTTCATTGCCATCGATGCAGGACTCCTGTCCACCCGGACCATCAACGTCCGAGTGTCTCTGGTGTCCAACATCCAGGGTCAAGACCCACCTGCCCAGGTGGGAGCCTCCGTGTCCACCACACCGAGCATGAGCGTGCCCTTCCGGGCCGCGCAGCAACGCGGCCCGCTCGGTGATCGCCCAAGGATCATTAGGGACGATATGCCCTCCTCCGGTCCTCGGAAGCTGATCCAGGAATTCCGGGCGTTGCTCGCATGACAGGGCTGGCAGAACGTTCCCCTCCCTCCTCATCTCTCTGGGCGACCCAAACAGCCTTCCGGACCTTCCGACCCGGAAACGGGCTTCAACCGCACCTACGCCGCGGAGTGACCCCTGCAGGTGGCTGGGCGCGGCGTGCTCCGCCCCCGCACCCGTGGCCAGCGCCCAAGCGGCGCTGGACCCGCCCTGCCGCCTGACCTGCACGGCCGACGCTCCGCGCCGTCCACGCACCAGTCGGGCCGCGGGCGGCCCTCCTTGGTCAGTTGCCATCGAGAACCCCACCTGACGCCCGGTGACAGCCGGAGCACGAGAGCCGGGTGTACAGCGGAGCACCCTGCCGGCGGTGGACGCAACGAGAGCGAGAGTGACCGACGACGACAGAACGATCGACAGCAACCCCGGCAGGTTCACCCCTGCGAACGTTCAGAGCTCGCAGAACAAACAGGATGCGTCCCCAGCCACGTACGGAGGCCAGCCACGCTTCAGGTTTGTTCCGTCACGGCCTTCGTTGCTGCCGGGACACAGCACCGCTACTGCTGCCTACGGTCCGCCATCCGCGCTGCGCCAGCACGGAAACACCGCACGTCGGAGCACGCGAAGCGCGATCAGCCATGGTTGTTCCGGCCCCGACTGATCGGCTGCGCGGAGGCGATGGAGACCCCCGTAGCCAGCACAAGAGAGACCCGATGAACGGAGTGTTGGATCGACTCGCAGCTGAGATGCATGGTATCGCGCGCGTGCACGCGCGCGCGTCCTCATCCTATGAGAGGGCAGTCCCGGGAAAAAGCCCCTGACCTGGGCAAACGCGAACCCGTTTGTTCTGCGCTTGGCAGAACAAACGGGGGGTCGTTTGTTCTGCGTACTAGAAACAAACGGGGGCCGGGCGGGAGGTGGCCGAGGCCATCCGTACCCGGGACGGCAGCGCTCCGACACTCATTCCATCGTTCTGCTCATACAGAACAACTTGATTAACCCTGTGATAGCGTCCCGAGCATTGGGTTCAAGATCAGGGGAGATGTCCGAATGGCAGCACCACCGCCGCAACCGGGCCGGGATCAGAGGGTCGTGACCTCACTGGACCGCGACGGCAACATGGTCGTGCGCATCGAGAACACGCTCGGTCGGGAGATGGCCTCCGGCCCCGACACCCTCGGTGAGCACGTCGAGGGCTACGTGATCGACGCACGGGTGATGTTCGAGGTCCTCGGCAGCGCGAAGTCGATGCCGAAGGAGTGGTTCATGGTCTGGTGCAAGGTGATCTCCTTGCAGCGCCTCGGCAGCCGGAGCACGAGCGTCCGCGGCTTCGTGAAGACCACCCAGCGCGACCTGCAGAAGCGCTGCGGCCTCAGCCTGGCGAGCGTCAACGAGGCGATGCAGTACTTCTCCTCGCTGCCGTGGATCCGCCCCGTGAAGCGCGGCCTCTACCAGACCAACCCGTTCCTCACCGTCGCTGGCAGCTCCGGCGAGCACGAGGAGTGGCAGAACGAATGGCGGGCCGCCGCAGGGGACAGCTTCCTGCTGCCCGGACCGGGGCACGCGGGTGAGTGGCGCGAGGCGCGCAGGGCGGCGAAGAAGCCGCTCACCGCCCCGAACGTCGTGCCGCTGACCCCGCCACGGAAGGCTCCGGCCCCGCGGAGGACCAAGCGGGCGGCACAGGCCTGAAAAGGTTCGGGCCGGCCGTTGTCCGACGGCCGGCCCGAACCTCTTGGGTTCAGCCCTTAGGCTACCAGTACACCCATCACCCGCCCCTGGAGAGCGAGCGATGACTACCGACTCCGTTCCACCCATCCCGTCCGACCGGCCGGTGACGCTGCCCCGCGAGGCGTGCGAGCTGCTGGCGCTGGTCGACTTCACCACCTCCGGTCGGCGTGTACTCGACATCCTGCTCTCCCGGCACTCCCCCGCCGACGGAACCGTGGTGATCAGCAAGCGGGAGCTGACCTCCGCGCTGGGCGCCACGCTGCCCGCGGTAAACCGGGGACTGCGCGAGCTCACCCTCACCGGCGTCGTGCGCCAGGTCGAGGGCGAACGCGGACGCTACCTGCTCCACCCTCTGCTCACGGGGGCGGCCGCCGACCGGCCCGAGGCCGGCGCCGATGGGATTCGCGCCATCGACCCGGACGCCTTCAAGGAGCAGCGCCGCCGACGCTACGACCTGGCCGTGGGAGCGGCCCGGCCGGCCGGCGGCGCCCCGTACGTGCCGCCGATCCCCACCGACGAACCGGTGAGCGTCCCGCGGGAGGTGTGCGAGCTGCTCGCCCTGGTGGACCTCACCGCCACTGGCCGACGCGTGCTCGACGTGCTGCTCTCCCGCTACGCGCCCGAGGACGGGACGGCGGGCATCACCCAGCGGGAGATGGCCGCGGCCTTGGGCGCCGCGTTCCCGGCCGTGAACCGCGGCTTCCGGGAACTCGCCCAGACCGGGCTCGCCTGGGGGGTCAAGGGCGGCCGCGGCGTCTACCAGCTCCACCCGCTGCTCACCGGCGGTGCCGTCTCCTCGCCGGTGATGGCCTGCCCCGTGATCCAGGCCGTCGACCCCGACTCGTTCAGCGCCCAGCGCCGCCTGCGCTACGCCACGCAGATCGCGAGCCTGCCGAACACCGCGTGACCGGTGCGCCGGGAGACCATGGGATGAATCCGTTTGTTCTGCGCTCGCAGAACAAACGCGATCAGGGAGCACCCCGCCGCACACATCGTGCCCCGCGCCGCCACGGCGCGGGGCACTGTGCTTCTCCACCCGCCGACAGGACCCTCTGCACCCGGGTCGTTCCCGGCCGCAGGGCACCGTGGTGCACCGGTCACCAGGGCGGCCCCCGCAGGAGGAGGACCGGTGGTGACGCAGCCCGGAAGGCGGGCCGGGAGCACCGGGCTCCGAGCCACCGGTAGCGTTCAACCCCGACATGCGGGGGGCCGACCGGGAGGCTGCAGGGGGGGACGGGATCCGGACGGACCTGGCATGGAGCCTGCCGAAGGCGGACCTCCTGGCAGGCCGCAGGGCCTTGTGGTGGGTCGCAGGCCCCGACGGTGAACTCGCGGTGATGCTCGTCCACCGGCGCCGACTGCGGCGCTCCGGCACCAAGGGGTGGGTGGGGTCCCGCCCCAGGCCGCCGTCTGACGCCCTCCTCGTCACGGTCACCGACCAGGGAGAGCGTCGCGTCGCGCTTCCCGCCCTGCAGCAGGCCCCACCCACCTCGCCCTGCTCCCGGACCGCCGCCTGCTCCTCGTCGTCAGCCGCTCCTTCAAGGAGGCGACGACCGGCTCCTGGCAGCGGAACGCCACGGTGCTCGACCCCTCCGGGAAGCTGCTCGACACCTTCTGCATCGGGGACGACATCACCGCCCTGACGACCGACCCCGGCGGCCGCATCTGGACCGTGTACGCGGACGAGGGCATTTACGGCGACAATCCGCTGAGTTGGAAGGGCATGGCCGGATGGGACAGCGCCGGCCGCGCCGTCTGGAGCCCCGAGGGCAGGCTGCCCGCCCTGCCCCTCGGCGGCTGGACGGCGGCCACCGAGGGGCAGGACGTCTGGCTGGCCTGGTACCCGGGAGGCAGCCCCGGGACGGTTCTGACCAGGATTACCCCGTCCACCGGTGAGACGGCCAACCTGCTCTCCCCCGTCCGCAACCCCGACGGCCTCGCCGTCTGGGGCAACCGCGCGGTGCTCACGGTCCGCGACCACAACCGCCGGTCGGTGGAGGTTGTCCGGGCCGAGCTGGAAGGCACGGGCTGGACCGTCACGGACCGCCGCAGGCTCCGCACCCCGGGCCGCGTCGTCCTGCACTGCGGCCAGGGACGCGACGGCGTCCTATGGCTGCGCGCCGGCCACACCTGGCTCCGCATCCGGGCATGATGGCGAACCGGACGGGGCGCCTCGGCGGAGGGACGGGCCGTGGGGGTGTTTACGACGTAAACACCCCCACGGCCCACCTGACCACAGAGCGGCCTGGCCTTCTCGGCCCGATCGGAATCCCCGTCGCGAACGCCCAGAGGAGCCAGGGACTCGAACCTCTTGTGCGCGGCATTTCGCCTGCCCGCTCCCGCCGCAGGCCGCGCCGAGGACGGCCCCCAAGCCAGGCGGCACCAGGGCACATGAGCACGACCGCCCGCGAACGTCGCTGCGCCCTCAGAACGTCATCCTCTCGCCATCGCACGCAAGGACACCGGGTCCTCCCAGCCGCTGGGCTGTCGGCGACGGACCGTGGCGCGCACGGCTTTCCGGTTTGCCGACTGCCGCCGCCCGCACTGCCACTACGAGCGCGAGCCCGGACACCCCTCGCCCTCACCGACGCTACTGCCCATCGCATCTGCCTCCGGCGTTCGGACTGGTGAGGCTTCATGCAGCTCCGAGGAACCCTGGATCGGCGCCGTCGAGCTGAAGGCACGAGTCGCGTGTTGGCAGCCAGTTGGATTTCCCCGATGGCGGCCACTGAGCGGGGAGGTATCTGGCCGCTGGACCGTTGCTCTCCGTAATGGGGAGGCTGGGGCGTCAGTGCAGGGGTAGCGTCCTGGTATGGCGAGCGAGGACGTGTTGCAGGACCAGCGCCACCGGGAGGTGGTACGGGTGGGAGACACCGTTCGCCGTCCCGCCCTGCCTTGGACATCGACGGTGCACGCCTTGCTCCGACACTTGGAGTCGGTGGGCTTCCCCTACGCCCTCAGGCCCCTGGGGTTCGACGAACAAGGTCGGGAGGTACTCACCTTCATCGACGGCGAGTCCGGAGGCAAGGGTTGGGCCAAGGTGGTGGACGATCAGGGATTGTCCGCCTTCGCTCGGCTGCTGCGCGACTACCACGACGCGACCGCGGATTTCTCGCCACCGGACGATGCGGCGTGGGCCGGCGGCACAGTCGCGCCCGGCGAGGGCCAGGTGGTCTGCCACGGCGATTTCGGCCCGTGGAACGTGGTGTGGCAGGGCCGTCGCCCCGTAGGGATCATCGACTGGGACTTCGCCCGACCGGCGCCGCGACTGAACGATGTGGCCTACGCCCTGCAATACGTCGCTCCGTTCCGCTCTGACGCCGACTGTCTGCGGTGGCTGCATTTCCCAAAGCCGCCTGACCGGCGCCGACGTCTGGAGCAGTTCTGCACCGCCTACGGCCTCACCACGACCGTAGGCGTCGTCGACGCTGTGATCGACAGGCAGTGGGAGAACATCGAGCTCGTGCGACAGTTGGCCTCTCAGGGACATGAGCCACAGGCCACGTGGGTTCGCGAGGGTCTGCGGGAAGCACGTGGTCGCCTTTCCTGGAGTCGCTCGAACCGCCATCTGTTCGAGTAGATGGCTCATGCCTGCCGGCTCGTCGCCGCCGGTTCCTTGTCACGGAGCGTGTTTCTGGCCGCGAGCGGGGAGGGCACCTGGCTGGCAACGGGACGCCGGAACCGGCCGTCCATGGGGAATTCCGGCTGGCCCCTGCCAGTCGCGACTCACGCCCAGGAGCTCGGCCATCGGCACCGCACGGCGGCTGGTCGCCGCCAGGTCGTGGCGGCCTTGGGCCGACCAGAGCGGCGGAAAGAACGATAGCCCCTGCCGACCGTTCAGCCCGGAGACCTGACGGCACCAGCCGTCCCACCGCAGGCTCTGGTAGAACTGCTCGAGTCCTCCGGACAGAACCCAGGACAGCCATGCCGCATGGCTGGCTCCCAAGGCCTCCCATCGGAGCGAGTCAGGGGAGAAGTACACGACCTCACCCGGCTCTCCGGGCCGACCGGCACGAGCGGGCTCACTCCCGTTGAGCGCGAAGACCCCGCCCAGGACATCGTGTGCGACCACGAGACCTGCCTCGGGCCGCCAGCCCGAATCGAACGTCGGCGGCATCGCGTTGATCCCCGCCAGGCTGGGCATCCCTCCTGCCCCGGTGTCACGCGGGCTGCCGAAGATCCGCAGCCATCCGCTGTCCACGAGCAGGCCGCCGCAGTTCAGCACGATGCCGCCCAGGAACGACCGCGCGGAGACCTGCAGCTGCAACAGAGAGGCACGGCCCAGCTCGACATCGCCCGGCAGCACCTCAACGGACACCCCGCTCCCGGACAGCTCCTGCAGGAGAAGCGGCCAGGCTGGATCGTCGATGTCGATCAGATCATGGACGCCGCGCATCCGCGCATCGTCGCATCAGCAACCGAAGTCCCGGTCTCCCGGGGCATCTGCGCTCGATCACCCATGGAGACGACGCCCGAAGAGGCCGATCGGACACCTGAGGCAGCCTCTCCCGCGCCGGGGTGTTTACGACGTAAACACCCCCAGCTGTTCTTCCGGAGACGACCGCAGCCCGGTACCCAGCGGACCCGCTCCGGGCGTGCTGTGAATCCGCGTCGCAACGGACAGGGCAGGACGACGTGATACGGCCCCTCGACCAGGTGCCCGCCGCGTCGCCGTTCTCCGCCCCAACGCTGCCCGGAGGTTGCGATGAACGCCCTGGTCGAGCGCAGGCTGCACGATCGGGGTCCGGACGGTTGGCCAGACACACCCTCCCCGTCGGCAGGCGGACAAACGGCCGGTGCGCGTCCCGACCCCGGAGGAGCGGGCGCGGGAGCACGTGCGGCGTGCTCCCGCGCGGTCCCGGGAGTGGAAGCGGCAGGTTGGACGGATCTACGGCCTGGAAGCGGATGAGGTGGTCGGGGGCTTGGCGCTACACGGATTGCCGTGCGGCCCTCTGCTTGAGGAATGCCTCCAGGCTCCTGACCAGTTCGGCACGCTTGCTTTTGGGGACACGCACCGACTTCGGGCTGGTCCAGGAGAGAGCGAACGGCCCGGCAGCCCGCCAGTCGTTGTTCACCGTCCTCATGAACTCGCACCAGTCCTTGGCCATCGCCTCGGTAGGAAATGCGTAGATGCTCACGGTGTCGGTCATGAGTGCCTGCGTACAGCCACCGCCGCCCGGGCACAGGACGCTGCTGACGTCTCGGACGTGGCCAAGGTCCTCGACGCCCGTTGCGTGGGCAAGAGCCTGGGCTGCGTCGGACACGCTGACACCGGTTGCGTCGACGCTGGCGGTGGGCGCTCCCGGCGTTGCGGACACTGCGGTCTCCGTGGGGGTTGCCTTGGCCTTGCCGGTGACGCCCGCGCTGGAGCACGCTGTCAGGCTGAGGGCTATGGAAAGGATGAACGCGGTGAGAGCGGTGATGCGCATTGCGCCATCCTGCCAAGGTGATCGCATACCAGCACAACGTCTCGATCCGACAGCCTGGCCGGGATGGGTCTAACCGGGCAATTCGGCACCATGGTCTCGCCAGATGGGCTCGATCTTGCTGTGGCCGAAGGCCTTGCGTCCTCCGCCGGCCGGCTGGACCACCACGGCTATCAGGCTCTCGGCGATGGCGGCCTGCCGCTGCTCAAGCGTGAAGTCCGGGTCGGCCCACTTCTCTCGCAGGTCGGCATCGGCCCACGATCGGTGACTCTTGCTACCCTCGGCGGTCCATTGTGGCCGACGGCGGGAAAGGGAGCCTTGTGAATGCGGCAGAGAGACCCTTCCTGATGCATGTCGAGGATGTCTTCCGCCTGAACCAGGGGCGGGCGGTCATGCCGGTCGGCCGGATCGAGCGCGGGTGCGTCCGCACGGGTGACCAGGTGGAGATCATCGGCTTCGGTGGAGGCGCGGTCGTTCCTGTCGGGGCCGTCGAGGTCTGCCGCCGCCGTACCGACGAGGCACGCGCAGGCATGAACGTGGGCCTGCTGCTGCCCGGTACGGCGGCCAGTGCTGTCGAGCGGGGCCAGGTGCTCGCGGCACCCGGCTCGGTCAGCGAACACGTCGGCTTCGCAGCGGACATCACGCTGCTGTCCGACGAGGAAGGCGGCGCTGACGTACACACCGGCGACCGTCTCCAGTTCCACCTCCGCGCTGCCGTGGTGATGGGTCACGTGGCGCTGTCGCAGGGCGGGGACACACTGCCCCCGCTTCACATGGGCGCGGTGGTGGTCACGCTCGAACGGCCTGTCGCCCTGGAGGAAGGCCAGCCCTTCGTCTTCCGGCACCACGGCCGCGCCGCCGGCTCGGGCGTCGTGACCCGACTCCTGAACTGACCCCTGGTAACGGAGCCACTGCTGGATGCAGGGCCGCCCGGGCGGCCTCCGCCCGGCACCTCAACTTTCACGTACCGGATGCGGACAGCGCCCCGGATGCCGAGGAGCGATGGGCCCGTACCAGCGCGTCCGACCACCCCTCGTACCCTCCCATCGTGGGGACGGGGCCGCGGCGAACACGGTCCCGGTCAACGACTCCGCAGCCGCGGACATCGAAAGGGCGTCCTCAGAGGGATGGCCCCGGCGCCCGAGGCCAGTGCGGAACACGGCGTCGCGCAGGCTCTCCCTCGTGCCCCCTGACGTCACCGGCCTTCCCGTGGCGCCAGCACCACGCGGTCCCCATCGTCGTGTCGCCGTTCCCGCCGGCTTGAGGGCCCGCGCTACGTGACCAGGCAGAAGGCGGGGTGGTCCAGCCAGGCCGCCAGGAAATCCGCATCACCGATGTGCCGGTACCGGCGCCCATCGGCTCCCGTGCCGTACGAGACCTCCGCGATCCTGCCCGGGAGGGACGGCACCAGGGCCCTCGCCTCGGCCAGGCCCGTCCCGTCCGCCGCCCCCTGGCCCGGGGCGGCGCAGCCCAGGACGCCGTCGAAGTCGACCAGCGCATCGAGACGGGGGGCGAGGGCGAGGGCCAGGCGGCCGAGGAGCGCATGGTTCACCGGACCCGAGCAGAAGGCGCCGAGGACCAGCCCCGACGCGGACACGGAAGGCACAGGCAGAGGAGAGAGGGCCGACCAGTCCTCGCCCTCCGCGGCCGCGCAGCCGTCGTCCTCCAGGAGGAACGGACCGGTGCCGGTGGTGTCCGGGGTGCGCGGGCCGAGGGCTGTCCCGTCCCGCACGTGGAAGGACAGGCCGTCCGCCTCGGCCGTGACCGCCGTGCAGAAGGCGTCCAGCCACGGGTGCACATCGGCCAGGACGTCCTCGAAGGCGCGCGCCTCGAGGAGCCGCAGCACCACCACTGGTCCCGGCACGGCTCCTCCTCGCAGAACTGACCCGGCGCCACCCGGGGAGCGATCCTTCCAGGCATCGTGCGGCGCGTCCGGGGGCGCCAAGGCGCGCTCCGCCCCGTCGGCGTCCTCCCACGCCAACTCCCGCCCGCGGCAACGCTTCCAAAGGCGGTGGGTGTTTACGGCGTAAACATCTGCCACGCCGACCAATGCAAGCCACTCCGTCTTCCACGCGATCTTCTGGAATGCTGTGCAGCGTCCGAAGTACCAGCACCATCGGGAAGCGAACGGATAGCTCCATGGCACACGTGCATCTTCTGCTCAACCAGAAGGGCGGCGTCGGCAAGTCCACCCTCACGGTCAACCTTGCCGCCGTCACCGCCGAGGCCCTGAAGGGTCGGACCACCGGTGACACCCCCCCGGTCTGCGCCGTCTCCATCGACCCCCAGGGCTCCACCACCTGGTGGGCGGAGCGGGTCGGCGAGGACCTGCCCTTCCTCTTCGTCGACGCCTCCGACGAGATCGACGGCCTCGCCCAGCTCAAGCAGGTCGACACTGTCGAGCACATCTTCGTCGACACCCCTGGCTGGCTCGAGCTCTCCAAGAGCAACGCCGCCCAGACCGGCCGCGACGCCGACCCGCTCGGCTCCGGCCACGCCGCCGACGCGCTGCGCGCCGCCCTCGACAGCGCGGACGACGTGATCGTGCCGCTGATGCCCGCCCCCCTCGGGTTCGGGCCGACCCAGAACACCATCGAGAAGGTCATCGCCCCGCGCGGCCTGCCCTACACGGTTGTCATCAACGACTGGGACCCCCGCGACGGCACCATCGACCTGGAGCAGACCAAGGACTTCGTCAAGGCCAACGGCTGGCCCCTCGCCTCGAGCGTGATCCGCCACTACAAGGTCCACGAGCGGGCCGCGGCCGAGGGCCAGGTCGTCACCCAGTACCCCGCGAACCGGGTCCACCTGCAGGCCCGCGAGGACTTCTACAAGCTCGCCCTCGAGGTCGTCCTCTCGGGGGGCAAGCGATGAGCAGCAAGCGCACCAGCCTGGCGTCCCTGGTCGGCCAGGTCGGCGCCAAGCCCGACGCCCCCGTAGTGCCGCGGCCGGCGGCGCCCGCACCCGTGGGCGGCACCGTCCGGCTGCCACTGGACCGGCTCGCGAACAACCCCCACAACCCCCGGCTGACCGTCAGGGCCGTGGAGGAGATGGCGGACAGCCTCCGCGAGCGCGGGGTCATCCAGCCGCTCACCGTGGTCACGCGCAAGGCGTTCCTCGCCGCGCACCCCGGGGACGGGGCCGCCATCGGCGACGCGGCATACGTCGTCCTGGACGGCAACCGCCGCTACATGGGCGCCCAGCAGGCCGGCCTCGCCGACGTCCCGGTGCACGTCGACGACGACCTCGCCGCGGACTCCGACAGCATCCTGGAGAACGCCCTCGTCGCCGCCGTGCAGCACGAGGCGCTTGACCCGCTGGACGAGGCACGGGCCCTGCAGCGACTGGTGGAGGTCCACGGGTCGCAGCGGCAGGTCGCCAAGCGGCTGGGCAAGTCCAACGGCTTCGTCTCGCAGCGGCTCACCCTGCTGGAGCTCACCCCCGAGCTCCAGCAGGCCGTGGAGGAGAAGGCGATCCCGGTGGAGGTCGCCCGCAAGGTCGGCCGCCTCGCGCCGGAGGCGCAGGCCGACGCCGTGCGGCAGGAGCTCAAGTCCCGGGCCCAGGTCCCGCCGAAGCGTCCGCGCGCCTCGACGGACACCCCTCCCGTGGAGCCCTCGGAGCCCGAGGCTGTTTACGCCGTAAACACCCCCGGGGAGACCGGCGGCGCGGCGGAGGGGGAGGTGCCGGCCCCCCGGCCCGAACCCGCCCAGGGTGTTTACGACGTAAACACCTCCGCGGCCGCCCCGTCCCGGGACGCCGCCGGACCGGTCATGGCCCCGCTCCTCCCCGGCGCTCCGGCAGAGCACAACGCGGACGTCCTGATGCGCGCCCTGCCCCCGCGGGAGCTGGTGGCCGTCATCGACGTGATGCTGGAGCGGATGCGCGCCAGCTGACGTCCCGTCCGGGCCCGTGCGCCGGAGCCTGTGCTCTAGTGGACGGGTCCGGGCCGGGCCGAGCCGCACCTATCGTGTCTGAAATGTCCGAGTCGGCGAAAGTGTGGAATTTCGGCTCGTCAGCCGCGGAAAGCCGCAGGTCGTCGAGTCTGCTCCCCGCACCCGCGGGGATGGTCCCCCATACACCTGGGAGGTATGGGACACCGGCAAGCCCTCCACCGCCTCGCGCTGGACCGCACAGCCCACCTGGAACACCAGGTACGCCACCTCCACAGAGACCAAGGGCAACCCCGGCTGCGCCTCGCAGCCGGACGGCTGGATCAACGCTGACGTCACCTCGCTGGCGCAGGCATGGGCGGCGGCGGGCAACGCCTCTTCGAACATGGGCCTGCGGGGCTCGAACGAGACGGTCACCTCGCAGTGGAAGCGGGTGAACTCCGCCAACGCCGCTTCCAACCCGCCGACGCTGGTGGTCACCTACAACCGCTACCCGGCCGCAGACACCCCGACCATGACCCCGGACGGTGGCCTGGCCGGCGGCGCGCTCGGCTTCACCAACTCGCTGACCTCCAAGCTGTCGGCGAAGGTCTCCGACCCCGACGGCGGCAACGTCACCGGCCTCTTCGACCTGTACGACTACACCTCCGGCAGCGACGTCCTGGTCCAGTCCGGCATCACCGGCACCACCGTCACCTCCGGGGGGACCTCCACCGCGACCGTGGCCGCCGGCAAGCTCGTCAACGGCCACAAGTACAAGGTGCGGGCCAAGGCCAAGGACGCCACCGGCGCCCTCTCCCCTACCTTCAGCGCCGACAAGCTCATCACGGTGGACACCACCGCCCCGGGCAGGACCGCGATCTCCTCCAGCGACTTCCCTGCGGGCGCCTGGTCCGGCACCCCGGACGCCTCGGGCACCTACCGAGGCACCTTCACCTTCACCCCGCCCACCGGCGACGTCCACGACGTCATCTACAACCTCGACGGCGGTACCTGGCACTCCATTCCCTCCACCGGCCAGGCCGTCTCCACCGGGCTGCCGTTCACGTCCGGCAAGCACACCCTCACGGTCCGCACCCGTGACAACGCCGCGAACCTGTCGGCGACCCCGGACACCGCCTACACCTTCTACGCCGGCTCCGGCGCCGCCCTGAACGCCCCCGGCGACGGCGAGCGTCCCGCCCGCCGCACCGGCCTGTCCTCGCAGGGCAAGCCGTCCGACACCGGCGTCACCTACCAGTACCGCCGCGGCGCGGCCGACACCTGGCACGACGTGCCCGTCGCCGACACCCGCCGCACCTCCGACGGCACCACGCCCTCCGCGTGGCCGCTCCCGGTCACCGGCGGCGTGCCCGCAGACCTGAGCTGGAACATCACCGACAGCCTCGCCGCCGACGGCCCGGTGGACGTGCGCGCGGTGTTCACCGACGGCACCCTCACCGACGCCTCGGACCCGCACACCGTCACCGTGGACCGCAACGCCGGCACCGCGCCCAGCGACGCGGTGGGACCCGGCCAGGTCAACGACCTCACCGGCGACTACACCCTGTCCGGCACCGACGCCTCCGCGTTCGACCTCTCGGTCAGTCGGACCTTCTCCTCGCGGAGGCCGACCGCCGGCGCGGACGCCACCGGCCAGGCCGCGATCTTCGGTCCGCAGTGGTCGGCCGGCACCACCGCGGAGATCACCGACTCCGACTGGGCCTACGTCCGCACCGCCACCCCCACCTCCCTCGCCCTGGTCGACGCCGAGGGCGACGAGACCGGCTTCACGCTCAAGGACGCCGCAGCCGGCACCTGGACCCCCGAGCCGGGCTCCGAGGACCTCACCCTGACCGGGAAGACCGGTGACGCGACCCTGGTCCTGAAGGACACCGAGGGCACCACCACCACCTTCACCAAGCCCGCCGGGGCGAGCACCTGGCAGCTGGCCACCAGCCGCCTGGCCACCGCCAACTCGACCACCACCGTGGTCCCCGACGTCGTGCAGACCGGCGGCAAGGTCCGCCCCAAGTACGTCATCGCCCCCACCTCCGCGATCGCGGACCCGGCCACCTGCCAGGCCACCCCGGCCACCAAGGGCTGCCGGATGCTGGAGTACGTCTACGCCACCGCCACCACCGCGGCCGGCTCGACGCTCGGCGACTACGCCGGCCAGGTCAAGCAGATCAAGCTGTGGGCCACCACCCCCGGCGACTCCGCCTCCACCACCACCGTCGTCACCCAGTACGCCTACGACGCCTCCGGCCGGCTGCGCGAGGTGTGGGACCCGCGGATCAGCCCCGCGCTGAAGACCGCCTACACCTACGACGCCAACGGCCGCGTCACCACCCTCACCCCGCCGGGCGAGCTGCCGTGGACCTTCACCTACGCCAAGGTCGGCAGCTCGGCCGTTGCCGGTGAGGGCATGCTCCTGGACGCCTCCCGGCCCACCCTCACCCCCGGCAGCGCCACCCAGACCAACGGCACCGCGACCACCAGCGTCGTCTACAACGTGCCGCTGACCGGCACCAAGGCGCCCAACCAGATGGGCATCGCGGACGTGGCCGCCTGGGGGCAGAGCGACGCCCCCACCGACGCCACCGCCGTCTTTCCCGCCGACCAGGTCCCCGCCTCCCACGACGGATCGGCCCTGACCGGCACCGACTACAAGCGGGCCACCCTCAGCTACACCAACGCCTCCGGCCGTGAGGTCAACACCGCCGCGCCCGGCGGCCACCTCACCACCACCGCCTACGACCGGTACGGCAACACCGTCCGCGAGCTCAGCGACTCCAACCGCCGCCTGGCCCTGGCCACCAGCGGCACCGGCCTGACCGAGCAGCAGCAGCTGAACATCGACAAGCTCCCCGCCGCCGACCGCGCGGACCTGCTGTCGACCACCTCGGTCTACAGCGCCGACGGCCAGCGCGAACTGGAGACCTTCGGGCCGCTGCACCAGGTCACCCTGGAGCACGACCTCGCTGCCGCGGGCAGCAACCCGGCCCTCCCGGCCGGCACCCAGGCCCCCGCCCGCGCCCACACCGTCACCGCCTACGACGAGGGCCGCCCCACCGACGGCTCCGCGACGGTCAGCGACCAGCCCACCACCGTCACCACCGGGGCCTGGATCGACGGCTACCCCGGTGACGCCGACACCCGCACCTCCGCCACCGCCTACGACTGGGTCAAGGGCCTGCCCACCAGCACCGTCGACGACCCGTCCGGCCTGAAGATCACCAAGACCACCGCCTACGACACCCAGGGCCGGGTCACCAAGACCACCCTGCCCAAGTCCAACGGCACCGACGCCGGCGCCACCGTGACCACCTACTGGTCCGCCACCGGCACCGGAGCGTGCAACGGCCGCCCCGAATGGGCCGACCTCGTCTGCTCCACCGGCCCGGCCGGTGCGATCACCGGCGGCGGCTCCAACCCCGCCCAGCTGCCCACCGAGACCACCACCTACAACCGCTGGGGCAGCCCGGACACCGTCACCGAGACCGCCAACGGCGTCACCCGCACCACCACCACGACCTACGACGCCGCCGGGCGCGCCACCAAGACCGCCGTCACCGGCGGGACCGGCACCGCCGTCCCCGACACCACCACCACCTACGACCCCGCCACCGGCGACGTCGCCACCACCGCCTCCACCAGCGGCACGATCACCACGACCTACGACGCCCTCGGCCGGGCTATCTCCTACGCCGACGGCTCCGGCAACACCACGACCACCCAGTACGACGCCCTCGACCGCCCGGTCAAGGCCACCGACTCCGCCCCCTCCACGACCACCTGGACCTACGACACCGCCAAGGACCCCCGCGGCGTCGCCACCTCGCTGACCGACTCCGTGGCCGGCACCTTCACCGCCGCCTACGACGACGACGGCGACCTGGCCACCCAGACCCTGCCCGGCGGCATCACCCAGACGCTGACCCAGGACGAGGCCGGAGCCCAGACCGGCCAGACCTACACCCGCACCAGCGACAGCACCGTCCTGCTCGCCGACACCGCCGACCAGACCGTCCACGGCCAGACCGCCGACCACGCGGCCACCACCGGCGGCACCACCAGCCAGCACTACACCTACGACCCGATCGGCCGCCTCACCCGCACCGACGACACCGGCACCGACAACTCCTGCACCCGCCGCAGCTACGGCTTCGACGCCAACACCAACCGCACCAGCTACGCCACCGCCACCAGTGCCCCCGGCAGCCCCTGCGCCACTGGCACCGCGGCCACGCTGACTTACGACAGCGCCGACCGCCTGATCACCGCCGGCACCGTCTACGACGCGTTCGGCCGCACCACCACCCAGGCCGGCGGCAACCAGCTCGCCTACTACACCAACGACCTCGTCCGCTCCCAGACCAGCGGCGGCAAGCGGCAGACCTGGGCCCTGGACCCGGCAGGCCGCCTCGCCTCCTGGACCACCGAGACCACCCCGGACAGCGGCACCACCTGGAACCTCACCGCCGCCAAGACCAACCACTACGGCAACAGCAGCGACAGCCCCGACTGGACCCTGGAGAACTCCACCGGCCGCATCGTCACCCGCAACGTCCAGGACCTCACCGGCGACCTCGCCGCCGTCACCTCGGACACCGGCAGCACCGTCCTGCAGCTCACCAACATCCACGGCGACGTCGCGCTCCAGTACCCGCTGGACACCGCGGTCAACCCGACCGTCCTGCAGGCCGACGAATACGGCAACCCCCTCTCTGGCACTCCCGCCACCCGCTACGGCTGGCTCGGCGCCAAGCAGCGATCCTCCGAGACCCTCACCGGCCTCACCCTCATGGGCATCCGCCTCTACGACCCCACCGCCGGGCGCTTCCTCAGCGTCGACCCCGTTCCCGGCGGCAACGCCAACGCCTACGACTATTGCACCGCCGACCCGATCAGCTGCTATGACCTCGACGGCAGGTGGGGTTGGAGGTCCATAGGCAAGTGGGCATCGCACCACAAGGTTGATATCGCACTCACTGCAGTAGGGTTTGTGCCAGGCGTTGGTGCACTGACTTGGGGTTACCGCGCGTACCGAATCGTTCGTATCGCACGTGCTGCGAAGGGCATGGATGGCGGTATCCGTGCCAGTCGCGCGACATCATGGCTGGCCGGTCGTATGTGGACAGGCCGCGGCTCCAGGAGCTTCGGAAAAAAGCTGGGTCGGATTTCCCGGGACGGTCTGCGGCAGTGGCGGCGTCCACAGCACAAATCGGATGGCCACTGGAAGTCAAACTTCCAGTACAGGAAGTCCCCCAAGGGTAAGTGGAAGAACAATTATCACGTTTACCACCGTCGATGGTGGTAGTTCGAATTCGCGAGAGGATGGGGCGTGCATGAGCCAGGAATATTCGAGCATAAATGGACTCCTGGGTATCGGTGCAGATGCTGAAGGGCGAGATTTTTATCTGCGTGTCGCCGCTGGTAGTCTTGCTTATGATCGGGGAGAGGGGGATGTGAAGTATATTCAGGTCTACCTTTTCCAGCCAGCCTCACCTGGCCATCCTGCGGATGTGAACGACATGTTCGAGACCGATGACCTGGACGAGCTGGCCGCCGATATCAGTAGGGGCATGCTTGACTGGTATGGGAATCGCCTTGATTTTCGCACGCCCACACCTGAAGAGCGCGATATAATCCGCGCCGCCACGGGTTGGGAGTAGTAGCCTCGTCATGGCAGTGGCCCCGGCATTCGATGCCGGGGCCACTAGTGCTTAATTTGATCCAGCAAGGCGATGTAGCGAGAATATTTCAAGCGCATCAAAGCCATTGGGTGAGGGGTTGATTTTTTCTGCGAGCGGCGAGTGGTTGAAAGGTTTTATTTTCCTTATTTTTGCTTTCTTTTATTGCGGCAATGAGGGAAGGCCTGCTGTGGCTGGAAAATGTGGTAAGGGTTAAATTTTCATATTTCTCAAATGGGCCATCTCGCGGCGTTACGGCACTATCAACTCTTCCCTGCGGCCCAGGCCAGATTCGTGTGGCATCAGGGTCCGGTCGGTAGGGTCTGCCGGATCCGGGGGACGGTGGGCGAGGTTGAGGCAGTCGTTGGGGACCATGGCGCGGACCCGGGCGAGGAGCGGCCACAGGAAGCGGTCGTGCCAGTAGGCGGAGGCCTCGGACAGGCCCGGTTCGGCGGCCTCTTTGGCCATGGCGCCGCGCCAGGCGGTGTGGAGGGCGGCGAGGTGCTCGGCGGCGCCGGGGTGGGCGGGCCAGCAGGCGGGCACCCGGTGTTCGCCGGAGGGCCGGTAGGTGTCGACGAGCCAGTCCACCCAGTCGGCCAGCTCGGTCCACCGGTCGGCGTCGGCGCGGGCGGTCCACGGCTGCGGGTCGGGCTCCGGGGCCAGGGTCTGCTGCTCGTCCAGGGCGTCGAGGTAGCGCTCGATGAGGGCGACGCGGTCGTCGACCTCGCGCAGACAGTCCAGGAGGGCTTCGCGGTCGTTCCGGGTGCTGGTGACGGGCGGGACTGAGAGGTCCATGGCTGGGAGGTCCTCCGTGCATGGCGGCGACGGGGCGGCCGGGGTGGGCAGGCCGTCCGGGGCCGGCGCGGTCACGGGGTCGCCCCGGGCTGCGGTACGGCGTCGGCGGTCGGGACCGGTGCGGAGCCGGGCCCGGCCGTCGCGCGCCCGTACAGGCGCTGGGAGGCGGCGACGGCCTCGGCGAGCTCGGTCTCCCAGTACGGCTCGGCGGTGGCCATCATCGGCCGGGAGCCGCTGAGGGTGACGACCATGTGCCGCTCGGGCAGCGCGGCCAGATCGGCGACGTCCAGGATCCGCTCCCGGCGGGTGCTCCGCGCCACCGAGGCGGCCCCGGCGAGGAGCCGCTCGTCGCTGGTGCGGGTGGTCTGCGGGGCGTCCCACTCGCCGATGACCTTCGACAGCCGCTCCAGGTACGCCTCGTCGGTGATGCCGCCGCCGTACACCACGCACTGCGCGTTGTCGGCCAGGGTGTTCAGCCGGTGCTCGCCCCACAGTTGCAGCCCCTGCGACCAGGTCTGGAGGTAGGTGGCGAGCCAGATGCCCTTGGAGCGGTAGTGGCTGTACAGCTCGGGCAGCTCGTGCCAGCGGCAGACGTTGGCGACCTCGTCGAGGACCCCGCACAGCGGCACCGGCAGCCGTCCGCCCGGCGCGGCGGCCGCGGCCCGGTCCGCGGCGCGCAGCACCGCCGCGGTGAGCGCGGTGGTGACCGGCGCGGCCGAGGAGGCGCCGTCGGACTGGGAGATCAGGTACAGCGTGTCGCTGGAGACGGCGAACGCGGCCGGGTCGAACCGGGGCCGCGGGTCGCGTCCCCCGTCCCCCGCGCCCTCCCCCTGGGGGACGACCCAGGCGGCGACCTGTTCGTTGCGCACCCACCGCAGGTGGATCTCGGCGGTGGCCCAGATGCCGTCGGCGGTCTTGTCGGACAGTCCGCGCATGCCGGCCAGTCCGGAGGCGGCGACGCCCATGCCGTGCCGGGTCAGGACCCGTTCGGGGGCGCTGTTGCCTCGGTCGGCCAGCCACAGGTACGCCTGCACCAGGCTGTGACCGTCCAGTGCCGCGGCCAGCAGGGTGGAGGCCAGCACCTGGCGGCCCTTGGGGTCGAAGAAGCCGTCGCGGCGCGCCTGCTCGCCCGCCTCCTTGCCGGCCTCGACCAGGACGGCGGTCAGGTCCTCGGCGTCCGCCAGGGTGCGCACGTCCGCCAGCGGGTTCCACCACCAGGCGGGCGGCTCGCCGGCGAGCTGCTGCGGGTCGAAGACCCAGCAGGCGCCCAGGTAGGACCGCGGCAGCCGGGTGGCCTCGACGACGTCGCCCTTGACCGAGGTCGCCAGGCACGCGCCGGGGGCGCGCAGGATCTGCGGGACGACCAGGGCGGAGGTCTTGTGCCGTCCGGAGGTGGCGATCACCAGGTACAGGTACTCCCACGGCGTCACCAGCGGACGGCCGGACGGCAGGTGCCGGCCCAGCCGCACCCCGGGCGCGGCGCCGATGCCGAGCCGGGCCGCCGACTCCTCGGCGCGCACCTGCAGCGCGGCCCGGTCGCGGCCGCCGGACATCCGCCGGGCCGCCTGCCGGTACGGGCGCAGGCTCGGCCCGCCGCGCCGCAGCCGGCGTACCGCCGCCGCGGCGGCCAGCGCGAGCAGGGCGGCGGTGAGCAGCTCCAGCGCCAGGACCGCGCCGGCGGCCGCGGTCCAGTGCCACGTGCCGGCGGCCAGGCCCGCCACCGCGTCCAGCGGGCCGGCGTCGGGCCACCGCCCGCTCGCCCACCACTGCCCGCCCAGCAGCGCCGTTCCCAGCGCGGCCACCGCCAGGGCGAGGGAGCCGACCACGGCGGCTGCCGCCCACTGGCCGGGGGTGACCCGGTCGGCCGGGCGGCTCACCGCCGCCCGCCGTCCCCGGCGGGCCGCCGCGGGGCGACCACCGTCTCCTCGCCGCCGGGAACGCCGGGCGCGCCGGCGCCCTGCTCCGGGCCGGGGGTGGCGACGACCCGGTGGGCCCACCGCTCGTTGGTGTCGTTCAGAGGCAGCTCCTCGGCGGTCAGGTCGATCCGCACCGGGATGCCCGGGTGCCCGGCCACCTTGATGAGGAACCTGCCGCGGCCGGGCGGGGCGTCCTCCGCGCCGGTGCCGCTGTCGATGCTGCCCGGCGCCGACCACTGGGTGACCATCTGCCGCTCCCGCTCCGACAGCTGCACCGCCTGCTGCAGGGCCGTCATCTCGGCGGGCGGCAGGCCGCCGCAGAGCACCAGCCCGGAGCGCTCCACGAAGCCGCGGGCCTTCTCGCGGTCCTCGCTGCTGGGCAGCGAGAGCAGGTCGGCCATGGAGTGGGTGGTCATGGACTGGCCGATGCCGATGGTGCGGTTGAGCCGGGTGAGCTCGTCGATCCGGTCGACCAGCCCCACCCCGGCGCGCAGGATCCGCCACAGCTCGTCCAGCACCACGAAGAAGTGCCGCCGCCCGCCGCCACCGCCGACTCCGCCCCCGCCCGGGTCGGTGCCGGCTGTGCGGTCGTGGGCCTCGATCGCGGCGAAGGCCTCCGCCCAGCAGGTCAGCAGCACCGCGCTCTCCAGCACCTTCTCCGAGGCCGGGATCGCCGACAGGTCGATGCTCACCGGCCGGTCCAGCGCGAGGCGCTGGGTGGTCTGCCGGTTGAACGTGGCGCCCAGCGGCCCCTCGACCAGCGACTGCAGGGAGCGCAGCACCGGTCGCACCGCCTGCCGGTAGCCGGCCTCGTCGTCGGCCAGCGTCATCCGCAGCAGCGGCTCGGGGCCCTGCCGCACCAGCTCCACCAGGTCCGACAGCAGCGCCGGGCGGCCCAGGTCGCGGTCGGCCAGCAGCTGCACCGCCCGTCCCAGCAGCGCCTCCTCGTCGCCGCCCACCGGGCCGCGCCGGACGATGGCCACCAGCGCCGCCACCATGGAGGCCCGCCGCCCGACCGCCTCGGCCAGCAGCTCCTCGCGGGCCGCGCCGGCCAGCCGCCGCGCGGCGGCGCCCATCTGCCCCAGGTCCAGCGGGTTCAGCGACCCCTGGCCGCGGCCCAGCCGGATCACCTCCCCGCCCAGCGCCCGGATGAGCCGGGTGTACTCGCCCTTGGTGTCGCCGGGCACCAGCGACACCGTGCCCCGGTAGTCCAGGCCGAGGACCATCCGCCGGTTGATGCTGCTCTTGCCCAGCCCCGGCTTGGCCAGGGTGAACATCGACGGGTTCGCGATCAGCCGCGACCGCTCGAACCAGGCGATCGGGTCGCAGCACACCGTGGAGCCGGTCACCAGGTGCCGGCCCAGCGGCACCCCGACCAGGGGCGCGCCGGCGCCGGTGACGTACGGCCACAGCCCGCACACCTGCCGGGTCGTGCCGCGGTATTCGGCCGGCCGGTCCAGGTACGCCAGTCGCCCGCCGCCGCGCCCGCGCATGCCGCGCGCCCCGACCCTCCCGGATCCGGTCCTCCCGGCCCCGTCCTGACTGTCCCCGCGCGCCACGGCGCTCCTCCTCCACGGTCCCACCGGGCTCACAGCCCCCGGGGCAGCTTGAACGCCTGGTGCTCCGGCAGGATGCAGCCGATCGGCAGCCCGGCCAGGAACCCGCCGTCCTGGCAGCCCCAGGCGCGGCGCAGCGCGATCCGCGCGGGGGCGGCCAGGTTGCCCACCGCCACCTCGGCGGCGTCCGGCCGCTGCCCGGCGTCCTCCCCGGTGACCACGGTCGCGGTCACCACCAGGCCGAACAGGGTCAGGCCCGCGCCGCGGGCCTCCTCGCGCCGCGACTGCGCCGCCGCGCCGTACTCCGCCTCGGCCTGCGCCTGCCCGCTGCGCGAGGTCATGGTCCGCGACCGGGCGGCCCGGTAGTCCCGGTCGGCCAGCACCGCAGACTCCGCGGGGGAGTGGGGGCGGTAGACCAGCGCGACGCGCTTGCGGTCGATGTCCGGGTGGGCCTCCAGCAGCGCGTGCAGCACGTCGGAGTGCACCTCGCCGCGCGGCGCCTCGCCCATGAACCAGGTCACCGACCGGCTGCCGTCGTGCCAGTAGCTCCGCGCGCCCGCCACGTGCGCCACCGGACCGGCCTGCGCCCAGGTCAGCCCGGAGTCGCTGCGGGCCGCCCGCGCCCGGTCGATCACCGGGGCGACCGCCGGCTCGTAGGCGGTGCGCACCAGCTCGGCGATGCCGATGGCCGTGACCGGCACCGCGGCGCCCGCCCCGGTGGCCGCCAGCTGCTGGGTGATCCCCGGCAGCCGCTGCCCGATGTGCACCGCCATCTCCTCCGGCCGCCGCCGCCCGCGCAGCGCCCCGCCGTCCCACAGCAGCGCCACGTGCACGGTCGCCGCCGGCGCGGCCGTCGGGTAGTCGCGGTCGACCGCCGCCATCACCCGCAGTGCCAGCTCCGAGGCGTGCGGGCTGCGCTGCGCCTGCAGCTCCCCGTGCAGCCGCTCGCCGCTGTCGGGGGCGACCTCCACCACGACCTGGAAGCCCAGCAGGTGCGGCTCGGCGCCCATCTGCCGCATGAACTGGCCCCAGTTCGCCACCCAGGCGTCGATGTCGTCCTGGTCGACCAGCGAGCCGCCCTGCGCGTTGCAGTGCAGCACCGCCGCGAAGTGGTCCGCCTCCCGGTAGTGCAGCATCCCGAAGGACCGGCCGAGGCCGTCGCGGGCCTCGTACATGTCGGTGGCCATCGCCAGGCCCGGCAGCAGGCACCTGCCGCCGGGCACCCGCGAGAGGATCCCGCTGCGGTACACGTGCTCTCCCTTCAGCCGGCCCAGGCCGTAGGCGGCGCGGGCGTGCAGGTGGCTGCCCAGGTGGCGGCCGTACCGGTCGCGCACGGCCAGCGGGCCCAGCAGGACGGCGCCGGCCAGCAGCACGGTCACCGCCGCCAGGGGCGCCAGCGGAAGCAGCACCCCGCACACGGCCAGCAGCACGAACAGGACGGCGGTCGCGAGCAGGCCCAGGCCGCCCAGGCCCGCCGAGCGGGGGCGGCGCCAGTTGCCGTAGGTGCGCAGCGGGGCGGGGCCCGGCCCGCCGGTGCTAGGCCGTGTCTGATAATTGATCTTGTGGTGGGTCGTGGTGAGTTGACGGATGCGGCGTGGGAGCGGATCGCGCCGCTGCTGCCGGGTGCCGACGGGCGGGGTCGTCCGTGGCGGGATCACCGGCA
>NZ_JAJLRA010000046.1 GCF_020991365.1 Streptacidiphilus sp. ASG 303
GCCGGCGGGCCCCCGGCCGGGGGCCACCGGCCCGGGCGGGGGGGGGGGGGCCGGGGCCCCCCGGGCGGCGGCGGCGGCCCCCCCCGGCGGGCGGGCCGCGGCCGACGTTTTCGTGGGGCCGTCCGTGTCCAGCGGGCTCCACGCCCATGGGCGGGCGCCGGATGGACCTCGTCGCCGCCTGAACCGCCTTGAAGGCGAGACATGTTGACGCCACGTCGGTGGAGCGCGGGGGCGATGGGACGCGCCCCAGCGGCACCTGCGGCGCCCCCGTGTCCACGCCGCCCCCGCCCGCCGGGGCGCCGCCTGCGGCCGGCGCCGCGCCGCCCGCCTGATGCGGCCCGCCCGCCCGGCGGGCGGGCATCACGGGCGCAGGCACCGCACCACCGTCCGGGATCCGCGCGCCACCTCCCGTGCGGACCCGCACGCGCGGGCCTGCCGCCGAGGGCTCGCGCCTCGGCGGCAGGCCCGGTGCGCGGCTACGGCAGGTTGCCGAAGTCGGGGCCTACCGTGCGGGTGCGCTTCAGCTCGTAGAAGCCGGGGGTCGAGGCGATGGCGACGACGCTGTCCCACAGCCGCACCGCGTCCTCGCCCTTGGGCGTGGGGGTGACGACGGGGCCGAAGAAGGCGATCTGCTCGCCGTCCGGGCCCGGGAGGGCGATGACCGGGGTGCCGACGTCCTGGCCGACCTTGTCGATGCCCTCCTGGTGGGAGGCGCGCAGCTGGGCCTCGAACTCGAACTGCTCCTGGTCGGCGTACTCGATCAGCTCCGCGGGCAGGCCCGCCTCCTCCAGCGCGGCGGCGATGACCTCGCGGGTCGGGCCCTCGTCCCGGTTGTGGATGCGGGTGCCGAGTGCGGTGTAGAGGCCGCCGAGGACGTCGGCGCCGTGCTTCTGCCAGGCGGCGGTCGCCACCTGGACCGGGGCCCAGGCCCTGCCCATGAGCTCCTGGTACCTCTCGGGCAGCTGGTCCAGGCGTGACTCGTTGAGAACCGCCAGGCTCATGATGTGCCAGCGGACCTCGATGTCCCGCACTTTCTGTACTTCCAGCACCCATCGGGATGCCATCCAGGCCCATGGGCACACCGGGTCGAACCAGAAGTCGACGGGTGTGGTGGCGGCCGGATCCGTGGTCTGCGACATGGAGTTCCTCGTCAATCGGGCTGCGGTGCCGTCCTCTACCGATCATCCCCCGCAGCCGGCCGTTCCTCGCGGCCCGGCGCGTCGCCGGTGCAGGCGGTGCGGCACCTGGCGGGTGGACGCCCGGACGCTCGGCATCTAATGTTGTCGACCGGTCGTCTATTGAGCGGTCGACTCACTGTACCCGGTCCGGTCCGTCCGCGCGGATGGCGGGCCGGATGCCCCGTCGCCGTGCTGCGGGCCTCGCCCCGCACGGCTCTCACGCAGGGAGAAACCGATATGCAGGTCGAGATCTGGACCGACATCGCCTGTCCGTGGTGCTACGTCGGAAGAGCCCGCTTCGGCCGGGGGCTCGCCGCCTTCGCGCACCGCGACCAGGTGGAGGTGGTCCACCGGTCCTACGAACTCAACCCGCAGGCCGAGAACGGCAATGTGCCGATCATCGACGCGGTCGCGGCCCAGTACGGGCGCACCCGCGAGCAGCAGGTCGCCAGGGAGGAGCAGGCCGCCTCCATGGCGGCGTCGGTGGGGCTGGACTTCCGCGTCGGAGGGCGCGTTCTCGGCAACACCTTCGACGTCCACCGCCTGATCCACTTCGCCGGGACCCGCGGCGTCCAGGACCGGCTGCTGGACCTCGCCTTCCGGGCGAACTTCGCGGAGGAGCGCTCGATCCACGACCGGCAGGCCCTGCTGGACGTGGCCGTCGAGGCCGGGCTGGACGCGGACGAGGCGCGGCAGGTGATCGACGACCCGGAAGCCTGGGCCGCACAGGTGCGGGCCGACGAGCGCCGCGCCGCGGAACTGGGCGCGGGCGGCGTCCCCTTCTTCGTGCTGAACCGGCGCTACGGGGTCAGCGGCGTCCAGCCGGTGGAGACGTTCACCCGGGCGCTCGAGCAGGCCTGGAGCGAGTGGGCGGCGGCCTGACGCCGCCGGCCGGCATGCCCGTGCGGCGCGGTGCACGGGCATGCCGTCGCTGCGGCTCGACGCGGACGGGTTCCGTGTGCCCGACCGCCGCAGTTCCACCACAACACCCCGCCCGGCCCTGCCCCGCCCGGCCCTGCCCCGCCCGGCCCCACCCCGCCCCGGCCGGCCGGGCCCGCGCCCGCCGGCGGGGGTGCCGGCCGGCGGGCGCCCCGCCGGGATCCGACGATGCACGCGACGGTCGCGGCCGTCGACCGGCGCTTCCCCCGGTGCGGCCCCGCGCCCTCCGGAGTCGTGCTCACGGCGGCGTCGAAGCGGTGGCCGGCGCGCGGCGCGGCCGCGTGCGGACCGTCGAACCGCGTACGCGCCTCGTGGGGACGTCCGCGGCATCGACGTGCCCGCGGCCGTACGGCAGTGAGCCGTCTGCCAAAGCCGTCCGGCAGTGAGCCGGTGTCATCACCGCCTTGACAGGTGACGAATGGGGCTGCCAGCATTTCGTCACCACTTCAACAGGTGACATACTTGATGGTGCGGAGCCTCCGTCCGTGAAAGCGAGAGTGCAGATGGACCTGAAACTCGAAGTCGTGGTCCTGCCCGTCTCCGACGTCGACCGCGCGAAGGCCTTCTACGAGGCCCTGGGATTCCGCCTGGACGTGGACCACGTCGCCGACGACACCTACCGGGTCGTGCACCTGACGCCCCCCGGATCCTCGTGCTCCGTCCTCTTCGGCACCGGGGTCACCACGGCCGCACCGGGCTCCGTGCAGGGCCTGCACCTCGTCGTCCCCGACATCGAGGCAGCCCGCGCCGACCTCGTCGCCCGAGGCGTCGGCGTGGGCGAGATCTTCCACGACGCCGGCGGCGTCTTCCACCGCGGCACCCGGGAAGGCCGGGTGAGCGGCCCCCATCCCGAGCGCGCCAGCTATGGCTCCTTCGCCGCCTTCGGCGACCCCGACGGCAACGGATGGGTCCTCCAGGAGGTCACCACGCGCCTCCCCGGCCGCTGATGACGAGCGGTCCGAAGGGGCGGCCGAGGGGGCGCGGGCCCGGTGGGGCCGCCCCCGGGGAGCGGTTCGCCGGCGGCGCCCTGTGGGGCGCGAGCCGCGACCCCGGCCGCGCGGCCGTGCCGCAGGCCGCTCCCGCCCCCGAAGCCGCCTCCGTCCACCCGGCCGTGCGCGAGGCGCGACGGGGTCCGGGCGGGGGTCCGCACGGGAGGCGGGACGCTTCGGCCCCACCCGCCGCCCGTCGCTCCAAGGGCTCCGTGGGGCGAAGGCATCCGCTCCGGTCGGCGGCGGACGAGCGCACACGCGCTCCGAGGTGCCGCTCCGCCGAACGCGGGCGATAATAGTCACCTGTTTGACTGGTGACGCATGAGGGGGGCGGTCGTCCGCACCCGCACCCGCGCCGCGACGGCCGCAGCAGTCCCGTGGCGCACTCTCCTACGACATCCACCCCGGCCTTCACCACGGAGGTTTCTCATGATCAACAGGCGTACGTTCAACAAGGCCGCCGGCCTGGGCGCGGCCGCGCTCGCGCTCACCGGCATCGAGGGGATCCCGGGCGCCTCCGCCGCCCCGCGCCCGGCCGGCCGCACCCCCGCGCCGACCGTTCCCGCGGTGACCCCCGGCACGCACACGTCCTTCGCCAGGCTGAAGCACGTCAAGGCGGGCCTGCTGGACGTCGGGTACGCGGAGGCGGGGCCCGCCCACGGCCCCGTCGTCCTCTGCCTGCACGGCTGGCCCTACGACATCCACAGCTACGTCGACGTCGCCCCCCTCCTCGCCGCCCAGGGCTACCGCGTCATCGTTCCCTACCTGCGCGGTCACGGAACGACGCGCTTCCTCTCCCCCCGGACGTTCCGCAACGCCCAGCAGTCGGCGGTGGCCCTCGACATCATCGCCCTGATGGACGCCCTCAGGATCGAAAAGGCCCTTCTCGCCGGGTTCGACTGGGGTTCGCGCACCGCCGACATCATCGCGGCCCTGTGGCCCGAGCGCGTCAAGGCGCTGGTGTCGGTGGGCGGTTACATCATCACCAACGTCGAGGCGCAGAGGAAGCCGCAGCCTCCCGCGGCGGAGCACACCTGGTGGTACCAGTGGTACTTCGCCACCGAGCGGGGCCGCCTCGCCATGCAGGACAGGAAGGACCGGCACGACCTGTGCCGCTTCGTCTGGAGCACCGTGTCGCCGACGTGGCACTTCGACGACGCCACGTTCGAGCGCACGGCCGCCGCCTTCGACAACCCCGACTACGCGGCCATCGTGATCCACAACTACCGCTGGCGGATCGGCGCCGCCGACGGCGAGCGCCGCTACGACCGCTACGAGAGCCGCCTCGCCGCCCGCCCCGTCATCGAGGTGCCCACCATCACCCTCGACGCCGAGCGCGACCCGTTCACCCCTCCCGGCAACGGGGCCGCCTACCGCGACCGCTTCACCGGCAGGTACGAGCACCGGACGCTGTCCGGCATCGGCCACAACCTGCCGCAGGAGGCGCCCACCGCCTTCGCCCAGGCCGTCGTCGACGTCGACCGCTTCTGAGGCGCCCCGGACGGACCGCGGGGCGTCCGCCGCCGAAGCCGTGAACCCGGGGCGGGGCACGGCGGGGCCTGAGGGGGATGCGCCGGGTCCTCGGACGGGCGAGGGCCCGCCCGCCGGCGGGGTGGGAGTGTGCAGCGCCGGCCGCCCCCGCAGGTGGCGGCGGGCACCGTGACCCGCTCGACGGGTGCGTGCGGCAGGTCGCGCGCGACAGTGCGGACGACAGGCGAGGCCCCCGGGCCGGCGACGTGGGACGTGGGACGTCTCGGCCGCCGGCCCGGGGGCCTCGCCTGTCGCGGCCTGCGAGGGCCTCCCGACCGGTGGCCGTCCCGAAGGCGCCTGCGGGTGTCGGCCCGGAGCGGGGCGAGGAAGTCCTTTGGCGCGCGCACGTCGGGGGCGGGGGGCGCGGCGGACGCTGCTCCGTCCCGAAGTGCCGCCACGCCTGCCGTCGGTCCGGTGGTGCGGCATGGGGGTGATCCGGTGCCCGCCCGGGCCGCCGCCGGGGGAGGGCGCGCAGGCTCCCGGAGGAGAGTGGGGGCCGGGCCGCGGGATGAAGTAGTAGACCGGTTGACTAGTAGCCGATCGGCTAGTAGCTTCTTCTCTCAGAGCCTGTCCCCTCGCTACGGAGATCACCATGAACTCTCAGAAGGTCGCAGTCGTCACCGGCGCCTCGCAGGGCCTGGGTGCCGCCATCGTCGACGCCTACCGCAAGGCCGGCCACGCGGTCGTCGCCACCTCGCGCAGCATCGCCCCCTCCGACGACGCCGGCATCCTCACCGTCCAGGGCGACATCGCCGACCCCGCCACCGCCGAGCGTGTCATCGCCGCCGCCCTGGAGCGGTTCGGCCGCGTCGACACCCTGGTCAACAACGCCGGGATCTTCGTCGCCAAGCCCTTCGTCGAGTACACCCTCGACGACTACGCGGCCGTCGTCGGCGTGAACCTCAACGGATTCTTCCGCATCACCCAGCTGGCCATCGGGCAGATGCTCGCCCAGGGTGGCGGGCACGTCGTCAACATCACCACCAGCCTCGTCGACAACGCCGACGCCCGGGTCCCGTCCGTGATGGCCTCGTTGACCAAGGGCGGCCTGCAGTCCGCCACCAAGTCCCTCGCCATCGAGTACGCCACCCGCGGCATCCGCGTCAACGCCGTCTCGCCGGGCACCATCAAGACGCCCATGCACCCGGAGGACACCCACGAGGCCCTCGCCGGCCTGCACCCGGTCGATCGGCTGGGCGAGCCGAGCGACGTCGCGGACGCGGTGATCTACCTCGAGAACGCCCCGTTCGTCACCGGCGAGATCCTCCACGTCGACGGGGGCATGAGCGCGGGCCACTGAAAGGCGCGACCGCCGCCGCGGCCACGGGCGGCCGGTCCTCGTTGCGCCGTGCGTCGGCGCGCGGCGGACCGTCCCGCCGGCCGGCCCCCTCCCGCCCGTTGCCGGCCGGCTCCCGTCTCCTTCCCGCCGCACTTGCAACCGGAACCGGTTCCGGTTAACGTCCCACCGGAAGCGGAACCGGTTCCGTTTGAAGCGCGTCGCGCCCGCGGCTGCTCCGCGTGCGACTGCGCGCCCCCCTTCCGCCAGTGGCCCTCCGGCGGCGCCGAAGCCCTGGCCGAAGCCCTGGACGCAAGCTCCCCGGCGCGCTCCCCGCCCCCCGCTTCCGCACCCAGCGGCCCGTCGAGGCCGCGTCCACCCCGTGGAGAGGAAGACCCATGACCGCACGTCTGAAGAACACCGTGGCGCTCGTGACCGGCGCGAGCAGCGGCATCGGGGAGGCGACCGCGCGCAGCCTCGCCGCCGAGGGCGCCGTCGTCGCCGTTCTCGGCCGGCGGCACGGGCGGCTGGAAGCGCTCGCGGACCGGGTCCGGGCCGACGGCGGGACGGCCTTCGTGGTGGCGGCCGACATCACCGACCGGCAGCAGGCCGCGGCCGCGGTGGAGAGCGTGGCGGCCGAGTTCGGCCGCCTGGACACCGTCGTCAACAACGCCGGCGTCATGGGGGTCGGACAGGCCGTGGACTCACCGCTGGAGGAGTGGGACCGGATGCTCGAGGTCAACGTCCGGGGCCTGCTGCACGTCACCCATGCCGCACTGCCGCACCTCCTGCGCGCCGCGCAGGACTCGCCGCGGGGCGTGGCGGACCTGGTCAACATCAGCTCCACCGGGGGCCGGGTCGCCCGTCCCGGCACAGCCGTCTACAACCTGACGAAGTTCGGCGTCAACGGCTTCACCGAGGCGCTGCGGCAGGAGGTCGGCCACCGGCGCGTGCGGGTGAGCGTGGTCGAGCCCGGCACCGTGGACACCGAGCTGAGCACGCACCTGCGCGACGGCGTGCGCCAGGCCGTCGAGCGGCAGATCGGGAACGTGGAACTGCTGAGGCCCGAGGACGTCGCCGACGCCGTCTCCTACATCGTGACCCGGGACCGCCGGGTCGCCGTCAACGAAATCCTCGTGCGCGCCGCCGAGCAGACCTGGTAGCGGGACCTGGCGGCCCCCCGCACCCGCGGCCCCGGCCGGTCAACCTGCGCGAGGACGCGGCCGCCTCGGCGCGTTCGGCGCTCCGCGCTCGGTGGGGCCCGGACGGCTGTGACGCCGATTGCCGCGTTGTTCGTCACCTGCCAAAATGGTGACATGATGCACTCCTTCAAGTGCGGTGCCCCGGTGCTGGACTTCCTGGGCACCCTGCGCGCGCGGCGCAACACGGTGCCCACCGAGATGCTCGTCTCCCCGGAGAGCCTCGAGGCCTGGTTCCGTGAGTCGGGCCTCGTCGACGGGGACACGCCGTGCGGACCGTCCGACCTGGAGCAGGCGACTGCTCTTCGTGAGGCGGTCTACCTGCTCGTCGCGGCCACGCTGGCGGGTGACGACTACGACGCCGACGCCCTGGCGCTGGTCAACGACACGGCGCGGACGCCGTCCGCGGTTCCGCAGCTCGCCCGGCGGGGGCGCCGCCGGACCGAGGCGACGCCGCAGCAGGCGTTGTCGTCGATCGCCCGGCAGGCCGTGCAGCTGCTCGGCGGGCCGGACGCGGCGCTGCTGAAGGAGTGCAGCAGGGACGAGTGCACGCAGGTCTATCTCGACCGGTCGCACGGGGGCCGCCGGGAGTGGTGCGCCATGGACCCGTGCGGCAACAGGATCAAGGCGGCCGCCTACCGTGCGCGCAAGCGGACCGAAGCGCGGGCGGCGTCCCCGGTGCGGTCGAGCCGGTAGGGCGGCCGCGCGGACCCTCGGGGCACGCGCGACGCGCCACCGGTCCGGCCGTGGAGCGCGTCGCCGGGGTCGCCGCCCCCGCGCGGGCGTGCCTGCGGCGCCGCCCCGCCCGCGTGGCGGCCGTCCCGGCCCGCGGGGCGGCGCGCCCGGACGGCGGCGGGCCGCATCGGCGGCTGGCCTCAGACCTGGGCCGGCATCCGCGCGCCCAGCAGGGCCAGGCAGTTGTCCCACAGGCTGCCGAGCGGTGAGGTGCTGTTGTAGAGCTTGGCGAACAGCACCTGGCCCTCGAGCTGGGCGACGACCGACTGGGCGGCTGCGTGCGTGTCCGCCACGGTCGCCTCGCCGCGCGCCTTGGCCTCGGCGATGACCCCGCCGACCATCTCCGCCTGCGCTTCGAAGATCTTCTGGAGCCGTTCGCGCACGGCCTCGGTCTGGTTGCTCATCTCCAGGGAGAGATTGCCGAACAGGCAGCCCGAGATCACCCCGCAGCTCTCCTGGCCGGCCTGCTGACTGGCCTGCGTGGCCTCGAACAGCTGTCGCAGTCGCTCGAGCGGCTCGGCGTCGCCGCCCAGGATGCCGCTCCACTCGCGCTGCTCCGCGGCCCAGTGCTCCTCGATCACCGCGAGGGCGAGGGCTTCCTTCGACTCGAAGAAGTAGTAGAAGCTGCCCTTCGGCACGCCCGCCGCCTTGCAGATCTCGGCCACGCCCAGGCCCGAGTAGCCGCGCTGCTCGATCAGTGCGTGCGCAGCGGTGAGGATCTTTTCCTTCGCGTCACTTGTCCGGCCCATGCCTGCAGTATACGACCGATCGACTATACCGTACAGGGGGCGGGCCCCCGTTCGTCCCCCGGCGACCCTGCCCGGTAGGAGGCCGAGCCTCCCAGCAGCAAGAAAGCCGGTCGTGGAAAGCCCCGGGGGCGCGGGCGCACGCTGTGGACATGGTGATCAGGCGCACCGCCGTCCCCGGGACCGCCGTCCCCGGGACCGCCGACGGGGGCGCGGCCCCCCGGTACCGGGCCGCCGTGCCCACCGCTGCAGGCGCACCGCGCCGCCCCGCGGCCCTGCCGCACCGGACGGCCCCCGCGACGCCCCGGGGCCGCGCCGGGCCGCCGGCCGCACCCCCTGCCCCGTCACCGACGTCCCGAGCACCGCTGAGGAAGATCGCATGACCGCACCACCGTCGCAGGCCCACCCGCACGCCGCGGGCGGGCTGCCGCGCTCGCCGTGGGTCCACGTCGCCCAGGCGGCCTCCGCGCTGGCGGCCGGCATGGGCGTGGGCCGCTTCGTCTACACCCCGATCCTGCCGCTGATGCACGCCCAGGCCGGCCTGTCGGCAGGGGCGGGGGCGAACCTGGCGACCGCCAACTACGCGGGGTACCTGGTCGGGGCCCTGGCCGGGACGCTGCTCCCGGCCCTGGTGCGGTCCACGGCCGTGCTGCGCGGCTCCATGCTGGCGCTCGTCGCCTCTCTCGCGGCGATGCCCCTGACGCACGCCACCGCCGTGTGGGTGCTCCTGCGGCTGGGCGCGGGAGTGTTCAGCGCGCTGATCTTCGTGATCGCCGTCAGTTCGCTGCTCAGCCACCTGCGCGACCACCCGGCCCACCTGCCCGGCTGGGCGTTCGGCGGTGTCGGTGCCGGCATCGCCCTGTCGGGCGTGCTCGTCCTGGTCCTGCGGACGGCCGGTGACTGGGAGACGGCCTGGTGGGCCTCCGCGGGCCTGGGCGTCGCGCTCACCGCCGCCGCCTGGGGTCTGCGGCCCGAGCCGGCCGCACAGCCGGCCGCGTCCGCGCCCGAGGCGCAGCAGCAGGCGGCCGCTCCGCGCACCCGCCGCTGGTTCGGCGCCCTGTTCGCCTCCTACACGCTGGAGGGCGTCGGCTACATCGTCGTCGGCACCTTCCTGGTCGCGGCCATCGAACAGACCTCACCCGGCTGGATCGGCAGCGGCGCGTGGGTGCTGGTGGGCCTGGCGGCCGTCCCCTCCTCCGCGCTCTGGGCGGCGCTGGGGCGCCGCTGGTCCCGTCCGGACCTGCTGCTGGCCGCGCTGGCCGTGCAGGCCGTGGGCATCGCCCTGCCCGCGCTGGTCGGCGGGGTCGCCGCCGCACTGATCTCCGCGGCCCTCTTCGGCGCCACCTTCATCGGCGTCAGCACGCTGGCCCTCGGAACGGGCGCGCACCTGCGGTTCCCCCGCGCCGTGGCGCTCCTGACCGCCGGATACTCGGTCGGCCAGATCCTGGGCCCCCTGGTCGTCGCCCCCCTGCTGCACCACGGCTACCACCAGGCCCTCGTCCTGGCCGCCGCCGTCGTCCTGGCCGCAGCCCTCGCCGCCTTCGTCCTCCGCATCGGGTTCCCCCACCACCTGCCCGTCCCGGGGCACCGGGGGACGCACCGGGAACCCGTCCCCGGACACCGTCCCGGCCCGCTGGGCACCGGCGAGGCCCGGGCGGCCGAGTGACCTGTGGTCCCCCCGGTGTCCCGCCCTGTGTGCACCCGGGGGAGGGGCGGGGCACCGCGCCGTGCCGGCCACGAGCGCTGCGGGCGTCCCACGCCGACACCTCGCCGGGAGAAGCCGTCGGGCGGCCCCGGCCCGGGACGGGCCACCTCTCCCGCGCCCCATCCGTCCTTCCGGTGCCGCCATGCCGCCATGCCGCCATGCCGGCCCCTCCGGCCCCTCCGGTGGCTGTCCGGTGCCGCCGCCGACCGCGGCGATGGCGGCACCGGCAGGCGGGGGGCGTACGTGCTGTCCGGTGCGCCCTCCCGCCCGGGTCAGGCCTGGGTGATGGGCACGGTCAGCGACACCGTCTTGCCCAGGCCGTTGGGGGAGCTGTTCCACATCCCGGCCAGAGCCTCGACGATGAGCAGGCCACGGCCGTGCTCCGCCTCCGCGTTCTCCTCCTCCGCCAGTGACAGGGGTGAGGGAACCGGCGGGTTGGTGTCCGAGTCGCGCACCTCGAGCCGGATGTGGTCCGCGAACGCCCGGAGGCGCACGTCCACGTCGCTGCCGGCGTGGACGAGCGCATTGGTCACGGTCTCCGAGACGACCAGCTCCAGCGCGTCCGACATGTCCTCCAGCCCCCATGAGCTCAGGCGGTCGTGCACGAAGGTGCGTGCCGTCCTGACCCCGCGCAGGTCGTGGCGACAGAGGTGCAGGCTTCCCGCCCGGGGCTCGTCCTTGTCCCCCGCCCCTTCGTACAGGGCCAGGAGCAGGACGGCGTCGTCCCGCTGCCACGGGGCGGAGACCTCCGAGACGACCTGGTCCGCCAGCCGCTCGAGGTCGGGGGCGCGTCCCTGGTTCCCCGGGCCGAGCAGTGCCCGGCCGCAGGCGTCGGCGTCGGCCGTGTCCCCGTCGGCGAGGCCGTTGGTGTACAGCATCAGGAGGGCACCGGGCTCCAGGAGGTGCTCACGTCCCCGGTAGACGTCCGCCGGGCACACGCCCAGGGGAAGGTTGGCCGGGGCGTCCAGGACGCCGACCCTCCCGTCGGGCCCGCGCACCAGGGGCGGAGGGTGGCCGGCCAGGGCGACCTCCGCAGTGCCGTCCACGGTGTCCAGCGAGACGACGCAGCAGGTCACCGTCAGATCCGTGCGCAGCCTCGCGAGGAGCCTGCCGGTCCGCTCGATCACCGCGGCGGGACGGTGCCCCTCGGTGGCGTAGGAAGCCGTCGCCGTGCGGACCTGCCCCATCACGGCTGCGCTCTCCATGGAGTGGCCTTCGACGTCACCGACGACCAGCACCGCGTGGTCGTCCGCCAGCCTGATCACGTCGTACCAGTCGCCCCCGACCCCGGAGGTGACCGTGGCCGGCCGGTAGCGGGCCGTGGTGGCCAGGCGCGGCAGGTCGGGGAGCGCGGGCGGCAGCAGGCTCCTCTGGAGGTACTCGGCGGCGGCACGCTGCCGCGCGCCCAGCTCGACGCGGTCCACCGCTGCCCCCAGCAGCCCCGCCATCATGCCGAGCAGGACCCTCTCCTCGGGCGGGAAGTCGCGAGGGCCGTCGAAGGCCAGGCAGCAGACGCCGACGACGTGCTGCCGGCCGACGGCGGGCAGCTCGATCAGCTGTCCGTCGCCCGTCAGCGGGAGGTACACCTCGGTGTGCGGCTGCCCGCCGGAGCGGCCGTCGTCGAGCGGTGAGGGGTCCCAAGGCACGAACAGAGGGCGCCCCCGGAACGCCTCGGTCGCCGGTGTGCGGTCGCTCATCCGGACGCCGTGGAGGCCGCGGACGATGTCCGAGGAGGCCCCGCAGTGGCCCAGCACCCACAGGCGGCCCTCGGTCGCGGAGGCGAGAACCAGGGCCCGGGCGCGCAGCGGGGCCATGACGCAGTACCGCCCCGCCGCGACGACGTCCTCCATGGCCTTCGCCCGGTTGAGCAGGTCGGCCAGGCGCCGCAGGGGGTACATCATGCTCGTCCCCGCGGAGCCCGGCACGCCCGGGACCCCCCAGCCGGGCGTGTACACGCTCGTGTCGAGATCGGCTTCCGGAGGTATCAGCATCGGCATCGGGCCCGCCGCCACCGTGACGCCGTCCTCGACGAGCCCGGCGAGCACCCGGGCCAGCTCGTCGCCGACCTCCCCGAGTCCGTCCCGCTCCGCGGCCGAGAAGGAGCCGCGGTCCTCCACGCGCAGCACGGTCAGGGCGCCGAACCGCCGGTTCCCGGTGGTCACCGGCGCCGACAGCGCCGTGTACGGGTAGGGCCGGACGTGCTCCTGGGCCGGGTCGGCGGGGTCCGGGTCGACGAGGACGGCCGTGGTGCCCGACGCGACGGCGCGTGCCGTGGCGCGGGGCGCGTCCAGCCCCATGCGTCCGGCGAAGGTGAACAGCGACGGCGGACTTCCGCTGGCCATGGCCAGCCGGAGTTCGCCGTGGCGCTCGTCGAGCAGGTAGACCGCCGCCGTGACGGCCCTCAGCCGGTGCATGGCCTCCCGGACGGCGCTGTGGAGCACCCCCGCGAGATCCGCACCGCTGATCACAGGGCCACCGCTGTGATGCCGGTCTGTCACGGGTCCGGTGCTGGTCACGAGACGACTCCCTCCTGCGCGGAGAGGTGGGTGTCGGGAGAGGGGGGCTTTCCGTGCGTGCCGTGTTCGGGCGACAAGCAATTATTCTTCCGCCGTCCGGCCCCGCGCCATCCCTGCACGTCGCGGTCGGCGTCACGCGCACCGGCCGTCCGGCCGTCCGGCGCGCACGACCGCCGTGCGGCGCTGCCGACCGTGCCGCATCCCTTCCCCGGGTCCGTCCGCCCCGGCCGCCGGCGCTGTCCGTCGCTGCGGACGCGCCCGGCGCGACGCGCGCACGTCCGCTGACGACGGCCGGCGTCAGGGGCGGGCCGTGACGTCCCGCCGGGCCGTCACGGGGAATCGCGGCTAGGCTGGGACGGTCGATCGCTCAAAGATTCGAACGGGGGCGAGGAGGCGGAGCGCGGTGGCGAAGGTGCTCTTCATCGTCAGCGGGGCGACCTACTGGGTACTCAAGGACGGCACCAGGTACGCGACCGGGTACTGGGCCGAGGAATTCGCTGTGCCGTACAGGAAGGTCACGGAGGCCGGTCACGAGGTCGTGGTGGGGACACCCGGCGGTGTGACACCGAACGTCGACATGATGAGCCTGCGCCCGTCGATGGCCGGCGGCGAGGAGGGGGCCCTGGAACTGGAGGCCGTCATCCGTTCCGCGGAGACCATGCGGCGGCCCCTGAAGCTGTCGGACATCCGCCTCGAGGACTACGACGCGGTGTACCTGCCCGGCGGCCACGGCCCGATGTCGGACCTGGCGTTCGACGCGGACGCCGGACGGCTGCTGACGGCGCAGCTCGCCTCGGGCAGGCCGCTGGCGATCGTGTGCCACGCCCCCGCCGCGATCCTGGCCACCAGGATCCACGGCGAGTCGCCGTTCAAGGGGTACAGGGTCACGTGTTTCACCGATGAGGAGGAAGAGGCCGTCGGGCTGGCCTCCAGGGCGCCGTGGCTGCTGGAGACCGAGCTGAAGGAGAAGGTCGGCATCGACTTCAGCCGGGGGCCGATGTGGGAGCCGTACATGGTGGAGGACCGCAACCTCGTCACCGGCCAGAACCCCCGTTCGGCAGGTGTGCTGGCAGACCGGCTTCTCGAGCTCCTCACCTGAGCACGGGCGGATCCGTGGCGCCTGCTCAGTCCCCCGGCTTGACGGCCCACAGCTCCCAGGCGATGCCGTCCGGATCGGCCACGGAGAGGAATTCCGCGTAGCCCGCGTCCCGCACGGGCGAACGGGGCACACCGAGACCGTCCAGGTGCCGGGCCCAGCCCTCCAGGGCGTCCCGGTCGGACACGGCGAGCGAGAAGTGGTCGAGCCCGGTGCGGGAGGCGTCGAACATGTCGCCGCTGCGCCGCAGGGGCTCGTGGACGGCCAGGACGAGCCCGCTGTCGGCGTGACGCATGATCTGCCGGGGATGCCCCGCGCCGACCGGTCCGGGCGTGGCCCCGCCGACGGGCTCGAATCCGAGTACGCGCCGGTACCAGTCGGTGCTGGCGGCCATGTCGCGAACCACGACGGCGATGTGGGCGATCCCACGGAAGGTCCTCATGTGCGCTGTCGTCCTCTCCTGTCCTGCCGTCGGCCGCCGGTCACCGGGCGGCCCGAACGGGTCCGGGGTGCGTTCGGCGGGTCGCGGCCGCACGGCGGCCGGCTGCGGGCCGCCCCCCGGAGCCCCGGAGGCGGGGCGCTGCCCGCGTCCCGTGGGCCCGGACTGCCCCCGTCGCCCGGGCCGGCTCCACGACCTGATTCCTCCCAGCCGGAAGGCTCCGCCTCCCACCGGCGCCGGGGCTCGTGCGCCGGAGAGGGCGTGCCGGTGACGGCGCCGACGGAGCCGCTGCCCGCCGGTCCGCCCCGGGTCCCCGGCGGTACCGGCCAGGACGCAGGACGCAGGACGCAGGACGCAGGCATCGAGCAGCGGGCCGCGGCTCCGGGGCGGCCGGGCGGACCCCTACCGCCGGTGCGGATCGCCGTCGGGAAGCCACGCGTCAGGGGCGTGCACGCCGAGGTCGCCGAGGCCGTCCGTCAGGGCGTCGACGGTGTTCAGGACGGCGGCCCGTGTCTCACCGCGCCGCCACACCAGGGACCAGGTCCAGTACACCTTCGGATCCACCACGGGACGCGCGACCAGATCGGGCGGCAGCGGGGCCGTCTGGGCCTTCGGCGAGTTGAGGACCGGCCGGCGCGACTGGCGCACGTGGTCGAAGAACGCGGGCCCGGTGATGCCGCCGTCGGAGATCCGCACCGTGCGGGCGCAGGTGTCGCGGGCCAGCTGCCCGGCGTAGGCGTTCCAGGACGGCCAGGCGGTGGCGTCGTCGTCCAGCAGCACGACGACGTCCCGGGCACGGACCTCGGCCGTGCCGGGGCCGGCCGAGACCGCGTACAGGCGGTCGGCGCCGATGAGCCGGGAGTCGAGCCCCCGCGCGTCCAGGTCCTCCCGGCGGACCCAGCACACCGCGAGGTCGAGGCTGCCGTCGGCGACCCGGGCGGCCTGGGTGTGCGAGGGCGCGACCCAGGCGTCGACGTCCACCCGCGCCACGGCCGAGGTCCGCGCGGTGAGGTCCGCGGGCAGCCAGCTCACATGGCCGAGCCGGACCGGCTCGGAGCCGGCGATCCTCGCCGCGAGGCGGCGGAGTTCGTCGGCGCCGTCCAGAAGGGCGCGGGCGTGGGGGAGGAGCGCGGCTCCGGCCGGGGTGAGGGTGACCGAGCGGCGGTCGCGGTCGAACAGGCGCACCCCGAGGTCGCGTTCCAGCGCCTTGATCTGCTGGGACAGGGACGGCCCGGCGATCAGGAGCCGCCCGGCGGCGCGGCCGAAGTTCAGCTCCTCGGCGACCGCGAGGAAGTACCGCAGCTGGCGCAGTTCCACGGTGGTCATGCTACGCGCGCCGGCAGGCCCGACCTGCTCCTGAGGGGCACTCAGGCCTCCGGGGGGAGTGCGGCGGCCGGGGCCGCTCACACCCGGGAGGCCAGCCGGTGGAGGATCCGCGCGGCGGGCTCCGCCGTCGCGTGGCGGTGGCCCGTCCCCGCCCACAGGTTGATCCGCCCGGGATCGCCGGCCGCTGCGGCGGCGCCGCGCACCGGGCGCGTCAGGTGGTGCAGGGCGGGGTAGCCGTCCGGGGCCAGGGCGCTGTACCGGTCGGTGAAGCCGTTGCGCAGCGCCCGCGCCGGGCGGCCGGTGAACGCCCGCGTCACCACGGTCCGGCGGCGCCGCGGGTCGGCGAGCGCGGCCCGGTACGGAGCCGACGTCCCGGCTTCGTCGGCGCGCAGCAGGACGGTGCCCACCATGACGGCGCCCGCCCCGGCCGCCAGCGCCCCGGTCACGGCGTCCGGTGTGGCGATGCCGCCTGCGGCGACCAGGGGCAGGGACACCTCCTGCCGGACCGCCCTCAGCAGGTCGGGCAGGGGGACGGCGGGCGGCGTGCGCCGCGGGGTCCACGTACCCGAGTGGCCGCCCGCGGCCGAGGCCTGCACGGCCAGGACGTCGACGCCCGCCTCCGCGGCGGCGCGTGCCTCCGCCGCCGAGGTGACCGTCTGGACCACGAGGGTTCCGGCCCTCCGGAACGCCGCGACGACGGACGGCCGGGGGAGGCCGAAGGTGAAGCCGACGGCGGGCACGGGGGAGGAGAGCAGAAGATCGAGCTTGTCCGCCCAGTGGTCGTCGTCCTCCACGACCCGGGTTTCCGCGGTGTCGAGGCCGTAGGCCCGGAACTCCGGCGCGATCGCGCGGGCGAAGGCACGGAAGGCGCCGGGATCCACCGGCACGCGGTTCGGCACGAACAGGTTCACCCCGAAGCCGGCGCCCGCCGAGCGGACGCAGGCGATCTGCTCGCCCAGGACCTCCGCCGTCCTGTACCCGCCGGCGAGGAACCCGAGGCCGCCGCGCCGGCCGCCGCGACGACCAGTCCGGGCGTGGTCGGACCGCCCGCCATCGGTGCCGCCAGAACCGGCGTCCCCACCCCGAGGTCGGTGAGCGGTGAAGCCATCAGGGATCTCCTTCCCGGGAGCACCGGCGCGGCCGCCGTGCCCCGTACGCTCGCGGCCGCCGTGCTCCGCGGCCCCGGGGAGGCGGGCGGCACCGTGCCGGTGACCTCACCCTGCGCCGCTCACGGGGGCCTTGCCACGACGTGCTTCCTCCCATCCGGGAGGGAGGGGCTCCCACCGCAGGTGGGGGTCGTGGACGGTCTCGTGCCCGCGCCCGCGGGGACCGTCGGCCGGCGCTCCGAGGGCGGCACGGAGCGGCTCGGGCCCGCCGTCGAGGAGCGTGGTGCCGAGTCAGGGGCGCGGCGCGGACGCGCCCACCCGGGGGAGGCCGGGATCTCCCCGGGGGACCAGGGCCCGCCCCTCCCGGGCCGGTGCGCCCCTCCCGGGACGGTCGCCCCGCCGGCGCCGCCTGCACAGAGCCGGAGCACGTCACCCGGGCCGCGGCCTCCCCGGCCGCCGGTCCTGCCGCCCCCCGGAGTCCCCCTCCGCGCGGGTGGCCCCCCTGCCCGGTGCCGGCCCCCGGCGATCCGAGCGGTGCGCGGAGGGCGGTACGCGGAGGGCGGTACGCGGAAGGGGGATCGACTTCACCTGTCCGTCGGAAGCCCGGGCCGGTGCCCGAGCCCGCCCGCCTGCCGGGCCCCGGCCCCGTGCCCGGGACCGGGAGCCGGAAGGGCCCGGCCTCCTGCCGGCCCGGCGGGGACGTCGAACGCGTCCGCGTCGAGGCCCTGCCTGTCGAGCAGGACCATGGCGTCGTGGTCGGGGCCCCCGGCGTCGGTGTAGTAGGCGACGAGACGCTGTCCGGGGGTGCCCTCGAGCTGCATGGACTGGTAGCCGAGGGTGAGGTCCCCGACCCGGGGGTGGCGGAAGCGCTTGGTGCCGGGACGGTGCCCGCGGACGTCGTAGCGCTCCCACAGGCGGGCGAACTCCGGGCTCTTCAGCAGAAGTTCGCCGACGAGCCGGGCGAGGTCGGGGGCGTCCGGATCGGTGCCGGCCAGGGCCCTCAGGCGCGCGACACAGCCCCGGACGTGCGTCTCCCACTCGGGGAACAGGTCGCGGGCGCCCGGGTGCAGGAAGTAGTAGCGGGCCAGGTTGCGCTGTCTGGCCGGCCAGCCCTCGATGCCGGCGTACAGGTGCAGCCCGCCGGGATTGGCGGCGAGCACGTCCAGCGTGCGGCTGAGGACGTAGGCGGGGCCGGGCCTCAGGTTCTCCAGGAGGATCCTGATGCCGGGCCGCACCGTGCGGCTGGGTGCGGCAGGCGGCTCCGGGGCGGTGCGGGCGGCCCGCGCGGCCAGCCGGCGCAGATGCTCGTGCTCCTCCTCGTCCAGGAGCAGCGCGCGGGCGAGGGAGTCGACGACGCCGGGGCTGGGCCGCGTCTCCCTGCCGCGTTCCAGGCGGGTGTAGTAGTCGATGCTGACCCCGGCGAGGGTGGCCAGCTCCTCGCGGCACAGTCCGGGCGTGCGGTGGAGTCCCGATCCCGCGGGGAGGCCCACCTGCTCCGGGGTGACCTGGGTGCGGCGGGCGCGCAGGAACCCTGCCAGGTCGCTGCTGCGCTGGTCAGCGCTCATGCAGGCAGTATGCCAGCGCGACGACCGCGGCCGGCCGGCCGTGGGGGGCCGTGTCACTCCCCGGAACGCGGCGCCCCTGTACACCCCGACCTGCCACGGGACGCCCCGGAGCGTGAGAGTCGACGGGCCGCGGTGGAGACCGTCGAACCAGCGGCTTCCGTCCGCGGGCTGCGATCCGGCAGCCCCCCGTTCCGGCACGAAGGCAGAACACAGCATGCGCACCACCACCCTGGGCACCCACGGACCGCAGGTCGGCGTCATCGGCCTGGGCGCCATGGGGATGAGCTTCGCCTACGACATGACCACCCCGCGTGACGAAGCCACCTCCGTCTCCGTCATCCACCAGGCCCTCGACCTGGGCATGACCCTGATCGACACCGCCGACGTCTACGGCCCCTTCACGAACGAGGAGCTCGTCGGCCGGGCCCTGGCCGGCCGACGCGACCGCGCGGTGATCGCCACCAAGGCCGGCATGGAGTGCATCGACCCCACCGGCGGCCCCGGCGGTGCCCCGCTGGTCAGGCCCAACGGCCGGCCCGAGCACGTCCGTGCCGCCGTCGACGCGAGCCTGCGGCGTCTGGGCACCGACCACATCGACCTCTACCAGCTCCACCGCGTCGACCCGGAGGTCCCCCTCGAGGAGACCTGGGGCGCCCTGGCCGAGGCCGTCACCGCCGGCAAGGCCCGCTTCGTCGGCCTGTCCGAGGTGAGCGTGGAGCAGATCAGGCGCGCCCAGGCCGTCCACCCCGTCCACACCGTGCAGTCCGAGTTCTCCCTGTGGACCCGTGACGTCCAGGCCGAGGTCCTGCCCTACTGCAAGGAGCACGGCATCGGCCTGCTGCCGTACTCGCCGCTCGGCCGCGGCTTCCTCCTCGGCCGCTTCGGCTCCTTCGACGAACTGCCGCAGAACGACCAGCGGCGGCGTCTGCCCCGCTTCCAGCAGGAGAACCTCCGGGCCAACCTGGACATCGCGGTCAAGGTCCGCGCGGTCGCCGACCGCATCGGCGCCACTCCGGCGCAGGTCGCCCTGGCCTGGCTCGTCGCCCAGGGCGAGCACGTCGTGCCCATCCCCGGCACGAAGACCCCGAAGTACCTCGCCGACAACGCGGGAGGTGCGGACGTCCGGCTGTCCGAGGCCGACCTCGTCGAGCTCGACGCCATCCCCGCCCCCGTCGGCGCCCGGTACTGACCGCCCGGCCCCGGCGCCGGGCTGCGCCCGGCGGTGCGGCCCGGGTGGCCGGGGCCGTCGGCGGCCGACGTGGGGGCGGCCGCCGGACCGAAGGCGGTGCCGAAGGCCCGCCGTACGGGCTTCCAGCGCACCGTCCGGGGCCTGCGTCCCGACCACCGGTCGGGGGCGCAGGCCCCGGCATCGCGCGCACGCGCCTCCGGGGCGCCCGTCGGCCGGCCCGCCGGCTCGCCGTACGTCGCGCCGGGCTGCCGGGTGCCTCGCGCGGGGCCGGTCCGCCGTGCGGGCAGGGGGACCCGTCGGCCCGGGGGCACCGGCGCCTCCGGCCCCTGCGCGCCCGGGGCGGGAGCGTGTGCTCCTGGGTGCGGCGGGCCCGCCCGGAGGACCGGGGACCCCGCGCCCTTGCCATCACGGGATTGGGAGCATATGCTCCTAATTGAAGCGGTGGCACGGCCGTCCCCGACCGGCCCCCGAGCCCCACCCCCAGCCCGTCAGGAAGTCCCCGTCATGGAAACCCCCGTCGGAACCGCCCCCCAGCGGGAGCAGGCGCCCCTCACGGCGCCCCGGCAGTCCGAGCCCGCCGGAGGCGCCGTCCGGCCGCCGGTGAGGGCCTGGCTCCAGCCGGCGCTGATCGCCCTGGTCGTCGTGGCGGCCTTCATCAGCTGCTACGTCGGCCTGCAGCGCGACCCCCGGCCCCACCAAATCCCCCTCGCCGTCGCCGGACCGGACCTGCCGGGCGAGATCCGCCAGGCCCTCGGCGGAGCCGTCTCCGTCCACCCGGCCGCCGACGCCGAAGCGGCCCGCAGCGCCCTCGAGCACCACGACGTCGCGGCCGCGCTCAGCACCGACGGCCGGGGCGGGCTGCACCTGGAGACCGCGGGCGCGGTCGGCGCGTCCACCACCACGGCGGTCAAGACCCTCGTCGGGGCCTACGCCCACGGGGCGGGCAGGGAGGTCACCACCGAGGACGTCGTCCCCCTCGCCCGCTACGACGCGCGGGGACTGGCCGGCTTCTACATGGCCTTCGGCGTGACACTGGCCGGTTTCGTCCTGGGCTCCAACGCCCTGGGCCTGGCCAACCTCCTGCACCTGCGCCACCGGTTCCGGCTCCTGGCCGGCACCTCCGTGGCCATCGGCGCCGTGGCGGCGGTCATCGCGGGCCCCGTCCTGAAGGCGGTGCCCGCCCCGGTGGTCCCGCTGATCCTCACCCTCACCCTCCTGGCGGCCGCGGCCGCCTTCGCCACCAAGCTCCTCGGGACCTACCTCGGCCCGCTCGGGATACCGGTCGCCACCCTCGTCCTCCTCACCGTCGGCAACGCCACCAGCGGCGCCACCATCGGCGCCGACCTGCTGCCCGCCGCGGCCCGGACCGTCTCCGCGGTCCTCCCGCCCGGCGCCGCCGTCCGCGCCATCACGGACCTGAGCTACTTCAACGGCGCGCACGCGGCAGGCCCCGTGGTCACACTGGCCGTATGGGGGGCCGTCGCGGCGATCCTGCTCGTGCTGCGCTCCCGCCCGAAGCGGCGGCGCACCCCGGCCGCCGCCTGACCCGTGCACCCGGCCCCGGCGTCCTCCGCCGCCGCAAGGTCCGGAGGACGGCAGGCGCCCGGCGCCCGGGCTCGTCGAGCCGCCCCCCGCACCCCTCGAAACCCCTCGAAACCCCCGCCGCACACGTACGTGCGGCCCCGCCCCCACTCGGTCACCCAGCCACCCGGAAGGAGACCGGCCGATGACTGCAGACAACCTCGTCCTCATCGCCAACGCCGGCGGCGTGGGCCGCACGGTCCTCGAGCGACTGCGGGCGCAGGACGTGCCGGTGCGCGTGATGGTCCGCCGCGACGACGACCGCGCGACCGCACTGCGGGCACTCGGCGCCGAGGTCGCCGTCGGCGACCTGACCCGGCCCGAGAGCGTCGACGCGGCACTGGAGGGCGTCAGGCGGATGTACTTCGCCATGCCCGTCTCCCCGGACCACCTGCTGGCGGCCACCGTGACGGCCACCGTGGCACGCGGGCACGCCGGCCTGGACGGCCTGGTGGACATGTCCCAGATGACCGTGTCGCAGATGACCGCCACCAGCACCGCGGAGTCGCACCAGCAGCGGCTCCACTGGCTCGCGGAGCAGGTGCTGGACTGGTCGGGCCTGCCGGTGGTCCACATCCGTCCGACGTCGTTCCTGGACAATCCGCTGTTCACCACGCTGGCGGCGCGGTCGATCCGGGAGAACGGCACGATCGCGCTGCCGTTCGGCACCGGGCGCACCTCGCCGGTCGCCGTGGAGGACGTCGCCCGGGTGGTGGCCACCGTGCTCCGCGACCCGGCCCCGCACGTCGGGCACGTCTACGAACTGACCGGGCCCCGCACCGTCGACATCGCCGAGATGGCGGAGGAGTTCTCACGGGCCCTGGGCCGTCCGGTCTCCTCCGCGGACGTGCCGCTGGACCGGTGGCTGACCGAGGTGCTCGCCGCGGTCGGCCTCCCGCCGCACACCGAGCAGCACATCGCCACCATGGCCCGGCTGCACCGCGAGAACCGCTACGACCGCGCCTCCGACGACGTCGAGCGCGTCACCGGCGTCCCCGCCCAGGGGATCGAGGCGTTCGTCGCCGCACACAAGGACCTCTACCTGGGCTGACCCCTCCCGGCCGGGACCGGCCCCCCGGGACCGGCCCGTCGGCAGCCCGAACCCTCCACCCCACCGCCCCCAGGAGGCATCCGATGCGATCCGCACAGAAGAGCCCCGACCCCGCCGAAGCGGCCCGCCGGGCCCGCTTCGGCAGGCTGCCGGAGCGCATCCGCATCGAGGACACGGTCGAGGAGCGGGCGGCCGCGCCGCCCGACCCGGCCAGGGACACCTACAACGCAGACGAGTGGCTCGTCCGCTACTGCCTGTGAGCCGCACCCCCTACCCCCGGAGGAACACCATGCAGATCCCCAAGCCCCTCATGGCCCTGACCCTGGCCGTGCTCTCCGCCGCCGTCGCCGTGGGCTGCTTCGCCCAGGTCTTCTGACCGCCCGCACCGCCGCCCCGCCGCGCCCTCCGGGCGACAACGGCGGGGCGGCGGGACGGACGGGGCGGACGGGACGGGCGCGGCCGGGCGGCCGCCTCCGCCCGCGCCGCCGCTGCGAGCAGGAGCCCGGACACGTCCGCGAGTTCGCCGGCCCGCTCCCGACCTCATCGACACCCCTGCGCCACCAGGCGCGACACCGTCCCAGAAGGAGTGGTGACCATGGCAGACCAGCCGAAGGGAAGGCCCGACGGCGCGCCGGTCGCGCGGCGGACGATGCTGGGCATGCTCGCCGCGGGGGCCGCCGGGCTCGCCGGCGCGCCCTACCTGCAGCACGGATGGGAGAAGGTCCTGGCCTCCGCGTCCCAGGCCGACTCGACCGGACTCACCGGCCTGCTGCCCAATCCGAGCGGTTTTCGGTACTACAGCATCGTCGGTTCGGTACCCCGCAAGGACGCGACGGACTACGAGCTGCGGATCGACGGCCTGGTCGACCGGCCGAGGGCCTACACCCTCGCCGACCTGCGCGCGCTGCCGCAGACGCGGGTCGTCCGCGACGTCCAGTGCACCGACGGCTGGCGCGTGCCGGACACGCCCTTCGAAGGGGTGAGGCTGTCGCACCTCCTCGACGCCGCCGGAGTGCGGCCGGAGGGCAGGGCGGTCCGCTTCACCTGCTTCGACGGTGCCTACACCGAGAGCCTCACGATGGAACAGGCATGCCGCTCCGACGTCCTGGTGGCCCTGAACATGCAGGACAGGCCGATCACCCACGAGCACGGCGGGCCGGTCCGCCTCTACGTGGCCCCGATGTACTTCTACAAGTCGGCCAAGTGGCTGTCCGGCATCTCGGTCACCGACAGGGTCGTCCCCGGATACTGGGAGGAGCGCGGATATGACGTCGACGGCTGGCTCGAGGGAGCCGACAGGCGCGGCGACGCGGGGGCCTGAGCGGCCCGGCAGGATCCTCCGGTTCAGCCGTGCCGAGCGGCTGGTGCACCGTGCCACCGGGTGGCTGATGCTGCTGTGCCTGCTGACTGCCGCCTGCCTGTACCTCGGGCCGCTCGCCCAGCTTGTGGGCCGGCGCCACCTGGTCGCCACCGTCCACGAGTGGTCGGGGGTGCTTCTGCCGCTCCCCTCCCTCCTCGGCCTGCTCTCACCCGCCTTCCGTGCGGACCTCCGCCGGCTGAACCGCTTCGCGGGCTACGACAGGCAGTGGCTGCGCGCGGCCCGCAGGCGTGTGGCAACGCCGGACGCGCGTCCCGCAGGCAAGTTCAACGCCGGGCAGAAGATCTATGCGGGCTGGATCGCCGGCGCCGTGCTGGTGATGATGTTCACCGGACTGCTGATGTGGTTCACGGGACTGCTGCCCCTCATCTCCCGGACCAGCGCGATCTTCGTCCACGACTGCCTCGCCTGGGCGGTCGCCCTCGTCCTGATCGGGCACATGCGGAAGGCCTACGAGGATCCGGAGGCGAGGCTGGGGATGCGCACCGGACGCGTCGACCCCGCGTGGGCCGTGCGCCACCACTCCGAGTGGCTGGAGGAGGACGGCGGACCCCGTCGCCGCAGAACCGGAGGGTGAAGGACGCATGACGCGCGCCGGGGCCGGGGCCGGGCGCCGGCCGCCTTCGGCGGGGCGGTCCCGGGGGAGGTGCCCCGGGACCGCCCCGCCGCACGGTTCGTGCGGTTCGTGCGGTGTCAGCCGGTACGCAGGGGGGCGAGGGCGTTCGCCCAGGCGACGACCTGGTCCAGGGTGCTGGTGAGGGCGCCGCGCTGCGCGTCGGCGGGCTTGAAGATGCTGAAGTCCTCGAAGTCGGTGAAGAGGGAGAGCGCGACCTGGGAGCGCACGTCGGCCATCTGGAGTTCACCGGCGATCAAGCGCAGGTGCTCCACGGCACGGCTGCCACCGGTCGAGCCGTAGCCGACGAAACCCACCGCCTTGTTGGCCCACTCGGCGTAGAGGAAGTCGATCGCGTTCTTGAGCGCGCCGGGAACGGAGTGGTTGTACTCCGGGGTGACGATCACGAAGCCGTCGAAGGACGCGATCTTCTCGGCCCAGGCCCGGGTGTGCGGCTGGCTGTACTGGCCCATCGACGGGGGGTATGCCTCGTCGAGCAGCGGGAGCCTGTAGTCCAGCAGGTCGACGAGTTCGAACGCGGCGTCGGTGCGCCGGTCGGCGATCTCGTGCACCCAGCGGGCCACGGCCTCTCCGTTCCGCCCCGGGCGGGTGCTTCCGATGATGATGCCGATCTTGGTCATGGTCGCCTCTTCGCGGTTCCTGAACAGCTTGAACATGTGCTTGCCTCGTCAAGTAGATACTTGCCTGGTGAAGTACATACCGGGAATCCTTGATTCGTCAAGGAGGCTCCGTTCGGGCCTGCGGGAGCTGCTCGGGGGCGGTGGGGCGCGCGAGCCGGCCGGTGGTGCGGCCGGACGCGGCGCCGAGGGGTCCTGCACCGCAGCGGAACGGGCTGCGCGGGCCGGCCCCTGGGGGGCGCAGGGGAGGCCGGGCGGCCGCCTCGGGCGTGCTGGCGGTCCTGGCGACGCGCTCGGCCTGGACGTGCTCGGCCCGGACGCGTGCGGCCTGGATGTGTGCAGGGCGGTGCGGGCGGCCTCGTCGGCGGGGTCGGTGCCCCGGCCGTCGGCGCGGGAGGCGCCGTAGGGGCCGCCGTCGGGGGACTTCGCGGGGTCGGTGAAGCCCGGCGGGACGGCGGCGTCGGCCGGCCGATCCGCACCGGTGCGGGGCCGGCCGTGTCCACGGCGCGGGTGGAGACCCCCGGCCGGTTCCCGCCATCGAGGGGCGGAGCGCGTGCGTGGCGCCGCAAGGGGGAGACATGCTCCTTGCCCTGTCAAGGATATAGGGTGGGGACATGCCATCCGACGAGCAGCCCCCGCAGCCCCTCGACCCGGGCGAGGAGGCGTTCGTGCGTGCGCTGGGCCGGGTCCTGCTGGCACTGCCCCGTGCGGTCGACGCCGACATGGTCCGCGAGGCGGGGCTGCCGCTCTCCGAGTACACGGCTCTCATGCACCTGTCCGAGGCTCCGGAGAAGCTCATGCGGATGAGTGAGCTCGCTGCCGCCTGCAATCTCTCCCTCAGCGGCATGACCCGCGTCGTCATCCGGCTCGAGAAGCAGGGATGGGTCCAGCGCGCCAAGTGCGCCCGGGACGGGCGCGGGTGGAACGCGGTGCTGACCGGCGCCGGCCTCGCCCGCCTGGAGCAGGCGTGGCCGGTGCACCTTTCCAGCGTGCGGCGGCACCTCGTCGACCACTTCCGGGGCCAGGACCTCACCCGGCTCACGGCCGCGCTCCGGCATGTCGCGACCTCCGGCCCTGCGGACCACGGATGAGTGCCCGTCGCCGTCCCGGCCGGCGGCGCTGAGGACGTCCTCACCGACCGGCAGTGCGTGCTCCCGCCGGTGAGGCGGGGCGGGTCCCGCGGGCGGAAACCTCAGGTCCGCTGCCTGCTGCCCGTGGACAGAGGTGCTCCGCATATGAGAGTATGTGCTCCTATTGCGGACGGGCGAGCACTGGAGGAGACCATGGCCCCTGAGTCGGCGGGCCCCGTCGGCCCGTGCAACAACATGGCCCTCCGCAAGGCATCCCGGTACCTCGGCGCGACGTACGACAAGGCCCTGGCCCCGGCCGGCCTGCGGGGGACGCAGTTCAGCATCCTGCAGCAGCTCAGCGCCCACGGGGAGATGACGATCACCGGTCTTGCCGAGACGATCGCCATGGACCGCACCACGATGGCCTCGAACCTCAAGCCGCTGGCCCGGGAGGGCCTGGTGACCGTCGAACCGTCCGCCGCCGACCGCCGGGCGCGGATCGTGACGATCACCCCGGAGGGCCTGTCCCGTCTGAAGGCGGCGCTCCCGCTGTGGCAGGACGTGCAGGCCCGGTTCGAGGAGAGCTTCGGCACCCAGGAGGCCGCCCGGTTGCGCGCCTCCCTCGAAGCCGTCCTCCGCACCGGCTTCAACCCCTGGGCCGAGTAGCGGCGTGCCCGGCGCGGCGATGCGGGTGGGTCGCCTGCGGCGGGCAGGGCCGCTGCCGGACCGGAGGGAGCCGGCGGTCGCGGGGGAGGGCGTTCGTGGCGAGGAGGGGGTCGGCGGCCGGCCCGGTCCGGGCGGCGGTGCACCGGCGGTCCGGCCGTGCCGCACCGGCCCCCCGGGCTCGACGCCCGGGGGGCCGGTGGGGGTGCGGCATGTCCGGCCGTTCCGCGACTCGGAGCGGACGGCGCGGTGCCGCGGCGCATGTTCCCGGCTGCCCGGATCGGCGGCACGGTCCCGGGTCGGGAGCGTGTCCGCCGACCCGGGAGCCGGCCTGCTCATGGACGGTCAGCGGGTGAGGTGGAAGGTGAGATGCCTTTCCGTGCCACCGGCGGGGACGGTGTGGACGTAGCCGCCAGCGGTGCGGTACGCGCCCGAGCCCCCGGTGACGGGGATGTCGACGGCGGGTGGGGCGGGCAGGTGGAGGAGGGCCTGGCCGGCGATCTGCCCCTGCGGCAGGGCGAAGGTCCCGACGCACTGGAGCGCGTCGGGGGCCAGGTGGACGTAGGTGCAGACGACACTGTGGTCGCCGATCTTCCGGTCGCCCCGGTAGAGGTCCTCGGCGATGACGCGTTCGTCCCCCAGGCTGACCCCCTTCCTGCCGAGGTCGAGGAATGCCGACTGGGTCTGCCGGGCGACCAGCCGGATGACCTCCGAGTGCTCGCGGGTGCTGGGGGAGCTGTGGGGGGCGGATGTCGCGGCCCAGGCCGACGGGGCACCGGCGAGGGCGGCGGTGAGGGCGGCTGCTGCGCCGAGGAGGCGAATGTTGATCTTGCGCATTGCACGTGTCCAAACGGTGTTTGCAGGTGGTGTGGGGACTGGTGGGGCTCCCCGCCGTCGGTGCGGCGGGGCGCCGGGCGTCAGCGGTGCGGACGATTCGTCCGGCCCGGGTTCCCGTGCGACCGGCTGTCGGGCACGGTGGCGCCGGCTGCGAGGCCGTGGGCGGCGTGCCGGCCGGTACCGGGGCCGGTGCCGGTACCGGTGCCGGGTCGGGGGAGGCGCGCGCGGCGTGGGCCGCCGCGCAGGAACTGCCTCCACGCAGTCCGGGAGGAGCGCGTGACGGTCGGTCGGCAGGGGTGCTGTCGGCGGCGGCGGCCGGGAGGACGGGAACCGGGCTCCTGTCCGGGGCCGGGGCCGTCGCCTGCTAGCGGTGCGGCCGGGACGCGGCGGCACGGTACGGGGCCAGGAACCCGGTCAGCGCCGCCAGCATCTCCCCGGGGGCCTGCTCGGCGACCCAGTGGCCGGCGCCGGGGATGACCACGCTCCGCACGTCCTCCGCGAGGGGCTTCATCGCGTCCCCGACCGCCTCGCCCCAGCTCTCCGCCCCGCCGATCGCCAGGACCGGCATCGTCAGCTTCTTCTTCGCGCGCGCGTCGTTCTGTGCGAGGGAGGCGTCCCAGGCGCGGTACAGCCCGAAGCTGCCGCGCAGGGTCCCGGGATCGGAGAAGAGGCGGAAGTAGTAGGTGCGTGCGTAGGCGGGCAGCCTGGCGCCGCCCTGGATGTCGAACTCGTAGCCGAAGAAGACCTCCTCCCGTCCGCTGACGAGCTTCTCGGTCAGCTCGTCGTCCACCCGGTTGAAGGGGATGTGCCAGAGCCGGTTGTTGACCGCTGCGGGGGTGAACAGGGGCGGTGAGGCGGCGGTCCGCGGAGGTCCGGGGACCTCGGCGAGGGCCACGCGGTCGATCCGGTGCGGGTGGTCCGCGGCCAGGGCGTAGCCGATGAGCACTCCGGTGTCGTGGCCCGCCACGGCGAACCGTTCGTGGCCGAGTGCGTCCATCAGCGCCACCAGGTCGTCGGCGAGGGTGGCGCTGTCGTACCCGTCCTCGGGCTTGCCCGTCAGGCCGATGCCGCGCTGGTCGACCGCGATGACCGTGAAGTGCCGGGCCAGCGCCGGCATCAGCATGCGCCACGCGTACCAGTTCTCCGGCCAGCCGTGCACCAGCAGCAGCGGCGGCCCGTCGCCCCCGATGACCGCGTGCTGGCGCAGTCCGCCGGTCCGGATGAACCGGCTGGTGAACGTCCGGGTGAACCCTGCAGGGAGATGCGGTGCCGTGGAGACCGAACCAAAACCCGCCGGCATCCGCCCGGTGGCGGTGGCGGCGGCGGTGGCGGCGGCGGGCTGGGTCAACCCCCCGGCCAGTGAGATGCCGGCAGCAGCTGCCGCCGCCCCGCCGACGAAGGTGCGTCGCGAGAGCCCGTGGCGGGACTGCTGCGACGACGGCTCCGGGCCGCGCCCCTCCTGGGGGAGGTGTTCTGCGGGAGACGTGGTCATGAGGATTTCCTTTCGCAACTTCACGCGGACGTCGGGGTGGGAGTGAAGTCACCCTCGACTCTTGAGAGCATGTGCTCGTATCTGCGGCGGGGCGGGCGTCGCCCGCCAGGGCGTACCGCCCCGTCCTGGTGCTGCATCGGCAAGGCCTTCTTCGGGAAGCCCTTCACGGCCCTCGAGCCCCGGGCCCACGGCCCGGGCCCGTGTCGAGGTGGTGCGAGGGGCGTGCGAACCCCGTCCGGAGGCCGAGAGCGGTCCGGTACCGGTCGTCGACGTCGACACCGACGTCGTCGCGGCCCGGCGCCGGCGCGCCCTCGGGCGGCAGCGCGCGGGGGAGGAGCGCGACCCGTCCGAAGCGCAGGCCGAAGGCCTCGGCTTGCGGACCGGCGGGCGCGTCCACGGTGACACCTCCGGCCTCCACCGGCTTCTGCGCTTCGCCGGGGCCCGCGGTCCCCGGGCCGATGCCGGTCGTCCGCGGGGTCCGGCCCGTGGCGAAGAGGGTGCCGTCCGCGGCCGGTCCGCCGCCGCTGTCGGGGGAGGCCGCCATCCCTCCGCCGTCGCCGTCGCGCAGCACCCCCCTCCGGTGGGTCCGCCTTCTGCGATCACGGTGCTGAGCCCTGCGGCGCGGGTCCGGTCCGCCGTGTTCCCGCCGGCCCTGCCGGCGGAGTGTCGTCCTGCCGGGGGTGCCCGCTAGGCCGTGTCTGATAATTGATCTTGTGGTGGGTCGTGGTGAGTTGACGGATGCGGCGTGGGAGCGGATCGCGCCGCTGCTGCCGGGTGCCGACGGGCGGGGTCGTCCGTGGCGGGATCACCGGCA
>NZ_JAJLRA010000047.1 GCF_020991365.1 Streptacidiphilus sp. ASG 303
CCAGCGAGCCGTCCTCCAGCGGGTCGGCCGCGTAGCCGACCTTGGCCAGGGCGCGCCTGGTGAACTCGTCGGTGTTGACGATGACCTCGGCGCCGCGCGGCACGTCCGCCAGGTTGGCCTTGAGCGCCGCCGGGTTCATCGCCACCAGCACGTCGGGCGCGTCGCCGGGGGTGAGGACGTCGTGGCCGGCGAAGTGCAGCTGGAAGGACGACACCCCGGGCAGCGTGCCGGCGGGGGCGCGGATCTCGGCGGGGAAGTCCGGCAGCGTGCGCAGGTCGTTGCCGAAGGACGCGGTCTCCGACGTGAAGCGGCCCCCCGTCAGCTGCATGCCGTCCCCCGAGTCGCCGGCGAACCGGATCACCACCGCGTCCCGGCGCCGCACCGGCTTGCCGCCGCCGGTGTCCGCCCCGCTCTTCATCGCCTCGACCAGCACCTGAACCGTGCCCTCCTCGCCCGCGCCCCGTGCGCGACTGGTCCGGACGCTGCCCGGCCGCGTTAGCACCCGGCTCGAGCAGACCTGGACCGGCGGGCTCCGGCCGCCCGCGGTGCCGCGTCGACCGGGACTCGAGCCGGGCGCCCCATCCTCCGGTCCTCCCGGGCGCCGCCCGCCGTCCGGAGGAAGGGGAGGATCGACATGCCCGGTTCGGGATGGATGCGCCGGCTCGCCCGCGGCTGCCTGCGGTCCCTGCTCGACGGCCTCATGGTCCTCGGCGGTGTGGACATGTACCTGGAGGCGCGGTCCCGGAGCCGCACGGCGGCCTGGTCCCCCGCGGCCGGCCACGGCCCGGTGTTCCCGTCCGGGACGGTCGGGCCGCCGCCCGGGCACCCGGAGCGGATGCGGCCCGACCTGCCGCTCAGCGACATCGAGCTGGCGCTGCTGCGCGAGCTGGCCCGGGCGGACCGGATGCGGCACGGGGGGCACTGGTGAGGCGTCAGCAGGGTTCGAGCAGCCGTCGAGGCCGCGCGCGCATCGTTGTCCCACGGGCCGGCCGTGCGACCGGCCGTGCGACCGGCGGGGAGGGTTGAGGGATGTCGGTACCTGCGAGCCTCACCGAGGCCCTGCTGGAGCGCTGCGCCGACGACGCGGGGGCCACCGCCCTGGTCGTCCCCGGCGGCGGCGCGGCGGCCGCCGGGCGGCTGCTGTCCTACGGCGAGCTCGACCGGCGGGCCCGGTCCCTGGCGGCCCGGCTGCAGCGGGACGGCCAGGCCGGCCGCCCGGTGCTGGTCCCGATGACGGCCGACGGGCCGGAGCCGGCCGTGGCGGTGCTGGGCTGCCTGTACGCGGGCGCGGTCGCGGTGCCGGTGCCGCCGCCCGGGGACTCCCGGGCGGACCTGGAGCGGACCGCCGCCATCGCGGAGGAGACCGGCGCCGGCCTGGTCCTCACCCGGGCCGCCTCGGCGCCCGCGGTCTCCCGGCAGTTCACCGCCCGCGGGACCGGCTCCCCGGTCTGCCTGGCGGTCGACCACGGGGCGGCGCCCGATCCCGGGGAGTGGCGGCCCCCGCGGCTGGCCGGGGGCGACCCGGCGCTGATCCAGTACACCTCGGGCAGCACCGCGGCCCCGCGGGGCGTGACGGTGACCCAGTCCGGGCTGCTGGCCGCCGTGGCGGCGGCACAGGCGGCGCTGCGGACCGGCCGCGCCTCGCGGATCGGGGGCTGGCTCCCGCTCCACCACGGACCGGCCCTGGTCGCCCAGCTGCTGCACCCGCTCCGGCTGGGCGCGGCCGCGGTGCTCCCCGGCGGGCACGCGGCGGACCGGCCGCTGCACTGGCTGGCGGAGACCGCCCTGCACGGCGTCACCGCCGTCCTCGCACCGGACTCGGTGTACGCGCGCTGCCTGGCCGAGGCGACCGACGCCGACCTGGAGCGGCTGGACCTCTCCCGGCTGGAGACCGCGGTCAGCGCGACCGAGCCGGTGTCCGCCGCCGTGCTCACCGCGTTCGCGGCCCGCTTCGCCCGCGCCGGGCTGCGGCCGGGCGTCCTGGCCTGCGGCTACAGCCCGGCCGAGGCCTGCCTGTCCGCGGTCGGGGCGGTCGGCGACGGGTCCGTGCGGCGCAGCGCGGACGCGGCGGAGCTGGAGGCCGGACGGCTGCGGCCGGCCGCCCCGGGGGCGCGGGCCCGCGCCGTGGTGGGCGGCCGTCCGGTGCCGGCGGTCGAGATCCGGGTGGTCGACCCCGCGTCCCGTGCCGAGCTGCCCGACGGGGCGGTCGGCGAGGTCTGGGTGCGGGGCCCCTCGGTGGGCGCCGGGTACTGGCGGCGTCCGCTGGAGACGGCGGAGAGCTTCGGCTGCGCCACGGCCGCCGGCGCCGGGGGCTTCCTGCGCACCGGCGACCTCGGGGCGCTGTGGGACGGCGTGCTCTACGTCACCGGGCGGACCAGGGACACGCTGACGGTGCACGGCCGTGCGCTGCACCCGCAGGAGGTCGAGCGGCTGCTGGCCGGCGGGCCGCGGCTGGTGTCGGCGGCGGTCTTCGCGGTCGGCGACGGCCTGGAGCACCTGGTGGCGGTCCAGGAGGTGCGCGGCTCCGCCGTCTCCTCCGCCGAGCTGTCCGGGGCCGCCCGACAGGTCCGCCGCTGCCTGGCCGAGGAGTTCGGGGCGACGGCCGACGGGCTGCTCCTGGTGCGGCCGGGGACCGTCCGCAGGGCGACGGCCGGGCGGGTCAGCCGCTCGGTGGTGCGCGAGCTCTTCCTGCGCGGCGAGCTGCGCTCCCTGCACACCGAGCTGAGTCCGGGTCTGGCCGACTGGCTGGCCGGTGCGGCGGGCGCCGGGAGGGGGCTCCGGTGAGCGGGCGGCTCGCGGCGCCGCCGGGGAGCGGGACGGCGGCCGCGGGGGCGGAGACGGCGGCGGAGACGCAGGCGGAGGCGGCCGCGGAGGCGGAGGTCCGCCGGCGGGTCGCCCGCTGGGAGCGGCGGCTGGGGGACCCGTACGACCCCGCCAACCCGGCGGGGTTCCGCACGGTGCTGGCGGCCGAGGAGCGGCGGGAGCTGCCCGGCGCCGCCGAGGAGCTGCTGGCCGACGGGGGGTTCGGGGCGGAGCTGGTCCCGGTGGGCCTGGGCGGCCGGCTGGACCGGGCGGACGTGCTGGCGCGGGTCATCCGGCCGGTGTTCCGCCGCGACCTGGGCCTGGGCATCGGCCACGGCCTGGGCTCGCTGTTCGCCGCCTCGCCGGTGTGGGCGGCGGGCTCCGCCGGGCAGCGGGCCCGTCTCGCCGCGCTGCTGTGCGGCGGCGGGCGCGCAGCGGTCGTGCACCACGCCCTGGCGCACGGCAACGCGCTGCTCGCCGGGGAGGTCTCCGCGGTCCCGGACGGCGGCGGCTTCCGGCTGGGCGGCCGCAAGGAGGTGGTCATCAACGCGGTCCGGGCGGAGGCGCTGGTGGTCTACGCCCGGACCGGCCGGGTGCCGGGCCCGGGGAGCCACTCGGTGCTGCTGCTGGAACCGGGCGGCCCGGCGGGCCGGGGGCTGCGCGGGCTGGCCCGGCAGGCCACCCCGGGGCTGCGCGGCTGCCACTTCTCGGGCCTGGAGTTCGACGGCTGCCGGGTGTCGGCGGAGGCGCTGGTCGGGGAGCCGGGTGACGGCGTGCGGCTGGCGCTGCGCAGCTTCCAGCTGCACCGCCCGCTGGGCGCGGCGTCCGTGGTGGCCGCCGTGGACCCGGTGCTGCGCGCCGCGGCGCGGGCCGCCGCCGGGAGCGGGGGCCGGCCGGGGCGCCGCCGCCACGGGCCGCTGCTGGCGGGCGTCCTCGCCGACCTGCTGGTCTGCGACATCCTGTCCGTCGTGGTGCTGCGCGCCCTGCACCTGCTCCCGGACCGCGTCCAGCTGGCGGCGGCGGAGGTGAAGTACCTGGTGCCCGAGATGCTGCGGGAGGACCTGGAGGAGCTCGCCACCGTGCTGGACGCCACCGGCAGCCGCGGCGAGCTGGACCGCGCCGTGTGGGCCAAGCTGATGCGGGACCTGCCCACGGCGTGGCTGGGGCACGCCGGCACCGCGGCGTGCCAGAGCGTGGTCATCCCGCAGCTGCCCTGGCTGGCCCGCACCTCGTGGTTCCGCGGGGACGAGCCGCCGGACGGGCTCTTCCGCCCCGGCGCGCCGCTGCCCGACCTGGACCTCGGCGCGCTGAACGCGGGCGGCGGTCCGGACTTCCTCGCGGCGGCGCTGGTGTGCGCCGCCGGCCGGCTGCGGGAGGGCGCCGCCGGGGGCGCGTACGCGGAGGTGCTGGGGCGGCTGGCCGCGGCCTTCGTCGAGGAGCTCGGCGAGCTGCGGCGGAGCTGCGCGGCGGTCGAGCCGGGGGACCTCGGGGCGCTGGCCAGTGCCCGGATGTGCGCGCTGGCCGACCGGCACGCCCTGCTGGGCGCCGCAGGTGCCGCGCTGGGGTTCTGGGAGCGGAACCGGGACGGCGGCGGCTTCCTGGCCGATCCGGCCTGGCTGGTGCTGGCGCTGCTGCGGCTCGGCCGCAGGCTCTCCCTGGCCGCGCTGCCCGAGCCCCCGGCGGGCTGCACGGAGCGGGTGCTGGCGGAGGTGCTGCGCCGGCTGCGCGAGGCGCGGGGGTACGACCTGTACGGGGAGCCGGTGGCGGGGGGGAGCCGGTCGTGAGCGGGACGTCGTCGGAGGCGGCCGGCAGCGGGCCGGTGATCGCCGAGCCGATCGAGGTGGCCGACACCGCGGGGCCGTGGGCCCGGGTGCGCCAGTCGGTCGCCTGGTACGGCCAGGTGGTGGTGTACGCCGCCTGGCAGGGCTGGATCCCGGCCGCGCTCGCCGACCCGGAGCTGCGCACCCTGCTGGGCAGCCGGGACTGGCAGCGGCTGAGCGGGCTGGCCGCGCCCGAGGCCCGTGCCCGGTTCGCGGCCTCCCGGCTGATGATGCGCTACACGGCGGGCGCGGCTCTGCAGGTGCCGCCGGACAGCGTCGAGCTGGCCTACAAGCCCGGCGGCAGGCCGTACCTGCGCGGGTGCGACCAGCTGGACGTGAGCCTGAGCCACACCGGGGACCTGGTGGTGGTGGCGCTGAACCGCCGGGGGCGGATCGGTGTGGACACCGAGCCGGCGGACCGGCGCATCCGGTACACGGCGGTCGAGCGGCACCTGTGCATCCCGGCGGAGCGCCGGGTGCTGGCGGAGCTGCCCGAGGAGGAGCAGGAGCGGGAGCTGCTGCGCATCTGGACCCTCAAGGAGGCGTACACCAAGGCGCTGGGCCAGGGCATGCGGATGGGGTTCAACCAGTTCGGCTTCGTCGGCGGGGCGCTGCTGCTGCCGGGCGGCCGGCCCGCGTCCAGCGGTGAGTGGGCCTTCGCCACCTTCGAGCTGCTCGGGTCGTACCTGGTGAGCGTCGCGTGCTGCGACACCGGCTTCGAGCCGGGGAGCGACCTGACCATCGGGACCGTGCTCGACGAAGGGCTGATGGGCGAGATCCTCGACCTGTTCCGGGAGCCGCCGGGCACGTGAACGGCCGGTTGCGGCCGCGTCGCAGGATCGGTGCCATTGGGAGAGCGGGCACGCCCCGCGAGTGATCTGCGCCATAATCCGTTGACGAAAGATCACCAGACGCCCACATCTCCGGGGGGGACCATGGTCAGGATACTGATCGCCGAGGACATGCACATGCTGCGCAAGGCCCTGGTCTCGCTGCTGGAGCTCGAGCCGGACATCGAGGTGGTGGCGGAGCTGTCCTCCGGTTCCGACGTGGTGCCGACCGCCCGGGCCCTGCGGCCCGACGTCGCGGTGCTCGACATCGACCTCCCGGGGACCGACGGGATCACCGCGGCCGGGGAGCTGCACGCCGCCGTGCCCGACTGCAGCACCCTGATCCTCACCAGCCTCGGCAGACCGGGCAACCTGCGGCGTGCGCTGGCCGCCCACGTCTCGGGCTTCCTGCTCAAGGACATCGAGCCGGACCAGCTCAGCTCGGCGATCCGCAAGGTCGCCGCGGGGCAGCGGGTCATCGATCCCGAGCTCGCCCTGAGCGCGCTGGACAGCGGCGCCTCGCCGCTCACCGACCGCGAGCTGGAGGTCCTGCGCCACGCGGCGGAGGGGATGGACGTCGCCCAGATCGCGGCGGGCCTGCACCTGTCCGCGGGCACGGTGCGCAACTACCTGACCAACGTGGTGAGCAAGCTCAACGCCCGCAACCGGGTGGACGCGATCCGGATCGCCACCGTGGCGGGCTGGCTCTGAGCCCGGCGGCCCGGCCGGGCGGGCTCAGCCCGCGGTGACCGCCGTCGCGCGGTCCGCCGTCACGATGTCGACCTGGACGGTGAACCAGCCCTCCCGCCCGGGCCCGGCCGTGAGCCGGCCGTTGACGTCCCGGACCCGGCGGGCGAGGCTGTGCAGACCGCTCCCCCCGTCCCGGTCGCGCGGCCCGGACTCCGCGGGGGCGCCGTCGTTGGCCAGGGTGAAGCGCACCGTCCCGTCCCGCCGCTCGCCGGTGACCACGCACCGCCGGGCCCTGCTGTGCCGCAGCAGGTTGGTCACCCCCTCGCGCAGGACCGTGGCCAGCACCGTGTCCACCTCGGCCGGCAGCGGGCCGCAGTCCAGGCGCACGGTGGTCTCGACGCCCGCCCGGTCGAGCACGGCCCGGGCAGCCTCCGCCTCGGCCGCCAGGGAGATCGCGTGGTACCCGCCCGCGACCGCCTGGATGTCGGCCAGCGCCTGACGCGAGGTGCACAGGATCTCGGCGATCTCCTGCTGCGCGCGTGCCGGGGCACCGGGGATCAGCCGGTAGGCGAACTCGCACTTGAGCGTGATGGTCGACAGGCTGAAGCCCATGAGGTCGTGCAGGTCGCGGGCGAAGCGCAGCCGCTCCTCGGCCACCGCCAGCCGCGCCTCCTCGGCGCGGGACCGGTGCAGCTCGCCGATCAGGTCCTTGGTGCGGGACAGGCTGAAGACCACCAGTCCGCACATCACCGCCGAGACGGTGAACGACCCGATCAGCGAGGGGTCGGTGCCGACCGCGAGCAGGACGGCCGCGTTGCCGGCCACCGCCGCGCCGGACAGCGGCCAGGCCAGCCCCGGGGGTGAGAGCAGCAGCACCGAGCCCACGACGAACCCCGGCAGGCCCAGCCACGCCTGTCCGAGCACGGCGAACGGCGCGTACGAGAGGACGGCCTGCAGGACGAGCAGGCCCAGGCGGTGCCGGTCGGCCCACGGCAGCCGGTCGGGGAACGAGCGGACCAGCTGCAGGGCCGTGATCAGGGCCAGCAGCGGCACCGCCGTGGCCGACGCCGCGGTGGACAGCCCCGCCTCCAGCAGGTAGGCGGCGTCCACGACGAAGTAGCCGAGGAGGACCGCCACCGTGATGGCGGCGGCCGTGCGCGGCGCGGGGTCGCTGCGGGCCGGCTCCCGGGACCGGCCGGGCCGTCCGGGCGCCTCCGGGGGCGCCGCGCCGTCCCCGCCCCGGCGCGCGGGGGCGCCGGCCGGCTCCTCCTCGTCGAGCGCGACCGACGCCTCGAGCCGGAACCAGCCGTCCCCGCCGACGCCGGCGGTGAGCGTGCCGCCGATCCGGGCGAGCTGGCCCGCCAGGCTGCCGAGGCCGCCGTCGCCGCTCCCGGCCTCCGGGCCGCCGGGCCGGCCGGCGCCGTCGTTGCCCAGGGCGAAGGTGACGGTGCGTCCGCTGCGGACGGCCTCGATCGAGCACCGCTCGGCCCTGCTGTGCCGCAGCAGGTTGGTCAGGCCCTCGCGCAGGACGGAGGCCAGCACCGCGTCCACCCCGGGGGGCAGCCGGCCGCAGTCGAGCCGCGCGGACGCGCGGACGCCGACGGCGGCGAGCATGGAGACCGCCGCCTCCGCCTCCGCGGCCAGGGACGTCTCCCGGTAGCCGCGGGCCACGGTCCGGATGTCCGCGAGGGCCTGCCGGGAGGTGCGCAGCGCCTCCGCGAGCTCCAGGCGGGCCTGGTCGGGCCGGGCCTCCACCGAGCCCTGGACCAGTTCGCACTTCATGGTGATCAGCGACAGGCTGAGCCCCAGCACCTCGTGGAGGCTGCGGGCGAAGCGCAGCCGCTCGGCGTCCAGCGCGAGCCTGGCCACCTCGGCCCTGGCCCGGCGCACCTCGGCGACCAGGAGGGTCATCCGGGAGACGCCGAACACGCCCATCGCACTGATCGAGGTGGAGATCGCGGTCAGCAGCACGTCCCCGTCCTCGGCGCCCAGCCGGCGGGCGATCAGGGTGGTGGCGCCGACGACCGCGGCGAACAGCGGCCAGGCCGCGGCCCCGGGCAGGAGCAGCAGCACCGAGCCGGCCAGGAAGCAGGGCATGCCCAGCCAGGCCTGGCCGAACGCGGCGAACGGCACGAAGGTGAGGGCGGCCTGGAGCCCCAGGGTCCGGCGGGGGTGGCGGCTCAGCCGGGGCAGCAGCCGGGGGAAGGAGTGGCCGAGCTGCAGGGCGACGATCGCGGCGAAGGCCGCCGTGGCGGCGCCGAGCCGCCACGGACCGGGGTCGGCCGCGAGCACGTAGCCGATGTCGACCGAGATGATCCCCAGCAGGACGGCCAGGGTGACCGCGACCGCCATCCTGGGGGCGAGCTCCGACGCACCGGACCCTGCGGACGGCACGTCGGCACGGTTGACCTCATGGCGCTTCAACTATCCTCCGCGGTTCGAGGACCGGGCACCTCGCCGACAAGCCGGATGATAATCACGTTGAGGGGTACTCGTCATCGAAGTCGGAAACCGACGCCATCCCGGCAGCGACCAGATAGGCGACGCCGGCGGCCGCCACGTGCTCCGGCAGGGCCAGCTGGGGCAGCCGGGCGGCGGCCCGCAGGTCCGGCGGGACCAGCCCCGCCCGGCCGTCGATCAGGCACACGGCCTCGGGGCGGTGCAGCTCGACCCGGTGGCGGGAGCGCGGGGACTCCAGGTGGAGCTCGCGGCCGGTGTGGACCAGCCGGGTCGCCGGGAGCAGCCTGGCCCGCCGGCGCCCCGCCCCGGGCGGCAGCGCCCGGGGCGAGAAGCGGGCCTCGGGGGACAGCGGGACCACGGTCAGCAGCGGCATCGCGCCCAGGCTCAGCGTCCGGTCGAGCAGGTGCTGAAGGACGGTCAGGTCGCCGAGCAGGGAGCGCGCGGCGGCGCTGCACCCCTCCGGCTCGGTGTCGTACCCGGGGAAGTCCGGGACCACGTTCCGCAGCGACACCGAGCCGAGGGACATCCTGCGCAGCGCCTCGGCGAGCAGCGGGCTGGGGCCGGGGACCACCAGGTCGCCCCAGTGCGTGCCCAGCACGACCGCGTCACCGGCCCCCCGGCCGGCCTCCACCGTCGTGTCCTCCCGCAGCGACCAGGTCTCGTGGAACTCGAGGGGGGCCAGTCGGTCGATGCGCATGCGGCGGTCCAAGGCGGTGAGTGGCGGGCCGAGTCGGCGGGACGTGCCCGTGCGCCTCGACGGGCCGTTCAGAGGAAGAACGGCACGGGGTTGAGGTCCTCGTAGCGGGTGGGCCCGGCGGTGCGGCCCAGGGCGGCAGGGACGTCGAAGAGGCGTCCGGGGGCGAACCGGCTCCAGTGCGGGCGCAGGCCCGGCACGATCACCTTGACCACCGGGAGCCCCACGTCGGGCCGGGTCTGGTCGAGGACCAGCAGCTCCATCCCGTGGGACCGCACCAGCTCCTCGGCCGCGGCGAGGTCGTCGCGCAGGTCGGTGCGCGGCGTGTACGGGTGGTGCCCGGGCCGCACCGCGGGCTCCGCCGGGTCGGGCAGCAGGTAGGGCAGCCCGGCGGCGGTGGCCGTGCGCATCCAGCTCAGCGTCTCCGGGTCCGAGGTGCCGTACCCGGTGCCGTCGGCGCGGGCCTCCACCACGTACGGCAGCAGCTGGTTGACCTCGGTCAGCGCGCGGCGCAGGGCCAGCCCGGGGTCGAAGTGGGCGCCGAACCCGAGCACGATGTCCTCCTGCGGCTTGTCGGTGCGCCGGGAGAGCGCCGCCATGACCGGGATGCCCAGGTCGGAGGTGAGGTCCAGGGCCCAGACCTCCCGGCCCAGGTCCCGGTGGACCCGGCGCAGCTCCGCGGTCCAGGGGTCGCCGAAGGCCTCCAGGTCCACTCCGGGCTGCCGGGTGCGGTTGTACCACCACAGGGCGAGGGCGTCCCGCTCGACCAGTTCGAGGAAGCCCTGGAGCACGGCGTCCTCCAGGCTGCCGCCCGCGGCGTTGCCGTTGGAGTTGGCGGCGCAGTAGAACCGGCCGGCCGGCTGGGGCACGTTGTAGTAGAGCAGCGCCGTGGGCAGGAGCCGCTGCCGCTGCCCGGTGAGCGACCACACCGGCGACCAGTCGATCTCGTCGTCCGGGTCGAAGGGGTCGCAGACCTGGTGGAACGGGCCGTGCTCGGCGTTCCAGGCCTCCCGGCCGGGGAACTGCCGGGGGTCGTAGAGCTGCACGGCGTCCGGGGAGAGCGCCCGGTCGCCGAGCGAGCGGAGGCTGCCGCGGACGACCGGCTCGCCGCCCTGGAGGTAGCCGGAGTGCCGCTCCAGCGCCTCGGCCAGGGCGCCGGCCCTGGCCTGGAGCGCCGTGGCGCCCTTGCCGCCGCTCGTGCTGCGGAGCCCCGCCCGGACCGAGCCCAGGCCGCGGGGGTCGCCGACCGGGTTGTGGCCGGCGTGGAAGGAGTTGAGGAAGGCCGGGCCGCGCGGGTCCTGGCGGATCTCCTTGACCAGGCCGGTGACCGGGTCGACCAGGTGCCCGTAGCGGTCCAGCAGCTGCTGGGCGGTCAGCGCCCGGTGGCCGCCGCCGTCGGTCTCCTGCTTGGGCCGCGAGGAGAGGACCACCGGCGCCAGGGCCCGGGCGGCCGTCAGGCCGGGGTCGCCGCAGGCCGCGCACTGCGGGCGGCGGGCCACCGGGTGGTGGCCGCCCTCCAGGGTGAGGCCGTCGAGCGTCCACAGGGCGGCCTGCCCCGGATGCCGGTGGCCGGCCAGCCACTTGCTCGCCTCCAGCACGGCGAGCTGCAGTCCGGCCTGCTGGGCGGCGGGGAGCGAGCAGGTCGCCCGGGGCACCGGCCCCGACCGCCGGAGCATGTGCTGGACGTGGGCCTCCGCCGGCCGCCCGCGCCACAGCCGGTCGGCGAGGCAGGACCAGCAGGGGCCGTCGGCGCTGCCGAGGAACGGCCCGATCCACACCTCGGTGCCGTTGGTCTTCACCGGCAGCCAGGGCCGCCCGGCCGCCCGGTGCGCCGCGTCGACCCGCTCCAGGTCGGGCTGGAGGTAGTCGTCGCAGAGCACCACGGTGAGGTCGGCGGCGGCGGACCGGCCGGCCGGCACCGTGCGCAGGCCCGCCGCCGCGAGGGCGGCGTGCAGCCCCTCCGACTGCACGCCGCCGACGGCCGCCGCGTGGACCGCCGCGGTGCTCAGGGCGGCCGTCGCGGCGGCCCCGTCGAGGCCGGCGGCCTCCCAGTAGGCCTGCCCGGCGGAGAGCGGGCCCGGGGCGCGCTCGGACAGCAGTCCGGCCGCGGCGAGCCGGGAGAGCAGGCGGGTGGCCTGCTCGGCCGGCAGGGCGTCGGAGGCGTCGCGGACGACCTCCTCCAGGCGCCGGGTGCCGTCCAGCAGCGGCGCGATCCTGGCGACCTGCTCGCCGTGCAGAGCGGTCACCCGCTGGTCGGAGATCAGGTACACCGCCTCGCCCGGCACCTGCTCCATGCGCAGGTGCGGCTTGAATCCCAGGACCGGCGCTCCGGCCCCGCTCCGGCCGCCTCCCATCAGACCGCGGGGGCGGTGCCGCCGGCGGAGCGGTCGGCGTCGGGTGCGACGCACAGTACGCAGATGCAGATGAGGTTGGACGGGTCGTCCGTGAAGCTGAGGGCGCTCTGGCCGAGGTCCTCGATGATCAGGTCGTCGCCGGTCGGCTTCAGGCTTGCAGACATGGTCGCGTCGTCCCCTCCGGTCGGGAAGAGGCCGGGGCGATCGCCCCGGCCGAGGCATCCTGCGGTCGAGTCCCGCTGGTGCCGGCGACGAAGAGTCTGCGCCCGGCGGCTCGGGCCGGACCAGTGTCGTCCGCACAGGTTGACCGTGAAATCTTCACGTCCCGGCGCGGACGGAACGCACACCGGGTTCGGGAGGCCGGCACTGGTCGGCGCCGGGCCGCGGCTGCCATGTTCAAGGGGTTGTGGAAATCCGGGGCGCCAGTCCGGGCGCCCACCCGACCGCACGCGGAGGATACCCATGGACATCAAGGTGCTGGGCCCGTTGAGGGCCGAGGTGCACGGCAGATCGATCGTGCCGAGCGCGGGGAAGCCGCGGCAGATCCTGGCCCTGCTCGCCGTGTACGCCAACCAGATCCTGCCGGTCCCCGCGCTCATGGAGGAGGTGTGGGGGGCCGACATGCCGCGCAGCGCGCTGACCACGCTGCAGACGTACATCCTGCAGCTGCGCCGGCTGCTCGCCGCCGCCTACGGGCCCGACCCGCTGCACGGCCCCAAGGACGTGCTGGCCACCCGGCACGGCGGCTACCTGCTGGAGGTGCAGCCGGGGGCGGTGGACGTCCACGAGTACGACCGGCTGGTGGCGGCCGGACGCGCCGCGGCCGACCGCGGTGAGGACGAGGCGGCGTCGGTGCTCTACCGCGAGGCCCTCTCGGTGTGGCACGGCCCGGCGCTGGTGGACGTCAAGGCGGGGCCGCTGCTGGAGATCGAGCGCGTGCGGCTGGAGGAGAGCCGGCTGGGGGCGCTGGAGCGGCGGATCGACGCCGACCTGCGGCTGGGGCGGCACGACGAACTGCTCTCCGAGCTCACCGCGCTGACCGCCCGCCACCCGCTGCACGAGGGGCTCCACGCGCAGTGCATGGTCGCCCTCTACCGCTCGGGCCGGCAGTGGCGGGCCCTGGAGATCTACCAGGGGCTGCGCGGCTGCCTGGCGGAGGAGCTGGGGCTCGACCCGTCCGCCAGGCTCCAGCGGCTGCACCACGCGATCCTGGCCGGCGACCCCGCGCTGGAGGCGGGCGACCGGAGCCGGCGCCCGATCCTCGACCTCTTCGCCGCCTGAGGCCCCTCCGCCGCCCGACCACCCAGCGCCCGACCGCCGGAGAGCCGGTGCTCCTGCGGGCCGGGCGCGGGTCAGCGGCCGAAGCCCACGGGCAGCGGGGTGCGCAGCGAGCCGCCGGCCGCCATGGCGTCGGTGATCAGGGGGGCGAGCGGCCGGACGCCCAGCGTGCCCAGGACGAAGTCGGCGGTGAGCGCCCAGACGTCCGGCGCCCGGTTGAGCATGAGGTGGTTGGCCCCGCCCACCTCCAGCCGGCAGAGGTCGGGGGTCACCTGCCGGGCCCGCTCGGCATAGGCCAGCGACAGCTCGGGACTGGCCTCGCTGCGGTCCCGGTCCCCGTGGAGGATCAGGACCCTGCGGCCCGCCAGCTGGTCGACCGGGTCGCCGTCCGGCAGCCACGGCGCGACCCCGGCGACGCTCACCACCAGCGGGTGGCCGGCCGCCCAGAACGCGGCCCGGCCGCCGAGCGAGTTGCCGACCAGTGCCACCGGGACGTCGCCGTGGCGCCGCCGGACCTCCTCCAGCGCCCACTGGGCGTCGGCGGCGGTGTGCGCCTCGGCGCCGTTCCAGCCCCGGTACCGGTACCGGAGCACGTGCACGGCGACGCCGGCGGGGCCGCCGACCGCGTTCAGCTGCCCCAGCAGCGGGCGCAGCCCCCACGCGGCGATCCGCAGCGGCCGACGCCGGCTGGCGACCGATCCCCCGGGCAGGGCCAGGGCGACGGCCCTGACGGCGCCGTCGCCCTGGCGCGGGGTCAGCGCGGGCTCGCGCGTGGTCGGCATCTCGGTCCTCCGGCTCGTTCGGGGGTGATCGACGTGTCAGTGCTTCCCGGCGGGACGGAGCATAATCCGCGAGGCGGGAGGAAGTGCACCGCGCACGGGGGCGGCGGCGCGGGGCTCAGCCCGCGGCGCCGAGCAGCTCGCCGGCGCCGTGCCAGACGCCGTAGGCGCCCCGCCGGTGGAGCAGCGGGCGGCGGGGGAAGACCCGGGCGCCCTCCACCCGCCCGATGACGATCCGGTGGTCGCCGGCCTCGACCGTCCGCACGGTGCGGCACTCGGCCCGGCCCAGGACCGGCCCCTCCAGCAGCGGGACGCCGCCGGCCAGGGCGGAGGGCTCCCAGTCCAGTCCCGCGAACCTGTCTCCGGACCGGCCGGCGAAGCGCTGCGCCGTCCGCTCACCGCCCTCGGCGAGCACGTGCACCGCGAAGGCGCCGGTGGCGGCCATCGCCGGCAGGGTCTGCGAGCGCCGGTCCACGCAGACCAGCAGCAGGGGCGGGTCGGCGGACACGGAGGTGAGCGCGCTGCAGGTGAAGCCCCGCGGCCTCCCCTCGGCGTCCAGGGTCGTGACGACGGAGACCGCCGTCGGGAAGGACCCGAACAGCTCGCGGAACGCCTCTGGCTCTACCACTGCCCCACCTCATCCCTGCGCGACGGGCCGGGCGGACCGTCGGGTCCCGGGAGGGTCGGCGCACCGGGTGGACCCCCGCCGGACCGCCGCTGGAACCCCGCCGGAGCCCCGCCGGACCACCGCCGGAGGAGGGCGCCGGGGCGCGCGGCGGGAGCCGTTCGACCGCGCCGCGGTCCGGGCTCGAGCGCCGGCCCCGTCAATGCCTGCAGTCCTCTTGACCAGTCCAGGGTGGTTACCGTGCGCATACTGTTCACGGCGTGGGCCTGGCCCTCGCACGTCTTCCCCATGGTCCCGCTGGCCTGGGCCTGCCAGGCGGCCGGCCACCAGGTCCGCTTCGCCAGCACGGCCTCGGTCACCGAGACCGTCGCCCACGCCGGGCTGACCCCGGTGGAGGTCGGCGCCGACGCGGACCTCCCGGCGATGTCCACGGCCGGCCCGATGGCGGCCTGGCACACCCAGCAGCGCTGGCCCGTCCGGTGGTCCCGGCGCCCGGACCTGCTCGAACCGGGCCAGCGGGCGGTGCTGGACGCCCTCGCGGCCAAGGAGATCGCCATGGCCGAGTCCATGGTGGACGGCCTGGTCGGCTTCGCCCGCCGGTGGGGGCCCGACCTGGTGGTGCACGACGCCGTCAGCTACGCCGGGGCGGTCGCGGGCGCGGTCCTCGGCGTGCCGACCGCCAGCCACATGTGGGGCAGCGTCGACGTGATGCGCAACGAGCGCACACTGACGGGCGAACCGCGCCCCGGGCTGCTCCGGATCTTCGAGCGGTTCGGCGCGGCACCCCGGATCGACCCCGACCTCCGGCTCGACCCCTGCCCGCCGCGGCTGCGGATCCCCGGCGGCGCCGACCGCGCCTCCGTCCGGTACGTCCCGTACAACGGCCCGGGCACGCTGCCCGAGTGGCTGCACGCCCCCGCGGCACGGCCCCGGATCTGCATCACCTGGGGTGTCACCACCGGGCGGATCGGCGGGCCCGGACCGGGCGACCTCCTCCCCCAGGTCATCGAGGCGGCCCAGGGGCACGGCGCCGAGGTGGTGCTCGCGCTCGCCCCGGGCCAGCGCGACCGGCTCGACGCGCTCCCGGCGGACGTCCGGGCCGTGGAGGGGCTGCCGCTCCATCTGCTCCTGCCCAGCTGCTCGGCCGTGGTGCACCAGGGCGGCGGCGGCACCACCATGACCGCGACCGCGGCCGGCGTGCCCCAGCTCGTCGTCTCGCCGCGGCCCGAGCAGATGCTGACCGGCGACCAGCTGGCCGCCGTCGGCGCCGGGCGCCACCTCGTCCGCAACGAGCTGCTGCGGGAGCCCGACCCGGTGCCGCTGCTGCGCAAGGAGATCGCGGCGCTGCTGGGGGACCCGGACCACCGCGCGGAGGCAGCGGCGCTGCGGGACGAGGTCCGGGCGATGCCGAGCCCGGCGGAGGCGGTCGGCACCCTGGAGCGGCTCGCCGGGTCCCGCCCGGCCGGGTCCGGGGCGCGGGCGGAGGAGGCGAAGTGACCACCGCCGTACGGCGCGGCGGGCCGCGGACGGCCACGCTGCAGGAGGGGGCGCGGACGGCCCGGGACGTGGCGCGGGCCCGCGCGGACGCGGTGGAGGCCGCCCGCGCACTGGACCGGGAGAGCGCCGAGGCGCTGTCCGCGGCGGGCTTCGCCCGCCACTTCGTCCCGGCGCGGTACGGCGGCGCCGAGGGCGGCTTCGCCGACTTCGCCGCCGCCGTCGCCGCGGTCGGCGAGGCCAGCGCCAGCATCGCCTGGTGCGCCTCCGTCTACGCGGCCATGGGGCGGCTCGGCTCGCACCTCCCCGAGGAGGGCCGGCAGGAGCTGTGGCAGGACGGTCCCGACGTCCGGATCGCCGGGTCGATCGCCCCGGCCGGCCGGGTCGCGGACGCCCCCGGGGGCCGGCTGCTCTCCGGGGAGTGGACCTTCGCCAGCGGCGTGGACCACGCCGCGTGGGTCCTCCTCGGGGCGATGGCGCCGGCCGGCGAGGGCCGCCAGTACCGCTTCTTCGCGGTGCCCCGGCGCGACGTCCGCATCGTCGACAGCTGGTTCAACGTGGGCCTGCGCGGGACCGGGAGCCGCACCGTGGTCCTCGACCGCGTCCTGGTCCCGCCGCACCGCTCCTTCGCCCAGCGCGAGCTGATGGCCGGCGCGGCGGAGCCCGCGGCCCGCTGCCACACGGTGCCGTACAAGATGGTCAACGGGCTGAACTTCGTCGCGCCCGCGCTGGGCAGCGCCCGGGCCGGGCTGCGGGCCTGGACCTCCTGGATCGCCGGGAAGACCGAGGTGACCGGGGGCGCGACCCGGGACCGCGGCGCGGTCCGGCTCGCGCTCTCCCGCTCGGCGGCCGAGATCGACCTGGCCCAGCTGCTGGTCGAACGGGCCGCGCGGACCGCCGACCAGGCGCCGCCGACCCCGGACGTGCAGGTGCGCAACCCCCTGGACCTGGCCGTGGCCGCGGAGCTGCTCACCGCCGCCGTGGACCGGCTCTTCCGCCAGGGCGGGGCCCGGGGCCAGGCCGAGGGCTCGGAGCTGCAGCGCGTCTGGCGGGACGTCAACTGCGCCGCTGGGCACGCCGCGCTGCAGTTCGACGCGGCCGGCGACGCCTACGCCGGCCACACGCTCGCCGCCCTCACCCCCCGACCGTGACCCGGAGGCCCCCGTGCACCTGATCGACCTGTCCCAGCCCGTGGACGCCGACGGCTGGGAGCCCGACCCCGTCGTCCACGAGATCATGACCCCGGCGGAGGGCGCCCGCCACATGTGCGAGGAGATGCGGCTCCACTTCGGCATCGAGTTCGACCCCGCCGACCTCCCCGGCGGCGAACTGCTGTCGCTGGACACCCTCACCCTCACCAGCCACACCGGCACCCATGTGGACGCCCCCTCCCACTACGGCTCGGCCGGGGAGTACGGACGGCCGCGCACCATCGACGAGATGCCCCTCGACTGGTTCCTGCGGCCGGCCGTCGTCCTCGACCTCACCGACGCCGGCACCGGCGTGATCGGCGTCGACCGGATCGAGAAGGAGCTGGCCCGGACCGGCTACCGGGTGCAGCCGCTCGACATCGTGCTCCTCCACACCGGGGCCTCCCGCCACGCGGGCACGCCGCGGTACTTCACCGACTTCGCGGGACTGGACGGCCCCGCCGTCGACCACCTCCTCGACCTGGGCGTGCGGGTCATCGGCACCGACGCCTGGAGCCTGGACGCGCCGTTCGGCCACATGATCCGCGCCTACCAGGAGACCGGCGACCCCGCCGTGCTGTGGCCCGCCCACTTCGCCGGGCGGCGCCGGGAGTACTGCCAGATCGAGCGGCTCACCGGGCTGGAGCGGCTGCCGGCCCCGTACGGCTTCCGGGTCAGCGCCCTCCCGGTGAAGATCGCCGGGGCCGGTGCGGGCTGGACCCGGGCGGTCGCCCTGGTGGACGAGTGAGCACCGCACCGCGGCCCTGGCTCTTCTGCTTCCACCACGCGGGCGCCGGCATCTCCTCCTTCGCCCGCTGGCAGGGCGTGGTCGGCGACGCCGCCGACGTGGTCCCGGTCCTGCTGCCCGGCCGGGGCAGCCGGGTCCGCGAGGCCCGGATCACCGACCCCGGGCAGCTGCTGGGCGAGATCGAGGAGCTGATCGGGCCGATGCTCGACCGGCCCTACCTGCTGTACGGGCACAGCCTCGGCGGACTGGTGGCCTACACCTTCGCCCGGACCCGGGCCGCGGCGGGCTCCGAGCCGCCCGCCCTGGTCGCCGTCGGCGCCGTGCTCCCGCCCCACCTCCGCTCCCCCGTGCTGCGCAGCGCCGCGCTGCCCGACCCGGAGCTGCTGGAGCTGCTGGTGGCCTACGGGGCGCTGCCCCCGGAGGCGCTCGACGACCCGGGTCTGTGGTGCCGCCGGGTGGTCCCGGCGCTCCGCGACGACCTGCGGCTCGGGCAGGCCCTGTGCGAGGCCGCCGGCCCCGGGCTCCCGGTGCCGCTGCTGGCGCTCTCCGGCCGCCACGATCCGATCGCGCCGACCGCCGGCATGGCCGAGTGGGCCGGGTACGCGACGGGCGGCTTCCGGCTGCGCACCGTGCCCGGCGACCACTACTTCGTCCGCGGCGGCACGGCGCCCCGGATGCTGCGCGAGGCGGCGGCCCGCCTGCGGGCCCGGACCCTCCGCCCCGAGTCGAGCCGTGTTTGAGGGGGCGGCAGCAAGGTCGTGGCCACAGCGGCACGAGGACACCGACATGAGACAGCACGCCCGACAGAGAGGTGATGCGGCCGTGAAGAGACAGTGCGCCGGGCGGACCCGGGCGGCACAGCTGCGTACGAGGGGGAGCCGATGACCCGGCGGGTGGTCGTCACCGGGATCGGGGTGGTCGCGCCCGGCGGCGTGGGGACCAAGGAGTACTGGTCGCTGCTGACCGCGGGGCGGACGGCGACCCGGGCGATCTCGCTGTTCGACGCCACGCCGTTCCGGTCCCGGATCGCGGCCGAGGTCGACTTCGACCCCGCCCGGGAGGGGCTGACCCCCCAGGAGATCCGCCGGCTGGACCGGGCGGCCCAGTTCGCCCTGGTGAGCGCCCGGGAGGCGGTCGCCGACAGCGGGCTGCGGCCCGAGGGGCTCGACCCCTTCCGCACCGGTGTCGCGGTCGGCAGCGCCGTGGGCGCCACCATGAGCCTCGACACCGAGTACGCGGTGGTCAGCAACGGCGGCGCCGACTGGCTCGTGGACCACCGCTACGCGGTCCCGCACCTGTACGACCACTTCGTCCCCAGCTCCTTCGCCGCCGAGGTGGCCCGGGCCGTCGGCGCACAGGGGCCCGCCGCGGTGGTCTCGACGGGCTGCACCTCCGGGCTCGACGCGGTCGGGCACGCCGTGGAGCTCATCCGCGAGGGCAGCGCCGACGTCATGGTCGCCGGTGCGACCGAGGCGCCGATCTCGCCCATCTCGGTGGCCTGCTTCGACGCCATCAAGGCCACCTCGCCGCGCAACGACGACCCCGCGCACGCGTCGCGGCCCTTCGACCGGACCCGCAACGGGTTCGTGCTCGGCGAGGGCTCCGCGGTGTTCGTCCTGGAGGAGCTGGAGCAGGCGCGGCGCCGGGGCGCCCACGTCTACGCCGAGATCGCCGGCTTCGCGTCCCGCAGCAACGCCTTCAACATGACCGGGCTGCGCCCGGACGGCAGGGAGATGGCCGAGGCGATCCGGACGGCCCTGGACGAGGCCCGGCTGGACCCCACCGCCGTGGACTACGTCAACGCCCACGGCTCGGGCACCAAGCAGAACGACCGGCACGAGACGGCGGCCTTCAAGCGGAGTCTCGGCGCCCACGCTTACGAGACGCCGGTGAGCTCCGTCAAGTCGATGATCGGCCACTCGCTGGGCGCCATCGGCTCGCTGGAGATCGCCGCGTCGGCCCTGGCCATCGAGCACGGCGTGGTGCCCCCGACGGCCAACCTGCACGAGCCGGACCCCGAATGCGACCTGGACTACACCCCGGTCACCGCACGGGAGAAGAGGATCGACACGGTGCTGAGCGTCGGCAGCGGCTTCGGCGGGTTCCAGAGCGCCATGGTGCTCACCCGGCCGGATCGGAGGGCGGCATGAGCCCCGTCGTGGAGGACCGGGCCGCCGCGCGGGCGGCCGCCCGGGAGGTTCCGGGCCGGGACGACCCGGTCGTCACCGGGATCGGCGTCACCGCACCGAACGGCCTCGGCCGGGAGGCCTGGTGGCGTGCCACCCTGGCCGGGACCAGCGGCATCCGCCCGGTCTCCCGGTTCGACGCCGGCCGGTACCCGGCGCGGCTGGCGGGGGAGGTCCCGGGTTTCGACCCGGCCGAGCACATCCCCGGCCGGCTGCTGCCGCAGACCGACCACATGACCCGGCTGGCCCTCACCGCTGCGGCGGAGGCGCTGCAGGACTGCGGCGCCGACCCGGAGCAGCTCCCGGAGTTCGCGGCGGGGGTGGTCACCGCCGCGTCGGCGGGCGGCTTCGAGTTCGGCCAGCGGGAGCTGGAGGCCCTGTGGAGCCGGGGCGGGCAGCACGTCAGCGCCTACCAGTCCTTCGCCTGGTTCTACGCGGTGAACACCGGCCAGATCTCGATCCGGCACGGGCTGCGGGGACCCAGCGGCGTCCTGGTGACCGGGGAGGCGGGAGGCCTGGACGCGGTCGCCCAGGCCGGACGCCAGCTGCGCAAGGGCAGCCGGCTGATCGTCACCGGCGGGGTGGACGGCTCCCTCTGCCCCTGGGGCTGGACCGCGCACCTCGCGGGCGGCCGGATGTCCACGGTGGACGACCCGGCCCGCGCCTACCTGCCGTTCGGCGCCGGGGCGTCCGGCCACGTCGTCGGCGAGGGCGGCGCGATCCTCGTCCTGGAGTCCGCGGAGGCGGCCCGCGAGCGGTCGGCCCGGGTCTACGGCAGCCTGGCCGGGTACGCGGCGACCTTCGACCCGGCCCCGGGCAGCGGCGCGGAACCGGGTCTGCGCCGGGCGGCCGAGCTCGCCCTGGAGCGGGCCGGGGCGGCGCCCGGCACGGTGGACGTGGTCTTCGCGGACGCCGCCGGCGTGCCCGGGCAGGACCGGGCCGAGGCCGAGGCGATCACCGCGGTCTTCGGCCCCCGGGCGGTGCCGGTGACCGCGCCGAAGACCCTGACCGGCCGGCTCGGCGCGGGCGGCGGCTCGCTCGACCTGGCCGCGGCGCTGCTCTCCTTCCGGGACGGCGTCCTGCCGCCCACCGCCGACGTCGGCGCCCTCGCGCCCGGCTGCGACCTGGACCTGGTGACCGGGGCCCGCCACGGCGCCGTCCGCACCGCCCTGGTCCTGGCCCGCGGCCAGGGGGGCTTCAACGCCGCCGCCGTGCTGCGCGCGGCGGACTGAGCGGCCGCCACCGGCGGCCACCGCATCCTCCGGCCGGGGCGAGCCGCCCCGGCCGGCCCCGGACGACCATCGAGAGGACACCATGACCCTGACCGAGCTCACCCAGCTGCTGCGCGAGTGCGCGGGCGAGGACGAGGGCGTCGACCTGGACGGCGACGTGCTCGACACCCCCTTCTCCGAACTGGGCTACGACTCGCTGGCGGTGCTGCAGACCACCGGGCGGATCGAGCGGGACCACGGCATACGCCTGTCGGACGACACCGTCGCCGAGGCGCAGACGCCGCGGCTGCTGCTGGACTTCGTCAACGAGAGCCTGGCGGCGGCCAGATCGGCGGCCTGACCATCGGCGGAGCCCCGGAAACGCCGGCTGCCGGAACCCCGTCGGGGTTCCGGCA
>NZ_JAJLRA010000048.1 GCF_020991365.1 Streptacidiphilus sp. ASG 303
CCATCATCGCCGCCTACATCTGGATGTGGGCCGGCTTCGCCATGGTCCTCATCGCCGCCGGGCTCACCGCCGTCCCCCGCGAACTCCTGGAGGCCGCCCGGATGGACGGCGCGAGCGAGTGGCAGGTCTTCCGCCGGATCACCGTGCCGCTGCTCGCCCCGGTCCTCGGCGTCGTCCTGGTGACGCTGGTCATCAACGTCCTCAAGGTCTTCGACCTCGTCTACATCATCGCCCCCGGCTCCACCCAGCAGGACGCCAACGTCCTCGCCCTGCAGCTCTACCTGTCCTCCTTCGGCGGGGGCGGGAACCAGGGCGCGGGCAGCGCCATCGGCATCGTCCTGCTGCTGCTGGTGCTCCCCGCCATGCTCTTCAACATCCGCCGCTTCCGAAGGGAGAACCGACGGTGACGACCCTTCAGGAAGCCCCGCCCGCCGTCCCCGCCGGGGCCGCACCCCGGCCGTCGCTCGCCGCCCGCGCCGCCGCACGGCTGGCGGGCGGCGCGGCCCGGACCGTCCTCCTCGCCGCCGGGCTGCTCTGGCTGGTGCCCACCGTCGGCCTGCTGGCCTCCTCGCTGCGCGACCCCGCCGACATCCAGCAGTCGGGGTGGTGGCACGTGCTGGCCGACCCCTCCCGGCTCACCCTGCACAACTACGCGGCGCTGCTCTCCAACGACGCCGTCACCGGCTCGCTGGCCAACACGGTGCTGATCACCGTGCCCGCCACGGTGCTGGTGGTGCTGGTCGCCTCGCTGGCCGGGTACGCCTTCGCCTGGACGGAGTTCCCCGGCCGGGACTGGCTCTTCCTCCTCGTGGTCGGCCTCCTGGTGGTGCCGGTGCAGACCGCGCTCCTCCCGGTCTCCTCGCTCTTCGGCGACCTGGGGATCTTCGGCAGCATCACGGGCGTGGTCCTCTTCCACGTCGCGTTCGGCCTGCCGTTCGCGGTCTTCCTGCTGCGGAACTTCTTCGCCGAGATCCCGCGCGAGCTGCTGGAGGCCGCCCGGCTGGACGGCGCGGGCGAGCTGCGGCTCTTCCTCACCGTCGTCCTGCCCCTGGGCGGCCCCGCGATCGCGGCCCTCTCGATCTTCCAGTTCCTGTGGGTGTGGAACGATCTGCTGGTGGCGCTGATCTTCGCCGACGCGGGCTCGGCGCCGATCACCGTCGCCCTCCAGCAGCAGGTCCGGCAGTTCGGCAGCAACATCGACGTCCTCGCGTCGGGGGCGTTCCTGTCGATGATCATTCCGCTGGTGGTCTTCTTCGCCTTCCAGAAGCAGTTCGTCAACGGCGTCATGGCGGGCTCGGTGAAGTAGCCCCTCCCCCCGGGAGGCGCCGCCCCCGGCCGGGTCCCGCGGAAAACGGATGCATCCACGGCCCGTCCCGGACGGCCGTGCATCCCGGACGCATTTCCTCCCGCAGGAGGAAAACATTCAGGAAACGGCGGGTGAAAGGTGACTTCCGGTCGCCCCCGCCGATTTTCCCATGCCCTTTTCCGGTTCGCCGGAGATGCGTCCGGGGGCAAGGTTCGTGTCCGTTCGTACAGTGCCGGAGGGCGCACGGGATTTCCTCCCGGACAAACCCTCCGGGCTGGCTAACCTCCTCTGCGGAGATGCTTCGGCGCGCTGGCCGCCGGCATCCCCCCTCCGCACAGCAGCGCCCGCCCCGGGCCCGCACCGGACGGTCCGCGCAGCGTGTCCGGCCCCGCCGCCCGCAGCGGGACCCCGTGTCGGCCGGGACGGCTCCACCGAGTCCGAGGACGATCCGTGACACCCCACCAGACGCTCACCATCGGCGCCCTGGCGCCCTCAGCCGCCGTCGCCGTCGCCGGCGCCCTCCTGACGGCCGCCGCGCTCCGCTGGCTCCTCTCCGGCGTCGGCCCGACCCCCGTGTGGCGCGTGCTCGTGCCCCTCTCCTTCGGCACCACGGCCTGGAGCGCGCACTGCATGGCCCTGGTCGGCGCGGCCGTGGGAGGGGCCCCGCTGCACCGGGACGCCTCCGCCGAGGCCGTCGGGTGGGCGGCCGCCGTCCTGCTCGCCACGGGGGCCGTGCGCGTCCTGGAGCGGTGGAGGAGGCCGGCCGCCTCCCGGTTCCTGGCCGGCGCCGCCCTCGCCGGTGCGGTGCTCGCAGTGGAGCGTGCGGGCATGTCCGCCGCGCACCTCCCCGGGCCGCTCGACACCGACGTCCCCCAGGTGCTGCTCTGCCTGGCCGCCGCCACGGCGGCGTGCACCCTGGCGCTGGAGGTGCTCTCCCGCCTCCCGGTGCGGCTCGGCGTGTGGCCGGCCGCGGTGCTCATGGGCGTCGCCGTGACCGGTGCGCAGGCCCTGACGCCCAGCGTGTACAGCGCCGTGGCGGTCGCCCCCGACCTGTCGGAGACCGGGGGACTGCAGGCCGCCTCCTTCCTCCCCGTCGCCGTCGCCGCCCTGGGGCTGCAGCTCTTCGCCGTCCTCTTCGCCCGTCTGCTGATGACCTCGCACGAGCCGGACCTGTCGTCCCCCGCCCCGGTCCGCGGCGGTGACGGGGCGTCCCCCGCGGCCCCCGCTCCGGCCGCCGCCGCCCCCGCCCCCGAGGCCACCCCCGAGGCCGCCCCCGCTCCGGCCGCCGCCCCGGGTCCGCGGGCCTTCCCGGGGGAGCGGCCCTCCTCCGGTCCGGAGCCGCAGTCCATCGCGGGCGAGCTGCTCCCCGCCGTGCCCGCCTACCTCCGGTCCGGGCCCGTCCAGGAGGACTTCCGGGAGCCCGCCGACGCCTGACGGGGAAGGGACCGCCCGCGGCCGCCCCCCGGTGCCGTCCCGTCCCACGCCGACCGGGAGGTGCCACGCCGACCGGGGGGTGCCACATGTGCCACGACGGGCACGCCCCGGTCGGGGCGTGCCCGTCGTGGCACACGGTCAGAGCACGCCTGAGCGGATCCCGTACGCGACCGCGTGGGTCCGGTTGCGCAGGTTCAGGCGCCGGGTCACCGCGTGGATGATGTTCTTGATCGTCCGCTCGGAGTAGTTCAGCTTGTTCGCGATCTCCACCGTGTCGAAGCCCTCGGCGAGGAGCCGCAGGACGTCGACCTCCCGGCTGTCCAGGCCCGCCGAGGACCCCGACCCGGACGCGCCGTTCTGCACCGCCCGCAGCTCCTCCACCAGGCGCCTCACCAGGTCGCGGGGCATGTCGGACGCGCCCCGCCGGGCGGCGATCATGGCCTGCAGCACCTGCTCGAACCCGGTCTGCGGCCGCAGCAGGAAGCTCACCAGCCCGTAGCCGATCGCCCGCATCAGCTGGGACTCGCCGATCCCCTCGGCGACCAGCACGACCCGCAGCCTGCGGTCGGCCGACTGCAGGGACGCGGCCTTCATCCACAGCAGGGTCTCCACGGTCACCTGCCGGACCACGACCAGCAGCACCTCCGCCGTGTGCGACAGCTCGGGGGAGACCACTTCGACCTCGGGGCAGGCCCGCAGCAGCGTGAGGACGCCGTCACGGGTGAGCGGGTCGTCGGTCCGGACGGCGACACCGAGCGGCTGTACGGCCGTCTCCCGCTGCGTCAACACCCCTCCTCCGCACCCCGTGCCGGGAGGCGTTCCGCATCCGTGCCGAGACCGCCGCGCGCGGACACCGCACCCGGGGCGCACGGCGCCGCAGAGCCTCCGGTCCGCCGTCCCCGGCCGCGGGAGCCGCGGCGCGCGACCGCTCCGCAGCCGGCCCGCGGCCGCCCCGGAAAGGAATGCGACGGGTCCGCGGACGGAAAGACCCGATGTGTACGCCCGTCCTGCGTTTCCGTGCAGCGGGGAGCAACTCGAATCAGTGGCGTGTTCTTTCTGGAGCCATGGCTCATGTCGACTTCTCCGCCTCTGTGGTCATGCTGGGGCGAGCCATTCCCGGCTCTCATCCCCGAGGAGCCCGGACGCGTGGCCATCAATTGCCACAACGACTTCCGGCGCTGGGGCGAGAATAAATATCACTGCGCCCCGCAGCCAGTCGCGCGAGGCGCCCCTAGGGCTCTGACCTGCAGGTTCTTGGTGAACGGGCACATCTTCTGCCTGCATGGGTATTCCTGCCCCGGGAGGTGAACTGACGGGCCGTCCCGCGCATCACGCGCCGCCGCGCGCATCCCGCGCCGTGCCGTCCGTGCCTTGCGCGGCGTTCTTGGCGTCCCGGTGCGGGGCCGGGATCCGGTGCGGCTGCCGGACGGACACGCCGGGACTTCCCGCATCCGGCAACGGGGGCGGGCCGCACCGTCGTAGCGCGGAGGCCGCCGGGCTCGTTAGGTCGTGCGTCCGGTACGGGGTCCGGCCGCCTTCGCGGGCCGCCGCTCCATGCTCGCCGCCCCAGCGAGGCGGTTCAAGCGGCTCAGTTCCCCGGGGCAGTGCGAGTGCCCCAACGCCGCCTCCTGCGGGCACCGTGCGGGCCCGAGGGGCTCCGCGCCGGGCCGCAGTGGGGTGTCCGGGGGGCATGCCGGCGGGCGGGTGCGCACGGCGCCTCCGGTCGGCCCTCTGGATCCGGACCCGCACCCCGAGAAGCGGTGTAAGATTCAACCAATTTTCGACGGCCTCCCGCCGATGCCGCCAGAGGCGGACCGCCGACCGTGAGCCGCTGGACCCGCAGGGTCCGGCGGCGCCCCGGCGGCAGGGCCGGACCCGCGACGACACCGCTCCAGCCTCCTGGGAAGACCATGCTCTCCGCGCGATCCCGCGACCTGGTCGCCGACAGCCTGCCGGCGGTCGGCGCGGTCGTCACCGACATCACCAGGCGCTTCTACCGGTCGCTCTTCGACGAGCACCCTGAGCTTCTCGACCACCTGTTCAACCGGGGGAACCAGGCCAACGGGGAGCAGCAGAACGCCCTGGCCTCCGCCCTGGTCGGTTTCGCCTCCCTCCTCGCGTACCGGCCCTACATCCGCCCCGAGGACGTGATCGCACGCATCGCGCACAAGCACGCCTCCGTGGGCATCACCCCCGAGCAGTACGGCCTGGTCCACCACCACCTCATGCGTGCCTTCTCCGACGTCCTGGGGCCCGCCCTCCCCCCGGCCGTCGCCGCCGCCTGGGACGAGGTCTACTGGCTGATGGCGGACTCCCTCGTCGCGGCCGAGGCCCGTCTCTACGCCTCCGTGGGCGCCGAGCCCGGTCTTGCGTGGCGTCGTTGGCGCGTCGTGCTCCGCGTCGAGGAGGCGCTCGACGTGGTCTCCCTCCACCTCGAGCCCGTCGACGGGGCCCCGCCGGACCCCTACACCGCCGGCCAGTACGTGACCGTGGCGTCGGAACTGCCCGACGGCGCCTTCCAACTGCGCCAGTACAGCCTCTCCTCCGCCCCCGAGGACCCGCTCTGGCGCATCACCGTCCGCAGGAGCCGCCCGGACGGGGGCCGCCCGGCGGGAGAGGTCTCCTCCTTCCTGCACGACCGGGTCGGGATCGGGTCCACCATGCTCGTCTCACCCCCCTACGGCGAGGTCGTCCTGGACGACTCCGACGCACCGCTGCTGTTCGCCTCCTCGGGGATCGGCGCCACGCCGCTGGTCGGCATGCTCAGGCATCTGAGCGCCACCGGGTCGCGGCGCCCCGTCACCGTGGTCCACGCCGACCGCAGCGCCTGGACGCATCCGCTCCGCTTCGACGTCGAGCGCTGCGTCCGAGACCTGGGAGGACGGCTCCACGTCTGGTACGAGGACATGGAGGACGCCCCGGCCCACGCCCGCCGCGGGCCGGTCGACCTGACCGAGCTGGAGCTGCCGTCCGGGCTCCGCGCCTACCTCTGCGGCCCGGGCTCCTTCACCCGGGAACTCCGTCCCGCGCTCGTCCGGGCGGGCGTGGCCCCGAAGGGGATCCGCCACGAGGTGTTCGGCCCCGACCTGTGGCAGGCCCCCAGCTGAAGCCGAGGCAGCCCCCCGCCGGGCCCGGACGCCGCCCGCGGGGCAAGGGGAGGGGCGCATCCGTCCGCCGGTTTCCGGAGGGTTCCTCCCCGACCGGGGCGCTGGACCGGTGCGATGTCGGACAAGGGCCCCGACGAGGCGCCGGCCGAGGTGCCCGCAGCCCGCTGATCACCCCGACGTCCGAGGAGGACCGCGCACGGGGCTGCGACATCGAGCGCCGCACCGTCCACGCCGTCCGGCCCGGCCTCGACGTGCTCCAGGGCGGCAGGCCGAACCACGCCACCACCCCCGACAGCCTGATCCGCGCCGCGCACGTCGTGGCCGTCGGGTTCGCGGCCGTCGCCGCCGCCAACGACCGGCGGAGCGGAGCCGGGACCGTCCCGGCCGGCCGGGACGGCCGGAGGGCGGGGGTGCCTCCCCCGCCCTCCGGCGCCGGACCCGCCCGTACCGTCAGAAGCCTCCGTCGAGGGTCGCCGAGTGGATCGCGCCCACCGCCAGGTTCCACTTGTCGACGACCTGCTGGTAGCGGCCGTCGATGATGAGGTTGTTGATGCCCTCCTGCAGGGCCTTGGCGAGCTTCTCGTCCTTCTTCCGGACCGCGATCCCGTACGGGGCCTCGTCGAAGAGGGTGTTGGGGACCTCGTACAGCCGGGGGTTCTGCTGCGCACTGAACAGGGCCACCGGGGTGTCGGTCATCTGGACGTCGGCGTTGCCCGTCCGGACCTGGTCCAGGGTGACCTGGTTGTTCTCCTTCTGGACGGCCGAGGGGAGCGGGGCGCCCTGCAGCCGGCACTTGTCCGCCTGCTGCTTCAGGAGGTCGACCTGGGTCGTCTCCAGCTGGACCGCGACGCGCTTGCCGCAGATGTCCTCGACCGTCTGGATCCTGCGCGGATTGCCCTTGCGGACGAGCAGCGAGGTGCCGGAGATGTAGTAGTCGATGAAGGTGAAGCGCGGATTCCCGTCCTTGCTCCCGCCGAGCCGCCGATCCGCAGTGTCGGTCATCCCGGACATCACCATGTCGAACTTCCCCGCCGCGAGGCCGGGGAGCAGCGAGTCGAAGGACGTGTTCTCGAACTTGAAGGTCACGCCCAGCTCCTTGCCCAGGACCTCGGCGAGGTCGGGGTCGAAGCCCACGGCACCGTTGGGCCCCTCCGACTCCATGGGGGCGTAGGTGAGGTCGCTCCCCACGGTGATCACCTTGGAGTCCCGGTAGGACTGCGGGAGGTAGGAGCGGGCCGAGAGCCGTCCCCCCGAGTCGCCGCCGAGGGAGCCGCAGCCGCACAGCAGCAGGTTGCCGGAGAGCAGCGCGGCCCCCACGGCGATCGGACGGCGGGGCGCAGGGGGCATGGACATGCTCGAGTTCCCATCGGGTGGTGCGGTGGTCCTGGCTGAGGTGGGTAAAGGGGCCGCAGGCCCGCGGCGCCCGGGTGGTCCGGCGGCCGCAGCCCCGGGGATCCCGGTCACGCCGCGCGGCGTCCGGAGGGGCGCTTCCGCCAGACCGTGACGTGCGCCTCGAAGTAGTCGTACTCCCGGGGGTTCTGGCGCAGGACGCCCGGCTCGTCACCCTCCCCGAGGAGGTCGAAACGGTCCGCCAGCAGGTGCTTGAGGCCCTCCTCGCTCGTCGTGGAGCCGTCCTGCGAGCCCAGCCAGCGCTCCGGGCGGCTGAACGCGGACGACCACGACCAGGGGCACGCGACGGCGAGGAGCCCGCCCTCCCGCAGGAGCGCGTCGGATGCGGAGAACTGCTCCAGGCAGGCCGCCGGGTCCTCGACCCGGTCGAGCACGTTGGACAGCAGCACCGCGTCGAAGGGCTGCTCCGGGACGTTCAGGGCGGCGGCGTCGCCGAGTGCGAACGCCACCGCCGCGCGCCCCTCCGCCGGCGGCAGGCGGAAGGCGACCTCGCGCACGAAGGGGCCCGACTCGGCGACGCCGAAGGTCCCCCCGGAGTGCTCGGTGAGGGTGCGTGCGGTCTCCACGGCCCGGGCGCTGATGTCGACGCCCACCACCGACTCCTCGACCCACGTGCTCATCGCGTGCGTCGCGCCGCCCACGTTGCAGCCGACGTCCAGCGCCCTGGCGACGCGCGTGCCGGTGCGGACGGCGCAGGCGTGCACGGCCTCGGAGAGCCGGCGGGTGTACCCGTGCGCCGCGGCGAGCGGGTGGGCCGGGTCCCCGAACACGTCCTCCGCCTGCCCGTAGTGCATCAGCAGGTAACGCGATATCTCCCGCGGGCTGTCGTAGAGAGATCCGGCGTCCTTTCCGTCGACGAGGTCCTCGCCGTGGAGGAGTACCGGGACGTCGTTCATTCTGGAGCCCACAGGGTTTCGCTTTCTTCGCGCGGCCTCCCGGACGGCGGCCGTTGTGCCAGGCAGGTAGGCCCCGGTGGGGGCGGCCTCATTGAATCAGGAGCGAACTGCCGGCATCCGTCTGTCATGCCATCAGGTGCCCTATGGATTGACGAATTTGCCCTTTCACCCCTGCGTCCTGCATTCCGTCGCCCCTTGCGTCCCGTGTTCCGTCGTCCCCCGGGGAAACGGATACCCCTCGTGCTGCGAAAGGCGTGCCCGGCGCCCCGACCGCCGGGCGCGGGGAGTGCGGGGGGATCGGGACCACCCGTCCCCGGTGTCGCGGCACTCGGGACAGGGAGGCGTCGCACCCCGCCGCCCGTGTGCCGCGACACCGGGACCCGCGGGACGGCGGACCTTCCACTGCGGCCGCCGCCCGGGCGCCCGGGGGATCCCGGTGCCCGGGACGACCGCCCGGAGCGCTCGCCGGGAGGGCCGGCCGAGTGACCGGGCCGCGAGGCACCGCCGGCCGCCCGGCGCCCTGATGCCGCAAGCCCTTCCTCGGACCGAACCGTGCCGCCCGGCGCGTCCACCCGTCCGGCCCCCCGTCGTCACCTGTCCGCCGCAGCCGGGATCGCACGGTCGGCGCAGGGCGATGAGGCTGACGGGCATCCGCACTCCGCTCTTCTCCCCGAAGGAGAGGTCAGCCGTGAACCCGTCCACCGACCACCGCCCCCGTTCCCGCCGGGCACTCCCGTGCGCCCTGGCCGCACTGGCCCTCGTGTCGGCGGTGCCCTGTGCGTCAGCCGTCCCCGCGGCCCCCGTCCCCGCCGCCGTCCCTGACGGCAACGGCGGGCCGGCCGTCCGCCCCACCGTGGTGCTCGTGCACGGTGCCTTCGCCGACGCGTCCAGCTGGAACCCGGTGATCCGGCTCCTGCAGCGCGACGGCTACCGCGTGGTCGCCCCGGCCAACCCCCTGCGGGGCCTCGCCGCCGACTCCGCCTACCTCGCCGGCGTCCTGCGCAGCATCAAGGGGCCCGTCGTCCTGGTGGGGCACTCCTACGGGGGCGCGGTCGTCAGCGGGGCCGCCGCGGGCAACCCCGCCGTCAAGTCCCTCGTCTTCGTCTCGGCCTTCATGCCGGACAAGGGCGAGGCCCTCGGCCCGCTGGCCGCCCGGTTCCCCGGCAGCGAGCTCAACCCCGCGCTCCTGCCGGTGCCCACCACGAACGGCGACGGCACCACCGGCACCGACCTCTACATCAAGCCCGACATGCTCCGCCGGGTCTTCGCCGCCGACCTCTCCGGCGCCACCACCGCGGTGATGGCCGCCACCCAGCGCCCGATCGACGCCGCCGCCTTCGCCGGGAAGGCGACGGCGGCCGCATGGCGGACCATCCCCTCCTGGGCGGTGGTCGCCACCCGTGACAAGGCCATCCCGCCGGAGCTGGAGCGTTTCGAGGCGCGCCGCGCGCACGCGCGGACCACCGAGATCGACTCCTCGCACGTCCCGATGCTCTCCCACCCCGAGGCCGTCGAACGCGTCATCGTCGACGCCGCCCGGTCCCGTGCTGCGGACGCGACCCGTGCGACGGACGAGTCGTCCACGGAGCTCGCCGCCACCGGGTCCGGTACGGCCGCCGGCGCAGGGACGGCGGCGGCGCTGGTCGCCGCGGGCACCGGGCTCGTCGCGGCCGCCCGCAGGCGCAGGACGCGGGCGCACCGCTCCGCGGGCTGAGCCGGCGGCCTTTCCTCCCCGGGCCCGCCCCGGTGCACCGGGGTCCGCCGGCATGGGGGAGAAGCGGCGGACCCCGGCGGGCCCTGACCGGGTGTCCCGGCGGGCCGGAGCGGTCCGCGGGTCACCTTCCGCTCGCCACTCCCGTCCGCACGGCACCACCCGGCCTTCCCCGGCTGCGGGCGACGGCCCGGTGTCGGAGTCGGGCCGTCCACCGTCGCGGACGGGTCGATTCTCCGGGCCGCCGCCCGCTCCGGCCAGCGCTCCTTCCCCTTCGGGCAGGGCCGCTGCCCCCGGGGGCGGACGCCTTTGGCGCCTGCCGCATCCCGGGTCCGTACCGGCCGGGCGGGGCGCGGCACGGCGGGCCGGGTGGGGACGCCGGGCCCGATGGGGACGGCGGACACGGCCGTGGAGGGCGGTCCGGGGGGGGAGGGCAGGTGGGTGCCCGTCGTCGGCGTGCCGCGTTCACATGGTCGGCGGGTCGGGGTTCAGGAGGCCGGGCGGCCCTCGGGCGGCGGGCCGATCGCGACGTCCACCGGGCCCGGCCGCGGTCCGGGTTGCGGGTCCGTTCCGGGCCCCGGGCCGCCGGCCGTCCGGCGCAGCAGCGCGGCGGCCACGTCCGTCGCCTTGGCGACGGCACGCCGCGCCACCGGGCCGGTGTGCCGTTCCTCGACGGTCCCGGTCCACAGCAGCAGCCAGCGCGCGAAGTGGTCCCCGCGCAGCGGGCTCCGTGCGTGCAGGTCGGTGTGGGCCCGCAGCGCGTTGCGCCGGTAGGCGCCCGCGCGCAGCAGCATCCCCTCCCAGAAGTCCGCCATCACCGGAAGGTGGACGGCCAGGTCCACGCGGGCCACCTCGGTGAAGAGGGGGCCGATGAGGGGATCCGCCAGCGCGCGTCCGTAGAACGCGGCCACCAGCGCCTCCACGTCGGCGCGGTCCCGGATGTCGGGCCGTCCGGCCTCCGGGTGCGCCCCGGCCCGCCCGTCGCCGTTCACGACGTCCCCAGCAGGACCGCCGCGGCCACCAGCACGACGGCCTTGGCCCCCTCTGCGGCCACGTACGCCACGTGCAGCCGCGACCGGGGGACGGGCTCGCCGGCGATCACCCGGACGGCCCGCCGGTCCATGCGGGGGCGCAGGAGGAGCACCTGGGCGAGGAGCAGCACGGCCGGGAGGGCGAGCACCGCCGCGCGTCCGCAGCCGAGGCCCGCGGCGACGGCCGCGGCGAGCAGGAGCAGTTCCATCCGGTTCAGCGCCGCGAACACCAGCCGGCCCACCGACAGGGCGACCGGGACGGTCATACCCGGTGCGCGGAACTTCAACGGCGCCTCCAGGAAGGAGATGGCGACGAGGGCTCCGAGCCACACCGAGCAGAGCGCGGCGGCTGCGTGGGGAAGGTTCATGACGCGTCCTCGGGTCGCTCCGGGGCGGTGCGGAGGGGGGCACCGCGCGCGGACGGGGCGGGGCCGCGCCGCCGAGGGACGGGCGGTGCACGGCCGGGGCTTAAAACATGTATACCATATGCGTATTTTTGCCGTCGGTGGACGGGCCTGCCGGTGAGGGCGCCGCCCGGACAAGGGCCGCCCGGACAGCGGTCGGCGCCCGCCCGCCCCACGGCGTGGTGCCGTGGGGCGGACGGGCGCCGAGTGGGGTGCGGTGCCCGCCGCACCCCTTGCGCCGCCGGTCTCCGTCCCGTGAGCCGGCGGTGCTCCCGCGTCCCGGAGGCAAGGAGCCGGGTGCGGGAGGCCCTCTGTGCGGCCGCTAGCGGTAGAGCGCCAGGCGCGGCAGGAGTGCGATCCGGTCCTCCGCCGAGGGCAGGGCGCGGGTGAACGTGACCCGGTAGTGGACGACGGCCGACCCGCGGGGCAGGTCGCCGGTCCTGGGCAGTGCCGAGTAGAGCGTGCCGGTCTGGGAGCCCATGCGGACGGGCTCCCACCGGTGGGTCGCCGGGTCGCGGCGCTCCACGCGCGCGTCGCCGGGCGACAGGTACGTCCGGCCCCCGGAGGGGACCAGCAGGATCTGGACGGCCGCGGGTCCTGCCGTCCGGGCGGGGAGCCGGACGGCCGCCTCGTGGGTCCTGCCGTCGGCTCGCACTCCGCCCGCCGCGAGCTCCTCGATGTGGGGCGAGGTGCTCCGCGAGGGAGTTCCGGGGGTGGCGGAAGCGGCGGGGGCGGCGGTGGTCGCGGGCCGGTCGGGCGCCGCGCCCGCAGTCGGTGCCGCGGCCAGTGCGGCGGCACCTGCCAGGATGATCGGTGCGGTCGCGACGGCGGCCTTGCGCACCAGGCGGTTTCGCATGGTCCTTCTCCTTGCTGCGCCCCGCACGGTGGTGTGTGGGCGATCGATCCCTTCCCTGTGGGGACACTCGCCAGCCTAGGGCAAGTTCGTTGAATGTTGAACTTGCAGGCGCGTGATGTGCGCCATCCCGAGGGCGGGCCTGCGTCGGCGGGCCGAGGGACCGGCCGCGTCCGTGGCGGCGATGCGGGGCGGCCCGCCGCGTGGCGGCGCCGGGTACCCCGGACGCTCGGGGGCGCGCCGGGGAGCGACGCGGGTGCGGTACGGGCGGTCCCGACCGGTGTGCGCCCCTCGCGCGCCGGCCGGTCCGCGGGGCCCCGGCCGATGCCCTTCGAGACGCCGGTGACGAGTGTCCGCCGGTTCTGCACGGTTCTTCTCCTGCCGCGGGTGCGGTGCGGACTCCCGGGCCCGCCTCCTCGGGGCCCCGGCTCCTCCCCCTCGGCGCGGTCCGCCCGGGGCCGCCTCCCCGTGCCGGAGGCCCGCCGTCCCGTCGGACGGCGGGCCTCCGTTCTGCTACCTGCCCAGGAAGTCGAGCAGGCGCTTGGTCATCTCGGCGGGCTTCTCCTCCCACATCCAGTGGCCGGACCCGGCGACGACGCCGCCCGTCACGTCGGTGGCGTAGGTGCGGACCTGGTCCGGGACGGCCCGGCCGAGGCTGTACTGGGCGCCGAGGGCGAGGACCGGCATGGTGAGCCTGGTCCTCACGTTGACGGCGTTGTCGGCGACGTCCTGGTTGAGGGTCCGGAACCACTTGAAACTCGCGCTCAGGTGGGCGGGGTCCTTCAGGTAGTGGCCGTAGATCTGCGCGTCACGCGGGGTGACGCCGTCCTTGTTGTACTCCAGCATGTCCGAGAAGCGCTCGACCCACTGCGCCTCGCGGCCGTGGACGGTCTGCTCGGGGAGGCCGTTGGTGACGTTGAAGAACCCGAAGTTCCAGAAGCCGGCCCCCTGCGGCGTCAGGGACGGGAAGGAGTACAGGCTCTTGTCGGGGATCGGGGCCTCGGTCAGGACGAGCTTCGCGACGTCGCGGGGGTGGGCCGCGGCGTAGGAGTAGGCGACCATGGTGCCGATGTCGTGGCCGACCAGGCGGATGTCGCGGTCCCGTCCCAGCTTGACGAGGAGTCCGTGCAGGTCGGCGGCCATCGTCTTCTTGTCGTAGCCGGCCGCGGGGGCGTCGCTGCCGCCGGCGCCCCGCAGGTCGGGGGCGATCACGTGGTAGTGCCTGGCCAGCGCCGGGAGGACCTTGTGCCACTCGTACCAGGTCTGCGGGTAGCCGTGGACCAGGACGAGGGTCCTGCCGTGGCCGCCCTCGACGAAGTTGATGTGGACGTCGCCGACCTTCGCCTTCCGCTCGGTGAACCCCGCCGGTACCGCGGGGCGGGGGTCGCGGTGCGCGGACGCCGCCGCGGCCGGGGCGGCCCTGTCCTCCCCGGAGGCCCAGGCCGTGGAGGGTGCCTGGACGAGGGCGGTGATCGCTGCGGCGGCGGCCGCGCCGGACGTGAGGGCGGTGGTGACGGTCTTCTTCACGGTGGTCTCCTCGGGTGTGCGGGTGTGCGGGTGTGCGGGTGTGCGGGTGTGCGGGTGTGCAGGGCGGCGGGGGAGTGGTGAGGGTGTGTCAGAGGGTCTTGACGAGGCCGCCGTCGATGGTGACGTCGGTGCCGGTGATGTTGGCGGTGCGGTCGCCGGCGAGCATGAGGACGAGGTCGGCGACCTCGTCGGGGCGGGTGAAGCGGCCGGTGGCGAAGCCGCCGAGGCCCGCGACGGCCTGCTCGACGGCGGTGTCCAGGTCCACGCCCATGGCGCCCGCGATCTGGTCGGCCATGCCGCCGGCGCCCTTCCAGATGTCCGTGGAGACCGGGCCGGGGGCGACGCTGTTGACGCGGACGCCCTGCGGTCCGACCTCCTTGGACAGGGCCTTGGAGAAGTTGGTCATCGCCGCCTTGGAGGCGGTGTAGTCGATGACGCCGGGGTCCGGGAGGAAGGCGTTGACCGAGCTGACGTTGACGATCGCGTCGCGCGAGGCCAGCAGGGAGGGCAGCGCGGCCCGGCAGGCGCGCACCGCGCTCATCAGGTTGAGGTTCAGCGTGGCCAGCCAGTCCTCGTCGGTGACCGAGAGGAAGCCGCCGAGCCGCGGTTGGACGGCGCCGACGTTGTTGACGAGGACGTCGACGCCGCCGAAGCGCTCGACGGCGGTGGCGACGAGCCGCTCCACGCCCTCGGCGGTGGCCAGGTCGCCCGCCACCGGGACCAGCCCGTGAGTGAGGGCCAGCTCCTCCAGGACCGGGCCGGGGTTGCGCGCGCCGGCGACCACATGGGCGCCCTCGGCGGCGAAGGCGACGGCCGTCGCGAGGCCTATGCCGCGGCTGGCGCCCGTGACGACGACGGTCTTGCCCTTGAGGTGAAGGTCCATGGCTGCTTCTTTCTGGATTGATTGATACGCAATGATGGCGTGGAAGATCCGGAAACCTCGGGGTCGGGGCGCTCTGGGCGTGTGTGCGGCGCACGTGGGGCCTGCCTCCTGCGGGGCGTTCCCCGGTGGCGCACCCCCTCGGGGTCGCTGTCCCCCGGCCTCTCCGTCATGCGTTGCCGGCAGGGTGCCGTGACGTCACCGTACTGATTCTGGAATGAACAAGCAAGTATTGGCATGCCGTGGATGCCGGCAGGCCGCCGGTCCGCGGCCCCCGGGCCGGCGGGGGCGGTGTGTTCGCCGGGCGGCGAAAGCGGCAGTGGAGCACCCCGCGCTGCCCCCGGCCCCCGGACCGCAGGCCCCGCATCCGATGGTGAGGGCGTGGAAACCGGACGTGCTGTGGCCTACGGCCCGGACCCGGACCGCACCTCCTGCGGGCGGACACGCGCCCGTACCTCCCGTTCGCCGCGGCCGTCGAGCGTGCCGTGCGCGACCCGTGTGCCTTCAAGGCCGTGGTCCACCTCGACCGGTCGCGGGGGTGAAGGGCCTGGTCGCTCCGGCCGTCGTCGGAGCGCCGCCGCCGGTGTTCGCCATCCTCGACCGTATCCCGCGCGACGGCCCCCGGCCTCGGCCGCCTCCTTGCGGACGGTCCCGCCGGGGTCCTCCTCGTTCCCCGTCGTGACCCTGCGCGAGGACGACACGCTCCGTCCCGCCCCCTCCCCGTGCTCGGTCGTCGACGTGACGCTCCTGATCGGGAAGGGCGTCCTCGGCGTGCTCTCCGAGCCGTGGGCTCCCCCTGCCCCGGGAGGTGCCCCGGCTGCCGGAGCGCACGGCCGGGGCGGGGGGCCTGTCGTGCTCTCTGCAGCAGCCTCCGGGCGTACGCGGCCGAGGGCCACGATCCGGCGGACGTCCCGGCCCGATCCGGCGCGCTGTTCGCCGCGCCCGACACCGAGCCGTACGCCACCTGCTGCCCCGTCCGGTTCGACCCCGGCTTCGCGACTGCCGAGGTCGCCCGTGCCGGGCACCCGCCGGCCCTGCGTCAGCCGGCCGCGCCGCCGTCCCCCTCCCCCGTCGCCCGTCGTGCGGCGTCGCGGAAGAGGTCGAGGGCGTATGGCAGCAGGGGCGACCCGCCCTCGGCGGCCCACACCATGATCAGGTCGATCGTGCGGTCGCGCAGGGGGACGAACACCACCCCTCGCGGGGCAAGCCGCTCCTGGTACGAGCGGACGAGCACGGACACGCCGAGCCCGGCCTCGACCATGCCCAGGACGGCCGTCAGGGTCGCCCCGTGGACGCGCGGGAGGAAACCCGCCGCCCTGCACGCGGAGAGCAGCCACGCGTGGCCGGCAGGCCGGACGGAGGGCGAGAAGAACGCGAAGTCCTCGTCGGACAGTTCCGCCAGGTCGACCTCCCCGCGTCCGGCGAGAGCGTGGCCGGCCGGCAGCACGGCGCACAGGGGTTCGCGGGCCAGCAGCTCGTACCGCAGGCCGGGCGGCGGTGCGGTGAGCCTGACCAGGCCCACGTCCGCCCTTCCCTGCAGGAGGGCGCCGAACTGCTCCTCCTCGACGGCCTCCGCCATCGTCACCTCGACCGCCGGACGCTCCGAGCGCATCCTGCGCAGCACCCGGGTGACCAGGCCGTCGGACGCTCCCGGCAGGACGGTGACGGTCAGCCGCCCCGTGGTGCCCTCCGCCGCCCGCAGGGCCGCTTCGCGGACCCTGGCCACCTGCCGTATCGCCCTGCGTGCCTCCGGGAGCGCGGCGGAGCCCGCCGGGCTCAGCTCCACCCGACGGGTCGTGCGGACGAACAGGTCCACCCCGAGGTCCTGCTCCAGGGCCCGCACCTGGCGGCTGACCGCGGGCTGCGCCATGGACAGCCGTGCCGCGGCCCTCCCGAAATGGAGTTCCTCCGCGACGGCCACGAATACCGTGAGGAGCCGCGCGTCCATCTGTCGGAGGTCGTCGCCGGGGTGCGGCGCGAAGTCATTCATGCAGATATCTTATAGGTGGATGCCGGGAAAGTCTTGGGTGGATTTTGTGACGCCGTTTTACCCGGCCGCATGAGTACTTTCTCCCGTCCTGGCGGGAACCGCCGTTCCCCGCTCCTCCCGGTCGTCGAGCGCGAGGACGACCGCATCGCAGGGCGCGGCTGCGACGGGGCCCCTGCAGGCCCGCGGCGGCGGCGACGGCGAGGCGTTCTTCGTCATGGGCGGTGGGCTGTGGGTCGTCGTCGACGGCGAGGAGTGCAGAGCCTCCGCCGGTGCGATGGCCGTCCCGTCCCGGAGGTCCGTCCGCCCCGTCGAGGCCGACGGCTCCCCGGCCGGGCTCCGGCCTGCTCTGCGGCGCGTCCAGGGCCCAGGTCCCCGACCTGCGGCCCCGGGTGTGCCGCCCGGGGCGCGGGGAGCCGGCCGCAGTCTTCTAGCTTGTGTGCAATTAAATGGCCTGCTATGTTGTTGGTTGAGGAGCATCGTCCGTGCGCCCGCCGCACCGGAGGGGCAGCGACCCCGTCCCGGGGCGCGCCGCACGGAGGAGCCGCCTCCCGGAGCCCTGCGGAGAAGCGCGCAGGAGAAGTGCGCGCGTTTCCCGCCGACTGTCGGAACCCCTTTTCCGCCGCGTCTTGCCCGGCCCTGCGGGAATGCGTTTCCGAGGGAATTCTGTCCGGATTTTCCGGACCGTCTTCCGCCTCCCCTGGAATGACGTCCGGATCGGCCTCCGAACGGACGGGAACGGATGCGCATTGAGGGTGCCGCGAGCGCGGGGCGGAGAGCATTCCCGCCAGGAGTCCGTCATCCGCAGGCTGCACGGCGACCACGCCGGCGCACTGGCCGCCTACGCCGTGCGGCTCGCCGGCGGACCCGGACCGGAGGCCGAGGCGGCCGTCCGGGAGGCGCTGATCACGGCCTCCCGGCGACCCGACCTGCTCGTGCGCGGCCGAGGTGCCGTACGCGGCCTGCTGCTGGCCGCGGTCCGCTCCGCCCTCGCCGGACCGGAGGCGGAGGGCGCGCCGCCGTCCCACGACGGTGCCGCGGCCGACCGGTGGCCGGACGTCCTCCAGGCCCTCGAACACCTCCGCCCCGAGCACCGCCGCCTGCTGGCCGAGATCCACGGCCGCGGCCGCTCCCTCCAGGAGGCGGCGGACACCCTCGGCCTGTCCGCCGCGGCAGCCGGGGCGCGCCTGCGTGCCGCCCTCGCCGAGCTGCACGCCGTCCTGCGGACGGAGCAGCCCCCGCCCTGACCGCTCCGGGTCCCGCGCCCCGGGGGACGGCGGGACACGGAGCGGTCCTGCACCCCCGGCCGGGCCGGGGGGACGGGTCAGCTTTCGAGTGCGGCCGTCACCAGCCGCCTCCCCGCCGCGGTCTCGACCGCGACCGCGGCCACGTCCGCCGGGGCCATCGACGCGGACCCGGTCAGCGACGTCCCCGCGGACTGGGCCGCCGGGGACACCTTCCAGCCGCCCGCGACCTCCTTGCGGCCGTCCCTCCCCATGACCACGAGTCGGCAGTCCTCCCCGGCCCGGACGCCCGTCACCGCGGCGCTCACCCGGACCCACCCGGCGGCCGGGGCCACCGCGACGGTCAGCCGTGCGCCGGTGGCCGGGTCGGTCACCGAGGCCGTCCTCACCCCTCCCGCGGGCGCCGGGACCGCGGGGGCACGCGCCTCCGGCGCGGGGGACCCGGACCGGCCGACCGCCACACCCGCCCCCAGCAACGCCGCGGCCGCCACGACCGCCGCCGCGCCCGTCGCGGCCCAGCGCCGCCGGTCCCGCCGCACGCCCTCCGCCCGGACCTGGCGCAGCGTGCGCTGCAGCAGCAGGTCGCCGCCCTCGGGCGGCCCCTCCAGGAAGGCCTCCGGCGGCACCTCGCCCAGGAAGCGCTGCATCTCCGCGAGTTCCGCCAGCTCCCGGCGGCACTCCGGGCACTCCGCCGTGTGGTGCTCGACCTCGGCCCTCTCCGCCGGGTCGAGGGTGCCCAGGACGTACCCGGTGAGGCGTTCGTCCTCGTGCCGCAGGCCGTCGTTCTGCTGTCCTCCGTGCCGGACGCTCATGCGGCAAACTCCTTCCCCGCCGTGCGCTTGGACGCGTAGGCGTCGCGCAGCGCCTTGAGAGCATAGTGCGAGCGTGACTTGACCGTCCCGGGCGGAATCCCGAGGGCGGCGGCGGCCTCCGCCACGGACCTGTCCCGCAGGTAGACCTCCTGCAGCACCTCGCGGTGCTCGGCGGAGAGGCGGTCCAGCGCCTCCACGACCAGGAGCGAGTCCGCCACGGAGTCCGCGTGGTCCGGCTGCAGCGGCGGCGGGGCCGCCGTCTCCCCGACCTCCGTGGGCCGGGCCGCCTTCGCCCGGTACTGGTCCGTGACGATGTTCCTGGTCACGGTGAGGAGCCAGCCGCGGACGGAGCCCTTCCCGTTCACCAGGGCGTCGGGGTTGCGCCAGGCCCGGACCAGCGTCTCCTGGACCGCGTCCTCCGCGGCGCCCCGGTCGCCGGTCAGCCGGGTGGCGTAGGCCAGCAGGGCCCGGCCGTGCTCTTCGTACAACGACCGGATGAGGGCCTCGTCGCCCGTGCGTCGTCGGTTCCGCGACCGCAGTACCGCCATCCGTCCTCTCCGTCCTGTGGTGCCCGGCCCCCGGCGCCGGAGCGGCGGCGGGGGCTTCATGCACAACACGGACGGGGGGTCTCACGAGTTCACCTGCCCCGGTTTTCCGTCCCGGCCCGCGGGCGGACGGGGGCGGTCCGGTGCCGCGACCGCGGTCCGGGTGTCAGGCGCTCTGCTCGGCGAGTGCCGCCGTGACGTTCGTGGTGAGGCGCCGGAGCAGGTCCTTGGCGAGTCCGACCTCCTCCAGGGAGAGCCCCACGGACCCGGCGATCGCCAGGGGGACGTCGCTCAGGCGCTCCCGCAGGCGCATGCCCTCCTCCGTCACGGAGATCTGCACCGAGCGCTCGTCGTCGGCCCGCCGCTCCCGGCGCACCAGCCCGTTCGCCTCCAGCCGTTTGAGCATGGGCGTCAGCGTGCCGTAGTCGAGCTGCAGGGTGCTCCCGAGGCTCTTGACCGGCAGGGAGCCCTGGTTCCACAGCGCCAGCATCACGAGGTACTGGGGGTAGGTGAGCCCTGCGCCCTCCAGCAGCGGCCGGTACCGGGCCGTCATTGCCCGGGAGGCCGCGTACAGCACGAAGCAGAGCTGGTCGTCCACGACGAGGGGGTCGTGGAGGCTCCCGGCCGGTCCGCCGATGGTGCCGTCCATGGTGCCTCCTCCTGCCGGTGACTTCTCCCGTACGCATCGTACGCGCCGCGACCCCTTTCCCGTGCGCACACGTGCATCGTGCGCGAGGTGCGTGGGGCGGCTGGCCGCGGGGCGGTCCGTCCGGGTACGCCGCGGCCGCCGGTCGGGGGGGCCGGCGGCCGCGGCTTCCCGGAGGCCCGGTCGGTCTCAGTACCCCGAGTCGTACGCCGGTGCGGAGGCGGCCGGTGCGGAGGCGGCGGGGGCGGAGGCGCGCCCCGCCGCGGGCACGGTCCTGCCCCGGTCGTTGCGCGCGTCCTTGGAGATGGCGAACCACGTGCCGCCCACGCCCTGCCCGTTCGTCTGGCCGGGCGCGGTGTCCCCCTTGAAGGTGTAGGCGGGCCAGCAGTTCACGGCCACCTGCCGGGTGCCGTCCGGCCGGGTGAAGGTGAACAGCAGGGCGGGGTCGATGTCCGCGGCCCTCGCCTCCTCCGCCGTGACGGGCGGGGCGGGCGTCCACTTCTGCAGGCAGGCGTCGCCGCAGGCCGTGGCCATGGGCCAGGGGGTGTCCTTGGTGAACAGGTACAGGGTCATGCCGTTGCGGTCGGTCAGGACCTTGCCCAGGCCCGGGGCGTCCAGGACGCCGAGGGCCGGGCGCGGGGCCCCCGCCTTGCGGCCGTCGGGCGCCGAGGCGAACCAGGTGCCGCCCACCCCCTGCCCGGTGGTGTCGCCGGGCTTCGTGTCCTTGGAGTACGCGTACAGCGGCCAGCCGCCCAGGGTCAGCTGGCGGGTGCCGTCGGACCGTGTCACCGAGCCCAGCAGGGAGGGGTTGAGCCCGGGACCCGCCGAGGCCCCGTCCGCCGGCACGGGCGGCCAGGCGGTCGCGCAGGCGCCGTCGCAGTTCGAGGCCGACGGGCGCGGCGCGTCCTTGTCGAAACGGTACAGCGTGCGGCCGGAGCCGTCCTGCACCAGCGGGCCGAGCCGCGGGTCCTGCCGCACCGACACCTTCACCGCCGCGGGTGCCGCGGTCGCCGGGGCGGTGGCGCCGCCGGGTGCCGCGGAGCCCGGCGCCGCCGCGGCGGCGGGCTTCACCGTCTGTGCGGCCGAGCCGTCCCCCTGCGTCCCGCACGCCGCGAGCGGGAGCAGCAGGGCTCCGACCGCTCCGGCCAGCAGGGCGTTGCGACCGTTCTTCATCACCGTGTCCTCACCTCGTCGGACCGGCGCCGTCTGCGCCGCCCCGCCTCCACACGGCCGGGGCCGGCCGCCGGTTCACCCGAGGGGGAAGTGCCTGAGATCACACAAGAATAAAGTGCACGATTTGCTTGTGCACAAGTTTTATGTGCACAGTGGTGTCCGACCGGCCCCCGGCCGACGTGCCCCGACCATCGGCCGGGGGCCGGCCCACCCCATGCCTTCCGAAGGAACGATGATGATCAACGCCGTCAAGCACCGCCGCGCCGTCCTGACCGCCGCCGCCCTGGGCGCCGCCGCCGTCGCGGCCACCACCGCGGCCACCACCGCCTCCGCCGCCCCGGCCCGCCCCGCCGCCCACCAC
>NZ_JAJLRA010000049.1 GCF_020991365.1 Streptacidiphilus sp. ASG 303
GGGTAAGGCTCCCAGTAGACGACTGGGTTGATAGGCCGGGTGTGGAAGCCGAGTGATCGGTGGAGCTGACCGGTACTAATAGGCCGAGGGCTTGTCCATAGTTGCTCCGCGTCCACTGTGTAGTTCTGAAACCACGACCGCATTGCCTGTGGCCGGCGGCGGTTGACAGTTTCATAGTGTTTCGGTGGTCATAGCGTGAGGGAAACGCCCGGTTACATTCCGAACCCGGAAGCTAAGCCTTACAGCGCCGATGGTACTGCAGGGGGGACCCTGTGGGAGAGTAGGACGCCGCCGAACAATTGTTGAGGGAGGGCCCCGCAGCCGGGAACGGCAGCGGGGCCCTTTCGCATGCCCGGAAACGGAACACGACCGGCTGCCGGTGCCGCAGCGTCAGATCTTCTCGTCGCGCAGCACCTCCAGGTTCATGAACCGCGGTTCACCGCTGCACAGTTCGCGCATCTTCTCGGCGATGGTCCGGGTCTCCGGCAGGTCGCTGTTCCGCATGGCCTGCTCGTATGACGGGAACTCCACGATGTCCACGAAGTGGCCGGGCCTGTCCCGGTCCTGCGTGTGGAGCTCGTGGAAGGCTGTGCGCTTGCCCTCGCTCGCGCGCACCCACTCGTCGAAGATGTTGTCCAGCTCGTCCTTGCGCGTCGTCTCGTACTCGATGACCTGCACGAATCCCATGGCGCTCGGCCTCCTTGCCCGACCGCTCGCCGCAGGTGGACAGAGCACTCATCCGGTTTCGCCTGCCTGCTGCTGCGGCATCGCGCGGACCGGCCGTTCCCGTTCACGGCCCCCGCCCGCACGTGGCGGCCGCCTGGAGTTTCAGCATCCTGCGGGGTACCTTCCCCGGCAACCCTCCCTCAGGCCTGCGGGACAGGCCTGAGGTGAGGCGGGCACCGTCCCGCCCGGAAGCAGCCGGCCGGCGAACGGTCAGGAGGGACCGGACCGGGCGGCCGGGAGCAGCCGCGCCAGGCACCACAGCACGACGCCCGCCAGGCACCAGCTGGCCAGGACGTCGAGGAACCAGTGGTAGTCGCACCAGAGCAGTCCCGCGCCGACCCCGGCGCTGAGCAGGACCGCCGCGGCACGTACGGCGGTCCGGGCCGCCACCCGCGCCAGGACCCGGGCCAGGAGCAGGGCGCCGGCGCCGTAGGCGATGGCCGAGGTCGCGGTGTGGCCCGACGGGTACCAGCCCCACTGGCCGGGCAGCAGCGGCGTGCCGTCCGGCCCCGGCCGCGCGAAGTACGCCTTGGCGGGGACGACCAGCAGCGGGATGAGCGGGGCGGTCAGGCCGGCAGCCGCGAGCGGCGCCCACCAGCGCGGGGTGCGGGAGCGGCGTGACCGCCAGGCGGCGACGGCGGCGCAGCCCAGCAGGACGGGTACGGCGAAGCCCGCACCGCCCAGGTCGGAGAGGAGCTGTGCCGCGTGGTCGGCGGCGGGCCGCAGGGTGCCGGAGGGCAGGGCCTGGTCCGTGCGCGCGACGGCGTCGCGGACCTCGTTGTCCAGTCCGAGCAGGGGGCCGTGCCAGGAGACCTGCAGGCTGACGGCCAGGAAGAGCATCAGGAGCACGGCGGGAAGCCAGGGCCCGGGCACACGAGGGAGCCGCCCCGGAGCGGGGGGGAGAGCTCCGGGGCGGCTCGGGTGATCGCCGTTCCGTACGTCCCGGGGGGTGTGGGCCGGACGGCCGGTCGATCGGCTCTGCGGCTGCGGGCTGGCGTCCGCTGCGTTGTCCTCGGCGGTGGTTCGCCGGCCCGCTCCGTCAGGAGGCGTGACCGGTGGTCGCTCGTTCTCCATCTGCCAGGAACAGTACGTCACTCCCGGAGGGGTGCGGCCGCGTCACACCAGGTCGGCACAGCATCTTCACCGGGACGGGCGCAGCCGCCGCACCGTGGGGCGCGGCGGCTGCGGACCTGCGGGACTGCTCCGGCTCAGTGCGAGGCGAAGGCGCCCTCGAGGATGTCCAGGCCCTCCAGGAGGAGGTGCTCGGGCATGACCAGCGGGGGCAGGAAGCGCAGCACGTTGCCGTAGGTGCCGGCGGTGAGGACGACCAGGCCCTCGGCGTGGCAGGCCTTGGCGATGGCCGCGGTGGCCTCCGGGTTGGGCTCCTTGCCGCCCGGCTTGACCAGCTCGACGGCGATCATGGCGCCGCGGCCGCGGACGTCGCCGATGATCTCGTGCTTCTCCTGCAGGCTGCGCAGGCGGTCCAGCATGACCTCGCCGATGCGGCGGGCCTTGGCGTTGAGGTCGAGCTCCTTCATGGTCTCGATGGAGCCCAGCGCGGCGGCGCAGGCCACCGGGTTGCCGCCGTAGGTGCCGCCGAGGCCGCCGGCGTGCGCGGCGTCCATGATCTCGGCGCGGCCGGTGACCGCGGCGAGCGGCAGGCCGCCGGCGATGCCCTTGGCGGTGGTGATGAGGTCGGGGACGACGCCCTCGTCCTCGCAGGCGAACCACTGGCCGGTGCGGCAGAAGCCGGTCTGGATCTCGTCGGCCACGAAGACGATGCCGTTGGCCCTGGCGAACTCCGCGATCGCGGGCAGGAAGCCCTTGGCGGGCTCGATGAAGCCGCCCTCGCCCTGGATGGGCTCGATGATGATCGCAGCGACGTTGTCCGCGCCGACCTGCTTGTTGATCATGTCGATGGCCTGGGCGGCGGCCTCGGCGGCGCAGTTCTCCGCGCCGGTCAGCCAGCGGTAGGGGTAGGCCACCGGCACCCGGTGCACGTCCGGCGCGAACGGGCCGAAGCCGTGCTTGTACGGCATGTTCTTGGCCGTCAGCGCCATGGTGAGGTTGGTCCGGCCGTGGTAGCCGTGGTCGAAGACGACGACCGCACTGCGCTTGGTGTAGGCGCGGGCGATCTTGACGGCGTTCTCGACGGCCTCGGCGCCGGAGTTGAAGAGCGCGCTGCGCTTCTCGTGGTCGCCCGGGGTCAGCTCGTTGAGCTGCTCGGCCACGGCGACGTAGCCCTCGTACGGGGTCACCATGAAGCAGGTGTGGGTGAAGGCGGCCAGCTGCGCGGAGGCGCGGTCCACCACGGCCTGGGCCGCGTTGCCGACGTTGGTGACGGCGATGCCGGAGCCGAAGTCGATCAGCGAGTTGCCGTCCACGTCCTCCACGACGCCGCCGCCGGCGCGGGTGACGTACACGGGCAGCGTCGTGCCCACGCCCGCCGCGACGGCCGCCGTCTTGCGGGCCTGCAGCTCCTGCGACTTCGGACCGGGGATCGCGGTGACGAGGCGGCGCTCCTGGGGGAGCGACGGGCCGCCGGGCAGCTGCCCGGCGCTGGACGGAGCAGCGCTCATGGAGGTTCTCCAGACGATTGGGGGTCCGGCCGTGGGTGTCGGCTCTTCTCTTCCAGGTGCAGGCTACGACCGGCCCGCGCGGCGGTGCATGCGCCACTCGGGCGTACTGGACCCCCCGACTTGGCCCGGCCGGACATCCCCGGCCGGACGTCCCCGCCCTGGTGCCGCCTCCTGGGTGCCGCCTCCCGGACATCGCCGCCCGGGCGTCGCTGCGCAGCCGCCGCCCACTGCGGCCGCGGGTCGCCCACCGCCGCTCGCCGCCGCTCGCGCCGCTCCCGCGTGCCTCTCCGCGCGGCATGCCGCCTCCACTACATTGAGTCGGGGCCGGTCGGCGGGGTGGGCCGGCGGAGGGCGACGGGTGAGGGAGCGGGGCCGCGATGGGACCGGACGGCACGTACGGACAGCGCACCGGCGGCGAGCCCCCGGTGTCAGCGCCGCCGTTCCTCCCCGGGGCCCGGGGCGGCGTGCCGGAGCGGCCGCCGCGCCCGCCCGCGCCGGCCGCGGACGGCCGCCCGTTCGACCTGGCCGCTTGGCTGGCGACCCCGCGCGCCGCAGACGTGCCCGGGCTGTACGGGTTCGGCCACCGGCCGAGGCGCCGCGAGGGCGGCGCCGCCGCGGCGGCCGTCCCGGGGCGCGTCCTGCTGGCCAGGGCGGCGCTCAACATGGCGGTGGCCTGGCTGGCGTTCCTCTACGGCGGGCCGCTCGTCTTCGACCTGCTGAACTGGGTCCTCCGCCTCGACCGCCTCCCGGCGGACGGTCTGGCCAGTCCGTACGTCCTGGTGCAGGCGGCTCTCCAGATCGCCATGCTCGCCGTCCTCGTCCGGGTCTTCGGCCGGATGGGCCGCTGGCCCGAGGTGTGGCGCCGGTACGCGGCCCCCGCCCTGGCACGGCTGGTCACCCACGAGCCGCCGGAGGCGGCCGCCCCGGACGCGCCGGGCACCCCCGGGGCGTACCGGCTGGACCCCTGGGAGGGGATGCGGGTCGCCGGGGCGGAGGCCGGCGTGGCCCGGCTGGACGAGGAGGTGCGGCGCGGCGCCGTCGGGGACGTCGACTACGTCCGCATCCGCCGGGCCTGGGAGGGCGTGGTCGCCGATCCCGGCAGGCTGCCCGCCTTCGCGCAGGAGGCGGCCGCCCGCGGTGCCGCCGCCTGCGCCCACCCCTCGGCGGCCCGCGACCTGCCGCGTCGCGCGGAGCACGACCTGCTGGCGGGCCAGGTGCGGCTCGGCACGGTCCAGGACGTGCCCAAGAACCCGGCGGACCATCGGGGGGCCGGCTTCGCCCTCGACCCGGCGCTGCTCGGCACCTCTCTGCTGGCGGTGGGCCCGGCGGGCACCGGCAAGACCGGGCTGCTGGTCCGCCCGGTCGCCGAGGCCCTGTGCCTCCAGGCGCTCACCGGCACCGCGTGCGCGGTGGTCGTCGGCGCCGCCGACGCCGACCTGGGACCGGACGCGGCGTACGACGTGGTGGTCGCCCCCGGCGACCCGGACTCCCCGTACGGGCTGGACCTGTACGGCGCCGCCCCCTCCGCGGACGAGGCCGCCGCCCGCCTCGCCGACGCGCTGCTCCCGGACGAGCTGGCGCTGCGCGCCGAGACGGCCCGGGCGGCGGTGCAGCAGGTCGTGGGGCCGTTCCAGGCCGCGTTCGGCCGCGGCCCCGGGGTGCAGGAGCTGCGCGACCTGCTGCTGGGCGAACCGGCGGCGTGGGAGGGGCTGCGGGAGGCGCTGCGCGCGGGAGGACGCCTGGAGGAGCACCGCCACGACCTGCAGCACCGCGAGCGGCAGCACGGCAGGGCCGACGACCCGGGCACGCTGCTGGCCGACCGGCTTGCGCTGCTGGACCGGCCGGCCTTCGCGGGCTGCTTCAACGGCTCGGGTGACGCCCCGGCGTCCCGGCCGCTGTACGCGGTGCGGGCGCTGGACCACCCGCTGCGGGTGCGGGTGAAGCTGCCGGAGCACACCCACCCGGAGGCGGCGCGGATGCTGGCGCGGCTGGTGGTGGGGCAGTTCGTGCAGGCGGCCGCCGGCCGCCGCGACCGCTCGCTCTTCGCCGGGCTGGTGGTGGACGACGCCGCCGCGGCGGTGGACGGCCACACGGTGCGCGGCCTGCAGCGGATGCGGGGGGCCCGTGCGGGCGCGCTGCTCGCCCTGCGCAGCCTCGCCGACCTCCCGGAGGGCCTGCGGGCGCCGCTGTTCGGGGCGGTGGGCTGCCGGGCGGCCTTCCCCGGGATCGCGCCGTGGGACGGGCGGCTCTTCGCCGAGGCGTGGGGCACGGTGTGGGTGCAGGAGAAGGCGGTCACCCACGCCCCGGACACCTCCGGCGGGCTGCTGCGCCGTACGGCCCGCGCCTTCCGCGGCCTGCTGGCGGGGGCGCCCGTGCAGACGGAGAGCGTCACCACCCGCTCGGTGGAGCGGCAGCTGTGGTCCCCCTCGGACCTGGCGCACTCCCTGCCGGCCGGCCACGCGGTGGTCTCGCTGGCCACGGTGGAGGGACGGCAGGTGCCGCCGCTCCTGGTGGACCTGCGCGGCTGAGGCGGTCCGGGCCGCCGGACCCGACGGACAGCCGGACTGCCGGACCGGATGGGCATGCCGGACCGGATGGGCATGCCGGACCCGACGGACATGCCGGACCGGACGGGCCGGACGGGCATGCCGGACCGGCCGGAACGGCGGCCGGCCGGCCCGGTTCCGCGCCGCCGCGGCGGACTCCGTGGCGGAGGTTGTCCGGAGCGTCCATAATCATGTGCGTAGCCGCACGTCCCGCCCCGTCCCCACCGGCCGTGCCGCGCCGGCGGCGCCGCGAGGAAGCGGTGCCGTGCCGGGCGGCCCGGCGCGCCCACCGAAGGTGCCATGCCCCCGACCCTCGTCTCCCTGGTCCGCAACTCCTCCCTGCGCCTGACGGTCCTCGCCGGGGAGGGGCAGCTGGACCGCCCGGTGCGCTGGGTGCACACCAGCGAGCTGGACGACCCCACGCCCTTCCTGGAGGGCGGCGAGCTGCTGCTCACGACCGGCATCAAGCTCGGAACCGGAACCGGAACCGGAACCGGCACCGGCACCGGAACCGGCAGCGATGACGGCTCCGGCAGCCGCAGCGCGGACGACGACGCCCTGCGGGCCTACGTGCACCGGCTGGCCGACGCCGACGTGGTCGGCCTGGGCTTCGGCGTGGGCCTCTCCCACTCCGAGGTGCCCCGGCCGCTCGTGGAGGCCGCCGCCGAGCGCGGGCTGCCGTTGCTGCGGGTGCCGCAGCCCACGCCGTTCATCGCGATCAGCAAGGCCGTCTCGGCGGCGCTGGCCGCCGAGCAGTACGAGGCCGTGACCACCAGCTTCGAGGCTCAGGAGGAGCTCACCCGGGCCGCGCTCGGCAAGGACGGCACGGCGGCGCTGGTCCGCCGGCTGGCGGCCCGGCTCGGCGGCTGGGCGGCGCTGTACGACGCCTCGGGCGCGCTGTCCCTGGTCGCGCCGGACTGGGCGGCGCGGCGCGCGGCCCGGCTGGCGGGGGAGGTGGACCGGCTGCGCCGCCGCCCGGCGCCGTCCAGCGCCGCCCTGCAGGGCCCGGCCGGCGGCACGGACACGGCGGACGAGGACTTCGTCGTCCTGCAGTCGCTGGGCGCCGACCGCCGGCCGCGCGGCTTCCTGGCGGTCGGCACCGAGGACCGGCTCAGCCCCACCGAGCGGTACGTGCTCAACGCGGCGGTCGCGCTGCTGACCCTCACCCTGGAGCGCTCCCGCGACCTGCGACGCGCCGAGGAGCGGATGGGCACGGCGCTGCTGCGGCTGGTGCTGGCGGGGGAGGCGGCGACCGCCCGCGAGGTCGCGGGGGAGCTGTACGGGGGCCTGCCGGAGGGTTCGGTGCGGGTCCTGCTGGCCGGGACGCCGGAGGGGGTGCAGGACGAGGAGGACCCGCTGGGCGACCTCGCGGACCGCGCGGAGCAGGCGGCCTCGCGGGCCGGTGAGCGCCTGCTGGTGGCCCGCGACCGGTCGGGGACGGAGGAGCGCCTGGTCCTGCTGGCGCAGGACGGCGGCGCGGTGCACCGGGACTGCCTGGAGGCCGCGGAGCAGGGCGGTTCGGCGGTGCTGGGGGTCTCGGCGCCTGCCCTGGTGGAGCAGTCGGGCGGGGCGTTCGCGCAGGCGGAGCGGGCGCTGGCGGTGGCGCTGCGCGGCGGGCGGCGGGTGGTCGACCACGACGAGGTGGGCGCGGGATCGCTGCTGCCGCTGCTGGGCGACGAGGCGGTGGCCGCGTTCGCCGAGGGCCTGCTGCGGCCGCTGCGGGAGCACGACCGCACCGCCCGCGGCGACCTGGAGGCGTCGCTGCGGGCGTGGCTGTCGCGGCACGGGCAGTGGGACGCGGCGGCGGCCGACCTGGGCGTGCACCGGCACACGCTGCGGTACCGGATGCGGCGGGTGGAGGAGCTGCTGGGCCGCTCCCTGGACGACACCGACGTGCGGATGGAGCTGTGGCTCGCCCTGCGCGCCTGCGGCCGCTGACCCGGCCCGGCCCTGAGCCCGCCACTGCGCCCGACCCGGCTCGTCCCTGAGCCCGGTTCGGCCCTGCGCCCGACCCGGCCCTCCCCGGTTCCGCACGGCCCGGACACTCCCGTGGTGACCCCGCGTGGCCCCGCGTCCCTCACCGCGGCGCTCCGTGTACTCCGCAGCGGAGTGTCCGCGGGTCCGGGCACTCCGCTGCGGCCAATCTCGGGGGCCGGGTGTGCGCCCTACCGTGGTGGGCGCGGCCGCACGTGGCCGCCCATCGCACCGAGACGACCAGGGAAGGGCCGGTACCACTGTGACCACCACCCATGAGTTCTGGCTGGCCGGCCGCCGGGAGAGCGGCCCGGAGGCCTTCGAGGTCCACCACCCCTGGGACGGCAGCCTCGTCGGCCGTGTCAGCGTCCCCACCGAGGAGCAGGTGGAGGAGGCGGTCGCCGCCGCCGTCGCCGTGCAGGCGGAGTTCTCCGCGACCCCGGCGCACGTCCGCGCCGCCGCGCTGGACCACGTCGCCCGCCGCCTGACGGAGCGCACCGAGGAGATCGCCCGGCTGATCACCGCCGAGAACGGCAAGCCGGTCAAGTGGGCGCGCGCCGAGATCGGCCGCGCCGCGTCGGTCTTCCGCTGGGCGGCCGAGGAGGCCCGCCGGTTCAACAGCGGCGAGGCGCAGCGCCTGGACACCGACGCCGGCGGCGCTGGCCGCCTGGCCCTGACCCGGCGCTTCCCGCGCGGCGTGGTGCTGGGCATCGCCCCGTTCAACTTCCCGCTCAACCTGGTGGCGCACAAGGTCGCCCCGGCGATCGCGGTCGGCACCCCGATCATCCTCAAGCCGGCCCCGGCCACCCCGCTCTCCGCCCTCGTGCTCGGCGAGATCCTGGCGGAGACCGACCTGCCGGCGGGCTCCTGGAGCGTGCTGCCGGTCCCCAACGACCGCATGCCGGCCCTGGTGCAGGACGAGCGCCTGCCGGTCATCTCCTTCACCGGCTCCGGGCCGGTCGGCTGGGGCATCCTCGACTCCGTGCCGCGCAAGCACGTCACCCTGGAGCTGGGCGGCAACGCCGCGGCGGTGGTCCTCGCCGACTGGTCCTCCGAGGAGGACCTGGAGTGGGCCGCGACCCGCATCGCGACCTTCGCCAACTACCAGGGCGGCCAGTCCTGCGTCTCGGTGCAGCGGGTCGTCGCCGACGCCTCCGTCTACGACCGGCTGGTCGAGAAGGTCGTCGCCAAGGTCCGCGCCCAGGTCACCGGCGACCCCTCGGACGACTCCGTGGACGTCGGCCCGCTGGTCAGCGAGGCCGCCGCGAAGCGCGTCGAGGCGTGGGTGGACGAGGCCGTGGCGGCCGGCGCCAAGCTGCTGACCGGCGGCGGGCGCGACGGCGCCACCTACGAGCCGACCGTGCTGGCCGAGCTGCCCGCCGGTGTGACGCTGGCCTGCGAGGAGGTCTTCGGGCCGGTCCTCAGCCTGCACCGGGTGCAGGACACCGCCGAGGCGTTCGCGGTGGTCAACGACTCGCCGTACGGCCTGCAGGCGGGCGTCTTCACCCACGACCTGCAGACCGCCTTCCGCGCCCACCGGGAGCTGGAGGTCGGCGGCGTGGTCGTCGGCGACGTGCCCTCCTACCGGGCCGACCAGATGCCGTACGGCGGCGTCAAGCAGTCCGGCGTGGGCCGCGAGGGCGTGAAGTACGCCATGGACGACTACACCTACGAGCGGGTGCTGGTCCTCAGCGGCCTGGCCCTGTGACGCGGTAGCCGCCGGTCCGCACGGACGGACGAGGCCCCCTCCCCCCGCAGCAGCCGGGGGAGGGGGCCTCGCGGCGTCCGGGCCGCGGCGGGCCGCAGCGGGGTGCTGCGGGCCGTGTGGACCCGGCGACCGCACCCCTCGTCGGCCGCCCCTCAGCGGGCGCACTCCTCGTCGGCGGCCGGCCCGCCGTGCAGGCGCCGCCGCAGTGCGGGGACGGCGGCCGCCAGCAGCACCAGCCCCACCGCCGCCGCGACCCCCTGCCAGGGCTGCGGGAACAGGGCGCCGCCCAGGACGCCGACCGCCTGGTAGCACAGGGCCCAGGCCACCGCCGCGAGCACGTCGGAGCGCAGGAACCGCGCGACCGTCCAGCCGGAGACCAGGCAGGCCGCCATCACCGGGATGCGCCCGGCCGGGACGAGGCGGGAGAGCACCAGCACGCTGCGGTCGTGGGCGTCCAGCCGCTCCTGGGCGGCGCGCATCCGCGGCGTGTCCAGGTGGTCGCCCAGCTGCCGCGCCCAGCGGCCCCCGGCGTGCGCGGCCAGCCAGTACAGCACCACGTCGCCCACCCAGGCCGCGGCCGCCGCCACCCCCAACACCACCGGCAGGTCCACGACCGGCCAGCGCGAGTGCCAGGCGACGGCGGCGGCCGCGCTGACCAGGGCCCCGGTGGGCAGCACCGGCAGCACCGCGCCCACGGCGACCAGCAGGAAGAGCATCGGGTAGCCGACGGCCTGCGGGGCCGACGAGGCCCCGGCGGCCCCCGCGGCGAGGCCCGTCCCCAACGGGTGGATCACCGGCCGTCCTCCCCGCGTCCGCCGTCCCCGTGCGCCGGACGGGCCTCCCCGCCCGCCCGGCCCCTCCCCTGCGGCCCGCCGGCCGGGACGCCCGGGCGGCCCAGGTCGGCGCTCTGTCCGGGGGCGAGCTCGTGCACGGCGGTGTCCGGCGCCAGCCGGGCTGCGTGCCGGGCGAACTCCCGGCCCGGCGCGTGGAACCAGGCGCCCGGCCGCCCGCCGAGCCCCACCGGGCAGAAGGTGCCGAAGTGGACGGGCACGGCGGTGCGCGGCGCCAGCAGCCGCACGGCCTCGGCGGCCCGCTCCGCGTCCAGGTGCCCCGGGCCCAGTCCCGGCCCCCAGCCGCCGACCGGCAGCAGCGCGTGGTCGCAGGCCCCGACCTCGTCCGCGAGCCCCGGGTAGAGGTCGGTGTCGCCCGCGAAGTAGGTCGTCTCAGCCCCCTGCACGACGTAGCCCAGCGGCCGGACCCGCTGGGGTCCGAACGGCAGCCGCCGGCCGTCGTGGCGGGCGGGCACGGCCCGGACCGCGACCGCTCCGACCGCCGCCTCCCCGCCGGGGGACAGCTCGACCAGGTCCAGGTGGCCCAGGCGCCGCAGCGCCGGCACCGCCCGCACCGCGCCGCGCGGCAGCAGCACCGGGGTGCCCGGGGCCAGCGCCCGCAGCGAGGGCAGGTGCAGGTGGTCGGCGTGCAGGTGGGAGACGAGTGCGGCGTCGGCGCGCAGCGCCGCGGGGCCGGGCAGCGGGCCGCGCCGCCTACGCAGGTGGGCCAGCCGGGCGGAGAGCAGCGGGTCGGTGAGCAGCCGCACCCCGGAGTCCTCCACGGTCGCGGTGGCGTGCCCCCACCAGGTGATCACCGCCACGTCCGGCCCCCTCTCGCCGTCGTCCGCCGGGCTGCGGGCTCCTGCCCCGCCCCGGCCAGGTTACGTCCGGCGGCCCGCCGTGCCCGGCCGGTCCGGGCAGGCCGGCGCACCCGGCGCCCGGGGCGAGCGGGGACGGGCAGGGCGCGCGGGGAGGCCGGGCCGCGTCCGGCGCGGGCCCCCGGGGCAGACTGGACGGGGGCGGCGGCGACGGGCCCCGGACACGGGCCCCGCAGGCGGGCCCGGCGGCGGGCGGCGAGGAGGCGGAGCCGGGGATGGCGCGGTGGCGGAGCGTGTCGCGGGCACTGGCCCGCACCGTCGCGGTCTGGCTGGCGGCGACGGCGACGCTCGCGGTCCTGGCCGCCGTGCTGCCGGGGTTCCGGCTCGGCACCGGCCCCGGGCCCGGCCCGGTGGGGCCGCTGACGGCCGCCGGGACGGCGGCGGCGTTCACCGGCGTCCTGGGGGCGGTGCTGTGGCCGCTGGTCGTGCGGGCCCTGCTGCTCGTGCCCGCCCTGGTGCTGGCGCTGCTGGTCTTCGCGCTCGACGGCGCCGTCGTCTTCCTGGCCCTGGAACTCGTCCCCGAGGGCCCCGGCGGCGTCACCCTCTCCACGGCCGCGGTGGTCGCCGCGGCCCTGTCCGCCACCACCTCGGCCGTCCGCGGCGCCCTCGCCGCCCGGGACGACGAGGCCTACCGCCGCCGGCTCGCCCGGCTGGCCGGCCGCCGGGCGGGGCGGCGGATCCGGGCGGGCGCGCACCTGCCCGGCGAACCGCCCGGGGTGGTGTTCCTGCAGCTGGACGGCGTGGGCCACGACGTCCTGGTGCGCGCCCTGCGGGACGGCGCGATGCCGACCCTCGCCGGCTGGCTGTCGTCGGGCAGCCACCTGCTGACGCCGTGGCGCACCGACTGGTCCAGCCAGACCGGCGCCAGCCAGCTCGGCATCCTGCACGGCGACAACCACGACGTGCCCGCCTTCCGCTGGTACGAGAAGGACACCGGGCGCCTGATGGTGTGCAACCACCCGTCGAGCGCGGCCGAGCTGGAGCGGCGCCGCGCCGACCGGCCCGGACTGCTGGCGGGCGACGGCGCCAGCCGCGGCAACCTCTTCAGCGGCGGCGCCGGGCAGTCGGCGCTGGTGCTCAGCGTCTCCGGCCGGTCGGTCCGCCGTGACCGCTCGGGGTACTTCGCCTACTTCGCCGACCCCGCCAACGCGCTGCGGACCCTGGGCTCGCTGCTCGCCGAGGTCGGACGCGAGCTGGTCCAGGCGGCCCGGCAGCGGCTGCGCGACGTGCGGCCCCGGGTGCGGCGCGGCGGCCTGTACCCGCTGGTGCGGGCCTTCGCCACGGTCGTCGAGCGGGACGTGGTGGTCGCGGCCGTCGTCGGCGACATGCTGGCGGGCCGCTCCGCCGTCTACGCCGACCTGGTCGCGTACGACGAGGTGGCCCACCACTCGGGCGTGGAGCGGCCGGAGACGCTGGAGGTGCTGCGCCGCCTGGACCGCTGCATCGCCCTGGTCGCGGGCGTCGCCCGCTACGCGCCGCGCCCGTACGAGGTCGTGGTCCTCTCCGACCACGGGCAGAGCCAGGGGCCGACCTTCGCCCAGGCGTACGGGCGCACCCTGGAGCAGCTGGTGCGGGAGGCGTGCGGCGCGGCCGCGCCGGACCCCGGGCACGCCGCGGGGCGGCAGCCGGCCGGGCCCGACCGGGGGCGCGGCGCCGAGGCCCGCACCGCGGCGCAGCTCGCCCTGTACGGCCGCGAGCCCGCCGCGGAGGCGGCGGAGCCGGCCGCCGGGGAGCCGCTGGTGCTCGCCTCGGGCAACCTCGGCCTGGTGTACTTCCGCGACGTGCCGCACCGGCTGACCCTGGAGGACGTCGAGGAGCGCCATCCGGGGCTGGTGGGGGCGCTGGCCGGGCACCCGGGCGTCGGCTTCGTGCTGGTGCGCGGCGCGGGACGCGGCCCGCTCGCCGTGGGCGCCCGCGGGGTGCGGGAGCTGGCGACCGGCGCCGTCGAGGGCGAGGACCCGCTCGCGGTCTTCGGCGGGGACGCGGCGGCGGAGGCCGTGGCGCGCACCGACTCCTTCCCCCACTGCGCCGACCTGATGGTCAACAGCTCCTACGACCCGGTCACCGGCGAGGTCCACGCCTTCGAGGAGCAGGTGGGCTCGCACGGCGGCCTGGGCGGCGGGCAGGGCCGGCCGTTCCTGCTGCACCCGGCGTCGCTGCGGCGCCCGCCGGGGGAGCCGGTGGGGGCCGAGGCCCTGCACCGCCTCTTCGCCGGATGGCTGGCCGAGCTGCGAGAGGCCCCCGCCGGCGCGGACGGGACGCGTGGGGCCGGAGGGACGGACTGGACGGATGTGAATGCGGTGGCGGCGCCGGGGCAGAAGTAGCCCGTACTCACGTCTGGTGATGTTGGCGTCACGGTGGGTACCGTCGGACCAGTACCCGCTGGTAGCGAACCGTCCCGGCCCCATCCGGAGCCGGCCCGGGACGCGGTCCGTCGACAAGCCGTCCCGTAGATGCGGTGAGGTGAGCTGCATGTCCGCACCGACCCACCCGCGCAGCGCGAGCGCCGACGCGGCACCCTCCGGCCCCCGGGTCACCGAACGCGAGGCGCGCCGCGTCGCCGAGGAGGCCCGCGAGAAGCAGTGGCGCAGGCCCAGCTTCGCCAAGGAGCTCTTCCTCGGGCGCTTCCGGCTGGACCTCGTCCACCCGCACCCGCAGCCGGACGAGGAGGCGGTGCGCGAGGGCGAGGCGTTCCTCGCCCGGCTCCGCGCCTTCTGCGAGACCCGCGTCGACCCGGCGCGCATCGAGCGCGAGGCCCGCATCCCCGACGAGGTCGTCCGGGGCCTCAAGGAGCTCGGCGTCCTCGGCATGAAGATCGACCGGAAGTACGGCGGCCTGGGCCTGAGCCAGCTCTACTACAACAAGGCCCTCGCCCTCCTCGGCAGCACCAGCCCCGCCCTCGGCGCGCTGGCCTCCGCCCACCAGTCGATCGGCGTCCCGCAGCCGCTGAAGACCTTCGGCACGCAGGAGCAGAAGGAGAAGTGGCTGCCGCGCTGCGCCACCACCGACATCACCGCCTTCCTGCTCACCGAGCCGGACGTCGGCAGCGACCCGGCGCGCCTGGCGACCACGGCGGTGCCCAGCGAGGACGGCAGCGAGTACGTCCTGGACGGCGTGAAGCTGTGGACCACCAACGGCGTCGTCGCCGACCTGGTGGTCGTCATGGCCCGCGTGCCGCGCACCGAGGACCGCCGCGGCGGCATCACCGCCTTCGTCGTCGAGTGCGACTCGCCCGGCGTCACCGTCGAGAACCGCAACGCCTTCATGGGCCTGCGCGGCATCGAGAACGGCGTCACCCGCTTCCACCGGGTGCGGGTGCCGGCGGAGAACCGCATCGGCGAGGAGGGCGCCGGCCTGCGGATCGCCCTCACCACCCTGAACACCGGCCGGCTCTCCATCCCCGCCATGTGCGCGGGCGCCGGCAAGTGGTGCCTGAAGATCGCCCGCGAGTGGTCCGGCGTCCGCGAGCAGTGGGGCAGGCCCATCGCCCGCCACGAGGCCGTCGCCGTCAAGATCGCGTACATCGCCGCGACGACCTTCGCCCTGGAGGCGATCGTCGACCTCACCAGCCTCATGGCCGACGAGGACCGCAACGACATCCGCATCGAGGCGGCCATCGCCAAGCTCTACTCCACCGAGCACGCCTGGCTGATGGCCGACGAACTGGTCCAGATCCGCGGCGGCCGCGGCTTCGAGACCGCCGAGTCGCTGGCGGCCCGCGGCGAGCGGGCGGTGCCCGCCGAGCAGCTCCTGCGCGACCTGCGGATCAACCGCATCTTCGAGGGCTCCACCGAGATCATGCACCTGCTGATCGCCCGCGAGGCCGTGGACGCCCACCTCTCCGTCGCCGGCGACATCATCGACCCGGACGCCGACCTGAGGGCCAAGGCGCGGGCGGCGGCGCGGGCCGGCGGCTTCTACGCCCGCTGGGTGCCCAAGCTGGTGGCCGGGCCCGGCCAGCTGCCCACCTCGTACGGGGAGTTCTCGCCCCGGGGGCACGCCGACCTCGCCGCCCACCTGCGGTTCGTCGAGCGTGCCAGCCGCCGCCTGGCCCGGTCCACCTTCTACGCCATGTCGCGCTGGCAGGGCCGCATGGAGACCAAGCAGGGCTTCCTCGGCCGGATCGTCGACATCGGCGCGGAACTCTTCGCGATGAGCGCCGCCTGCGTCCGCGCCGAGATGCTCCGCGGACGCGACCCGGAGCAGGGCCGGGCCGCGTACGAGCTGGCCGACCTCTTCTGCCGCCAGGCCCGCATCCGCGTCGAGGAGCTCTTCGACCGCCTGTGGCGCAACACCGACACCCGCGACGCCGCGGCCGCCCGCCGGGTCGTCGACGGCCGGTACGCCTGGCTGGAGGAGGGCGTCGTCGACCCGTCCGGCGACGGCCCCTGGATCGCCGACGCCGCCCCCGGCCCGTCCGAGCGGGAGAACGTGCGGCGCAGCCTGAAGTGACCGCCCGGTGGCGTGCCCGGCCCCCCGGGCACGCCACAATGGGGCGCATGGAATCCCTCGCCGACCCGCACCTGCGCTTCGAGCCGACCGTCGCCGACCCCGCCGGGCCCCGCGGGCTCGTGGTCCTGGGCTCCACCGGCTCCATCGGCACCCAGGCCCTCGACGTGGTGGAGCGCAACCCCGACCGGTTCCGCGTGGTCGGCCTGTCCGCCGCCGGCGGCCGCGTCGACCTGCTGGCCGAGCAGGCGGTGCGGTTCGGCGCCGAGGCCGTCGCGGTGGCCCGCACCGACGCCGAGCCGGCGCTGCGCGAGGCGCTGGCCGCCCGCGCGGGCGGCCGCCCGCTGCCGCGGATCCTCGCCGGGCCGGACGCCGCCGCCGAACTGGCGGCGATGGAGTGCCACTCGGTGCTCAACGGCATCACCGGCTCCATCGGCCTGCGGCCCACCCTCGCGGCGCTCGAGGCCGGACGGGTGCTGGTGCTCGCCAACAAGGAGTCCCTCATCGTCGGCGGCCCGCTGGTGAGGGCCCTGGCGCGGCCCGGCCAGATCGTGCCGGTCGACTCCGAGCACACCGCCCTCTTCCAGGGCCTGATGGGCGGCAGCCGCCGCGAGGTGCGCCGGCTCGTGGTGACCGCCAGCGGCGGCCCCTTCCGCGGCCGCACCCGCGAGGAGCTCGCCACCGTCACCCCCGAGCAGGCCCTCGCCCACCCCACCTGGGCCATGGGGCCGGTGATCACCGTCAACTCGGCGACCCTGGTCAACAAGGGCCTGGAGGTGATCGAGGCGCACCTCCTCTACGACATCCCCTTCGACCGGATCGAGGTCGTCGTCCACCCGCAGTCCGTCGTTCACTCGATGGTGGAGTTCACCGACGGCTCCACCCTCGCCCAGGCCAGCCCGCCCGACATGCGGATGCCCATCTCACTGGGCCTCGGCTGGCCCGACCGGGTGCCCGACGCCGCGCCGCCCTGCGACTGGACCAAGGCCGCCACCTGGGAGTTCTTCCCGCTCGACGACGAGGCCTTCCCCGCGGTGTCGCTGGCCCGCGAGGTCGGTACGCTCGGCGGTACCGCGCCCGCGGTCTTCAACGCCGCCAACGAGGAGTGCGTCGACGCCTTCCTCGCCGGCCGCCTCGCCTTCAACGGCATCGTCGACACGGTGGCGAAGGTGGTGTCGGAGCACGGGACCCCGCAGCGGGGAACCTCGCTGACCGTCGAGGACGTATTGCATGCGGAGGCCTGGGCCCGCACCCGCGCCCGGGAGATCGCGGCCGGCTGACGGACCCGCCCGGCGGTACCCGGGCGGCGCGGGCGGAGGCACGGTGAGGAGCAGCATGGCGAAGCGCACGGCGACAGCGGAGGACCCCCGATGACGGCACTCATGTTCCTGCTCGGCGTGCTGGTCTTCGTCCTCGGACTGCTGGTCTCCATCGCCTGGCACGAACTCGGCCACCTGTCGTGGGCCAAGGCCTTCGGCATCCGGGTGCCGCAGTACATGGTCGGCTTCGGCCCGACGGTCTGGTCCCGCAGGAGGGGCGAGACCGAGTACGGCGTCAAGGCGATACCGCTGGGCGGCTACATCCGCATGATCGGCATGTTCCCGCCCGGGGAGGACGGCCGGATCACCGCCCGCTCCACCTCGCCCTGGCGCTCCATGATCGAGGACGCCCGCGAGGCCTCCTACGAGGAACTGCAGCCGGGCGACGAGACCCGGCTCTTCTACACCCGGGCCCCGTGGAAGCGCGTCATCGTCATGTTCGCCGGGCCGTTCATGAACCTGGTGCTCGCGGTCGGGCTCTTCCTCACCGCCTTCATGGGCTTCGGCGTCAAGCAGACCGTTCCCACCATCGCCTCCGTCCCCGCCTGCGTGGTCAAGGCCGGGCAGTCCACCACGGCCTGCCCGAAGGGCGCCCCGCCGACCCCGGCCGCCAAGGCCGGGCTGCGGCCCGGCGACACCGTCCTCTCCTTCGACGGCAGGCCGATCAGCACCTACGACCAGCTCCAGGCGGACATCCGCAGTGCCCCGGACAAGCAGGTCACCCTCGTGGTGCGGGGCAAGGACGGCACCCAGCGCACCCTGCGGCCCACCCTGGTGAGGAACCAGGTCCCCGCCCGCAACGCCGACGGCACCTACGTCCCCGACAGGACCGTCACCGCCGGCTTCCTCGGCATCGACCCCGCCGAGGCCGTCGTCCACCTCGGCCTCGGCGAGAGCGTCCACCGCATGGGCGACATGGCGCAGTCCGGCCTCCACTCCATCGCCGCCCTGCCCTCCAAGATCCCCGGGCTGTGGAACGCCGTCTTCAACGGCGCCCCGCGTGCCGCCGACTCGCCCGTCGGCGTGGTCGGCGCCGCCCGCGTCGGCGGCGAGATCTTCACCCTCCACCTCCCCGCCTCCCAGCTCGTGGCGTTCTCCCTCCAGCTCATCGCCTTCTTCAACCTCTCACTCTTCCTCTTCAACATGCTGCCGCTGCTGCCCCTGGACGGCGGCCACATCGCCGGCGCCCTGTGGGAGTCGCTGCGCCGCAACCTGGCCCGCGTCCTGCGCCGCCCCGACCCGGGGCCGTTCGACGTGGCCCGGCTGATGCCGCTGGCCTACGTCGTGGCGGGCGTCTTCGTCTGCTTCACCGTCCTCGTCCTCCTCGCCGACGTGGTCAACCCGGTGAAGCTCTCCTGAACGGCCGGGGCGCGGCGCCGGTGCAGGTGTGCCCGGCGCCGCGGCCGTGTCGTACCGTTGCTCCGGGTGCGCCGCCGTGACCGAGGCGCCCCGGCCCGGCCGCCGACGCGGCCGGACCGCAGCCGCGACCTTCGGGAATCCCACGCAATGACCGCGATCTCGCTCGGTATGCCGTCCGTGCCGCTCCAGCCGCTCGCCACCCGCCGCCGGTCGCGGCAGATCATGGTGGGGGGTGTGCCGGTGGGCGGGGACGCGCCGGTGTCGGTGCAGTCGATGACGACGACGGTGACGGCCGACGTCAACGCCACGCTGCAGCAGATCGCGCAGCTGACCGCGGCGGGGTGCCAGATCGTGCGGGTGGCGGTGCCCTCGCAGGACG
>NZ_JAJLRA010000004.1 GCF_020991365.1 Streptacidiphilus sp. ASG 303
CCCTGGCGAATTCTCGGCAACCCGTCTTCACAAGGAACGCGCCATCAGGAGGCTGCGACAGTGGGCACGTCGAGGACGCGGCTAACGAGAGCGTGGTGACCGGGACCGTGCCAGATCCGTGCCAGAACGAGCGGTCAACCGCGGTCAACAGCAGGGCAACACCGCATGATGCGCCAGGCGTTGAGCAAGCCATCTACCCTGGCCGGCGGCTCGGTAGCGCAGATCCGGCCGGTGATTCCCAAGCTCAGAGCGCGAGTGCGATTCTCGTCACCCGCTCCACAGGAAAAGGCCCAGGCCGGGAAATGAAATCCCGGCTCGGGCCTTTCGCTTTTCCAAGCGCTTTTCCCGTGCCGTGCCCCCCCACGTGCCCCTCAGGCGGTGGCCCCCTTCCCGACGGCTCTGGCGGCGCCGACCGCCGTGCCCTCTCCGAGCCGGGTGCGGATCTCCGCATCGATCCCGTCGGCGATCCGGCGGCCCCGCTCCCCAGCACAGGTGGGCCGGGACCAGCAGGGCCTGCCAGTCCGCGGTGAGCGGCGCCACCGCGTGCCCCGCTCCCGGCGCCGGGCCGCCGGCGGACGGGGGAGGTGACGGAGGGGCGATGGACGGATCGATCCCCGATGGGCAGGCAGGCACGTGAGGCTCCGGGCGGACAGGCCGCTCCTGGCCGGCAACCCGTCGACCAGGAGCTTCACCTCGTCCCGGACACCGACCCCGCACCGGCCGGCCACCCGGTCGGCCGAGTCGGGGACTGCTCGGTGCGCGGCGCGCGCACGGCAGTCGGACGCGGGGACCGGGGACGGGGTACGTCCTGGTCGGGACGGTCGGCTCGGCGGCCTTGGGCAGCCGCTCCGGCGCGAGCCTCGAGGGCCACGGCCCCGGCGCCGTGCTTCACCGGGCAGGTCCCCGGACCGCCCGACCCGCCGGGAGCGCACCCGGGGCCGGGGCCGTGGCCGCGCGGGCCGAAGCAGCTCCGGGCCGGAGCTGCTTCGGCGGTCCTGTGCCGACTAGACGCGGTCCTGGAAGACGCAGTTCCACACGTACGTACCCGCGACGCTGCCGTCGGCGCGCACCGCCTCCAGCGTGTAGAAGTACGCGGCCCCCCGCGCGGCCGTGGTGTCCGTGTAGGAGCGGGTCTCCGCCGGCAGCAGTCCGGCGTGCAGCGGCTCGTAGGCGTTCGCAGCCGCGTTCCACCGGCTGACCCGGTAGCCGACGACGGTGCCGCACTCGGCCTCGTTGCTGCACCCCCAGCCGATGTACGGCCCGGCCGACTCGGGTCCGCCGACCAAGGTGCCGTAGGCCGTGCCGCCGAGGTCCCAGTCCCGGGTGACCGTCACGGACGGCCGGACGTCCAGCTCGGTGGCCTCGACGACCGTGACCCCCGGACCGGTCGGGGGCAGCGCGTTGTCCCAGCGGTCCCTGGCGACGACCGCGTACAGGTGCGTCCCGCCGTCCGGGAGGTCGCCGCAGAGGACGGCGAGCGGGTCGCTCGTGCCCTCGTAGCAGGAGGTGGAGCTGAGCCACGTGACCGTGCCGTCGGCCTGCCGGACGCCGTTCCACACCACGTAGCGCTCGATGTCGTCCTCGCTCGAGGCCGCCCAGCTCACCAGTATGCCGTCGGCGCGCGGAGTGGCCCTCACACCGGCGACCGGGCCGGGTGCGACGCGGTCGCCGGTGCGGACGACGAGCGGGGCGGACAGCGCCGACTCGTTGCCGGCCGGGTCCACCGCGGCGACCGCGTACGTCACGTACGTGCCCGCGGGCATGTCCAGGTCGCGGCAGGTGCCGCCGGTGCTGCTCTCGTCGCTCGGCTCGGCGCAGGTCACGCGGGTGAGTGCGGCCGGGTCGAGGGTCCTGCCGGGCGAGCGGTAGACGTGGTAGGACCCCTTGTTGGAGAAGTCCTCCTCGAAGCCGTCGGGCTGACTCCAGTACACCTCGGTGGAGCCGACGCGGACGACGGAGCCGAGGGAGGTCGGGGACTTCGGCGGCGTCCGGTCGACGCCGTCGCCGGTGACGGCGGCGTACGCCGACGGGTTGCCGAGCGCGTCGAGGGCGCGGACCCGGTAGTAGCGGGGGGTGTTCACCGGCGCCTCGGTGCGGTACGACGTCGTGGCTGTCGTGCCCAGCAGCTCGAACGGGCCGGTGGCCGCGGGGGCGGCGTACACCTCGTACGTCGCGGCGTCAGCGGCCCCGTTCCAGGCCAGGGTGGCCCACCAGGCGTCACCGGTGACCGTGAGACCGGTCGGCGCCGCCGGCGCAGTGCGGTCCACGCTGGTGACGGTGGTGTCGGTGCTGCCGTAGGACTCGTTGCCGGCCTTGTCGACGGCGCGGACCTCGTAGAGGTAGCGCCGGCCGGTGGGGGGCGGGGTGTCGGTGGACGAGGTGCCGGTCAGGAGGGCGGCGCCGCTGACGCGGGTCCAGGTGGTGCCGGCGCGGGTCCAGGTGCCGCTGGCGTCCAGACGCCGGTAGAGGCGGTAGCCGGCGAGGTCCATCTCCGTGTTGCGCGACCAGCGGAGGGTGGCGGTGCGGGTGGTGGTGCTGTAGGTGGCGGAGGTGCCGGTGGGGGCGAGGGGTCTGACGTTGTCGGCGGTGGCGGAGGTGCGGGGGGTGTAGGAGAACGCGACGTCGGCGGCACCGGTCCACGCGGCGAAGTCGACGCGGAGGGTGTGGGTGCCGGCCGGGACGGTGACGTAGGCCGTCGTGTGCTGGGTGGTGGGGACGTTGTGCCACAGGTCGATCCTGCGGACGCCGTCGAGGTAGACGCGGATGCCGTCCTGCGCGGCGGCGGACAGCGCGAACGGGCCGCCGGAGCCGAAGTCGCGGCTCATGGTCCAGCGGACGGAGAAGTTGTCCGTCGGCAGGGTGACGCCGGCGGGGTCGCCGGTTCCGTAGTTCTCGTTGATCGCGGTGTCGCAGGTGGTGAGCCTGGGGGTGCCGCTGAAGGTGGTGTTGGCGTAGTACTGGGCCTTCCACGTCGGGGAGGCGCAGGTGACGGCCGCGGAGGCCGGGGCGGCGGTGAGCAGGCCGGCGGCGGCCGTGCCGACGGCAGCGGCGGCAGCGGCGGCCACGAGCCTCAGCCGGGTGTGAGTGAGCACAGGTGAACGGCCCTTTCAGGCCAGCACGGCGGTGCGCCGGGCAAGGCGGTCGGAAGGACGAGCGGAGCGGAACGCAGCGGGGCGGGGCGGAAGGACACCCGGGCAGAACCGAAGATCCGCTGAAGCGCGGACTTTACCGTGCCTTGACCCGCGCTGCCCAGTCCCTTCCGGCCGAGGTGGGCACGGTGATGCCTGCCGGGCGGACCGGGTTCCGGGGCCGGACCCCGGCCGTCGCAACGAGGGCCGTCCTGCCCGTCGCGTACGGCTCCGGGCGCGGGAGAACGGCGCGTCCGGCCGCACTTCTGCCGGCACTTCTGCCGACGGCGACGACGGGCCGCCGTCCGGCCGGTGCGCCGCGGGCGGGCGCGGAGCCGTGAGGGCACCCGGCCTGCGTCCCGCCGCGGTGCCGTTCCTTTCGTACGGATCCGGCCCGGGGCGGAGGACCGCAGCCCATGAGGACGGGAATTCGCCCGCGCTCCGGCATTTGCTTTCCGGAATGGGGGGCGAGAGGCCGCGGAATTCCCGGCCGGCACCGGTCGCACCGGAGGAAAGGGGGCCCGACGGACTCGGGGGACGGCGCCGATGGGCATGCGTTAGCGTGAGTTCCGGCCCGGATGCGCTTTCCAAGGGTCCATGACAAGGAATGGCGGACGTGTGGACGGTGTGCGGAAGAGCCGCATGCGGCTGCTGCTGCAGGCTGCCGAGGCGTTCGTCGGCGCCGCCGGCGTGGCGGACGTCCGCCGCCGCGTACGCGACCTCGTCCTGAACGACCTGAAGCCCGTCTACGTGGGACTGAGCCTCCTGGAGCACCGCGGCAACGGGCACCGTCCGGGGCCGGCGGCCCGCCGGATCCTGGACCCGGAGATCGACGTCCAGATGGAGACGCGCTACCGCACGTACACCGTCATGGACGAGTGGCCCACCGCCCGGGCCCTGAGAGAGCGCCGGATCGTCACCGTGACCAGCCGCGAGGAGCTCGCGGAGTCCTACGGCGAGCAGGCGCTGGACGTCTGGGACACCCTGGGGTTCGCGTCCCTGGCCGCGATTCCGCTGGAAGGGACGCAGGGCGCGATCGGCGCGCTGATCATCGCCTGGGGCGAGGTGCACGAGCTCGACCCCGACGAACGCGCCGTCCTGAAGGCCGTCGCCCAGTACACGGCCCTGGCCACCGAGCGGGCGCTCCGTCTCGACGACCGCACCAGCGTGGCCCACGGCCTGCAGAAGGCCCTGCTGACGTCCGTCCCCGACGTCCCCGGCCTCGACCTGGCCGCGCTCTACCAGCCGGCCGCCGCCTTCGACCTGGTCGGAGGGGACTGGTACGACGCCTACCGGCTGCCGGTGGAAGCACCGGACGGGCCGCCGCGGCTCGCCGTCACGGTCGGCGACATCACGGGTCACAACACCCGGGCCGCGGCCATCATGGGACAGGCCCGGAGCATGCTGCGCCAGGCCGACATCGACCACCTCCACCGGGGGCCCGCCCACGCCGTCACCGCACTGGAACGGGCGTGCAACGTCCTCTCCCTGCCCGCCACGGGCACCCTGGTCCACGCCCACCTGACCCGGGCCGACGAGGGCTGGGAGCTGCGCTGGAGCAACGCCGGCCACCCGCCGCCGCTCCTCGCCGTGCCCGGCCGTGCCGTGGAGGTCCTGCACCCGCACGACCGCCTGCTCCTGCCCGACCTGCCGTGCGGGCAGCGGACCGAGCACCGCACGGCACTTCCGCCCGGCGCGACGCTCCTGCTGTACACCGACGGCCTGGTGGAACGCCGCTCGCGCGCGCTGGACTCCTCCATCGAGGCGACCGGGCGGCTGCTGCAGCAGCACGTGGCGGCCGGCGCGCCCCTGCACGACGTCCTGCGCGACCTGCACCGGCGGATCGCCGTGGACCCCAACGAGGACGACGTCGCCCTGCTGGCCGTCCGGGTCCGGCACGGGGCTGCGCCGTGAGCGTCCCGGAACGCCGGGCGGTGGGCGGTGGGCGGACGGCCGACCGCGGTCACCGGCCGGGAGGGCGGCGACACCCGGAGCGGAGGGCGGCGGGGAGGCGGACGGCCCCTGTCCTGCGGGGATGACCGAACCCATCGAACTGGTGATCTTCGACTGCGACGGGGTGCTGGTCGACAGCGAACGCATCGCCCTGCGGGTCCAGGTCTCCCTGGGGGCGGAACCGGGTTGGCCGCTCACCGAGGACGACGTCGTCAGCCGCTTCATCGGGCGCTCCAGCGCCTCCATACGCGAGCAGGTCGCCGCCCGGCTCGGGCAGGGGACGGCCGCGCTCTGGTGGGAGCGGTTCGAGGAGCTGCACCGGGAGGCGGTGGACACCGCCCTCTCCCCCGTCGACGGCCTGCCCGAGGCCCTTGACGCGATCACCCTGCCGACCTGCGTCGCCTCCAGCGGCTCCCACGCGAAGATGCGCCACACCCTGGGGCGCACCGGGCTCTACGAACGCTTCGCGGGACGCATCCACAGCGCCACCGAGGTCGCCCGCGGCAAACCGGCGCCCGACCTGTTCCTGCACGCGGCCCGGCGGATGGGCGTGGCGCCCTCGGCATGCGCGGTGGTGGAGGACAGCGAGCCCGGCGTGCAGGCCGCCCGTGCGGCCTGGATGCGGGCCTTCGGCTAAGCCGGCGGGCTCACCCCCGCCGAGCGGCTCCAGGGTCCGGGCACCGTCGTCTTCCACGACATGCGCGCACTTCCCGCCCTCCTCGCCGGCCGGTGACCGCTGCCGGCCGGCGCACGGACACAGGCCGGCGGGCGCCCCGGGCCGTCCCGGCGGCGGCTCCGGGCGAGGACCCGGCCGCGCCGACGGGCGGCCCCGGAACGGCCGGGGACGCGCGCGGACAGGGGTGAGGGCCCCGCGCCGACGAGGACTGGTTTCACGTGGAACATCGCTGCGGAGAGGTGCGCCTTCGGGCCTGTGCGCACCGCACCCCGCATCCGAGGCGGCGGCCGGAGGCCGGGCTCCGGGCCGGCGGACGGGACCGCGGAGGGTCGGCGGGCCGCCGATCGGCCGTGGCGGCCGTGGCGGCCGTGGCGGCTACTGCGGGTCCGGCGGGTCCGGCGGCAGCAGGTCCGTCGCGGACGGGCGGACGACGGCGCGGGGACCTGCACCGGGGACCTGCCCCGGGTACCTGCCCCGGGTACCTGCCCCGGGGCCCGGGGCGTCGGCGGCTGGGACGGCGGTCCGGGCGAGCGGCGCGACGGCCCTTCACGGCCCCGCCGTGACGGAGCGCCCCGCCGTCCGGCCGGACGGCGGGGCACGCACACACGCACGTCAGGGCCGGGCGCCCGCCCGTCCCCGGACGAGGTCCGGGGACGGGCGGGCGGACGGAGCGGGGTCTCGGCCGGTCAGCCCGCGAGGGGGGAACCGAACCACATGGCGCCCGCGGGGCCGCCGTAGAGGGTGGAACCGGTGCCGGTCAGGCCCTTGGCGGTGGCGGGGAGGCGCCACACCATGCCGGCGCCCCCGTTCTCACCGACGGTCCCGAAGCCGGTGTCGGGGCCGTACTGCAGGCCGGAGGCGGAGACGACGAGGTCGGCACGGCCGTCGCGGTCGGTGTCGGTGAGGAGCAGGGAGGTGCCGAAGCCGTCCTCCTTCTCGGAGTGGCCCGGGACACCGGGGCTGTCCTGGGTGAGCATCTGGGCGCCGGTGGCGACCAGGCCGTGGGAGGAGCCGCGCAGCAGGGTGACGGAGCCGGTGTCCTGGACCGAGGCGAGGTCCTCGCCCCAGGCGCCGATCGCGAGGTCCGGGTAGTGGTCGCCGTCCACGTCGCCGATGGAGAGGGCGTCGCCCCAGTTGTCGCCGGGCTCGTCGGTGCCCGGCACGCCCGCGGTGTCCTGGGTGATGCGCTGGTTCGCCCGGCCGCCCCCGAGGCCGGCGGCCGAGCCGTAGACCACGGTGACCACGGAGTCGACGGCGCTGTCGTTGCCCAGGGCGACGTCGGCGTAGCCGTCGTGGTTGAGGTCGCCCGCCGCGACGGCGCCGTGCTGCCGCGCCCACGGCCAGGTGCGCTTGAGCACGAAGCCGTCGGCGGTCCCCTTGAGGTACCGGGTGTAGTACTGCGTGTCCGAGTCGGACTCGTAGGGGACCTGCTCGGACATGAGGAGGTCGACACGTCCGTCGCCGTCGAAGTCGGCGACCGCCATGTCCCCGGGGTGGGCGTTCACCGACTGCCGGGTGATCCTCCCCGTGCCGCCGGTGCGGGTGAAGGGGCCGCGGACGACGGTCACACCGCCGTTCTCGTTCACGAGCAGGTCGGTGCGGCCGTCGCGGTCGACGTCGGCGGCGGACAGCTGGCGGGCCTCGGCGTAGACGGGCAGGCCGGTGCCGCCCTGGAGGCCCTTGGGCCCTCCCCACAGCACGGTCAGCGAGCCCCGCTTCGACGGGTCGGCCGTGAACCGCTCCCCCGGCGCCGCGACCACCAGGTCGCTGTAGCCGTCGCGGTCGAGGTCCGCTGCGACCAGCGCGGCGCCGAACCGGTCGTCGGCCTCGTTGGCGCCCGGCACGCCGGGGCTGTTCTGGTCGATGACGACCCGTCGCGCGGCGTCGATGCCCTGCGCGGACCCGTAGAGCACGGTGACCCGGCCCGCACCGCCGCCGGAGGCGACCGCGACGTCGCGGTGGCCGTCGCCGTCGAAGTCCCCGGAGAGGCCGGATCCGGCGGCCGACGCGGAGGGCGCGACGGCGGCCAGCATGCCGGCGGCCAGGGCCACGGCGACGGATGCGGCCGCCAAAAGACGGGGTTGTCTGCGCATACGGTGTTCTCCCTGGGAGTGGTGCCTGCGGAGTGGTGCCGGGGCGACGGCACACCCCCGTAGGACTCGTGGGCGGCACGAACAGTTGCACGGGCGCACGCGATCTTCACCAGGGGTGCGCCGGGGGTTTGTCGGTGCTTCACCTCTCCCCGGTGGGGGTGGCCGGTGCGAGCGGCCCGGCGGCGGTGCGGACGGCGGACGGTGCGGACGGCGGACGGATGGCCCGGCGTGGGCGGCGGCCGGCCCGGCGCGGACCCCTCCGGCGGCGGCCGCCCCGCGGAGGCGGACGTCCCCGCCGGGCGTGCCGGGGCAGGATGGGACGCATGCGGATCGAGCTGGCGACCGAGGCGGGTTCGGCGGCGCGCGCCAACGAGGACTTCGTCCTGGCCGCGCCGGGGGCGTTCGTGGTGCTCGACGGGGTGACCCCCGGCCCGCGGGACCCGGGGTGCACGCACGGGGTGGTCTGGTACGTGCGCAGCCTGGGCGTGCGGCTGCTGGCCGCGGCCGCCGGCGTCCCGGACCGTCCGCTGGCCGACTGCCTGGCGGACGCGGTCGCGGGCACGGCGGCGGCCCACGGCGGCGGCTGCGACCTGTCCGCGCCGGGGACGCCGCAGGCCACGGTGGCGGTGGGGCGGCTCGTGGGCGGCCGGTTCGAGTACCTGGTGCTCGCCGACTGCACGGTGGTGCTGGAGACCGGCGGCGGCCCGGTGGCCGTCACCGACGACCGGGTGGAGCGGGCGGCCCGCGGCCTGCGGCTGGCGGCGGCCGCGCTGCCGGAGGGGTCCGCCGAGCGGGCCGCCGCCCGCGAGCGGTACGCGGCCGCCGTGGAGGGGCTGCGCAACCGGCCCGGCGGGTTCTGGACGGCGGCGGCGGACCCGGCGGTGGCGGGCGAGGCGCTGACCGGGTCGGTCCCGGCGTCCGGGTTGCGGGCCGTGGCGGCGATGAGCGACGGCGCGAGCCGGTTCGTGGACCTGCTGGGACTGGGCGACTGGTCGGACGTGATGCGGCTGCTGGCCTCGCACGGTCCCGCGGAGCTGCTGTCCCGGGTGCGGCGGGCCGAGGCCGGTGACCCGGAGCGGCGGCGCTGGCGGCGGGGCAAGGTCAGCGACGACGCGACGGTCGTGCACGCGGTGCCGGGGGCGTCGCCGGGGTTCCGGCGTCGCGGCGCCCCGGCATGACGGTTCGTCAGCGGGGCCCCGTACCGGCCGTCGGAGTCCTGGACTAGGCTGCCGCGCGGACCTCCGCCAGGCCGGGGGACACGGGGAACGGGGAGACGGGCATGAGTGACAGCGTCTGGGAGGACGTCGCCAGGGCCGGCAGGGCGGTCGTGATGGCGCCGGTGGAGATCGCCCACCTGGCACTGGAGGAGATGTTCGGCAGCGACGACGAGCTGCGCACGATCGCCGCCGAGCTGCGTGCGCTGGGGCGGGAGGTCGAGGAGCTGCGCCGGCGGATCGACGCGTCCGTCGGCCGGATCTCCTGGCACGGCAGGGCGGCCGACGCCTTCACCGAGCACGCCCGGGGGCGCATCCGCGACCTGGCCGCCGCGGCGGACGGCCTGGAGGCGCTGGGCGCCTCGGTCGGCCGCCTCGCCGACGCGGTCTGACACCGCGGCACACACGCCGCGGCACACACGCCGTGGCACACCCCGCGGCACACACGCCGCGGCGGGGCCTGACCGCAGGCACCTCGCCCGCAGGCACCTCGCCCGCAGGTGCGCCTCTGCAGCACCGCAGGCACGTTCCGGCACCACCGGCAGCACATCCCAGGGGGACGGGAGCACATGGCCGACGACCGCTTCGGCGTCCAGTTGCACGAACTCGCCGCGCTGCGGCAGGAATGGCACTCCGCGAGTGAGCGGATGGCCGGGCTCTCCGAGCGGCTCGACGCCGTCCGGGCCGCCGTCACCCGGGCCGCTGCGGTCGACCTCGCCGCCGGCGCCCTGGGGGGCGTGGCGGGCATCGCCACGGCGTACCGGGTGCTGGAGGACGTCCGGGAGATCGAGAAGCGGGCGGAGGCGCTGGCCCGTACCCAGAAGCAGCTGACGGAGGAGCTGGCCGCCGACGCCGCCAAGCTCAAGGCCGTCGCGGACGAGTACGCCGCCGCGGACCGGCGGATCCACGAGGAGATGCGCAGGAAGCACCGCGGGGAGCACCACGTCCCCGCCCCGCCGAGGACCGGGACCGACCACGCGGGCGGGAGCGGCGGGCACGCGGGCGGGAGCGGCTCGGGCGGCGGCCACGCCGGGGGAGGCGCGGCCGGCAGTTCCGGGGCGGGTTCCGGCTCCGGGTCGTTCGACGGTCAGGGCGACGGGAAGTGGCGGACCGTCGGCAGCTGGGACGCCTGGTCCCCCGGGCGGCACCACACCACCAGGGGGGCGGGCGTCATCACCGGGCCGGACCTGTCCGGCCTGCCGGACGCGCGCCGGCAGGTCCTGGAGCGCGCCCTGGAGCGGATCAACCACCGCATCGGGTACAGCCAGTCCGCGACCACCAACGGGTACCGCGACGACTGCTCCGGCTTCGTCTCGGCCGCCTGGGGCCTGGAGCCGCCGGGCCTCAACACCTACGGGCTGATGGGCAGCGGCTGTGCGCACCCCATATCCAAGGACGAGCTGCGGCCCGGCGACGCGCTGATCGCCGGCGACCACACCGTCCTCTTCGGCGGCTGGGCCGACGCCGCGCACACGAAGTACATCGCCCTGGAGGACAACGGCTCGCAAGGCACGGTCTCGCACGTCATCCCCTACCCGTACTTCTCGGGCGACGCCGCCCACGAGCGGGCCATCGGCCACCCGTACGTGCCCTACCGCCGCAACGGCCTCTAGGACCGGGACCGCCGGCGTCCGGACCCACGTCCGGACCCCGGCCCCCGGTCTCCCGGCCCCCGGCCTCCCGGACCCCAGCCCCTCGGACAGGAGCCCTCCGCCATGCCCCGCCCCCGCCTGCTCGCCGCGGCCGCCCTCACCGCGGCGCTGGCCGCGCTCACCTCCTGCAAGCCCGGCACCACCGGCACGGAGGCCTCCTCGGCCGCCCCGGCGCCCGCCGCCACCGCCCCGGGAGCCGCCTCCACGCCGGAGGCGTCCCGCAGCGCGGGCGCACCGGCCGCCGACCCGTCGGCATCCGACCCGGGGACGGCCGACCCCTCGACGGCAGACCCCGCGACGGCCGACCCGGCAGCGGGCGGCTCGTCCTCGGCCCCGGCCGACCTGCCGCTGGACCCCGAGCCCTCCGCCGACTGCGAGGCGCCGAAGCTCCCGGCGGGGCACCGGATGGTGCAGGTCGTCGGCGCGCCGGCCGCCGGGGTGCTGCGGGCCCGGACCGCCCGGTTCGCGTGCGACCCCAACGGCGGGGGCTTCGCGGGTGCGGGTCCCGCCGCCTCCTACCGCCTGGCGCCGGGCGCCGCGGTCGACCTCGCCGTCGGCGCCACGGGCCGCCGGCGGGTGACGCCGTCCGTCCTGGAGCGGCACGTCGGCGACTGCCTGCGGCACGTCCAGCCGGCCGCGCCCCTGTCCTGCTCGGGGGACGTCTACGAGCTCGCCCTGTCCCCCGCCGGCGCCGTCACCGCCGTCCGGGTGAGGGTGCGCGGAAACCCGCCGGCGGCGGGGCGTGCGGCGCCACACTGGTCGGGTGCAGGTGGAGATGGCGGGGGAACCGCAGCACCCGGGTCGGGAGAGCGAGGACTTCGCGGCGGCGACGCCGGAGGCGCTGGTCCTGCTGGACGGGTCGGGTCCGCCGGCGGGGGCGGAGTCCGGCTGCCGGCACGGGACGGCGTGGTACGTGCGGCGGCTGGGGGTGCACCTGCTGGCCCGGCTGACCGACCGGGCGGACCGCACCGCCGCGCAGTGCCTGGCCGACGCGATCGCGGAGACGGCCGCGCTGCACGGCGCCCGCTGCGACCTGGCGCACCCGGACACGCCCGCGGCGACGGTGGTGGCGGTGCGCCGCAGCGGCACGGCGCTGGAGTACGCCGTGCTGGGCGACTCGCTGCTGGTCCTCCACCCGCGGGCGGGCGAGCCCCGGGTCGTCGGGGGCGACCAGCCGTTCCCGGCGGGCGAGCTGCTGCGGCGGCAGGTGCGGGAGGCGGCGCCGGGGAGCCCGGAGCGGGCGGCGGCGCTCACGCGGTACGCCCTCGCGGTGCGGGCGGCCCGCAACAGCGGCCACGGCCCGTGGATCGCGGCCGCGCTGCCGCGGGCGGCGGAGCACGCCCGGACCGGCACGGTGCCGCTGGCGGGGCTGCGCGGCCTGGCGGCGCTGTCCGACGGGGCGGGCCGCTACGTGGACCTGCTGGGATTGGGCGGCTGGCCGGAGGCGCTGGCACTGATGGCGGGCTCCGGGCCGGGCGAGCTGCTGGCGCGGGTGCGGGCCGCGGAGGCGTCCGACCCCCGGTGCGAGCGGTGGCCGCGCGGCAAGGTCCGGGACGACGCGACGGCGGTGTACGCCCGGACGCCGTGAGCCCGTGCCCGTCGGCCGGGGACCCGTACGGTCCCGATCCGTGCGGGGCCCCGACGGGCGCGGCCACGGGGGGCGGGACCGCGCAGGGCCCGGCGGACCGGGTCGCGGTCCGCCGGGCCCTGCGGGTCCGGGCGCGTGGCGCGGGGCGCGCCCGGACGTCCCCGGGGGGAGCCGGACGTGCGGGGGATCAGGCGTGCTCGGCCGGGATCTGCCCGAGCCGTCCGGCCCGGAAGTCCTCGAAGGCCTGCTCCAGCTCACGGTGGCTGTTCATGACGAACGGGCCGTACCAGGCGACGGGCTCGCGGATCGGGCGGCCGCCGAGGATCACCACGTCCAGCTCGGGCGAGCGGGACTCCTGCCGCTCGTCGGCCCGGACGGTGATGCTGTCGCCGTCGCCGAAGAGCACGGCCTGGCCCATGCCGAACGGGCGGTTCTCCTCGCCGACGGTGCCGGAGCCGTTGAGGGCGTAGACCAGGGCGTTGAAGTCGCTGCGCCAGGGCAGGGTGATCCGGGCGCCGGGGCTGACGGTGGCGTGGACCATGGTGATGGGGGTGTGGGTGGCGCCGGGGCCCTGGTGGCCGCCGAGCTCTCCCGCGATGAGGCGGAGCACGGCGCCGCCGTCGGGGGAGGTCAGCAGCTTGACCTTGTCGCCGGAGATGTCCTGGTACCGGGGGGCGGTCATCTTGTCGGCGCCGGGGAGGTTGACCCAGAGCTGGAGGCCGTGGAAGAGGCCGCCGGAGACGACGAGGTCCTCGGGCGGGGTCTCGATGTGGAGGAGGCCGGAGCCGGCGGTCATCCACTGGGTGTCGCCGTCGCCGATGAAGCCGCCGCCGCCGCTGGTGTCCTTGTGGACGAACTTCCCGTCGATGATGTAGGTGACGGTCTCGAAGCCGCGGTGGGGGTGCCAGGGGGTGCCCTTGGGCTCGCCGGGCGCGTACTCCACCTCGCCCATCTGGTCCATCATGATGAAGGGGTCCAGGTGGCGGGTGTGGATGCCGGCGAAGGCGCGGCGCACGGGGAAGCCCTCGCCCTCGAAGCCGGTGGGCGCGGTGGCGACCTGGCGGACCCGGCGGGCGCGGGCGGCGGTGGGGTCGGGGAGCTCCACCCTGGGCAGCACGAGCGGGTTCTCGACGGTGACGGCGGGCATGGCTGCCTCCTGGGGTTCCGTGGTCTGGGACCACTGTAGTTCAACGCTCAACTAAAAGCCAGTTGAAGCTTGAACCATTCCCGGAGGGGCCGGGGATCCGGGAAGGACCGGCCGGCGGGGCGGGGGCGTCCGCGCGTCAGCCGTACATGCGGCGCATGGTGAAGTCGACCATCTGCTCGACGGCCTTGGCGTCGAACACCATGCGGTGCTCGCCCTCCATGTCCAGGGCGAAGCCGTAGCCGGTGGGCAGCAGGTCCAGGACCTCGGCACCGGTGACCGCGAAGTACTTGGACTCCTTGCCCGCGTAGCGGCGCAGCTCCTTGAGCGAGCTGAACATCGGGATCACCGGGGTCGGGGTGTTGTGCAGCGCGAGGAAGCCGGGCCGCTCGCCGCGGGGGCAGTACACCTTGGAGGTGATGAAGATCGCCTGGAAGTCCTCGACCGTGAGCCCGCCGCCGGTGAAGGCGCGGACGGCGTCGGCGAGCGAGGGCGGCGACGGCTCGGGGTAGAGCGGCTGCTGGGGGACCTGCTGGTCGCCGTAGCCCGCGTGCGCGGAGCCCGGGTGCGGGGCGCCTGCCTGCTGCGGACCGGCGCCCGGTCCGGGCATGCCGCCCATGCCGGGCTGCGGCCCGGGCTGCTGGTAGGGGCCTCCCGGGTAGCCGGGGCCCGCCCCGGTCGCGGTCTGCTCGTAGCCGTACACGGCACCAGGCTATCGGCCCGGAGGGGCCCGGTGGGGCGGGTGTCCGGCAAAGGACCGCGAGGCCGCGGGGCGTGCGGGCACAGTGGGACGTGACGACCCTCATGCCACCCGAGGGTTGAAGATGTTACCGCCGGGTAGCATCATGGGAGCTACTGACGGGTAGGGGGGCGCCTCCGCACGGGCGCACGACAAGACCCCCGGCACCGACCTACGCGATGACCGGAGAAGGCCATGGGTCACTACAAGTCCAACCTCCGCGACGTGGAGTTCAACCTCTTCGAGGTGCTCGGCCGCGAGCAGGTGTACGGCAGCGGACCGTTCGCCGACATGGACGTCGAGACCGCCAAGAACATCCTGGACGAGATCGCCCGCCTGGCCGAGAACGACCTGGCCGCCTCCTTCATCGACGCCGACCGCAACCCGCCGGTCTTCGACCCGGAGACCAGCACCGCCCCGGTCCCGGCCACGTTCCGCAAGAGCTACCAGACCTTCATGGACGCCGAGTGGTGGCGCCTGGGCATCCCGGAGGAGATCGGCGGCTCCCCCACCCCGCGCTCCCTGCTCTGGGCCTACGCCGAGCTGGTGCTGGGCTCCAACCCCGCCATCTGGATGTACTCCTCCGGCCCGGCCTTCGCCGGCGTCGTCTTCGAGGAGGGCACCGAGGAGCAGAAGAAGGTCGCCCAGCTCATGGTCGACCGCCAGTGGGGCGCCACCATGGTCCTCACCGAGCCGGACGCCGGCTCCGACGTGGGCGCCGGCCGCACCAAGGCGGTGAAGCAGGAGGACGGCTCCTGGCACATCGAGGGCGTCAAGCGCTTCATCACCTCGGGCGAGCACGACATGTCCGAGAACATCGTCCACCTGGTGCTGGCCCGCCCCGAGGGCGGCAAGCCGGGCACCAAGGGCCTCGGCCTGTACATCGTGCCGAAGTTCGACTTCGACTGGGAGACCGGCGAGCTCGGCGAGCGCAACGGCGTCTACGCCACCAACGTCGAGCACAAGATGGGCCTCAAGGCCTCCAACACCTGCGAGATGACCTTCGGCGCCAAGCACCCGGCCCGGGGCTGGCTGCTCGGCGAGTCCGTCGACGGCATCCGCCAGATGTTCAAGATCATCGAGTTCGCCCGGATGATGGTCGGCACGAAGGCCATCGCCACCCTCTCCACCGGCTACCTCAACGCGCTCGAGTACGCCAAGGAGCGCGTGCAGGGCCCGGACCTGGCCAACTTCATGGACAAGACCGCGCCCCGGGTCACCATCACCCACCACCCGGACGTGCGCCGCTCGCTCATGACCCAGAAGGCCTACGCCGAGGGCATGCGCGCGCTGGTCCTGTTCACCGCCTCCGTCCAGGACGACATCGAGGCCGCCCGCCTGCGCGGCGAGACCGCCGAGGCCGCCGAGCGCCTGAACGACCTGCTCCTGCCGATCGTCAAGGGCTACGGCTCCGAGAAGTCCTACGAGCAGCTCGCCCAGTCGCTGCAGACCTTCGGCGGCTCCGGCTACCTGCAGGAGTACCCGGTCGAGCAGTACATCCGGGACGCCAAGATCGACACCCTCTACGAGGGCACCACCGCCATCCAGGGCCAGGACTTCTTCTTCCGGAAGATCGTCAAGGACGGCGGCCAGGCCCTCACCGCGCTCTCCGAGCAGATCCAGAAGTTCCTCGCCGGCGGCGAGGGCGGCGAGGAGCTGGCCGCCGAGCGCGAGTTCCTGGCCAAGGCGTCCGGCGACCTGGAGGCGATCGTCGGCAAGATGCTCGCCGACCTCTCCTCGGTCGAGCAGGACGTGAAGAACATGTACAAGGTGGGCCTCAACACCACCCGCCTGCTGCTCGCCTCCGGCGACGTCGTCATCGGCTGGCTGCTGCTCCGCCAGGCCGCCGTGGCCCTGGCCAAGCTGCCGAACGCCACCGGCAAGGACGTCGCCTTCTACCAGGGCAAGGTCGCCGCGGCCCGCTTCTTCGCCCGCAACGTCCTCCCCACCCTCACCCCGCAGCGCCTGATCGCCGAGAACATCGACAACGAGATCATGGAGCTCGCGGAGGAGGCCTTCTGATCTGACCGGCGCACCCTCACACCGAGGGGGTCCCCGGGGCACCGCCCCGGGGACCCCCTCGGCGCGTTCCGGGGCGCGTTCCGGGGCGGCGGCCGCGCCCGCCCGGTAGGCCCGGAACCGGGCGGAACGCCCCGGCACGCCCGGGCGCCGCGGCCCTCCCGGCGTGTCCCGGGGGGCGGGCCGCGGAGGACCGGCGCCTATGCTCGGGGCGGGGCGCAGCGGCAGGAACCGGCCACGGACGGGGATCCGGCGCCCCGGCCAGCGGCTCCGCCGCACCGCCCCGCCCGCCTTCCCTCCGACCCGGGAGCAGCATGCCGACCGCCGACGGCACGGTCCTCTTCGACCGCAGCCACACCGACGACCTGATCTCCTACCTCTCCGCGAGCCCGTCCCCGTACCACGCCGTGGCGTCCGCGGCCGCCCGCCTGGAGAAGGCCGGATTCCGGCAGGTGGCCGAGACGGAGGCGTGGGACGGGCGGCCCGGCGGCCGGTACGTGGTGCGCGGCGGCGCGCTGATCGCCTGGTACGTGCCCGAGGGCGCCGGCCCGGAGACCCCCTTCCGCATCGTCGGCGCCCACACCGACTCCCCCAACCTGCGAGTCAAGCCGCGCCCCGACACCGGCGCCGAGGGCTGGCGGCAGGTCGCCGTGGAGATCTACGGCGGCGTCCCGCTCAACACCTGGCTGGATCGCGACCTCGGCCTCTCCGGCCGCCTCGCGCTGCGCGACGGATCGACCGCGCTGGTCCAGCTCGACGAGCCCCTGCTGCGGGTGCCGCAGCTCGCCATCCACCTGGACCGCCAGGTCAACGACGGCATGAAACTCGACCGGCAGCGCCACCTCACCCCCGTCTGGGGCATCGGCCCCGTCGACGAGGGCGCCCTGGTGGAGTACGTGGCGGGCCGTGCCGGGATCCCCGCCGGTGAGGTCACCGGCTGGGACCTCATGGTCCACGACGTGCAGCCGCCGTCCTACCTGGGCCGCGACCGGGAGCTGCTGGCCGCGCCGCGCCTGGACAACCTGCTCTCCGTGCACGCCGGCACCGCCGCCCTCGCCGCCGTGGCGGCCGCCGGGGGCGGCTCCACCGTCTCCGTGCTCGCCGCCTTCGACCACGAGGAGACCGGCAGCGAGTCCGACACCGGCGCGCAGGGGCCGCTGCTGGGCAACGTCCTGGAGCGGTCGGTGTTCGCCCGGGGCGGTTCGCCGGAGGACCGGGCGCGCTCCCTGGCCGGAACCGTGTGCCTTTCCTCCGACATGGGGCACGCCGTGCACCCCAACTACGGCGAGCGGCACGACCCGGACCACCACCCGCTGCCCAACGGCGGCCCGATCCTCAAGGTCAACGTCAACCAGCGGTACTCCACCGACGCCGTGGGCCGGGCGGTCTTCACCGCCGCCTGCGAGCGGGCCGGGGTGCCGTGGCAGAGCTTCGTCTCGAACAACGCCATGCCGTGCGGCACCACCATCGGCCCCATCACCGCCGCCCGGCTCGGCATCACCACCGTGGACTGCGGCGTCGCGGCGCTCTCCATGCACTCCGCACGCGAACTGTGCGGGGCCGACGACCCGTTCCTGCTGGCCGCGGCGCTGCGGGGCTTCCTGGAGCGGTGACCGGCCCCCCGGAGGGGAGTTGAGGCACCGTCCGGTGCGGAATGACGGCGCCGCAGCCGGGTAGCCGCGTCTCGACGGCCCGTTGCGACGGGGAGTCCCGACCCCCTTGGAGGAACCCATCATGGGCCTCGGCGGATGCGTGATCCTGATAGCCCTCGGCGCGATCCTGACCTTCGCGACCGACTGGCACCTCAGCGGGGTGAACCTCGACGTGGTCGGGGTCATCCTCATGGTGGTGGGCCTGCTCGGCCTGGTCACCTTCAGCAGCGTGCTGCGGCGGCCGCGGCGCCGGGTCGGCGTCGGTGTCGGCGCCCCCGCCGAGGAGGTCGTCGAGGAGCGCCGCTACTACGAGGACCCGCGGATCTGACCGCGGCTCCTCCCCCGGCCGCAGGGCCGCTCCGGGGAGGCGGGGTGACGGCGCATCGGGTGGCGCCGGGCCGCCCGGCCCCCCGGAGGACAGGGCGGCCGCCGCGGTGCGGTTCCGCGGCGGCCGCCGGCCGCGCGCCCGTGCCGGCACCGGGGTCCGCCCCCGGTGCCGGCACGGGCCGGGCTCAGCCCTCGGCGCCCGGGTCGTCCATGCCCGCCAGCACCAGCGGCAGGCGGACGGCGCCGCCCGGCACCAGCTTCACCGGCACGCCCCAGTCCTGCTGGTGGACGTGGCACGCCGGGTACTCGACCGCGGGGTCGTCGTCGCAGGACGCGGCCATCGCCGAGACGTGCAGCACCCCCTCCGACGGGCCGTCGGACGCCAGCACCACCTCGCGGGAGAGCGCGGAGTCCGCGCCCTCGCCCGACACCAGCAGCTCCGGCGGGGTCGCGCTCACCAGCAGCCGCGTCGACGGGCCGTAGCGCTCGTCCAGCTTCTGGCCGGCCGGGGCGGAGAACACCACGTCGATCCGGAACGCGCCGGGCGCCACCTCGGTCGCCGGCCGCTGCGTGCGGTGCGCGGCGCCCTCCACGCGGACCGCCTCCTCGGGCAGCCGCAGCCGGGTCAGCCGGTGCCGGGCGGACTCCACCACCACGATGTCGTCCCCGGCCAGCACGGCCCCGGACGGCTCGCGCAGGTCGGTGGCGAGCGTGGTCACCTCGCCGGTGGCGGGGTCGAAGCGGCGCAGCGCGTGGTTGTAGGTGTCGCTCACGGCGACCGATCCGTCGGGCAGGACGGTCACGCCCAGCGGGTGCTGGAGCAGCGCCTGACCGGCCGCGCCGTCGCGGTGGCCGAAGTCGAACAGCCCGGTGCCGACCGCCGTGTGCACGGTGAGGCCCTCCGCCTCCACCCAGCGGACCGCGGAGGTCTCCGAGTCGGCCACCCACAGGCGGGAGCCGTCGGCGGAGGCGGCGAGCCCGGACGGCTGGGCGAACCACGCCTCGGCCGCCGGCCCGTCGACCAGGCCCTCGTTGGTGGTACCGGCCGCCACGGCGACGGTGCCGTCCGCCGGGTCGTACGCCCACAGCTGGTGCACGCCGGCCATGGCGATCCACACCCGTCCCGCGAACCAGGCGACGTCCCACGGCGAGGAGAGGTCCACCTCGCGGGCCGGGCCGGCGGCGGGCGAGCCCTGCCACCACTGCCGACCGGTGCCGGCCAGCGTGGTGACCTCCCCGTCGGCGAGGCGCACGCCGCGCAGCGCGTGGTTGACGGTGTCGGCGACGACCAGGTCGACGCCGAGCGCGGCGGCCGCGTCCGGCGGGAGCAGCGTCAGGCCCTGCGGCTCGCTGAACCGGGCCCGGTCGGCGGGGCCGTCCGCCAGGCCGCGCTCCCCGTCGCCGATGCGGCGCACCACGGTCTCGCCGTCGGCGGCCAGCTCCACCAGGGAGTGGTGGCCGGAGTCGGCGACCAGGTAGCCGCCGCCCTCCAGCCGCACGGTCTTGCCGGGGAACCGCAGGTCCCCGGCCTCCGGCTCCGGCGGCACGTACGGGCCGTCGCCGCGGCGCAGCGTGCCCTTGGCGCCGTGCTCGGCCTCCAGCTCCTCCACCAGCTTCCCGATGGCGTGGGCGTGGCCCTCGCCGGCGTGCTGGGCGACGACGTACCCCTCGGGGTCGATGACGACCAGGGTCGGCCAGGCGCGGACGGCGTACTGCTTCCAGGTGGCCAGCTCCGGGTCGTCCAGCACGGGGTGGTGGACCTCGTAGCGGGCGACGGCGTCGACCACGGCCTGGTGGTCCGCCTCGTGGACGAACTTGGGGGAGTGGACGCCGACGATCACGACGGTGTCGCGGTGGCGCTCCTCCAGTTCGCGGAGCTCGTCCAGGACGTGCAGGCAGTTGATGCAGCAGAACGTCCAAAAATCGGCGATCACGATCTTGCCGCGGAGGTCCGCGAGGGTGAGGTCCTTGCCGCCGGTGTTCAGCCAGCCGCCTGCGCCGACCAGCTCGGGGGCGCGTACACGTGCACGAGAAGCCATGACCCCATACAACAGCATCCGGCCGGAGCGGCATTCCGGCGGGCGCACGTGCTCCCCGCCGTGCCCGGACGCGGTCCGGGACGGACGCGGGGGCAGGCGGGTGCCGTCCTCCCGCAGGCCGGTGCCGGCCGGTGCCGGGCGGGTCGGAACGGCGGGGCCGGGGAAGGCGTCCATGCTGGTGGGACCGCCCGCGCGGGCGGGTCCGGCGGTAGGCCGAGGCGGAGGAGTGCGGGATGAAGTACCTGGTGCGGGAGCGGATCTTCGGGATCGGCGACGACTTCTGGGTGGAGACCGAGAACGGCGAGAAGGCCTTCCTGGTGGACGGGAAGGCGCTGCGGCTGCGGGAGACCTTCGAGCTGAAGGACCCGTCGGGCCTGGTGGTCGCGGTGATCCGCAAGAAGGTGCTGAGCGTCCGCGACGCCATGAAGGTGGAGGACGCGAACGGGGAGACCACCGCCACGGTGCGGAAGAAGATGTTCACGCCGTTCCACGACAAGTACCGGGTGGAGCTGGCCGACGGCGCCGAGTGGGAGGTGCACGGCGACTTCCTCGACAAGGAGTACGACATCGAGGCGGACGGCGGCCGGGTGGCGCGGATCTCCCGGAAGTGGTTCCGCGTCCGGGACACCTACGCCGTCGACGTGGCGGCGGGCTCGGACGCGGCGCTGGTGCTGGCGGTGGCGGTCTGCGTGGACCGGCTGTCGGCGGCGGAGCACGGCGAGGGCGACGACGACTGAACTGCGAGGGCTGAACTGCGAGGGCTGAACCGCGACGGCTGAGCGGCGACGGCTGAGCGGCGTGCGGCCGCCCGCGTCCGGGGGCGTGCGCGGCCCCCGCACCCCCCCGGCGCGGGGGGCGGTGCGGGGGCCGCGGGCCCGGTGGGCCGGGCGGTCCCGGCCTGCTCGGCGGTCCCGGCCGGTCGGCGGGCTCAGCCCGCGCGGCGGGCGAGCGCCTCGACGAGGGCCGTGCCGTCGATCGTGCCGAGGCCGCTGGCGAGGTCGTAGCCCCTGGCGGCGGTGTAGCCCTTCACCCCGGCGAAGCTGTTGTTGCCCCTGACCACGTCGACCAGGCCGCTGCGGCGGGCGGAGCCCCGGGCCATGGCGTACAGGTCGTCGTTGATCGGGCCGAGGCGGTGGCCGGCCTTCTGGGCGGCGAGGGCGACGATCCCGGCGAAGATCGGGGTGGCCCCGCTGGTGCCGCCGGTGATGCTCCAGCCCTTCTGGGCGGGCAGGTACGAGGAGTAGACCCAGGAGCCGCCGTTGACGGCCGCGCTCAGGGCGACGTCCGGGGTGCCGCGGCGGGAGCCGACCGCGGAGGCCACGCCGCGCTGGAAGGCCGGGCGGGCGAAGACGCCGGAGACGCCGCCGCCGCCGGCGCCGTAGCCGTCGTTCCAGACCCTGTCGGACGCCGTGCGCCGGCCGGAGTCGTCGAGGGTGAGCTGGGTGCCGCCGACGGAGGTGACCAGCGGGTCGGTGGAGGGCCAGGAGTTCACCCGGTACGGGTAGAGGGTGGTGCCGTCCAGCTTGTGGTCGGTGGCGCCGGCGTCGCCGGAGGCGGAGACCACGGTGACGTGGCGGGCGGCGGCCTCCTTGAAGGCGTACCGGAGGTTCAGCAGGGCGGAGTGGTCGCCCTTGGCGAAGCCGGGGAAGGTGTTCTCGGTGGCGCCGAAGCTCTGCGAGATGACGTCGCCGACGCCGCGCCGGATCAGGCTCCTCTCGGCGTCCATCATCTCGGGGAAGCCGGTGACGCCCTCGGTCTCGGCGACGGCGGTCTCCACGAGGACGATCCGGGCGCCGGGGGCGATGGCGTGGGCGTACTGGACGTCGAGGTTGGTCTCGCCGGCCCAGCCGACGTGGTCGGCGTTCTTCGGGTCGAACTTCGGCACCCTGCCCCACTTGACGACCTGCACCCTGGTGCTGGGCAGGCCGAAGGTGCGGGAGAAGACGTCCAGGTCGTGCTGGACGGTGGGGGAGCCGAAGGAGTCGACGATGACGATGGTGCGGCCCCTGCCGGTGATGCCGGAGCGGTAGAGCGGGTCCAGGTGGTAGGCCTTGCGGTACTGCAGCGGCGAGTAGCAGCGCAGGCGGTACTTCTTCAGGCACTCCGTGGTGGAGGTCGGGTCGCCCGCCGTGCGGAGCAGCCGGTGCCCGGCGGAGGCGGGGCGCGCGACGGCGCCTGCCGCGGCCGGGGCGGCAGCGGCGGCCCCGGTGGTGGTGGCGCCGGTGCCGGCGGCGGCGAGGACTGCGGCGGCCGCCGCCGCGAGGGCGGCGACCGTCCGGGTGGTGCGGCGGGCAGGCGGCTGGTGGCCCATGGTGCTCCTTTGGCAGGGACGCCCGGTCGGCGGTCCTTGTCGGCAGGTCTGGGACGATCAGATCCGATCAGCGAGCGTCACCTAATGGTGTTTATGTTCTTTTTAACCACACAACTCGAACAGAGGCGCGCACACAGGGTGAATCGGACGCCGTCCGGGTGAGCAGGCGGGCCGGAGGGCCGCAGCACGCCCGGGAGGCCCGCGGACGGACCGCGGCGGCGCGCCGGGCCCGGGACGCGCCGGCCCCGGGGAGGCGCCGGACCCGGGGAGGCGCCGGGCTCAGCGGCGCACCGGGACCGGGACGCCCAGCAGGCGGTCGCGCAGCACCGGGAAGTCCGTGCGGGCCCCGGCCACGGCGGCCGGGTCGAACTCCACCGTGAGGACCTCCTCGCCGGTGCCGGCCTCCGCCAGCACCTCGCCCCACGGGTCGACCACCAGCGAGCGCCCCGCCTGCTCGACCCCGCCGTGGGTGCCCGCGGTGTTGCAGGCCAGCACGTACGCCTGCTCCTCCACGGCGCGGGCGCGGGCCAGCAGCGTCCAGTGCGCGGCGCGGCGCGCCGGCCAGGCGGCGGGGACGACGAGGATCTCGGCGCCCGCGTCCAGCAGGGCCCGGAACAGCTCCGGGAAGCGCAGGTCGTAGCAGGTGGCCAGGCCCAGGGTGCCGTACGGCGTGGGCGCGGCGACCACCTCCCGCCCCGCGCCCATGGCGACCGCCTCGCCGCTGTCGAAGCCGAAGCGGTGGATCTTGCGGTAGGTGTGGCGCAGCTCCCCCGCCGGGTCGAAGAGCAGCGAGGTGTTGTAGATCGGGCCGTCGGGGTCGCGCTCGACGACGGAGCCCGCGTGCAGCCACACCCCGGCGTCGCGGGCGGCGGCGGACATGGCGTCCGCGGTGGGGCCGTCCAGCGGCTCGGCCCCGGCGGACCAGGCGTCGTAGGCGAAGCCGCCGAGCGGCCAGAGCTCCGGCAGGACGACCAGGTCGTCGCCCGCCCGCCCCCGCACCAGGGCGGCGGCGCGGGCCCGCCGCTCGTCCGGGGGCTCGGCCTCGGAGACGGCGAGCTGGATCAGGGAAGCGCGCACGGTACCACCGTCCACTCCAGAGTCCTACGATCATCACTCGAAAGCGCTGACCCGGTGACAGGGGGAAGCGTAACGTGCCGGTAGTACGCGCGCCCCGGGCGAAGCCGGCGCCGGGCCCGGCGCGCGGACGCAGCGGAGCGATCGAGGGGTCGAGAAGAGACGTGGCCGACAACCAGACCGTCCAGGCGTACACCGACGCGTGGACCCACGCCATCGAGTCGGTCTCCGAACTGGTGGCGCCGCTCCCCGAGGGCCAGTGGAACCGGGCCACCGAGTGCCCCGGCTGGTCGGTGCGGGACGTCGTCTCGCACGTCATCGCCATGGAGTGCGAACTCCTCGGCGACCCCCGGCCCATCCACCCGCTGCCCCGCGACCTGCGCCACGTGACCAGCGAGTTCACCCGCTACTGCGAGGTGCCGGTGGACAAGCGGCGCTGCCACACCGCGCCGGAGATGACGGCGGAGCTGGAGTACACGGTCATCCGGCGCTCCCGGGCGCTGCGCAACGCCAAGCACGGGCCGGACGACGAGGTCCGCCTGCCGCTGGGCCCCTTCAGCCGCCAGGTGCCGTACCGCGAGCTGCTGCGCCACCGGGCGTTCGACGTGTGGGTCCACGAGCAGGACCTGCGGCGGGCGCTGGGGCAGCCCGGCCACCTGGGCTCCCCCGGTGCGCTGGTCGCCAGCGACCTGCTGGTGGAGGGGCTGCCCAAGGTGGTCGCGCGGCGGGCGGGGGCGCCGGCCGGCTCCACCGTGGCGGTGGAGGTGCACGGCGCGGTGGAGTTCGCGTGCGCGGTGCGGGTGGACGCCGGGGGCCGCGGCGTCCTGGAGGAGCAGGTCCCGCCCGCGCCGACGGTCCGGCTGACCACCGACTGGGAGACCTACGCCCGGCTGGCCTGCGGGCGGATCCGGCCCGGGACCGCACCGGTCAAGGTGGAGGGCGACGAGGAGCTGGGGCGGCGGATCCTGGAGCACTTCTCCGTCACCCCCTGATCCGCGCGCCCCGGTCGGCGCGCCCCGGTCGGCGCGCGCCCCGGTCCGCACGCCCCGGTCCGCACGCCCCGGTCGGCGCACCCTCTGGTCCGCACACGCCCCGGTCCGCACGCGACCTGACGGGGCGCCGGGCGGGGGCCCGTCAGCGCCGCCGCGACGCCGGGACCCCGGCGGCCACCGGCGGCGCTGCGGCCCGCTCGGCCTCACGGCGCGCCGCCGCCGGCCGCAGCCGGACGACCATGGCCAGCCCCAGCAGCATCGGCGCGTACAGCCAGCAGAACGCCCAGCGGTAGGAGCCGGCGGTGTACGCGCCGCCGGGGCCGGCCGCCGCGTCCAGCAGCACCCCGATGCCCAGCAGGGTGACCGCCGTGGCCACGAAGCCGCCGACGTTGACGATGCCGGAGGCCGTCCCCAGCCGCTCCGGCGGGTTGGCCGGCCGGGCGTAGTCGAAGCCGACCAGGGACGCCGCGCCGTTGCTGCCCATGAAGGCGATCAGCACGACGAGCAGCCACATCGGCGGCCGCCCCCCGGGCCAGGCGAGCACGGCGGCCCACAGGGCGCCGGTGCCGAGCACCACGGCGAGCACGATCGGGGTGCGGGCCCCCGGGCGGCGGGAGACGAGCTGCCCGAAGAGCAGGCCGCAGACCATGCTGCTGACGACCAGCAGGGTGAGCAGCCCGGCGGCGGTGGAGCGCGGCAGCCGCTGGCCCTCCACCAGGTACGGCATCCCCCACAGCAGGCCGAAGACGTTGCCGGGGAACTGCGTGGTGAAGTGCACCCACATGCCCAGCCGGGTGCCGGGCTCCCGCCAGGCCGCGCGGATCTGCGGCAGGACCGGCACCCGCACCCGGGGGGCGCGGCGCGCCAGGGGGTCGGCGGCGGTCCGGGGGCGGCCGCGCAGGCGGCGCGGCTGACCGGGGGCGTCCCGGAGGAGGGTCGCCACCAGGGCCAGGACCACGAGGCCGAGCAGGGCGGTGGAGGTGAAGGTGGCGGTCCAGCCGCGACTGTGCAGCACCCGGGAGAGGACGGCCGTGGAGACCAGGTTGCCGCTCAGGCCCACCATGCCGGTGATCTGGGCGACCATCGGGTTGCGGCGCGCGGGGAACCAGCGGGCGGCCAGCCGCAGCACGCTGACGAAGGTCATCGCGTCGCCGCAGCCCAGCACCGCCCGGCAGACCAGCGCCGGGGCGAAGGCGGAGCTCCAGGCGAAGCCGAGCTGGCCGGCCGTCAGCAGCACCACGCCGAAGGTGAGGACCCGCCGGGGGCCCAGCCGGTCGACCAGCAGGCCGACGGGTATCTGCATGGCCGCGTAGACCAGCACCTGCAGGATGGAGAAGGCGGACAGCGCGGAGGCGCCCACCCCGAAGCGGTCGGCCGCGTCGAGGCCGGCCACGCCCAGGCTGGTGCGGTGCACGACGGCGAGCGCGTAGACGCAGGCGCCGATCCCCCAGGCCAGCCAGGCGGCGCGGCCGCCGGGCGGCCCCCCGTCCGGCGCGGCCCCCGGGGGCGCGGGCGGGGAGGCGGACCGGGGCGGCGCCAGGGGCGCGGCCGTGGACGGCGCCGGCCGCGCGGCCGGGCGGGGAGCCGTGTGGGGGGACGACGGCTGCGGGGCGGGGTCCGCCGGTGCGGACGCCTCGGCGGGACCGGGCACGCTCGCGGTCACGGTGGTGGGCTCCTTCGTCGGGGCGGGCACGGGTCCGGGGGCGGCCCCGGGGCGGCGGGTCGGGCCGGGGGCCGCCGGGGAGGCGTCAGGGGGCTTCGGGGGAGTCCGGTCCGCGGAGCAGGGTGCCGATCCGTCCGATGTGGACGCCCACCAGCCGCTCGGCCCCGTCGGCGTCGCCCTCGCGCAGGGCGCGGAGGATGCCGGCGTGGTCGGAGATGTTGAGCCGCACCCGCTCCGGCCGGACGTGCATCACCTGCACGCCCATCCGCAGCTGGCGGTCGCGCAGCCGGTCGTAGAGCTGCTCCAGGATGCGGTTCCCGGCGGCGGCGACCACGGCGTGGTGGAAGGCGCGGTCGGCCGCGGCGGCCCCCTCCAGGTCGCCGGCGTCCACGCAGGCCTCCTGTTCGGCGAGGAGCGCGGCGAGGCGGTCCAGCAGCCCCGGGGAGGCGGGCAGCACCCGGCGGACCGCGTGCCGCTCGACGAGGAGGCGGGTCTCCACCACGTCGGCGATCTCCTCCGCCGACACCGGCAGGACGAGCGCGCCCTTCTTGGGGTACAGGCGCAGCAGCCCCTCCGCCTCCAGCCGCAGCAGGGCCTCGCGGACGGGGGTACGGGAGACGCCGACCGCCTCGGCGATCTCCCCCTCCACCAGCAGGGTGCCGCCGGGGAAGGTGCGGTCGAGGACGGAGCGCTTGACGTGGCGGTAGACGCGGTCGGCCGCGGGCGGGGTCCTGGCAGGCATGATGCATCCATCATAGATGCAACAGCGGACCCGGGGTCAGCCCCGCAGCACCCAGCGCACGGTGCGGGTCATCCGGCGGGCGCGGAACCCCTCGTCGCGGACCATGGCGGTGGTGTCCGTGACGGTCGCGGCGACCGCCGCCGCCCGGCCGCGCGGCAGCCGCAGCGCCGCCGTGTCCAGCCGGGTGCCGTCGCCCGGGGCCGGCCGCACCGGGCGGCCGTCCACCGTCCAGAGGACCCGCAGGCGGCGCCCGCCCGCCAGCGGGACCGGCCGCACGGCCAGGACGGGCCGCCCGGCCACCGCCCCGGCGGCGGGGCTCACCCCGTCGAGCAGGTCGACCCGGCGGTAGATCCCCTCGACGACCGCCTCCTGCGACGGCGGGTTGTACAGGCCGCCGAGGGTGCGCATCACCGAGTCCGGGGTCGGCCGGTACAGGCCGTTGGCGCCCGCGTACGCCCCCACCGTGCTGCCGTCCGGTGCCGTGGCGCCCAGCCACCGCCACCACTTGGCGCGGTGGCGGAGCATGGCGTCCGCGCCCTCGGCGGACAGGTTGGGGTAGCCGGCGTCGGCGGGGGCCGCGTCGTACTCGTCGCCCAGGTCGCCGAGGGTGTGGCCCATCTCGTGCTGGATGATGCGGCCCGCGTCCGGGCTGCCGCCCGCCAGCGTGGTCACGCCGCTGCCGCCCGCGCCCCCGTAGCGGGCGGAGTTGGCCACCGCGATCACGAAGCGGGGACCGTGCCGCGGCCCGGCCAGCCGCTCGGCCGCCTGCTCGTCCACGCAGAGCAGCCGGGCGGTGCCGTCGCACCAGAAGTGCATCCCCAGCGGGGTCGGCAGACCGCGGCGGGGCGACCGCTGCTCGCGGATGCCGGAGACGGGTGAGGTGATCTCGACCCGCCTTATGTTGAAGAAGTGCTGGTAGGTGCGGAACGGCTCGATCTGCAGGAGCGCCCGCCAGGCCCGGTCGGACTCGGTGCGGAAGAGCGCCGCCTCCGCCGCGGTGAAGCCGTCACCCAGCAGCACGAGGGTGATCCGGTTGCGGGGGTCGCCGCTGCGCATGACCTCGGCGCCGGCGGCCGGGGCCGGCCCGGCGCGCCCGGGGCCGGCCGGGTCGGGCGGGGGGACCAGCCGGCCCGCGTCCGCGGCGGAGAGCGCCGGTCCGCGGTCCGCACCGGGGGCCCGCACCGGGGCCGAACCGGCGCCCAGCACGGGGGACGCCACGCACGCGGCCAGCACCAGGGCGGCGGGGACGCGGCGGCGGCGGGCCGCGCGGCGGAGTACCGCGGTGCGGCTGCGTGCTGCGCTGCGGGGCATGGCCGGGTCCTCGCTGCCGGGTGGTCGACCTGCGAAGACGTACCCGGGGCGGTGCGGGGCGGCCCGCGCGGTCCGGGAAGGTCACCGGATGGGAGCAAGGCGCAGCGGGCGGGACGCCGGGGCCGGGCACCGGGCCGGACAGGGGTCGGGCGCGGCCCGGGGCACCCGGCGGGACACCGCCCGGGACACCGTCCGGGGCACCCGGCGGGGCCGCGCACGGGCAGGGCCCCCGCCGCGGCTGCGGCGGGGGCCCTGCGGGCGGTGCTGCGGCGGGTCAGCCCCAGCTGATGAGGCGCTTGGGGCGCTCCAGGACCGCGGCGGTGTCGGCCAGGACCCTCGAGCCGAGCTCGCCGTCGACCAGCCGGTGGTCGAAGGAGAGGGCCAGCGTGGTGACCTGGCGCGGGACGACCTTGCCCTTGTGCACCCACGGCATCTCCCGGACCTGCCCGAAGGCGAGGATGGCGGCCTCGCCGGGGTTGAGGATCGGGGTGCCGGTGTCGACGCCGAAGACGCCGACGTTGGTGATGGTGACCGTGCCGCCCTGCATGTCAGCGGGCGCCGTGCGGCCCTCGCGGGCGGTCTCCACCAGCGCCTGGAGGGCGGTGGCGAGCTCCGGGAGGGTCTTGGAGCCGGCGTCCTTGATGTTGGGCACGATCAGGCCGCGCGGGGTGGCGGCGGCGATGCCCAGGTTCACGCTGCCCTTGTAGACGATCTCCTGGTTGGGCTCGTCCCAGGCCGCGTTGACCTCCGGGTGGCGGCGGACCGCCGTGAGCAGCGCCTTGGCGACCAGCAGCAGCGGGGAGACCCGCACGCCCTGGCCCAGTTCGCCGGACTCCTTCAGCTCCCGCACCAGCCGCATCGTGCGGGTCACGTCGACCTGCACGAACTCGGTGACGTGCGGGGCGCTGAACGCCGAGGCCACCATCGCCTGGGCGGTGGCCCGGCGGACGCCCTTGACCGGGACCCGGCGGTCGCCGGCCGCACCGGCCTCCGCCGGTGCCTCCGCCGCCACGGCCCCGGCGGGGGCGGCCGCGGGGGCGGCGGGCCGCGTCGGGGCGGACGCGGCCGCCACGGCGGCGTGGACGTCGTCGCGGGTGACGGTGCCGTTCGGGCCGGAGGGGACCACGGCGCGGAGGTCCACGCCCAGGTCCTTGGCCAGCTTGCGCACCGGGGGCTTGGCCAGCGGACGCGGCCCGGCCTGGACCGGCGCGGCCTGCACCGGCGCGGCGGGCGCCGGGGCCGGCTGGACCGGCGCGGCCTGCACCGGCGCGGCGGGCGCCGGGGCCGGCTGGACCGGCACGGCCGGGGCGGCCGGCGCGACCTGGACCGGCGCGGCCTGCACCGGCGCGGCCGCGGCCTTGCGGGGGCGGCGGCGGGCGGCGGCGGTGCGCGGGCCGTAGCCGACCAGCACCTCGCGCCGCTCGGGCTCGGCCTCCGCCTGGGCCTCGGCCGGTCCTGCGGGCGCGGCGGCCGGCGCCGGGGCCTGCGGGGCCGGGGCGGCGCCCTCCGTGGCGACCGCGATGATCGCGGTGCCCACGTCGACGGTCGTGCCCTCCTCGAAGAAGAGCTGCTGCACCACGCCGTCGTAGGGGATGGGCAGCTCGACCGCGGCCTTGGCGGTCTCGACCTCGCAGACGACCTGGCCGTCGGTGACGGTGTCGCCCGGCTGGACGTACCACTTGAGGATCTCGGCCTCGGTGAGCCCCTCGCCCACGTCGGGCATCCGGAACTCACGGACCTGCTGCTGCACGTCGGTGGCGGTCATCGGTTCTCCTCCCCCGTTCAGAAGGCCAGGGAGCGGTCGACGGCGTCGAGCACCCGGTCCAGGTCCGGCAGGAAGGTCTCCTCGACGCGCGACGGCGGGTACGGCGCGAAGTAGCCGCCCACCCGCAGCACCGGGGCCTCCAGCGCGTAGAAGCAGCGCTCGGTGATCCGGGCGGCGAGCTCGGCGCCCATGCCCATGAAGACCGGCGCCTCGTGGACGACCACGGCGCGGCCGGTGCGCTGCACCGAGGCGGTGACGGTGTCGAAGTCGAGCGGGGAGAGCGAGCGCAGGTCCACGACCTCCAGGCTGCGGCCGTCCTCCTCGGCCGCCGCGGCGGCGTCCAGGCAGACCTTGACCATCGGGCCGTAGGCGATGAGCGTCGCGTCGCGGCCCTCGCGGGCCACCCGGGCGTCGTGGAGGCGCGAGGGCGCCCCGGCGGCGTTCGGGTCGAGCTCGGCCTTGTCCCAGTAGCGCCGCTTGGGCTCCAGGAAGATCACCGGGTCGTCGCACCGCACGGCCTGCCGCAGCATCCAGTAGGCGTCGACCGGGTTGGAGGGGGTGACGACCTTCAGGCCCGCGGTGTGGGCGAAGTACGCCTCGTGGGACTCGCTGTGGTGCTCGACCGCGCCGATGCCGCCCGCGTACGGGATGCGGACGGTGACCGGCAGCTTGACGTGGCCGAGCGCACGGGCGTGCATCTTGGCCAGCTGCGAGACGATCTGGTCGAACGCCGGGTAGACGAAGCCGTCGAACTGGATCTCCACCACGGGCCGGTAGCCGCGCAGCGCGAGGCCGATCGCGGTGCCGACGATGCCGGACTCCGCGAGCGGGGTGTCGATCACCCGGTCCTCGCCGAAGTCCTTGTGCAGGCCGTCGGTGACCCGGAAGACGCCGCCGAGCCTGCCGACGTCCTCACCCATGACGAGGGTCTTCGGGTCGGCCTCCAGCTCCTTGCGCAGCGCCTCGTTGAGTGCCTTGACCATCGTGAAGCTGCTCATCAGCGGACCTCCCCGCCCTCGAAGGACGCCGCGTACGCCTCGTACTGCGCCCGCTCCTCGTCGACCAGCGCGTGGCCGTCGGCGTAGACGTGCTCGAAGATGGCGGCGGGGGACGGGTCCGGCATGGTCCGGACGCCCTCGCGCACCCGGCGGGCGAGCTGCTCGCTCTCCGCCTCGACGGAGTCGAGGAACTCCTGGTCGGCCCAGCCCTCGCGGACCAGGTGGGCCCGGAGCCGCTCGATGGGGTCCTTGAGCTTCCAGGCCTCCAGCTCCTCCGACATCCGGTAGCGGCTGGGGTCGTCGGAGGTGGTGTGGGCGCCCATGCGGTAGGTGAAGGCCTCCACCAGGACGGGCCCGTTGCCGCTGCGCGCGTGGTCCAGCGCCCACCGGGTCACCGCGAGGCACGCGAGGACGTCGTTGCCGTCGACCCGCACGCCGGGGAAGCCGAAGCCGGAGGCGCGGCGGTAGATCGGCACGCGGCTCTGCTTCTCGGTGGGCTCGGAGATGGCCCACTGGTTGTTCTGGCAGAAGAAGACGACCGGCGCGTTGTAGACCGAGGCGAAGGTGAAGGCCTCGTTGACGTCGCCCTGGCTGGAGGCGCCGTCGCCGAAGTACGCGATGACCGCGTCGTCGGCGCCGTCCTTGGTGATGCCCATCGCGTAGCCGGTCGCGTGGAGCGTCTGCGAGCCGATCACGATGGTGTAGAGGTGGAAGTTCTTCTCGTTGGGGTCCCAGCCGCCGTGGTTCACGCCGCGGAACATGCCGAGCAGGTTGAGCGGGTCGACGCCCTTGCACCAGGCGACGCCGTGCTCGCGGTAGGTGGGGAAGGCGTAGTCGCCGGGCCGCATGGCGCGGCCGGAGCCGACCTGTGCGGCCTCCTGGCCGAGGAGGGACGCCCACAGGCCCAGCTCGCCCTGCCGCTGCAGGGCGGTGGCCTCGCCGTCGAAGCGGCGGACCAGCACCAGGTCGCGGTAGATCGCGCGCAGCTCCTCCGGGGTGGTCTCCAGGGAGAAGTCGGGGTGCTCGACCCGCTCGCCCTCGGGGGTCAGCAGCTGGACCAGCTCGGGCTGCGGCGGCGGCGCGACGCTGCCGGCGCGGGAGGGTACCCGCTTCCTGCGGGTGCCGGAGGCCTTCTTGGGCACTCCCGCCGTGCTGTCGACGGTCACGTTCACTCCTCGGTCTGTCCGGCCCCCGGGGTCGCCGGCAGCCGGTCCGACATCCTCCCGTGCGGCCGCCTCCTTCGGCGGGCCTCCTCGCGGGGTCCGCGCGGGGTGTGCGTGGACGTGCGAAGCGGGCGGCGGTCTGCGGTACCGCGGACGACCCGCAGAGAACGTTACCCAGCGGACGCCCTCGGCGCGCCTGCGCTTGGACGTCCTAGTTGTTCCCTCGGTGCGGCGGCCCCGGGAGTCCCCTCCCGCGGCGCCCGCCGGTACACGTGCGCACGGTATCCGGGACAGCCCGGTCGGCGTAAGGGGTACGGGGAGGAAGTTCGGCGGCTCCGGCCGGGCGCGGGGCGCCCCGCCACCCCAAGTTATGTACATGACACAATAGGGGCGCCCGCACCGGCCCGCCCCGGCGGCGAGCGGGACCCGCCCGGGAAAGGACCTGACGCTCCATCAGTACGTCAAGCCACACCTGCCACACGGACCACGGCAGTACCATCGGTTGCGTGATCAACGGTCAGCACGTTGACCGCCCCGTCCGGACCCGCCGCCTCCCCCGCCCCTCCCGGCCCGACCCGGGCCCGGACGCGGAGACGGCGGCCCCGGACGCCGCAGGCGCCGCCGCGGCCCTGCTCGCGCACCACGGCGCCGGCGAGCCCCTGGAGGTCTCCCCCGTGGCCGAGGGCCTGCTCAACCACGGGTACCGGGTCACGGCCACGACCGGCCGCTACTTCCTCAAGTGCTACGTCGACCCCGCCACCGCCACCCCCGGGGCGATCGCCGCCCAGCACCGCGCCACCGCCGCCCTGCACGCCCTCGGCCTGCCCACCGCGCCGCCCCTCGCCGCCCCGGGCGGCCGCACCTTCCACACCGTCGCCGGACGCCGCTACGCCCTCTTCCCCTGGGTCGAGGGCGGCCACCGCGCCGGGCACGAGCTCGACCGGGAGCAGTGCGCCGCCCTGGGCTCCCTGCTGGGCGCCGTCCACCTCGCGCTCGCCGGCATCCACCCGCCGGTGCGGCAGCCCGCGGAGCAGCCGACCGCCGACCCGGCCCGCACCGAGGAGCTGATCGAGGAGCTGCTCGCCCGCACCGCGCGCCGCCCCCGCGACGGCATGGACGAACTGGCCCGGCAGCGGCTGCTGGAGCGCCGCGCCCTGCTCGGCGCGTACGCCCACCGCCGCCCGCGGCCCGGGGACGCCCCGCCGACCGGCTGGGTGCACGGCGACTTCCACCCGCTGAACCTCCTCTACCGGGGCACGGAGCCGGCCGCGATCCTCGACTGGGACCGGCTCGGGCTGCGGCCCCGGGCCGAGGAGGCGGTGCGCGGGGCGACCCTCTTCTTCCACCACCCGCGGACGGGGGCGCTGGACCTGGGCCGGGTCCGGAGGTTCTCCCGCGCCTACCGGGAGACGGGGGCCGCGGACGCCGCGCAGATGGCGGCGGCGGTGCACCGGGTGTGGTGGGAGCGGCTCAACGACTTCTGGATGCTGGAGTGGCGCTACCTGCGCGGCGACCGGCGGACGGACCCGCTCTTCCCGGCGGCCGCGGCGCAGATCGTCCAATGGTGCGAGGAGTACGAGCAGGTGATGGACGCGTACACCAACTGACGGCACCCGCCGGGCGGCGGCGGGTGCCGGGCCGGGGGCCGGGGGTCGGTGCGGGACGTCCGGGTCAGTTGGGGACGCTGCCGCCGCCGGTGACGCCGCTCAGGGTGTTGCCGCCCTGGGAGGGCGGCGGGTTCTGCGTGCCGCCGCCCGCGCCGCCGCCCGCGCTGCCGTCGGTCCCGCCCGCGGCGCCGCCGCCCGCGCTCGTGCTCGGCTGCGGGACGCTCGCGGAGGGCGGCGCGGAGGTCGGCGGAGCCGAGGTGGGCGGCGCGGAGGTCGGCGCGGCCGAGGTGGGCGCCGCGGAGGTCGGCGCGGCCGAGGTGGGCGGGTTCGTGGTGGGGACCCGGGTGGTGGAGGATCCTCCCGTGGTCCCGTTGTACGTCTGCCCGCCCCCGGTCGGGGTGTTCGCGGTCGGCGCGGGCGCCGGCGCGTTCCTCGTCCCCTGGCTGGAGGTGGCGGTGGGCGACGGCGAGCCGGAGGGGGTGTCGGTGCCACCCCCCTGGGTGCCGCCCCCGGAGGTGATGATCGCCGCGACCACGGCCACGGCGGCGGCCGCCGCCAGGGCCAGCCACAGCAGGGGGCCGCGGCGGTGCGGCTCGTCGTCGTCGGGACCGGCCGGCCCCGCACCGCCCGGGCCGTACCCGCCCGACGTCTCGTAGGGCCGGTAGCCGGGGCCCACCGCGGTCGGGGCGGAGGCCATCGGGGCCCCCATCGGCGGGGTGGCGCTGCCGAACCGCCCGGTCGTGCCGAACTGCTCGGTGGGGGCGTACGAGCCGGCCGGCGGTGTGGCGCCCGACGCCGTGCCGGAGCCGGCCGCCGCCAGCCCCGCGGCGGCGGCCGCGGCGGCCGCGGCGCCGGCCGCGTAGCCGGAGCCGCCCCCGCCGTGCATCTCCCGCAGCGCCTGCTGCGCGTGCGCCCGGAACTCGTCGGCGGACTGGAAGCGGTCGTCGGGGTCCTTGGCGAGCGAGCGCAGCACCAGGGCGTCCAGCTGCGGCGGCACCCGGTGGTTGGCCTGCGACGGCGGCCGGGGGGTGTCCTGCACGTGCTGGTAGACCACCGAGAGCGGGGTGTCGCCGGTGAACGGCGGCCGCAGCGTCAGCAGCTCGTAGAGCATGCAGCCGGTGGCGTAGAGGTCGGAGCGGTGGTCCACGGCCTTGCCGAGCGCCTGCTCCGGGGAGAGGTACTGCGGGGTGCCCATCACCATGCCGGTCTGCGTCATGGTGCTGGCGGCGCCGGTGAGGGCGCGGGCGATGCCGAAGTCCATCACCTTGACCGCGCCGGTGGTGGTGATGATGACGTTGGCGGGCTTGATGTCGCGGTGCACGATGCCGTGCCGGTGGCTGTAGGCCAGGGCCTCCAGCACGCCCGCGATGATGATCAGCGCCTGGTCGACCGGCGGCGCCTCCTCGTCCACGAGCAGCTCGCGGACGGTGCGGCCCTCGACCAGCTCCATGACGATGTACGGCATGGACTCGCCGCCGGGCAGCTCCTCCTCGCCGGTGTCGTACACCGCCACCACCGCGTGGTGGTTGAGCGCGGCGACGGAGTGGGCCTCGCGCGTGAAGCGGAGCCGGGCCACGTCGTCCTGGGCCAGCTCGGGGCGGAGCAGCTTGACGGCGACCGTGCGGCCGAGCCGCAGGTCCTCGGCGGCGAAGACCTCCGCCATGCCGCCGCGGCCGAGCCGGCGGGTGAGCCGGTAGCGGCCCTCGCCGACCGTGCCGAAGTCGCCCTCGGTGCCCTGCCCGGGGGTGCCGGGGGCGCCGAAGGCGGTGCGGCCGAAGCCTCCGGAGGAGTGCGCGGCGGCAGGGGTGGCGGGGGTCTCCGACACGCCGCCCGCGGTGCGGCCGCCGTGGGACGCGGGGGCCTGGTGCGCCGGGGCCGCTTCCGGGGACTGCTCACGGACGGGATCGCCGGTACGGCCGCGGGGGCCGTCTCCGCCTGCCGTGTGCGGGGTCTCTGCCATCACTCCTCGCCGTCCGTCGGCCTGAATGGGATCACGCTCTCGTCTCTGTCTCGGGGCCCCGGGACCGGCGGCCGACTCGGGCCTCTCCGCCCCTGGCCGGGCCGGGAGGGCGGATTCCTCCAGTGCACGCTACCGCCTTCGCGGGGCGTACGTGACGGCTGAACCCCTCGTGGGCCGCCTACCCCGGCACCACCCGGCGCGCACCAACGCGCCCGGCGCGAAGTCGGGGCGGACGCGCCCCCGGCCGCTCAGGACGCGGCCGCCGCACCGGACCCGCCGTCCGGTGCGCCCCCTGCGGGGAGGCGCATGCCGTAGCTGCCGGGCGTCGAGTAGTCGGTGGGGCTGCTGCTGCCGGCGCTCTTGCTCATGGCGGCGGCCAGGACGAGGCCGACCACCACCGCCAGGACGAGCAGCACGCAGACGATGACGACCGCCGTGCCGCAGCCGCGCCTCCGTGCGGGGAGCGGTGCGAACGGCGCGGGCGGGGCGAACACCCCGGGGGGCGGGGTGGGCACCCCCGGCCGCATCGGACCGGGCATCGGCGTCGCCGCCTGCTGCGGGAAGACCGGCTGCGGCGGAGGGGTGCGGATCGGCTGCGGCAGCGGCTGCGGCATCGGCTGCGCGTGGGGCGGCCGGTACTGCGGGGGCGGGGTGTGCGGGGGCGGGGTGCCCGGTCCGACGACGGGGCCGGGGCCGAACGACGGGGCGGGGGACGGCCGGTACGGCTGCTGCACCCGGTCCGGCGCCGGCGTCCGCAGCTCGCCGGTCACCTGGGGGAAGACCGCGGAGGAGAGGGGGCCGCCGGGCCCCTGCCCGTGCACGGCGCTGGGGCCGCCGCCGATGACCAGCGGCTTCACCCCGTCCTGCTCGCCCGAGGCCACCCGCTGCACCTCGTCGCGCATCGCCTCCGCGGTGGGGAAGCGGTGGGCGGGGTCCTTGCGCAGTGCCCGGGCCACCAGGGCGTCCACCGCCGGGGTCACCGCCCGGTTGAGGGAGGACGGCGCCGGCGGCGGCTCCTGCACGTGCTTGTAGGCGATGGAGAACGCGGTGTCGCCGTCGAACGGGAGCCGTCCGGTGAGCAGCTCGAAGAGCAGGCAGCCCACCGAGTAGAGGTCGGCGCGGGCGTCCACGCTCTTCCCGAGCGCCTGCTCCGGGGAGAGGTACTGCGGGGTGCCCACCACCATGCCGGTCTGCGTCATCGAGGTGACCCCGGACTGCAGGGCGCGGGCGATGCCGAAGTCCATCACCTTGACGACGCCCTTGGGCGTCACCATGACGTTGCCCGGCTTGATGTCGCGGTGGACGAGGCCCTGCTCGTGCGAGGCGGACAGCGCGGCCAGCACGTCCGCGGTGATCCGCAGCGCCCGGTCGGCGGGCATCGCCCCGTGCTCCTCGACCTCCCGGCGCAGCACGCCGCTGAGCGAGGTGCCCTCGACGTACTCCATGACGATGTAGGGGACCGTGGCGCCGTCGGCGTCGGCGTCCTCGCCGCTGTCGTAGACCGCGACGACGTTGGTGTGGCTCAGCCGGGCGACGGCCTGGGCCTCGCGGCGGAACCGCTCGCGGAAGGACGGCTCGCGGCCGAGGTCGGTGTGGAGGGTCTTCACCGCCACCGGGCGGTCGAGCACGGTGTCGTGCCCGAGGTGGACGGAGGCCATGCCGCCCTGGCCCAGCAGCTGCTGCAGGACGTACCTGCCGTGGCCGACCGCCCGCAGGCCGGCGGCCGCACCGCCCGTGGTGCCGTCCTCGCCCATCGCCTCGACATCCCCCTCGGCAGGCCGCGCCGCAGCCGCGTGTGTGTGGACCGTCCGGAGACCGCCGGCCCCGGCAGGGGCCAGGGTATCGGCACGCCCCGACATGCGTACCGGGGCGTGCGATCGTACTGCGCACACCCCGGTACACGGGCCGCGGGGGCGGTCCGGTTCCCGGCCGGCCCGGCCGCGGGGGCGGTCCCGGGGGCGGCCGGGGCGGTCCGGGCGCCCCCGGGGGCACGGGCGGTCCGGCGGGGAGGGGCCGGCGGCCGGGCCCCCGCCCGCGCGGCCCTACAGGTACGGGCCGGAGCGCATGCCGCGCGGGGGCTCGCCCGGCTCCTCGCCGAGGCCGCCGTGGCCGGGCGGCAGCGCCCGGCGCATCTGCTCCAGCTGCGCGCGGGCCGCCATCTGCTGGGCGAACAGGGCGGTCTGGATGCCGTGGAACAGCCCCTCCAGCCACCCCACGAGCTGTGCCTGGGCGATCCTCAGCTCGGCCTCGCTGGGGATGGTGTCGTCGGTGAAGGGGAGGGAGAGCCGCTCCAGCTCCTCCACCAGCTCGGGGGCGAGCCCCTGCTCCAGCTCCTTGATGGAGCCGGCGTGGATGTCCTTCAGCCGCACCCGGCTCGCCTCGTCGAGGGGAGCCGCGCGCACCTCCTCCAGCAGCTGCTTGATCATGCTGCCGATCCGCATCACCTTCGCCGGCTGCTCCACCATCTCGGTGACCGGCAGCTCGCGCGGCTCCTCCCCCTCACCGCCGCCGGGGAGCTTGCGCTCCGCGCCCGGGGCACTGCCGACGGCCATGCCGTCCGGGCCGACGATCAGGACCTGAGGGCCGTCTTCCGGCCGTTCGTTCATCGGCGTGTTCATGGGCGCCATTCTTCCTCACGGGGGGCGCGCGGGGGGCGGCCGCCCCGGGAGAGGGCGGTCAGCCGCGGCGCAGGCGCAGGCCGACCAGCGCCACCCCGGCGCCGACCATGCCCAGCCCCATGCCGAGCGGCAGGTAGGTGCCGGCGGCCACCGCGGAGAAGGGCGGCGCGGCGTCGTCGGCGCCCGCGACCGGGACGGGCGGTCCGTCGGCGCCGGGGAGGCCGCCGGGGCCCGGGAGGGCGGACGTCGCCGCGGCGGGGGCCGCGCCGTCGGGGGCCGCGGACCCTGCAGGCACGAAGGGGGCCCCGCCCGGGGCGGGGGCGGCGGACCGGCGGGCGGCCCGCGGGTCGGCGGGCGGCGGCTGCGGCACCCCGCGGTACGCATCCGGGCCTCCGGGGGCGGCGTCGTCGGCCGGGCCGTCCCCGGCGGGCGGGTCCCCGGCGGGCGGCGAGGGCACGGCGGGCGCGGGGACCCGAGGCCCCGCGGACCGGGACGGCTCCGCCGCCGGCGACCGGAGCGGCACGGTCGCGTCGGCGGCCGGGCCGCCGGTCGCCGCGCCGGCGGAGGGGGCGGGCACGGACGGCGCGTCGGGGGCCGCCGGGGTCCAGGGGGCGGCGGAGGACGACGGGGCGGGAGGAGGTACGGAGCCGTCGTCCGGGAGCGGCGGGGAGTCACCGCGGTCGCGGGGCCGGGGGCAGCCGGTCCCGACGCGGTCCGCACCCGGGTCCGCGGCCCGCGGGCGGGGGCCGGCGAGTCCGGCCGGCAGCAGCCCCGTCCACGGCGTCCGGCCGGACGCGGCCCCGGGGAGCGGCGAGGGCGGGCCGGTGCGGGCCGGGGGCCGGTCGGCGGGACCGCCGCAGCCGGCGGCCGCGGCGGACGGCGACGCCAGGACGGCGGCGAGCCCGGCGCACGCGGCCAGCAGGAGCGGGGAGGGTATCCCGGGCGTGGAACCGCGGCGGGACGCCCGCGGCTGCACGGTCCGCGGGGGCGGAGGGGTCCGCAGGGACAGAGGGGTCCGCGGGGGCGGAGGGGGCGGGAGGGGCGGCCCGGCCGCCTCCGGTCCACCGGGGGTCGGCGGGCGCGGGGCGGGGGTACGCGGCTGGAGCGTGGATCCGGTCACGTGCGGTCGTCCTTCCGACGGCCGCCGTCGGCGGGCGGCGGCACCGGACAAGGCCGGCGGCGCCCGGGACCTCGGCGCCGCTGCCGCCCGGCCTGCGCTGCGTGGTCGGGCGGTTCCTCTCCAGAGTCGCACAACCCGACATACCCGTCATATCGAACACACGTCGCCGCCCGGACCGCTCCGGACCGCCGGCGGCCCCGCCTCGGGGAGGGCGGGGCGCCCCCGCCCTCCCCCGCCGCGGCACGCACCCGCCCCGGCCCCCGCCGCCGGACGGGGCGGGGAGGACGGGGCGGAGGAGAGGGGGACGGGCGCGGCCGGCCCGCGTCAGACCGTCAGCAGGATCTTGCCGATGTGCGCGCTGCTCTCCATCAGCCGGTGCGCCTGCGCCGCCTCGGCCATCGGCAGCGCCCGGTCGACCACCGGCCGGACCCGGCCCGACTCGACCAGGGGCCAGACGTGCTCGCGCACCGCCGCCACGATGGCCGCCTTCTCCTCCAGGGGGCGCGCCCGCAGGCTGGTCGCGGCGATCGCGGCCCGCTTGGACAGCAGCTTGCCCAGGTTCAGCTCGGCCTTGACGCCGCCCTGCATGCCGATCACGACCAGCCGGCCGTTGACCGCCAGCGCGTCCAGGTTCCGGTCCAGGTAGGAGGCGCCCATGACGTCGAGGATCACGTCGGCGCCGCGTCCGGAGGTCGCCTCGGCGAGTTCCGCGACGAAGTCCTGCTCGCGGTAGTTCACCAGGACGTCGGCCCCCAGGGCCCGGCACGCCTCCAGCTTCTCCGCGCTGCCCGCCGTCACGGCGACCCGGGCGCCCACGGCCTTCGCGAGCTGGACCGCCATCGTGCCGATCCCGCTCGACCCGCCGTGCACCAGGAACACCTCCCCCGGCCGCAGGTGCGCCACCTGGAACACGTTGGACCACACGGTGCAGACGACCTCGGGCAGCGCCGCCGCCGCGACCGTGTCCAGGCCCTTCGGCACCGGCAGCAGCTGCCCGGCCGGCACCGCGACCCGCTCCGCGTACCCGCCGCCGCCGAGGAGCGCGCACACCTCGTCGCCCACCGCCCAGCCGGCCGTGCCCGGGCCGAGCGCCGCGATCCGCCCGGAGCACTCCAGACCCGGGTACGGGGAGGCCCCCGGCGGGGGGTCGTAGAAGCCCTGGCGCTGGAGGACGTCGGCCCGGTTGACGGCGCTCGCCGCCACCTCGACCAGCACCTCGCCCTCGCCGGGCACCGGGTCGTCCACCTCGGCCCACACCAGCGCGTCGGGACCACCGGGTTCGGGAATCGTGATCGCTCGCATGTCCACACGCTAGCCTCGCCGCCGCCCGGCGCCGGGGACCGGGACCCCGGCGATCCGCGGGCGGCCGCGGGTCCGGCGGGACCCCGGGCGGGCCGCGGCCCGCCCGGCCACCGGCCCGTCCGCCCGTCCGCCAGTCCGGCCGCCCGTCCATCCGCCCGTCCGGTCGGTGTCCGCGACACACCGGGCGGCGACGGCCGCCCCGCGGGCCGCCGCGGTCATCCTGGGAGGCGTGACGAGCGGCAGCCGGCCCCCGGGGCCGGGCGGAAGGGCCCCGCGGCGGCCGCGGCACGACGCGGACGGGCCGCCGGACCCCGGCGGTGACCCCGGCCGGCACGTCGTGCTGCCCACCCGGCGGCCGAGGCCCCCGCTGCAGCAGGTGGGCCTCCGGGTGCTGATGGCGCTGGCCGTGCTGGTGGTCACGATCGTGGTGGTCTACGCCGACCGCGGCGGCTACACGGACAGCTCGGACGGCCGCGTCGACCTGCTCGACGCCGCCTACTACGCGACCGTCACCCTCTCCACCACCGGCTACGGCGACGTCACACCGGTGAGCGACTCCGCCCGCCTCGTCAACATCCTGGTGGTCACCCCGCTGCGGGTCGTCTTCCTGATCATCCTGGTCGGCACCACGCTGGAGGTGCTGGCGGAGCGCACCCGCCGGCAGTGGCGCATCGGACGCTGGAGGTCCGCCGTGCGGGAGCACACCGTCGTCGTCGGGTACGGCACCAAGGGGCGGCACGCGGTGTCCACCCTGTTCGGCCAGGGCGTGCGCCCGGAGTCGATCGTGGTGGTGGACCCGCAGCGGAAGGTGGTCGAGCAGGCCACGCTGGACGGCCTGGTCGGGGTGGTCGGGGACGCCACCCGCACCGACACCCTGCTCCGCGCGGAACTGCCGCGCGCCGCCCGGGTCGTGGTCGCCCCGGACCGGGACGACACCGCCGTCCTGGTCACCCTCACCGTCCGGCAGCTCAACCGGAAGGCCACCGTGGTGGCCGCCGTCCGGGAGGACGAGAACGCGCCCCTGCTGCGGGGGAGCGGCGCCGACGTGGTGGTCACCGGTTCCGGCTCGACCGGCCGGCTGCTCGGCATGTCGGCGCTCAGCCCCCACGCCGGCGCGGTCATGGAGGACCTGCTGACGTACGGCAGCGGGCTCGACGTCGTGGAGCGCCCCGTCACCAGGGCCGAGGCGGGCGGCAGCCCCCGCGCGTGCGCGGACCTGGTCGTCGCCGTCGTCCGCGGCCACCGCGTCCTCCGCTACGGCGACGCGGAGGCCGCGATCCTCAGGCTCACCGACCGCGTCATCGTGATCCGCTCGGCGGGGACGCCGGCCTGAGGCCCGGCCGGACGCCGCGCGCGGTGGAGCCTGCCCCCGCCGGGAACGCCGGGACCGCCGGGACCGCCGGGTGCCCCGGGAGCGCCGGGGCCCCGGCTCAGCGGCCCGGCGCCTCCAGCAGTTCCACGGGCTCCCCCGCCGCCAGCCCGCCGGGCGGGACGGCGGCGAGCGCGTCGGCGAGGGCGAACCCGCGGAGCATGGCGGGGCCGTCGAAGGCCAGCGGGTCCGCGCCACGGGCGGTGAGCCGTACGGGCAGCAGCCGGGTGTCGCGCGGGTGCCCCGGCAGGTCGGCGGCGGCGGGGGCCCGGCGCGGCGCGGCGGCCGGGTGCCCGCCCAGGGCACGCAGCAGCGGTACCGCGAGGGTGGCGGCACCGGCGACGGCGGCCAGCGGGTTGCCCGGCAGGCCGACGAGGGTCCGGGGGGCGCCGCCGGCGGCGGCGGGCGGCAGTGCGGCGAGCAGCATGGGGTGCCCGGGCCGTACCGCGACCGAGTCCACCAGCAGCCGGCCGCCGGCCTCGTCCAGCGCGGCGTGCAGGAAGTCCACCGGACCGGCCGCGGTGCCGCCGGTGGTGACCACGACGTCGGCGGGCGAGCGGCGGAGGGCGTCGCGCAGCAGCCCCCGGTCGTCCCGGACCATGCGGCGGCCGACCACCCCGGCCCCGCACGCCGCCAGCCACGGGACGAGCAGCGGGCCGAGGGCGTCGCGGACCAGCCCGTCGCGGGGCGGGCCCGACTCCAGCAGCTCGTCGCCGAGGAGCAGCAGTTCGACCGTCGGGCGGCGGTGGACCGCCAGCCGGTCGCAGCCCGCAGCGGCGGCCAGGCCGAGGACGGCCGGGGTCACGGCGGTGCCGGCGGGGAGGAGCGGCTCGCCGCGGCGGCACTCCTGGCCGCGGGGGCGCACGTCGCGGCCGGGCTCGGCGGGGCGGGGGGCCCGGTCGTGGAGGACGCCGGTGTCCTCCCCCGAGTCCGCGGCGGCGCCGCCGTCGCGGCCGGGGGTGCCGCGCCGCTCGACCGTGCCGTGCTCACGGCGCAGGACGGCCGTGGCGCCGGGCGGCAGCGGGGCGCCGGTGGCGATCCGGACGGCGGTGCCGTCCGCGAGCGGGCCGGCCGGCTGCTGCCCCGCCAGGACGCGCCCGCGCAGCACCCAGGGGCCGGGGCCGGCGACGGCCCAGCCGTCCATGGCGGAGGTGTCGAACGGCGGCAGGTCGGTGCGGGCCACCAGGGGCTCGGCGAGCGCGCGGCCCAGGGCGTCGGCCAGGTCGGCCTCGGCGGCGGGCAGCGGGCGGACGGCCGCCGCGCGGGCGGTGGCGCGGGCCCGCTGCCAGGGCATGCCGGGGTCGGGCCGCCGGTACGGCCCGGGGGGAGGTGCGTCCGACGAGCCGGGCGCGTCCGGGGGCGCGTCCCAGTCGTAGGGGTCGTCGGCCCCCCGGGACGGTCCGGGGTCCCGGGGGGAGCCGGGCCCGCCGGGGGAGCCGGTCCGGCCGCCGCCGGGCGGGGCGCCGTCCACGGAGGAGGCCCTGCTCATCCGGGCCCGTTGCCGTCGCGCTGCCCCGCGGCCCTGCGCTCGGCCAGCGCGACGGCCTTGCGGCAGGCCTCGGCGACGGCCTCGCTGCCGCCGCCCGCGCCGGCGGCGGCGTAGCCGACCAGGAACGCGGTCAGCGGCGCGGCGGGGCGGGCCACGCCGTGGGCGACGACCTTGGTCATGTCGAGCAGCCCGGCGACGTCGACGTCCAGGTCGACACCCAGTTCGGTCTTGGCTTCGGCGATCCAGTCATCCAGCACGCCGCCCATGTTCCCGGATTCCGTGCCGGGCGGCATGCACCGGCCCCCTCGGCCGTGTTGCCGCGGGCCCGCCCCGGCCCGCGGGGCCGCCCGGCCACCGGACCGGCACCGGCTCATCCGGCCCGCCTGCGGGCGGCGGCCACCTGGTCCCAGGTGTCGCAGTCCCAGGCCGCGCCGGCCGTGTCCGGCAGCCGCACCGTGCGCAGGCCGCCGACCAGCCGCCGCAGCGGCAGGCCGTCCGCGCGGCCGCCGCTGCCGGCCACCAGGGCGTCCAGGGCGGCGCGGAGGGCGTCGGTGCGGTAGGCGGCGGCCAGCGGCTGGTCGCGTCCGCCGGCGTCGACCAGGACGGCCGCGTCGGCGGGCGGTCCGGCGTCGTCCGGCGCGGCGGCGGGATCGTCCGGGGACGGGAGGAGGACCCCGGCGGCCAGCCGCTCCACCGTCGGCCGGTCCAGGAACGGCAGGTCCGCCGCCAGCAGCAGCACCACCGGCGCGGAGACGTGGGGGAGGCCGGCGGCCACCGCGGCGACCGGGCCGCCGCCGGGCGGGTCCTCCCGGGTCCACCGGACCGGCCGGCCGGCCGCCTCCCGGACCGGTCCGACCACCACGGTGCGCCGCGCCCCCGCGCAGGCCGCGAGCACCCGCTCCAGCAGGGTGGCGCCGCCCACCCGCAGGCCGGGCTTGTCGGCGCCGTCCAGCCTCCGGGCCGCGCCGCCGGCCAGCACCACCGCGTCGTACCCGCCGCTCACCCTGGCCCGTTCCATGGCCCGAGTATGGCCCGGGCACCGCCCGCGGCGGCCCCGGAGGGGGCGTGCCGGGCGAAAGAACATGCGCTTGCAATTATTTCGCGCGCTACGTACGGTCGGGGACGACCCCCTGTCCGCCGCGATCCAGCGAGGAGCACCCATGAGCGCTCTCTTCGAGCCCCTCACCCTGCGCAGCCTCACCATCCCCAACCGGGTGTGGATGGCGCCGATGTGCCAGTACTCCGCCGCACCGGAGGGACCCGACACCGGCGCCCCGGGCGACTGGCACTTCCAGCACCTCGCCTCCCGCGCCGTCGGCGGCGCCGGGCTGATCCTCACCGAGGCCACCGCCGTCCTGCCCGAGGGCCGCATCAGCACCCACGACCTCGGCCTGTGGAACGACCGGCAGCAGCAGGCCTTCGCCCGCATCACCGCGTTCCTGGAGCAGCAGGGCACCGTCCCCGGCATCCAGCTCGCCCACGCCGGGCGCAAGGCCGGCGACGGGCAGCCCTGGGGGGGAGTCCGCGGCGCCCTCGCCCCCGAGGACGGCGGCTGGCAGGCCGTCGCCCCCAGCGCCGTGGCCTTCGGCGACCGGCCCGTGCCCGACGAGCTGGACGCCGACGGGATCCGGCGCGTCGTGCGGGCCTTCGCCGACGCCGCCCGCCGCGCGCTCGACGCCGGGTTCAAGGTCGCCGAGGTGCACGGCGCCCACGGCTACCTGGTCCACTCGTTCCTCTCGCCCTTCTCCAACCACCGCACCGACTCCTACGGCGGCACCGTCCAGAACCGCATGCGGTTCGCCCTGGAGGTCGTCGAGGCCGTCCGCGCCGTCTGGCCCGACGAGCTGCCGCTCTTCTTCCGCACCTCGGCCACCGACTGGCTGTCCGGCGACACCGCCGACGAGCGGGAGGGCTGGACCGGCGAGGACACCGTGCTGCTCGCGAAGGAGCTGCAGGCCCGCGGCGTCGACCTCCTCGACGTGTCCACCGGCGGCATCGCGCCCGACGCCCCCATCCCGGTCGGCCCCGGCTACCAGGTGCCGTTCGCCGAGACGGTCCGTGGCCGGACCGGCCTGCCCACCGGCGCCGTCGGCATGATCACCGAGCCGGAGCAGGCCGAGGAGATCGTCGCCTCCGGCCGGGCCGACGCCGTGCTGCTCGCCCGCGAGCTGCTGCGCAACCCGGTCTGGCCCCAGCAGGCCGCCCGGCGGCTGGGTGCCGCCGTGCCCCGGCCCGAGCAGTACGCCCGCGCCTTCTGACGCCCGCGCGTCCCGTCTCCGCACCGGCCCGGACCCGTGGTCTGCGGTCCCGTGGTGCCGTGGTCCCGTGATGCCGGGGTCGTCGGCCCCGGGGCCGCCGGAGCGGCCGCCACCGGTCAGGCCGCCAGCCGCAGGTGCTGACCCGGCCGGATCACGTCGGGGTCGCCGCCCAGGACGTCGTGGTTGAGGTCGTAGAGGGCGTGCCAGCCGCCGTGGACGTGGGCCTGCTGGGCGATCGAGGAGAGCGTGTCGCCCGCGTGCACCGTCCAGTAGGAGCTCCCCGGCGCGGGTACCTGCACGGGGAGCAGCGCCTGCACCGTCCACGGCTGCAGCGTCTGCACGGAGTCGGCCTGCGAGACCGGCCGCGCCGGCCGGACGGGGGCGGAGGCGAGGTGCAGCGGCGTCCGGGACGCCGTCCGGGACGCGCGGCCGCACACCGGCCACGGCGTCAGGCCGCGGGAGCCGGCGATCCGCTCGCCGACCGCGATCTGCTCATCGCGGGTCGCCAGGTCGGCGCGCGGCGCGTAGCGGCGGCCGCCGTACTGCTCCCAGGTGCCCTGCGTCATCTGCAGCCCGCCGTAGTAGCCGTTGCCGGTGTTGATGTCCCAGCGGCCGCCGCTCTCGCAGCCGGCGATCCGCTCCCAGTCGGCGCCGTCGCCGGGTGCGGCCTGCGGCACGCGTGCCCCGGCCTGCGCCCCGGCGACCGCGGCGGCCGCCTGACCGGCCAGGCCCATGGCGGTGAACACCGCCAGCAGGACCGCCAGGACGGCGACGGCGGCACGCATCGGTGAGAACGACGGCATCGGACGACTCCTTCGGTTCCGCGCTGCGGACGACGCCGTGGATCGACGCCTGTCCTCCTCCAGGGAGCACGCCTACGAGCCGAAAGTCCGACATAAGACGCCCCTTCAGGCGCTGTCCGGAGCAGCAGATTCCCTCCCAGGGGTGACCTGGCGTCAGTCGGACTCCACGACAATCACCTCACCGCCGGTGTCCCCGGCGCCGGCGGACCCCCCGGCACGGCCGCCGGTCCGCCCATCGGCTGCACGACTGCAATCTGTACGCCCGCGACCTGCGCGTTCGTCACCTGCGGACACGTCACCTGCTGCTCCGCCGCTGCGGTTCCGGGCGGGCGACGCGGCGCCGGGCAGCCGCGAGAACGCCAGCAGCCGCCGCCCCTCCCGCTCCAGCGCGTCGCGGTCGGCCGCGGACAGCGGCTCGAAGAGCTCCACCCGCAGCGACGGCCCGGCGTCCCGCTCCCGCAGGAGGCGCCACACCCCGCGCACCGAGCCGTCGGCGAGCACCGAGCCCCTCACCAGGCCGTTCCTGGTCATCACCCGCATCCGGTACGCCTCCGGCAGGACCCGGCCGCGGTCCGCGTGCGCCAGCAGGAGGTTGTCGAACTCCGCCAGCAGCCGCACCGGCACCGGCGTGTCCGGATCGGGGCGCGGCGCCTCCGGCAGGTCGAACAGCTCGGCGCCGCCCTCGTCGCGGAAGCGCAGCAGCCGGGACCGCAGCCGCTCCAGCACCTCCCGGAGCCCCGTCAGCCCCGACCACTTCTGCACGTCCGCCACCGTCGCCGGCCCGAAGGCCGCCAGGTACCGCAGCACCAGCGCGTCCACCGCGGGGACCGGGGGTGCCGGGGGCGCGGCGGCCGCGGACCGGCCGAGCCACGCCTCCGCCGTGGTGTGGGCGGCCGGCCCAGTCGCCCCCCACAGCCCGCGCGGCGGCACCTGCACCAGCGGCAGCAGGCAGCGCACCGTCATCGCCAGCGCGTACGGGTCGCGGCCCGGCCACCGCTCCGCGAGCAGCGCGCCCAGGGACTCGAAGGTCAGCGGCCGCTCCTCCACGAGCGCCCGGCCCGCCGCGGCCAGCTCCGCGGGGTCCACGCCGGCCAGCTCCCGGCCCCACCGGCTGTGCGCCGTCCGCTCCGACCGAGCCTGCAGCAGCGGCCGCAGGGCCAGGCAGTCCGCGGCGGAGACCAGGTGGATGGTCCCCCGCATCAGGGCGATGCGGACCACCGCGCGCTCCTCCAGCAGCCGCGACAGCTCGTCGGGGCGGAAGTCCGCCACGCGGCTCCACAGGCCCGTGTACGGCGGCTTCGGGTCCTGGGCCTGGAGCCCGACCAGGTGCTCCACGACCTCCAGGGCGGGCAGCGGACGCCGCTCCACGAGGAGCTGGCGGTCCAGCAGGGCCCGGCCCAGCGAGCGCCGTCCGAGGACGGGGGAGTGGCGCGTCCCGCCGCGCGTGTCGGTCATGGCGGCACGCTAGCGGCGGACGAGGACAGGTGCGGTCCTGTTCACCGCGGCCGGCGGGCCCGCCCACCGCACCTCGCCCCGGGGACCGGCAGGACCGGGCCGCGTCGGCCGGGCGGCCGGACGGTAGGGGGCGCCGGCGACAGCCCTGCGGCGCCCCGCCGGCCGGACCCGGGTCCGTACAGGCCCGGCCTCAGCCGTTGGCCATGTCGACGAAGCGCGAGTAGTGGCCCTGGAAGGCGACCGTGATGGTGGCGGTGGGACCGTTGCGGTGCTTGGCCACGATCAGGTCGGCCTCGCCGGCCCGGGGGGACTCCTTCTCGTAGGCGTCCTCGCGGTGCAGCAGGATCACCATGTCGGCGTCCTGCTCGATCGAGCCGGACTCGCGGAGGTCGGAGACCATCGGCTTCTTGTCGGTGCGCTGCTCGGGGCCTCGGTTGAGCTGGGAGAGGGCGATGACCGGGATCTCCAGCTCCTTGGCGAGGAGCTTGAGGTTCCGGGACATCTCCGAGACCTCCTGCTGGCGGCTCTCGGCCCGGCGGGAGCCGCCGGCCTGCATCAGCTGGAGGTAGTCGATGACCACCAGGCGCAGGTCGTTGCGCTGCTTGAGGCGGCGGCACTTGGCCCGGATCTCCATCATCGACAGGTTGGGGGAGTCGTCGATGTAGAGCGGGGCGGCGCTGACGTCCGGCATCCGGCGGGCGAGGCGCGTCCAGTCGTCGTCGGTCATGTTGCCGGACCGCATGTGGTGCAGCGCGACCCGGGCCTCCGCCGAGAGCAGGCGCATGGCGATCTCGTTGCGGCCCATCTCCAGGGAGAAGATGACGCTGGGCATGCCGTTCTTGATGGAGCAGGCGCGGGCGAAGTCCAGGGCGAGGGTGGACTTTCCCATCGCGGGCCTCGCGGCGATGACGATCATCTGGCCGGGGTGGAGCCCGTTGGTGAGGGAGTCCAGGTCGGTGAAGCCGGTGGGGACGCCCGACATCTGGCCGCTGCGGGAGCCGATCGCCTCGATCTCGTCGAGGGCGCCCTCCATGATGTCGGCGAGGGGCGCGTAGTCCTCGCTGGTGCGCTGCTCGGTGACGGCGTAGATCTCGGCCTGGGCGGCGTTGACGATCTCGTCGACGTCGCCCTCGGCGGCGTAGCCCATGCCCGCGATGCGGGTGCCGGCCTCGACCAGGCGGCGCAGCACGGCGCGCTCGTGGACGATCTCCGCGTAGTACTCGGCGTTGGCCGCGGTGGGGACGGAGTTGACCAGCGTGTGCAGGTAGGCGGGGCCGCCGACCCGGGTGATCTCGCCGCGCTTGGTGAGCTCGCCGGCGACGGTGATGGGGTCGGCGGGCTCGCCGCGGGCGTAGAGGTCGAGGATGGCGCCGTGGATCAGCTCGTGGGCGGGCCGGTAGTAGTCGGCGGGCTTGAGGACCTCGACGACGTCGGCGATGGCGTCCTTGGAGAGCAGCATGCCGCCGAGGACGGACTGCTCGGCGGCGAGGTCCTGCGGGGGGACGCGCTCGAAGGAGTCGCCGCCGCGTCCGCCGCCCTCGCGGTCGCGGTCGCGGTCCCTGTCCCGGCCACCGCGCCAGTCGCCGTCGCGTCCGCCGTCGCGGCGGTTGCGGGCGACGGGCAGGCGGTCGCCGGGGCCGTCGGGCCAGTCGTCGTCGGGCGGGGTGTCGTGGTCGTCGAACTGGGGGCCGGTCACGCGTCCTCCCCGTGGGGCCTGCGGGGCCTGCGGGGCGCACGGGGGGATGCCGGGGCGGGTACCGCAGCCGTGGGGTCCATGCGGTTGCCTCCCTGCCCGTGCGCGGGTCGCGCCATCTCTTTCTACGGCACCCCACTGACATCACGGACGCCCGGAAGGCGGGTGCGACAGGCCGGGCGAGCGACCACGCTAGGGCTGCGGAGGCGTCTCGGCCAATCGGTTATCCACAGGCCTTGTGGACAGCAGTCCCGCATCTGTGGAGAAGGCTGCGAAACCTGTGCACAGCCTGGGGGAAACTCCTGTGGATAACCACATGATCTCGTCGGCGTCAACGCGCTGACCTGCTATGACACCATCCACCGCCTGTGCAGGGAAAATTCTCCACGGCAGGGATGAAGATCGCCACAAAGGGTGTGTGCACCGCTACCGCACGGGGTTGCGAGTAATGCTTGCGCAATGCTTTAGGCTCTTACCTGTGGATGACTACCGCCGCAGCGCACGCCGCCACGACCGGGAGATCCTCGCCCTGGCCGTCCCCGCCTTCGGAGCACTGGTCGCCGAACCCCTCTTCCTGATGGCCGACTCCGCGATCGTGGGCCACCTCGGCACCACCCAGCTCGCCGGCCTCGGCGTCGCCGCCACGCTCCTGGCCACGCTCACCGGCGTCTTCGTCTTCCTCGCCTACGCCACCACGGCCGCGGTCGCCCGCCGGATCGGCGCGGGCGACCGCAGGGCCGCCATCCAGCAGGGCGTCGACGGCGTCTGGCTGGCCCTGCTGCTCTCCGCCGTGCTGGTGGCGGTGACCGTCCCGCTCGCGCCCGGGCTGGTCGGACTCTTCGGCGCCTCCGGCTCGGCGGCCCCGTACGCCGTCACCTACCTGCGGATCAGCGCCCTGGGCATCCCGGCCATGCTGACCGTGCTGGCCGCCACCGGGGTGCTCCGGGGACTGCAGGACACCCGCACCCCGCTGGCCGTCGCCGTCGCCGGCTTCTCGGCGAACGCCCTGCTCAACCTCGGCCTCGTGTACGGGGCCGGGCTCGGCGTGGCGGGGTCGGCGTGGGGGACCGTCGTCGCGCAGAACGGCATGGCGGCCGCCTACCTGGCGGTGGTGCTGCGCGGTGCCCGCCGCCACCGGGCCTCCCTGCGGCCGGACCCGGCGGGCATCCGGGCCTGCGCGCGGGCCGGCGGTCCGCTGCTGGTCCGGACGCTGAGCCTGCGGGCCGTCCTGGTGATCGCGACGGCGGTCGCGGCCCGGCTGGGCGACGTCCAGGTGGCCGCGCACCAGGTGGCGATGACGCTCTGGGGGCTGCTGGCGTTCGCCCTCGACGCGATCGCCATCGCGGGCCAGGCCGTCATAGGCCGGTACCTCGGTGCGGGCGATGTCGCGGGCACCCGGGCGGCCACCCGCCGGATGGTGCAGTGGGGGATCGGCGCGGGCGTGGTCCTGGGCCTGCTGGTGGCGGCGGGCAGGCCGCTGTACGTGCCGCTCTTCACCCCGGACGCGGCCGTGCAGGCCCGGCTGGCGGAGGTGCTGCTGGTCGTGGCTCTGGTCCAGCCGGTGTCGGGGGTGGTCTTCGTGCTCGACGGCGTGCTGATGGGGGCGGGGGACGGCGCCTACCTGGCCTGGGCGATGCCGGCCACACTCGCGGTGTTCGCGCCGGCCGCCCTACTGGTCCCGGCGACGGGCGGCGGGCTGGTGGGGCTGTGGTGGGCGATGGCGCTCTTCATGCTGGCGCGACTGGTGGTGCTGGGGTGGCGGGCGCGCGGCGGGTCGTGGCTGGTGACGGGCGCGGTGCGGGCGTAGGCCGTCACGGTCCGGGAGGGGTGCGGCCCCGGAGGGACGCGGCCAGGGGCGGTACGTCCGGGTGCACCGGGGCGGAGAGCCTGGGAGAGCCTGGGGGCCGGACGAGGGCTCACGGCGCGGGGCGCGGGGCGGGCCCGGAAAGGCCGAGGGCCGGGACTCCGTGCGGAGTCCCGGCCCTCGGTGGTGCGGTCCTGCGTGGTGCACCGGTGCCCTGACCGGGCCGGTGCGTCAGGCGGAGACGACCGCCACGTCGAGCTTGGCCTCGACGTCGGTGTGCAGCTTGACGCTGACGCGGTGCGAGCCCACGGTCTTGATCGGCGAGGCGATCGTGACGGTGCGCTTGTCGACGGCCGGGCCGCCGGCGGCCTTGACGGCCTCCACGACGTCGGCCTGGGTCACCGAGCCGAACAGGCGGCCGGAGTCGCCCGAACGGACGGCCAGCTTGACCTGCAGGCCCTCGAGCTGGCCCTTGATCTCGTTGGCGTGCTCCAGCGACTGGATGGCGCGGACCTTGCGGGCGCGACGGATGGCGTCGACGTCCTTCTGGCCGCCCTTGGTCCAGCGCAGGGCGAAGCCGCGCGGGACCAGGTAGTTGCGGGCGTAGCCGTCCTTGACCTCAACGATGTCGCCGGCGACACCGAGGCCGGGAACCTCGTTGGTGAGGATGATCTTCATGCTTCGGTCACCCTCTCTCAGCGAGCAGTCGAGGTGTAGGGCAGCAGCGCCATCTCACGGCTGTTCTTGACAGCGGTGGCGACGTCGCGCTGGTGCTGGGTGCAGTTGCCGGTGACGCGGCGGGCACGGATCTTGCCGCGGTCGGAGATGAACTTCCGCAGCAGGTTCGTGTCCTTGTAGTCCACGTAGTTGATCTTGTCCTTGCAGAACACGCAAACCTTCTTCTTGGGCTTGCGCGCAGGCGGCTTCGCCATCATGTACTCCATCGGTGTTCACGATCCGGGCGGCCGCAGCCGCCCGGGTCGCACGAAATCTCGTCCGCTTGGCGCAGGATCTCCGAAGGGGAGCTCCTCAGAACGGGGGCTCTTCCGAGTAGCCGCCGCCACCGGCCGGGGCACCCCAGCCGCCACCGCCGCCCTGGCCGCCGGCCGCCGGGGCGCTGGACGCCCAGGGGTCGTCGGACGGGCCGCCGGAGGCCTGGCCGCCGCCGGAGCTGCCGCCCCAGCCGCCGCCCTGCTGGCCGCCACCGCCGCCGAAGCCGCCGCCCTGGCCGCCGCCGGACCGGTTGGCCCGGGTGACCTTGGCGGTGGCCGAGCGCAGGCTCGGGCCGACCTCGTCGACCTCGACCTCGAAGACGGTCCGCTTCTCGCCCTCGCGGGTCTCGTACGACCGCTGCCGCAGACGGCCCTGCACGATCACGCGCATGCCGCGCTGCAGCGACTCGGCCACGTTCTCCGCCGGCTGACGCCAGACGTTGCACGTGAGGAAGAGGCTCTCGCCGTCCTTCCACTCGTTGGTCTGGCGGTCGAAGGTGCGGGGGGTGGACGCGATGCGGAACTTCGCGACCGCCGCACCCGACGGGGTGAAGCGCAGCTCGGGGTCGTCGACGAGGTTGCCGACGAGGGTGATGACGGTCTCGCCTGCCATGGTGGTGGTTGACCTCTCGGGAGGAGACGTTCCGTTCCAAGCACTCCCCCGGCCGCCGGCGTGCCGACGGTGGGGAGTCCTGCGTTCTCGTCGCGTGTTCCACGTGAAACACGCGACGCGGGCTACCCGGCGCCCCGGAGGGCGGTCGGGAGGCTCAGTGGGTGTCCGGGCGCAGGACCTTGGTCCGGAGAACCTGCTCGCTCAGGTTGAGCTGCCGGTCGAGCTCCTTGACGACCGCAGGCTCAGCCTTGAGGTCGATGACCGAGTAGATGCCCTCGGACTGCTTGTTGATCTCGTACGACAGGCGACGACGGCCCCAGGTGTCGACCTTCTCCACGTTGCCGCCGCCGGTGCGGACGACGTTGAGGAAGTTCTCGATCAGGGGGGAGACAGCACGCTCCTCGACCGAGGGGTCGAGGATGAGCATGAGCTCGTAGTGACGCATGTGGAACCCACCTCCTTTGGACTCAGCGGCCACGGTCTCTCCGTGGCAGGAGGGTTGTAGCGTCGGCGCCGGTGGCAAGGACGGATTCACCGTAGCGGTGACCACTGACAGTGGGGGTCCACTGCGTGCGGGCCGCTCGCGTCTCCGCCCGGGTGCACCGGTGCAGAAGTAACAGACTACCCGCACCCGAACGGGTACTTGTCATCCGTGCCGGGATCGCCGCACCCTGTTTCCATCGGATGCGTGGCGCACCCCGGTGTGCGACGCTGCCCGCACAGCGCTTTCGATCCTCATCGAGGAGGCAGAGCCCATGTCTCATGCCGCCCGCCGCGTGCCGGCGTTCACCCTCAACACCGACGGCCGCCCCCACCCGACGGAGAACGCGCTGACCGCGCTGACCGTCGTCTTCGGCCTCATCGCCTTCATCACCGCCTTCTTCCCCGGCCTGCACCTGCTGACCTCCTGGACCGGTCTGGCGGGCATCATCACCGGGGCCTGGGGCCAGTACGTGTCGGCCACCACCGCGGAGCGGTTCCTCCTGGTGATCTTCCTGGGGGCCAGCGCCGTCGGCTTCTACCTCGGCCTCTCCCACGGCGGGCTCTTCGGCGGGCTCTGGTAGCCGGCCCGGCCCCTCCCCGGGCGGCACCCCCGCACCCCGCACCCCCGCACCCCGTACTGCCGGCGGTGCGGTCCCGCACGTGTCCCGCCGTCCGCGGCGGGGTGCGTGCGGACCTGCGGGCACTAGGCTCTCGGCCCACCGCCGCCGCCCGAGGAGGAGCGACCGAGCCATGAGCCTGCGCCTGGGAACGATCAGCCGGGAGGAGCACCTCGCCTTCGTCAGGAGCCGGCCCTCCGTCAGCCACATGCAGGTCCCGTCGTGGGGCGACGTGAAGTCCGAGTGGCGCTCCGAGTCGGTGGGCTGGACCGACGAGGAGGGCCGCACCGTCGGGGCGGGCCTGGTCCTCTACCGGCAGCTCCCCCGGCTCAGGCGCTTCCTGGCCTACCTCCCCGAGGGGCCCGCCATCGACTGGTTCGACCCCGACCTCGGGCGGTGGCTGGACCCCCTGCTCGCCCACCTGAGGGCGAAGGGCGCCTTCTCGGTGAAGATGGGCCCGCCGGTGGTCGTCAGGCGCTGGGACGCACCCGTGATCAAGGACGCGATAGCCGGCGGCCGCGCCCGGCGGCTGCGGGACGTCGAACCGAGCTGGTACGAGCCCCGGGCGTTCGACGTGGCCGAGCGGCTGCGCCGGGCGGGCTGGCTGCAGGGCGAGGACGGCGGCGCCGGCTTCGGCGACGTCCAGCCCAGGTACGTCTTCCAGGTGCCGCTGGCCAACCGCTCGCTGGACGACGTGCAGCGCGGCTTCAACCAGCTGTGGCGGCGCAACATCAAGCGGGCGGAGAAGGCGGGCGTCGAGGTCGTCCGGGGCGGCTACGACGACCTGCCCGTCTTCCACGACCTGTACGTGGTCACGGCGGAGCGCGACCGCTTCGTCCCCCGGCCGCTCTCCTACTTCCAGGGCATGTGGAAGGCGCTCACCGCCGAGGACCCCAACCGGATGCGGCTCTACCTGGCCCGCCACGAGGGCGAGGCCCTGGCGGCCACCACCATGCTCACCGTCGGCGAGCACGTCTGGTACTCCTACGGCGCCTCGGCCGACCACCGGCGCGAGGTGCGGCCCTCCAACGCCGTCCAGTGGCGGATGATGCGCGACGCGTACGCCCTGGGCGCCACCGTCTACGACCTGCGCGGCATCAGCGACACCCTGGACGAGAACGACCACCTCTTCGGCCTGATCCAGTTCAAGCTGGGCACCGGCGGCCAGGCCGCCGAGTACCTGGGGGAGTGGGACTTCCCCCTCAGCAAGGTCCTCCACAAGGCGCTCGACCTGTACATGTCGCGCCGCTGAACCCGCCCGGCGGCGGGAGCGGCGGCGGCAGGAGGAGCGGCGGCAGGAGGAGCGGCGGCAGGCCGGGTCAGGCGGGCGGCCGCTCCCCGGCGGGCGGGGCGAACCAGTCGCCGTCCCCGCCGTCCGGCGCCCAGGCCGCGTAGGAGGCCTGCTCCCGCGCCCAGCGGGCCTGCCCGAGCACGAAGCGGTCCGGGGCCCCGTCCAGGACGCCGCCGGACGGGTCGTCGCTGCCGTCCCAGCGCACCGGGTCGCGCTCCGGCAGCAGGATGTCCCGGACCACGACCGCGCACAGGTACAGCGTGCCCAGGACGTGCACGACCACCACCAGGTCGTACACGTTGACCGGGATGCCGTGCTGCTTGGAGTCGGAGGTGTACGCCAGGTACATCCACACGCCGAGGAAGTACGCGACCTCGCACGCCTGCCAGATGAGGAAGTCCCGCCACCGGGGCCGGGCGAGGGCGGCGAGCGGGATCAGCCAGAGCACGTACTGCGGCGAGTACACCTTGTTGGTGACGACGAACGCGGCGACGACCAGGAAGGCGAGCTGCGCGAAGCGCGGGCGGTGCGGGGCGGAGAGCGCCAGCCAGCCGATGCCGAGGCAGCACAGGACGAGGAGCACGGCGATCGCGGTGTTGAGCAGGCCCAGGCCGAGCGCCTGGCCGCGGATCTGCTCCGCGACCAGCCAGAGGGAGCCGAAGTCCTCCCCGCGCGACTTGCTGAAGCTGTAGAAGGTGACCCAGCCGTCCGTGTTCCACAGCACGACCGGGACGTTCACCAGCGCCCAGGCGGCGACGGCGCCGCCGAGCGCCTGGAGGAAGGCCCGCCACCGGCCCGTCCGCCAGCAGAGCACGAGCAGCGGGCCGAGCAGCAGCGCCGGGTACAGCTTGGCCGCGGTCGCCAGGCCGATCAGGACGCCCGCCGCGACCGGCCGGCGTGCCGACCAGTAGGCCATGCCCACCGCGGTCAGGGCGACGGCCAGCAGGTCCCAGTTGACCGTGGCGTTGAGGGCGAGGGCGGGCGCGAGCGCCAGGAGCAGGGCGTCCCAGGGGCGGCGGCGGTGGGTGCGCATCACGGCGACCACGGCGACCACGGCGCAGACCATCAGCATGCCGGCGTTGACCAGCCAGAACCACTGCTCGCGGTCGGGGACGAGAGCCCCGGAGCGGGGCGTGAGCCAGGTCGCGACCTGCATGAAGAGCCCGGTGAGCACCGGGTACTCCAGGTACTGCATGTGGGGGTCGCGGGTGCCGTCCGCGCCCGCCGGGATCATGTCCCGGTAGGGGAGGAGGCCCTGGGCGAAGCCGCGCCCCGAGAAGAGGTGCGGGATGTCGCTGTAGCAGGCGTGGGTGTACTGCGTGGTGGCGCCGTAGAACCAGCCGCTGGAGTAGCAGGGCGCCTTCTGGACCATGCCCAGCACGAAGACCGCGACGGCGGTGAGCGCGAGGACCCGGCCGGGGGTCCACCAGGAGACGCCGAGCAGGGCGCGGCGGCCGGGCGGGCCGCCCAGCACCTCGCTGCCGGCCGCGGCCACCGGGTCCTCGTCGGCGGGGACGACCACGGTGTCGGCGGGCGGCCCGGACGGCTCGGGCTCCGCGGATTCGTCATGCACGCTCGACCTCATGGCCGCCATACTGCCGCACGATCCGCGGCGCGGACCCGGCTACCCGGCCACGGGTCGCGGGGCGGGGCGGCCGCGGTGCGCTCCGTCCCGGAATGCCCGGCCCCGGACCGCCGCGGCCCGGGGCGCCCCGGAGCGGCGATCGCGGGCACGACCCGGGCCGTCGGCGGGGTCCGGCGCCCGGCCCCGGAAGACGCCGCGGCCGCGGCGGACGATGTCCGCCGCGGCCGCCCGTGCGCCTCGGGAGGGGTCTCCCGCCGGTTCAGCCTCCCGGCGTGCTGCTGCCGCCGCCGAGGAGGCCACCGTTGCCGTTGCCGCCGCCGGGCCTGCCGCCGCTGCTGCTGACCGTGGGCGTGGGGTCCGGGCTTGACGTGGGCGAGGAGGTCGGGCCGCCGGTGCCGCCGCCGGTGAGCAGGCCGCCGTTCCAGCCGCCGTTCCCGTTCCCGCCGCCGTTCCCGTTCGTCTTGCTGGGCAGGGGGGTCGGGGACGTCGTGGGGGAGGAGCTCGGCGGGGCGGTGGACGCGGACGCCGAGGGGCTCGGCGCCTCGGTGGTCGGGGCCGTGGTCGGGACCGCCGTGTTCGGGGCGCCGACCTCGTCGACCTGGGTGCCGTCGAGCGTGCCGGGCACCGGGAACGGCACCTCCGGGACGCCGTTGAGGGCGGCCTTCATGTAGAGGGTCCAGATCTCCGTCGGGTACGCGCCACCGTGCACGGAGTCGTTCACGTTGCCGGTGCCGAGGCCGTACATCTTGAGCAGGCCCTGGCCGCTGCCCGGGTTCTCGCGCCACATGGCGACCGCCGTGGAGAGCTGCGGGGTGTAGCCGACGAACCAGGCCGACTTGTTGTCGTCGGTGGTGCCGGTCTTGCCCGCGGCCACGCGGCCGAGCGCCTTGGCCGCGTGGCCGGTGCCGCCGTCCTTGGCGATGACGTCCTTGAGCACGTCGGTCACGGTGTCGGCGACGGCCGGCTTCATCGCCGTCCTGCTCTGCGGCGGCTTGAAGCCCGCCTCCGGGACGCCGTTGCGGCTCACGCTCTCCACCGAGTACGGGTCCACCTGGGCGCCGCTGGCGGCGAAGGTGCCGTACGCGCTGGCCATCCGGATGGGGCTGGGCGTCGAGGTGCCGATGGAGAAGGAGGCGTTGAGGGACGCGAGGCTCTCCTTGTGGAGGCCCACGGCGAGCGCCATGTTGCGGACCCTGTCCAGCCCGACGTCCTCGCCGAGCTGCACGAACGGCGTGTTGATCGAGTAGAGCATCGCCGTGCGCAGGCTGACGTAGCCCCACGCCCGGGGGCTCTCGTTGGTCTGGAGGAGGTAGGAGCCGTCCTTCAGCTTGACGTAGTTGCCGTTCGTGTCCCTGATCTTGATCTTGTTGTTGCCGTTGTAGCGGCTCTCCGGCGTGATCGGGGTGGGCTTGCCGTCCGTCAGGTGGGTCTGGACGCCGTACTCCATGGCGGAGGCCAGGACGATCGGCTTCATGGTGGAGCCGATCTGGATGCCGGAGGCGTTGGCGTTGTTGGTGAAGTGCTTGAGGAAGTCGGGACCGCCGTAGATGGCGACGATCTTCCCGGTCCTCGGCTCCACGGAGGCGGCGCCGATCTGGACGTAGCTGTCGGTGGCGCGGCGCTTCTTCGGGTCGAACTTCGCGGAGACCTTCTTGACCGCGGCCTCCAGCTCCTCGACCTTCCTCCGGTTGAAGGTGGTCCTGATCGTGTAGCCGCCGCGGGCGAGCTGCTGCTCCGTGATCCTGCCGTTGCTGTTGGCCTCGATGTACTTCGTGGCCAGGTCGACGAGGTAGCCCCGCTGGCCGCTGAGGCCGGAGGCGGCCTGGCGCTTGATCGGCTCGGGGAAGGTCTTGCACTTGTCGCGGTCGGCCTGGGTCAGGTGGTTGAACCGGACCATGTTGTCGAGGATGTCGTTCCACCGCTGCACGGCGCGCGCGTGGTTGGCAGCGTTGAGCGAGGGGTCGTAGTAGCCGGCGCCCTTGAGGAGGGCGGCCAGCATGGCGGCGTGGCAGGCGTCGAGGTTCTCGGCCTTCTCGTTGTAGTAGGCCTTGGCCGCCGCCTGGACGCCGTAGCTGTCGCGGCCGAACCAGCTGGTGTTGAGGTAGCCCTCGAGGATCTCCTTCTTGGTCATGGTCTTGCCGACCTTGAGCGTGATGAAGAGCTCTTTGAGCTTCCGGGTGACCGTCTGGTCCTGGTTGAGGAAGGCGTTCTTCACGTACTGCTGGGTGATGGTGGAGCCGCCCTGGGTCGCCCCGCCCTTGGCCATGTTCAGCACGGCGCGGGCGATGCCCTTGGGGTCGATGCCGCGGTCGGTCCAGAAACTGGCGTTCTCCGCGGAGATCGCCGCGTCCTGCATGGCCTTGCTGATGTTGGCCAGGGGCACGATCTGACGGTTGGTCGTGCCGGTGGTGGCCAGCGTGGTCTTGCCGTCGTCCCAGAGGTAGATGTTGTTCTGCTGGACGACGGCCTTGGCGAGCTCGGGCATCTTGGTGCGCGAGTACGCCACACCGACCGCCGCCGTCGAGCAGCCGAAGAAGATCAGGAAGGTGCTGAGCACCTGCTTCCACGAGGGGAGCCAGCGGCGCACGCCGCTCCTGCCCCAGCGCGGGTAGTCGATGAAGCGCTTCGGGGGCGGGGTGCGGCCCGCTCTGCCGGCGGGCGCCGCTGCGGCGGAGCCGGCGCGGCCCCCGCCGCGCTTGGCGGCCTTCCGCATCTCGGCCCGGGTCATCCGGGGCTGCTGTGCGGTGGGCTGGGGAGCGCCGGGCTGACCACCGCCGGGGCGCGGGGCGGCGCGGCGGGGCGCACCGGGCCCGCCCGGGGCGCCCGGCCCGCCGGGGGCTCCGGGACCACCCTGCCGGGGCGGACGCGGGGGGCCGCCTGCGGGACCACCGGCGTGAGGGGGGCGGCCGCCGCCGGCGGAGCCGCCGGGGTACGGGGGACGGCCGCCGCCGGCGGGCTGACGCCCGCCTCCGGGCTGCGCGCCACGGCGTCCAGGGGCGTTGCCGTCGCCGTGCGGCGGTTTGCGCCGGTGTTCGCTCATGCTCCAGCTACTCCTCGGCCAGGCGCTCAGGCCTGAAGGCGGTAGTCCATGTCGACTCCCCGCAGGCGGTGCGAGCGCCTGCGGGATTCCCCCGAATCACCTGCCGTCCGGACCTGTGCTGCCCGGCACGGCGGAATGCACCGGGGACAATGACGTCCCGTACTCCGCTTCGGTTCCCCGTTCCCCAGTGCACAGCGGACAGCGTACGCAGGCGCCGCACCCCACCAATCGGGCATCGTGTGCCATTTCCGGCAAAGCGGTCGCAGAACATTACCCGCCCGTTGCCCTGCCGGGCTCCCGGGGGTCCCGCACCGGCCTTGTGATCGCTTTCACCCACCGCTCCCCCCGCCGAGGCTTGCCCTGGAGAGCGCACCGGCCTATGGTGCTCGATATATCGAGCCGATACATCGCGGCGGCATATCGCCCCGATGCACCGGCTCGCGGCACGGGCCCCGGAGGGAGGCGAGGCGGAGATGAGCAGGCGTTCGGGAATCCTGGAGTTCGCCGTGCTCGGCCTGCTGCACGACGCCCCGATGCACGGCTACGAGCTGCGCAAGCGGCTCAACGTCCTGCTGGGCTCCTTCCGCGCCTTCTCGTACGGAACGCTCTACCCCTGCCTGAAGAGCCTGGTGGCCCAGGGCTTCCTGGTGGAGGACAACCCGGACGAGCAGTACGTGCCCGCCACCGCCCTCAACGGCAGGCGGTCGAAGATCGTCTACCGGCTGACCCCGGAAGGGAAGCAGCGCTTCGAGGAGCTGCTCTCCGACTCGGGTCCCGACGCGTGGGAGGACGAGCACTTCGGCGTCCACTTCGCGTTCTTCGGCCGTACCGACAAGGCCGTCCGGATGCGCGTCCTCGAGGGGCGCCGCAGCCGGCTGGAGGAGCGCCTCGAGCGGATGCGCACCTCGCTCGCCCGCACCCGCGAGCGGCTGGACGACTACACCCTCGAACTGCAGCGGCACGGCCTGGAGTCCGTGGAGCGGGAGGTCCGGTGGCTCAACGAGCTCATCGAGACCGAGCGCGCCAACCGGAGCGGCCGGAGCAGCCCCGACCTGCCACCGGACCGGCCGGAGCGCTGACGACGCGACAACGCGACGACCGACGCCGAGGTCGGAGCGCAGGAGCGGCAGGGGGGACTGCCGTCGACTGCAAGGAGGACGGGCCCGAACAGGCCATGCCGCACCGGACCGTCCGTGAAGCAACCAAGCTGAGGACCGCCACAAGGCGGTGGTCCTCTTGAGAACACAGGGAGCAACCGGAATGGGTTCGGTTCGCGTAGCCATCGTCGGCGTGGGGAACTGCGCCGCCTCGCTGGTGCAGGGCGTCGAGTACTACAAGGACGCCGACCCGGCCTCCAAGGTCCCCGGCCTGATGCACGTCCAGTTCGGCGAGTACCACGTCCGCGACGTCGAGTTCGTCGCCGCGTTCGACGTGGACGCCAAGAAGGTCGGCCAGGACCTGGCCCACGCCATCGTCGCCAGCGAGAACAACACCATCAAGATCTGCGACGTGCCGCCGACCGGCGTCACCGTGCAGCGCGGCCACACCCTGGACGGCCTCGGCAAGTACTACCGCGAGACCATCGAGGAGTCCTCCGAGGAGCCCGTGGACGTCGTCCAGGTCCTCAAGGACCAGCAGGTCGACGTGCTGGTGTGCTACCTGCCCGTGGGCTCCGAGGACGCCGCGAAGTTCTACGCGCAGTGCGCCATCGACGCCAAGGTCGCGTTCGTCAACGCCCTCCCGGTCTTCATCGCCGGCACCAAGGAGTGGGCGGACAAGTTCACCGAGGCCGGCGTGCCGATCGTCGGCGACGACATCAAGTCGCAGGTCGGCGCCACCATCACCCACCGCGTGATGGCGAAGCTCTTCGAGGACCGCGGCGTCATCCTCGAGCGCACCATGCAGCTGAACGTCGGCGGCAACATGGACTTCAAGAACATGCTCGAGCGCGACCGCCTCGAGTCGAAGAAGATCTCGAAGACCCAGGCCGTCACCTCGCAGATCAAGGACCGGGACCTGGGCGCGAAGAACGTCCACATCGGCCCGTCCGACTACGTGGCCTGGCTCGACGACCGCAAGTGGGCGTACGTCCGCCTCGAGGGCCGCGCGTTCGGCGACGTCCCGCTGAACCTCGAGTACAAGCTCGAGGTCTGGGACTCCCCGAACTCCGCCGGTGTGATCATCGACGCGCTGCGCGCCGCGAAGATCGCCAAGGACCGCGGCATCGGCGGCCCGATCCTCTCCGCGTCGTCGTACTTCATGAAGTCCCCGCCGGTGCAGTACTTCGACGACGAGGCCCGCGACAACGTGGAGAAGTTCATCCGCGGCGACGTCGAGCGCTGAGCAGAGCGAGGCGTTCGGCAGTGCGCCGAGCGCTGAGCGGAGCGAGGCGTTCGGCAGTGCGCCGAGCGCTGAGCGGAGCGAGGCGTTCGGCAGTGCGCCGAGCGCTGAGCGGAGCGAGGCGTTCGGCAGTGCGCCGAGCGCTGAGCGGAGCGAGGCGTTCGGCAGTGCGCCGAGCGCTGAGCGGAGCGAGGCGTTCGGCAGTGCGCCGAGCGCTGAGCGGAGCGAGGCGTTCGGCAGTGCGCCGAGCGCTGAGCGGAGCGAGGCGTTCGGCAGTGCGCCGAGCGCTGAGCGGAGCGAGGCGTTCGGCCGTGTGCTGAGCGCCGAGCAACGGGCTCTCCCCGAGGGGCCCCCGTCCGTGCAGGTCACGGGCCGGGGGCCCCTCGTTCGCGTCCGTCGGGGCGGCGGCGTGCCACCCTTGGCGGGTGGCGATCACCGACGGGCCCGCCTCCGTGCCCACCCCGCAGCAGGCAGCCGGACCCACCGGACCACCCGGGCAGCAGCCCCGCCGGGCGGGACCGGCCGCCCTGCTCCGGATGCGGGACTTCCGGCGGCTGCTGACCGTACGGGTCCTGTCGCAGTTGTCGGACGGCGTCTTCCAGGTGTCGCTCGCCTCGCATGTGATCTTCTCCCCGGAGCGGCAGGCCACCCCCGCCGCCATCGCCTCGGCGCTGGCCGTCATGCTGCTGCCGTTCTCCCTGGTCGGACCGTTCACCGGGGTCCTGCTGGACCGCTGGCGGCGTCGGCAGGTGCTCTTCCTGGGCAACCTGGGCCGGTTCGTCCTCGGGCTGGCCACCGCCGCGCTGGTGCTGGGCCGGGCGCCGGACGGGCTGTTCTTCGGCGCCGCGCTGCTGGTGACGGCCCTCAACCGGTTCATCCTGGCGGGACTGTCGGCGGCGCTGCCCCGGGTGGTGGACGACCGCCACCTGGTGACCGCGAACGCCGTCTCCCCCACCCTGGGCACCGTGGCCGCGACCGCCGGCGGCGGCGCCGCCTTCCTCGTCAACCTGGTGCTCCCGCACGGCACCGCCTCGGACTCCGTGCTGGTGGTGCTCGCCGCCCTGCTCTACCTGGGCGCGTCGCTGTCGGCCCTCCGCATGGCGCCCGACCTGCTCGGTCCGGAGCACCGCCCGGACCGGCCCGCGCTGCGGCAGGCCGTCGGCGAGACGGCCCGCGGCCTGGCGGACGGCGTGCGGCACCTGGTGCGCGACTGCCGCCCCGCGGTCCACGCGCTGGCCGCGGTGACGGTCACCCGCTTCTGCTACGGCGTGCTCATCGTCGTGGTGCTGATGCTCAGCCGCTACACGTTCAACGACCCGGCGGACGAGGCCGGGGGCATGGGCACCCTCGGCGTCGCCGTGGGCGTCTCGGGGGCGGGCTTCTTCCTCGCCGCCGTGGTGAGCCCGGCGGCGACGCGGCGGCTCGGGGTGGCGGGATGGATGACGGCGTGCCTGGCGGCGGCCGCGCTCTTCGTCCCGGGCCTGGGCCTGTTCTTCGCCCTCGTGCCGACGCACGCGGCGGCGCTGCTGCTGGGGGTGATCACCCAGGGCGCGAAGATCTCCACCGACACCATCGTGCAGAGCTCGGTGGAGGACGACTACCGGGGCCGGGTCTTCGCCGTGTACGACGTGCTCTTCAACGTGGCGTTCGTCGCGGCCGCGGCGCTCACCGCCGCGGTGCTGCCCCTGTCGGGCCGGTCGCCCGCGGTGGTGGCGGGCGTGGGGGTGCTGTACGCGCTGACGGCGGTCTGGTACGCGCGGGCGGCGCGCCGCACCCCGCCGCCGCGGCCGCACGGGGAGCACCCCGCCACCGGGTGAACGGGCGGGGACGGGGCCGGAGGCGCTACGGTGCTGGACTCGAACGGCCGCCGCAGCGTGCCGCCAGACGACGGGGGACCCCATGACCGCACCACCGCCACCGCCACACAACCCGTACGCCGGGCCCGGCGTGCCGCCGCCCGGCCCCTACGGCCCACCGCAGCCGCAGGCCCCTTACGGCTACCCGCCGCAGGCGCAGCCGCCGCAGCCGCCGTACGGCGCCCCCCTCCCGCCGGCGTACGGCCAGGGCGGGCCCTTCCCCGCCCCGCCGCAGCCGTACGGCGCCCCCGTCCCGCCGCCGCAGCCGCCGTACGGCGTCCCCGGCGGCCACCCGCCGCCGGTTCCGCAGCCCCCCGCGGGGCGGTCCTCACGCCGCCTGACGGGGGGACTGGTCAAGTTCGGCGTGCTCCTGGTGATCGCAGGCGGCTTCTTCGTCTGGCACCTCGTCACCAAGGACAGCGACCCGGACTACGCGAACGTCGGCGACTGCGTGCACCAGGTCGCGTCGGACGACGTCGAGGTCGTGCCGTGCAGCGATCCCAAGGCCGCGTACAGGGTGCTGGCCCGCTACACCGGGACCTCCCTGACGAGCAGGTGCGACGACGTGCCCGGGACCTCGGCCGCCTTCAGCGGCAGCAAGGGGAGCCGCAGGCACCGCAGCCACTACGTGCTCTGCCTCGGGCCCCACACGCCCGGGGCCGGAGCAGCCGCACCGGGCGGCTCCTCCTCCGGCGACACGTCCTCCGGGGGGACCGCCTCCGGCGGGACCGGATCCGGCCTGCCCGGCGTCACCTCCCCGTGAACCGCGCTCCGGACCGGGGATGACGGGTCGTCGCACCGTCACGATTCGGCCACCGGACGCGCTTCCTGCCCGATTCAGCCCACCGCGTGCCGGCACGCACTCCTATCGTTCGGGGCTGCGACCCGCCGCCACGGACACGAGGGACCCATGACCACACCGCCCCCCCTGCAGCCTCCGAGCCCCGTCCCGGCGGGCCAGAACCCCTACGCCTCACCCGTACCGCCGCAGGCCCCCGCACCCGGGTACGGCTTCCCGCCGCCGGGCGCACCGGCACCCGGCCCGGGCTTGGCCCCGCCCGCGCCGGCACCGGCGCCCGGGTACGGCTTCCCGCCCCCCGCGGGGGCGCCGATGCCGGGCGCGGGCTTCCCGCCCCCCGCGGGGGCGCCGATGCCGGGCGCGGGCTTCCCGCCGCCTCCCGGCCAGGGTCCGGTGTGCCGGTTCTGCGGCTCGGTGCCGGCGGTCGACGCCACCGTCCGCGGCCACCAGGGGATGGTGGTCATCATGCGGTTCCTCAAGCTCAGGGGTCCGTTCTGCCGCACCTGCGGCATCGCCGCACACCGGGACATGACCAGCAAGAGCCTCTGGCAGGGCTGGTGGGGCATCGGGTCGATGATCATCAACCCGATCACGATGCTGCTGAACCTGCCCCAGCGGGCAAAGATCAACAAGCTGCCTCCCCCGCTGCCCGGCGCCCCCGGCATGCCGATGAACCCCGGCAGGCCGATCTTCGCGCGCCCCGGCTCGTGGGTGCTGGTGCTCCCGGTGGCCCTGCTGGCCCTCATCGTGCTCGGTGCGGGCCTCGACCTCGCCGACGAGCCCTCGTCGGCGTCGGTCGGCGACTGCATGCACAACAGCGGCTCGGGGTTCAATCCCGACATGCACATCGTGGACTGCGGCAGCACGCAGGCCGAGTTCCGGGTCGTGGGCAAGATCGACGACGCCACGGACATCCAGCGGTGCGAGAAGTTCGCCGACCAGGGCGCCCGGAGCGGCTACTACCAGCAGCAGGGGTCGTCGAAGTTCGTGCTCTGCCTGGCCCCGAACAAGTAGTCCCGGACACGTGGTCCCGGACACGTGGTCCCGGGCGGCCGGCCCCGGGCCGTCAGCCCCTCACGGACGGACCCGTCCGGGAGGGCCGGTGAGGGAGTGCCCGCCGGGCCGGGCCGCGCCTGCACGGCGCGGCCCGGCCCTCCGGCGTGCTCAGGCCTGCCGGCCGGCCCACCACTCCTTGAGCGCGGCGACGGCCGCCTCGTGCTCCATGGGGCCGTTCTCCAGGCGCAGGTCCAGCAGGTGCCGGTAGGCCAGGCCGACCTCCCGGCCCGGTGCGATGCCCAGGATCTCCATGATCTGGTTGCCGTCCAGGTCGGGCCGGATGGCGTCCAGCTCCTCCTGCTCCCGCAGCCGCCCGATGCGCTCCTCCAGCGTGTCGTAGGTGCGGGAGAGGGCGGCGGCCTTCTTGCGGTTGCGGGTGGTGCAGTCGGAGCGGGTCAGCCGGTGCAGGCGCTCCAGCAGCGGCCCGGCGTCGCGGACGTAGCGGCGCACCGCCGAGTCGGTCCACTCGCCGCTGCCGTAGCCGTGGAAGCGCAGGTGGAGCTCGACCAGCCGGGAGACGTCCTCGGTCAGCTCCTTGGAGTACTTCAGCTCCCGCATCCGCTTGCGGGTCATCTTGGCGCCGACCACCTCGTGGTGGTGGAAGGAGACCCGGCCGTCGGACTCGAAGCGCCGGGTGCGGGGCTTGCCGATGTCGTGGAGCAGCGCGGCGAGGCGCAGCACCAGGTCGGGCCCGTCCGTCTCCAGGGCGATGGCCTGCTCCAGCACGGTCAGGGTGTGCTCGTAGACGTCCTTGTGGCGGTGGTGCTCGTCCCGCTCCAGGCGCAGGGCCGGGAGCTCCGGCAGCACGTGGTCGGCGAGGCCGGTGTCGACCAGCAGCTTCAGGCCCTTGCGGGGGTGGGGCGCGAGGAGCAGCTTGTTGATCTCGCCCTGGACGCGCTCGGCGGAGACGATGGTGATCCGCTCGGCCATGGCGGTCATCGCGGCGACGACCTCGGGTGCCACCTCGAAGTCGAGCTGGGCGGCGAAGCGCGCGGCGCGCAGCATCCGCAGCGGGTCGTCGGAGAAGGACTCCTCCGGGGTGCCCGGGGTGCGCAGCACGCGCGCGGCGAGGTCCTCCAGCCCGTGGTGCGGGTCGACGAACACCCGGTCCGGCAGGTCCAGGGCCATCGCGTTGACGGTGAAGTCGCGCCGGACCAGGTCCTCCCCGATGGTCTCGCCGTAGGTCACCTCGGGCTTGCGCGAGGTGCGGTCGTAGGCCTCGGACCGGTAGGTGGTGATCTCGATCTGGAAGCTGCCCTGCGGGGTGTCCTTGCGGGCGCCGACCGTGCCGAACGCGATGCCGACGTCCCAGACGGCGTCGGCCCAGCCCTTCACGAGCTTCAGCACCTGCTGGGGGCGGGCGTCGGTGGTGAAGTCGAGGTCGTTGCCGAGCCTGCCCAGCAGCGCGTCGCGCACGGAGCCGCCGACCAGCGCAAGCCGGAAGCCCGCATCGGCGAAGCGGCGGGCGATGTCGACGGCGACCGGTGCGACCCGGAGCAGCTCCCGGACACCGCTCTCCTGGGCCTCGGAGAGGGCGCGCGGGGCAGGGGCGGCGGTCGCTGCGGCGGGTTCGGGGCTGCCGGGAATGTTGACGTTAGGCACGACCCACAAGGGTACGTGCCCGCGCCGCCGGCCCGCCGCCGTGTTTCCCCGGCGGGGGCCTCCCGGGCCGCATCACCGGGGCCGCCGGACCGTCGTTACCATGCCAGGGCGCGGCATCGCGCGGCACCCTGGACGGAGCACGGCCCCGCACGGACGGCGCGGGACCTGTGAGGACGCACGGGCCCCTGTACGGCGCGCACGGAACCGGCGGCGCACAGGAAGGCCCGCAACGGCACACAGGCCCCGTGCAGCGCGCGGGACACGGCACGACAGGCACGGCACGGCACGGCACGGCACACAGGTACACGGCACCGGCGGGGCCCGCAGCAGTGGCAGCGGCGACGGCGAAGAGAACGGCGAGGGCGAGGCGCGTGGGCGAGGCAGCACGGTACGCGGGGAGGTCGGGCCGCGGCCTGCGGCCGGGCGGTGCGGCCGGGCCGCTCCGCCGCGGCGCCGCACTGGCGGGCGCCTGTGCGCTGGCGCTGTTCGGGGGCACCGCGGCGGCCCCCGCCGCGCAGGCCGGCACCGTGCCCGGTGCCGCGCCCGTCCTCGCGCCGCAGGCCGGACCGGCCGCCGCCGTCCCCGCGGCCGCGGCCTCCGGGGCCGGCCGGCTGCCGGGCGCCAGCAGGCCGTCCGCCCGCTACCCGGTGTCCCTCGCGATCGGCTCCGTCTCGCCGTCCCACCTGTCCGGGCGCGACGCGAAGGTCACCGTCAGCGGCACGGTGACCAACGGGGGCAGACGGGTCGTGCACGGCGCCGCCGTCGGGCTGCGCACCGGCACCGGGCAGCCGCTGCGGATCCGCAGCCAGATCGCGATCGTCGCCGGCCGCACCGACCCGGTCATGGGGGACGGGCAGGCGGTCCCCGGGGTCGGCTCCGCCCTCGCCGACCTGGCGCCGGGCGCCACCCGGCCGTTCACCGTGACCGCCAAGGCGTCCCAGCTCGGGCTCTCCGACAACGGGGTGTACGAGCTGGCCGTCGACGTCCACGGACCCGCCCAGGCGGCGGGAGCCCTCCCGGGCACGCTGGGCATCGCCCGCACGTTCCTGCCGTACTACCCGGCCCCGGGGGACATCCCGCGGACGCGGATCGCCACCGTGTGGCCGGTCACCGACGCCCCGCAGCTGGTCCCGCAGACCCTCGCGGACACGACGCAGTCGCCGGTACCGGTGCTGCGCGGCGACGGCATGGCGGAGGAGCTGGCGCCCGGCGGCCGGCTGAACGAGCTGGTGACGGCGGGCGGCAGCCTGTCGAAGGTGACCTGGGCGGTCGACGGCGACCTGCTCGACACGGCCGCCGCCATGCAGAAGCCGTACCAGGTGCAGAACAAGGGCACCCAGGGCGAGGCCGCGACCCGGGCCGACACCACCCCCGGCACCGGCGGCGACCGGGCCGCGACCTGGCTGGCCATGCTGCGCAACGCGGTCCGGGGCAACGAGGTGGTGGCCCTCCCGTACGCCGACCCGGACCTGGCGTCGGTCGCGCACAACGGCCGCGGCGTCGCGGGCCTGGACACCGCGCTGAAGCGCTCCGTCGCGGCGGGCGACGTGACCACCGAGTACCAGCTCGCGACGGACGCCCGCAACGACGTGGCCTGGCCCTACCAGGGACACGTCGACCCGCAGGTGGTCGGGACGGCCCGCACCACCGGGAGCCGCCTGCTGCTGGTGAACGGCGCCGACATGCCCGAGGCCGGGTCGGTGACCCACACCGCCAACGCCGCACGGCCCATCGGCGGCGGCATGACGGCGGTGGTCTCCGACGCCGCCGCCTCCGGCCTCTTCACGGGGAACCTCGGCACGCAGGCGGCACGGCGGCTGGCGGTGCAGCGGTTCCTCGCCGAGACCCTCACCATCACCCTGGAGCAGCCCAACCTGCAGCGCAGCATCCTCGTGATGCCGCCGCGGGGCATGTCCGCGGACGCGGCCGACACCCTGGCCGAGGCCCTGTCCCAGGCGACCGCCGGCAAGTGGGCGACGCAGGCGACCCTCAGCACGGTGGCCCGGGCCCCGAAGGACCCGGCCGCCACCACGCGGGTGCCCTCCGCCGCCCGGTACCCGAGGGCGGCGCGCGCGACCGAGCTCTCCCACGCGGCGCTGTCGCAGATCATGGGCACGCAGCGCGGCCTCGACCGGCTGATGGAGGTCCTCACCCAGCCGGAGCGGGTCCGCGGCCCGTTCAACCGGGCGATACTGCGGGCGACGTCCACGGCCTGGCGGACCGACCGCCCCGGCGGCCGGGCCTACCGCGACGGCGTCGGGGACTACCTGGGGACGCTCACCTCCGCGGTGCGCCTGGTGAAGAAGAGCGACACCACCCTCTCCGGCGACTCGGGCATGATCCAGGTCAGCGTCGAGAACGGCCTGACCCAGCCCGTCCGCAACCTGGAGGTCCGGCTCACCGCGGTGCCGTCGACCTACCTGACCGTCTACAGGCCGACACCCGAGACGCTGGACATCGACAGCGAGGTGAAGAAGTCGGTCCGGTTCCCGGCCAAGGCCTCGGTCAACAGCACCGTCCACATGACCGCCCAGCTGTGGACCACCGGCGACGACCCGCAGGCGTACGGGGACCCGGTCGAGTTCGACCTCAAGGTGACCGACGTCAGCAGCGGCGTGCTCTGGGTCATCGCCGGCGGCGTGGTCCTGGTGCTGCTCGCGGGCGTGCGCATCTACCTCCAGCGGAGGAAGCGCGGCGACGACGGCACGGAGCCCGCCTCCGAGGGCGCCGAGCGGCCCGACGGCGGCGCGGACCCGGCCGGGCCCCGGCCCGGTACCGTCGGGGAGGACTCCCCCCGGGACGACGCCCGCGCCGGGGGCTCCCGTGCCGGGGGCTCGGCGGCCGGCGGCGGCGAAGACGCGGAACACCCGGCCCGCAATGAGAAGGTGGGGCCCTGAACCCCGCAGACAGCCCGACCTGACCAGCGAAGAGGTGGCATGAGCGCGCCGCGCGACGACAGAGCACAGGACCGCGTCCCCCAGGGCCGGCCCGGCGCCGCCGCCCCGGCGCCCGGCGCGGACCCGTACCTGCAGGACACCTACGGCCGGGACCCGTACGCGGCGGACCCGTACGGCCAGGCCGACCCGCTGCAGGACCCGTACGGGGCCGGGGCCCGTGCCGGGGACCCGTACGCGGCCGCGGCGCAGCCCCAGGCCCCGGCCCAGGGGCAGGCCGGGTACGCGCACGGCGGGTACGCCCAGGAGGGGTACGGCGGGGCGTCCCAGGCCCAGGGCGGGCACCCGCAGGAGGGGTACGCCCAGGACGGGTTCGCGCAGGACGGGTACGCGCAGGACGGGTTCGCGCAGGACGGCCGGGGCGGCTCCGCCTGGGACAGCGAGACCACCGAGTACGTCGGCATGGACGGCCTCCTCGGCGGGCCCGCCGGCCGCGGCAGGGCCCGGGAGGAGTACACCGGGTCCGCCTACGAGGCCGGCGTCGCCGAGGAGTACGCCCCCAACTGGTACGGCGAGGCCTCCGGCGACCTCCACGCGGAGGACAGCGGGACCGTGCCGCTGATCGCCGTCGAACCGCCGCTGGAGGAGGAGGCCGAGGAGGCCCGGGGCGGGGACGGGGCGCCGCGCAAGGGCGGCAAGGTGTCCGGCCTGCTGAACTCCAGCGCCGTCATGGCCGCCGGCACCCTTGTTTCACGTGGAACGGGCTTCCTCCGCACGATGGTCATCGCGGCGGCCATCGGCATGGGCCTCACCGGAAGCTCGTACACCGCCGCCAACACCCTCCCCACGCTGCTGTACATCCTGGTCGGCGGCGGCGCGCTGAACGCCGTCTTCGTCCCCCAGCTCGTGCGGAGCATGAAGAACGACGAGGACGGCGGCACCGCCTACGCCAACCGCCTCCTCACCCTGGTGGTCGTCGGCCTGGCCGGCGTGGTGTTCCTGACCGTCCTCGGCGCCCCGCTGCTGGTGCGGATGGTCTCCAACTCGATGATGCAGAACCCCGCCAGCGCGGACACGACGGTCGCCCTGGCCCGCTACTGCCTGCCCACCATCTTCTTCATGGGCGTCCACGTGGTGATGGGGCAGATCCTCAACGCCCGCGGCCGCTTCGGCGCGATGATGTGGACCCCGGTCCTCAACAACATCGTGGTGATCTTCACCTTCGGGATGTACATCTGGGCCTTCGGCACCTTCTCCACCACGAAGGTCCAGCCCGGGACCATCTCCCCCGAGGGCATCCGGCTGCTCGGCATCGGCACCCTGCTCGGCCTCGCGGTCCAGGCGCTGGCGATGATCCCCTACCTGCGGGCCGCGGGCTTCCACTACCGCCCCCGGTTCGACTGGCGCGGCCACGGCCTCGGCCACGCCGCCCGGCTCGCCCGCTGGACCTTCCTCTTCGTCCTGGTCAACCAGGCCGGCTTCCTGGTCGTCACCCAGCTCGCCACGGCCGCCGAGAAGGTCGCCAAGAGCCACGGCTTCGAGAACGTCGGCCTCGCCGCCTTCTCCAACGCCCAGCTGCTGTGGCAGCTCCCGCAGGCCGTCATCACCGTCTCCGTGATGAGCGCCGTCCTGCCCCGCATCTCCCGGGCCGCCTCCGACGGCGACGCGGGCGCCGTCCGCGACGACATCTCCTACGGTCTGCGGACCTCGGCGGTGGCCGTCGTCCCCGCCGCCTTCCTCTTCCTCGCACTCGGGCCCTGGATCGGCTCGGCCATCTACGACATCGGCGGCGACCACGGCGGCCGGTCGGCCGGCTACATGCTCTCCGCCTTCGCCCTCGGCCTGATCCCGTACTCGGCCCAGTACGTGCTGCTGCGCGGCTTCTACGCCTACGAGGACACCCGCACCCCCTTCTCCAACACGGTGTGGGTGGCGGCGACCAACGCCGTGGCGTCCGTCCTCTGCTACCTCCTGCTGCCCAGCCAGTGGGCGGTCACCGGCATGGCCGCCGTCTACGGCCTGGCCTACGTGGTGGGCGTGACCGTGGCCGTGCCCAAGCTGAAGCGCCGGATCGGCGACATCGACGGCAGGCGGGTCGGACGGACCTACAGCCGCCTGATCGCGGCCTGCGTGCCGTCCGCCGCCGCCGGCCTCTGCACGGCTCTCGCCGTCTCCCACCTGCTCTCCGGCTGGGTCGGCAGCGTCGTCGCCCTGCTCGTCGCCGTGGGCGTGCAGCTGGCGGTCTTCGTCGCCGCCGCCCGGGTGCTGCGGGTCGAGGAGGTCAACTCCATGGTCGGCATGGTCCGGGGGCGTCTCGGCCGCTGAGACACGCGCGTGCGGGCCCCGGGACCGGGTAGTCGGTCCCGGGGCCCCTTTGCGTGCCGAGGGTCCGGACCGGGATGATCTCCTCCTACCCGGAAGCACCCGGGCCGGAGGTCTTCCGGTCACCCCAGGGCAACGTTCCCGACGTCCCACCGGTCGTACTCGGACAGGGAGACTGGGCACAATTGGCCTGGACGGCTTTGACATCATCCGGGGCGACGCAAGGGGAGGCAGGACGACGGTGGCGGATCGCACCAGGGCCGCCGTCGACGTGGTGGCCGAGGACGGCGCGGACGGTACCGCCGCCGCCCCCGGCAGCGCGGGCGACGGACGGACGGCCCCCGGCAGTCGGCATCAGGAGTCCGCCCGATCGGGCGAGGAGGGCACGGAGGACACCGTCGCGGCCCCGGCGCCGGGCACGCCCGGCACGCCCCTGACGAACGGCACGCCCCTGACGAACGGCGCGGCCCGGGTGAACGGCGCGGCCGCCACCGCCGACGACGCGCGGACACCGGGGACGGACGGGCCGGACGACCCGGTGCCCACCCTGCGTCCCGCACCCGTGCGGCACAGCGGCGACAAGGTCGCGGGCCGCTACCGGCTGGAGGAGTGCATCTCCCAGGCCGGCGTCTTCACCAGCTGGCGCGCCGTCGACGAGAAGCTGCGCCGCGCCGTCGGCATCCACCTGCTCGCCGCGGGGCACGAGCGGTCCCGCGCCGTGCTCGCCGCCGCCCGCTCCGCCGCGCTCCTCGGCGACCCGCGGTTCGTGCAGGTCCTCGACGCCGTGACCGACGGCGACCTGGTCTACATCGTCCGCGAGTGGCTGCCCGACGCCACCGACCTGGGCACCCTGCTGGCCGCCGGCCCCATGGAGCCCTACGAGGCCTACCGCATGGTGCGCCAGGTGACCGAGGCGGTCGCCGCCGCGCACCGGCGCGGCCAGTGCCACCTGCGGCTCACCCCCAAGTGCGTGCTGCGCACCGACAGCGGCCAGTACCGGATCAACGGCATCGCCGTGGACGCGGCGCTGCACGGCCTGAGCGACGAGGAGGCGGAGCGGGACGACACCCGCGCCGTCGGCGCGCTGCTGTACGCGGCGCTGGCCCACCGCTGGCCGTACCCCGAGGACCGGTACGACCTCCAGGGCATGCCCCGCGAGATCGGCTGCGTGCCACCGGACCAGGTGCGGGCGGGCGTGCACCGGGGCCTGTCCGAGATCGCCGTCCGGGCGGTCTGCGACACCCCGCCGCGCCACCTGGAGCCCATCACCACGCCCGACGAGCTGGCCGCGGCCGTCGCCGCGGTGCCGAAGCCGCGCCCGCCGGACCCGGAGCCGGTGGTGGCCCCCTCCTACCCGTCCACGTACCCCAAGCCCGCAGCCGCCGACCACGTGCGGACGGCCTTCCACGCGCACGCGCCGACCGCTCCGGCGCCCGCGGGGGCACGGCCGCGGCGGAGCGGCGGGCGCGGCACCCGGGTCGCCACCTGGGGCGCCTTCCTGGTGCTGCTGGCGGCCGTCGGACTCGGCAGCTGGCTGCTGGCCGACCGGATGCGCCACCGGGGCGAGGACTCGGCCGGCACCCGGACCCAGTCCACCGAGGTGCAGAAGGGCGGTGGCGGGACGCAGTCCAAGGCCCCGCCCAGGCCGCTGACGATCGCGGGGGCGACGGAGTTCTCCCCCCTCGGTCCGCCCATATCCGGGGACGAGGTCGGCCTCACCCACGACGGCAGGCCCGGCACCGCGTGGATCACCTCGCACTTCAAGGGGCAGCCGAGGTTCGGCAACCTCTCCTACCGCGCCGACGGCAGCGGGATCGTGGTCGACCTCGGCAACGTGCAGGACGTCTCCGTGGTGAAGGCCACCATGTACGCCGCCGGACAGGAGGTCGACGTCCGCGCGGCCGCGGAGGACGCCACCGCCGTTCCCGCCACGCTGGACGGCTTCCCCCGGACGCTTCAGAGCACGACCGTCGCGGGCAGGCTGCTGACGGTGCGGACGGCCGCCCCGGTCCGGACGCGCTACGTCCTGATCCACATCACCTCGCTGCCGCCCGAGGGCCCGGGGAGGTACCGGGGCGGCATCGCCGAGATCAAGGTGCTCGGCTGAGCACGGGCCGGGGCTGACGGATCCGGCGGCAGGTGGCAGGGTGGAGCGCAGCCGAGGACAGGGGGAGGTGCCGATGGAGGGCTCCGTGCCGTCCGCCGACGACTCCTCCCCCCGTGCCCCCGCCGCCGCGGCCGCCGTCGGCGGCGGCGGCCCGGGGGCGCTGCGGGACCTCCCGGACGACGAGCTCCTCGCCCGCCACGTGGCGGGCGACCCGCACGCCTTCGGCGAACTCGTGCAGCGGCACCGGGACCGCCTGTGGGCGGTGGCCCTGCGCACCCTCGGGGACCGCGAGGAGGCCGCCGACGCCGTCCAGGACGCGCTGATCTCCGCCTTCCGCGCCGCCCACTCCTTCCAGGGGCGCTCCGCCGTCACCACCTGGCTGCACCGCATCGTCGTCAACGCCTGTCTGGACCGCGTGCGCCGCTCGGCGGCCCGCCGCACCACACCGCTGGACGACGACCACCGGCGGATCGACACCCTGCTCGGTGCCGACGAGGCGGCGGACGCCCCGGTGGTCCGGGGCGAGCTCCGCCGGGAGCTCGCCTCGGCCCTGGCCGAGCTCCCCGCCGAGCAGCGCAGTGCGCTCGTCCTGGTCGACATGCAGGGCTACCCGGTGGCCGAGGCGGCGGAGATTCTCGGTGTGCCGGTCGGCACCGTCAAGAGCCGCTGCGCGCGCGGCAGGGCCCGCCTGCTGCCCCTGCTGAAGCACCTGCGGGACGCGGCCGACGGTCCGCCGGCCGGTGTTTCACGTGAAACAGGCGCCCGTACCGCACCGGGGGCGGCCTCCCGCGCGGACGGCCCGCCGCCGGACCGGCGCGCCGGGGGTGTCCGCCCCGGCGGGGGAGGGAACCTTCCGGGCGGCGGCCCCGTCCCAGGGAGGACCGCGGCTCTCCCGACCGGAGACGTGACCGCAGGAGGAGGTGCAGCACCCGCATGACGCCGATCGATCCGGGCGACGGCCCGACCGGGCCGCCTCCCCGCAGCGCCGCCGACATCCCCGAACCGGTCTCCCACCCCGCCGTCGAGGAGATCGCGGACCTCACCGAGGACCTTCTCCCGCCGCAGGACGCCGATGCCGTGCGCGCGCACCTGGACGGCTGCGCGGAGTGCGCCGACACCAGGGACGCACTGCTGGAGATCCGCTCCCTCCTGGGCGACTCCGGAACCCCCCGGATGCCCGCCGACGTCGCGGGCCGCATCGACGCCGCGCTCGCGGCGGAGGCACTGCTCGCGTCCGCCCCCCTCGGCGACGGGGACGCCTGGGCCGCGGCACTCGCAGCGGCGCCCGGAGCGCCCGACGGACCCGCGGGCCGGGACGGCGCGGAGCGCCCTCCGGACGCGGCCGCCCAGGACGGGGAGACCCGTCCGGCACCGGCGCGCGGCACCCCGGCGGCCGCAGGCGCCGCCCGGCCCGCCGGCACCGGTGACGGCGGGACGGCCGCGGGAGGCGGCAGGACCCGGCCGCCCGGCCGCTCCGGGCGGGGATCCGGGACCGCGGCGCCGGGTGCCCCGGGGCCCGGGCGCCGCGCCCGGCGGCGCCCTGCGCGCGTCCTGCTCGCCGCCGCCGCGCTGGCCGTGGTCGCCGGATTCGGCGGCCTGCTGCTGAACGGCTTCACCAACGACGGGGGCGGCAGCACCGCCGACTCCGCCGCCTCCGCCGTGCGGGCGCAGGGCAAGGCGGGCGGGCCCGCCCGCTCCGCCCCCGGCGGGGCGCACGCCCTGCAGGCCCCGCAGCCCCGGGGGGCCGCCCCCCGCGCCGGCGGCACCGGTACCGAGTACACCGAGCAGGACCTCGGGCCGCAGATCATGCAGCTGGTGGGGGACCGGATCCCGGCCCCGTCCGTCTCGCCCCTGCCCAGCGCCCCGGCGGGCGCCTCCTCCGGATCCCGTCCCCGGGGGGCGGACGGGACCGTCCGGCCCGGGTCCCCCACGGGCCCCGGGGCCGCTGCGGGGGCCGGTCCGGCGCCGGGGTCCCGGGGGGAGGACGCCCCGTCGCTCCCGGTCTGCGTGCTGCAGGCCACCGGCCGCGCCGACGACCGGCCCGTGGCGACCGACCTCGGCACCTTCCGGGGCGACCCGGTCGCCGTCGTCGTGTACCCGGCGGACGGAGACGGGGACCTGGAGGTGTTCCTGGTCGACGCCACCTGCGACCTGCGCGCGCCCGCCGCACCGGGCACGGTCAGACTGCACCGGACCGTCACCGGTCGCTGAGCGGCGCCGCGCCGCAGGCCGTCCGCGGCGCGGGTGGCCGCGCCCCCTGCGGGAATGCGAGAGGATGGGGGACCGTTGTCCCGGGCGGCGGAGCAGACCGCCCTCCCGCAGACCTCGCGGGCCGCGATGCGAACCAGGAGATGCAGTGAGCGACGTCCGTAACGTGATCATCATCGGCTCCGGGCCGGCCGGCTACACGGCGGCCCTGTACACCGCGCGTGCGTCCCTGAAGCCCCTGGTCTTCGAGGGTGCGGTCTCCGCCGGCGGCGCCCTGATGAACACCACCGAGGTCGAGAACTTCCCCGGCTTCCGCGACGGCATCATGGGCCCGGACCTCATGGACAACATGCGCGCCCAGGCCGAGCGGTTCGGCGCGGAGCTCGTCCCCGACGACATCGTCTCCGTCGACCTCACCGGCGACGTCAAGACCGTCACCGACTCCGCCGGCACCGTCCACCGCGCCCGCGCCGTCATCGTGACCACCGGCTCCCAGCACCGCAAGCTCGGCCTTCCCCGCGAGGACGAGCTCTCCGGCCGCGGCGTCTCCTGGTGCGCCACCTGCGACGGCTTCTTCTTCCGCGACCAGGACATCGCCGTGGTCGGCGGCGGCGACACCGCCCTGGAGGAGGCCACCTTCCTCTCCCGCTTCGCCCGCTCGGTCACCCTGGTCCACCGCCGCGACACCCTGCGCGCCTCCAAGGCGATGCAGGAGCGCGCCTTCGCCGACGAGAAGATCTCCTTCGCCTGGAACAGCGCCGTCGAGGCCATCCACGGCGACCCCAAGCTCTCCGGCCTGACCCTGCGCGACACCGAGACCGGCGAGACCCGCGAGCTGCCCGTGACCGGCCTGTTCATCGCGATCGGGCACGACCCCCGCACCGAGCTGTTCAAGGGCCAGCTGGAGCTGGACGAGGAGGGCTACCTCAAGGTCGAGGCGCCCAGCACCCGCACCAACCTGGCGGGAGTCTTCGCCGCCGGCGACGTCGTGGACCACACCTACCGGCAGGCCATCACCGCCGCCGGCACCGGCTGCTCCGCCGCGCTGGACGCCGAGCGCTACCTCGCCGCCCTCGCCGACAGCGCCCCCGAGCACACCCGCGAGCCCGAGCAGGCCGCCGCCGCCCTCTGACCCCGCCCGGGCAGCGGCCCCTGTTCCACGTGAAACACCGCGCGGCGGTCCCGAAACAGATCGCGTCCGCCGCGTGTTGTCCCCTGTGAGACCGCGCGATCCTCCCCGCGTCGCGCATCCCCCGACACACCCGAGGAGTCCCTGTGGCCGGCGCCACCATCACCGTGACGGACGACACCTTCGAGACCGAGGTCCTGAAGAGCGACAAGCCCGTACTCGTCGACTTCTGGGCCGCCTGGTGCGGCCCGTGCCGCCAGATCGCCCCGGCGCTGGAGGAGATCGCCGCCGAGTACGGCGACCAGATCACCGTCGCCAAGCTGGACATCGACGCCAACCCGGCGGTGCCCGCCAAGTACGGCGTCCTCTCCATCCCGACCCTCAACGTCTACCAGGGCGGCGAGGTCGTGAAGACCATCGTCGGCGCCAAGCCGAAGGCCCTGCTGCTCAAGGACCTCGCGCCGTTCATCTCCGAGTGACGGCACCCGTCCGCGCGCGTTGACACCGGCCCCTACCGGCCGGTGACCGAGGCGGCCGCCCTTCCGGGCGGCCGCCTCCCGCATGTCCGGCAGCCCTCCCGGGCCGGTCCGGCCCTCGCGGACACCTGGCCGCCCGCCACGGATGCGGACCGCCCCGCTGCCGGGGCGCAGGCCGTCCGGCGGGCCGGTGTGGACCCCAGGCGGTGCGGGGGCCCCCTTCCGACGGGCGGGGAGCCGTCCCCGGCGGCAGGCGGCACGGCGGCCCCGGAGGACGGACCTGCTAGAGCGGCCGCAGTGCCGGCTCCTTGCGGGCCCCGCCGAGGAGCCGCTCCAGGGCGACCTCCACATCGCCCTTCCACGAAAGGGCGGACCGGATCTCCAGCCGCAGCCGGGGGTGCCGGGGGTGCGGACGCACCGTCTTGAAGCCGACCGCCAGCAGGTGGTCGGCGGGCAGGATGCAGCCCGGCGCCTCCCACCGCGCGTCGCCGAACGCCTCGACCGCCCGGAAGCCGCGCCGCAGCAGGTCCTTGGCGACCGTCTGCACCAGGACCCGGCCCAGCCCCTGCCCCTGGTAGCCGGGCACGATCCGGGCGGTGATGAGCTGCACGGCGTCGGGGGAGACCGGGCTGGTGGGGAAGGCCAGCGACCGGGGCACGTAGGCGGGCGGGGCGTAGAGCACGAAGCCGACCGGCACGTCGTCCACGTGGACGATGCGGCCGCAGGACCCCCAGTCGAGCAGGACCCCCGAGATCCAGGCCTCCTTCTCCAGCTCCGGCCGGCCACCCTTGACGGCCGCCTCACCGGTCACCGGGTCGAGCTCCCAGAAGACGCAGGAGCGGCACGGCAGCGGGAGGTCGGCGAGGTTGTCGAGCGTCAGCGGAGCGATCCTGCGGCCCATGGTTCACACCCTCACACGGACGCCGCGCGGAGCACAGGCAGCCACCGCGGCGGCACCGCTCCGGCCACCGACCCCGGCGCGCCCGCCCGCCCCGACGGGGTGCGCGGCGGACCGGCCCGCGGGCCGGTCGGCGCTCCCGCCGGGGCGGCGGAACCGGTCGTCGACAAGGCCGCCGACGAACCCGCCGACACCGCCGATCCCGAATCCGATCGCCACGAGTGCCGTTCTCGACAGGGCGTGCATGTCCCCTCCAGGGAGATGGGCTGAGCTGTCACCCGGTACGGCGTTCTCCGGCGCATCCTACCGAGCGTCCGTGCACCCGGGCAGAGCGTGAACCCCGGTGCCACCCGCCCGGCGGGGGAGGGGAGGACCTCCGGGGAGGCCGGGGTCGGCGGGCGGACGCGCCGCAACCAGGGGAGGAACGCCGCAAGGGGAAGGCGGGGCACGGGGAGGCGGGGCACGGGGAGGCGGGGTACAAGGAGGCGGGGCAACGAAGGAGCGCGGCCATAGAGACGCACGGCAATGGAGAGGCCGGCCCGGTTCCACGTGAAACACGTGCACCGGACCGGCCCCGGCCGGTCAGACCATCAGACCGACGTCACCGCCACCGCCCTGCGGCGGTTACTCGGCGGGAGCGCCCCGCTCCTCGCCCCGGAGCGACCCCTCGCCCGGCGCCAGGCTGTCGAGGATGCGGTTCAGATCCTCCATCGAGGCGAACTCCACCACGATCTTCCCCTTGCCGATCTTCCCGTTGCGCTGGCCGACCTCGACCTTCACCCGCGTCTCGAAGCGGTCCGAGAGACGGGTCGCCAGCTCGCCGAAGGCGGGGGAGATGCGGCCGCCGGGGCGGGGGCTGCTCCGCCGGGTGCGCTGCCCCATCGTGCGGACCATCTCCTCGACGGTGCGCACCGACAGCCCCTCGGCGTTGATCCGGGACGCCAGCTTCTCCTGCTCCTCCAGGTCGTCGAGCTGCATCAGCGCCCGGGCGTGCCCGGCCGAGATGACGCCCGCCGCCAGCTTCCGCTGGACGACGGGGGACGCCTTCAGGAGGCGCAGCGTGTTGGAGACCTGGGGCCGGGAACGACCGATGCGGTCGGCGAGCTCCTCGTGGGTGCAGCCGAAGTCCTTCAGCAGCTGGTCGTAGGCGGCCGCCTCCTCCAGCGCGTTGAGCTCGGCCCGATGGAGGTTCTCCAGCAGGGCGTCCAGGAGCAGCTTCTCGTCCTCGGTGGCCCGCACGATGGCGGGGATGCGCTCCAGTCCGGCCTCGCGGGAGGCACGCCAGCGGCGCTCGCCCATGATGAGCTCGTACCGGTCGGGACCGGTCTGCCGGACCACCACCGGCTGCAGCAGGCCCACCTCCCTGATGGAGGTGACCAGCTCCTGCAGCTTCTCCTCGTCGAAGACCTCCCGGGGCTGACGGGGGTTGGGGGTGATCGCGTCCAGGGGGAGCTCGGCGAACCGGGCCCCCGACACCGGGGCCAGTGCGGAGGCCGGCCCGGGAGCGGCAGCGGGGGCGCCTGGGGCGGGTACGGCCGGTGCGGCGGGACCGCCGTCCGTCGGCTCCGTGCCGCGGGCCGCCTCGGCGGCGGCCTTCGCCGCCACCGTGCCGCGGCCCGCCGGGAACACGGGGACCGCGGTGGGCGACGCGGCCCCGGGGGAGATCAGGGTCCGGCCGTTCGGCAGGGGGTGCCCGACCGCCTCGGCCGCGGCCGGGGCCTCCGGCTGTGCCGGCGGCCGCTCCGTGTCGGCCCCGCCCGCCGCTGGCGGGATCAGTGCTCCGAGCCCTCGGCCCAGACCCCTGCGACCACTCACCGGTTGCCCTCCATCGTGCTCTGCTCGTGCGCCGGCCCGGCCTGCACGCCGGAACCGTACTCCTGGCCCTGCGGTTCTGCCGGTCCGGCCGGCGCGGCGGCGCGAAGCGCCAGCTCCCTCGCCGCCTCCAGGTAGGACAGCGCCCCGCTGGAGCCCGGATCATAGGTCAGGACCGTCTGACCGTAGCTGGGCGCCTCCGAGATCCGTACCGAGCGGGGGATCGCGGTGCGCAGCACCTCCTTGCTGAAGTGGCTGCGGACCTCCTCGGCGACCTGTGCGGCCAGCCGGGTCCGTGCGTCGTACATGGTCAGCAGGATGGTGGAGACGTGCAGGTGGGGGTTGAGGTGCGCCCGCACCAGCTCGACGTTGCGCAGGAGCTGGCCGAGCCCCTCCAGGGCGTAGTACTCGCACTGGATAGGGATCAGCACCTCACGGCCGGCCACCAGGGCGTTCACCGTCAGCAGGCCCAGTGAGGGCGGGCAGTCGATGAGCACGTAGTCGAGCGGCTGCTCGTACGCCTCGATGGCGCGCTGGAGCCTGCTCTCCCGGGCGACCAGCGAGACCAGCTCGATCTCGGCGCCCGCCAGGTCGATGGTGGCCGGGACGCAGAAGAGCCCCTCCACCTCGACCACCGGCTGCACCACGTCGGCCAGCGGCTTGCCCTCCACCAGCACGTCGTAGATCGAGGGGACCTCGGCGTGGTGGTCGATGCCGAGCGCCGTGGAGGCGTTGCCCTGCGGGTCGAGGTCGACGACCAGCACCCGGTTGCCGTGGAAGGCCAGCGAGGCGGCCAGGTTGACCGTGGTCGTCGTCTTGCCGACGCCGCCCTTCTGGTTGGCGACCACGATGACCCTGGTCTGCGCCGGCCGCGGCAGCCCTTCCCCGGTCCGGCCCAGCGTCTCCACGGCGAGCTGCGCGGCCCGCCCGATCGGGGTGTCGACGACGGGTCCGGCGTCCATCGGCACGGGAGTCTCGGAGTCCTGCATGGGCGCCAGTGTTTCACGTGAAACAAGGCGACTGCGCCCGGGGGACGGGTCCGCTCCGGGGTGGCGCGCGGGGGAGGCGGGGCGGCTCTCGATGCGGGGGCCCGGAAGCGGATCCGGGCGACGGCCCGCCCACAGCGCGGCTGCGGCGGCTGAATCCACGGGGTCGGTCACAGGCTGAGCGCCCTGGACGTCGGACGGCAAGGGTGGGCTCCCCTCTCCGGGCCGGTCGGAAGCTGAGGTCTCGGACACGACGGTCCTCGACGCATCATCGCGCAGCAGCGGGTGCCCGGGGGCGGGATGCGGGTGTTCCGCCCTCTCCGCAGCCGGATCTTCACCCGGAGGGGCGGCAGCGGGGGCCGCAGCCCTGCTGCGGCTCAGGATTCCTGGAAGCAGGGAACGACGTTTCACGTGAAACACCATGCCCGTTTTGTCGCATATCCGAGGGCGCGACACTCCGGACCGTACGGCAAAGGGCGGCAGCCGCACCTGCGGCCACCGCCCTGTCCGTCGTCCCGCGCCCTCAGCGGCGCCGTTTCCCGCCCCCGCTCCGGCCGCCCGTGGAGCCCCGTCCGGCGGGGGCGCCCCGCCCGGCCCGGGCGGCCCTGGCCCGCCGGGTCGCGGCACGCACGCCTCCCGGGCTCTCGCCGACCCGGACGCGGACCACGTGGGTCGGCGTCTCCACCGTCCCCGCCCCGGCCTGCACGACCGACCACTCCACCGCGCCGAGCCGGGTCAGCGCGGCACGCGCCTCGGCCAGCTCCTGCTCGGCCGTGTCGCCCTTCAACGCGAGCATCTCCCCGTAGGGACGCAGCAGCGGAAGACCCCAGCCGGCCAGCCGGTCCAGCGGGGCCACCGCGCGCGCAGTCACCACGTCCACCGAGAGCCTGCCGATCATCTCCTCGGCCCGGCCGCGCACCACCGTGACATTGGCCAGGCCCAGCTCGCGGACCGCCTCCTCCAGGAAGGTGGTACGGCGCAGCAGCGGCTCCAGCAGGGTCACGGAGAGGTCCGGCCGGGCCAGCGCCACCGGGATCCCCGGCAGTCCGGCGCCGGAACCGACGTCGCAGAGTGAGCCCTCCTCGGGAAGCACCTCCGCCAGCACCGCGCAGTTGAGCACGTGCCGCTCCCACAGCCGGGGCACCTCGCGGGGGCCGATCAGGCCGCGCTGGACCCCCGCCGTCGCGAGCAGGCCGGCGTACCGCACCGCCGCGTCGAAACGGTCCCCGAAGACCTTCCTCGCAGCCGGCGGGGCCTCGGGCAGCCCCTCCCCGTCCCCTGCGGCAGGCGTCCCTGTCTCCATCCCAGCCTCTTCCCTCACCGGACCCGCCGACTCACCGGGCCCACCGACTCACTCTGTCCACCCATTGCGCCACCCGCTGCGCCCACCGGCGCGCCACCTCCTCCGGCCCTGCGCCCGTCCGGCGGACGGGCCCGCCACCGGGCGGGCGGAGGAACGGCCTGCGAGGACTCCTGCCCACCGCACGCGTTCCACGTGGAACGCCGCCCGCACCGCACCGGCGCCCCCGGTCCCACGGCACGACGGCCCCGCCCGCACAAGGCGGACGGGGCCGTCGGCGCGCCTTCCACGGCGGTCCCGGGCAGCCGCCTCAGGCCGGCAGCACGACGACGCGCCGCTGCGGCTCCTCGCCCTCCGACTCGCTGCGCAGGCCGGCCGCCGCCACCGCGTCGTGCACCACCTTGCGCTCGAAGGGGGTCATGGCGGAGAGCCTGACCGGCTCGCCCGTCTCCTTCACCTGGAGCGCGGCCTTGCTGCCGATCTCCGCCAGCTCGGTCCGCCGACGCGCCCGGTACCCGGCGATGTCGAGCATCAGCCGGCTGCGCTCGCCGGTCTCCCGGTGGACGGCCAGCCGGGTCAGCTCCTGGAGCGCCTCGAGCACCTCGCCGCCCTGGCCGACGAGCCGCTGCAGGCTGCGCTGGGCACCGGAGCCCTCACCCACGATGGAGACCGAGGCGCGCTCGCCCTCGACGTCCATGTCGATGTCACCGTCGAGGTCGGCGATGTCCAGCAGGCCCTCGAGGTAGTCCGCCGCGATCTCGCCCTCCTGCTCCAGCCGGGCGATCAGGTCGTTCTTGGACGGGGAAGCGGGCGCGGGGGCGTCCGCGGCGGCGGAGGTGGTGGTGCCTTCCGTCACGGAGTGACTCCTTCGGAGAAGAGGGGGACGAAGATCAGGGGGTAGCGGTCAGGACTTCTTCTTCGGCCGCTGGCCGGCCGGCTGCGGCGTCCGCCGGCCCGGCTGGCCGGGGCGCTTGCCGCCGCCCGGTGCGGCCTTGGCCGGGGCGCCCTGCGCCGCGTCGGCGGTCCCGGTGCCGGCGGTGTCGTCGGAGGGACGGCCCATCGGGGCGGCCTGCTGGCGCTGCGCCTTGGTCTGGCGCTTGGGCTGCTGGCGGACGACCGGGGCGGCCGGGGCCTCGGGCTGGACCGGCTCCGCCTTGCCGCCCTTGACCAGGGAGGTGAGGCCGCCCCTGACGGGGGTGCCGTCGGCGTTCAGCTTGCCGGACTTCTTCAGGCGGTCCTGGCGCTCCGTCCAGGCCTTGCTGCCGGGGGTCGGGTTGCGGCGGATCACGAAGAGCTGCTGGCCCATGGTCCAGACGTTCGTGGTCAGCCAGTAGACGAGGACACCGACGGGGAAGTTGATGCCGAAGACCGCGAACATCACCGGGAAGACGTACATCAGCATCTTCTGCTGCTGCATGAACGGCGTCTTGACCGTGAGGTCGACGTTCTTGGTCATCAGCTGGCGCTGGGTGACGAACTGCGACAGCGACATCAGGATGATCATCGTGATGGTCACGATGCGGACGTCGGTGAGGGAGGCGCCGAGGGCCGAGACCTTGTCCGCGGAGTCGGTGAACTTCACGGAGAGCGGGGCGCCGAAGATGCGCGCCTTCTGCGCGCTCTCCAGGAGGGTCTGGTCGATGACGCCGACCGTCTTCCCCTGGGCGATGTGGTTCAGCACCCGGTAGAGCGAGATGAAGAACGGCGACTGCACCAGGATGGGGAGGCAGCTCGAGAAGGGGTTGGTGCCCGCCTCCTTGTAGAGCTTCATCATCTCTTCGGACTGGCGCTGCCGGTCGTTCTTGTAGCGCTCCTGGATGGCCTTCATCTTCGGCTGGATCGCCTGCATGGCCCGGGTCGCCTTGATCTGCTTCACGAAGAGCGGGATCAGGCAGATCCGGATGACGACCACGAGCGAAACGATGGAGAGACCCCACGCCCATCCCGTGTCCGGCCCGAAGACATGGCTGTACAGCGAGTGGAACTGGACGATGATCCAGGACACCGCCGCGTAGAGAGGACTCAGGATCGCGTCCACGAATCAGGCTCCTTGGGCATTTGGCGTGGGCGCCGGGTTGTCGACCGGGCCGGAGGTCTGGGGGGCGGCCGGGCACTGGGGGTCCCGGCCCGCGAGGCGGTCGCGCAGGATCCGGTGCCACACGGGCCGCCGGCGCGGCGGGACGTGGTCCACACCTCCCGGGGACCACGGGTTGCAGCGCAGGATGCGCCAGGCGGTGAGGGCGGTTCCCTTCACCGCTCCGTGCACCCGGATCGCTTCGTAGCCGTAGCGGGAGCAGGAGGGGTAGTACCGGCAGACGGGGCCGAGCAGCGGGCTGATGGTCCACTGGTAGACCCGGATCAGCCCCATCAGCAGGTACTTCATCGCCCTGCTCCCGTCGGCCCGATAGCGGTCGTCTCCGTCCTGAGCAGCCGCCGCAGGGCTGCGTCCAGGTCGCGTTCCAGGTCCGCGTGGTCCGCCGTCCCCGCAGGGGGCAGCGCGCGTACCACTATCAGGCTACCTGCGGGCAGCAGGGTCAGACGCTCCCGGACGAGGTGACGCAGGCGACGCTTCACGAGGTTCCGCACGACCGCCGGACCGACGGCCTTGCTCACGACGAAACCCGCACGCGTCGGGGGAGCAGTCTCCCCCGACGCGTGCGGGCCGAAGTCGTCGCGGCCGCCGGCCGTCCGCCCCTCCGTGCCACCCCGTGCGAGGTGGACGACGAGCAGGGGCCTGCCGGCACGGCGTCCGCGTTTCACCGCGATCGCGAAGTCCTGGCGCCGCCTCAGCCGGTTCTCGGTGGGCAGCACAACATGACCCTGGAAGCCGGATCAGGCGGACAGGCGCGCGCGGCCCTTGCTGCGGCGGGTGGCCAGGATGGCGCGGCCGGCGCGGGTGCGCATCCGCAGCCGGAAGCCGTGGGTCTTCGCGCGGCGGCGGTTGTTCGGCTGGAAGGTGCGCTTGCTCACTCGGGGACTCCAGGGATCAATCGTAGGGTGGCGGGGCGTCGCCTGGCCGTCACCGTGCGTCCGCGCGATCCCCCTCGCAAGAACCTGGGGAACAAGGCGTTTCACGGCGCCTGCGCTGCTGCACCTGGTACGTACGGGTGACCCGCGGGCATGCGGCAGCGGCCATCGACAACTCGACCTGGTTACGGTACGCGGAGCGGGGACCGCGGGTCAAACCGGGTGAGGGCGCGCCGTCCGGGACACCCCCGGACACCTCGCGCCGCCGCGCCCCGCTGTGCACAGCCTGTGGACAACGACTTGAACCGAGGCGGCGCCGCTGATTACCGTTGCAGGATCTGTCTGCGTTTCCCAGGTTTCCCAGGTTTCCCAGATCCCCCAGTCAACCCAGATCTCCCCGTGACTCCCGCACCCCGCCGGCCCGTGTCCCCGAGCGCCTCCCGCCACCACGCGGAGGACAGGCCCCGGGGCGGCGGCCCGGGGCACCGGGCCCCGACCAAGACCACCCCAGAGGTGGGACGAGAAAGCGTGCACCAGTGGCTGATGTCAACAGCGATCTCGCTCCTGCCTGGGCGAAGGTCGTCGAGCGGCTGGACGGCGACGCGGGGGTCGGGGACAGCGACAAGATGTGGCTGCGGCGCACCCAGCCGATGTGGATGATGCACGACACGGCCCTGCTGGCCGCGCCGAACGAGCGCGCCAAGCAGGTCCTGGAGGGCCGGCTGCTGCCGCTGCTGAGCGAGATCCTGGGCAGCGAGTTCGGCCGGCCCGTGCGGATCGCCGTCATGGTGGACGCCAACGCAGTGCCCCCGGCCCCCCTCGCCGCGCCGGCCCCCGCCGAGCCCGAGCAGGCGCGCCCCGAGCCGCCCCGCTCCGAGCCGGTCAGGTCCGAGCCGCCCCGCTCCGAGCCGGTCAGGTCCGAGCCGCCCCGCTCCGAGCCCCCGCGGCAGGAGTACCGGGACGACGCCGACCGCGACTACCGCCCCGCGGGCGAGGGCACGGGCTGGCCGCCCCACACCCGCCAGCCGCAGGACGGCGGGTGGACGGGCTGGCCCCCCGGCGGCCCGCGCGTCGGCTACGAGCAGCTCCGCTACGACGGCGGCTACGACCAGCGGCCCGCCCCGTACGACCAGCGGCCCGGATGGGCCGACCAGGGAGGCTGGGCCCCCGGCGGCGGGTACGGCGGATCCCCCTACCCCCAGGACCGCCGCGGCTACGACGACGACCACCGGACGGACCGGGCCGACCGCGGCGACCGCGTCGGCGGCCACGAGCGGGGCGAATGGCCCCCGCTCTCCGAGCGTCCCGCCGGGTCCGGCGACGCCTTCCGCCAGCTCCCCCCCGAGCCGTCCCGCGGCGGCCGCGACGCCCGGGACACCCGGGACACCCGGGACACCCGCGGCGGCCAGGGGGACCTGCTGGGCGGGCACCTGCTGGGCGGCGAGTACGGCGAGGGCCAGCACCCCGGCGGGCGGGGCCCGGCCGGCCCCGAGGGCGACGGCCGGCACCAGCCGGAGCGGCAGTCCGACGGCGGCCCCGGGACGGGACCCCTCCCGGCCGTGCGGCCGTCGGGGACGCCCGCGGCGGCCCCGCCCGCGGCCGGCGCACACGTACCCGGCGCACACGTACCCGGCGCACACGTACCCGGCGCACACGTACCCGGCGCACACGTGCCCGGGGCGCCCCTGCCGGGCGGCCCCCTCGCCGGCCAGGGCGCCGGCGGCCCCCGCAAGGACGAGCCCGCCGCCCGGCTGAACCCCAAATACCTCTTCGACACCTTCGTCATCGGTGCCAGCAACCGGTTCGCGCACGCAGCCGCCGTCGCGGTGGCCGAGGCGCCCGCCAAGGCGTACAACCCGCTCTTCATCTACGGGGAGTCCGGCCTCGGCAAGACCCACCTGCTGCACGCCATCGGCCACTACTCGCGGAGCCTGTACCCGGGCACCCGCGTGCGGTACGTGAGCTCGGAGGAGTTCACCAACGAGTTCATCAACTCCATCCGCGACGGCAAGGCGGACGCCTTCCGCAAGCGGTACCGAGACATGGACATCCTGCTGGTCGACGACATCCAGTTCCTGGCGAGCAAGGAGTCGACGCAGGAGGAGTTCTTCCACACCTTCAACACCCTGCACAACGCCAACAAGCAGATCGTGCTCTCCTCGGACCGGCCGCCGAAGCAGCTGGTCACGCTGGAGGACCGGCTGCGCAACCGCTTCGAGTGGGGCCTGATCACGGACGTCCAGCCGCCCGAGCTGGAGACCCGGATCGCGATCCTGCGGAAGAAGGCAATCCAGGAGCAGCTGAACGCCCCGCCGGAGGTGCTGGAGTTCATCGCCTCCCGGATCTCGCGGAACATCCGCGAGCTGGAGGGCGCGCTGATCCGGGTCACGGCGTTCGCAAGCCTCAACCGGGCGCCGGTGGACCTGGAGCTCACCGGCATCGTGCTGAAGGACCTCATCCCGGGAGGTGAGGAGGCCGGCCCGGAGATCACGGCGAAGACCATCATGGAGCAGACCGCCGCCTACTTCGGGCTCGGCGTCGAGGACCTCTGCGGCTCGTCCCGCAGCCGGGTGCTGGTCACGGCGCGGCAGATCGCCATGTACCTGTGCCGGGAGCTCACTGACCTGTCGCTGCCCAAGATCGGTGCCCAGTTCGGCGGCCGCGACCACACGACCGTGATGCACGCCGACCGGAAGATCCGGTCCCTGATGGCGGAGCGGCGGTCGATCTACAACCAGGTCACCGAGCTGACCAACCGCATCAAGAGCTGACCGGACCGGGCCCGGCGGCCCCCGGGGACCGCAGCTGCGGCCCGACCGGGCCGTGGCCCGACCACAGCGCGGCCGGGCCGTGGCCCGACCACAGCGCGGCCGGGCCACGGCCGGAACCAGACGCACCGGAAAGCGGATGCGCCGGAAAGCGGATGCGCCGGGATCGGGGCGGACAGAGGCCCGCAGGAGGGGCGACGGGAGAGTTCTCCCGTCGCCCCTCCGCCGTTCGGGGGGCAATCCGCTTTCGTACGGACGCCCGTCCATTCGAACGTTTCCGGTCGGCGACCGGGAATTCCACAGGAGGGGGTGTCGTCGGCCGTCCACACCCTGGGGAACGCCCGGTTGTCCCGATCTCCTCCACACCCCTGCTCCCAGTAGGCTCGTCCCCCCAGCTCACCCGCCTGTGGGCTTGTGGGGAACCATTGTCCACAGGCTGTGGACGACTGGCGGGCCGTCAACACCTCGCCGCGGTTGTCCACTGCCCGTCCCCAGGACCAGCCGGTTTGTCCCCAGGTTCTCCACAGCGACGTCCACAGTTCGGCAAGCCGGGAGGGCCTTTCACCGGTGCGTGTGAAAGCGGTCACATCAAGGGGGAGGTGTGGCCGGTGGGTAACCTGGGTAAAACCTGTGGGCGACCTTGGGGAGAACCTGGGGACCGCTGTGGAAGCGCTGTGGGGAAACCGGCCCCATCCACAGAAACGGCCTGTTCGTCCACCGCGCCGCCCACAGGACCGGTGGACAAAAAAGGGGCTCTGAGCTGCCCGGACAGGGTTTTCCACCTAATCCACAGCCCCTACTACTACCACCACCTATAGATCTCCCCGAGTTTCCTCTAACAGGGGGCGGGGCGCCGATCTGTGGACGACGGCCGTGCGACATCCGTTCACCCCTCCTCCGGCCCGTCTGCCCCAGGTGTCGGCGGAGTGCGTCAGACTGTTCTCCGGCAGCAGGAGCGAGCCCGGTCCCCAGGAAGCCCCCAGGGGTGGGGACGGCCGGTCCGCGGAGAGCAGAGCAGGGACACAGGAGGCGGTGACCGGTGAAGTTCCGGGTGGAGCGTGACGTCCTGGCGGAGGCGGTGGCCTGGGCTGCGCGCAGCCTCCCGGCGCGGCCGCCGGTGCCCGTCCTCGCGGGCCTGCTGCTGACGGCCGAGGAGAACAGGCTGAGCCTGTCCGGCTTCGACTACGAGGTCTCGGCGCGGGTCGAGGCGGAGGCCGACGTCGAGGAGGCCGGCACCGTCCTGGTCTCCGGCCGGCTGCTCGCCGACATCTCCCGTGCACTTCCCAACAGGCCTGTGGAGATCTCCACCGACGGCGTGCGGGTCAGCGTGGTCTGCGGGTCCTCCCGGTTCACACTCCCCACCCTCCCTGTGGACGAGTACCCGGCGCTGCCGCAGATGCCCACCGCCACCGGCACGGTCTCCGGCGAGGTCTTCGCCGCCGCCGTCTCCCAGGTCGCCGTCGCGGCGGGCCGCGACGACACCCTGCCGGTGCTGACCGGTGTCCGGGTCGAGATCGAGGACGACCGGATCACCCTGGCCGCCACCGACCGCTACCGCTTCGCCGTGCGCGAGCTGCTGTGGAAGCCGGAGCAGCCGGGCCTGTCGGCGGTCGCCCTGGTGCCCGCCAAGACGCTCCTGGACACCGCCAGGTCGCTCGGCAGCGGCGACGTGGTCTCCATCGCGCTGGCCTCCGGCAAGGAGGGCGGCGGCGAGGGCCTGATCGGCTTCGAGGGCGCCGGGCGCCGCACCACCACGCGGCTGCTGGAGGGCGAGTTCCCGAAGTTCCGCAGCCTCTTCCCGACCGAGTTCAGCGCGGTCGCCACGATCGTCACCGCGCCGTTCGTGGAGGCCGTGAAGCGCGTCTCCCTCGTCGCGGAGCGCAACACCCCCGTCCGCCTGGGCTTCGAGCAGGGCGTGCTCACCCTGGAGGCGGGCTCCGGCGACGACGCCCAGGCCACCGAGCGGATCGACGCGGACCTGGAGGGCGACGACATCTCCATCGCCTTCAACCCGGCGTACCTGCTGGAGGGCCTGTCGGCGATCGACTCCCCCGTGGCGCAGCTGAGCTTCACGACCTCGACCAAGCCGGCCCTGCTCAGCGGCCGGCCGTCGGTCGACGCCGAGGCGGACGAGGCCTACAAGTACCTGATCATGCCGGTGCGGCTCTCGGGCTGACCCGCCGCCGCACACCCGCGGGCCGCGCCTCGGCGGCCCGCGGGTCCACAGCCTGGGGACGACCGGGCCGTCGGCCTGGAATGCCGCCCCGCAGGGCAGGCGTTCCCCCGACGGCCCCTGCCCGCGGGGGAGCCGGACCTCCCCCGGCGTAGGCTCTGAGGTGCGGCAACGGGGCCGTCGTCAGGCACGTCGACACACGTAAGGACTTGTCATGGAGCTCGGTCTCATCGGTCTCGGCAAGATGGGCGGGAACATGCGCGAGCGCATCCGCCGCGCGGGCCACACCGTCGTCGGGTACGACCGCAACCCCGACCTCGCCGACGTCCACAGCCTCCAGGAGCTGGTGGACAAGCTCCAGGGCCCCCGCGTCGTCTGGGTGATGGTCCCGGCGGGCGAGCCGACCCAGCAGACCGTCGACCAGCTCGCCGAGATGCTCTCGCCCGGCGACGTCGTCGTCGACGGCGGCAACTCCCGGTGGACCGACGACATCGCCCACGCCGAGGCGCTCGCCGCCAAGGGCATCGGCTTCGTCGACGCGGGCGTCTCCGGCGGCGTCTGGGGCCTGGAGAACGGCTACGCCCTCATGGTCGGCGGCGAGGCCGAGCACGTCGCGCGCGTCCAGCCGGTCTTCGACGCCCTCAAGCCGGCCGGCGAGTACGGCTTCGTGCACGCGGGCAAGGTCGGCGCGGGCCACTTCGCCAAGATGGTCCACAACGGCATCGAGTACGCCCTGATGCAGGCCTACGCCGAGGGCTGGGAGCTCCTGGAGGCCGCCGAGGTCACCACCAACGTGCACGAGATCTTCCGCTCCTGGAAGGAGGGCACGGTCATCCGCTCCTGGCTGCTCGACCTGGCCGTCCGCGCCATGGACGAGGACGAGCACCTGGAGGGCCTGCGGGGCTACGCCGAGGACTCCGGCGAGGGCCGCTGGACCGTCGAGGCCGCCATCGACCACGCGGTGCCGCTGCCCGCCATCACCGCCTCCCTCTTCGCCCGCTTCTCGTCCCGCCAGGACGACTCGCCGCAGATGAAGATGATCGCCGCGCTGCGCAACCAGTTCGGCGGCCACGCCGTCACCGCCGTCAGCGACCACAAGGGCGCGGACGCCCCGGGCGCCGACGTCGAGCCGCCGGCCGTCTCCTGACCCGTCCGCACCCACCGGAGAGGAAGCCAGCGCGGGCGCAGACCCCCGCGCGCACCGCACACCATGCACGTCGCGCACCTGTCGCTCGCCGACTTCCGCTCCTACGCCCGGGCCGAGGTGTCCCTCGACCCGGGCGTGACGGCCTTCGTGGGCCCCAACGGCCAGGGCAAGACCAACCTGGTCGAGGCCGTGGGCTACCTCGCGACCCTGGGCAGCCACCGGGTGGCCGCGGACGCCCCGCTGGTCCGGCTCGGCGCCGAGCGGGCCGTGGTGCGGGGCAGCGTCGTCCAGGACGGCCGGTCGACCCTGATCGAGCTGGAGATCAACCCGGGGAGGGCCAACCGGGCCCGGATCAACCGCTCGTCCAACGTCCGGCCGCGCGACGTGCTGGGGCTGCTCCGCACCGTGCTGTTCGCCCCGGAGGACCTCGCCCTGGTCAAGGGCGACCCGGGGGAGCGGCGCCGCTTCCTCGACGAGCTGCTGACCGCCCGCACCCCCCGGCTGGCGGGCGTCCGGCAGGACTACGAGCGGGTGCTCAAGCAGCGCAACGCCCTGCTGCGGACCGCCGCCATGGCCCGCCGGGCGGGCGGCGGCCGCGCGGACCTGTCCACCCTGGACGTCTGGGACGGGCACCTGGCCCGCGCGGGCGCCGAGCTGACCGCGTTCCGGCTCCAGCTCGTGGCGGCGCTCCAGCCGCTGGTGGAGAAGGCGTACGAGCAGCTCGCCCCGGGCGGCGGGCCCACCGCGCTGGAGTACCGCAGCTCGGTGGAGGGCCCGGTCCCGGCCTCCCGCGAGGAGGCGTACGAGGCGCTGGGGGCCGCGCTGGCCGCCTCGCGCCGCCAGGAGGTCGAGCGGGGGGTCACCCTGGTCGGCCCGCACCGGGACGACCTGCTGCTGAAGCTGGGTCCGCTGCCCGCCAAGGGCTACGCGAGCCACGGCGAGTCCTGGTCGTACGCCCTCGCACTGCGGCTGGCCTCGTACGAGCTGCTGCGCGCCGACGGCGGGGAGCCCGTGCTGGTGCTGGACGACGTCTTCGCCGAGCTCGACAGCCGGCGCCGCGACCGGCTGGCGGAGCTGGTCGCCCCCGGTGAGCAGGTGCTGGTGACGGCGGCGGTGGGGGAGGACGTGCCGCGCGCCCTGGCGGGGGCCCGCTTCGCGGTGGCGGACGGCGACGTGCGCCGCGTCACCGGTGGGTGACGGAGCCGCCGCGGCCCGGTCCGGGCGCCTAGTCTGGAACGCTCGACCGCCTGTGCCCGGCCCCGGGGCCGCACCCGGGAACCGGGCGGCAGGCCGGGGAAGGAGACCGTTCCCGTGACCGACGCGCACCCCCGCGACGCAGGCGACGCACCCGCCGGGCGGCCCTCCGTGCCGCCCCGGCCCGCCGGCGGCACCCCGCCCGGCTCCTCCTCCTCCGGTCCCGCCCCCGCCGGTCCCGCCCCGTCCGCTTCGGCCCTCTCGGGTGTGGACCTGGCCCGGGTCGCCCTGCGCGCCGCCAAGGAGCAGGCCCGCGAGCGCGGCGAGCAGGTGCGGCAGAAGAAGGAGTCCCGCCGCGGCGGACTGCGCAGCGGCGCCCGCGCCGACGGCCGCGACCCGGTGCCGCTGGGCGCGGCGATGCGGCAGCTGATCACCGAGCGGGGCTGGGAGACGCCGACGGCGGTCGGCGGCGTGATGGGCCGCTGGCCGCAGATCGTGGGGCCGGAGATCGCCGCCCACTGCGCGCCCGAGCACTTCGACGACGACGCCCGCGAGCTGGTGGTCCGCTGCGACTCCACGGCGTGGGCCACCCAGCTGCGGCTGCTCGCGGCGCAGCTGCTCGCCCGGCTCAACGGGGAGCTGGGGCACGGCACGGTGAAGCGGATCAAGGTGCAGGGTCCGGCGGGTCCGCCCCGCCGGTACGGCAGGCTGCGCGCACCCGGGAGCAAGGGGCCGGGGGACACCTGGGGCTGAGGGGGCCCGGGTGCCGGGACGGCCGCCCCGCCGGAGCCGCTGAGTGCCCTTTTGAGCGCAGTTGGCCCCCCGTCCGAGTATCGGGACATGTGCGGAGGGGATTCAGAGCGGCACATCCGCGCTCAGGGGCTGGCAAAAGCCCGTCTCTGTCGGTGGTACCGGTAGACTGGAGGCAATACACCGCCGCTTGCGGTTCTGAGACGAACGCCGTGGCCGCGTCAACGCCTGCCCGCCGGGTGGGGATGCGGCCCGCGCTGTGCCAGAAAGGGCGCTTCGTGGCCGATTCCGGCAACCCCCATCAGTCCCCTGAGACCTCCGACACCACCCCCGGCAACGGAACGTCGTACGACGCCAGCGCGATCACGGTCCTCGAAGGGCTCGAAGCCGTCCGCAAGCGCCCCGGCATGTACATCGGCTCCACCGGCGAGCGCGGCCTGCACCACCTCGTCTACGAGGTCGTCGACAACTCCGTCGACGAGGCCCTCGCCGGCTACGCCGACACCATCGACGTGACGATCATGCGCGACGGCGCGGTGCGCGTCATCGACAACGGCCGCGGGATCCCGGTCGACGTGGAGAAGTCCACGGGCAAGCCGGCCGTCGAGGTCGTCCTCACCGTGCTGCACGCCGGCGGCAAGTTCGGCGGCGGCGGCTACGCCGTCTCCGGCGGCCTGCACGGCGTCGGCGTCTCGGTCGTCAACGCCCTCTCCAGCCGCGTAGCCGTCGAGGTCCGCCGGGACGGCCACCGCTGGACGCAGGACTACAAGCTGGGCGCCCCGACCGCCCCGCTGGCGAAGAACGAGGAGACCGGGGAGACCGGCACCTCGGTCACCTTCTGGGCCGACCCGGACATCTTCGAGACCACCGAGTACTCCTTCGAGACGCTGTCGCGGCGCTTCCAGGAGATGGCCTTCCTCAACAAGGGCCTGACCATCTCCCTCACCGACGAGCGCCCCGAGCACGTCGACGAGGAGGGGAGGCAGCTCTCGGTCCGGTACCACTACGAGGGCGGCATCTCCGACTTCGTCCGGTACCTCAACTCCCGCAAGGGCGAGCTGGTCCACCCCACGGTCATCGACTTCGAGGCCGAGGACAAGGACCGGATGATCTCGGTCGAGATCGCGATGCAGTGGAACAGCTCCTACACCGAGGGCGTCTACTCCTTCGCCAACACCATCCACACCCACGAGGGCGGCACCCACGAGGAGGGCTTCCGCGCGGCGCTGACCGGCCTGGTCAACCGCTACGCGCGCGACAAGAAGCTGCTCCGCGAGAAGGACGACAACCTCACCGGCGAGGACATCCGCGAGGGCCTCACCGCGATCATCTCGGTGAAGCTGGGCGAGCCGCAGTTCGAGGGCCAGACCAAGACCAAGCTGGGCAACACGGAGGCGAAGACCTTCGTGCAGAAGGTCGTGCACGAGCACCTCAACGACTGGCTGGACCGCAACCCGGCCGAGGCCTCGGACATCATCCGCAAGTCCATCCAGGCGGCCACCGCCCGGGTGGCGGCCCGCAAGGCGCGCGACCTGACCCGCCGCAAGGGCCTGCTGGAGAGCGCCTCGCTGCCGGGCAAGCTCTCGGACTGCCAGAGCAAGGACCCGTCCGAGTGCGAGATCTTCATCGTCGAGGGCGACTCCGCCGGCGGCTCGGCCAAGTCGGGCCGTGACCCGCGGGTCCAGGCGATCCTCCCGATCCGCGGCAAGATCCTCAACGTGGAGAAGGCCCGGATCGACAAGGTGCTGCAGAACACCGAGGTCCAGGCGCTGATCTCGGCCTTCGGCTGCGGCATCCACGAGGACTTCGACATCGAGAAGCTCCGGTACCACAAGATCGTGCTGATGGCCGACGCCGACGTCGACGGCCAGCACATCCGGACCCTGCTCCTCACCCTGCTCTTCCGCTTCATGCGGCCGCTGGTCGAGGCGGGCCACGTCTACCTGGCGCAGCCCCCGCTCTACAAGATCAAGTGGGGCAAGGACGACTTCGACTACGTCTACTCGGACCGCGAGAAGGACGCCGTCATCCGGGCGGGCGCCGAGGCCGGCCGCCGGCTGCCCAAGGACGACGCCATCCAGCGCTTCAAGGGCCTCGGCGAGATGAACGCCGAGGAGCTGCGCGTCACCACCATGGACGCGGAGCACCGGGTGCTGCTGCAGGTCACCCTGGAGGACGCCGCCCGCGCCGACGACCTGTTCTCGGTCCTGATGGGCGAGGACGTCGAGGCCCGCCGCTCCTTCATCCAGCGCAACGCCAAGGACGTCCGCTTCCTGGACGTCTGACCCCCCACCCCGGTCGGACCCCCAGGACAGCAGCGCGCGAAAGGAAACTGACCAGCAGTGGTCGACGACAACCGCCCCGACGGCGAGCAGCCGGACACCTCCGAGACGATGCCCTCACCCGACCAGTTCGTCGGCGGCGCCCTGCGCATCGAGCCGGTCGAGCTCGAGACGGAGATGCAGCGCTCCTACCTCGACTACGCGATGAGCGTCATCGTGAGCCGGGCGCTGCCCGAGGTCCGCGACGGCCTCAAGCCGGTGCACCGCCGCGTGCTCTACGCGATGTACGACGGCGGCTACCGGCCCGAGAAGGGCTACTACAAGTGCGCCCGCGTCGTCGGCGACGTCATGGGCAACTACCACCCCCACGGCGACTCCTCGATCTACGACACCCTGGTGCGCCTCGCCCAGCCGTGGTCGATGCGGATGCCGCTGGTCGACGGCAACGGCAACTTCGGCTCCCCGGGCAACGACCCGGCCGCTGCCATGCGGTACACCGAGTGCCGGATGGCGCCGCTGGCGATGGAGATGATGCGCGACATCGACGAGGACACCGTCGATTTCACGCCCAACTACGACGGCCGCTCCCAGGAGCCGACCGCCCTCCCCTCGCGCATCCCCAACCTGCTGGTCAACGGCGCCACCGGCATCGCGGTGGGCATGGCCACCAACATCCCGCCGCACAACCTGCGCGAGGTCGCCTCCGGCGTCCAGTGGTACCTGGAGAACCCCGAGGCCTCCAACGAGGAGCTGCTGGAGGCCCTGATCCAGCGGATCAAGGCCCCGGACTTCCCCACCGGCGCCCTGATCGTGGGCCGCCGCGGCATCGAGGACGCCTACCGGACCGGACGCGGCTCGATCACCATGCGCGCGGTGGTCGAGGTCGAGGAGATCCAGGGCCGCCAGTGCCTGGTGATCACCGAGCTGCCGTACCAGGTGAACCCCGACAACCTCGCGCTGAAGATCGCCGACCTGGTGAAGGACGGCAGGGTCGCCGGCATCGCCGACGTCCGCGACGAGTCCTCCTCGCGGACCGGCCAGCGGCTGGTCGTCGTCCTCAAGCGGGACGCGGTCGCCAAGGTCGTCCTCAACAACCTGTACAAGCACACCGACCTGCAGACCAACTTCGGCGCCAACATGCTGGCGCTGGTCGACGGCGTGCCGCGGACCCTGTCGCTGGACGGCTTCATCCGCCACTGGGTGAACCACCAGATCGACGTGATCGTCCGGCGCACCCGCTTCCGGCTCCGCAAGGCCGAGGAACGCGCCCACATCCTGCGCGGCCTGCTCAAGGCCCTGGACGCGATCGACGAGGTCATCGCCACCATCCGCCGCTCCAACACGGTGGAGGAGTCCCGCAGCGCCCTCATGCGGCTGCTGGAGATCGACGAAATCCAGGCGAACGCCATCCTGGAGATGCAGCTGCGCCGCCTCGCCGCGCTGGAGCACCAGCGGATCACGGCCGAGTACGACGAGCTGATGGCCCGCATCGGCGAGTACAACGAGATCCTGGCCTCCCCGGTCCGGCAGCGCGGCATCGTCTCCGCCGAGCTCGCCGCGATCGTCGAGAAGTACGGCGACGACCGGCGCAGCCAGCTGATCCCCTTCGACGGCGACATGTCCATCGAGGACCTCATCGCCGAGGAGGACATCGTCGTCACCATCACCCGCGGCGGCTACGTCAAGCGCACCCGCACCGACCTGTACCGCTCGCAGAAGCGCGGCGGCAAGGGCGTGCGCGGCGCCCAGCTCAAGCAGGACGACATCGTCGACCACTTCTTCGTGACGACGACCCACAACTGGATCCTCTTCTTCACCAACAAGGGCCGGGTCTACCGGGCCAAGGGCTACGAGCTCCCCGACGCCGGCCGCGACGCCCGCGGCCAGCACGTGGCGAACCTGCTGGCCTTCCAGCCGGACGAGCACATCGCCCAGGTGATGGCGGTCCGCACCTACGAGGCGGCCCCCTACCTCGTCCTCGCCACCCGTGAGGGCCTGGTCAAGAAGACCCCGCTGAAGGACTACGACTCGCCCCGCTCCGGCGGCCTGATCGCGATCAACCTCCGCACCGACGAGGCCGGCCGCGACGACGAGCTGATCGGCGCCGAGCTGGTGTCGGCCGACGACGACCTGCTGCTGGTCAGCAGGAAGGCGCAGGCCATCCGGTTCACCGCGACGGACGAGGCGCTGCGGCCGATGAGCCGCGCCACCTCGGGCGTCAAGGGCATGTCCTTCCGCGACGGGGACGAACTCCTGTCGCTGAACGTCGTCCGCCCCGGTACCTTCGTGTTCACGGCCACGGACGGCGGCTACGCCAAGCGGACCCGCGTGGACGAGTACCGCGTCCAGGGCCGCGGCGGTCTCGGCATCAAGGCGGCCAAGACCGTCGAGGACCGCGGCACGCTGGTCGGCGCGCTGGTGGTCGAGGAGACCGACGAGATCCTCGCCATCACGCTGTCGGGCGGAGTGATCCGCACACGGGTCTCGGGCGTCCGTGAAACCGGACGTGACACCATGGGCGTCCAACTGATCAACCTCGGAAAGCGCGACGCCGTCGTGGGCATCGCCCGCAACGCGGAGGCCGAGGAGGAGGACCAGGACGAGACCGCGGACGGCACCGTTCCGGCCGACGGCGTCACGCCGGAGGCTGACGGGACCGGAAACGGGGCAGTCGACAACGGGGGAGACAGCAGCGGAGACGAGACGACGGCGGACGGCACCACCGACCCGTCCTGAACCTCGACTCCCAGCCGGCACGGCCGGACGGCACCGCGGCACCCGCCGCGGACGCCGTCCGGCCGGTCGGCTGACCGCCGTCGGGCGCCCCGCCCGGCGGTGGGACCATCTGGACCGACCAGGGCGGAGACAGCCGGCCTGGAGGGAACTGCGGGAGGACCAGGGTGAGTGGAGCCACGGGCGCTGCGGGCGGCGGAGCCGCCGGGGGCCGCAAGGGGTCCGCACAGGCCGGGAGCCAGGGCGGACACCAGGCGCCCGGCGGAGCGCGCCGTCCGTCCGGTGAGCAGCCGGCGGCCTCGACCTCGCTGATGCCCCCGGTGGCCGACGCCCGGCCGGGCGGCCCTGCCCCCGCGCCGGGACAGGGCGCCGCCGGCGGCTACGGCTATCCTCCCCAGCCCCCGCAGACGCCCCCCTCCGGCGGCGCCGCGGCGGCGTCCGCCCCGGCGGCGGGGAACGCCGCGACGGGCTACTCGCAGCCCACCACGTACACCAAGGGGCAGCGCACCCCGCCCCGGGGCACCCGCACCGGCGGGACGGCCGCCCCCCGCCGGTCCGCCGCGGCCGCGGGCCCGGCCTCGGCCCGCACCCGCAAGGCCCGGCTGCGGGTGACCAAGGTGGACCCCTGGTCGGTGATGAAGGTCAGCTTCCTGCTCTCCATCGCCCTGGGCGTCGTCACCATCGTCGCGTCCTGCGTGCTCTGGATGGTGCTCGACGGCATCGGCGTCTTCGACTCCGTCGGCGGCACCCTCAAGGACGTGACCGGCTCCGACAGCAGCCAGGGCTTCGACCTGCAGTCGTTCCTGAGCTTCGGCAAGACCTTCATGTTCAGCACGATCATCGCGGTCGTGGACGTGGTCCTGCTGACGGCCCTCGCCACGCTGGGCGCCTTCATCTACAACACCGTCGCCGACTTCACCGGCGGTGTGGAGGTCACCCTCGCCGAGGAGGAGTGACCTCCTGCCCGGCCCCCGCCGCGGGCCCGGACCGGCACCCGCCGGTCCGGGCCCGCGGTGCGTCGGGGGCCGCGTCGGGGGCCGTGGCGGGCCGGAGGGGAAGGTCGGCACTTTGCGATGGTGGGGTCGTGCGGCACGCGGGGATACGGATTTGGGCGTTCGGCCCTCGATCCGCTAATCTTTCAGTGCAGCGCGGGGCTATAGCTCAGACGGTTAGAGCGCTTCCCTGATAAGGAAGAGGCCACAGGTTCAAGTCCTGTTAGCCCCACCGCGTGAAGGGCCTCGGGAGGTTTCCCGGGGCCCTTCGGCATGTGCGGCCGGCGCGACCGCCCGGCCGCTGCCGCGACACGGGCGGGGGTCCGGGTGCTCAGTGCGCTGCGCCGGCTCGGCAGGGTGTTCATGCTGCTGTCGGGCGTCCTCTGGTTCGGCCACCGCGTGGTGGTGGGCCACGGTTTCGTGAGGGTCGCGTCGGCCGCGGTCCTCCTGGCCATGGCGGTGACCGCCGCCCTGGAGGGGTGGGACGCCGTCCGCCCGCGCCGTCGGCGGAGGAAGGCCCGCGTGCGTGACGGCGGCGGCTGACGCGTGCTGCTGACGGCGGGTCGGCGGTCGGGGGCCGCCAGGAGACGGGTGTGTATCATCGGCCGCACGGCGGTTGCCACCACGGCCGCCCGTTTACGCACTCGCACACACGCGGACCCCGCAGGACCGGCCGGACCCATGGACGGCCGGGTCGGCCCGGCGGAGCCCCACACGCTAAGAAGGACGAGGTCGCGCGGTGAAGAAGCTCCTCCTGATCGCCCTGGCCGCAGTCGGCGGTTACTTCGTGTACCGCCAGGTCCAGGCGGACCGCGCCGAGCAGGACCTGTGGACCGAGGCCACCGACCCGGTCCCGGCCGGCGCGGGCGCCCGCTGAGAAGCGGCACCCCCACAGACACCGGACGACCCCGGCCCCTGCGGCCGGGGTCTCGCCGTCTCTGCGCGGGGCGGGTCCGCGTCGTCCCCGAGGCCGCTGTTTCACGTGAAACAACGCCCGCCCGGGGCACCCCCGGTGCGGCCCGTCCGCCGCTCCGGGAGACCGGGCCGGACACCTGCTCAAGTTTGGGCCGCGGACCGGGTACCCTGGTGCGCGGCGGATCCCGCGGGACCGCCGAGGGGCCTTAGCTCAGTTGGTAGAGCGCCGTCTTTGCATGGCGGATGTCAGGGGTTCGACTCCCCTAGGCTCCACAGCGCCACCGAGCCCCGGTCTGCACCGTGCAGACCGGGGCTCGGCCGTATCCGAAGGGGGCCCCGTGGCCGGGTCGGTCGTCCTGCTCCTCCTGCTCCTCCTGGTCGTGGTGGCGGTGCTCGGCGCCGCCCATGTGTACCTGTGGCGGCGTCTGGTGCGCGACGTGACCGCCTCACGCCCGCTGCGGCGCGCCGGCGCGGTCGCGGCGGCGGTGCTGACACTCCTGGTCCCGGCCACGCTCGCCGGCACCCGCCTCCTCGGGCCGCTGCGCTCCGCCTGGCTGGCCTGGCCCGGCTTCCTGTGGATGGCGCTGCTCTTCTACCTGGTGCTGGCCCTGGCCGTCCTGGAGCTGCCCCGCCTGGTCCTGATGAGGACGGCGGGCCGCTCCCGGCCCGCGGCCGCCGACCCGCAGGAGGAGCGGGTGCCGGTACCGGCCGTGGCGGGCGGTCCGTCGGCCGGGCCGGCCGTGGCGGCTGGCGCGGCCGGGGGTGCCCCGCCGGCGGACGCCGCGGGCCCCCGGGCCGCCGGGGACGGCCAGGGCACCCGGGAGGCCCCGGCCCCCGCGCCGGTGGGCCGCCGCCTGCTGATCGCCCGCGGCGCCGCGCTCGCCGCCGGTGCGGCGGCCGCCGCCACGGTCGGCCACGGGCTGTACCGGGGGCTGGGCGCACCCGACGTGAAGGTGGTCCGCATCGGCCTGAAACGCCTGGATCCGCGGCTGGCGGGCTTCCGCATCACCATGGCGAGCGACATCCACCTCGGCCCGATCCTCGGCCGCTCCCACACCGAGCGGATCGTCCGCCTGGTCAACGCCACCTCGCCCGACGTGGTGGCCGTGGTGGGCGACCTGGCCGACGGCTCCGCCGCCGAACTGGGCCCGGCCGCCGAGCCCCTGGCGCGGCTGACGCCCCGGCACGGCGCCTTCTTCGTCACCGGCAACCACGACTACCTCTCCGGTGCGGACGCCTGGATCGAGGAACTGGCCGGCTTCGGGGTCCGGACCCTCCGCAACGAGCACCTGGAGATCGCCCGCGGCGCTGCCGCCTTCGACCTCGCGGGCGTCAACGACGTCACCGGCGCCTCCCACCACGACGGACCGGACTTCGACGCCGCACTGCGCGACCGCGACCCCTCCCGGGCGGTGGTCCTGCTGGCCCACCAGCCGGTGCAGGTGCACGAGGCCGTGCGGCACGGCGTGGACCTCCAGCTCTCCGGCCACACGCACGGCGGGCAGCTCGCCCCCTTCGACCTGGCGGTGCGGCTCCAGCAGCCCGTCGTCGCGGGCCTCGCCCGCATGCCGGGCGGCGGCGGCCGCCCGGACACCCAGCTGTACGTCTCGCGGGGGGCGGGCGCGTGGGGTCCGCCGGTCCGGGTCGGCGCGCCGCCGGACATCACCGTGATCGAGCTCCACCCGGCCTGAGCGTCCCCCCGGGCGCCGGCCACCGACCGCTGCCGGTACCGGCCGTCGCCGGCACCGGTCCGCGCGCGGCGCGGCGGGGTGCGACGCGACGGGGCGGGGTACGGCGTGGTGCGACGCGGCGGGGCGGGGTACGGCGCGGTGCGGCACGGAAGGGGGAGGCCGGGATCGTCGGGGCCGCCGCCGGGGTAGCAGCCCTCCATGGACCACAGCCCGCAGCTGAACTGCCTGGTCACCGGCGCCACCGGCTACATCGGCGGCCGACTGGTGCCCGAACTGCTCTCCGCCGGCCACCGGGTGCGCTGCCTGGCCCGCACCCCCTCCAAGCTCCGCGACCAGCCCTGGGCCGGCCGGGCTGAGGCCGTCAGGGGCGACGTCACCGACCCGGAGTCGCTGCGCTCCGCCCTGGAGGGCATGGACGTCGCCTACTACCTCGTGCACGCCCTGGGCACCGGCAGCTCCTTCGAGGAGACCGACCGCCGAGCCGCCCGGGCCTTCGCCGACGCGGCCCGCGAGGCCGGGGTGCGGCGGATCGTCTACCTCGGCGGCCTCGCCCCGTCCGGGGTCCCCGAGGAGGAGCTCTCCCCGCACCTGCGCTCCCGCGCCGAGGTGGGCCGGATCCTGCTCGACTCCGGCGTGCCCACCGCCGTGCTGCGCGCCGCGGTGATCCTGGGCTCGGGCTCCGCCTCCTTCGAGATGCTGCGGTACCTCACCGAGCGGCTCCCCGTCATGGTCACCCCGAGCTGGGTGAACACCCGCATCCAGCCGATCGCGGTGCGCGACGTGCTGCGCCTGCTGGTGGGCGCCGCGACGCTGCCGCCGGAGGTGAACCGCACCTTCGACATCGGCGGCCCGGAGGTGCTGACGTACCGGGAGATGATGCAGCGGTACGCGGCCGCCGCGCATCTGCGCAGCCGGGTGATCCTGCCGGTGCCGGTGCTCACCCCCCGGCTGTCGAGCCACTGGGTCGGCCTGGTCACGCCCGTGCCGAACTCGATCGCCCGGCCGCTGGTGGAGTCCCTGCGCCACGAGGTGGTCTGCACCGAGCACGACATCACCCGGTACGTGCCGGACCCGCCGGGCGGCCCGGTCGGCTTCGACCGGGCGGTCGAGCTCGCGCTGAAGCGGATCCGGGAGGCCGACGTCGCCACCCGCTGGTCGTCCGCGTCGGTGCCGGGCGCCCCCAGCGACCCGCTGCCCACCGACCCGGACTGGGCCGGCGGCAGCCTCTACCGGGACGAGCGGGAGCTGCGGGTGGACGTGCCGCCCGAGGCCCTGTGGCGGGTCATCGAGGGCATCGGCGGCGAGAACGGCTGGTACTCCTTCCCGCTGGCCTGGGCCGTGCGGGGGTGGATGGACCGGCTGGTCGGCGGGGTGGGGCTGCGCCGGGGGCGCCGCGACCCGCAGCGGCTGCGGGTCGGCGACTCGCTGGACTTCTGGCGGGTGGAGGAGGTGCAGCAGGGCCGGCTGCTGCGGCTGCGGGCCGAGATGCGGCTGCCGGGGCTGGCGTGGCTGGAACTGTCGTCCGAGCCCGACGGCGAGCAGGGCTCCCGCTACCGGCAGCGGGCGCTGTTCCACCCCCACGGGCTGGCGGGGCACGCCTACTGGTGGTCGGTCGCGCCGTTCCACGCGGTGGTCTTCGGCGGGATGGCGCGCAACATCGCGGCCCGGGCCGCCGCGGGGCAGGAACCGGCGAAGGCCGGGGCTGCCGCCTGCTGACGGACCTGCCGGCACGGGATCCGCACCCGCCGGCGGGGGCGGGACCCGGCGGTCCCCCCGGGGCGGCCCGAAGGGCCGCCGCCACGCGCGTACGGCACGCCCGGCACCGTGCCGTCGCCCGGCACTGCAGCGGCGGTGCACGGCGGCGGTGCACGGCAGCGGTACGCGGCGGTTCGCGCAGGCGGTGGTCCGGGGCACCGCCTGTCCGGGCCGCCGCCGATCGGTCTGCCGCCGACCGTGCCGCCGCCGACCGGGAACACGGCGGCCCGGGCGGTCCCGCCGGTCCGGACGTGCCGCGGGGGGGGGGGGCCGCCCGGTGGGGGGGGGGCAGCCCCCCACCGCCCAACACCCCCCCCCGGGGGGGGGGGGCCCGGCACCCGGGGGGCCGGGGGGGGCCCCCGGGGCCGGCGGGCCCGGGGGGCGGGGCCCCGCGGTTGGGGGGGGCCCCGCGCCCCGCTCGCACCACCGCCCCTCCGGGGCGTGTCCGGTCAGGACCCCGGGTGCCCGTCCCTGCTCTCGTCCTCCTTGGCCTGCACCTCCGGGTCCAGCGGCGCGGCCCCGTCGAGGGCGTCGCCGCGGGCGGCCGCCTCGGCGATGTTGTCCCGCGTGGCGGCCTCCGCGGCCGCCTTTCCGGTCGGCGAGACCGCCCGGACCTGGTCGGCGGCGAGGGCCCCGTCGCCGGACACCTCCGCCTCCAGCGGGGGCTCGACCAGCCACTCGGGGCTGTTCTGCCGCCGCCACCACTTCCAGGCCGCGACGCCGCCGCCCGCCAGCAGGCCGAGGAGGAACAGCCGCCGCACGGCGCGCCCGCGCCGCTCGCGGCGGGCGTGCTTCCGGGCCAGCTTCTCGATCTCGGCGGCCGTCACCTGGCCGCGCAGTGCGGCGAGGGCCGCGGCGCCCCGGGTCTGCGCCTCGCGGGCCACCGGGGCGGCCGCGATCCTGGCCTCCCCGACGACTCCGGCGACGGCGGGCACGGCGGTCGCCCGGGCCTGGCGGCCCGCGGCCACGGCCGCGTCCCGGGCGGTGGCGGCGGTCTCCCGGGTCATCCGGCCCGCGCGCACGGCGGCGTCCTCCAGCTGCGGCGGCACCCCGGCCCGGGCCTGCTCCACGCGCGGCGCCACGTGCTGCACGTACGTGGACACCGCTGCGTCGCGGGCCTGGGCCGCGGCCTGTGCCGCCGCGGCCTCCACCTTGGGCGCGAGCGCCTCGATCCGGGGGGCCAGCCGCTGGCGGGCCTCTTCCGCGTAGTGCGCAGCGGTGTCCTTGGCGGTCGCCGCGTACGGCGCCAGGGTGTCCCGGGTCCTTCCGGCAGCATCACGCGCTGCGTCCAAGCGGGTCACGAGATCCTCCTCCTCCGTGTTCTCCACCCGGCGCCTGTCCACCAACCCCCTGGATCATGCCTGCGGCGGGCCCCTCCGCGAGCATCCCCCCGGAGGGGGCCCTCGGCATGCCGGAATGGTCCGTATGCGCCGAGTCCGGGGCGCGGCGGGTGCGGCGGGTGCGGGACGCCGGGGGCCCGGGGCCGGGCGCGCGCCACCCGGGGCCATCGGACGTGCGAGGATTCCTCTGTCAGTGACGTACGTAGGAAGGCACATCGTGGCCGAGGAACTGTTCGCCACCCTGAAGACCAACCGCGGCGACATCGTGATCAAGCTCTTCCCGAACCACGCCCCCAAGACGGTGGCGAACTTCGTCGAGCTGGCCGAGGGAACCCGCACGTGGACCGACCCGCGCACCGGGCAGGAGTCCAAGTCCCCCCTGTACGACGGCACGGTGTTCCACCGGGTCATCTCGGGCTTCATGATCCAGGGCGGTGACCCGCTGGGCACCGGCACGGGCGGCCCGGGCTACCGCTTCGCCGACGAGTTCCACCCGGAGCTCTCCTTCGACCGCCCCTACCTGCTCGCCATGGCGAACGCCGGTCCGGGCACCAACGGGTCCCAGTTCTTCGTGACGGTGGCCCCGACCACCTGGCTGACCCGCAAGCACACCATCTTCGGCGAGGTCGCGGACGAGGAGAGCCGGAAGGTCGTCGACACGATCGCCACCGTGCCGACCCGTCCGGGCGACCGCCCGCTGGAGGACGTGGTGATCGAGTCCGTGAAGATCACCCGCCGCTGAGCACGCGCTACGCGCACCGGGCCCCGGCGGGATCCCGCCGGGGCCCGGTGTCCCACGGGCGGGCCGCCCTCCGGACCGGCACCATGGAGGCGGCACCATGGAGGCGGCACCATGGAGGCGGTACCACTGAGGAGGAAGCCCGCGATGCTCCCCGACGAAGGCCGCACTCCCGAGGCCCGGCCGCAGGGCCGGCCGCCCCGCCCCGGAGTCCCGCCGCACCCGCCCGGTCCGGCCCCGCACTCCGCCGCGCCGCCCCGGCCCGCGGCGCCCCCGCAGCCTGCGGCGCCGCCCCAGACGCCGGGACTGCTCCGCTGCCACCGGCACCCGGACCACGAGACCGGGGTCACCTGCACGCGCTGCGGCCGGCCGGTCTGCCCGCTCTGCATGGTCGGGGCCTCGGTGGGCTTCCAGTGCCGGGACTGCGTGCGCGAGGGCAACCAGGGGGTGCGCGAGGCACGGACGCGCTACGGCGGGCGCCTGGCCGGGGACCCGGCGCTGGTCACCAAGGTGCTGATCGGCATCAACGTGGCCGTCTACCTGCTGGTGCAGCTGGTCGGCCCCTCCCTGCTGGAGCAGCTGGTCCTGGTCGGCAGGGACCCCGTCCGGGGCGTGGGCGTGGCCTACGGACCGGACCAGTGGTACCGGCTGGTGACCGCCGTCTTCCTGCACTGGAACTGGTGGCACATCGGGCTCAACATGCTGTCGCTATGGTGGATCGGCCCCCAGCTGGAGCAGGCCCTCGGGCGGCTGCGGTTCGTCGTGCTCTACGTGGTGTCCGGCCTGGTCGGCAGCGCCCTCTCCTTCGCGGTCGCGGGGGCCGACGGGAGTTCGCTGGGCGCGTCCGGGGCGATCTTCGGACTGCTCGGCGCCACGGTGGTGCTGCACCGGGTGAGCGGCTACTCCCTGGGCCCGATCGTGGCCCTGGTGGCGGTCAACCTGGTGCTGACGTTCTCCATGTCCGGCATCGACTGGCGCGCCCATGTGGGCGGCCTGGTCGCCGGCGCCGTGATGGGGGCGGGGATGATGCGCGGGCCCGCCTCGGGCCGCACCACGGCGCAGGCCGTCTCGGTGGCCGCGATGGTCCTGGTGGCGCTGGGACTGGTCGTGCTGGGGACGGCGCTCATCAACGGGTGAGGGTGCACAGATTCACCCTCGTTATCCACAGAACCGGCTCTACCCGCGTCCACCTGCGTGTTCATGGTCAATCGACCGGACGGGGGAAGTATGGACTGTCAAGTTATCCACAGAAAGTCAGACCTTTTCCCCATGTGGATAACGGTGTGGACAAGCCCGGGCCGCAATCCCCGGAACGCGACGGGACGCGGCCGAAAGGGCGCGCGGCGCACGCGGAACGGACACGGAACGGCGGCCGCAGGAACTGCGGCCGCCGTTCACCGGTTCACGGGGGAGAGGGGGCGTCTCACTTCCACTGGGTGGAGACGCCGAATCCCGCCGCGATGAAACCGAAGCCCACCAGGATGTTCCAATTGTGCCAGGCCTCCACGGGCCACTTCGCACTCGTCACGTAGTAGACGACGATCCAGGCCAGGCCCACCAGGAAGAGCGCCAGCATCAGCGGCGCGACCCAGCCCCGGCCGGAATCCAGCTTGACCGTCGCGGCACCTGTGGGCGGCGGGGTGTAGTCGGACTTCTTGCGGAGACGAGACTTCGGCACGAGGGACTCTCCTGTCGATGCGCTGCACGACCGCGCGGGATGCTGACGGCAGCCGGAGCTGCGGAACGCGGTCCCATGCAGTCCCGCACGCCACCGGCGTCCGTTAGCGTAGTGGCTCGCAGGGTCGGAAGGAGACAAGGGTACGGTGCCAGAATCCGGGATTCCCCCGCTCCCGTCCACCCGCCGCGGCCCCGCCGCCCGGATTGTCGGACGTGTCCTCACCTGCGCCGTCTTCGCCCTCGCCGGACTCCTCTTCTGCGTCAGCGCCCTCACCGCCCGCGGCACCAACCTGCGCACCGACGACTCCCTGCTGCGTCTCACCGACGTCATAAGGGAGAAGAGCGGCCAGAACCAGCAGACCCAGCACCAGGTCGCCGCCCTCCAGCAGCAGGTCGACGGCCTCGCCGAGCAGCAGGGCCAGGACCCGGCCGACGTCCGTCGCCTCGCCGCCCTGGAGCGAGCCGCGGGCCTCGACCCGCTGAAGGGCCCCGGCCTCGCCGTCACCCTCAACGACGCCCCGCCGGGCGCCACCGCCCGCATCCCCGGCGTCCCCGAGCCCGGCCCCAACGACCTCGTCATCCACCAGCAGGACATCCAGGCCGTCGTCAACGCCCTCTGGCGCGGCGGCGCCAAGGGCGTGCAGGTCATGGACCAGCGGCTGATCGCCACCAGCGCGGTCCGCTGCGTGGGCAACACGCTCATCCTGCAGGGCCGCGTCTACTCCCCGCCCTACGTGGTGCGCGCCGTCGGCGACACCACCGCCCTGCGGGCTGCCGTCGACGCCGACCCGTACATCAGCAACTACCTCCAGTACGTCAACGCCTACGGCCTCGGCTGGAAGGTCGACCAGAACCGGTCCATGACCCTCCCCGGCTACAACGGCACCGTCGACCTCAGGTACGCCCGCGCCGTCCCGTAGCCGGCCCCGGTCCGGCCCCGGTCCGGGCCCCGCAGGCGCCCCCGCGGGCTCCCCGCCGGGCCGGTCCCGGACACCCGGCCCCGTGGGCCCACTCCGCCCCCGGGCCGCCGCTCCTGCCCGTAGGCTTGCCCCCAGGGAGCGGGAAGGAGCGCCATGTACGGCTGGATCTGGCGGCGGCTGCCGGGCAACGTCCCGGTCAGGGCGCTTCTCGCGGCACTCATGCTGCTCGGCGTCGTCTACCTCCTCTTCCAGTACGTCTTCCCCTGGGCGGAACCGCTGCTCCCCTTCGGCGACGTCACCGTGAACGACGGCGGCTCCTCCGCCGTACAACCCGGTGGCAGCCCCAGCCCCGCCCCGCGCGGCGGCGGGACGGACCTCAACGGCGCGGCCGCCCCCTCGGCCGTCACCGGAACCGTCCCCCACCGCGTCCCGACCCCCGGAGCAGCACAGGCATGACCGCGCGGATCCTCGTCGTCGACAACTACGACAGCTTCGTCTTCAACCTGGTCCAGTACCTCTACCAGCTCGGCGCCACCTGCGAGGTGGTCCGCAACGACGAGGTGACGGTCGACCACGCAGTCCCCCGCGACGGCGACCGGGGCTTCGACGGCGTGCTGCTCTCCCCGGGGCCCGGCACGCCCGAGGAGGCCGGCGTCTGCATCGACATGGTGCACCACTGCGCCGCCGCCGGCCTGCCCGTCTTCGGCGTCTGCCTCGGCCTGCAGTCCATCGCGGTCGCCTACGGCGCCGTCGTCGGCCGCGCGCCCGAGCTGCTGCACGGCAAGACCTCGCAGGTGCTGCACGAGGGCGCCGGGGTCTTCGCCGGGCTGCCCTCGCCGTTCACCGCCACCCGCTACCACTCGCTCGCCGTCGAGCAGGACACCGTGCCCGACGTGCTGGAGCCCACCTCCTGGACGGAGAGCGGCGTCATCATGGGCCTGCGCCACCGCGACGCCCCGGTGGAGGGCGTCCAGTTCCACCCGGAGTCGGTGCTCACCGAGCACGGGCACCGCATGCTCGCCAACTGGCTGGCGCAGTGCGGCGACGCGGAGGCGGTCGCCCGCTCCGCCGGGCTGGCGCCGGTGATCGGCCGGGGCTGACCGACATGACCGCGGTCCGGCCGGAGCGCCGGGAGGCCCACCAGGGGCCCGGGGAGGCGCCGCCCCGGGAGGGGACGCGCGCGGACGACACCGTCCGCCTGCGCACCCTCCCCGAGCCTCCCGGGGGCGCACCGGCCCGACCCGACGACACCGTGCAGCTGCGGCTGCCCGCCGCCGCGCCGACCGGCCCCCACCGGGCCGACGCGCCCCGTGCCGACGCGCCCCGTGCCGACGCACCCCGGGCCGACGCACCCCGGGCCGACGCGTCGCAGCCCGGTGCGCCGCGGACCGGTCCTCTGCCGGAGGGCGGGCCCGACGACACCCTGCAGCTGCGGCTGCCCCCGGTCCCGCCGTCCCCCGGTCCGTCCGCCGCCCCGCCCACGGGCGGCCGCGCCGAGCGCCGCCGGGCGGCCCGGGCGCAGTCCCGCGGCCGGGGCGGCCGGGCCGCAGCCCCGCCCACGGGCGGACCCGCCGCGGGCGGGGCCGGGCGCCGACCGGGCGCCGCCCGGGGCCGCGAACCGCTGGGCGTCAAGGTCGTCCGCGCCGTCGGCGAGCTCTGCGTCACCCTCGGCGTCCTGCTGCTGCTCTTCGTCTCGTACCAGCTGTGGTGGACCAACGTCCGCGCCCACGAGGCCGCGAACGGCGCCGCCGACAGCCTGGAGAAGCAGTGGGCGGCCGGCCCGCCCGGCGGCTCCCGGGACCCCGACGACCCGCGCGACCCGGGCGCCTTCGCCCCGGGTCAGGGCTTCGCCATCCTCTGGATCCCCAAGCTCGACGTGAAGGCCCCCATCGCCGAGGGCACCGACAAGCACGCGGTCCTCGACAAGGGCATGGTCGGGCACTACACGGGGGCGCTGAAGTCCGCGATGCCGTGGGCGAAGGCCGGCAACTTCGCGCTCGCCGCCCACCGCAACACCCACGGCGAACCGTTCCGCTACATCAACCGCCTGGCCGTCGGCGACAAGGTCGTGGTCGAGACCGCCCGCACCTACTACGTCTACGCGATCACCAGCGCCCTGCCGCAGACCCCGCCCTCCAACGTCAGCGTCATCCAGCCGGTTCCGGTCGGCTCCGGATTCACCCGTCCGGGGAGGTACATCACGCTGACGACCTGCACACCCGAGTTCACGTCCACCTACCGCCTGATCGTCTGGGGCAAGATGGTCGAGGAGCGGCCGAGAAGCAAGGGCAAGCCTGACGCCCTGGTGGGCTCGTAGCTCCCGGACGCGCGGAGGGGCAGTGGCGGGACGGCGGCAGGGGTACGCGCAGGAGCGCGGGCGGCGGGGCGGGCGGCAGGGGGACCGGGGCGGACCCGGCCGCGGCGGCCGGGTCGCGTCGGCGGTGTCGGTCCTCGGCGAACTCCTCATCACCTTCGGCGTGCTGCTCGGCCTCTTCGTGGCGTACTCGCTGTGGTGGACCAACGTCCTGGCGGACCGTCAGGCCGACTCCCTGGCGCACCGCCTGCGCGACCAGTGGACCCACCGGCCCGCCACCGGCGACACCGCCCCCCGCCACCCGCGCTCCTTCGCCGTCGGCGACCCGGTGGGCTTCCTGCACGTCCCCGCGCTGGGCGCGGACTCCACCGTGCTGATCCGGATGGGCACCGGGACCGAGATCCTGAACCAGGGCGTGGCCGGCGTGTACCGCAGGCCCTACGCCGCGGCGATGCCGTGGGAGCGGACCGGCAACTTCGCGCTCGCCGCCCACCGCGACGGCCACGGCGCCAAGTTCCACAACCTCGACCGGCTGCACAAGGGCGACCCGGTGGTCGTGGAGACCTCCGACACCTGGTACGTCTACCGCGTCGACGCGGTCCTGCCGCAGACCTCCAAGGAGGACACCGGCGTGATCGCACCCGTGCCGAAGGAGTCCGGCTTCACCCGGCCCGGCCGGTACATCACGCTCACCACCTGCACGCCGGTCTACACCTCGCGCTACCGCATGGCCGTCTGGGGGAGCCTGGTGCGCACCGTGCCCGTCGACGCCCGGCGCACCCCGCCCGCCGAGCTGCGCTGAGCGGCCGTCAGCCTCTCGCGATCGGCGCGCGGGCGCGGACACACGCCCCCCGCGGGCGACCGTGCGCTGCGCCGGAGACGTGACCCGGAGCCCGGAACGACCGTTGGGGAGTTCGAGAAGTACCCCACAGTCGAAGACAGGGATGACCCCGGCGGTGCGCCAACACCCCGGGGCCCGGCACCAGGAGAAACACCTCCGATGCACCTCCACTTTATCCGGCCTGCCCGCTATCTTCAGGCCCCCCACGACATCGTCCGGCACCCGCGCCTCAACGGGACGGCCACCAAGCTGCTCCTGATGGCCCTCTCGCTGCCCCCGGGCACCCGCGAGACCTTCCAGACCCTCGCCTCCCGCATCCCCGAGGGCCGCAGCGCCGTCGCCACCGCGCGCCGCCAGCTCATCGACGAGGGCTTCCTCCACGTCCGCCGCCGCCAGGACCCTCGCACCGGCACCTGGGCCACCGACACCCTCGTCTCCAGCGTGCCCCTGCACGAACCCGGCGCCATCGCCGCCGCCTGGGCCGCCGCCGACGGCACCGGGGACGGCGGTGGGGACGGCTCCGGCGGCGGCAGCGGTGCGCCCGGCCCCGGGTCGCCCGGAGCCGGCCGGGTGGGCGGCGGTCCCGCCGGGAGGGCGGCGCGTGCGGCCCGCCCGGCGTCCCCGACCCGCCGGATCCCGGCAGTCGGGTCGGCGGCGGGCCGGGCGGTCGGCACTTCCCCCAAGGGGGACCACACCGGAGATGGGAAGAAGACCCTCCCTCCCCGACCGCCGGCCGCGCCGCCGGCCACGACCGCGCCGGCCGTGGTGCCACCGGCGGGCGCGGCGGCCCCTCCGGAGTCCGCCGGTACGGCCATCAGCCCGGTCGCCGCTCCGGAGGCCGCCACCGATGCGGGCGCCACCGACGCGGACGCTCCCGACGTCCCCGGCGTCGCCCTCGCGACCGGCACCGGCCCGGAGGAGGTCCCGCCCGCCGCCAGGGCCGCCCGGATGCTGCTCCGGGCCGTCGAGGACGAACCCCGCCTGCGCCTCGGCGTCGCGGAGGTCCTGCGGCTGGCACCGCTGGCCGCCCTGTGGCTGGAGCGCGGCGCCACCCTCGGCGACCTGCGCCTGGCACTGCTGCCCGGCCTGCCCGCCGTGGTCCACTCCGCCGCCGCCCTGGTGAGGTCCCGGCTGGAGCGCAAACTGCCCCCGCCGCCGGTGGACGCCCCGCCACCGCCCGTCCGCCACGAGTGCGCCGAGTGCGGCGTTCCCGTCCCCCGCCCCGGCCTCTGCCGCCCCTGCGCCGCACCCCCGCACGCCGCGCCCGCCGTTGCGCCCGGCCCGGACCGGCCCGCCGCCCAGATCGCCGCCGAGGGCGCCGCCCGCGTCCGCAGCCTGCTCGCCCCCGCCGGCGGCAACCGGCTCCGCCGCACCCGCTTCGTCCTGGCCTACCGCTGACCGCCGGACACCGGCCGAACCCCGGCCCGACCACCGACCCGGACCACCTCGAGGGGGACCGATGCACCCGCGACCCGTCAACCGGCAAGCCGTGATCCTGGAGTCGCGCACCATGCGCGACAGCCTCACCGGATGGACCCAAGCCCTCGACCGGGTCAAGGCCCTCCGTCTCCTGCCCGACGGCGTCCACCTCACGACCCGCCTCGTCGCCGACTACTTCGAGGTGGGCGAGGAGGCGGTGAAGAGCATCGTGAAGCGTCACCGCGAGGAGCTGCGCAGCAACGGCTACCAGATGCTGCAAGGCGTTGAGCTGCGCCGATACCTAGGGTCCACGACGGACCTTAGCTCCGTGCCGGGACGCGGTCTCGCCCTCTTCCCCCGCCGGGCCGTGCTCAACGTCGCGATGCTGCTGCGGGACAGCGAGGTCGCCCGTCAGGTGCGGACCCACCTGCTGGACCTCGCCGAGCCCGCCCGGCCCTCGTCGGCGCTGGACGCGTACGTCGCGGAGGCCGCCCGCCGGGCCGCCGAGCAGGCCGCCGAGCAGGTCGTGGAACGGCACCTGCGGTCCCACGCCCGGATCATCGGTGCGATGAGCTGCCGCATCGCCCGCATGGACAGCGCCCTGCGGGAGGTCCGCAGCCGCCTGGACACCCTGTGCACGCTCTGGTCCCGTAGGTCCACGCCGGACCGGTGCGCCCGCTGCCGCCGCCACCGCTGAGCGGCGGCGGACCCGAGGGAACGCCGCGGGGGCTGTGGACGAGTCGTCCACAGCCCCCGCGTCAGACGCGCGCAGGTCCGGATCAGCCGCCGCCGCCGGTGTTGCCCCCGAGGATCCCGCCGATGCCGCCGGGGTTGCCGCCGCCACCGCCGTTGTTGCCGCCCTGGTTGCTCGGCTGGACCGTCAGCACGATCTCCTGGTTCTTGGGGATCTGGGTGCCGACGGGGACGCTCTGGTTCGTCACGATGCCGTTGCGATCACCGGGACCGTCGACGTGGTAGTTCGTCAGCCCGGCCGCCTCCAGGGCCTGGATCGCCTGGCCCAGGGTGCCGTTGGTGACCGGGGGCATCGCCACCGTGGCCGGGGCCTTCGCCACGTCCAGGGTGACCACGGAGTTCTTGGGGACCGAGCCGGCGCCGGGGTTCTGGTTCAGCACCGTGCCCGCGGGCTTGTCCGCCGACTCGACGTCGTTGCGCTTGACCTGGACGCCCATCCCCTGCAGCGCCGCTGCGGCCTGGTCGAAGGGCTGGCCGATGACCGAGGGGATGGTCACCTGCTCCGGCGCCTTGCCGACGACGATGTCGACCTTGGAGTTCTTCTGAGCCTTCCTGCCCGGGCCCGGCTGCTGCTTGAGGACGGTGCCCTGCTCGCTCTGCTTGTCGGTCTCCTGCTGGTCCACGTTGCCGATCTGGAAGCCCTCGTCCTGGAGCTTCTGCTGCGCCTGCTCCTGGGTGAGGCCGCCGAGGTCCGGGACCTCGCCCTGCTCGGGCCCGGTGGAGACGTGGACGGTGATGCTGCCGTTCTTGGCGAGCGCGGTGCCGACCGCCTGGTCCTGCGTGCAGATCTTGCCCTTGGGGGCGATGTCCTCGGCGCAGGGCACCTTCTCGCCCTGGGTGATCGTGAACCCGTTGCCGTCGTTCCGCAGCGTGTTCTCGGCCTCGGCGACCGACTGGCCGATCAGGCTGGGCACCTTGGGGTCCGCCTTCTTCCCGCCGCTGTCGCCGAAGAGCGCCTGGGCGATGAAGAACGAGCCCACCAGGACGAGCACCGCCGCGATGGCGAGCACGATCCACGAGGTGTTGTTCTTCTGCTGCTGCCCGCGGCGGGCACCGGCCCGGCCGCCGTAGCCGCCGTCGTCCCCGGGGCCGCCCGGGCCGCCGACCGGCGGGAGCACCGTGGTGCCGGCCATGCTGCCGTTCTGCTGGGGGAGGGCCGCGGTGGCCTGGCCGCCGTACTGGTCGCCGCCGTAGCCGCCGTCGTACCCGCCCATGCCGAACGCGGCGACCTGCTGGGCCGCCGCGACGGGCAGGCCGTCGAGGAAGCGCTCGATGTCGTCGCGCATCTCGTCGGCGCTCTGGTAGCGGTAGTCGCGGTCCTTGGCGAGGGCCTTCAGCACGATGGCGTCGACCTCGGGCCGCACCTCCGGGTCGAAGGCCGAGGGGGGCTGCGGCTCCTCCCGCACGTGCTGGTACGCCACGGCGACCGGCGAGTCGCCCACGAAGGGCGGCCGCAGCGCCAGCAGCTCGTAGATCAGGCAGCCCGTGGAGTACAGGTCGGAGCGTGCGTCGACCTGCTCGCCCTTGGCCTGCTCGGGCGAGAGGTACTGGGCCGTGCCGATGACCGCCGCGGTCTGGGTCATGGTCATGCCCTGGTCGCCCATGGCGCGGGCGATGCCGAAGTCCATGACCTTGACGGTGCCGTTGCGCGTCAGCATGACGTTCGCCGGCTTGATGTCGCGGTGGACGATCCCGTTGCGGTGCGAGTACTCCAGCGCCTGGAGGATGCCGATGGTCATCTCCAGGGCGCGCTCCGGCAGCAGCCGGCGCCCGGAGTGCAGCAGCTCGCGCAGGGTCGAGCCGTCGACGTACTCCATGACGATGTACGGGATGGAGATCCCGTCGAGGTAGTCCTCGCCGGTGTCGTACACGGCGACGATCGACGGGTGGTTCAGGGACGCTGCCGACTGGGCCTCGCGGCGGAACCGGGCCTGGAACGACGGGTCACGGGCCATGTCGGCCCGCAGCGTCTTCACGGCGACGGTGCGGCCGAGCCGGATGTCGTGGCCGAGGTAGACCTCGGCCATGCCGCCGCGACCCAGCACGGCGCCCAGCTCGTACCGGCCGCCGAGGCGACGCGGCTCTTCCATAGCTCCCAGCCCTCTCCCTCACCGGTGCATGAGGATGTGACGTTGGGCCCCGCGGCCCGGCTCCCCGCGCCCGTAGGGCACGGAACCGGCCCGCAGACAGACCGCTGCTTGCGGATACGCTACCGGTCCCGGCAGCGCAAGCCCGCCTCCAGCACCACCCGATACCAGACCGGTATCAGCCGTCCACCGGGTGTCCCCATCCCCCGGGAACGGCGATCCCCGCAGGTCGGCCCGGGGACACTGCGGTCCGGCGGGGCGGCCTGCGGGGGCCGGGTGAGGAATGGGTCACTTGCCGAGGACGGCCTCCATGACGGCCTTCGCCACCGGCGCCGCGAGCTTGCCGCCGGCGATGCCGGCGCGGTTGTCGCCCTCGCTGCTCTCCACGACCACGGCGACGGCGACCTTGGGGGTGTCGCCGCTCTTGGCGTAGGAGATGAACCAGGCGTAGGGGAGGTCCTTGTTGTTCTCTCCGTGCTGGGCCGTACCGGTCTTGCCGCCGACCGTGACGCCGGGGATCTGCGCGGCCCTGCCGGTGCCGCCCGGGCTCTCCACCACGCCCTGCATCAGCGTCTGGAGCTTCTGGGCCGTCTCCGGGCTGAAGGCGCGGCTCATCTCCTTCGGCTTGGTCTGGGAGATGGTGGTCAGGTCGGGGGCCTGCTCCTTGTCGACCATGTACGGCTGCATGAGCGAGCCGTTGTTGGCGACGGCGGAGGCGACCATGGCCATCTGGAGCGGGGTGACGCGGGTGTTGTGCTGGCCGATGGCGTCCAGCGCGGTGCCGGGGCGGTCGGAGTCGCGGGGGAAGACGCTCTCGGCGGCGCGGACGGGGGTGTCGACCTTGGGGTTGTTGAAGCCCAGCTTCTCGGCCTGCGCGGCGAGCTTGTCCTTGCCCACCTCGTCGCCGATCTTGGCGAAGACGGTGTTGCAGGAGTACTCCATCGCGACCAGCACGGTCGCGTTGGTGCACGGCTCGAACTTGGACTCGTTCGGGAGCACCTGCTGCGTGTTGGGCAGGAGGTAGCGGGCCGGGGTGTTCGTCCGGTCGTCCGGGTTGTTGTAGACGTGGTTCTCGAACATCGCCGCGGCGGTCACGATCTTGAAGGTCGAGCCGGGCGGGTAGGTCTCCCGGAGCGCCCGGTTGAGCATGGGCTTGTCCGGGTCGTCCAGGTACTTGGTGTACGCCGAGGTGTCCTGGCCCGAGAACTTGCCCGGGTCGTAGGACGGCGTGCTCACCAGGGCCAGGACGGCGCCGGTGGTCGGGTCCAGGGCGACCGCGGCGCCCTTCTTCCCCTTGAGCGCCTCGTACGCCGCCTTCTGCGCCTTCTGGTCGATCGTGGTGACGACGCTGCCGCCCTGCTTGGGCTTGCCCGTCAGCATGTCCAGCGTGTTGCGGAAGAAGAGCCGGTCGTCGTTGCCGGAGAGGAAGTCGTCCTCCAGTGACTCGATCTGGCTGTTGCCGACCGTCTGCGAGGAGTAGCCGGTGACCGGCGCGTACATCTCGCCGTCCGTCCAGTCCTGCTTGTACTTGAAGCGCAGGCCGTTGACGAAGGTCGACTTGGTCATCGGCCGGCCGTTGGCCAGGAAGATGTTCCCCCGAGGGTGCGCGTATCGGTCGAACACCACGCGCTTGTTGTTCTTGTCGTTGGCGAGCGCCGTCGCCTTGACGCCCTGCAGCCAGTTGGCGCGGGCCATCAGGGCCAGGACGAGCAGCATGCAGAAGACGGACACCCGCCGGATGGGCTTGTTCATGCGATGGGTCCCCTCCTCGCAACGTGGGTCATGGTCTCAGGTCCGCACTATCTGGGTGGCTTCGGCGTCCGGGTTCGGTGCCGGCTCGGGGGCGGGCCGCCGGGCAGTGTCGCTGATCTTGAGCAGTACCGCCACCAGCGCCCAGTTCGCGACCACCGACGAGCCGCCCTGCGCCATGAACGGCATGGTCATGCCGGTGAGCGGGATCAGGCCGGTGACGCCGCCGGCGACCACGAAGACCTGGATCGCGAAGGCGGACGAGAGGCCCACCGCCAGCAGCTTGCCGAACGGGTCGCGGGCGGCGACCGCGGTGCGCAGACCGCGCTGCACCAGCAGCCCGTACAGCAGGAAGATCGCCATGATGCCCGCCAGGCCGAGCTCCTCACCGAACGAGCCGAGGATGAAGTCGCTCTTCGCGGCGAACTTGATCAGCCAGGAGCGGCCCTCCCCCAGGCCGGTGCCCATGACGCCGCCGGAGCCGAAGGCGAAGAGCGACTGGCCGATCTGCTCGGTGGCGCCGTCGGGAGGGTGGGGCGAGAAGGCCGCCATCGGGTCCAGCCACGCGTTGACGCGGGTCTGGACGTGGCTCTCGAAGCTCGCGACGAAGACCGCGCCGGCCGCCGACATCAGCAGGCCGAAGACGATCCAGCTGGTGCGCTCGGTGGCGACGTAGAGCATCACCACGAAGAGGCCGAAGAAGAGCAGCGAGCTGCCGAGGTCGGTCTCGAAGACGAGGATCAGGATGGAGATGACCCAGACCACGATGATCGGGCCGAGGTCGCGCCCGCGCGGCAGGTACAGGCCCATGAAGCGGCGGCTGGCCAGGGCCAGCGCGTCCCGCTTCACCATCAGGTAGCCGGCGAAGAAGACGGTCAGGATGATCTTCGCGAACTCGCCGGGCTGGAGGGAGAAGCTGCCGACGTGGATCCAGATCTTGGCGCCGAAGTCCTCCTTCCGCTCCGGGAAGAAGGCCGGGGCCGCGAGCAGGACCAGCGCCACCATCATCGAGATGTAGGTATAGCGCTGGAGGATGCGGTGGTCCTTGAGCAGCACCAGCACGCCGAGGAAGAGCCCGATGCCCAGGCCCGACCACATGAGCTGGTTGGCTGCGGCGGGGTAGTTGCTGTCCAGCAGCGGGCCGGCCTTGTCCAGCCGCCAGATCATCACCAGGCCCATGCCGTTGAGCAGGGTGGCGATGGGCAGCATCAGCGGGTCCGCGTACGGGGCGAAGCGCCGCATCGTGAGGTGCGCCACCAGGGCCAGGCCGCCCATGCCCAGGCCGTAGCCGAGCATGCCGCCCGGCAGGGAGCCGTCCATGGCGAGCCCGACGTTCGCGTACGCGAACATCGGGATCACCACCGCGAAGGCGAGCATGACCAGCTCGGTGTTGCGGCGGTTGGGGGCACCCTGCGGGGTGATCGTCGTCGTGTTGGTGGTCCTGTTGGTCAATCCGAAACTGCTCACGGCGCGGGCCGCTCCCCTACGACTACTGCGTGCACGACTTCGCCAGTTCCTGCTCCGACGCGGTCAGGACGGGCCTGCCGTTTCCGGCACCGCCTCCCGCCGACTGCCCCGGGACGGGCTGCGGACTCCTGCCCGCGGAGGGCGCACCGCTCGCGGTGCCCGGCTTCGGCGTCGCACTGGCGGCCGCCTTCTCCACATACGCGGCGCGGGCCGCGACGGTTCCGCTCGGCCCGGGGCTCGGGCGGTTGGCGGTGCGGTGGGACGGCGCGGGGGTCGGCGTCGGGGTGGCCGCGGCGGGCGGCACCGCGCCCTGGGCGACCTTCCGGCAGACGCTCGCCTGGTCGCCGAGCTTCTGCACCCGGCTCATGGCGGCGGAGACGTCGTCCACCGCGATCGTGTTCTGCACCTGGTCCTGCTGGAGCTGGGACAGGTACTTGAGTTCGATCGACGGGTAGTCCTTGTAGACCGAGGAGAGGCCGATGCCCGCGAGGTTCTGGTTGAGGCCGCGGAAGACCGCCACGTGGTCGCCCTCGGCGCCCACGTAGTACTGCTTCTGCGTCCAGCGCCACCCGTAGTAGGCGCCGCCGCCCACCAGGCCGAGCGCGACGGCCAGCACCAGGGAGCGCCGGAACCAGCGGGCGCCCCTGCCGCGCCGGCGGCGGTCCGGCTTCTCCAGGTCGTAGCCGCCGTCGTAGTCCTCGTAGCCCTCCGCCGGGCCGAACTCGCCGAAGTCCTGCCCGTCCCCGCCGCCCGGCTGCGGCGCGGGGCGGCCGAGGCCGGCCGCCCGGCTCGCCGGGGTGTTCAGGTGCGCGGTCATGGTCGGCGGCCCGTCGGCGACCGCGCCGACGACCACCGGGGTGTCGCTGACCTGCCCGGCCATGGTGTCGGTGTCGCCCACGTCCAGGACGTCGGCCACGATGCAGGTGATGTTGTCGGGGCCGCCGCCGCGCAGCGCGAGCTGGATCAGCTCCTGCACGGTCTGCTGCGGCGAGTAGAAGCTCCCGAGGGTCTCCTCCAGCGTCTGGTGGCTGACCACGCCGGAGAGGCCGTCGGAGCAGATCAGGTACCGGTCGCCCGCCCGCACCTCGCGGATCGACAGGTCGGGCTCGGCCTGGCCGCGGCCGTCGAGGGCGCGCATCAGCAGGGAGCGCTGCGGATGGGTGCCCGCCTCCTCCTCGGTGATCCGGCCCTCGTCGATGAGCCGCTGCACCCAGGTGTGGTCCTGGGTGATCTGGCTGAGGGAGCCGTCCCGCAGCAGGTAGGCGCGGGAGTCGCCGATGTGGACCATGCCCATCCGCTGGCCGGTCCAGAGCATGGCGGTGAGGGTGCAGCCCATCCCCTCCAGCTGGGGGTCCTCCTCGACCATCGTCCGCAGCCGGTCGTTGGCCTGCTGGACGGAGTCGCCGAGGAGGGAGAGCAGGTCGGCGCCGGGGATGTCGTCGTCGAGCGGGACGAGGGTGGCGAGAACCTCGGCGGAGGCGACCTCGCCGGCGGCCTGGCCGCCCATGCCGTCGGCCACGGCCAGCAGCCGGGGACCGGCGTACCCGGAGTCCTCGTTGTGCTCCCGGATCATCCCGGTGTGCGATCCGGCGGCGAAGCGCAGCACGAGGGTCATGCGGCGTGCGCCTCCCCTCGAGCTGCCTCGTCACTCGCGGTGGACGTGGTCCGATGCCTCATGCGCTACTACTTCCGCAGCTCGATGACGGTCCTGCCGATACGGATGGGCGTCCCCGGCTGCAGCGGCGTGGGTGCGGTGAGCCGCTGCCGGTCCAGGTAGGTGCCGTTGGTGGAGCCCAGGTCCTCGACGACCCACTGACCGCCCTGGTCGGGGTAGATCCTGGCATGCCGCGAGGACGCGTAGTCGTCGTCGAGCACGATGGTGGAGTCGTGGGCGCGGCCGAGGGTGATGGTCTGGCCCTGGAGGGCGACCGTCGTCCCGGCCAGCGAGCCCTGCACCACGACCAGCTGGGTGGGCGCGCCGCGCCGCTGGCGGTTCTCCCGGCGCGGCTGCTGCTGTTGCTGCGGCGGACGGGCGCCCTGCTGCTGCCGGGCTCCCTGGGCGGAGCCCGGGGCGGCGGCGGGACGGCGCGCGGCGCGCTGGGTCACCCTGGTGCCGAAGAGGTCGCTGCGGATCACCTGGACCGCGACGATCACGAACAGCCACAGTACGGCGAGGAAGCCCAGCCGCATGACCGTGAGGGTCAGCTCTGACATGTGTGCCCCGCTCTACCCTTCGGCTTGCCGGTAGACGATGGTGGTGCTGCCCACGACGATCCGCGAGCCGTCGCGGAGCGTAGCGCGCTGGGTGTGCTGTCCGTCCACCACGATGCCGTTGGTCGAGCCCAGGTCGAGGACCATCGAGGGCGAACCGGGACGGATCTCCGCGTGCTTGCGGGAGACCCCGGGATCGTCGATGCGGACGTCGGCCTCGGTCGAGCGGCCGAGGACCGTGGCGGCGCCGACGAGCTGGTGCCGCACGCCGTTCACCTCGATCCAGCGCCGGACGCCGGGCGCGCCGCCGGTGCCGGGCATCCGGCGGACGTTCCCGCCGCCGGCGCCGGGCGCCTGCGGCGGGGCGGCGGGCGGCGGGGGAGCGGCGGGGTAGCCGGACTGCGGCTGCTGCCATCCGGCGCCGGGCTGCGCCGCGGGGGCCTGCCCGTAGGCGCCCGCCCCGTAGCCGCCGGCCCCGGCCCCGTACCCGTCGGGCTGCTGCTGCTGCGACTCGCTGCCGGCCAGGGTGCGGCTGCGCACCCGGTACAGGCCGGTGTCGAGGTCGTCCGCCTTCTCCAGGTGGACCTGGAGCGGCCCCATGAAGCTGTAGCGCTGGGCCTCGGCGTACTCGCGGACCATGCCCGCGAGCTCGTGGCCGAGCTGCCCCGCGTACGGGCTGAGCCGCTCGTGGTCGTGCGGGCTCAGCTCCACGATGAAGTCGTTGGGCACCACGGTCCGGTCGCGGTTCCAGATGGTGGCGTTGTTGTCGCACTCCCGCTGGAGGGCGCCGGCGATCTCCACCGGCTGGACCTCGGACTTGAACACCTTGGCGAAGGTGCCGTTCACGAGACCCTCGAGTCGCTGCTCGAACTTCTTCAGGACTCCCACGGGGCACCCCCTTTCCTCAGGGTTCACTTCGTCCGTCTGTGCTGCCGTCCGTACTGCGTACTTGCCTACTGATCGTATCCACGTCGCGGGCATCCCCACGGTTCCCCGGCAGGGCTGCACCGGCAGGTGTGCTTGCGCACACCCCACCGGAAGGATGCCACCGCCGACGGGCCCGCCGGGGAAGCGGAGGACCGCGGCCCCGTCCGGCGCCCCGACGCCGCGCCGTCGGGCCGCGCGGGCGCCCCGTGCCCCGGACCCGGTGCGGATGCGGTCCGGCGCGCGGTGCCCGTGCAGCGATGGTAGAGCCGGTGAGGGGTGCTGTCTCCGCTCGCCCCGGCCCCCTACCCGCTCGGCGGATGCGGCACTCGGGGCTCCCCGGACCGGTGCGCGGGGGCCCCGGGACAACGGATTCGAAGGCCGGGCCCCTGACGTGCTAATGTCTTCCACGTCGGAAGGAGCGACCGAGAGGGAGCCCGGAACGGCGCCGAAGCGGAGAGATCCGGTTTGGAGCCCGGAAGGACCGTTCGGTAGCATCGAGGACAACACCCATGCGCGGGTGGCGGAATAGGCAGACGCGCTGGATTCAGGTTCCAGTGCCCGAAAGGGCGTGGGGGTTCAACTCCCCCCTCGCGCACAGCGGAAGGCCCCGCAGGTCGGAAGACCTGCGGGGCCTTCGGTGTTCTCCGCCCTCCCCGCGCCGCACCCTTCAGGCCCGCGCAGCCCCCGGCCCCGCCCCCGCGCCGCGCCGCGGCCGTCGCACGTGCCCGGACCGCGGGCCGGCCCCCGCGCGGCCCGCCCCCGGCCCCCGCACGGCCCGCCCGCCGGTGCCACCGGCTCACCGGCCCCGGTCGCGCGCCTCGGCCGACGGCCGGGCCGTCTCGGCCAGGACCGGCAGCGCCGCGCGGACCGCGAAGCCGCCGTCCGGCAGGGGCCCGGCCGACAGCACGCCCCCCAGCAGCTGCGCCCGCTCCCGGAGCCCCACCAGCCCGTGCCCGCCGCCGGGCAGCCGCAGCGGGTCGGCGGAGCCGTCCGGCGGCCCGTTGCGCACCTCCACCCGCAGCAGGTCCCCGTCGGCGCGCACCGCCACCGACACCTCCGCGCCCGGCGCGTGCTTGCGGATGTTGGTCAGGGCCTCCTGGACCGTCCGGTACGCGGCCCGCTCGACCGCCTCCGGCCAGGAGCGGCCGCCCCACTCCAGCTCGGCGGTGGTGTCGAGCCCGCTGTCGCCGATCAGCCGGGGCAGGTCGGAGAGGACGGGCTGAGGGGTGAGGTCCCGGGTGGTCCCGCCCGCCGCCCGCAGCACGCCCACCATGTGCCGCAGCTCGTCCAGGGTGCGGACCGACAGCTCCCGGATGGTGCGCGCGGAGTCCCGGGCCGCCGGCTCCGCCGAGCTGACCTGCAGCGCCCCGGCCTGGATGCTGATCAGGCTCACCTGGTGGGAGACCACGTCGTGCATCTCGCGGGCCAGCCGGGCCCGCTCGGTGGCCAGGACCCGGTCCGCCAGCAGCCGCTCCTCGCGCCGCCGGCCGAGGGTCAGCTCCTCCAGCCGCAGCGCCAGCTCCTCGCGGGTCCGCACCAGCAGGCCCAGGGCGGCCGGTCCGCCGGCCACCATCAGGCACTGGATCGCATACAGGACCGTGTCCCGGGTCAGGGTGAGCGGCCACCAGTCGGCGAAGGGCCAGTGGAAGAACTCCACCAGGGCGAAGAGGGCGGCGCCCAGCACGGTGGAGGCCGTGGAGCGGCGCCGGGCGGCGACCGTGTACACGGCGGCCATCGGCGCGATCCACACGAAGCTGATGAACGCCGCGGGCAGGGTGAGCAGCATCACGGTCAGCGGCAGCCGGTTGCGCACCGACAGCGCCAGGGCGGCCAGGACGCAGGCGGCGGTCTGCAGGGACCGCGAGAGGTCGTCGACCAGGGCCGCGTCCAGCAGCGACAGCAGGACCAGGGAGACGGTCGGCAGCCGGCGCACCCAGGGGCGGCGGGTCCAGGTGCGTCCGGACCACAGGCTGCCCGCCCGCGTCCGCCCGCCGCGCGTGCCGGGGAGCGTGCGGGTCCGCCCGGTCCGGGCGGCCGCCCGGCCCTGGTCCACCGTCACGACGACGCGCTCCCCTGGCCGCGCGCGAGGCCCGCCCGGTGCGCGACGACCGCGGCCTGCACCCGGTTGGTGGCCCCGAGCTTGCCGAGGATGGCGCTGATGTGGTCCTTGACCGTGCCGGTGCCCAGGAAGAGGCGGTCGGCTATCTCCGCGTTGGAGAGGCCCTCGCCCAGCAGGGCCAGCACGTCCAGCTCGCGTGAGGTCATGCAGCGCACCCGGGCGGCGGCCTCCGCGTCGGGCTCGCCGCCGCCGACGTAGCCGCCGATCACGGTGGCGGTGACCGCCGGGGAGAGGATGTTGCCGCCGCCGGCCAGCACCCGCACCGCGTGCACCAGCTGGTCGGGGGCGGTGTCCTTCAGCAGGAAGCCCGCGGCGCCGGCCCGCAGCGCGGTGCCGATGTACTCGTCGGTGTCGAAGGTGGTGAGCATCGACACGGCGGGCGGCTCGGGGAGCGCCCGCAGCCGCCGCAGCACCGTGATGCCGTCCACGTCGGGCATCCGGATGTCCAGCAGCACCACCCGGGGCCGGTGGATGCGCACCGACTCCTCCGCGGCCGCACCCGAGCAGGTGGCGACCACCTCGATGTCCGGCGCGGAGCCGACGATCAGTCCCAGGCCCGAGCGGACCAGGACCTCGTCGTCCACGATGACGACGGGGATCGGCACGGGTGCCTCCTTCGGTGAGCGGTCGCGCCGGGCGGCGCGCGCCGGGCGGGCGGCGCCCGGCGGCGGGTCCGGCCGGCCTGCGGGTCTGAGGGTCTGCGGCCTGCGGGTCTGAGGGTCTGCGGTCTGCGGTCCGTGGCTTCTGCGGGTCCTGCGGGTCCTGCGGGTCCGGGGGGCGGTACGCGCGGCGGGCGGCCGTCGGCCCGGTCCGCCCGGCACGGGGACGCGGGGCCCCCAAGAGCCTAGGAGGGCACGGGATCCCCCGTCCCTCCAGCCCCCGGTGGAGCCGCCCCCGCCGAACGGCGGGGGCGTGAATCGCCGCGGGGGGTCACATCCGCGGCGCCGCGCGACGGCAGCATGGAGGCGGCGCGTGTCGTACCCCTGACCCCGCAGCCCGGTTCGTACCGGGGCCTCTCCGCCGCGACCCGACGGAAGGGGACCCCGGCGGCCACGGGCCCGCACGGGAGGGGGCCCCGGGCGGCCGCGGGAGCGTGCCGGAGGGGGACACCGCAGGGCGCGGACGGCCCGACGCCGCGTCGCACCGGCCGACCCGCGCGAGGCACCGGGGCATCCGGGTGCCGCACCGACGTGTGGCGGCTCCTCCGCCGGGGGGCGGAGGGACCGTCACCCTTCAGGGTCGTGAAGGGGTTCTCCACCCTCAGGACGATCCGGGCCTGGGTACTCAGGACGGAGGCGGTCCGCCGCGGCGCGGTCCAGCATGGAAGCCCAGCAGCCTCGGACCTTTCGGGAAGGTGTCCGTGAACCTGAGAACCCGCACGGGGGGCGTGCGGTGCACCGGTCCGGAGGCGCTGGTGCGCCGGGCCGCCGCCGCCGAGTGGGGGAGGCTGGCGTCCCTGGTGCGCGGCCACCTCGCGCGCAGGAGGGCCGCGGCGCTGCCGCTGGCCGCCACGGCTGCGGGCCTCGTCCTCCTCTTCGACCTGCTCCAGCACCTGCCCGGCGGCGCCGCGCTGGTCGAGCGCGTCGGGGTCGTCCGCGGGGTGCAGCCGCTGGAGGTCTCCCTGCTGCGCACCCCGCTCTCCCTCTTCGTCCCCGCCCTCGACCTGCCCGTCTGGGGGGCGTTCGCCCAGGTCCTGGTCGTCTTCGGCCTCGCCGAGACCGTCCTCGGCCGGCGCGTCACCCTGCTGGTCGCGTACGCCGGGACGCTCGCCGGCACCCTCTACGCCCGCCTCGCCATGGACCTCGGCCCGGACACCCCGCTCGGACTGGCGCCCTCCGACGCCCTCGTCCGCGACTGCGGGCCCTCGGCCGCCGTCGTCGCCCTCGCGATCTGCACGGCGTGGCGGGCGCGCGCCTGGTGCACCGCTGGGGCGGTGGTGGTCCTGATGACGTCCGAGGCCGTGCTGCTGCCCAACCTGGCCGGGGCGGAGCACCTGGCGGCGGTCGCGGCGGCCCTGCTGGCCGCCGCGCTGGGCGAGGTGGTCGGCGGCTACGGGCCGCGGGTGCCGGCCCTGGCGGGCGCCGCCGGCGCCGCGGGCGGGCCGCGGGCCCGCGCGGTGATCCCCTGAACACCCCCTCCGGCGGACGCACCCCGGGTGCCGCCCGGCCGGGCGGGCGGTCCCGGGCCGGACGGTGCGGGGAGCGGGCGGTGCGGGGAGCGGCCGGTGCGGGGCGGGCGGCCGCCTAGGCCTGCGGGGCCGGCAGGTCCAGCTCGGCCCAGACCTGCTTGCCGCCGCCGGACAGCGGATCGCACCCCCACCGGTCGGCGAGGGCCGCCACCAGCAGCAGGCCCCGGCCGCTCTCCTCGTCGGACCCGGCGCGGCGCACCCGCGGACGGTCGGCCCCCGGGTCGTGCACCGACAGCCGCAGGACCGACAGGGCGTCCGGACCGTGCACGGGGCCCAGGGAGACCGACAGCGTGACCGAGGCGGCGTCCGCGCCCCCGGCGCCTCCCGTGCCCCCGCCCCCCTCGGTGCCGTGCAGGACGGCGTTGGTGACCAGCTCGCTCAGCACCACGGCGGCGCCGGCCGCGGCGTCGCACCCCGGGTCGGCGCGCCAGGCGGTGAGCAGCCGGACCAGGGCCGACCGGGCGAGCGGCACCGACCCCGGGCGGGCGGCGAGCGCCATCACCATGCGGCGCTGCCGCCCCGCCGACCGGGGCGCGGGAATGCCGTGGACGGGGCGGGGCGGTCCGGCGGACGTCGAGAGGGCTCGCCGGGCGGATGCCCGGGAGCCCGCCACGGGGGGATGCACGGCGAGTCCTCCTCCTGCTCCGGCCGCCGCCCGCCGGCGGGGGCGCGGGGGCGGGACCGGGCAGGCAGCTGCGGCGGGGCGGGGTGCCGCGCACGGCGCGGCAGTCCCGATCGTGACGGGTCCACGGGGTGCGGGGGAAGACGGCGGTCGGGGATTTCTGCGGCGGGCACCCCTCTCGGGCACCGGGCCGGCTCGGGCCGGGGCGGGCCGCAGGGCGCGGCCGGCCTGCGCCGCCGCCCCCGCCGGCCGCTCCCGTGCCGCCCCGGCCTGCGGCCGGTCCCGGGTGCGGGTGCTGCGGCGGCGCGGGCCCGCCGCCGGGCCGCCCGGCGGCTGGTCCGCCGGGGCGTCAGCCTGCGGCGTTGTAACGCCGGAGGTACTCCGCCAGCCGCTCCAGGTCGTCGTCGTCCCAGCCGGCGAGCCGCTCGGCGAACGAGGCGCGCCGCTGCTCGTGGGCGTCGGCGAGCACGCGCAGGCCGCGCTCGGACGGCCGCAGGAGCTGCCCCCGCTGGTCGTCCGGATCGGGCTCGCGGACGACCAGGCCGAGCCGCTCCAGCGCGGCGGTCTGGCGGCTGACCGTCGACTTGTCCAGCAGGAAGTGGGCGGCGAGGTCGGTGGCCCGGCAGCCTCCGCTCTCCTTCAGGTGGTCGAGCATGCTGTAGGTCACCAGGGACAGGTCGGGGTGCAGCCGGGCCGTCCTGGCCCGCGCGCGGCGGGCGAAGGCGGTGAGCTCGCGGTGGATGGCGTCGACCGCCTCGTCGCGTGCCGGTCCGGCGGCCGCCCGCCGGCCGCTGTCGCTGTCGCCTGTCACACCGCCCAGTATAAGTTGCACAGTGCAACCGAAGGGGCGGTGGGGCGGTCGCGGCGTGACGGCCCGGGACCCGGCCCGCCGCGGCGGGGATGCGGCCGGACCCCGCCGGTGAGGGGGCGTCAGGGGCGGTGCGGCAGCGGCAGTTCGAACCAGACGACCTTGCCCACCGCCTTGCGGGCCGTGCCCCAGCGGGACGACAGCTGGCTGACCAGGCTCAGGCCGCGCCCGTCCTCGTCCAGGTGGCCCGACGGCTCCAGCGACGGCAGGTTGTGGTCGTCGTCGCTGACCTCCACCAGCAGCTTGTCCACCTGGATCAGCTGCAGCTGGACGCTGTCCCGGGCCACCCGCAGCGCGTTGGTGACCAGTTCGCTGACCAGCAGCTGCGCGGTGTCGGCCAGGCCGTCGAGCCGCCACGCCGCCAGCTGGTCGCGGACCAGCGTGCGGGCCCGCGCCACCTCGGCGAGGTCCACCCGCAGCCGCCAGGTGACCACGTCCTGCGGCGCCACCCCGTCGAAGCGGGCCACCAGCAGCGCCACGTCGTCCTTGCGGTCGTCCGAGTGGAGCCGCGCCAGCACGGTGTCGCAGGCCTCCTCGGGGGTGCGCCGCGGGTCGATGAGGTTCCCGCAGAGCGCGGCCAGGCCGTCCCCTATGTCGCCGCCGCGCACCTCCACCAGGCCGTCGGTGCACAGGACGAGCATCGAGCCGTCCTCGACCTTGATCTCCTTGGCGACGAAGGGCACTCCGCCCACCCCGATCGGCGCGCCCTCCGGCAGCTCCAGCAGCTCGCTGCGGCCGTCCGGGTGCACCAGCACCGGCGGCACGTGCCCGGCGTTGGCCAGCGTGCAGGTGCGGTTGATGGGGTCGTACACCGCGTACAGGCAGGTCGCCAGGTGGTCGTCGCCCAGCCGGTGGGCCAGGTTGTCCAGGTGGCGCAGGAGCTGGCCGGGCGGCAGGTCCAGGGCGGCCAGGGTCTGCACGGCGGTGCGGAAGCGGCCCATCGCGGCCGCGGAGTGCAGGCCGTGGCCCATCACGTCGCCCACCACCAGCGCGACCCGGCTGCCCGGCAGCTGCACCGCGTCGAACCAGTCGCCGCCCACCTGCGCCCTGCGGTTGCCCGGCATGTACCGGTGGGCGACCAGCACGCCGGGGATGCGCGGCGGCCGGGTGGGGATCATGCTGCGCTGCAGGGTCGTGGCGACCTTGGACTCGGCGCGGTGCAGCCGGGCGTTGTCCAGCGACAGGGCGGCCCGGGCGGCCAGCTCCCGCAGGGTCGCGGCGTCGTTCTCGTCGAAGGCGGCCCGGTCGGGCAGCCGCAGCAGCTTGAGGATGCCGAGCACCGTGCCGCGCGCCGCCAGCGGCAGCACGAGCATGGACCGCCCGGAGACCAGCGGCACCAGGCCGGGGCTGCCCAGCGCCGCCGCGTACTCGGCGGCCAGGTCGGCGTCGAACACCGGCACCAGCACCGGCTGGTTCGACTGCAGGGCCAGGCCGGGCGGGATGCTGCGGGGCATCGCCAGCAGGCTGCCCTCCACCAGCACGTGGTCCCAGCGGCCGGCCTCCTCGTTGTGCACGACCGCGACCCGGCGCAGGGTCGTCCGGTCGTCGGGGAGCTCCTCGGGCAGCTCGCCGTCGGAGATCAGGCCGTCGAGCAGGTCCACACAGGCGAAGTCGGCGGTGCGGGGCACCAGCGCCTCGCACAGCTCGCGGGCCGTGGTGTCCAGGTCGAGGGTGGTCCCCACCTCGGCGCCGGCCTCGTTGAGCAGGGCGAACTGCTCGCCGCCCGGGCCGGTGTGCAGGAGCGGCAGCAGGTGCGCCGCCCCGCGGGCGGGCCCCGCGGCGCCCGGCGCCGCGCCGCCCGCCCCGGACGGCGGCGCGGTGTCCCGCGGCCCGGGCAACGCCGTGTGGCCCGTCGGCACCACCATCCGCACCCCGATGGGACCGCCCGCAGACGGCCTCGGGCCGGACGCGCCCGGGACGGGCACCCCCGGGGCGGCCGGCCCGCCGGACACGGCCGCCTGTTCCGGGAGGGCGCGGCCCGCGAGCGCCTGCCCCGCGCGCGCCTGGCTCCCGGCCGTCCGGACCGGGGAGCCCGCCACCGCCTGGCCGGGTGCGGCGGCCTGCCCGGCCGCCGCCTGCCCGGGCAGCGCCCGTTCGGAGGCCTGCTGGCCCGGCGTCACCACGGGTGAGGGCCTGCGGTCCTGCGGCAGCGCCCGCACGGCGCGGGCGGCGCGCTGCTGCGCCGTGGGGTAGCGCCGGCCCACCCCGGCGGCGATCCGCTGGCCGGCCGCCTCCGGAGGCTCGTACGGCAGGACCGGCAGCGGTGCGGAGCCGTCCACCCGCAGCGCGGGCGCACCGGCCGTGCCGATCTGCCGCAGCAGCCGCTCCCGGCGCTCCTCGCCGGTGCGCGGCAGCACGGACGCCAGCCTCGACCGCATCCCCGGGGCGCGGTGCACCTCCGGCGCGCACAGGTCGGCGGCGATCCGCAGCGGGCCGCCCTGGGGGGGCACGGCCGCGTACGGCAGCAGCCGCGAGCCCAGGGCGAGCCGCGGACCGCCGCGCAGCGGGCGGGCGTCGGCGGCGAACACCAGCAGGCCGGGGCCGGACGGCTCCGCGACCCGGTACGCCCACCAGAGCACGTCGCGCACCCGGTCCTCGCGGTCCGCGACCGGGAGGCCGCCCGCCCAGCAGCCGTCGGCGGAGACCCGCTCCTCCAGCAGGGCGAGCGCGTCGATGTCGCGGCCGGGGGAGAGGGCGCCGGGGCGGGTCTCGTGGACGGGCAGCAGGCCGGACGCGGAGCGGCCGAAGACGGTGTCCGAGCGGTGCCCGAAGAGCTCCTCGGCGGGCCGGTTCCAGTGCGCGATGACGCCGTCGGGGTCGACCACCAGGGCTGCCAGCCGTACCAGCGCGACGACCCCGGCAGGGGCAGGCGCGACCGGGGGCCCGGGCTCCGCGGTCGGTGCGGTCGGCCGTGGGTCCGGCACCGTGCCCTCTTCCACCATGGGGTCAGTCTGCTCCCGCCTGGCCGTCCGGCCCTCCCCGGGTCACCTCGGCCCGGCCGTGTCGCCTGGGGGACCCGTGCGGATTCCAGGCAAGCACGAACCAGGCCGGTGCTGCCCGCGATTCGGCACAATTGTCGCCGCACTGTTGCGTGTCGTCCGCCGCGCGCCGCGGTTCGCGCCCCGCGGGCCCCGGCGCGGGCCCTTCCCTGCGCCGTCCCGCGGCCGCTCCGCGGCTGCTCAGCCGCCCTTCCGCCGTCCTCCCGCCGCCCTTCCGCCGTTCTTCCGCCGCCCTCCCGCGGCCTTCCCGGGCGGGTGCCGGCCGGCCGCCGGGCGGGCCTCCACCCCCGGCACCGGCCCCGCCGCGGGCGGTCCCGGCCGCCCGGATACCCTGCACGCCGACAGACGGCACGGCCAGGGGAGCGGACGTGGGGGCACTGCAGCCCGGACGGCACGGGGCGGGGCGCGGGTTCGCGGTGGACGGCTTCGCACCGCGGCCCCCGGACGGGTCCGCCCGGGCCGAGGGCCGGGCGCTCCGCAAGCGGGTGCCCCGGCGCCGCCACGCCGACTTCGCCCCCGCCGCCGACCGGCCCGACGCCGTCCGCGCCGTCGAGGAGTCCAACGCCGGCCGGCTGGAGCACCTCGTCCCCATCCGCACCGGCCGGATGGCCGCCTCGCCCTTCGCCTTCCTGCGCGGCTCGGCGGGCCTCATGGCGGCGGACCTCGCCGCCACGCCCGTCACCGGGATCACCGCCCAGCTCTGCGGGGACGCCCACGCCGGCAACTTCGGCCTCTACGGCGACGCCCGCGGCGCGCTGGTCATCGACATCAACGACTTCGACGAGACCGTGCCCGGCCCCTGGGAGTGGGACCTCAAGCGCCTCGCCGCCAGCCTCGTCCTGGCCGGCCGCGAGTGCGGCGCCTCCGAGGACGCCTGCCGGACGGCCGCCCGCGACGCCGCCGGCGCCTACCGCCGCACCATGCGCCTGCTCGCGGGCCTGTCCGCCATGGACGCCTGGAACGCCATCGCCGACGAGAGCCTCGTCTCCCACGCCGACGCCCACGACCTCGCCGGCACCCTGGAGCGGGTGGCCGTCAAGGCGCAGCGCAACACCAGCGCCCGCTTCGCCGCCCGCTCCGCCCGGCGGACCGCCGACGGCCGGTGGCGCCTCACCGCCGCCCCGCCGGTGCTCAGCGAGGTCCCGGACGCGGAGGCCGCCGCCGTCGCCGGCTCCCTCGCCGCGTACGCGGCCGCCCTCGCCCCCGACCGGCACCCGCTGCTCGCCCGCCACACCGTGCAGGACGTCGCCTTCCGCGTGGTCGGCACCGGCAGCGTCGGCACCCGCTCCTACGTGGTGCTCCTCACCGACCACCGGGACGAGCCGCTGGTGCTCCAGGTCAAGGAGGCCCGGCCGTCCGTGCTGCTGCCCCACCTGGAGCGGGCCGGCCTGCCCGTCCCCGGGCCCGGGGAGCACGAGGGGCGGCGGGTGGTCCTCGGCCAGAAGCGGATGCAGGTCGTCAGCGACGTCCTGCTGGGCTGGACCACCGTGGAGGGGCGGCCCTACCAGGTGCGGCAGTTCCGCAACCGCAAGGGCAGCGTCGACCCCGGCGCACTGCCCGCCGACCAGCTCGACGACTACGGCCGGATGACCGGCGCCCTGCTGGCCCGCGCCCACGCCCACACCGCCGACCCGGGCGCGATCGCGGGCTACTGCGGCCGCGGCGAGGTGCTGGACGAGGCGGTCGCGGCCTTCGCCGTCGCCTACGCGGACCGCACGGAGGCCGACCACGCCGACCTGGTGGCGGCCGTCCGCACCGGCCGCCTCCCCGCGGAGACCGGTGTGTGACGACGGCCCCGGGGTCCCGCCGGTCCCCGGCCGCGGGCGGTCCGCCGCCGGTCCGCCGCCGGTCCGCTGGGTCCCGCCCGCCGTGACGGCGGCGGGCGGGCCGCGCCCCGCTGTGTAGGGTGAGGAGCCGCCCCGGCCGGACGAGTGGAGCAGCGAGGCGATCACGTGACCGCGGAGAGCCCGGTCCGCTGGACGGACCCCGACGAGCAGGCCCTCGAACTGAAGGTGGCCGCGGTGGAGGCGGCCCTCGTCGACCTGGAGATCGAGGTCGAGACCCTCCGGGTCGAGATCGACAACTTCGCCCTCCTGCACCACCAGCGCCTGGGGCCGATGTACGTCCACCTCGACGAGCTGGAGGCGCTGATCGCCGAGGCCGTCGCCGCCCGCACCGGGGACGCCGAGGACATCCGCCGCGCCTACGAGGCGCGCAGCGCCGTCACCCCGATGCCCGACCTCGGCGGGGCCGGCGGCCTCGGCGGGTTCGGCGGCCCGGCCGGGGCGGACGCCGCCGCCCTGCCGGAGGCCCCGCGCCGGGTGCGCCCGTCGCGGGAGGTCCAGCGGCTCTACCGCGACCTGGCCCGCCGCGCCCACCCCGACCTCAGCACGGACCCGGCGGAGCAGCAGCGGCGCAGCGCCTTCGTCGCCCGTGTCAACGAGGCCTACGCGCGCGGCGACGAGGCCGCGCTGCACGCCCTCGCCGCGGAGTGGGCGGCCGCCCCCGGGGCGGCGCCCGAGCCGGAGGCCCCCGACCGTACCGCCTGGCTGAACCAGCGCCTGGCGTGGCTGGTCCGCCGGATCGAGCAGCTGGCGGAGGAGCAGGTGAGGCTGGAGTCCGGCCCCATGGGCCGCCTGCTGAAGCTCGCCCCCGACGACCCGGACCGCCTGCTGGAGGAGATCGCGGAGGAGCTGCTGGCCCGCTCCGCCCGCCGGCAGGCCGAACTGGAGCGGCTGCTCGGCCCCGCGGGGTGAGCGGGCGGGCCGTGCGGCCCGTACGGCTGCTGCGGCCCGTGCCACTGTTCCGGTCCGCCCTGTCCGCCTGTCCCGTCCGGTGCGGGCGGGGCCGGGTGGCCCGCGTGGTCCGTCCGGTCGGGCGACAATGGGCGGACGCGACCCGTCGAACCCCAGGAGAACCGCCCATGTTCCGCTCCCAGGTCCCCTCCGTGGACGCCGCCGCCGTACCGGCCGGCGCCGCACTGCTCGACGTCCGCGAGCAGGACGAGTGGGACGCCGGCCACGTCGAGGGGGCCCTGCACGTCCCCATGGGCCACGTCCCCGCCCGGCTCGGCGAGCTGCCCGACGGCCGGCTGTACGTGCTGTGCCGGGTCGGCGGCCGCTCCGCCCAGGTCGTGCAGTACCTGGTCGCCCAGGGCCGCGACGCGGTCAACGTCGACGGCGGCATGCACGCCTGGGCGTCCGCCGGGCGCCCGATGGCCGCCACCGGCGGGGCCGAGCCCTACGTGCTCTGACCGGCGCACCGCGGACGGCCGCGGCCCCGCACGTCCCCGCCGTCCGCGGATCCGCCCCCGGGCCTCCCTGTCCGGGGGCATACTTGTCGATCATCCGGCGGCCGGGCCGTGCCCGGCCGCGGCGGATTTCGCACGCGTCACGGGGAGCGGACATGGCCGGCACGACGGAGACGGCGGACACGGCGGGCACGGCCGGGGCGGCGGTGGAGCTGCGGGCGATCGGCCCGGAGGAGGCCGCGGACCTGCACGCCGGAGGCACCGGAGGCATCCCCTGGGTGGCCGACGGCCCGTACGACGGCACCCGCGACGCCGCCGGCATGCTGGCGAAGGCCGCCGCGGCCGGGCTGTACCGGCCCGAGTGGGGGATGTGGGCGGTGGTCCGCCGCAGCGACGGCGCCGCCGTGGGCGGCATCGGCTTCCACGGCGTGCCGCAGGACGGCCGCGTCGAGATCGGCTACGACCTGGCCCCCTCCGCCCGCGGCAACGGGCACGCCACCGAGGCGGTCCGGCTGGTGACGGCCCTGGCGCTGGCCTCCGCCGAGGCGGTCGCCGTGGTCGAGGCGGCCGTCGAGTCCGGCAACACGCCCTCGCAGCGCGTGCTGGAGCGGGCCGGCTACCGGTACGTGGGCAGGGACGGCGAGGGGCTGCTCCGCTACGAGCACCGGGCCTGACAAAGCCGGACGGAACGGGCGGGGACTTCCCCGGCGCTGTCGCCCGGGCCGCCTCCTCGGTACCGTGCGGGGACGCAAGGCGAGCGGGTGAGGTGTCCGGGAGCGTGATGGAGCAGCCCAGCCGCGCGGTGCCCGGGCAGCCGGACGCCGCGCCCGACGGGCCGGTGGAGCACCCGGCCGCCCGACCCTCCGGGCCCGGCACCCCGGATCCGCCCGGCACGACCGGTGCGGCTGGTGCGCCTGACGCGCCCGACGCGTCGGAGGGCCCGGGGACACCGGTCGCGGGCCCGGTCGCGGGCCCGGCCGCCGAGGTCCCGGCGGCCCCCGCCGGCCGTACCTGGTCAGCCCCCGCCCTCGCCGTCCTCTGCCTCGTCGCCGTGCTGCTCCCGACCGCCGCCGCGTGGCACCTGGCCGCGGTCTTCCTGCACGTCGCCCCGTCCAACTCGGTCTCCCAGCGCTACCAGAAGGACGTCGACGCCTGGGTCTACCCCGAGTTCGAGCAGAACTGGAAGCTCTTCGCCCCCAACCCGCTCCAGCAGAACATCGCCGTCGAGGCCCGGGTGAAGACCCTCGGCCCCGACGGCAGCCACCACACCGGCGACTGGATCGGCCTCACCGCACAGGACGCCGCCGCGATCCGCCACAACCCGGCCCCCGGCCACGTCGAGCAGAACCTCCTGCGCCGCGCCTGGGACGTGTACAGCGACTCCCACGACGACAAGGGAGCGAGCACCCAGGGCCCGCGCGGGGACCTGCTGCAGGAGTACCTCAAGCGGGTCGTGCTGCAGCGCGTCGGCCGCGAGCGGCACGGCGAGCAGGTCATCGAGGTGCAGGTGCGCTCCGCCACCTCCAACGTCGCCCCGCCGCCGTGGTCCGCCGAGAAGTGGTCCACCGCGCCCTCCTACCGGGAGGCGCCGTGGTGGCCGGTGACCGACGAGGACTACACGGGACTCTGAGATGGACACGGAAACCGGATCCGCCGCGACGCCCCCCGCGACGCCCCCCGCGACGCCCTCCGCGACGCCCTCCGCAGGCCCGGCACCGGCCGCCGCCCCCGCCGTGCCGGCGGCCCGCCGGCCCGCCGCCGTGCCGCCGGCCGCCGCCGCACCGGAAGGCGCCGCCCCCGCGTCGGCCGTGCTGCCCGCGCCCCGGGCCGCCGGGGACGGCGGCACCGCCCGTCCCCCGGCGCGGCGCCCCCTCTCCCGGGCCGGCCGCAGCCTCGCCGCCGCCTTCGACGCCTTCACCGGGCGCGTCCTCGGCCCCTACCAGGCGGCCGTGGTCCGCATCGGCTTCGGCCTCACCTTCACCGCCTTCCTGCTGCGCGAGTGGCCCGACCGGCGCGTCCTCTACGGCGACCGCTCGCCGCTCGGCGCGGACATGCTCCGGCGGCTGCTCGCCGACAACCACGCCCTCACCCTCCTCTCCTGGTCCGCCGGGCGCTGGTGGTTCGAGCTCGTCTACCACGCGGCCCTGGCCGCCGCCGTCGCCGTGGTCCTCGGCTGGCGGACCCGGGCGATGACCGTGCTCTTCATGCTCGGCGTGCTCTCCGTCCAGAACCGCGACGTCTTCGTCGGCGACGGCGGCGACAACGTCATCCACCTCATGGCGGTCTACCTGGTCTTCACCCGCTGCGGCCGCGTCTGGTCGCTGGACTCCCGGCGCGAGCGGCTGCACGGCCCCGGCGCGGGGCGCGCCGGGGTGGTGCTCTGGTCGGTCCTGGGCGTGCTGCTCGCGGCGGCGCAGCTCTCCGGCTTCGACCGCGGCTCCCTGGCCATGACCTCCGGGACCTGGCCCCACCTGGGCTGGGGCTCGGTCCTGTGGGCGATGTGGGCCTGCCACGGCGCCTGGTACGCGGTCGGGCGCCGCCTGCCCGGGCACGAGCTGCGCGCCCTGCTCGACGCGGGCGCCACCGTGCTGCACAACTGCGCGATGCTGGTCATCGCCGCCCAGGTGTGCCTCATCTACTCCACGGCCGGCTGGTACAAGGTCCAGGGCTCCCGCTGGCAGGACGGCACCGCCCTGTACTACCCGCTCCACCTGGACTACTTCACGCCGTGGCCCTGGCTGGCCGGACTGCTGGCCGGGAACATGGTCGCGGTCTTCCTGATCTCGTACGGCACGGTGGCCGTCCAGGTCGCCTTCCCGTTCACACTGGCCAACCGGCGGGTGAAGAACGTCCTGCTGGCGCTGATGATGACCGAGCACGCCGCCATCGCGGTCACCCTCGGCCTGCCGGTCTTCTCCCTGGCGATGATCTCGGCGGACGCGGTCTTCCTCCCGACCGGCTTCCTGCTCTGGGCCGGGGGGCGGGCCGCCGGGCTCGTGCGCCGGGCATATGCAACCGGGCGCCCCGCCGAAAGCGCCACGCCATCCCCATGACCTCGTTGACCAGGGCGGACGTACGCTCCTGAGAAAGCGGGTGCCCTGATGGCCGACGACGACCGCCCTGTCCTGCTGCGCTCCACCTTCCCCGTCACCGGGCAGCCGGTCCGGGTGGTCATGATCGCGGGTGAGCCGTGGTTCGCCACGGCGGACGTCTGCAAGGTGCTGGACCGGGGCAGCCCCAGCCACATCCGCAAGCTGGTGCGGGAGGACGAGACCCGGGTGGTCGACCTGCGCTCGGCAACCCTGACCTCAAGTCAGGGTTGCGGAATCGATGCAGGTCACCATGCCTACGAGGGCGGGAATCCACTGATCAACGTGATCAGCGAGTCCGGCCTCTACACGGTGGTCATGCGCTCCCGGAAGCCCAACGCCGAGCCCTTCCGGGCCTGGGTCACCCGGGAGCTGCTGCCGTCCGTCCGCCGCGGCGACACCGGCACCGCCGCGCAGCAGGCGCGGATGGCCGAGACCCTGGCCGAGGCGATCGGCCCCCGGGTGGAGGTGGTGGCCCGGCTCGACGGGACCGTGGAGGACGGCATCCACCTCATGGCCGACGGCACCGTCCACTGCCGCCACGGCGCGATGGAGATCTGCCCGCCGCACGCCGAGGGGCCGGGCGGGCCGCCCTTCGGCCCGTACTACCGCTGCCCGGAGGCCCGGCGGGTCGGCATCTGCGGCAGCCGGGAGGTCCGCGGCTGCGCGCCGGTGAAGCTGGTGGACGTCGCCCGGCGGGTCAACGAGGGCGCCGCGGCCGGGCACCGCACCGCCGGTGACGCCTCCGGGACCGGCCCCGTCGACACCGGCCGGCTCTTCTACTCCGTCCCCGAGCAGCGCGTCTACGGCACCCCGCGCCAGCTCGCGGAGGTCCTGCGGGCCATGCGGTCCTGAGGGCGCCCGAGCGGCCCCGGCTACCCTCGTGGCGTGAGCAGCAGCACCCCCACCGGACAGGACGACGGAGCCCCGCACGAGGGCCGCCCCCACGACGGCGACCGGCACGACGCCGACCGGCACGACGCCGACCGGCACGAGGGCGACTGGCACGACGGCGAGCAGTACGACGACGGCTTCGGCCGGGAGGTCGGCGTCGGCCCGCACCCGCTGCCGTGGCCGGAGGGGGACCGGTACGACCCGGAGCTGCTGGCGAACGGCGACCGCCGCAACGTGGTCGACCGCTACCGGTACTGGACCCGGGAGGCGGTGGTCGCCGACCTCGACACCCGCCGCCACTCCTTCCACGTCGCCGTGGAGAACTGGTCGCACGACTTCAACATCGGCTCGGTGGTGCGGACGGCCAACGCGTTCCTCGCCGAGCAGGTCCACATCGTGGGCCGCCGCCGCTGGAACCGGCGCGGCGCCATGGTGACCGACCGGTACCAGCACGTCCGCCACCACCCGGACGTCGCCTCGCTGGCCGCCTTCGCCGCCGCCCGCGACCTGCCGATCGTCGGCATCGACAACCTGCCGGGGGCGGTCCCGCTGGAGTCGACCGAGCTGCCGCGCCGCTGCGTGCTGCTCTTCGGCCAGGAGGGGCCGGGCCTCACCGAGGAGGCGTGGGAGCACGCGTCGCTGGTGTGCTCCATCGCCCAGTTCGGCTCGACCCGGTCCATCAACGCGGGTGCGGCCGCCGCCGTCGCCATGCACGCCTGGGTCCGCGCCCACGCGGAGGTCCCGGGGGCCTGACCGCCGGTCAGTGCTCCACCGGCGGGTTGGCGGGGGAGTACTCCGGGTCGGACCAGCGCAGCGGGCTCGCCCCGGGGAGGTCCACCACGTCGGTGACCGCGAACTCGACGGCCGTGCCGCCGGAGGGCCCGCCGCGCACCGTGCGGGCGGTGCCGGAGAGCAGCAGGGCGGCGCCGCCCGCCCAGTCCGGGAGGAGCAGGCCGGCGGCCGGGTTGACCTCCAGGTTGCCCAGGGTCATGAACATGGTGTTGCCCGGGTACTCGGGCCAGCGCAGCCGGTCCGGGCCCAGGACCTCCAGGAAGCCGGGGTTGCCGCCGCGGTGGGAGGCGTCGGCGTCGCCCCGGTCGTCGGCCGTCGCCACGAAGAAGGTGTCGGCTGAGCCGAGCCGGGACTGCTGGTCGGCGGTGAGCGAGGTGCCGCGTACCGCCGGGCCGCGCGCGGGCACGGGTCCGGGGGCGGGCCCGGCGGGCTCGAGGGTGCGGCGCCGCTGGATGTACCTGGGGCAGTTGGCGTAGACCTGGTCGGCGTCGACCAGCAGCCCGCCGCCGTGCGGGCGGGAGCGGCCGTTGACCCGCATCCGGCGGCGCCCCGCGGGGTCCAGGGCGAGGGTGCCGACCTTCGCCGGTCCGGCGAGCGCCTCGGCGAGCGGGTCGCCCGGCCCGGGCGGGGCGGCCACCGCCAGGGTGTGCTCGTCCGGGGCGGTGACGAAGCCGGCGGGCCCGGTCAGCAGGGTGGCCCAGAGCCGGCCCGCGCCGTCGGCGGCGCCCAGGACCAGCATCCGGCGCTCGGCCAGGAAGGCGGCGGCGACCGGCGGGACGGTGGAGCGGATGGAGCGGCCGACGTGGTCGGCGCTGTCCAGGACGCCCGCCCGTGCCTGTACGGCGCGCTCGCCGAGGTGGAAAGGGGCGACGGTCACGGCAGATGCCCTCGGCCTAGAAGAAGCCGCAGGTGGGGGCGTCGGCGACCGGTGCCTCGGCGCCGGTGCCGTCGACCCCCGCGGCGGTGTACACCTCCAGCCGGACGCCGTCCGGATCGGTGAAGAAGACGCCGCCGGAGGCGCTGCCCTCGCGGTGCGGGACGACGCCCTCGTACCGGAGGCCGGCGCCCAGGTCGCGCAGGCGCCGCTCGGCGGCGCGGACCTCCTCCAGGGTGTCGACCTCGAAGGAGAGGTGGTGCAGGCCGGGGGAGCGGGTGGGGAAGACGCCCTCGCTCTGCTCCCACAGGGTGAGCACCAGCCGCCCCTCGCGGGAGAGGAAGGCGTGGCGGCGGCCGGGCTCCGTGCTCCCGCCGGCGTGCTCCAGGCCCAGGAGGTCCCGGTAGAAGGCGGTGGACCGGTCGAGGTCCGTGACGTTGAGGCCGACGTGGCCGGTCCGCAGGGACTTCATGGCTGCTCTCCTCGCGTCCAGGTGTAACCCTCGCCGTGGACTGTAAGGGTTAGTCGGATCGCCGGTCAACCGCTTCGGATCATATGAAGGGTTAGAACTACACTCTCCCCATGAGCAGCCCCGCCCCCGACCCGCGCGACCCCCGCCCGCTGACCGGCGGCCCGCTCTCCCTCGACCTGCTGAACACCCGCTGGGGCGTCGCCGAACCCCACGACCTGCTCAGGGACCGGGCCGGGTACGAGGTCTGGCTCTCCTCCGCCGGACTGGCCGGCCGCTGCCCCGCCGACGCGGTCTCCCTCGCCGCCACCCGCATCGCCCGCGAGGCGATCGCCGCGGCCGCCGCCGGGCCGGCGTCCCCCGCGCCCGAGGCGGTGGCGGCGCTCAACGAGGTGCTGGACCACGGCCGGATCCGCCGCGAGCTCACCGCCGCCGGCCCGGCCGAGGCCGTCGAGGTCGGGAACCCCGCCTGGCTGGCCGCCTGGCTGGCCGCCGACGACTACCTCGGGCTGCTGCGCCGCAACCCCGACCGGATCCGCAGCTGCGCGCACCCGGACTGCGTCCTCTTCTTCTACGACGACTCGCAGAACGGCCGCCGCCGCTGGCACTCCATGGCCACCTGCGGCAACCGTGCCAAGGCGTCCCGCCACTACGCCCGCACCCGGGGCGGCTCGTAGCGGCGGCTCGCCCGCACCCGGGCGGGCCGCCTGCCCGTCGTCCCCTGCCGGTGGTCCCCTCGCGGGCCGCCCCTGCGTCCCCTGTCCGCGGCCTCCGGCCGTCAGTCCTTCGCCGGTGCGCCGAGCCACGCGGTGAGGGCGGCCCGGACGTCCGCCGCGGACGGCCGCTCGGCGGCCCAGGCGGCGTAGCCGTCGGGCCGGACGAGCAGGGCGGCGCCCGGGTCCCCGGCCGGTGCGGCGGCCACGACCCGTCCGCCCCAGGGCGCCGCGGCCCCGGCCGGGCCGCCGACCAGGGCGAACCGGCCGCCGCGCAGGGCCTCGTACAGCCGCCCGGGCGCCCCCGCCCCGTCCGCCGTCAGGCGCAGGTCGGGGATGCGGCGCCCCGCGAGCCGGTGGGCGCCCCGCGGCGCCGGGTACGCGATGCCCAGCCCGGACACCGTGAGCGCGGCCCGGCGGGTCAGCGGGCCGAGGCCGCCGAGGCGCCCGGCGGCGGTCCGTGCGGCGCGGGTGAGGGGGCTCCGGCCGGTGGCGACCCGGACGAGCGCGCCGGAGGTGCGCAGCACGGCGGCGCCGACGGGGTGGCGCTCGGCCTGGTAGGTGTCGAGCAGCCCGTCGGGGGCGTGGCCGTGGACGGCGGCGGCGAGCTTCCAGCCGAGGTTGGCGGCGTCCTGGAGGCCGGTGTTCATGCCCTGGCCGCCCGCGGGGGAGTGGCAGTGGGCGGCGTCGCCGGCGAGCAGCACCCGCCCGCTGCGGTAGGCCGGGACCTGGCGCTCGTCGCTGTGGAAGCGGGAGGTCCAGCGGGGGTCGTGCATGCCGAAGTCGTCGCCGAGGGTGCGCCGCAGGAGGTCCCGGAGCCCGTCGGGGTCGACGGGTGCGTCGTCGGGCGGCTGCCGGGCCCGGTCCCAGGCGATGACCCGGTACCAGCCGTCGCCGAACGGGGCGAGGAAGCCGAAGCCGGCGCCGGTCGCGCCGACGGTGAGGACCTCGTCCGGGGTGCGGTCGAGACGCACGTCGGCCAGCATCACCGAGCGGACCGCCGAGACGCCGGGGTAGGGCAGGCCGAGCAGCCGCCGCACCGTGCTGTGCACGCCGTCGGTGCCGACCGCGTACCGGGCCCGGTGGACGGCCACTCGCCCGCTGTCGCCGCCGCCGTCGCCGTCGTCGCCGTCGTGCCGGACGTCCAGCTCGACGCCGTCGGCGTCCTGGCGCAGGCCGACGACCTCGGCGCCGCGCAGGATGCGGACCCCGGCGGCCTCGGCGCGGCGGCGGAGCACCTCCTCGGTGCGGTACTGGGGGGTGACCAGGACGAACGGGAAGCGGGTCCGCAGGCGGGAGAGGTCGATGCGGAGCCGGCCGAAGGCGCGCAGCGAGGGGAGCCGGGCGCCCTCGGCGAGGAGGTCGTCCGCGACGCCGCGGGCGTCGAGCTCCTCCAGGGTCCTCGCGTGCACGGCGAAGGCGCGGGTGAGGTTCGACTCCGCGGAGCGGCGCTCCAGCACGGTGGTGCGGACGCCCGCCTCGGCGAGGTCGCCCGCGAGCAGCAGGCCGGTCGGTCCCGCGCCGACCACGAGCACGTCGGCGGTGGTGCCGGTGGTGTCCGTGCTGCCGGTGGTCTCCGTGCTGCCCGTGGTTCCGGTGTGGTGCCGCATGACCGCCCCCTGGAGGCCGCGGACCGCCGGGCCCGCGTATTCAACGTCTGTTGAATTAACGGTAGGGCGCCGTCCGGGGTCCGTCAACCACCCGCCGGCCGGCGCGGCGCACCGGGCCGCCGTACTTCTCAGGAAGCTCTCAGACCCGTGTCATCCCGGCCCCATCCGCGCCCGCGAGCCTCGCTGCCATGAGCCAGACAGCGACCCGCGGCCAGGACCGGCCCCCCGCCCCCGGCGCGACCCCCGCCCCCGGCGCGACCCCCGCCCCCGACGCGCCCCCGCCCCCCGGGGCGGCTCCCCCCGGCGCGGTCCCCTCCGGCGCCGTCACGACCAGGCTGGTCGAGGTGGTCGTCCCCGTGCACAACGAGGAGCACGTGCTGGAGCGCAGCGTCCGCCGCCTGCACGCCTACCTCGCCGAGACCTTCCCGTACCGGTTCCGGATCACCGTCGCCGACAACGCCTCCACCGACGGCACCTGGCGGGCCGCCGCCGCCCTCGCCGCGGAGCTGCCCGGGGTGGAGGCCGTCCACCTGGACCTGAAGGGGCGCGGCCGGGCGCTGCGCCACGTGTGGGGCGCCAGCGACGCCGACGTCGTCGCGTACATGGACGTGGACCTCTCCACCGGCCTGGAGGCGTTCCTGCCGCTGGTCGCCCCGCTCCTCTCCGGCCACAGCGACCTGGCGATCGGCAGCCGGCTGCACCGGGGCTCGGCGGTGGTGCGCGGTCCCCGGCGGGAGTTCGTGTCGCGCACCTACAACGTGCTGCTGAGGGCGACCATGGCGGCGAAGTTCTCCGACGCCCAGTGCGGTTTCAAGGCGGGCCGGGCCGACGTCGTCCGGGCGCTGCTGGCCGAGGTGGAGGACGAGGCCTGGTTCTTCGACACCGAGCTGCTGCTGCTCGCGGAGCGGTCCGGGCTGCGCATCCACGAGGTGCCGGTGGACTGGGTGGACGACCCCGACAGCCGGGTGGACGTCGTCCGCACGGCGGTCGACGACCTGAAGGGGATGGCGCGGGTGGCCCGCCGCTCGCTGTCGGGCGCGGCCCGGCTGCCGGTGCCGCCGCGCGTGCGGGCGGCGAGGATGCCGCCGGGCCTTCCCTGGCAGCTGGCGAGCTTCGCCGTCGTGGGGGCGCTCTCCACCCTGGCGTACGCCCTGCTGTACCTGGCGCTGCGTCAGGCCGTTCCCGCGCTGGCCGCCAACGCGCTGGCGCTCGCCGCCACCGCCGTCGCCAACACCGCCGCCAACCGCCGCTTCACCTTCGGCGTCACCGGCACCCGGGACGCGCTGCGCCACCAGGTCGAGGGCGGCGTCGCCTTCCTGGTCGGCCTCGCGCTGAGCAGCGCCGCCGTCGCCGCGGTGGGCGCGGCCGCGCCCGGCGCCTCCCACGGGGTGGAGCTGGGCGCCCTGGTGGCGGCCAACGCGCTCGCCACCCTGCTGCGGTTCGTGCTGATGCGGGTGTGGGTCTTCCACCCGCGCCGCGACGCCCGGCGCCGTTCCTGACGTTGCGTCAGTGTGCGGCGCCGGGCGGCCGGGTCAGACGTGCCGGCGGACCTGCACCGTGCGGAACCGGTCGGCGACGAACGCGGCGTCGCAGTACGCCGCGTTCGCCGCCGGGTTGGCGCCAGTGCCGTGCAGGTCGGAGAAGGCCGCGGTCTGGTTCGCGTACACCCCGCCCGTCAGGTTGAGCGAGAGCGAGACCCCCGCGTCCAGGCAGGCGTCGACCAGCGCCGCCTCCACCTCCTCGGAGGTGGTCCACGCCGCGGCCGTCATGGCGCCCTTCTCCTTCACCGTGCGGCGCAGCAGCTCCACGGCGTCGGCGGCGGAGTCGACCGCGACCACGAAGGAGACCGGGCCGAAGCACTCGCCGAGGAACGCCGCGGCGTCGTCCGGCTTGGCGGCGTCGGCCCTGACCAGCGCCGGGGTGCGCACCACCGCGTCGGGGAAGTCGGGCACGGCCACCTCGCGCGGGGCGAGGGCCAGCTCGCCGTACGCGCCCTCGGCGGCCCGGCCGATGCGCTCGGCCACGCCCGGGTTGACCACCGCGCCGAGGATCGCGGCCGCGCGGGCGTCGTCGCCGAGCAGCTTCCCGACCGCGGCCGCCAGGTCGGCGACGACCTCGTCGAAGGACCGGTGGCCCTGGTCGGTGTCGATGCCGCCGCGCGGGACCAGCAGGTTCTGCGGGGTGGTGCACATCTGGCCGCTGTAGAGGGAGAGCGAGAAGGCGAGGTTGCCGAGCATCCCGGCGTAGTCGTCGGTGGACTCCAGGACGGCGGTGTTGACGCCGGCCTTCTCGGTGTAGACGCGGGCCTGGACGGCGTTGGCCTCCAGCCACTCGCCGAAGGCGCTGGAGCCGGTGTAGTCGACGATCCGCACCTCGGGGTGGACGGCCAGGGTCTTGGCCAGGCCCTCGCCCTCCCGCTCGGCGGCGAGGACGACCGTGTTCGGGTCGAAGCCGGCCTCGGCGAGCACCTCGCGGGCGATGCGGACGGTGAGCGCCAGCGGCAGCACGGCCCGCGGGTGCGGCTTGACGACCACCGGGTTGCCGGTGGCCAGCGAGGCGAACAGGCCGGGGTAGCCGTTCCAGGTGGGGAAGGTGTTGCAGCCCACCAGCAGGGCGACGCCGCGCGGCACGGCGGTGGAGGTCTTCTCCATCACCAGCGGGTCGCGCCTGCCCTGCGGCTTGGTCCAGCGGGCCTGCCGGGGCAGCCGGGTCTGCTCGGCGTACGCGTGGGCCACCGCCTCCAGGCCGCGGTCCTGGGCGTGCGGGCCGCCGGCCTGGAAGGCCATGCCGTAGGCCTGGCCGGTGGTGTGCATCACGGCCTGGGCGAACTCGTGGGACCGGGCGTTGATCCGGGCCAGGACCTCCAGGCAGACGGCCGCCCGGGCGAGCGGACCGGCGGCGGCCCAGCCGGGAAGGGCCGCGCGGGCGGCGGCGACCAGCGCCTCCGAGTCCGCGTGCGGGTAGGTGATGCCGAGCTGCGGCCCGTACGGGGACGTCTCGCCGCCCGCCTCGCCGTCGGTGCCGGGCTGGTCCAGCTCGAAGGGCCTGCCGAGGAGCGCGTCGAAGGCGGCCTTCCCGTCGGCGGCCGCGGTCTCGCCGTACGCCTTGGGGAACTCCGGGTAGGGCGACCAGTAGTCCCGGGCGGCGAGCGCGGCGGTCGCCTTGTCGAGGGTCTCCCGGTGCCGTTCGACCAGTCCGGCGAGGGCCGGGCCGGCCGGCTCGGGGCTGCGGTCCGCTGCTGCCATGGTGTGCGCTCCTCTGCTGGGAGGGTGGGGGCGGAGCTTGTCCGCGCCTCAGCGTAACCGAATGATCGGTCGGTACAAGAGGGGCCGCGGCGCGGATCCCGGCGGATCGCGGCGGATCCCGACGTCCGGGCGGAGGAGCCCGCGCCGCCGGTGGATACTCGTGTCCATGGTCGCCAACACGCCGCCCGCCGCCGCCCGCCGCGACAGCTACACCGTCGAGTCGCTGCTCGCGGTCACCGTCGAGGTCTTCAACACCCGCGGCTACGACGGCACGTCGATGGAGGACCTCTCCCGCGCGGCCGGCATCTCCAAGTCGTCGATCTACCACCACGTGCGCGGCAAGGAGGAGCTGCTGCGCCTCGCCGTCGGCCGGGCGCTGGACGGCCTCTTCGCGATCCTCGACGAGCCGGGGGCGCTGGAGGGGCGGCCCGTCGAGCGGCTGGAGCACGTGGTGCGCCGCACCGCCGAGGTGCTCCTCGCGGAACTGCCGTACGTGACGCTGCTGCTGCGGGTGCGCGGCAACACCGCCGCCGAGCAGTGGGCGCTGGGGCGGCGGCGCGAGTTCGACCACCGGGTCGCGGAGCTGGTGCGGGCCGCGGCGGACGACGGAGACCTGCGCGGCGACGTGGCGCCCCGGCTGGCGACCCGGCTCCTCTTCGGCATGATCAACTCGATCGTGGAGTGGTACCACCCGGTCGGCGGACCGCAGGCCGGGACCCCCGGGGACGGCGACGACGCCGCCGACCGCATCGTGGAGGCCGTGGTCCGGCTCGCCTTCGGCGGTCTACGCAGCAAGGGCTGAGGCCCGGGCCCGGGGCGCCGCCGCGCGACGGCCCGGGGCCCCGGCCCCCGGCCCCCGGCACGTCGCGCGGCCGCCCGCCCGGTGCGCCGGTCCGGACCGTCCGCCCGGTCTGCCGGTCCGGACCGCCGGTCCGGACCGCCCCCTCAGTCCGGCAGCTCCGGCGCCTGGTCGGTCTCGTCGAAGACCAGCAGCGTCTGGGTGCCCAGCACCGCGGGCAGGCTCTGGATGCGCCCCAGCACCAGCTCGCGCAGCGCCCGGTTGTCCACCGTGTGCACCAGCAGCAGCACGTCGAACTCCCCGCTCACCAGGGCGATGTGCTCCACGCCCGGCAGGGCCAGCAGCTGTTCGCGCACCGTGCGCCAGGAGTTCTGCACGATCTTCAGCGTGACGTAGGCGGAGGCGCCGTGCCCGGCCCGCTCGTGGTCGACCCGGGCGGTGAAGCCGCGGATCACCCCGTCCTCCACCATCCGCGCGATCCGGGCGTAGGCGTTCGCCCGGGACACGTGGACCCGTTCGGCGACCGACCGTATCGACGCCCGGCCGTCCCGCTGCAGCAGCCGCAGGATGGCGCGGTCGATCCGGTCCAGTCCCCTGCCGCCCGCCCCGGCGGCGCCGTTCCCGGCGGCCGCGGGCGGGCCGGGCGCCCCGCGCTCCGGCTGCGGGTCGTGGTGCGGGCCCCCCGGGGCCCCTCCCCTGCGCTCCGGAGCCGTACCGCCGGCTCCGGCCATCTGTTCAGCGGGCATGTCCCACTGCCCTCCCGATATGGACGTCCTGCCCCCAGTCGACCGCCTGCTCGGCCGTTTGTCCACCACTTGCGCAGCTCTGTGGCCAAAGTGAACACACGACCGAACAATCGGTAGGGAAGAAGGCGTGACCTGCGCCACTCGCGGCAGCCGCCGTCCCTCCGGCACCACAGATGCCCCCCGCGTGACCTCCCCACCCCCATGGAGGTGCTCGAAGATGACCGTCCTGGACCAGCAGCCGGACGCCGCCGGCCCCGGCCGGCCGCACCCCGCGCCGCCCCCGTGGCACCCCGGCGCGCAGGCCCCCCGCACCGACCCGGCGCCGCTCCTGCCCGACCCGGCGCCGGTGCGCGCCCTCGGCACCCCCGCCGCCTCCTCCCTCGACCCGGAGCTGCTGCGCGGCCTGTACCGGCGCCTGGTCGCGGGCCGCCGGTACAACCAGCAGGCCACCACCCTCACCAAGCAGGGCCGGCTCGCCGTCTACCCCGCCTCCACCGGCCAGGAGGCCTGCGAGGTCGCCGCCGCGGCCGTGCTCCGCGAGGACGACTGGCTCTTCCCCAGCTACCGCGACACCCTCGCCGTCGTCTCCCGCGGTGTGGACCCCCTGGAGGCGCTGACCCTCCTGCGCGGCGACGCCCACAGCGGCTGGGACCCGGTCCGGTGGCGCACCGCCCCCCTCTCCACCCCCCTCGCCACCCAGCTCCCGCACGCCGTCGGCCTCGCCCACGCCGCCCGGCTGCGCGGCGACGACGTGGTCGCCCTCGCCATGGTCGGCGACGGCGGCACCAGCGAGGGCGACTTCCACGAGGCGCTCAACTTCGCCGCGGTGCTGAACGCCCCCGTCGTCTTCCTCGTGCAGAACAACGGCTACGCCATCTCCGTGCCGCTCGCCAAGCAGTCCGCCGCGCCCAGCCTCGCCCACAAGGCCGTCGGCTACGGCGTCCCCGGCCGCCTGGTCGACGGCAACGACGCCGCCGCCGTCCACACCGTCCTCGCCGAGGCCGTCGAGCACGCCCGCTCCGGCCGCGGCCCCGTGCTGGTGGAGGCCGTCACCTACCGCCTCGACCCGCACACCAACGCCGACGACGCCGGCCGCTACCGCGGCGACGACGAGGTCGCCGCCTGGCGCGCGCACGACCCGGTCGCCCTGATGGAGCGCCACCTCCGCGACGCCGGGCTGCTCGACGACGAGGCGGTGCGGCAGGCCGCCGACGCCGCCGAGGAGCTGGCCGCCCGGATGCGCGAGGAGTTCCACGCGGAGCCGAAGCTCGACCCGATGTCCCTCTTCGCCCACGTCTACGCCGAACCCACCCCCCAGCTGCGCGAGCAGGCCGACCAGCTCGCCGCCGAACTCGACGCCGAGGCAGTGGCCCGATGACGACCGCCCCGACCGCCGCCGGAACCGCGCCCGCGCCCGCCGCCCCCGCGGCCACCATGGCGCAGGCCTTCAACACCGCGCTGCGGCACGCCCTGCGCGACGACCCCTCCGTCCACGTCCTCGGCGAGGACGTCGGCACCCTCGGCGGCGTCTTCCGCATCACCGACGGCCTGGCCGCCGAGTTCGGCGACGACCGCTGCACCGACACCCCCCTCGCCGAGGCCGGCATCCTCGGCACCGCCGTGGGCATGGCCATGTACGGGCTGCGGCCCGTCGTCGAGATGCAGTTCGACGCCTTCGCCTACCCGGCCTTCGAGCAGCTCGTCTCGCACGTCGCCAAGATGCGCAACCGCACCGCCGGGCGGATGCCGCTGCCGATCACGATCCGCATCCCCTACGGCGGCGGCATCGGCGGCGTCGAGCACCACAGCGACTCCTCCGAGGCGTACTACGTCCACACCCCCGGCCTGCACGTCGTCACCCCCGCCACGGTCGGGGACGCCTACGGGCTGCTGCGGGCCGCCATCGCCTCCGACGACCCGGTCGTGGTGCTGGAGCCCAAGCGCCTGTACTGGTCCAAGGCCGCCTGGAACCCCGAGGCCCCCGCCGCCGTGGAGCCCCTCGGCCGCGCGGTGCTGCGCCGGCCCGGGACCTCGGCCGTGCTGATCACCTACGGCCCCTCCCTCCCCGTGTGCCTGGAGGCCGCCGAGGCCGCCGCCGCCGAGGGCTGGGACGTCGGCGTCCTCGACCTGCGCAGCCTCGTCCCGTTCGACGACGCGACGGTCTGCGAGGTCGTCCGCGGCGTCGGCCGGGCCGTGGTCGTCCACGAGGCGTCCGGCTTCGCCGGGGTGGGCGCGGAGATCGCCGCCCGCGTCACCGAGCGCTGCTTCCACCACCTGGAGGCGCCGGTGCTGCGCGTCACCGGCTTCGACATCCCGTACCCGCCGCCGATGCTGGAGCGCCACCACCTGCCCGGGGTGGACCGCATCCTCGACGCGCTGGCCCGCCTGCAGTGGGAGGACTGAACCGATGCCCGTGGTGCGCGAGTTCACCCTGCCCGACCTGGGCGAGGGGCTGACCGGGGCCGAGATCATCCGGTGGATGGTGGAGGTCGGCGAGGTCGTCGCCGTCGACCAGCCGGTGGTCGAGGTCGAGACCGCCAAGGCCTCCGTCGAGGTGCCGTGCCCGTACGGGGGCGTGGTCACCGCCCGCTTCGGCGAGCCCGGCGAGGAGGTGCCCGTGGGGGCGCCGCTCGTCACCGTGGCGGTCGCCGCACCGGAGGGCGGCTCCTCCTCCCCCTCCGCGAACGGCTCGTCCGGCAGCGGGTCGTCGGGCAGCGGCTCCGGGGCGAACGGCTCCGGCAACGTCCTGGTCGGCTACGGCACCGCCGGGGGGCACGGCGGGCCCCGGCGCCGCCGGGTCCGCCCGGCCGCGCCCGCGGCGCCCGTACGGACGGCGGCGCTCCCGGCCCCGGCCCCGGCCGCGCCGCCCGCCGCGCCCGCGCGCAGCGGTCCGGTCCCGGTGATCTCGCCGCTGGTCCGCCGCACCGCCCGCGAGCACGGCATCGACCTCGCCACCCTCACCGGCAGCGGGCCCGACGGCCTCATCCTGCGCGCCGACGTGGCCCGTGCCGTGGCCGCCGCGCAGTCCCCGGCCGCCCCCGCCGCCTCCGGCCCCGCCTCCGCCTCCGGCGACGGCGACGAGGTCGTCCCGCTGCGCGGCCTGCGCCGCACGGTCGCCGAGAAGCTGTCCCGCAGCCGCCGGGAGATCCCCGACGCCACCTGCTGGGTCGACGCCGACGCCACGGAACTGCTGGCCCTCAAGGACCGGCTGGCCACCGGCGCCGGACCGCGGATCGGCCTGCTGCCGCTGCTCGCCCGCATCTGCACCGCCGCCCTCGCCCGCCATCCCGACCTCAACGCGAGCGTGGTCACCGACCCCGACGGCACCCCGACCGCGATCCGCCGCCACCGCGCCGTCCACCTGGGCTTCGCGGCGCAGACCGGGCGCGGCCTGGTCGTGCCGGTGGTCCGCGACGCCCACCGGATGACCACGGAGCAGCTCGCCGCCGAGATGGCCCGGCTGACCGCGGCCGCCCGCGAGGGCACCCTCACCCCGGCCGAGCTCACCGGCGGCACCTTCACCCTCAACAACTACGGCGTCTTCGGCGTCGACGGCTCCACCCCGATCGTCAACCACCCCGAGGCCGCCATGCTCGGTGTGGGCCGGGTCGCCGCCAAGCCGTGGGTGCACGGCGGGGAGCTGGCCGTCCGGCAGGTCACCCAGCTCTCCTTCACCTTCGACCACCGGGTCTGCGACGGCGGAACGGCCGGCGGCTTCCTGCGGTTCGTCGCCGACTGCGTCGAGCAGCCGGGGGAGCTGCTGCGCCACCTCTGAGGCCGCCTCCCGGGGCGTCCCCCGGGACCCGTCCCGGGCATCCCTCCTCTCCGGCTGGCGTTGACGCCGACGTCAAGGTCTACCGTCGGTGCGACGGCACAGCCGGAGAGGAGCGGCCGATGCGGATCGGGGAGCTCGCGGCGCGGGCGGGCACGTCCACCCGCACGCTGCGGTACTACGAGTCGCGCGGACTGATCGGCTCGCGGCGCGCCGTCAACGGGTACCGCGAGTACGACGAGGACGACCTGCGGCAGGTGCGGGAGATCCGCGCCCTGCTGGACTTCGGCTTCGGCCTGGAGGAGACCCGGCCGTTCGTGGAGTGCCTGCGGGCGGGCCACGACGCGGGCGACGCCTGCCCGGCGTCGCTGGAGGTCTACCGGCGCAAGCTGGCCGAGCTGGACGCCTGCATCGACCGCCTCCGGGACGTCCGGGAGCGGCTGCGCCGCCAGCTGGCCGTGGCCGACTCCGCCCACGCGGCACCCGAGCCCCGGTGCGGACTCGCTCCGCACCCGGGCGACTGAGGACGACGGGCCGACGACGGGAGCGGGACATGGTGCACGTGAAGGCAGGGCACGGGACAGCTGGGCACGGGACAGCTGGGCACGGGACGGTTGGGCACGGGGCGGCGGGGGCGGTGCAGGACGCCGTCCGGACGGTGGTGGACGCGGACTTCGCCGCCGAGGTGCTGGGGTCGGACCTTCCGGTGCTGGTGGAGTTCACGGCGGCCTGGTGCGCGCCGTGCCGGATGATGGCGCCGGTCCTGACGGAGATCGCCGGCGAGGAGGCGGGCCGGCTGCGGGTGGCGGTCCTGGACGTGGACGAGAACCCGGAGACCACGGCGGCGTACGGGGTGCTGTCGATGCCCACGCTCATGGTGTTCCGCGGCGGTGAGCCGGTGCGGTCGCTGGTGGGCGCCCGCCCGAAGCGGCGCCTGCTCCAGGAGCTCGCCGACGTGCTGTGAGCGGACGGCGCGGGGGCGGTCCGGCGCTCCGCCGGGCCGCCCCCGCGCGTGCGTGCGGCCGGGGGCGGCGGCCCGTCCGGGCGACGGTGTGCCGGGACGGCGGTGCACCGGGACGGCGGTGCGGACAGGCCGGGCGCTCCCCGGCCCGGCCGGTCGGCGGGGGCGTCCGCGGCGTGAGGGTAGCGCGCGGAACGTGTGTGCGCCGCAATCTTCCCGCTATTTGTCCGATCAGCTGCGCGGCATGTAAGGCTACGGCACCGGCTGGAATTCCCCCGGACCACTCAGGGGCGTTTTCTGAATTCCGCCGATCGGAACTGGTCAGAATCGAAGAATTGTTTCTGCATTTCGGAGTCGAGGCCGATCATGGAAGCTCTGACGACCGAGCCGCCGCAGCCGGGTCGAGGACAGCCGGACGAGGAGCGGGCAGCCGCGCGGCCCAGGGGGGCCGCCGCCCCGGTCCTGGTACGCGCGGGCGTGGGCTCCACGGCGCCGGCCGCCGTCCCGGGCCTCACCCCGGCCGCCCCCCGGGAGTCGCTGACCGTCATCGAGCTGGCGCCCCCGCCCCCGGCCGCGTCCCCGGCCCCCGCCGTCCCGCCCGCGCCCGCCGTGCCCCCGGCGCTCCCCGCCGCGTCCGCCGCCCAGGCCGCACCGCCCCTCCCCGCCGCCCCTCCGGCGGCCGGACCGCCGCCCCGGCCGCCCGTACCGCCGGCCCCGCCCGCCCCCGTCGTGCCGCCGCCCCCGGCCGTGCTCCCGTCCGCCGCCATCCCCGCGCCGGCCCTCCCGCAGCCCCCCACCCCCGTGCCGCCGACCCCCGTGCCGCCGCCTCCCGCGCCCACCGCCCCGGCCGCACCGGCCCTGGTCCACGCCCGGACCGCCGTCCGGCCCCCCATCGAGCCCTTCATCACCCGCGCCCCCGGCCTCAACTGGTCCGGCCCCGGCGACAACTGGAGCCGCGCCTGGGGCACCCCCGTCCTCCCCGCCGCCGCGGCGCCCCCCGCGCCCGGTGCGGCGCTGCCCGCCCTCCGCCCCGCGGCGGCCCGGCCCGCGGGCGCCCCCACCCCCCGCGACCTCGACCTCGTCCACGCCTCGCTCGCCGCCCTCGAACCCGTCGCCGAGCGCGCCACCGCCCACTTCTACGCCCTGCTCTTCCTCCACCGGCCCGAACTGCGGTCGCTCTTCCCCGCCGCCATGGACGTGCAGCGCGACCGCCTCTTCCGGGCCCTGCTCACCGCCGCCCGCTGCGCCGGCGACCCGGCGGCCCTGGCCCGGTACCTGCACCCCCTCGGCCGCAGCCACCGCCGGTACGGCGCCGCCGCCCAGCACTACGAACCGTTCGGCGCGTGCCTCCTCGCCGCCGTCTCCCGCTACTGCGGCAACCGGTGGGACGCCGAGACCGAGGAGGCCTGGCGCCGGGTGTACGCGCTGATCTCGCACACCATGGCCGAGGGCGCCCGGGAGGCCGCCGCCGCCCCCTCCTGGTGGCACGGCGAGATCGTCGCCCACGAGCAGCGCACCCCCGAGGTCGCGGTCCTCACCGTCCGCCCCGACCAGCCCTACCCCTACCGCGCCGGGCAGTACGCCGCCGTCGAGACGCCCTGGTGGCCCCGGGTGTGGCGCCCCTACTCCCTCGCCTGCGCACCCCGCCCCGACGGGCTGCTCTCCTTCCACGTCAAGGCCGTGCCGGCCGGCTGGGTCAGCAACGCCCTCGTCCACCGCGCCCGGCCCGGCGACGTGCTGCGCCTCGGACCGGCCGAGGGTGGCATGGTCCTCGACCACGGGGCCCCCGGCCGCCTGCTCTGCCTCGGCGGCGGCACCGGCATCGCCCCCGTCCGGGCCCTGGTGGAGGAGGTCGCCGAGCGCGGCTCCGGCGACCGGGAGGTCCAGGTCTTCTACGGCGCCCGCCGCAACGAGGAGCTGTACGAGCTGCAGCCGCTGCTCCGCCTCGCCCGGCAGCACCCGTGGCTCACCGTGCACCCGGTGGTCTCCGACCAGCGCACCCCGGGCACGGCGGGGTCGCTGCCCGACGTGGTGCAGAGCCGCGGACCGTGGGCCGGGTACGACGCCTACCTCAGCGGACCGCCCGCGATGGTCCGCCGCAGCGTCGACGTCCTGCTGCGCTCGGGGGTGCCCGGCGACCGCATCCGGCACGACCTGGGCGCCGCCGCGGGCGCCTGACCCCGGGCCCGCCGCCAGGGGAGGCGCCCGGGCCGGCCGGTCGCGTCCGGGCGTCAGCCCAGGTCGGGTGCGAGCAGCGCCCGCACGCCCTCGATGTTCGCCGCCAGGTAGGCCCGCAGCGACGGCGGCACCACGTTCACCGAGGTCACGCCCTCCCGCGTGAACGGCAGCCGGACCACCTCGTACGCGCCGGCCGGCCGCTCGACCTCGGGGCCGTGGCGGCGCGCCGGGTCCATCGACTCCAGCCGGCAGACGAAGAAGTGCTGGACCTTGACCCCGTCCCCGGCCTCGCCCCCGTCGCCGGCGGGCGCGCCGTCCGCCGCGGCCGCGCGCACGGGGTCGCAGCCGCAGTCCGCGCCGCCCGGGGGGACGCCGTGCGGGACGGTGTCGACGAAGGCGGGCACCACGTCGGAGACCTTGCCCCCGACCTCCTCGTCCACCTCCCGGTGCAGCGCGTCCACCACGCTGCGGTCGCCGGGCTCCACGCCTCCGCCCGGGGTGACCCAGTAGGGCGTGCACCCCGGCCGGGTGCGCTTGATCAGGACGATCTCCGCGGGCCCGCCCGGGTCCGCCGGGTCGAGGTCGAGCAGGATGGCGCGGGCGGTGCGCTTCACCACAGGGCGGTGGGCTGCGGAGCCCATGGTCACCTCCGGGCGGCCCCGGTGCGGCGGGGCGGGTCGGGCACGGGCGGGTTCTGCCGGCTGCCGGGGATTCTGCCGCGGACCGCGGACGGCGAAACCCGAACGGACGAGCGGGCTCCGCATGCGGGGACGGCCGCCGCGGGAGCGGCCGCCGGGCCTCACCAGCGGGCCGAGGCCGCGAGGAGCCGGGAGTGGGCCCGGGCGACGGCGGGCCGGTCGAGCGTGCCGGCGCGCACCACGAGGAAGAAGGTCCGCAGCGGCGCCATCGGCGGCTCCAGCAGCACCCGCAGCGTCCCGGCCGCCAGGTCGGGGCCGCACAGGTGCCGGGGCAGCACCGCGATGCCGGCGCCCTCCCGGGCCGCGTTGAGCACGGCCCGCAGGTCGGGCGCGACCAGGGCCGCCGGTACGCCCGGACCGGTGTCGAAGACCGTCGACCAGTACGGCGTGACGAACGGCAGCTCCTCCCCGCAGTCCAGCAGCGGGAGCCGCTCCAGCTCCGCCACCGCCGCCAGGGCCGCCGTCCCCTGCCACGCCGGTCCCCGCCACGCCGGTCCCCGCCCGGCCCATCCCTGGGCCGTCGCCCCCTGCCCGGCCGCTCCCTGCCCGGCCCATCCCTGGGCCGTCGCCCTCTGCCCGGCCGCCCCCTGCCCGGCCGCTCCCTGCACGGCCGGTCCCTGCACGGCCGCCGCCCGGGCCCACCGCTCCGCGCCCACCAGCACGTGCTCCTCGTCGTACAGCGGCACGGCGTGGAAGAGGCGGCCGCGCGGCAGCGAGGTGGTGACGGCCAGGTCGTGGGTCGCCGCGGCCAGCCCCGCCAGGGCCTCGTCCCCGTCGGCGGCGGCCAGGCGCACCGCCAGCCCGTCGGCGACCAGGCCGGCGAGGGCCGGGAGCACGTGGGTGGCGCAGAACTCGGCGGGGCCGGCGAGGTGCAGCGTGCGGGCGGCGGGCCCGTCCGCCCCCTGGCCGGTGATCTCGCCCAGCGCGTCCAGGTGGGGGGCGACCCGGTGGGCGAGCTCGTCGGCGACCCCGGTGGGCGCCACCCCGCGCGGCTGGCGGAGGAAGAGGGGGCGGCCGAGCTGGCGTTCGAGGGACCGGATCTGTCCGGTGACGGCGGGCTGGGAGAGCCCCAGCAGCTGGGCGGCGCGGGTGATCGACCCTGCCCGGTGGACCGTGAGGAAGGTCCGGAGCAGCGCCAGGTCCACTGCCGCCCACCTCCCCTCCCGGACGCGACGGCTGACCGATGCATCATCAGGGGCACCGCACGCCGGGAGAAGTGCGCGCGCGGCCGGGGCCGCAGAATGACCGAAACCGGGTGCCTGGCCGACCGGGGGCGTCCGCACCGCGAAACATAAATATGTCGATAGCTCCGCTGCCGGACGGTGATTGGACACCACCGGGCAGCCGACTACCTTTGTTCCCGTCGTTCCCCGTGCGCCGGACGGCGCTGGACAGGGGGTCGGGGAACGGCGCGCGGGCGGCTGGAGCCACGAGGGGGGAGGCTCCAACCGCCCGCTGCACCGCGTGCCCGGCGGGGCCGGGCCGCCGCGGCCCGGCCGTCGCGGATCAGTCGTCGCCGAAGGCCAGGTTCAGCCCCCAGGACACGATGCTGATGATCAGCGATCCGAGCAGCGCCGACCAGAAGCCCTCCACGTGGAAGTCGAGCTCCAGCTGGTCCGAGGCCCACGACGTCAGCCAGAGCATCAGCGCGTTGATCACGAAGGTGATCAGTCCGAGGGTGAGGACGAACAGCGGCAGCGACAGCAGCCGCACCAGCGGCTTGATCAGCCCGTTCACGAGGCCGAAGACCAGCGCCACCAGCACCGCGGTGAGGATCTTCTGCCCGGTCGAGCCGCCGGAGAGGACGATCCCGTCCACGATCCAGGCCGCGACCCAGATGGCGGCGGCGTTGATCAGCGTCTTGACGACGAAACTCTTCATGGCGGTGATCGTTGCAGCAGAGGCGCCCCACCGGAAGCTCCACGCGCCCGGCGCTGGTGTTGAATACCCCCTTGTGAAGCTCTTCCGGCTGGACGACCTGGACGCCGAACGCGCCGCCCACCAGGGCGCCTACCTGCGCTTCCTCCGGGAGCGCCACATGTCGGCCGGCCTCTACGCCCTCTCGCCGGGCGACACCGACACCCAGCGGCCGCACGAGCAGGACGAGGTCTACGTCGTCGTCAGCGGCCGGGCCTGCCTCACGGTCGGCGACGAGACCGCCGTCGTCGCCCGCGGCTGCGTCGTCCACGTGCCCGCCGGCGTCCCGCACCGCTTCCACCACATCACCGAGGAGCTGCGGGTCCTGGTGGTCTTCTCCCCGCCCGAGGACTGACCCGGCCCCTGTCGGCGCCCGCCTGCCCGCAGTCGGCCGGGCCGTTCCGGCCGACGACCGCACCGGCCCGGCCGCACGGTCCACGACCGCACCGGCCCTCGACCGCACAGTCCACGACCGAACAGTCCACGACCGCACCGGCCCGACCGCACGGTCCACGACCGAACAGGACCCCCATGGCAGCGCAGCACCCCGCCCCCGCCGACCGGAGGCAGTCCTTCACCGAGCAGCTCTGGGCGGCCGCCGAACCGGTCTACGCGGCCGTCCTCGACCACCCCTTCCTCGCCGGCCTCACCGACGGCACTCTGCCGCACGCCGCCTTCCGCCACTTCGTCGTGCAGGACTCCCACTACCTCCGCGACTACGCCCGCGCCCTGGCGGTGTGCGCGGCCAAGGCCCCCACCGAGGAGGACGTGCGGGCGCTCGCCGAGGACGCGGTCGGCGCCGTCGCCGCCGAGCAGTCGATGCACGCCGACTTCATGGCCGCCCTCGGCTCCGACGCCGCCCGGGCCGCCGCCGAACCCGTCCTGCCCACCACCCGCGCCTACACCAGCTACCTGCTCGCCACCGCGTACGGCGGCTCCTTCGCGGAGGCCCTCGCCGCCGTGCTGCCCTGCTACTGGATCTACGCCCGGGTCGGCGAGCGCCTCCTCGCCGCCTCCTCGCCGGACCCGCTCTACGCCCGCTGGATCGCCGTCTATGGCGACGAGGCGTTCCAGGGCGTCGTGCGCCGGGTGCTGGCCCTCGCCGACCGGGTGGGGGAGGGGCTCTCCGACGCCGAGCGGGAGCGCGCGGCCGCGCACTTCACCACGACCGCCCGGTACGAGTGGATGTTCTGGGACGCCGCCTGGCGCGGCGAGTCCTGGCCGGTCTGAGACCCGCCCCCCGGGCCGCCGGCGCCCCTCCCCGGGGTCGTCCCCGAGGCGCCGGGTCAGGGGTCCCTCCGGGTCTTCTCCGGGCTGCGGGCCCTCGTTCCGGCAGCTCGGCGCCCGTACGATCGAAGAGTCCAGGGAGGACGGGACACGGCGTCGCAGGGAGCCGGTCCGAGGGGAGAGAAGGTAACGGACATGGCCGAGTTCTGGAAGTCGCTGCCCGGCTGGGTGCGCAACGTCGTGGTCCCGATCATCGTCCTGGTCGTGGCCTGGAAGGTCCTGTGGGCCGTGCTCGGGGCGGTCCTCGGCCTGCTGTCGTTCCTGGTGTCGGCCCTGGTGCTGGTGGGCATCGCCGCCGCCGTGGTGATCCTGGTCAAGAAGGCCGTCAAGAGCTAGCGGGGGGGCGACGGCCCGGCGCCCGCACACCTGCGCGGTGTGCGGGCGCCGTCGTGTGCGCGGTGCGGTCCGCGGCGGGCGCCCGGCCCGCCGCGGACCGCGGACGGGTCAGTGCCTCCGCGGCTCCCCGCCGTCCACCGGAACCGCCTGCGCCGGCACCGGCCGGCCCTCCTCCGGCGCGCCCGTCGCGGCCGGGGAGCCGTTCAGGGAGCCCAGCAGCTGCCGGGCCAGTCCCAGCCCCGTGCCGCCCATGGTGAGCGCCTTGGCGAGCAGCTCCGACACCCCGTCGGCGCCGTTCAGCACCACCATGTGGTCGACGCTGCCGAACGCCCCCGCCGCGGCGGCGACGATCTCCGGCCAGTCCTCGGCGAGCTGCTGGGCGACCACGGCCTCCTGGTTCTCCGCCAGCGCCGCCGCCCGCGCCTTGATCGCCTCGGCCTCGGCGAGGCCCTTGGCCTGGGCCGCCTCCGCCTCGGCGAGGCCCTTGGCCCGGGACGACGCCGCCTCCGCCTCACCGGTGGCCCGGGTGGCCTCGGCCGCGGCCAGGCCGCGCGCCCGGGTGGCCTCCGCCTCGGCGGCCGCCGCGGTCTTGACGCGGGTGGCCTCGGCGGCCGCCCGCAGCTCCGTCTCCTGGGCCTGCGCCTGCGCGGCGGAGATCCGGGCGTCGCGCTCCGCCTCCGCCAGGGTGCGGGTCTGGTAGGCCTTGGCGTCGGCGGGCTTGCGCACGTCCGCCTGGAGCTGCTGCTCGCGCCGCTTCGCCTCCAGCTCCGCCACCCGGGTCTCCTGGACGACGACCTCCTGGCGGGCCGCGGCGTCCGCGAGCGGACCGGCCTGCCGGGACTCCGCCGAGGCCTTGTCCCGCTCGGCCTGGTAGCCGGCCTGCTGGATCTCGCTGTTGCGGACGGCCTCCGCCTTGCGGGCGGCGGCCTCCTGCTCGGCCTCGGTCGCCGCCCGGTCGGCGGCGGCCTGCGCGATCCGCGCGTCCCGCTGCACCGCGGCGGCGTGCGGTGCGGCGAGGTTCTTGATGTACCCGGTCGGGTCCAGGATCTCCTGGATCTGCAGCGAGTCGATGATCAGGCCGAGCTTCTCCATCTCGGTGCCCGACGCGGCCCGGGTCTCCCCGGTCAGCCGGTCCCGGTCGCGGATCATGTCCTCGACCGTCAGACCGCCCACGATGGACCGCAGGTGGCCGGCGAAGACGTTGTGCACCCGCTGGCTCATCTGCTTCTGCTGGTCCAGGAAGCGGCGGGCGGCGTTGGCGATCGACACCATGTCGTCGCCCACCTTGAAGATGACCACGCCGCGCACCCGCACCGGGATGCCCTGGCCGGTCACGCACTCCACGTCCAGGTCGGCCTCGTTGAGGTCGAGCGACAGCTTGCGCACCGCCTGCACGCCCGGCATCACCAGGGTGCCGCGCCCGGTGACGATCCGGAAACCCATGCCCTCGCCCAGGCCCTCGGTCTTGTGCTTCGAGCCCGAGATGACCAGTGCCTCGTTCGGCTCGGCCACCCGCCACATCAGCTTGAAGATCCCGACCACGAGCGCGAGAGCTGCGACGGCCACAGCCGCCACGACGCCGACGACCATCGGCGCATCCCCCCTTCGAACCGTCCGCGCCCGTGGCTGCACGGTCGGCAGGGACGCGCGGGACGCGGCGGCGAGAGCGAGTGTGCGCCTGCGGCGGAGCAGTTGGGAAGCGCTTCCGCGAAGTCCAGAGGATCTCTTGAGGAACGGTCAGCCGTAGGCGGGCGCCACGTACACCGTCCGCGGCGGCTGGTACTCGACGACCACCACCTGCGTGCCCACGGCGATCCGCTCCCCCGGGTCGGCGGGCAGGGCCAGGAACGCCTCCGCGCCGCCCCGGACGGCCACCATCACCTCGCCGACCAGCCCCGGACCCACCGTCCCCGTCACCCGGCCCTGCAGCCCCACCATCCGGACCACCCCCTGCGACGAGGGTAGGGCCTGCGGCCCCGTCCGGCGCCTGTGGTGCCCGGGCCGCAGCCCGCGCCGGGGGCGTTCGAGCCGGTCCCCCGGGGGCCCGGTCCCCGGCGGGGAGGAGGCGCGCGCCGGGCGTCGACCCTCCCCGCCGGGGGCGGTGTTCCACGTGGAACATCACCCCCGGCGGTGCGCTGCCCGACCGGCTGTCACAGAGGTCACAGCGGTCCCGGCGGTCCCGGCGGTCCCGGCGGTGCGCTCTCCGCTCAGGCGGCCGCCGCCTCCAGGACGTCCGCCACCGCGCAGGCGACGTTGTCCGGACCGCCGCGGCGCACGGCCAGGTCCACCAGCTCGTCGGCCGCCCGGTCCGCGTCGGGTGCGCCGGTCAGTACACGGCGCAGCTCGCCCTCGGCCACCACCGTGGACAGGCCGTCGGAGCAGAGCAGGTAGCGGTCCCCGGCGCGGGCCGCGTGGAGCGACAGGTCGGGCCGGGGGTCGCCGGTCCCCGTCAGCGCGCGGACCAGCAGCGCGCGCTGCGGGTGGGAGGCGGCCTCCTCCGGGGTGAGGCGCTCCTCGTCCACCAGCGACTGCACGTGGGTGTGGTCATGGGTGACCAGGAACAGTCCGCCGTCGCGCAGCAGGTAGGCGCGGGTGTCGCCGATGTGGACCAGCGCCAGTTCCGAACCGGACCAGAGCACGGCGGTGAGCGTGGTGCCCAGCCCCTCCAGGCCGGGGTCGGCGGCCGCCAGCGCGCGCAGCTCCGCGTCGGCGCGCCGGACGGCCTCCGCCAGTCCGCCCAGCAGGTCGCCCTCGGGCAGCCCGTCCTCGAACGGCCTGAGGGCCCCGACGGCGGCGGCGCTCGCCAGGCCGCCGCCCCGGGCGCCCATGCCGTCGGCGACGGCGGCCAGGCGGCGGCCGGCGTAGGCGGTGTCCTGGTTGCTCGCGCGGACCAGGCCCCGGTGGGAGCGGGCGGCGAGGCGGACGGTCAGCGGGGTGTGCGTGTCGGCCACGGTGGTGGTCCTTCCCGACAGGTGGTCGACGAGGAAGGCGGCGATCCCCTGCCGGGCCGCGGTGTCGGCGGCGACCTGCTCCCAGTACGCGGCCACCTCGCGGGCGGCCGCGGCGGGCTCCAGGTCGCACACGGTGCGGATGCGGGCCAGCGGCATGCCGAGCCGCCGCAGCCACGCCACCAGCCGGGCGCGCTCCAGCTGCTCCGGGCGGTAGAGCCGGTACCCGGAGGCGGGGTCGACGTGCGCGGGCGGCAGCAGGCCGAGTCCGTCGTACAGGCGCAGCGCCTTGGGTGACAGCCGCGCCGCCCTGGCGAACGCCCCGATCGTCATCAGCTCCATCACGCCCTCCTCGTGCCGGGCGGGCCGCCCGGTGCGCCCGATGCTCCGGCCTGCCCCAGGGGCAGGGTCAACACGGAGGCGGGGCCGTCCCGCGAGGTGTGGCCGTCCCGGGAGGCGGGGCCGTCCCGGGAGGCGGGGCCGCCGGGTCAGGCGCGGCCGCGGCCGGTCCCGCCGCCGTCGGTCCCGTCGTAGTCGGGGCTGGTGAAGTCCGGTGAGGTGAAGTCGGGGCCGGTGAAGTCCGGGCCGGCGAAGTCGGGGGAGGAGAACTCGGGGGAGGAGAAGCTGGGCCGGGAGTAGTCGGGCGAGGAGAAGGGCGCCCGGCCGGGCGCGTCCCCGCGGACCCGCCCCGGGGTGGGCTCCGGGCCGGGGCTGGTGAAGCCGGGGCTGGTGAAGCCGAGCCGGGGGCGCTCGCGGACCAGGCTGACGCCGCCGGGGGCCGCAGCCCCGGGACCGGACCCGGGACCGGCCGCGCGTTCGGCGGGCCCGTCGTACCCGGCGCTCCCCGGGGCCCCGGCGGGCGCCTCGGGCCCGCCGGGCGCGCCGTCCAGGACGGACAGCAGGTAGGGCACCACGCCGCGGTCCCGGAGCGCCGTCCGCCAGGCGTCCTTCGCGCCCGCCAGCTCGGCGTACAGCTCCGGGTCCTGGCCGTCCGGCGGGGTCGAGCCGTCCCGCAGGGCGGTGAGCAGCAGGCCGACGATCCCGGCGACCATGGCGACGGCGCCGACCGCGAGGGAGACCCAGCCGGCGGTGACCAGCGACCGGGCGAACGCCAGGCCCGGGTCGGCGGCGCGCAGGCCGTAGCCGAGCAGCAGGAAGATGAGGGCGGCGGCCCAGGCGAGGATCGGCGCGAGCACGCCCATCACCGGCACGGCCCCGGCCCCGGCCCCGTCCGCCCCCGCGCCGCGGCCGTCCGCCGGGCCCCCGGCCCCGCCGCGCGGCGCGGCGGCGGACTCGCGGACCCGGTCGCGCAGGGCGGTGTAGAGGCCGTACTCGCCGGCGGCCGCGTCGGCGACGCCGGCCGCGGCGGCGAGCGCCCGGGTGCGCAGCTGCTCGGCGTTGAGCGGCGCGCCGGGGGTCCGGAGCGCGTGGCGGACGGCGTCGGTGTGCAGCGCCTCGTCCAGGACCCGTTCGAAGTCGGGCCGGTCCTCGGGCCGCAGGTGCGGAGCGGTGTTCAATCTGGCCCCCGGTTGCTCCGTCGGTCCGTCAGGAGGGTGGGTGGTCCGCCCGTCGCGGTGTCCCGCCCGTCGCGGTGTCCCGGGGGACGCGGTGCGGGCGCGGTGCGCCGCGGACCGGTGTGCGGCGGTCGCCCCGGGGACGGGTGGTCCGCCGGGGTCTCGACGGGTGTCTCGATGGTAGGGCCGGGGACTGACGGGTTGACAGCCTGTTTCAGGAACTTCGGGCCCCGTCGGGCGGAATCATCCGCTCCGCTCCTCCGCCCGGTGCAGCGGGAGCCGGGCGACGAGCAGCCTGCCGTCCATGGTGACGCCGCCGTCCATGGCGACGGCGAGGTCGTCGGCGTAGACGTGCGGTCCGGTGATCCGGTCCGGCGCGCCGCCGTCCTCGGCGTGGGCGTCGCCGGTGAGGTAGGGGATGGGGCTGTGGCCGTGGACGACGCGCTCCCCGCCGTAGGCGCCGAGGAGCTCCTCCACCGCGAGGGGCCCGGCCTCGCCGCGGAAGGCGAACCGCTTGGTGAAGCGGCGGAAGCACTCCCACCACTCGTCGGCGTCGTCGGAGGCGAGCAGCTCGTGGACGGTGTCGTTGACCTCGTCGACGGAGGCGCCGTACTCCAGGTAGGCCGTGGTGTCGGAGTGCAGCAGCAGGTGGCCGTCCTCGACGGTGAGGGCGGGCAGCCGGGAGAGCCAGCTGACGTGGTGCGGCTCCAGGCGGTCCATGTCCTGCTGCTGGCCGCCGTTGAGGCGCCACGCGGCGAGGAAGGACGCGGTTCCGGCGCCGGACTGCACGGGGTCGGCCCCCCAGCGGTGGGCGCCGAGCAGCAGCAGTTCGTGGTTGCCCATCAGGGCGCGGCAGTAGCCGCCCGCGGCGGCGGCCTCGGCGGCGAGCTGCATCACCAGGTCGATGACGCCGATGCCGTCCGGGCCGCGGTCGGTGAAGTCGCCGAGGAACCAGACCCGGGCGCGGCCGGCCGTCCAGTGCCCCTCGTCGTCGACGAGGCCCTGCTCCCGCAGGGCGGCGAGGAGCTCGTCGAGGTAGCCGTGGACGTCGCCGACGACGTAGAGCGGGCCGGTGCCGGTGTCGGCGCCGTCCCGGTCGGGCCCGGCGGCCGCCGCGGGCCCGCCGCCGAGGGGGACGGCGCCGAGCGGGGCACCCAGGTCGAGGGTCGGCGGGTCGGCGGGGGGCGCCTCGCCGAGGACCGCCCCGGCCGGGCGCGCGCCCGCACCGGCGCCGGTCTCGAACCAGCCCCGGACGGACGGGGGCGCGGGGTCCTCCACGCGGAGGGAGGCGGCGACGGGACCGCCGTGCCCGGGACCGCCGTGCTCCGGACCGCCGTGCTCCGGACCGCCGTGCTCCGGACCGCCGGGCTCCGCCCACGGCCGCTGCGGACCGCCGTGGACGCCGCCCTCGTGCCCGTACGCCAGGGGGTCGAGGGCCATGCGGGCGCGGGGGCCTGTCTCGGGCAGCTCAGGCCCGGGGAAGCGGTCCTCGGGTGTCATCCGCCCATCATAGGAAGACGGGTATCCCGGCGTCCGCACCTGGGCCGCATCCGTGGGCCCCGGCTTGCGGTGCCGTCCGGAGCGGCGGACCGGTTCGTCCGGTACGGGCGTTTGGCCGGAATCCCTGCCGGACGTGGCTCAGCCCTCGTCCGGCGTGCGGGGCGGGCTGACGGTGGTGCGGGGGCTGCGGCGCTGCGAGGACGCCCGGACGATCAGTTCGGTGGGCATGAGCCGTCCGGGCGGCTGCCCGGCCGTTCCGTCCGCGCGGCGCCCTCCGGGCTGCTGTCCGCGCACCCCCTCGATGGCGTCGATCAGCAGGTTGACCACGGTGGTGCCGATGTTCCGCGGCTTGAGGGAGAGCGTGGTGATGGGCGGCTCGGTGGCGGCGTACACGTCGCTCTCGCTGCAGCAGACCAGCAGCAGGTCCTCGGGCACGCGCAGCCCGTACCGGCGTGCGGCGGCCAGCAGGTCGGTGCCGTTGGGGTCGAAGAGTCCGTACACGGCGTCGGGCCGGTCGGGGCGGGCCAGCAGCCGGTCCGCGGCGACGGCGCCCGCGGCGGGGTCGTGCGCCGGGTAGGTCTCGTGGACGGGCTCCTGGCCGATCTTGGCGCACCACGAGAGGTACGCCTCGGTGCTCAGCCGGGTGTAGGTGTCGGTGCTGGTGCCGGTGAGGAGGCCGATGCGGCGGGCGCCGGCCCCGGACAGGTGGTCGAGGATGCCGAGCACGGCGGCCTCGTGGTCGTTGTCCACCCACGCGGTGACGGGGCAGTTGCCGGGCTTGCCGTCGCTCACCACGGGCACGCCCTGGCGGTGCAGCTCGGCCACGAGCGGGTCGTGGTCGGAGGGGTCGATGACGACCGTGCCGTCGAGGGCGACGTTGCCCCAGACGTCGTGCCGGGAGGAGGCGGGGAGCACCACGAGGGCGTAGCCGCGGTTGAGCGCCGCCGAGGTGGCCGCGCGGGCCATCTCGGCGAAGTAGGCGAACTCGGTGAAGGTGAAGGGCTCCTCGCCGTAGGTGGTCACGGTGAGTCCGAGCAGGCCGGACCGGCCCGTCCGCAGGGTGCGGGCGGCGGCGGACGGGCGGTAGCCCAGCCGCTCGGCGACCTCGCGCACCCGGGTGCGGGTCTCCTCGGGCAGGCGGCCCTTGCCGTTCAGGGCGTCGGAGACGGTGGTGATCGACACGCCGGCCGCGGCGGCGACGTCCCGGATCCCGGCGCGTTCCAGCCGCCGGGGGCGGGGAGGCCGACGGCCGCTCTGGTTGGCTGCTGCTGTCATGGCGGACCGATCGTATGGCGCGCCACCACCGATGGTGAGCAGACCGTCACAAAGCGTTGGAGATAGGTTTCTCCATGAACGCAAACGTCACTCTTCCTTCGAAGAGTGATGCCTGCGCCCCGTCCCGCCTGCGACTTGTGCCGTCCCGGGTGCCGCGACCACCGGAGGGCCGTTTCCGCGCCACGACCGCATCCCACCCGCACGGGTGAATTCCGCGGGGGCGGCTCGTAAGGTGTTTCCCGACCGGACGGTCGGGCGCGACGCCCGGCGGCCGCGGTCGGGTGTGGACGAGCGAGCGGAGGACACGACGGTGAGCGGCACGGCTGCACAGGGCCCCCGGCTTCGGCCGGAGCTGGACGGCATTCCCACCTACAAGCCGGGACGCCCGGCCACCGGTGCGGACGGCGCGCCGGCCTACAAGCTCTCCTCCAACGAGAACCCCTACGACCCGCTGCCGGGCGTCCTGGAGGCGGTCACCGGCGCGGCCGCCCGCTTCCACCGCTACCCGGACATGGCCTGCGCGGAGCTGACCGCGGAGCTCGCCGAGCGGTTCGGCGTGCCCGCCGGGCACATCGCCACCGGCACCGGCTCGGTCGGCGTCGCCCAGTCGCTGCTGCAGTCGACGGCCGGCCCGGGCGACGAGGTGGTCTACGCCTGGCGCTCCTTCGAGGCGTACCCGATCATCACGCGGATCAGCGGCGCCACCGCCGTCCCCGTGCCGCTGACGCCGGGCGACGTCCACGACCTCGACGCCATGGCCGACGCGGTCACCGACCGCACCCGGCTCGTCTTCGTCTGCAACCCCAACAACCCGACCGGCACCGCCGTGCGCCGCGCCGAGCTGGAGCGCTTCCTCGACCGGGTGCCGGGCGACGTGCTGGTGGTCCTCGACGAGGCGTACCGGGAGTTCATCCGCGACCCCGAGGTGCCCGACGGCGTCGACCTCTACCGCGACCGGCCCAACGTCTGCGTGCTGCGCACCTTCTCCAAGGCCTACGGCCTGGCCGGGCTGCGGGTCGGCTTCGCGATCGCCCACGAGCCGGTGGCGGCGGCGCTGCGCAAGACCGCGGTGCCGTTCGGCGTCAGCCAGCTCGCCCAGGACGCCGCGGTGGCCTCGCTGCGCGCCGAGGACGCGCTGATGGCCCGGGTCGACGCGCTGGTGGCGGAGCGGGCCCGGGTCGCGGAGGCGCTGGCCTCCCAGGGCTGGACGGTGCCGGAGTCGCAGGCCAACTTCGTGTGGCTGCGGCTCGGCGACCGGACCCTCGACTTCGCCGCGGCGTGCGAGGCGGCCGGTGTCGTGGTGCGGCCGTTCGCCGGGGAGGGCGTGCGGGTCACCGTCGGCGAGACCGAGGCGAACGACCTCTTCCTCCAGGCCGCCGAGGCGTTCCGCAAGGAGCTCTGACCCGCGGCCGGGCCCGCACCCGCCGAGGGGCCCGGACGTGTAGCCGGGCCCGCACCCGCCGAGAGGCCCGGACGTGCAGCCGGGCCCGCACCCGCCGAGAGGCCCGGACGACGTCGAGGGGCCCGCACCGCGCCGGCCGCGCGGTGCGGGCCCCTCCGCATGCCCGTACGTCCGCATGCCCGCACGTCCGCACGTCTGCACGGCGCGTGTGTCCGCACCGCACGCGGGCCCGCACCGCACCCCCGGCGGGGTGCCCGTGCGCGTCCTGCCCCGTGCGCCTCCTGCCCCTGCCCCGGGGGAGGGCCGACCGGCCCGGCCGGGGCGCCCCGCCCGGGACCCTTCGGCCCCGTGCCCGGGCCCGGCGGCCTCTGCGCCGCGCCACCGCCGCCCCGCCATGCTCCGGGTGACCGATTTCACGCCCTGTGGGGCGGTACCGGGGTCGGTTCCCGTCACCCGGTCGGGTCATAATTCCCATGTGCTTGTGAACGTGTTCACGTTCACAAGCGGACAAGCCCCGCAGGCAGGAGCGACCCGTGGACCTAGCGCTGGCACCCGAGACCATCGCCCGGTGGCAGTTCGGCATCACCACCGTCTACCACTTCCTCTTCGTGCCCCTGACGATCAGCCTGTCGGCGGTCACCGCCGGCCTGGAGACCGCCTGGGTCCGCACCGGGAAGGAGAAGTACTTCCACGCCACCCGCTTCTGGGGGAAGCTCTTCCTGATCAACATCGCCATGGGCGTGGTCACCGGCATCGTGCAGGAGTTCCAGTTCGGCATGAACTGGTCGGACTACTCGCGCTTCGTCGGCGACGTCTTCGGCGCCCCCCTGGCGATGGAGGCGCTCATCGCCTTCTTCTTCGAGTCCACCTTCATCGGCCTGTGGATCTTCGGCTGGGACCGGCTGCCGAAGCGGCTGCACTGCGCCGCCATCTGGATGGTCTCGCTCGGCACGGTCCTCTCCGCGTACTTCATCCTGGCCGCCAACTCCTGGATGCAGCACCCCGTCGGGTACGCGCTGGACCCCGCCACCGGCCGAGCCCGCCTCACCGACATCGGCGCCGTGCTCTTCCAGAACACCGCCCTGGCGCAGTTCGCCCACACCCTCACCGCCGCCTTCCTCACCGGCGCCGCCTTCATGGTCGGCATCGCCTCCTACCACCTGTGGCGCACCCGGCGGCTCCAGGAGGCGGGAGAGGCGGCCGACCCGAAGCGCACCCTGGCCATGCGCACCTCGCTGCGCGTCGCCCTGGTGGTCGCCGTCGTCGCGGGCCTCGGCACCGCCGTCAGCGGGGACAGCCTCGGCAAGGTGATGTTCCGGCAGCAGCCGATGAAGATGGCCGCCGCCGAGGCGCTGTGGGACAAGGAGGCGCCCGCGCCGTTCTCCGTCTTCGCCGTCGGCGACGTCGCCAAGGGCCACAACACGGTCGCCGTGGAGATCCCCGGACTGCTCTCCTTCCTCGCCCACAGCGACTTCCGCTCCGAGGTGCCGGGCGTCAACGACGTCGCCGCCGCCGAGGCCGCGAGGTACGGCGGCGACCCGAAGGACTACCTGCCGAACGTGCCCGTCGCCTACTGGGGCTTCCGCTGGATGATCGGCTTCGGCATGACGTCCTTCGCCTGCGCCCTGGCGGGCCTCTGGCTCACCCGCAGCCGCCGCTGGGTCGCCCCGGGGAAGCGCACCGCGCCCGACGAGGTGCCCCGGCTGATGCTCACCCCCACCCGCGAGCTCGGCCCGGCGCTCACCCGGTGGGGCTGGCGCGTCGGCATCCTCACCATGGGCTTCCCGCTGCTCGCCAACTCCTGGGGCTGGATCTTCACCGAGACCGGCCGCCAGCCGTGGGTGGTCTTCGGCCTGATGCGCACCTCCGACGCGGTCTCGCCCGGCGTCTCCCTCGCCGAGCAGCTCACCACCCTCATCGGCTTCACCCTGCTCTACGCCGCGCTCGCCGTCGTCGAGGTGCGGCTGCTGGCGACGTACGCCAAGGCCGGACCGGTCACCTCCGAGCGGCCGCCGGAGAAGGACCCCGTCCTGCGCGGCCCCGGCGGCCCCGCCGGCGGCGACCCCGACGGCGAGGACGCCGACAGGCCCCTCGCCTTCGCCTACTGACGGCCCGTCGCAGGAATCAGGAGACAGCGGACCATGCACCTCCACGACGTCTGGTTCATCCTCATCGCCGTCCTGTGGACCGGCTACTTCTTCCTGGAGGGCTTCGACTTCGGCGTCGGCGTCCTCACCCGGCTCCTGGCGCGCGACGAGCGCGAGCGCCGGGTGCTGATCAACACCATCGGCCCGGTCTGGGACGGCAACGAGGTGTGGTTGCTCACCGCGGGCGGCGCCACCTTCGCGGCCTTCCCCGACTGGTACGCCACCCTCTTCTCCGGCTTCTACCTGCCGCTCTTCGCGATCCTGGTCTGCCTGATCGTGCGCGGCGTCGCCTTCGAGTACCGGGCCAAGCGCGACGGCGTGCGGTGGAAGCGGAACTGGGAGCAGGCGATCTTCTGGACCTCGCTGCTGCCCGCGTTCCTCTGGGGCGTGGCCTTCGCGGACATCGTCCGCGGCGTCCCGATCGACCGGCACAAGGAGTACGCCGGCGGCCTCCTCGACCTGCTCCACCCGTACGCGCTGCTGGGCGGCCTGGTGACGCTGACCCTGTTCACCTTCCACGGCGCCGTCTTCACCGCGCTGAAGACCCTCGGCCCGATCCGCGAGCGGGCCCGCGCCCTCGCCGGGCGGCTCGGCCTGCTCACCGCGGTCCTCGCCGCCGCCTTCCTGGTGTGGACGCAGGCCGGCACCGGCAACGCCCGCAGCCTCGCCGCCCTCGTCCTCGCCGTCGCGGCGCTGCTCGGCGCGCTCGCCCTCAACCGGGCGGGCCGCGAGGGCTGGGCGTTCACCTGCTCGGGCCTCACGGTCGCGGCGGCGGTGGGGATGCTCTTCCTGGCGCTGTACCCGGACGTGATGCCCTCCACCCTGGACCCGGCGTGGAGCCTCACCGTCGCCAACGCCGCCTCCTCCGCCTACACGCTCAGGATCATGACCTGGGTGGCGGTGGTCTTCACCCCGCTCGTGCTGCTCTACCAGGGCTGGACCTACTGGGTCTTCCGCCGCCGCATCGGCGTGCAGCACATCCCGGCCCCGGCCCACGCGGCGGCCGTGCCCGCCCCCGCCGGCCCCGCCGGGACGGCCGCCCCCGCCGAGCCCGCCGCCGACCGCCCGTGAAGCCCGTCGACCCGCGGCTGCTCCGGTACGCCCGCGCCACCCGGCCCTTCCTCGCCGCGTCCGTGCTCCTCGGCGCGGCGGGGGCCGGCCTGGTCGTCGCCCAGGCCGGGCTGGTCGTCCACGTCGTGGTGCGGGCCTTCCAGCACCACGACGGCGCCGCCGCGCTGCGCACCCCGCTGCTGCTCCTCGCCGCGACCGCGGCCGGGCGCGCCGCCGTCGCCTGGCTCACCGAGCTCGCCGCGCACCGCGCCTGCGCCGCCGCCAAGTCCGAGCTGCGCACGCAGCTGCTGGACCACGCCGTCCGCCTGGACCCGGCCGGCGCCGCCGGGGGCCGCCGCACCGGCGAGCTCACCGCCCTCGCCACCCGCGGCATGGACGCGCTCGACGACTACTTCGCCCGCTACCTCCCGCAGCTGGCGCTCGCCGTCGTCGTCCCCGGCCTGGTCCTGCTGCGGATCCTGGGCGCCGACTGGCCGTCCGCCGTCCTGATCGCCGCGACCCTCCCGCTCATCCCCCTCTTCATGGTGCTGATCGGCCTCGCCACCCGGAGTGTGACGGACCGTCAGTGGCGCACCCTGGCCCGGCTCTCCCACCACTTCCTCGACGTGGTGGCCGGCCTGCCCGACCTCAAGGTCTTCGGCCGCGCCAAGGCCCAGGCACGCGCCGTCGCCCGGGTCACCGACGACTACCGCCGCGCCACCCTGCGGACGCTGCGCATCGCCTTCCTCTCCTCCTTCGCCCTGGAGCTGCTCTCCACCCTCTCCGTCGCCCTGGTCGCCGTCTCCGTCGGCTTCCGCCTGGTCGACGGCACCCTCGGCCTGGAGACCGGCCTGCTGGTCCTCGTCCTGGCCCCGGAGGCGTACCTGCCGGTCCGCCAGGTCGGCGTCCACTACCACGCCAGCGTCGAGGGACTGGCGGCCGCCGACCGGGTCTTCGCCGTCCTGGAGACCCCGCCGCCCCCCGCCGGCACGGCCCCCGCCCCCGGCCTCGCCGGCGCCGCGGTCACCGCCGCCGGGATCACCGTCACCCACCCCGGCCGCACCGCCCCCGCCCTGCGGGGCGCCGGCCTCTCCCTCGCCCCGGGCGAGACCGTCGCCCTCACCGGGCCGAGCGGCGCCGGCAAGTCCACCCTGCTCTCCGTCCTGCTCGGCTTCACCCGGCCCGATGCCGGGACCGTGCGGATCACCGCCGCCGACGGCACCGTCCACGACCTCGCCGACCTCGACCCGGACAGCTGGCGGCGGCAGATCGCCTGGGTGCCGCAGCGGCCGCGCCTCTTCGCGGGCACCGTCGCCGACAACGTCCGCCTCGCCCGCCCCGACGCCTCCGACGCCGAGGTCCGCGCCGCGCTGCGCGCCGCCCACGCCCTCGACTTCACCGACCGGCTGCCCCGCGGCGCCGACACCCCGCTCGGCGAGGGCGGCACCGGCCTGTCCGCCGGGCAGCGGCAGCGGATCGCCCTCGCCCGCGCCCTCCTCGCCGACGACCGGCCGCTGGTCCTGCTGGACGAGCCCACCGCGGCCCTGGACGGGGAGAGCGAGGCCGCCGTCGTCGAGGCCGTCCGCGCCCTGGCCGCCGACCCGCGCCGCACCGTGCTGCTCGTCGCCCACCGCCCGGCGCTGCTCGCCGCCGCGGACCGGCGCGTCGCGCTGTCCGCCCCCGCGGCGCCGGGCGGCCCGGCCGCCGGGGCCGTACCGGCAGACGAGGTCCCGGCCGGTACGGGCCCGGCCGTGCCCGCCGCCGGTCCGGAGCCCGCCGCCGCAGCCGCCCGCGCGGCGGTGCCCGCCGCCGTCCCCGCGCCCGCCGCTCCCGGGCCCGCCCCGGCGCCGGACGCCCCCGCGCCCGCCGTCCCGGCCCCCGCCCCGGGCGGCTCCCCGCTGCGCCGCGTCACCGGGCTCGCCCGCGCCGCCGCCCCCCGCGGCCGCCTCGCCCTCTCCGCCCTCCTCGGCAGCCTCGCCCTCGGCAGCGCCACCGCCCTCATGGCCACCTCCGGCTGGCTGATCTCCCGGGCCTCCCAGCAGCCGCCGGTCCTCACCCTGATGGTCGCCGTCACCGCCGTCCGCGCCTTCGGCATCGGCCGCAGCGTCTTCCGCTACGCCGAGCGCCTGCTCTCCCACGACACCGTGCTGCGCGCCCTCGGCGGCCTGCGCGCCGCCGTCCTCGTCCGCCTGGAGCGCCTCGCCCCCGCCGGCCTGCACGCCGCCGGCGGGTTCCGCCGCGGCGACCTGCTCTCCCGCCTGGTCGCCGACGTGGACGCCGTCCAGGACTGGTTCCTGCGCTGGCGCCTGCCCGCCGCCGCGGCCGCCGCCGTCTCCGCCGCCGCCTCCCTCGGGCTCGCCGCCGTCCTGCCCGCCGCCGGCGCGGTGCTCGCCGCCGGACTGCTGCTGGCGGGCGCCGCCGTGCCCGCGCTCTCCGGCGCCCTCGACCGCCGCACCGAGCGGCGGACCGCGCCCGCCCGCGGCGCCCTCGCCACCGGCGTCGTCGACCTGCTCACCGGCACCGCCGAACTCGCCGCCGCCGGGGCCCTGCCCCGCCGCCTGGCCGCCGTCCGCGCCGCCGACGCCGACCTCACCCGGCTCGCCGCCCGCTCCGCCGCCACCGCCGGCCTGGGCTCCGGCCTCACCGCGCTCCTCACCGGCCTTACGGTCACCGCCGCCGCGGCGGCCGGCGTCCGGGCCACCGCCTCGGGCGCGCTCGACGGCGTTCTGCTCGCCGTGGTGGTGCTCACCCCGCTCGCCGCCTTCGAGGCCGTCGCCGGCATGCCGCCGGCCGCCCAGTCCCGCCAGCGCAGCCGCGCGGCGGCCGTGCGGCTCGCCGAGGTCCTGGACGCCCCCGACCCGGTCCGCGAGCCCGCGCACCCCGTGCCGCTGCCCGACCGCCCCCTGCCGGTCGCCGTCCGCGGCCTGCGCGCCCGCTGGCCCGGACAGGGCGAGGACGCCCTCGCCGGGATCGACCTCGACCTGTCCGCCGGCCGCCGCGTCGCCGTCGTCGGGCCCTCCGGCTCCGGCAAGACCACCCTGGCCGCCGTGCTGCTCCGCTTCCTCGACCCCGCCGCGGGGTCCGTCACCCTCGGGGAGTTTCCACAGGCTGTGGACAGCCGCGTGCTCGACGGCGACGACGTCCGGCGGACCGTCGGCCTCTGCGCCCAGGACGCCCACCTCTTCGACAGCTCGCTCCGCGAGAACCTGCGGCTCGCCCGCCCCGGCGCCGACGACGCCGACCTGCGCCGCGTCCTGGCCGCCGCCCGCCTGCTGACCTGGGTCGACTCCCTGCCCGAGGGCCTGGACACCATGGTCGGCGAGCACGGCGCCCGGCTGTCGGGCGGCCAGCGGCAGCGCCTCGCCCTCGCCCGCGCCCTGCTCGCGGACTTCCCCGTCCTCGTCCTCGACGAGCCTGCCGAGCACCTCGACCTGCCCACCGCCGACGCCCTCACCGCGGACCTGCTCGACGCCACCGCCGACCGCGCCACGCTGCTCGTCACCCACCGCCTGGCCGGCCTCGCCGCGGCAGGCGTCGACGAGGTGCTCGTCCTCGACCGCGGCCGGGTGGTGCAGCGCGGGACCTGGGACGACCTGGCCGGGCAGGACGGGCCGCTGCGCGCGATGTGGCGGCGCGAGCAGGAGGCCGACCTGGCGGGGGCCGCGATCTGACGCGGCGTCACCCCAACTGTCCGGTCAGGCGGTCACACGGTCACGGGGCCGCCCGGCCCCCGGGACCGCACCGGGGCCGACGTCCGCCCGCCGCCCGGCGGTCCGCCGGTGCGGACCGTCCGGGGCACGGCACGGCACGGCACGGTCCGCGCCCGCGCCCGCCGGGCCGGGTACCGGGGCCCGCCCGTCCTACCCCGCGTACCCGTCCGCGAGCTCCCGCAGCAGCTCCTCCACCACCAGTGCCACCCCGTCCTCGTCGTTGCGGGCGGTGTGGCGCCCGGTCGCGGCCAGCACCTCCGGGTGCGCGTTGGCCACCGCGTACGCCGTGCCCGCCCATGCCAGCATCGGCAGGTCGTTGGGCATGTCGCCGAACGCCACCACGTCCTCCGCCGCCGCGCCCCGCACCTCGCACCAGCGGGCCAGGGTGCTCGCCTTGGACACCCCCGACGCGCTGATCTCCAGCAGCGCGATCGAGCTGGACCGGGTGAACTCCGCCAGCTCGCCCGCCGCCTCCCGGCCCCGCAGCAGGAAGGCGTCCGGGTCCAGCTCCGGGTGGCGGGCCAGGATCTTGAAGACCGAGTGGGCGTCGCCCGCCGCCAGCAGCTCCTCCGCCGGGGCGATCCGGTGCACCGCGTCCGCGTCCCACAGCAGCGCCGGGTAGTCGGGCTCGTGCGAGAAGCCCGTCGGGTACTCGAACGCGAACGTCGTCCCCGGCAGCCGGTGCCGCAGCCGCTCCACCACCGCCAGCGCGTCCTCCGCCCGCAGCGGGTAGCTCTCCAGCAGCTCCTGGCGGCGCACGTCGTACACCGCGCCGCCGTTGGAGCAGATCGCCACCCCGTGGCCGCCGATGTGGCCGCTCACCGCCTCCATCCAGCGCGGCGGCCGGCCCGTCACGAAGACGATGCACAGGCCCGCCTGCTCGGCGGCCGCCAGGGCTGCCTGCGTCCGCGGGGAGAGCGTGCCGTCGCTGCGCAGCAGGGTGCCGTCCAGGTCGGTGGCGACGATCCGCGGCCGGCGCGCGCCGGACGGCCCGGCGGGGACGCCCTGCACGCCGGTCGCGCCCTGCACGCCGCCGGGGTGCCGGACGCCGTTCGCGCGGTGGACACCGGCGGCGTCCTGCCGGTCGGGGGTGGGGGAGGTCGTGGTCACCGGTCCATCCTCGCCCACGGGGCCCGCGTCCGGACCCCCGCCTGCACGGACGGCGTGCTCCGGGCCCGCCGCGGGGCCCGGAGCACGCCGGAACGGCGGGGGCGGAGGCGGGTCAGCCGAGCCGGGCCAGGCCCTCGGCGGCGATCTCCTCGAAGACGGCCGGGTCGGTGTCGAAGACCGAGCCGGGCACCGGCCAGTGCACGACGATCTCGGTGACGCCGATCTCCCGGTAGCGGCCCGCGTAGTCCACGAAGGCCTCCAGGGAGTCCAGCGGCCGCTCCTGCGTGGAGCCCTGCAGCAGCACCTTCTCCAGGTCCCCCGGGTCGCGCCCGGCCGCCGCGCAGGCGTCCGCGAGGCGGCCGACCTGCTCGGCGATCACCGCCGGGCAGCGGTCCGCGGGGACGTCGCCGGCGCCGCGCGGGTCGCCGTAGGAGATCCAGCCCTGGCCGTGCTCCGCGGCCAGCCGCAGCCCGCGCGGGCCGGTGGCGGCCACGTACAGCGGGACGCGGGGGCGCTGCACGCAGCCCGGGACCATCCGCGCCTCGTGCGCCGAGTAGAACCGGCCCTCGGCGGTGGTGACCTCGTCGGTCAGCAGCCGGTCCAGCAGCGGCACGAACTCGCCGAACCGGTCCGCCCGCTCGCGGGGCGTCCACGCCTCCTGGCCGAGCGCGGTCGCGTCGAACCCGGTCCCGCCGGCCCCGACGCCCACCGTGAGCCGCCCGTCGGAGACGTCGTCGACCGACATGAGGTCCTTGGCCAGGGTCACCGGGTGCCGGAAGTTGGGCGAGGTCACCATCGTGCCGATCCGGATCCGCTCCGTCACCGCCGCCGCGGCGGTCAGCGTCGGGACCGCCCCGAACCACGGCTCGTCCCGGAACGACCGCCACGACAGGTGGTCGTAGGTGTACGCGGCGTGGAAGCCCAGCTCCTCGGCCCGCCGCCAGATCTTCTGCCCCTCGCTCCACCGGTGGATGGGGAGGATCACCGTGCTCAGACGCATGACCCCGACCCTACGGGAACCGTGTCCGCCGGCTCCGGGCGTCGGGACGGGAGCGGCCCCCGGCCTCTCGCACACGGCTTACTGCACGTCTGCGATGGACGACCCTCGCCCCGGCGGGACCCGGGTCACCGGCGTCTCCCTGCGCGCCGAAATCCCGGACGCCGTCCGCGTGCGCCGGCAAGCGGAGGCCTCCCCCCATCGAGGAGGCGGTGCGGCGTCAGCTCCGGCGCGGATCCGTCGACGAGTGCATCGCAGCCTCCGAGGCCGCGCACGGCCCGGTCGGCCCGGCCGAGGTCGCAGCCAGGGCCGGGCGGGTCCGTGCCCACCACGCCGCCCGTCGCGGAGAGGCCACTCCGGCAGACGCCGCGTGAGCGGCGCCCTCGTTCTCGACAGCGAGGCGCTCTCCAGGCTGTCCCGGTGGCACCGTGACATGACCGTCCGGTTCCGGCGGCGCGTCGCCGCAGGTCAGGGCATGACGCAGGAACGAGGTCCGACCGAGGTCACCGTCGTGACGGCCCGAATCCGGACCGTCACCGCGGCCGCGGCGGCCGGGGCCGGGACCGCTCCGGACCGCGGCTCGTCCCGGAGCCACCGCCACTCTGCTGCATACCGCAGTATGCTCCTCTCATGTCAGCAACCACGCGCATCACCGTGACGCTTCCGACGGAGCAGGTGGCCGAGCTCAAGAAGCTCACCGACAACGTCTCCGGGTATGTCGCGGAGGCCGTCGCCCGGCAGATCCGGCACCAGTTGCTCGCGGACGACCTCCGCCGGTACCAGGAGGAACAGGGCCCGTTCACCGACGAGGAGCTGTCCGAGGCGCACACCAGGATCTTCGGTGCCACCGGACCGGCCGGTTCGGCGAGCGCCGCGTGACCGAGCGCCCCGTGACCGAGCGCCCCGTGACCGAGCGCTTCGAGACCGTCGTGCTGGACTCCCAGGGGGTGTCCGCATGGCTGGCCCAGGATCGTGGGGTCCTGGCCATGCTCCAGGTGTTCCACGCGATGGGGGCCGACCTCGTCGTCGGTGCGAACACCATTGCGGAGGTCGCGCATGCCCGCGTGAACACTCCTCGGCTGAACTGGACGCTCTCCCGCGTCAAGGTGGAAGCGGTCACCGAGCGGGCCGCGAGAGCCTCGGCCGAGTTGCTGAAGCAGGCCGGCCTGCACGGTCACAAGTACGCGATCGACGCGACGGTCGCAGAGATGGCCCTCCGTCAGCCGGGACCGGTGGCCCTGCTCACTTCCGACGTCGACGACATGGCGAAGCTCTGCCGCACCGGTGTCCGGCTCATCGCGATCTGAGTCGAGGCGGGGCGCGGGCGCCTTCCGGGGGTTGCGGGACGGACCGTGACGGGCGGACAGGACCTGACCGGCGTCACCGTCGTGCCGGTCCTGATTCCCTCCGTCACCGCGGCGGCCGGCGCCGGGACCCTCCCGGGCCGCGGCTCGTCCCGGAAGGGCCGCCGCGGCCCGGGGCTCGGCGCGCACCCGGAGACCTTCCTGCCGAAGCGGCCCGGCCCGGCCCGGCCCGCCGGGATGGTCCTCGTCGTGCTCCTCGGCCTGCTGTGCGGCGTCCTCCCCGGCCTCTGGTTCCTCCGGCTGACGGCGAAGGCCCCCGACGTCTCCCGCAGGCAGGCCGCCCGGCGCCTCCACTTCTTCGAGCAGGGCGCGGTGGCCGCGGACCGCACCGGCCCGACCGGCGTGTTCCGCCGGGACGCGGTGCGGCTGCTCCAGCAGATCACCGAGCGGTACGCCAACGGCGTCCACGTCGGGACCCGCCACGTGTGCACGCTGACCGGACCGGACGGGACCACCGCCGAGCTGACGGGCTTCTTCGCCGGACCGGAGCGCCGGGGCCCGGCATCCGGAGGGAGGTCGCCCGGGCCCGGCTGCCCGGGGTGCTGGCCGTGCCGGAGCGCGGGGGGACCGTCCGGTTCGGCGGCATCGCGGTCGCCACGGCCGGGGTCGCCACCCCCCCCCGCCCGGGGGCGGTGGCGTGGGGCCGGATCCGGAAGGTCGGCGTGGAGAACGGCCTCGTCGTCCTGTCGGAGGAGGGCCGGCGGACGGCCTGGTCGAGAACCCCGGTCGAGAGGATCCCCGACGCCACCTCTTCCTGACAGTGGCGGACCGGCTGCGCCGGGCGGCCTGAGGTACCGGGGCGGGGCCCGGCGCGGACGGCCCCCGCCCGGGGGCCCCCGCCGGCGGGCCCCGCCCCCCGGGCGCGGTCCGCCGACGGGGCGGCCGGGGTCAGGCGACGCCGTCCTCCCACCACCAGAACTGCGAGCCGTAGGGGTACTCGATGCGGCTGTCGACGTGCTGCCAGGAGACCGAGTACGTCTCCAGGCCGGAGAAGCCGCAGGTCTCGGCGATCCGGTACACGCTGAGAGTGGACAGGCCGGAGACGACCGTGTCGGCGGCGACGCCGTAGGTGTGCATGCTGTTCGACGCGCCGCCGACCTGCGCGTTGTAGGCGGTGCTGCGGAAGCCGGAGTTGATGGTGACCGCGCGGTCGCCCGCCTTCCTCCGCAGCGCCTCCAGCTTGTACATCAGCCGCCGCACGTTCTCCTTCACCTGGGCGGAGCCGACGTTCCCGCCGCCGAAGCCGGAGCCGTCGTGCGAGGTGAACTCGCTCCACTCGAAGTGCGCCGTCGAGCCGTCCGCACTCTCCAGGGAGTTGAGCACCTGCTGCGTCTGCGGCCCCGCCACGCCGTCGGCGCCCAGCCCGTACGCGGACTGGAACCGCTGGAGCGCGGCCGCGGTGCCCGGGCCGAAGGAGCCGTCCACGGCCACGCAGGTCTGCTGGGGCGAGGCGGCGGCCCAGCCGGCGATCCTGATCTGCAGCTCGGTGACGTCGGCGCCGCTCGCGCCCTGCTGGAGGGTGCGCGACCAGCCGTACGCCGCCGCGGGCCGGGCCAGGCCCAGGTCCAGGGCGCCCGCCGCGCCCACGGCGGCGGCGAGGCCCAGGGCGCCCCGGAGCAGGGTGCGGCGGGTCGTGCGGGCGCCGGGGGCCGCTGTCCCGGGGGCTGCCGTCTCGTCCGTCATCGGGTCCTCTCCTCGGGGTGCGCGGGTGCGGGTGGGGGTGGGGGTGCGGGGCGGTGCGTGCCGTGGTCCGGCCGTTCCGGTCTGGCCGGTCGGGCCGGTCATGCGACCAGGGCCTGCCAGGTGGCGGTGCCGACGACGCCGTCGACGGTGAGTCCGTGGGAGGACTGGAAGGAGCGGACGGCGGTGTCGGTGGCCGGGCCGAAGGAGCCGTCGACGGTCAGCGACGAGCCGTGGGCGTTCAGCTGGCTCTGGACGGCGGAGACCGCGGGCCCGCTGCTGCCCTGCTGCACGGTGGTGACGAGCGCCTGCCAGGTGGCGGTGCCGACGACGCCGTCGACGGTGAGTCCGTGGGAGGACTGGAAGGAGCGGACGGCGGTGTCGGTGGCCGGGCCGAAGGAGCCGTCGACGGTCAGCGACGAGCCGCGGGCGTTCAGCAGGTACTGCACGGTCCTCACCCGCTCCCCGGTCTGCCCCTGCTGCACCACGGGCCAGGTCGAGGACGGCGGCGGGGTGCCGCCGTCGCCGCGGGCGAACGCCTGGAGGGCGGCGTAGCTGCCGTTGAAGGCGTCCTGGTCGCCGGGGAAGGTGCCGGAGTCGGCGTACTGCCAGACCGTCTGGGCGGACCAGCCGGCGGGCAGGGTGCCGGGGGAGGAGGCGTACCGGGCGAGCCAGAGCGGGTTGGTGGAGCCGAAGGCCGCGCTGTTCCCGGTGCAGGTGGTCCACCAGTCGGTGGTGGTGTAGATGGCCGGGTAGCGGCCGGTGCGGGCGCGGACCTCGTCGCTGAAGGCGCGGATCCAGGAGACCATCGCGCTCTGGCTCAGCCCGTAGCAGGAGGCGCCGTAGGGGTTGTACTCGATGTCGAGGGCGGGCGGCAGGGTCCACCCGTCGGCGGTCCAGCCGCCGCCGTGGCCGGTGAACCAGTCGGCCTGGGCGGTGCCGCCGGAGTTGTTCGGCAGGGCGAAGTGGTAGGCGCCGCGGATGAGCCCGGCGTTGCGGGCGCCCGTGTACTGCGCGGAGTACGTGGGGCTGGTGTAGGTGGTCCCCTCGGTGGCCTTGACGTAGGCGAAGGAGGCCCCGGCGGCCTTCACCGACGCCCAGTCGACGGTGCCCTGGTAGGAGCTCACGTCGAGGCCGGCGGTGCCGCCTGCGGCGAGCGCGGGTGCGGGGGCCGCGGGGGAGGCGGCCGCGGTCCGCTGCCGCTGCAGTCCGGAGCCGGCGTGGTCGGCGTCCGGGTGGGTCACCGGGGTGGGCACGGGGGCCGACCGGGGTGCGGGGTCGTGGGCGGCCGCCGTGCCGGGCGCGGCGAGGAGGAGGGCGGCCGCGGCGGCGAGGGCGGCCGCCGCGGCGGCGGGGCGGCGGAGCGCGGCTCCCGCGCGGTCGCGGGGGGAGGCGCTGCGGGCGACGGGCATGGGTGTCCCCTGGTGGTCGATGGTGCAATGGTGTGACCATGACAGCCGGGATCGTACGCGCACGGAAAGGCGACCGGGAAGAGGTCCGGACCCGTTCGCTCCGCGGGCCGGCCGGGTGCGGCCGCCCGGCGGACCGGACCGGACCAACGGACCGGGCCGGCGGACCGGGCCGGACCGGTAACGAATCGGACGGCAGTATTCGAGCAGTTGCGGACACGTCAGGCATAAGCGCGTTGTCCGTGTCCGGATGGGTCGCCATAATCGCAGCTCAACCGTGCGCGGGCGCCCCCGCCGGGCGGTGCCGGACCGCCCTGTCCGGACCGCCCCGTCCGGACCGCGACGGACCCCGACGCCCTGGGAGTGAGCCGTGCACCCGCCCGAGCAGCCGGCGACGGCCGCGCCGCCGCCCGCAGGCCTGCCGGCCGCCCCGCCGACCCTCCCGCCGCCCGGCCCGGCCGCGGTGCCGCTCCCCGCCGCCGCACCCGCAGGCGGCCCCGCGGCCCGGCCCCGGCGGCTGCCCCGGGTCCTCGGCGCCGCCCTCGCCGCCACCGGCCTGCTCGCGGTCACCGCCACCGCCGCCGCGGTGACGGTCGCGGTCGGCCGCCCCGCCGGGCGGGCCCCGGCGGCGCAGGCCGCGCCCGCGGGCGGCGCGTCCGCGGCGGCGGGTCCGTCCGCCGCGCCGTCCCCCTCCCCGTCCGCCACCGGGCGGCCCGCCGCCGCAGCCACCGGCACGCCGAGCGCCTCCCCGACGCCCCGCTCCACCGTGACGGGCCGGGTGTCCGCTGCCGGCCACACCGGCGACCTGCGCTTCTTCCTGCTGGCCGTGCCCGGCGACGCCGAGGTGTACGGAGCCGCCGACGGCACGCGGCTCTCCCTCTCCGCCGTGGCGGCGAGCTTCGGGAACACCGCCTCGACCCGGCGCATCCTCGGCGACTACGGCTTCCGCTCCGCCGCCTACCGCACCTACCGGACCGCGGACGGGAAGGCCGAGGTGACGGTCCGTCTGATCAGGTTCGGCAGCACCGCCAAGGCCGACTGGTTCGTCCGGGGCATCTCGATGCGCGGCACCCCCCTCCCGGTGTCCGCGGGCGGCGGCTCCCGCGCCTTCCTCGTCAAGCCCCGGGAGGAGGGCGGCACCGGCTCCCTGGTCGGCCTGCTCCACCAGGGCGACGTCGAGGCCGAGATCACCGTCCAGGTCAAGGGCGACCCGGGCGGGGCGCCGAACCGCGCACTGCTCAACGGCCTGATGAAGCGCCAGTACCAGCGTCTGCGCACCGGCCGCTGAGCCCCCTCGGCGTCCCGCACCGCACCCGACCCCTCCCGTGGAGCACCCCTTGAGCACCGACGCCGCGGAGCAGCGCGCTCCCGATCCGGTACCGGAAACGGACCGCCGGCAGCCCTTCGGGCCCGGCGGGACCCCCGTCCCCTCCGACGCCCGGACCCCCGTCCCGGCCGACGCCCGTGCCGCCGACGCCCGTGCCGCCGACGCCCGGACCGCCGCCGCCCTGTCCGCCGCGGCCCGGGCCGCCGCAGCCCTGTCCGCCGCCGACCCCTCCCCGGCCGCCCCGGACGCCGCCGCGGGGGCGGACCCCGCCCCCGGAGGCCGCCGCCCCCGGCCCCGCACCGCGGTGCTGCTGGCGTCCGCCCTCCTGCTGGGCGTCCTCGGCGGCGCCGGGACCGGCTACGCCGTCCAGGCCGGCCGCCCGCCCACACCCCTGCCGCCCCTCGCCGCCCCCGCGCCGCACTACCCGGCGCGGCCGGCCACCGCCGCCGAGGCCGCCGCCGCGGCGCCCGCCCCGCTCGGCCTCGACGGCGACCTGCGCAAGCTCCTGCTCAAGAGGCCCGCGGGCACCCGGACGTGGGACTTCCTCCCGGGCGAGGACGGCTGGATGCCCGCCGACCGGATGGCCCTGCTGTGGCGCGACTCCGGGGAGGTCTTCTCCTCCCTGCTCGACGACGGCTTCCGCCGCGCCGCGACGGTCAGCTGGCTGGAGGGCCGGGCCGGCGTCCGGATCCGCCTGATCCAGTACCAGTCCGGCAGCAGCGACCACGTGACGGAGGCGGTCCAGGGCGCCGTCCACTGCAGCCGCTTCACGGACACCCCCTGCACCTCCCGGGCGATCCCCGGCACGGCCACCGGCGTCGCCTACGTCACCCGCCGCAGCCAGACGTACGCGGACTCCCGGGAGCGGTTCTACTACGGGCTCGCCGTGGCCCGGCGCGGCGACGTCGTGATGCGCATCGACGTGCACGCGCCGCGGCCGGTGGACCTCCGCCACCTCCTCGACCTCGCCCGGCGCCAGTGGGAGCGGCTGTGAACGACCTCGACCCCCCGGTCCACCCGGACCCCGCCGCCCACCCCGTCGCGCCCCCTGTCGCGCTCCCCGCGCCGCCTCCCGTGCCGCCTCCCGCGCCGCGCGCCGGGCAGCGGCCCGCCCGGCGCCGCACCGCCCTGCGCGCCCTCGCCGCCGTCGCGGCGGCCGCCGCCGCCGGTGCGGGGATCGGCGAGGTGCTGCTGCACACCGCCTACCGCGACGCCGGCGCTGCGGCCGCCGCTCCCGCCGCCGCGGCCCCCGCCGCCGCGCCCTCCCCCTCGCCCTCCTTCGGGGCGAGGTCCAACGGCAACCACTTCGGCCCGCTGCGCGGCCTGCTGCTCCCCGTCCCCGACGGCTACCGCCCCGGCCCCGACCACGGGGAGCTCGGCAACGACACCGAACTGGACGGCGGACAGCTCGCGGCCCGCATGCGGCAGGCCCTCCGGGAGGTGCCCCGGAAGAACCGCAGCCGGGTCGAGAGCGCGTGGCGCTCCCTGCACCTGCGTGCGAGCGGCCTGCGCACCTACCGGTCCGACGACGGCGCGTTCATGGTGGAGATGAGCCTCGACCAGTTCAACCAGCACGCCGTGAAGGCCGCGGGCGCCTTCGAGAGCGCGCTCGTCGACGTCTCCGGAGCGTTCCGGCGCGGACCCGCCGTCCCCGGCCACCCCGGGGCCCGCTGCGTCCTGCCGCCGGTCGAGCCGTCCGCACAGATCGACTACATGACCTGCTTCGCCGCCGAGGGGGACCTCCTGGTCACCATGGAGACCACCGGCGTCGCACCGCTGAACAAGGACCAGGCCGTGCAGCTGTTCAAGAGCCAGCTCGACCGCCTGGCGCCCCCGGGAGCAGCCGTATGACGGACCGCCGGCCCACCACCGCCATCCCGACCGCGGCCGTGACCGCAGCCGCTGCGGTCACCGCACCCGCCGACCGGGCCTCCGACCGGGCCTCCGGCCGGGCCGCCGATCCGGCCGCCGCCCCGGGGGAGGGCGGCGCGGCGCGGAGCCGCCCCCGGCTGCGGGCCGCCCTCCGGTGGGGCGCGGCCGTCCTGGTCCTCGGCCTGTCCGGCACGGCCGCCGCCCTCGCGGTCGCCGCACCCGACCGCACCGACCTCCCGGGCCTGCGCACCCCCTCCGACGGCCGCTACGCCTTCCCGCCCGCGTCCCTCCCCCCGCTGCCCGCCGGCCGGCCCGCCCCCTTCGCCTCCGCGGGCGACGGCAGGCACTGGGCGGACCTGCGCGGCCTGCTGCTGCCCGCCCCGCGGCAGGCGGTCGGCCCGGCCGTCCCCGCCTCCGCCGGCCCCGCCGGGAAGGAGTGCGCCGCCTTCGCAGCGCTCTTCGCCGACCCCGCGGCGATCGGCCGCTCGCTCCGGGAGGAGGCCTGCCGGCGCGGCACCGGCCGCAGCTGGACCACGGCCGCCGGCACCCGCACCGAGATCCGCCTGGTGGGCTTCGCCTCCGCCGACGAGGCGCAGGCCTTCCACGCCGTCGTCATCGAGGCGGAGCCCGCGCGGGTGCGCGGCGGCATCGTCGACACCACCGACGACTTCACCGTCCCGCCCGGCACCAACCTGAACGCCGAGAGCCGCCACGAGGGCCCCGCGGGGAGGCAGCGGACCACCGCCCGGGCCGCGTACCTGCGGTCCGGCGACACCGTCGGCGTCGTCCTCATGACGGACCCCCGGGGCGTGCCGGACACGGCGTTCCGCCAGGTGGTCTCCGACCAGGCCGGCCTGCTCGGCTGATCCGAGCCGCGCCCCGCGGTGCCGACCCCTAGGGGACGGCACCGCGGGGCGTACGCCGCGAGGACCAGGGACGATCACCTTCCCAGCCCATGCCGGCACAGGCCCGGCGGCGCTAGGTTTCCCCCGTGTCGTCAGTCATCGCAACGGACAGCCTCACCAAGCGGTTCCCGCGGGTCACCGCCCTCGACCGGCTCACCGTGGACGTGCAGCCCGGTGTCGTCGGCCTGGTCGGATCCAACGGCGCGGGCAAGTCCACGCTCATCAAGATCCTGCTCGGCCTGGCGCCCGCCACCTCCGGGACCGCGCGCGTCCTCGGCCTGGACGTGGCGGCCGACGGTCCCGCCATCCGCGAGCGGGTGGGCTACATGCCCGAGCACGACTGCCTGCCGCCGGACGTCTCGGCGACCGAGTTCGTGGTCCACATGGCCCGGATGTCCGGCCTGCCGGCCGCCGCCGCCCGCGAGCGCACCGCCGACACCCTGCGCCACGTCGGCCTCTACGAGGAGCGGTACCGGCCCGTCGGCGGCTACTCCACCGGCATGAAGCAGCGGGTGAAGCTGGCCCAGGCGCTGGTGCACGATCCGCAGCTGGTGCTGCTGGACGAGCCCACCAACGGCCTCGACCCGGTCGGCCGCGACGAGATGCTCGGCCTGATCCGCCGGATCCACACCGACTTCGGCATCTCCGTCCTGGTCACCTCGCACCTGCTGGGCGAGCTGGAGCGCACCTGCGACCACCTGGTCGTCATCGACGGCGGGCGGCTGCTGCGCTCCTCCTCCACGGCCTCCTTCACCGAGGCCACCCAGGTCCTGGCCGTCGAGGTCGCCGCCGACGACGGCTGGGCCGACCACGCCGGCCGTGCCGACCGGGCCGGCCGGACCGCCGACCCCGAAGCCGCCGTGCGCGAGCACCTCGCCGCCGCCGGGCTCACCGTGCGGGCCGAGGGCGCCCCCGGGGAGCCGGGGGGCCGGATCACGCTGGTGGAGATCGAGGGCGACGGCACCTACGACACCGTCCGCGACGCCGTCGCGGGCCTCGGCCTCGGCCTGGTCCGCATGGAGCAGCGCCGCCACCGCGTCGTCGAGGTCTTCCACGACGGCGACACGGACGGCGGCGGCGGGCACGCCGCGGCCGTCCCGTCCGCAAGGACCGCAGCACCCACGGAAGGGGAGTCCGCAGATGCCGGTGCCGCCTGAGGCCGCGACCGCACCCCCGGGGACCGGGGTCATCCACGACATCGGCTACCGCCCCTACACCGGGCCGCGGCTCGGCCGCGCCCACGCCGCCCGCGCCCTCTTCGTGCAGAGCCTGCGCGCCTCCTACGGTCTCGGCCGCTCGGCGCGGTCCAAGGTGCTGCCGATGCTGCTGCTCGGCGCGATGTGCGCCCCGGCGCTGATCGTCGTCGCCCTCGCGGTCATGACCCGCCAGGACGAGCTGCCGGTCGACTACCCGGGCTACCTCGCCAACACCAGCATCCTGACCGGCATCTTCCTCGCCGCGCAGGCCCCCGTGATGCTCTCCCGCGACCTGCGGTTCATGACGGTGCCGCTGTACTTCTCCCGGCCGCTCACCCGCACCGACTACGTCCGGGCCAAGACCGCGGCCATGACCGCCGCGCTGCTGGTCCTCACCGCGCTGCCGGTCGTGATCCTCTACGCGGGCGCGCTGCTGGCCGGCATGCCCGTCGGCCACAACACCGCCCACGCGCTGTACGGCCTCGGCACCGCGCTGCTCTACTCCGTGCTCTACGCCTCCGTCGGCCTGGTGGTCGCCGCCGCGACCCCGCGGCGCGGCTTCGGGGTGGCGGCGGTCATCGGCGTGCTGATCGTCTCCACCACGGTGGCCGGCATCACCTGGGCCCTGCTCGACGGGCCCGGCGGCTCCGGCGGTGCCGACTGGGCCTCGCTGCTCTCCCCGTCCACCCTGGTCGACGCGCTGTCCGGCTGGGTCTTCCGGCTGCCGCACCAGGACGGCCCGGGCTCGGTCTCCTCCGGGGCCGTGGGAGCCGCCGCCCTCCTCGAGTTCGCCGCCGTCGCCGCCGCCTGCCACCTGCTGCTGCTGCGCAGGTACCGGAAGTTCTGACAGGGAGTCAGCCACCTCATGGCCACCATCAGCATCGACGGCGTCTCCCGCTGGTTCGGCAACGTCGTCGCCGTCAACGACGTCTCGCTCACCGTGGGCCCCGGCATCACCGGGCTCCTCGGCCCCAACGGCGCGGGCAAGTCCACCCTCATCCACATGATGAGCGGCTTCCTGCCGCCCTCCGCCGGCTCCGTCACCCTCGACGGGCAGCCCGTCTGGCGCAACCGCGAGGTCTACCGGCAGATCGGCCTCGTCCCCGAGCGGGAGGCGATGTACGACTTCCTCACCGGGCGCCAGTTCGTCGTCGCCAACGCCGAGCTGCACGGCCTGCCCGACCCCGGCGCCGCCGCCGCCCGCGCCCTGGCCACCGTGGAGATGGAGCACGCGCAGGACCGGCGCACCGGCACCTACTCCAAGGGCATGAGGCAGCGGGTCAAGATGGCGTCCGCGCTGGTCCACGACCCCGCGGTGCTCCTCCTCGACGAGCCGTTCAACGGCATGGACCCCCGCCAGCGCCTCCACCTCATGGAGCTGCTGCGCCGCTTCGGTGCCGAGGGCCGCACCGTCCTCTTCTCCTCCCACATCCTGGAGGAGGTCGAGCAGCTCGCCCGCCACATCGAGGTCGTGGTCGCCGGCCGGCACGCCGCCTCCGGCGACTTCCGCCGCATCCGCCGCCTGATGACCGACCGCCCCCACCGCTACCTGGTCCGCTCCAGCGACGACCGCGCGCTCGCCGCGGCCCTGATCGCCGACGCCTCCACGGCCGGCGTCGAGGTCGACCTGCAGGAGGGGGCGCTGCGGGTCCAGGCCGTCGACTTCCACCGCTTCACCCGGCTGCTGCCGCGCGTCGCGGCGGAGGCCGGCATCCGGCTGTACACCGTCTCCCCGGCCGACGAGTCGCTGGAGAGCGTCTTCTCCTACCTCGTCTCCGCCTGAGGCCCGGACACCCCCGCCCCGGACCCCGGCCCCCGACCTCCGTCCGGGCACCGCCCGCCGGGCGCCGAACGCCGCACACAGAACGCCGCACACAGAACGCCGCACACGGGACGCCGCACACCGGCCGACCGCCACCGGACCAGGGAAAGGCCCACCACCGTGAACCCGACCGTCGCCAGGCTGACCGTACACGGCCTGCTCGGCCGCCGCCGCGGCCTGCTGCTGCTGGTCGTCCCCGCGCTGCTCCTGCTCCTCGCCGTGCTGGTGCGCGCCACCAAGGGGCAGGACCACGACATCGCCGTGCAGCTCCTCGGGGGCCTCGCCCTCGGCACCCTCGTCCCGCTGCTCGGCCTGATCTCCGGCACCGGCGCGATCTCCTCCGAGATCGACGACGGCTCCATCGTCTACCTGCTGGCCAAGCCGGAGCCGCGCTGGAGGATCACCGTCACCAAGCTGGCCGTCGCGGTCGGCTGCACCGCCGTCTTCGCCGCCCTGCCGACGCTCCTCGCCGGCCTCGTGCTGTACGGCACCGCCGACGGCCTGGCCGTCGCCTACGCCCTGGGCGCGCTGGCCGCCGGCACCGCCTACAGCGCCCTCTTCCTGCTCCTGGGCACCCTCACCCGGCACGCCGTGGTCGCGGGCCTGATGTACTGCCTGGTCTGGGAGAGCCTGGTGGGCAACTTCGTCCACGGCGCCCGCACCCTCTCCGTCCAGCAGTGGGGCCTGGCGCTGGCCCGGGCCGCCGCCGACCCGGGCGCCGTCACCGCCGACGTCCCCCTCTCCGCCGCCGTCCCGCTGCTGGTCCTCGTCACCCTGGCCGCCACCGCCGCCGCGGCGGTGCGCCTGGCGGGCCTCACCCTCGCGGGCGAGGAGTAGCCCCGGCGCCGGTACCGGCCGGGCCTATCCCAGCACCCGGTCGCGGCCCGCGCCGAAGCCGGCCGCGGCGGCCACCGCGCACAGCGCCAGCATCAGCCCCAGCGGGACCGTCCAGCCGCCCGTCGCCTGCCGCAGCGCGCCCGCCGCCACCGGCCCGGCCGCCGCCACCAGGTAGCCCACCGTCTGCGTCATCCCCGACAGCCGGGCCGCCACCGCGGCGCCCCGCGCCCGCAGCACGATGAAGGAGAGCCCCAGGCCCAGCGAGCCGCCCTGCGCCACGCCGATGAGCAGCGCCCACAGCCACGCCCCGGCCGCGGGGGCCGCGAGCAGGCCGGCGATCCCGGCCGCGTTGAGCGACGCCATGGCGACCGCCAGCCCGCGCTGGCTGCGCATCCGCCCCGCCGCCAGCGGCACCAGGAAGGCGCCCGCCACCTGCACCAGGTTGCTGGACGCGAAGACCAGGCCCGCCTCGCCGCGGTCCATGCCCCCGTCCGCCAGGATGGTCGGCATCCACGCCACCAGCGAGTACACCAGCAGCGACGAGATCCCCATGAAGACGCTGACCTGCCACGCGGTGCGGGACCGCCACACACCCGCCGACGGTGCGGCGGCGGGGACGGCGGAGGCACCAGCGGCGGGGACGGCGGCGGGGACGGCGGCCCGCGGTACGGATCCGCGCCCCTCCGGACCGGCGGACCGGCCCCGCGCCAGCTGCGGCAGCCACCCGGCCGCCGCCACCAGGGCCAGGACCGACCAGGAGCCCAGCGACGCCCGCCAGCCGCCGAGCGCGTGCTCCAGCGGCACCGACACCGCCGCCGCCAGCGTCGCACCCACCAGCATCGCGGTGGAGTACACCCCGGTCATCGCCGCGGCCCGCTCCGGGAACTCACGCTTGATCAGCCCCGGCATCGCCACGTTGAGCACCGAGATCGCCACCCCGATCACCACGCAGCCCGCGTAGAGGGCCGCCACCGCGGGCAGCACCCGCAGCAGCACCCCCGCCGCCAGCAGCAGGACGGCGCCCAGCACCACCCGCTCGGTGCCGTGCCGCCGCACCAGCCGGGGCGTCAGCGGGGCACCCGCCCCCTGGAACAGCACCGGGACGGCCGTGACCAGTCCGCTCGCCGCCGACGACAGGCCCAGACCGCGCTGCAGTTCGGCGGCCATCGGGGAGACGGCGGCCAGGCAGGCGCGCATGTTCAGCGCCACCAGCACGATGCCGGCGAGCAGCAGCCCGGTGCGGGCCGGGCCGCTCCGGGCGGCCCCGGCCAGGGCCGACCGGCCCGGCGCCCGCCGGGCGCGGTCGGCACCGGGCCGCCGCGCGTCCGGGCCGGTGCCGGGCCGCCGCGCGTCCGGGCCGGTGCCGGGCCGGAGCGCCGCTCGGGACGGCGGCTGGGGCCGGGGGGATTCGGTGGCGGGCATGGCGGGCTGCGCTCCTCTCGGTGCGTGCCGGGGCGGCCGGGCGCGCGGGGCGGCACGCCGGCAGGGGCACGGAAGGACGGACGGGGGGGGACGGACGGGGGGACGGCGGGACGACGGGGCAGGGCCGACGCCGCGTGGCGGAGGCCCCCGGCCCGGTCGGGGAGGGGAGGGGCGGCGCCGCTACTTGCGGGCGGCGTTCTCGGCGAGCAGCTGCTCGACCGCCGCCGTCGGCTCCGCCAGCAGGGCCCGGCAGGCCGCCTCGGCCCGCTCGGGGTCGCCGCTCTCGATCGCGTCCACCAGGGCGGCGTGGGTGTCCACGGCCACCTCGGGCATCTCGTGGTCGCCGAAGGCCGTCCGCATCGACTCCCGCACCGAGTCGCCGAAGTACCGGTAGACCTCGGCCAGCGCCGGGTTGTGCGCGGCCTCCACCACCGCGGTGTGGAACTCCAGGTCGTGCTCGACCGTCTCCCCGCGCCCCGTCCGGTCCGGGTGCGCCGCCAGGACCGCGGCCTCGGCGGCGAGGGCGGCCCGCATCCGGGAGACGTCCGCGGGGGTGTGCCGCAGGGCGGCGAGCCGGGCGGCCTCCACCTCCAGGGCGCGCCGCACCTCCAGCACGTCGCGGACCCCGGACCGCTGCACGCCGCGCAGCACCGACGCCGGGTCGCTGGTGGAGCGGACGAAGGTGCCCTCGCCCTGCCGGGAGACCAGCATCCCGGCGTGCACCAGGACCCGGACGGCCTCGCGCACCGTGTTGCGGCCGACCTGGAGCTGCTCGGCGAGCTCGTGCTCGGTGGGGATGCGGTCGCCGACCCGCCAGGCACCGGCGGCCAGCTGCCCGCGGAGCTGCTCGATGGCGGCGTCGACCAGCGAGCGGCGCCCGGCCGCCCGCAGGGTGCCTCCGGTCCCGGCCTCTCCCACGGCGCGTCCACCTCCTGTCGCTGCCCGGTCGTCCTGCTGCCCGGTCGTCCTGCTGCCCGGTCATCCTACAACCATCGCCGACCTGGGCCTTCCGCCACCCCGGGCCTCAGCCGGCCCGCGCCTCGGTCGGCCCGGGCTTCGGGCAGCCGCGGGCCCGTGGGAGGGGACCCGGGACCGCGGGGGACGGCGGGGCCCTGCCGGACGGTGCGCGCGGCCCCCGTGCGGCGCGGCGGCCGCACGGCCGCCGGGTCACCCGGCGGGGAAGAGCCGCTCCAGGACCAGCGCCACGCCGTCCTCGTCGTGGGAGGCGGTGACCTCGTCGGCGGCCGCACGCAGCTCCGGGTGCGCCCCCGCCACCGCCACGCCGCGGGCGGCCCAGCGGAGCACCGGCACGTCGGCGGGCGTGCCGCCGAAGGCGATCGTCCCGGCGGCGGTGCGGCCCAGGCGGCGGGCGGCGATGGACAGGCCGGTCGCCCTGGTGAGGCCGAGCGGCAGCAGCTCCACGACGCCCTCGCCCGCCGTCGCCACGCCCACCAGGCCGCCGACGACCGAGCGGGCCGCCTCCGCCAGGGCGTCGTCGTCCATGCGGGGGTGCTGGACGCACAGCCTGCCGAGCGGGGCGTCCCACAGGCCGTCGCGCCCGTCCAGCCGGGTCGTCGGCAGGCCGGCGACGCGCATCCCGTAGCCGGGGCCGGCCAGCACCACGCCGTCCGGGCCGTCCTGGTGGGCGGCCACGGCCAGCGGGCCGACCTCGGCCTCGAGCTCGGCCAGGGCGGCCGGCGCCAGCCGCCGGTCCAGGGTGACCGAGGTGAGCAGGCGGTGCGCGCCGGCGTCGTACACCTGCGCGCCCTGCCCGCACACCGCGAGCCCGGTGTGGCCGACGGCGTCCAGGACCGGCCGGGCCAGCGGGGCCGGGCGGCCGGTGACCACCACGTGCACCGCGCCGGCGGCGGCCGCCGCCGCCAGTGCGGCGGCGGTGCGCCCGGAGACCGTCCCGTCGCTCCTCAGCAGCGCCCCGTCGAGGTCGGTGGCGACCAGCCCGTAGGCGGGCGCCGCCGCCTCCCGCGCGGGGGCGGAGTCCTCCCGCGCGCCGGGCACGGCGGGCTCGCCGTGCAGGGTTCCGTCGGGGGCGGACGTCACCGGGCGACCGGCTCCAGCACCTCGCGGCCTCCCAGGAACGGCCGCAGCGCCTTGGGGACCACCACCGAGCCGTCGGCCTGCTGGTGGTTCTCCAGGATCGCCACGATGGTGCGCGGGACCGCGACCAGGGTGCCGTTGAGCGTCGCCAGCGGGCGGACGCCGCCCTCGCCGCGCATCCGGATGGAGAGGCGGCGCGACTGGTACTCGGTGGTGTTGGAGGTCGAGGTGACCTCGCGGTACTTGCCCTGGGTGGGGACCCACGCCTCGATGTCGAACTTGCGGGCCGCCGAGGCGCCCAGGTCGCCGGAGGCGACGTCGATCACCCGGTACGGGACCTCCAGCGCGTTGAGGAAGTCCTTCTCCCACTGCAGCAGGCGGCGGTGCTCGGCCTCCGCCTCCTCCGGCGTGGTGTAGACGAACATCTCCACCTTGTCGAACTGGTGGACCCGGATGATGCCGCGGGTGTCCTTGCCGTAGGTGCCGGCCTCGCGGCGGAAGCACGGCGAGAAGCCCGCGTACCGCAGCGGCAGCCGGTCCGCGTCGATGATCTCGTCCATGTGGTACCCGGCCAGCGGCACCTCGGACGTGCCGACCAGGTAGAAGTCGTCCTGCTCCAGGCGGAAGACGTTCTCGGCGGCCTGGCCGAGGAAGCCGGTGCCCTCCATGGCGCGCGGCTTGACCAGGGCGGGGGTGAGCATGGGGGTGAAGCCCGCCTCCACGGCCTGGGCGATCGCCATGTTCACCAGGGCCAGCTCCAGCAGGGCGCCGACGCCGGTCAGGTAGTAGAAGCGCGAGCCGGAGACCTTGGCGGCCCGCTCGGTGTCGATGGCGCCGAGGATCCGGCCCAGCTCCACGTGGTCGCGCGCCTCGAAGCCCTCGGCGGCGAAGTCGCGCGGGGTGCCGATCTCCTCCAGGGTGACGAAGTCCTCCTCGCCGCCGACCGGTGCGCCGGGGTCGATGAGGTTGGCGAGCGAGCCCAGCAGGCGCTCGGCCTCCTCGCGGGCCTCGCCCTGCTCGGCGTCGGCGGCCTTGACCTCGGCGGCCAGCGCGGAGGCGCGCCTCAGCAGCTCGGCCTTCTCCTCGCCCTGGGCCTTGCGGATCAGGTTGCCGATGCTCTTCTGCTCGCTGCGCAGCTCGTCGAAGCGGCTGCCGGAGGACCTGCGCCGCTCGTCGGCGGCGAGGAGGGCGTCGACGAGGCCGACGTCCTCGCCACGGGCGCGCTGCGAGGCGCGCACTCGGTCGGGGTCCTCACGGAGCAGGCGAAGGTCAATCACACGCGCAAGCCTACCGGGGCCGCGGGCCGCCGGGCGTCCGCCTTTTCGACGCGGCGGCCGCGGGGAGTGCGGGTGCCCCCGTGTACGGATGCGACCGTTCCGGTGACCCCGGGGAGATCCTTTGTCGCTTTCGGCCCTGTTTTCTTCATCCGGGTGCGCTGGGGATAACCTGGGATTCCCTGTGGACAACTCGCGCGGTGTCCCCCGTCCGGAGCGTTTCTCCACAGGTCGTGCCGGGCGGGGCGGGGCCCCCGGGCGCTGCGGCCGGGCGTGTCGCAGAAAGGTGCAAAGCACCTCATGGGCGAAGGATCGATCGCCCGATCGTGTGAAGTGCCGGCGCTGCCGTGGCGGGATTCCGACATGTCCGACTGGGGGCCGAACGGCCGTAAGCGACGCTTTGTCGATTCGTCCCCAGGGCTGTGGATAACTCTCGGCCTGTGGAATCCCGTCCTTGTGCCGGGACGGAGCCGAAAGAGCGGTCCCCCGCGCGGTGGAAAAGTCGACTGATTGACACCGATCGATCCCGATCGGTGCCGGTCTGCGGCGATCCGCAACGGTCCTCGGTGTTCAGGAGGACTCGTCCCGGGGCGTCCGGGGACGCCTCCCCACCCCTCCGTCGGGCCCCGGGCGCGTCCGCCGGGAGCCCGCTCCGGGCCCCCGGCGGACGCGCCCGCCGCCCGCCCGGGATCCCCGCGGCTACCGCTCGCCGCGCCCGTCCAGGCACCGCGCCAGCCAGTCCGCGGCGTCCGCGAAGTCCTCGTCCGAGGTGCCGGGCCGCACCGTCGGCCGCACCTCGTCCGCCCGCGGGTACGAGCCCAGGAAGCGCACCCGGGGGCAGATCCGGTGCAGCCCCATGAGCGCCTCGCCCACCCGCCGGTCCGTGACGTGGCCCTCGAAGTCCAGGGAGAAGCAGTACTTCCCCATGCCCTCGCCGGTCGGCCGCGACTCGATCCGCATCAGGTTCACCCCGCGCGCCGCGAACTCCTGCAGCAGCTCCAGCAGCGCACCCGGGTGGTCGTCGCCCAGCCACACCACCGCCGAGGTCTTGTCCGCCCCCGTCGGCGAGGACGTCCGCCCCGGCCGTCCCACCAGCACGAACCGGGTCGTCGCCGACCGCCCGCCGTGGATGTCGGTGGCCAGCGGCTCCAGCCCGTACAGCCGCGCCGCGAACTCGCCCGCGAACGCCCCGTCGAACCGGCCCTCCTGCACCTGCCGCGCCCCGTCCGCGTTGGACGCCGCCGACTCCCAGTGCGCGTCCGGCAGTTCGGCCTCCAGCCACCGCCGCACCTGCGGCTGCGCCACCGGGTGGCCGGTCACCGTCTTCACGTCCGCCAGCCGCGTGCCGGGCCGCACCAGCAGCGCGAAGGCGATCGGCATCAGCACCTCGCGGTAGATCATCAGCGGGGCGCCGGTGGCCAGCTCGTCCACCGTGGCGGTCACCCCGCCCTCGACCGAGTTCTCGATCGCGACCAGCGCGCCGGCGGCCTGTCCGCGCCGCACCGCGTCGAGCACGGCCGGCACCGAGACCATCGGCACCAGCTCGCGGGTCGCCGCCTCGGGGAGCGAGCGCAGCGCGGCCTCGGTGAAGGTGCCCTCGGGCCCCAGGTAGGTGTAGCGAGTGGCCGACATTCCGCCTCCGTGCGCCGTGCTTCCCGGGTGCCCGCCCGTGGGAGCCCGGGCTGCCACGATAACCAGTCCGGCCGCCCGGCCGCGGACCGTTCCGGCCCCTGGGACCGGGCCGCGCCGCCCCGGGACCGGCCCCCGGCCCGCCCCCGGGGGCCGCGCCGGTCCGGCCTCAGGGCTCCAGCAGCGCCTGCCCCACGTACCCGCCCGGCGCCGCCCCGCCCGGCACCGCGTACAGCCCGCTCGCCTCGTGCCGCAGGAACCGGGAGAGGCTGTCGGCCCGCGCCAGCTTCCGCTGCACCGGCACGAACCCGGTCAGCGGGTCGGACTGGAAGGCGACGAAGAGCAGTCCGGCGTCCGGGGAGCCGTCCGGCAGGAAGCCGTCGTGGTACGAGAACCCGCGGCGCAGCATCGCCGCCCCGCCGTTGGCCGACGGCGCCGCCACCCGGACGTGGGCGTCCGCCGGGACCGCCAGGGTGCCGTCCGGGTTCTGCCGCCCGAGGTCGACAGGTGTGGTCTCCGTGCCGCCGGAGAGCGGGGCGCCGTCGGACTTCCGCCGCCCGACCACCCGCTCCTGGCGGTCCACGGGGAGGTTCTCCCAGTTGTCCAGCAGCATCCGGATCCGGCGGAACACCGCGTAGGTGCCGCCCGCCATCCAGGCCGGACCGCCGCCCCGCCGCGGCACGAAGACCTTCTCCTCGAAGCCGGGGTCCGACGGCCTCGGGTTGTTGGTGCCGTCCACCTGGCCCATGAGGTTGCGGGTGGTCATCGGCCGGGCCGTGGCGCCCGGGGAGCGGCTGAAGCCGGACATCTGCCAGCGGACCCGGGCCGTGCCCGCCGCCTGCTGCTGGAGCATGCGCAGTGCGTGGAAGGCGACCAGGGCGTCGTCGGCGCCGATCTGCACCCACAGGTCGCCGCCGCCCCGGGACCGGTCGAGGGCGTCGCCGGGGAAGGGCGGCAGCGGGTCCAGCGCGGCCGGGCGGGCCCGGGCCAGTCCGACGCGGTCGAAGAAGGAGGCGCCGAAGCCGAAGGTCACCGTGAGCGCGCACGGGCCCGCGTCCAGGGCGACCTGGTTCTCGTGCTCCGCCGCCGGCCGGCCCTCCGCCATCCGCGCCGCCGACTCCGACCAGCGCCGCATCAGCGCCGCCGCCTGCGTCCGGCCCGCCCCGTCGGCGAGGTCGAAGGCGGCCAGGTGCACCCGTGCCTGCTGGACCTGCAGGATGCCCGCCTGGTGGACGCCGTGGAACGGCACCCGGGCCGCACCCGGCGCTGCGGCGGCGCCGGGGCCGGCGCCGGCCGGGCCCTCCTCCGCCGCCGCGCGGCCGAGGACCCCGCCGGCCGCCCCCACCGCCAGCCCGGCGGCCCCGGCCGCGCCGAGCAGCCGGCGCCGGCCGAGCGTGCGGGCCCGGCCGGCACCGGCCCCGGCGGCCCCGTCGGCCCTGGCGGTTCCGGGCCGGTCCGCCGCCGTGCCCGGACCGGGCCGGTCCGTCCCCGCGTCCTGCCGCCCGCTCACCGCGCCGCACCCCCGCCGGACGCCTCCGTGCCCGCCGCCACCGCCACTGCTCCCACCACTGCTTCCGTTCCTGTTCCCGTTCCCGCGGCGTCCGCTCCCCGCGCCCGCGCCCCGGTCCGCCTCATCCGACGTGCACCTGCGCGGTCTCCTCGACCTCGTCGATGTCCGAGGACCGCACCGTCAGCGTGAGCCTCCAGTCGCCCGCCACCGGCAGCTGCACCTGCGCCGTCCAGTGGCCCGCGTCGACCTTCTCCAGCACCGGCCGGAGCGGCCCGAGGTTCCTCGCGGGCAGGGTGAGGGCGGCCCGGACCTCCGGCACGTCCACCGGGCGACCGGCGGGGTCCGAGAGCGTCACGTGCACCGCGTTGCCCCCGGTGCGCCCCGGGTCCAGGGTGACGGCGGCGGTGCCCTTCGCCCCGGGGCCGTCGCCGCCGGTGTCGTACGGGACGGTGAGGCTCACCGGCCGCGCGGCGGCCGGGGCGGCCGCGGCGGCGGTGCGGCCGGGCGGGGAGTTCGTGAGCAGCGTGGTGACGGCCAGGACGGCGGCCGCGACCGCGACCTCCGCCAGGACCGACCGGCGCAGCCCGGAGCGGCCGCCCCCGGCCGCCCGCTCCCGGGCCAGCGACTCCGACCTGGTCCGGCGTTCGGCCGCCGCCGCGCGGGCGGCGCGCTGCCGGTCCAGCTGCGCCCGCCGCACGGGGTCCGGGACGTCCTCGCCGCCGGCCGGCTCTGCGGCGTCCCGCCGTCCGGCGGCTCCGGCGGGTACCGCCGCCTCCCCGGCCCCGGCGGCGTCCGCCGCCCCGGGCGCCGCCGTGCGCAGCCGCGCCGTCCAGGCCCGCGAGGACCAGGCGGCGCCCAGCAGCACCGCCACCAGGCCGATCTTGACCAGCAGCAGCCGCCCGTAGTCCGTCGAGGTGAAGGCGCCCCAGGTGCCCAGGCCGCGCCACGACTGGTACACGCCGGTGGCGACGAGCACCGCGACGCAGACGAACGCGGTCCGGGAGAACGCCTCCGCCGCGGCCGGTCCGGCGCCGCCCCGCTCCCGGGGGATCCGCAGGCCCGTCAGGAGGGCGGCGAGACCGCCCAGCCACACGGCCATGGCCAGCAGGTGCAGCACGTCCAGCGGCAGCGCCAGGCCCGCCTGCAGGCCGACCGAGGCGTGGTCGGCGGCGGCCCAGGTGGCGGCGAGGGCGGCGGCGAGCAGCAGTCCGGCGCCGGCCAGGCCGATCCGGGCCTCGCGCTCGGGCCGTGCGGCGGCCCGCTCCTCCAGCCGCCGCAGCTCGGCGGCCTCGGGGTCGTCCGGCTCCCCGGCGTCCCCGGCGTCCTCGTCGTCCCCGGTGTCCCCGGCGTCCGGCCTCCTGCCGGACGCCGCCGCGGGCTCCTGCCCCAGCTGCCCCACCAGCAGTGACAGGAAGACGCCGGCCGCCGCGAGCAGCAGCAGCCGCGCCGCGAGCGCGGTCCCGAGCCGCTCGTCCAGGGTGGCCCGCACCAGGGAGAGGTCGAGGGCGTCGCCGAGCCCGCTGCCCCGCTCGTACGGGCCCCGCAGCAGCAGCACCGCCACGGTGGAGACCAGCAGGCCGCCCCAGCCGGCCATCAGCAGCCGCTGCACCTGCCGGGTGGCCGCCCCCCGCGGCCAGCACAGCAGCACGAACGCGGCCGCACCCACCAGCAGGGCGAACGCGCCGAACGCCGCCGCGCGGGCGGTGCCGTAGAGGACGCCGACCGCGGTGCTCCCGCCGTCGCGGCGGGCGACCTCGGAGGGCACCGCGCTCTGCGTCCGCTTCCCCACGGAGAAGGTGAAGGCGCCGGAGACCGGGTGGGAGTCGTCCGAGACCGCCCGCCAGGAGACCGTGTAGGTGCCCTGCGGCAGGCCGCTCCCCAGGCCGACGGCGGCGGTGGCGGTCCGGCCGCCGTCGTGCGCCGCCGGACCCCGGTCGACCCGCCGCCCGGACGGGTCGAAGACCTGCACCGCGTCGGCGGCGAGGGTGACGCCCTCGCTGAACGTGAGCACGACCCGGGAGGGAGCGGTGGCGACCACCGCGTCCTGCGGGGGGTCGGTGGAGACCAGCGCGGCGTGCGCGGACGCGGGGCCCGCACCGCCGAGCAGCAGGGCGAGCACCGTGCCCAGCACGGTCAGCAGGGCGGCGGCCCGGTGCCGTCCGCGCCGCGGCGGCCCGGCGGCGGGGTGCGCCCGGTGGTCCTGGGGGGAGTTCATCGGTCCGGTCCTCCGGTCAGCCGCCCGCGCCGGCTGCGGCGCCGGGCGGCCGGTACGTGAGGGGTTCGACGGGCACCTGCACCGACACGGTCCCGGTGCGGGCGAAAATGAGGTCGAGTTCCACGCGGTCGCCGAGCGCGGGGCGGCGGTCGAGACCGGTGATCATCAGGTGGTCGCCGCCGCGGGAGAGCGCGGCGGTGCCGTGCGCGGGCACGTCCAGGCCGTCCAGCGGCAGCATCGAGCCGGCCGTCGACCGGTGCATCGTGACCGAGCGGGCGGCCGGGCTGGTGACGCCGAGCAGCCGGTCGGCGGTGCCGCCGGCGTTGTGCAGGACGAGGTAGCCGGCGGCCACCGACGGGGAGGGCGGCAGCGGGATGTAGGCGCCCGTGACGCTGATCCGGGCCGGGCCGCCGTCCATCCGGGCCGCCGCCCGCCCGCCGCCGTCCGCCGGCCCGCAGCCCGCGAGGACCGCCGCGGCCGCGGCCAGGGCGGCGGCCGCCGGTACGGCGCGGCGCGGACGCCGGGTCACGGCGTGACCCCCTTGGCGAGCAGCGGCAGGTCGTGGGCGAAGACGTCCACCGAGCTCTGGCTGAGGTAGAGGACGTGCGCCTTGTCGTCCGAGGGCAGGAAGGCGAGCACCTGGGCGCCGTGGCTGGAGGTGACGCTGCCGTCCTTGTTGACGACCGGGTCCTCGACCAGGATGCCGAGCGTCCTGGCGGCTGCCTTCACCTTCCCCAGGTCGCCGGTGAGGCCGACGAACCGGGTGTCGAAGGAGTCCAGCCAGGTGCGGAGCGTCTTCGGGGTGTCCCGCTGGGGGTCGGTGGAGACGAAGACGACCTCCACCCTGTCCCGCTGGGCGGGGGGCAGCTTCTTCATGGCGACGGCGATGTCGCCCATGGTGGTGGGGCAGACGTCGGGGCAGCTGGTGTAGCCGAAGAAGAGCAGCACCGGCTTGCCGGCGGTCCGCTCGCGCAGGGGGAAGGGCTTGCCGGAGGTGTCGTCGAGGACGAGGTCCGGCTTGGTGAAGGGCCTGCTGAGGGCGGTGCCGAGGTAGGGGGAGCCGTTCGGCTCCCGGGAGGCGGTGACCTCCTGCGCCGTGCTGCCGGAGGAGGGGCCGCCGCAGGCGCCGAGGGCGAGGGCGGCGGTGAGGGCGAGGACGGCCGCGGCGGCGGGGCGCCGGCTCCGGCCCTGCCGGGGGGTGCGGTTCATGCGTGGGGTCCGATCATCGGTGCGGTGCGGTGCGGTGCGGTGCGGTGCGGTGCCCGGGGCCTCGCGGCCCCGGGCCGTGCACGGGGGGTGGGGGCGGTACGGGTGGGACGGTGCGGGCGGGGCGGACGCGCCGGGCGGCCGCCCGCCCGCACCGCCGCCGTCAGGAGGCGGAGCCGGACCGGCGGCGCAGGCCGAGGACGCCGAGTCCGGCGCCGACCACGCCGACCACGATCCCCGCCACGCCCAGGGCGCGGGCGGTGGAGTCGTCGCCGGAGGCCGCCGGGGCCGCCTCGACCCCGTCCGCGTGGTCGCCGCCGGCCGCGCCCGCCGCCGGGGCCGCGCCGTGGTGGTCGCCGCCGACCGCGGCGGCCTTGGTGAGGGCCAGCGTCGGCGCCGGGTGCTCGGGCTCGGGCTTGCCCTCCTCCGCCACGTCGATCCAGCGGACGACCTGGCCGTCGGCGTAGGTCTGCAGGGCCTTGAAGACCATCGACGCGGTGTCGGCCGGCAGCGGGCCGAGCGACACGTCGAACTCCTGGAACTGCCCCGGGCCGATCCTCGCGCCCTTGTCGGCGGTCCAGGTGATCTTCGTGACGGCCTCGGTGATCTGGCCGTCGTCCGAGGTCAGCGGCTTGTCCAGCGTGCTCTTCTCCACGGCCGCGGTCCAGCCGGGCAGCGGCCGGACGGACACGGACGCCACCGGGTGGTCCTTCGGCAGGTCGACCTCGACCCTGGTGGTCGAGGAGTCGTCCCGCTCGTTGGGCACCCGGAAGGCGACCTTGGTGTAGCTGCCCTGCACGGCCTCGTCCGGGTTCACGCTCACGTGCGCGGAGGCCGCGCCGGCCGCGGCCAGCACGGCGGTGGCTGCGGCCGCGACGACGGTCGCGGAGCGGCGGGCGAGGGCGGTCCTGCGGTTCATGTCGGATCTCCGTCCGGCGGATGGGCACGCGCGGGCCGCGACGGGCGGCCCCGGGGGCGTGCCGGGAGTGGTCTGGTTCGGCATACGCACGGCGCGACCGACCGGACGGTTCCTCCCGCACCGGGACGCGCCGCAGCGCGGCGCCGCCCGGGGAGCCGGTCAGATCGCGTGCACCGCCGCCGGCGGGCCGCGCCGGACCACGGAGTGCCGCAGCGGAGCCGCCCCCGGCAGCCGCCATCCGCCCCGCTCCGGCCCGTACGGGCGCAGCGGACGGACCGGGGACGCCCCGGTCAGGCCGCGCAGCAGGGCCCCGGCCACCGCGAGGACGGCGCGCAGCGGCGCCGCGCACTCCCGTACCGCGTCCTGCACCGCGGAGCCCGCCAGCCGCACCAGCCGCCACAGCGCGGCCTCGCCGCGCCGCAGCCACCAGCCGGCCGCCAGCGCGGCCGCGAGGTGGCCGGCCAGCATCAGCGGGGAGAGGCCCAGGACCCCGGCGTGCCACCAGGGGACGGACGGCGCGGCGTACGCGGACGGGTCCAGGCCCGCCCGGGTCAGCAGCTGCTCCGGGGTCGTGCCCGGCGGGAGCAGCGGTGCGCCGTGCGCGAGGCCCTCGTGGCAGAGCAGCCGCTCCGCCACCGCGGCCGCCCCGGACCGGCCGCCCGTGCCGCCGCCCATGCCGGCCATGCCCGCGCGGGCGGCGGACCCGGCCATGCCCCGGGCCGAGTGGAAGAGCAGGTGGAGCGCCAGCTGCCCGGTGACCAGGCCGCCGGCTATCGCCGTCAGCGACCGCTCCCGGCCGCCGAGCAGGGCGGCCAGGACGCACACCGCGGCGAAGCCCGCCGCGAGCGTCCCCGCGGGCACCGGACCGCCGGAGGCGGCGGCGTGCCCGGCGGCGGCCGCCAGGGTGCAGACGGCCGCGAAGGGGACGGCCCGGAGCACGCGCAGGTCCCAGGCGGCGGCGGGCACCGGCTGCTGCGGTGCCGCGGCGGCCCGGTACGGGACGGCTGCGCGCTGGACGGACATGGTCCCGCCATCATCCCACCGGCCGCCCCCCGGCCGGTCCGGGGGTGGTCCGGGGGTGGGGAACCCCACTCCGGGCCCCGCCCGCGGGACCCGCCGGGCCCCGCCCGCGGGACCCGCCGGGCCCCGCCCGCGGGACCCGCCGGGCCCCGCCCGCGGGACCCGCCGGGAGCCGCGTCCGGGGGCCGCCGGGAGCCGCGTCCGGGGGCCGCCGGGAGCCGCGCCGTCCGCCCCGCCGCCTCCCCGGCCGCATACCCCCGCCCGTGCTCGCCCGCGCGCTGCTTCCTCCGAACGGGCGGTCCAGGCCGCCGGAGGAGATTGGCGGCACGGAGCGTCGGCAATACCTAGCTGTATGTGGACCCGCGGCCAGGGCCAGGAGGAACCCGTCGTGGACATCTGGTGGACGCTGCACCTCAAACGCGAGCCTGCCAGCGTCCCGCTGGCCCGCCGCATCCTGCTGGGCACGATGGAGACCGCGGGTGTGGACGCCCAGGTCGCCCACGAGATGGGGATCGCCCTCAGCGAGGCCTGCGCCAACGCCGTCGAGCACGCCGCGGTCGCCGAGCCCGACCAGGGCTTCCAGGTCACCGCGTCCATCGACGGCGACCGGCTGAGCATCGAGGTGGTGGACTGCGGACCGGCCCTGCCGCCGGGCGCCGGCCCCGCCCTGCCGCCGCCCCCGCCCGGCGTCCCGCTGCTGGCGCCGTCCGCGCCGCGCGTGCAGCGCCGGCCCCTGGCCGTGCCCGTGGCGCCGGCCCACAAGGCGCCGGCCCGCCCGGCGCCGCGCTGCCAGAGCAAGCGGGGGCGCACCACCGTCATCAGCCGGGCCGCGGTGATGGCCTCCCTCAGCCCGGCCGCCTCCGCCCGCCGCCTGCGCGGCACCGAGCGGCCCGCGCCGTACGACGCCCACGTCCTCACCGCAGGCCTGTCCGACGGCCCGGCCGACCCCCTGGCCGGCTCCCCGTCCGACGGGCTGCCCGCGCTGCCGCTCGACATCGGCACCGAGCTGCCCGACCCGGCGGCGGAGAGCGGCCGCGGCCTCTTCCTGATCCGGGCGCTGACCGACCACATGCAGCTCCGCAGCCACCCCCGCCAGGGCACCATCGTCAGCTTCGACAAGGTGCTCACCTGGCAGGAGAACGCGCTGCTGCGCGCCGTCTCCTGACCGCCGCCCGCGCACCGCCGCCCGACCCCGCCGCCGGGCCGCCGGACCGGCCGGCCTCACGCGCCGCCCAGCAGCACGGCCTCCTTCTCCGGCGGCAGGCCCACCGCCGGCCGGTCCGCCCGCTGCGGCGGCCCGCCGGGCAGGGAGCGCAGCCACGCCCAGGTGTCGGCGACCGTCTCCTCCACCGGCCGGCACCGCAGCCCCGCGGCCAGGGCCCGGGAGACGTCGGACCGGTGCATCGCGTCGTGGCCCTCGCCCGGCGGCAGCCACACCGGCAGCTCCAGCCAGGGCTCGACCCCGGCGGCGAGGATCCGCTCGGGCGCGGTCCAGCGCAGCTCCGCCCGGGAGCCGGTGGCCGCCGCGCAGGCCTCCAGCAGCCCGCCCGTGGTGGTGTGCCCGGAGGGGCTCACCAGGTTGTACGGGCCGCCGAGCCCGCGGGCGGCGGCGTCCAGCGTCCACTCCGCCAGGTCGCGGGCGTCGATGTACTGCAGTGGCAGGTCGCGCGGGCCCGGCGCCACGACGGGGCCGCCGCGGGCGGTCCGCAGCAGCCACCAGGGCAGCCGCCCGACGTTCTCGTACGGGCCGAGGACCAGGCCCGCCCGCACCAGCAGCGCCCGGTCGCCGAAGGCCGCCCCTGCGGCGAGCTCGCCGCCGCGCTTGGCCCGGGCGTAGTCGGCGTGGCCGTCGTCGTCGGGGGAGGCGTCGACGACGGGGCCGTCCTCCGTCAGTCCGGCGGGTGCGGGCCAGGTGTACACCGAGCGGCTGGACACGTAGGCATAGCACCCGGCCCGGTCGGCGAGCAGGCGCGCCGCGTCCCGCACCGCGCGGGGCGCCCAGGACCAGGTGTCCACCACCGCGTCCCACGTGCCCTCCGTGAGCGCGGCCAGGCCGTCCCGGGCGGTGCGGTCGCCCCGCAGGGGCCGGGTCCCGGCCGGGGCCTCGCCCCGGCCCCGGTTGAACACGTCGACGTGCCACCCGCGGGCGACGGCGGCCTCGGCGACGGCCCGCCCCACGAACTCCGTACCGCCCAGCACCAGAAGTCTCATGCCGGGCACCCTGCCCCGTCCGCGGCTGCGCCGGAACCCCGTCACGCCCTGGGCGGAATCGCCCTCGGCGAAAATGGCTGACGCAACATCAGGTCAGTTGTTCCCGGCGCCCCTCCGCCCCGCCTTCTTGCAGCCGCCCGTGGACCCTTCCACGGGCAGGGCCGGTGCGGGCAGGGCCGTCACGGGCGTGTCGCCGGGGCGGGGCCGGACGCGCGAAAGGCCCCTGTCCGCAGGTGGGGATCGTCCCGGGCACCGACCCCGTTCGAGTGCAGTACGGGTGAAAGCGGGGCGGAACCGGCGGCCGGTCCCCAGCATGGGGACGTGCTGACGCTCCACCGCCCTCCCGGCCCCGGCCCCGACCGCGATCCCGTCCCGCTCCGCGAGGCCGTGACCGCCTGCCTGCGGGAGCTGGAGCGCGCCCGGGCCGAGCGGCGCGGCCCCGAGGACCCCGGGCCGGCGGCCGCACGGCCTGCCGCCGGTGCGGCGCGGCCGCGGAGTGGCACCCCACCCTGCGCGGCCGGTGGCTGCTGCTCGAACCGGGGGAGCGGCCCGTCTCCGCGGTCCCGCCCGGCCGCCGGTGGCGGATCGCGGGCGACGGCACCGCCGTCGGCCTCGGCCGGGCCTTCCCCTCCGGCACCTGCCGGGTCAGCCACGTCGACGGCTGCGACGCGCCCCCGGTGTCACTCCCCGGCGCCGTCGCGGGCTGACCGGGGCGCACCGACCGGCCGACCCCCGTCCGCCGTCCGCCCGTCCGCCATGCGTCCGTCCGCCGTGCGTCCGTCCGTCGGCCAGCTCTCCAGGGGCGTGCACCAGGGCAGCCCGTCCACCGGCCGGTCGGTGCAGAAGCGGGCGATGACCTCGGTGAACTCCTCCATCCGCTCCAGGTGCACCAGGTGGTCCGCCTCCCGGACGGTGGTGAACCGCGCCCCCGGCAGCCGGGCCGCCACCTCCCGGCCCATCCGGGGCGTGGTGAGGATGTCGTGCTCCCCGGTGAGCACCAGGACCGGCAGCGGCGGCAGCGGCTCGGGCCGGTACCACTCGTGGTTCACCAGGCGGACGTTGTGCTCCAGCCACATCGCCAGCTCCCGCGGGCTCTGCGCCACGAACTGCCGGTACAGGAAGCGGGCCATCGCCGCCTGCTTGCGGACCTCCGCCGTGCCGGGCGGCGCCGTGAACCAGGCCGCCAGCTCCCGGGCGAGGTCGTCGACGCGGCCCTCGTCGAGCATCCGGGACCAGCGCGGCACGCTGTCGCCGTAGTGGTCGCGCGGCTCGACCGTGGTCATGCCCGCCAGCACCATCCGCCGCACCGTCCCCGGGTGGTGCTGGGCGAAGCGCAGCCCCACCGCCCCGCCGAAGCAGGCCCCGACCAGGTTGACCTCCGCCATCCCCAGCTCGGTGAGCATGTGCCGCACCGCGGCGGCGAGGAAGTCGATGCCGTACCGGGCGGGCAGGAAGTCCGCCGTGCCGTAGCCGGGCAGGTCCACGGTGACCACCGTGCACAGCGGGGTGAGCCAGCGCTCGTGGCGCACCCAGGACCTGCGGTCCTGGGCCGAGCCGCCCAGCAGGACGAGCGGCGCCGTCGCCGGGTCGTCCTGCCGGACCACCCGGCAGGTGTAGCGGAAGCCCCCGAAGGACAGGTCCCGTTCCTCGGCGCTGCGCACACCGGTGCTCGTGCCCGTGGCCCCGGGGCCGGCGGGACGGGCGGTGACGACGGACATGGCGGACTCCCCGGATCGCGGTCGGACGCCGAACCCGCCATCAGTAGCACCCGGCGCGCGCCGCCCGCGGGTCCGCCACCCGTTCGTGGGCGAGCCCCTCACCCGTCCGCCGCAGTACCGTGCGGAACGGGCTTGACCCTCACGCCGCGTGAGGCCCGAGGCTCGTGCCGGGAAGGAGGGAGGAGCCCGTGGACTACTCCGTGGGAGAGGTCGCACGCCTGGCCGGGGTGACCGTGCGCACGCTGCACCACTACGACGAGGTCGGCCTGCTGCGCCCCAGCGGCCGCACCCCGTCCGGCTACCGGCGGTACGACGACGCGGACCTGGACCGGCTGCAGCAGGTCCTCTTCTACCGGGAGCTGGGGTTCCCCCTCGACGACATCGCGGCCGTCCTCGACGACCCGGAGCGCACGCCGACCGAGCACCTGCGCCGGCACCACCGGATGCTCACGGAGCGCATCGGGCGCCTGACGGAGATGGCCGCGGCCGTGGAGAGGGCCATGGAGGCACGCAGGATGGGGATCAACCTGACACCCGAGGAGAAGTTCGAGCTCTTCGGGCCCGAGTACGAGGGCTGGGCGGACGAGGCCGAGCAGAACTGGGGCGGCACCGAGCAGTGGCGCCAGTCGCAGCGGCGGACCGCCGGCTACACCAAGGAGGACTGGGTCCGGATCAAGGAGGAGGGCGACGACCTCAACCGCCGTCTCGCCGAGGCGGTGGACGCCGGCACCGACCCCCGCAGCGGCCCGGCCATGGACCTGGCCGAGGAGCACCGGCAGCAGATCGTGCGGCACTTCTACGACTGCTCGTACGCGGTCCACCGGGGCATCGGGGACATGTACCTCGCCGACCCCCGGTTCACCGCCACCTACGAGCAGGTCCGCCCGGGCCTGGCGCAGTGGCTGCGCGACGCGGTCCACGCCAACGCCGACCGCGCCGAGAGCGGGGCCGCCGAGGGCGGGGCCGGGGAGGGCTGAGCCCGGACGCCGCGGGCCCGGCACCCCAGGGGGGTGCCGGGCCCGCGGCCGCGGTGCGTCAGCCGGCCAGGCCGCGCATCCACTCCTCGACCTCGGCGGAGCGGCGCGGCAGCCCCGCCGACAGGTTGCGGCTGCCGTCGGCGGTCACCAGGATGTCGTCCTCGATCCGCACGCCGATGCCGCGGTACTCCTCCGGCACCGTCAGGTCGTCGGCCTGGAAGTACAGGCCCGGCTCCACGGTGAGGACCATGCCCGGCTCCAGCACCGCGTCGACGTACGTCTCCGTCCGCGCGTGGGCGCAGTCGTGCACGTCCAGGCCCAGCATGTGGCCGGTGCCGTGCAGGGTCCAGCGGCGCTGCAGGCCGAGCTCCAGCACCTTGTCGACGTCCTGGTCGAGCAGGCCCCACTCCACCAGCCGCTCGGCGAGCACCCGCTGCGCGGCCTCGTGGAAGTCCCGGTACCGGGCGCCGGGGCGGACCGCCGCGATGCCCGCCTCCTGGGCGTCGTACACCGCGTCGTAGATGCGGCGCTGCAGCGGGGTGAAGGTGCCGTCGACCGGCAGGGTGCGGGTGACGTCCGCCGTGTACAGGGTGTGCGTCTCCACGCCCGCGTCCAGCAGGAGCAGGTCGCCGGGCCGCACCGGGCCGTCGTTGCGCACCCAGTGCAGGGTGGTGGCGTGCGGGCCGGACGCGCAGATGGAGCCGTAGCCGACGTCGTTGCCCTCGACGCGGGCACGCCGCCAGAAGGTGCCCTCGATCCACCGCTCCGAGGTGGCGACCGCCTGCGACAGCTCGCGCACCACGTCGGTGAAGCCGCGGACGGTGGAGTCGCAGGCGGCCTGGAGCTGCCCGACCTCCCAGTCGTCCTTCACCAACCGCAGCTCGCTCAGGAAGACCCGCAGCTCCTCGTCGCGCTCCTCGGCGGCGGTGGGGGTGTCGGCGTCGGTGCGCTGCTCGGCGCGGTCGGCCTCGGCGGCCGCGAGGGCGGCCTCCAGGCCGGCGTCGTGGCGGCGCACGATGCGGGTGGGGACCGGGTTCGCGGCGACCGCCGCGGCGATCTCCTCGGCGGCCTTCCGCACGTCGCGGCAGGGCAGGCCGAGCAGCCGCTCGGCCTCGGCCAGGCTGTGCCGGCGGCCGACCCACAGCTCGCCCTGGCCGTCGAGCCAGAACTCGCCGTTCTCCCGGTCGGAGCGCGGCAGCAGGTAGGCGGTGGCGTCGTGGCCGCCGCCGGCCCGCGGCTCCAGCACCAGCACCGCGTCCTGCGTCTGGTCGCCCGTGAGGTGGACGTACTCGCTGGAGGGCCGGAAGGAGTAGTCGTCGTCGTTGGAGCGGGTCTTGAGGTTGCCCGCGGGGACGACGAGCCGCTCGCCGGGGAACCGCGCGGAGAGCCGCGCCCGCCGCTCGGCGGCGTACGGGGACTGCTCCCGCGGCTGCAGGTCGCGCAGCTCGGTGTCGGCCCAGCCGCTCCTCATCAGCGCGGCCAGCTCGTCGGAGACCTCCGGGTAGAGGCCGTTCTTGCGTCCCTTGATCGGCTTCTCGCCCTCGTCGGGCACGGCCGACTCGGGGTTCTCCGCCGCCGCCGGGGTGCGGTCCTGGGTCACGTGCGTCGCCTCCTCGCGTCGTCGGACCGCCCGGGGCGCACTGCCGGGTCTCGGACGTGCGCTCGGGCGGTCCTCCCCATGGTAGGCGGGGGTCCCGGCGCGGCGTCCGGGGGCGTGCCCGGGGCGGCGGGCGCCGTCCGCCGGGCCCGGCGGTGCGGGAGCGGTCCGGACGCGGTCCCGGCCGGGGCGGCCGGTCCCGGCCGGGCGGTCCGGCCGGACGGAGGGATCAGCCCAGGCGGGCGGCCAGCAGCACAAGGTCGTCCGTCGTGCCGGCCGCGCCCCCGCCGGCCAGGCAGACCGCCTCCAGGTGGGCGCAGAGCCGCTCCGGGTCCTGCCGGACCTCGGGCGGTGCGTCCGCCGCGGCCGCCCGCAGCCGGGCCTGGCCCGCGTCCAGGCCGGGTCCGCACCGCCGGGCCGCGCCCTCGGTGTAGAGGACCAGCACGTCGCCCGGGTCGGCGCGCAGCTCCACCGCGGGCGCCTCCCAGCAGCCCAGCATGCCGAGCGGCGCGGAGAGGGAGGTCTCGACGAAGTCCGCGCCCCGCCCGCCGACCAGCAGCGGCGGGCAGCTCCCCGCCCCGGCCAGCGCGACCTGCCGCTCCGCCGGGTCCACCCACGCGTACAGCGCCGTGGCGGACCGGGCCGGCTCGGTCGTCCGCAGCAGCACCTCCAGGTCGCCGAGGACCGCCACCGGGTCCTCGCCCTCCAGGACCGCGTAGGCGCGCAGAGCGGTCCGCAGGCGGCCCATCGCGGCGGCCGCGCCCGTCCCGCCGCCGCAGACGCTGCCGACGCTGAGCGCGAGCATCCCCTCCGGCAGCGCGAGGGCGTCGTACCAGTCGCTGCCCGCGGAGCGGTCCAGTCCGGCGGCCGCGTGCCGGACCGCGAGCCGCACCCCCGGGACGCGGGGCAGCAGGTCGGGCAGCAGGCCGCGCCGCAGGGCGTCGCAGTCGCGCCGCAGCCGCTCCCGCTCCAGCTCCCCGGCGACCAGCGGCGCGGCGAACGCGCAGTAGAGGCGGGCGAGGTGCCGCTGCCGGCGGGAGGGCTCGGCCGGCCCGTCGTAGAACCAGACGGCCGCGCCGACCGGCCCGTCCTCGGGGGTGGCCAGCGGCAGCGCGCAGGAGGCGCCGATGCCGAGCTGGGCCGCGACGGCGCGGTAGCGGGGGTCGGTGCCGGGGCTACGGGCGAGGTCGGTGTGGAGGACCAGGGCGGGCCGGTCCTCGCGGGCGAGCAGCCCGGCGTAGGGGCCTGTGTCGCGGGGGACGGTCTCCAGGGCGCCCCGCTCCGGGCGGTCGAGGCCGAGACCCGCCGCGTCGCCGTGGCGGCCGCGGAGCACCAGCAGGCCGCGGCGGGCGCCGAGGAGGGCGGCCCCGGCCTCCAGGACGGTGTGCAGGACGGCGGCGGTGCCCCGGGCGGAGGCCAGGCGCCCGGTGTGCTCGTGCAGGCCGGCCAGGTCGGAGAGGTCGGAGAGCCGGGCCGCGAGCCCCTCCCGCTCGGCGTCCTGCCCCAGGGGGGCGCCGGGGAGCGGCAGGCCGAGGACGGTGTCCGGGGCGGACCGGGCCCGGTGGGCGGGGGCCTGCCCGTCGAGGTCCTGCTCGGCCCGGCGGGGCGACGCGTGCTCGTGGTCGGGGACGGCGGTCAGCCTGCCGGCGCCGGTGGGGGAGGGATGCGTTTCGGTCATGACATCCGCCCTTCGGGAGGCTGACCGGCATGGCCGGTACACCCCCATGTGATGCCATAAGGCAAGGAATGACCTCACTTCTACACAGGCCGATCGGGGCGTGTCCAGAACTGCGGCCCTGCCGGGTGACTGGTGTCATGGCCGGAGAACATGGCCGGAAAACATCCCGGACCGCCCCTCGGCGTGAGGCGGGCGGGGGGCGGGCGCGGATCCGCGCCGCCCGGGCGGCAGGCGCCCCGGGGTGAGCGCCGCGACCCCTGGTCCCGGCGGGACCAGGGGGGCCCGTGGTGGGTGAACCGGCCACCACGGGCGCCCCCGACCGGCCCCTCCTCCGAACCGCCTGCGTGCCGGGCGCGATATCGGAGAGACGAAGGTGCAGGCGCGGCCCGTACGGGGCCGCCGTCCGAGCGGGAGGGAGGGGGCGCGATGGCCGCGACCGGCGCCGCCGGGGGTCTGCTGCGCCCCCGGTCCCGGCCGTACGATGGACGTGCGCCCGGGCGGCCGGAATCCGCTCCCCCGTCCGGCGGAACCACCGCTCCTCGCGCCGCGTCACCCCGAACACCGGGGGGTGCTCCTCCGGGACCGGCACCACCGCAGCCCCGCACCGATCCGGGCGCCGCCGACGCACAACGGGCCCCGGGTCTCCCCACGGCCGCCCGCAGCGAAACCTCCGCGGAGGCCGCGGGGGGCAAACGCCACCATCCGCCACCCCTCGCCACATACCGGAAACGGCGCGGCCGTGGTGCGCTTGTCCAGGCGCCCGCTCACGCCGCCCCGTGTGTCACTGCCCGAGCCTCAACGGTCACGGAAAGGAACGAGCGCACATGCGCGAGATCCTCGGAAGGCGACGGAGGAAGAGGTCGGCGCTGCCGGCCGCGGCCCTGACCTGCGCGGAGCAGTGGAAATGGCCGGTGCTGCCGGGCGCCGGGACCCAGCCGCGCCCGCTCCGCGACCGCTTCGCCGAGCGCGCCGGCGGCATCGGGGCCGCCGACGGCGGCGGGGACGCCGCAGGGGGTCCCGGAGGCCGCCAGGGCCGCGGCGACCGCCGCCGGACGGTCCGCTGCTGCGCCTGCCCCCGGCCGGACTGCCCGGTCCCGGGCGCCCACCCCCACGACCCGCCGCTGCTCGCGGCCACCACCGACCCGGCGATGGTCCGGTGGTGGTGGACCCAGCGGCCCGACGCCCCGATCGTCGTCGCCACCGGAGGCGCCGTCGCGGCGGTGAGCCTCCCCGCCGCCGCCGGCGCCCGGGTCCTCGACTACTTCGACGCGCTGCACGTGCGGACCGGTCCGGTGGTGGCCACCCCGACCCGCCACGTGCTGCTCGTCGCGCCCTTCGGCTTCGACGAGCTGGGCGAACTGCTGGTCCGTCAGGAGAACGTGCCCACCTCGCTGCGCTACCACGGGCCCGGCGGCTACGTGGTGCTGCCGCCGTCCCGGACCGGCCGCGGCGCGGTGCGGTGGGAGCGCCCGCCGGCGGCCGCCGACGGCGCGCCGGGCGGGGCCCCCTGGCTGCCGCGGGTCGGCGACCTCCTGGACGCGCTGGTGGCGGCGAGCACCGCGACGCCCGACGGCAGCCGTCTGGCGTACTGAGGCCCGGCGGAACGGAGCCGTGCCGACGGGCCCTGCCCGGGCCGGGACGGTGCCTGACCGCGCCGGTGCCGGGCCGCCGGCCGTCCGGTGCGCGCCTCCGCCGGAGGGGCCGCGGGGCCCCGGTACGCCGACGGCCCGCCACCGGGCCGCAGGGGCCGGGGACGGGCCGGGAAGTCGAACGCCCGGCCGCTGGCGACGGGGGATGCACCAGCGACCGGGCTGTTTAAACGGTAACAAGGATCGGACGATCCGCAAATTCACACGACCGATCCCGACCTGGATGTTCGGTCGCGACGACGGAAATGTGACAGGTCTCACGCGATTCGTGACCGGTCCGGTGCGGAGCCCGTCCCGATCCCGACGGATCCGCCTCGCGGGCGGTCCGCCGCCGGCGGGGCGCCGTCTGCGGGGAAGCGGCTGCGGGGGCCGGCTGCGGGCCCCGCCGCGGGGGGCGGGGCCCGGAACGGTCAGCCGAGGGTGATCTGGCGGTTCACCAGACCCGCCCGCACCCGGCGCTCCTCCGCCGTGAGCGGCGCGGGCGCGGCCAGGACGTCGGCCAGCCGCTCCGCGAAGGCCGCCGCCGGCTTCTCGCAGTCCGCCGCCGACATCTCCCGGGGCAGGTCCCAGACCGGCACGGTCAGCCCGTGCGCCCGGAACGAGCCCACCAGCCGGGTGCCCTCGCCGAGCGAGGCCTCGCCGGCGGCGGAGAGCCGTGCCAGCGCGTCCAGCAGTTCCTCCTCCGGGTGGGTGGTCACCCACCGCAGGTGGTTCTTCTCCGGCGTGCCGCACCAGTACGCGGACTCCACGCCCTGCAGCCGCTCGGTGGGGATGACCGAGGCGTTCGCCCGCTCCAGGGACGCCGCCACCTCGCCGGAGGCGGTCTCCGCGTCCTCCAGCCAGAAGTCGAAACCGGTGTGGACGGTCGGCACCACCGGCGCGGACAGATCCAGCAGGTCCTGCAGGCGCGGACCGCCGGGCGCGGGGCGGCGCCCCGGCACGGGGCTGCCCGGCTCGGCCGCCAGCGCCTGCTCCAGGGCGTCCGCCAGGTCCCGGCTGACGTCGCCGGAGGACGCCTGGGTCTGCAGGCCCAGCAGCACCGAGCCGTCCGCGCGGCGCATCGCCGGCCAGGCCATCGGCAGCACCGTGGCCAGCGTCACCGACGGCTGCTCCCCCTCGCCGGCGACGCCCTGGCGGAGCGTCAGGGGCGCGGTGGCGGCGGGCACCAGCTCGCGCATCGCCACCCAGTCCGCCTCGCCGGGCAGCCCCTCGAACGGGCGCTGCACCAGCTGCTGCACGGCGTGCGCGGCCTCCCGGCCGTGGCAGGCCTTGTACCGGCGGCCGGACCCGCAGGGGCAGGGCTCGCGGGCGCCGACGACCGGGACCGATCCGGGATCGGCGGCGGTCTCCTGCGACGCGGCGGCGGACGGCTTGCGCTGGGACGCCTTCTTGGCGGCCTTCTTGGCCATGGTGCGGGTCTCCCCAATGCGGTGACGCGACCGGCGGTGCCGGGTGCGCGGTTCTCGGTGCGTGGTTCTCGGTACGCCGTTCCCGGCGGGTGGTTCTCTCCGCCGGGAAGCGTATCCGGGCGTGCCGGGGCCGAGGCCGCTTCGGCGCGCCCGCCCCGCGGCGGCGGCGCGTCGGACGGGCCGCCGTGCCGGGGCGGGGGAAGCCGGGGGCGGGGGAGGCGACGGGCCGGGGCGGGGGAGGGGGAGGGGCCGGGGCGCGGGGGCGGTCCGGTCGGCGTGCGTCGCGTGCGCGTGCCCGTCGGCCGTCGCCGAAAAGGGCTGACGGAATATCAGGAATTCCTCACCGCAGGGACTGCCGCACAGGCTCCGCCGCCGGCCTCCCGCCGCGGGGACCGACCGCCCGCCGCCCCGGCCGGCCGCCGTGCTGCCCGCCGTGCCGCGCGGCCCGGTGCGCCTGCGTTGCCACGCCCCGTCAGGCGGGTTCGCCGCCCGCCGCCGGGGGCCGCGCCGCGGACAGGCCGAGGTCGGACGCCGCGGGGACCTGCAGCGCGGCCGGCCGGCGGCCGTGCGCCGTGCGCCGCGCGTGGCGCGCCCGTACGGGGAGCACCGCCCAGACCGTCACCTCGCCGGGGGCGTCGCGCACCCCCCAGTCCGAGGCGAGCCGGCCGACGATGCTCAGGCCGCGGCCGCCGTGCGAGGTGAGCGAGGGCCGGGCGCTGCGCGGCCGGGTGGCCGCACCGCCGTCGGTGACCTCCAGGGTGAGCAGCCCGTCCTCGTGGACCTGCCAGCCCACCAGGACGCCGCCGACGTCCTCCGCGTCCCCGGACTCCCAGGGCCCCCGGTGCTCCCCGGGTCTCCCGTCGGCAGCCCTCCGGCCCGCCTCCCCGGAGGCGGCCCCGCCCGCCGGTCCGCCGGGGCCGTGGGCGGCCCGGTCGAGGTCGGGCAGCGGTGCGAGCGGCCGTGCGTGGCGGCACGCGTTGCTGAGCAGTTCGGACAGGATCAGGACCGCGTCGTCGACGACCGTCTCCGGTACCCGCCGGTCGCAGAGCTCCCGGCGCAGGCGTCGCCGCGCGGCTCCGACACTCGCTGGACCATGCGGCAGTGCCATGGTCGACGTAGTCGGCACCTCGTGCGCCATCACCAACGCCACCCCCGAGACCTCCTTCACCGCATGCCTACCGCATGCCGAGAGGTGAATGCCCAGGGTGAATGAACGGGAAACGGGTATTCCACGATCGCCCGAAGTCGGAATATGACACACAACACGATGGAGACAATCGGTAATGTGATGATTACCCGAGGTCGTGCCCGGGGATTGGTCCTGTCCGGGCGGAACCGGTCAGCTCCGGTCCCGTTCCCGGCCGGGAGCGCGGCCCGGCGTCCGGCCCGAGGCCGCGCCGGGGTCCGGAAGGAGCCCGCCGGCGCCCGTCCGCGGCCCCTCCGCGACAGGCCGCACGCCCGGCGACCCCCCGCCGCGGCCCAGCTGGCCGAGCACCTGCCGCGGCCGGTTGGTGATGATCGCGTCCACGCCGAGCCGCAGGCACAGCTCCACGTCCGCCGGCTCGTCCACCGTCCACACGTGCACCCGGTGCCCCGCCCGGTGCAGCCGCGCCACGAACCCCGGGTTGGCCCGCACCAGGTCGATGCCCGGCCCGGCGATCCCCGTGCCGCGCGGCAGCGACCCGTCCCGGAACCGCAGCGGGAGGCGCTCCATCAGGAAGACCGTGGGGATGCTCGGCGCCGCCTGCCGCACCCGGCGCAGCGACAGCTGCGAGAAGCTCATGATCCGCACCGGCGGCGGCTCCGCGCCCCCGCCCGCCCGCCCCCCGCCGTGCCCCGGCAGCCCGAAGCGGTGCAGCAGCCGCAGCAGCTCCGCCTCCACCCGGCCCGCGTACCGGGTCGGGTGCTTGGTCTCGATCGCCAGCTCCACGCGGCGTCCGGCGTCCGCGACCAGCTCCAGCAGCCGCTCCAGCGTCAGCACCGAGGACCGCTCCGGATCGGCCTCCCGGCCCGCCGCCGTCCCCGTACCGGCCGGGCCCGGCGCCGGCGGCACCCGGTCCGGCGCCTCCGGCTCCCCGGGCGGCCCGCCGTCCTTCCACGACCCGAAGTCCAGCTCCGCGAGCTGCGCCAGCTCCAGCGTCGACACCACCCCGCGGCCGTCGGAGGTGCGGTCCACCCGGCGGTCGTGCACGCACACCAGGTGGCCGTCGGCGGTCAGCCGCACGTCGCACTCCAGGGCGTCCGCGCCCTCCTCGATCGCCAGCCGGTAGGCGGCCAGGGTGTGCTCGGGCACGGCGTCCGACGAGCCGCGGTGGGCGACCACGCGGACGGCGGACCGGTTCGGCACGGCCAGCAGGGGCACGGGTGCGGGGGGTGTCGCTGTGCTCACGCGGCCCAGCGTACGGGCGACCCGCCCCCGGCCGTCCGCGACGCCGCGGACGGCCGGGTGAACACCGCGCTACGGGCGGGCGGCCGCCTCCGGGGCGTCCTGCGCGGGGGCCCCCGCGCCCCGGCCGCGCCGGCCCAGCGGCACCAGGGCCCAGGTCACCAGGGCGGGCACCAGGAAGGCGAGGAGCGACGCCGAGGTCCACTCCTGCGGGCCGAAGCCCGCCCAGCCGTGCACCCGCCCCCAGAAGTCCGTCCACCAGGCGCCGATGTCGGACGGGGCCAGGAACTGGTACGTCACGAAGCCCAGCAGCCACGGCAGCAGCATCAGCGGCCGCGACGGCGCCCCGTCGGACATGTCCCAGCCGCCGTGCCGCCCGCGGCCCAGGAAGAAGTCGACCGCCAGCACGGCCAGCAGCGGCACGAAGACCGAACCGATCAGCCCGAGGAAGCCGTAGTACCAGTCGGCGAACTCCTTCACCGGCAGCGCCAGCACCGTCACCAGCACGCCGGTCCCGACGGTCAGCACCCGCCGGTCCACCCGGGGGAAGAGGTTGTGGACGGACATCGCGGTCGAGTACACGTTGGCGAAGGACTGGTCCGTCTCGCGCAGCACCAGCACGGCGAAGAACAGCCAGCCGGCGGTGACCCCGAGGAAGGTGTCGAAGATCTTCGTGCTGTCCCCCTGGACCTGCAGCAGCGCCATCAGCCCCAGGACGAAGCACCACACCTGGGCGACCGTGTAGCCGGCGAAGGTGCCCCAGAACGCCGAGCCGGGGGTCCGCGAGTGCCGCGTGTAGTCGGCGGCCAGCGGGACGAAGGAGATCGACACCGCCAGCACGTAGTCGGTGGCGCCCAGGAAGCCGTGCCAGTTGCCCGCGCCCGGGTCCGGCACCCCCTGCCGCACCAGCTGCACCGTGAAGTACACCATCGACACGCCCACCGCCACGGCCACGTACCGGCGCAGCAGGGCGATCGCGCCCAGCGGCCGCACGGTCAGGGCCGTGGTCACGGCGCCCGCCAGCACCACGTACAGCCAGTGCCAGCCGCGGCCGTGGGTGAGCGCCTCGGCGCCCATCGCGATGACGGTCAGCTCGTACACGCCCCAGCCGACGCACTGCACGATGTTCAGCACGGTCGGCACGTAGGAGAGCCGGGTGCCGAACAGGCCGCGCAGCACCGCCATGGCGGGCGCCCCGGTGCGGGCGCCGATGACCGCCGCCACCGCCAGCATCGCGGTGCCGACCGCGGTGCCGACCGCGATCGCCGTCACCGAGGCGGCGAAGGACAGCTGGGCCTTCCCGGTGCCGAGCACGGTCACCGCGCTGCTGAAGCCGATGAGGCTCACGCCCAGGTTCAGCCAGAAGGCCGCCTGGTCGCGGAAGCCCAGCGGGCGGGGCGGGTCGGTGTCCAGGACCAGCGGGGCCTCGCCCGGGGGCTGCGACGCCCCCGCGGAGGCCGGTGCGGACAGGGACGTGGACGATGAAGCCGTCACGGCCAGTGCTCCCTACGCCGGCATTACCCGGTCAGGTTCCGGCGGTCGGCGCCCCCTCGGTCCGCTGCTGCGGCCGACCGGCGCCCTCTCAGCCTGGTCTGGGTCCAAGCTCCCGCGTGTCAGTTCGAGAAGACATGGTAGGCGTAAGGGCAGGCTCCGCCAAGGCCGGCGACCTGCACACATCAAACCGGCCTAAGGAACCCGTCGTCCGCACGGGTGTGCTGCTTACGGCGCCCAGACGGACGATGGGAAATGCTGGGGACCAAGGTCCTGTCATCCATGGAGGTCGTCCGTGAGCACCGAGCACGAGAGTGGGTTCACCGGGCCGCAGGGGGCACAGCCCGCCGGCGGCCACGACGCGGTGGGTCCGGCTCCCGACCGTACGGCGCCGCAGCCCGCCGTGCCGTCGGACGGTGCGGCGCCCGCAGCCCCGGCGGCGGACCGCCCGTACCCGGCAGCCCCTCCGCCGCCGCAGCAGCCCGCGGGGGCGTACCCGCCGCCCTCCGCCTACCCGCTTCCGCCCGCCCACGACGCGCCGTACGGCGTCCCCGCGGGCGCGCCCTACGGCCCCGGGCAGGGCGCCGGCCCGGCCGGCCCGGCCGGGAGCGCGGCCGACCGCGCCTCCTGGCCGCCGCCCAGCGGCCACCCCTTCGGCGCCGGGCACCCCGTCGGCGGCTGGGGCGCGCCCGGACAGCCCGGCGGTCCCGACCGTGACGGCGGCGCACCGCGCCGCGGGCGCGGCGGCATGGTCGCGCTGATCGCCGCCGTGGCCCTCGCGGCCGGCGGCATCGGCGGCGGCATCGGCGCCTGGGCCGCGGACGACTCCGCCTCCGGCTCCTCCACCACCAGCACCACCGTCTCCTCGACGGTCGACAAGGCCGCCCTCAACCGGGCCCCCACGTCGGTCGCCGGCATCGCCGCCAAGGCGCTGCCCAGCACCGTCACCATCAAGGCCGAGGGCTCCCAGGAGTCCGGCACGGGCACCGGCTTCGTCTACGACACCGAGGGCCACATCCTCACCAACAACCACGTGGTCGCCCCGGCGGCCGACGGCGGCAAGCTCACCGTGAAGTTCTCCGACGGCTCCAGCTACCGCGCCTCCGTGGTCGGCCGCGCCGAGGGCTACGACGTGGCCGTGGTCAAGCTCGACAACCCGCCCAAGGGCCGGCTGAGCCCGCTGCCGCTCGGCGACTCCGACAAGGTCGCGGTCGGCGACGCCACCGTCGCCATCGGCGCCCCCTTCGGCCTGGAGGGCACCGTCACCACGGGCATCGTCAGCGCCAAGGACCGGCCCGTCGCCTCCGGCGACTCCACCGGCGCCCAGGCGTCATACATGAACGCCCTCCAGACGGACGCCTCCATCAACCCCGGCAACTCCGGCGGCCCGCTGCTCAACGCCGGCGGGCAGGTCATCGGCATCAACTCGGCCATCCAGTCCACCGGCGGCGGTGGCGGCAGCAGCCCCTTCGGCGGGCAGACCGAGCAGGCCGGCAGCATCGGCCTCGGCTTCGCCATCCCGATCAACCAGGCCAAGTGGGTCGCCGACACGCTGATCCGCACCGGCCAGCCGGTGTACGCCATCCTCGGCGTGCTGCGGAACGACAACTACAACGGCGACGGCGCCCAGATCATGCCGTCCGACGTCCAGGGCACCCCGGCCGTCACCCCCGGCGGACCCGCCGACAAGGCCGGCCTCAAGCCGGGCGACGTCATCACCAGGCTCGACGGCGTGCCGATCGACAGCGGACCGACCCTGGTCAGCGAGATCTGGTCGCACCGGCCGGGCGAGAAGGTGGAGGTCGTCTACACCCACGACGGCCAGAGCCGCACCACCACCATCACCCTCGGCGAGCGCAAGGGCGACAGCCGGTAGCCCGCCCCGCGCGGCATGCCGATCTCCGCACCCCGGCCCGGCCGCGACCCGTTAGGCTGACCTCCGCCAGGAGGGCTGCCCGAGTGGCCTAAGGGAACAGTCTTGAAAACTGTCGCCAGGGGTGACCCTGGCCGAGGGTTCGAATCCCTCGCCCTCCGCGCGAGCCGTACAAACCGGCCCCTGACCAGTACCAACGGTCAGGGGCCGGTGGCGTGTCTGGTGACCCTTGCTTCCCGGGACTCCCCGTTGCTCCCCGCCCGTCATGGCACGCGAATGGCACGGCATGCTCCGCTGGATCCTCCGGCGACGGGCACGCGGCGCGCTCGGTCTGCTCGGCGGGCGTCTGCGGCTACGGCCGGGCTGTGTGATCCGGATGGCCGTGGGTACGCCGGTCCTCCTTCATCCACGCCTCGTACAGGTGCTCACGCCCCTGGACGAGCTCGCCGCGGATCTTCTCCTCGACCGCCGCGAACGGGCGGTAGTAGGTGGCGTTGTACGCCTCGATGATCTGGAAGGTCCAGTGCCCGGGGATGACGTTGCGGCCCACCACCTCGGTCTCCAGCAGCCCGGCAGCCTCCTCATGCCCTGCCTCCCTCAGGAGGCGCACAGCCTCCCCCAGAGCCAGGTCTGCGCCTCCTGTGAGCTGGTGGAAGGCGTACAGGTGGCCTCGGGCCCTCTCTGTGGTCTCCAGGGCCTCTGAGAGCTTTCCCACCGCCTCCACGGTCGTCTTGTCCACACTGGCCGGCCACCGGTGTGCCTCGTCTGGCTGCTCTTGCTTCGGTGCGGGACTCATGCGAGGACCCTTCCCCGCATGCCCAAGCGTGATCGGAGGGGCACCCAAACTGGTGATGCCCCGCAAAGCTGCTGTGCTTCCCGGCCGGGCACGGGTGCTGGCTTGTTCCGCCCGGCAGCCAGAGCAGGGTTCAGCCTCGTTGCCGTCGCTGTGGCTGATAGGAGACCGCTCTCTGGACATTGGCATGATCTCTCGTCGACAGACCTCCCGCGATTGGAATCATAAGACGGCTGGCGATGCAGTCGCCCGAATCAAAGGCGTGGCAGCGAAAGTCAGATTAGCCAAGAATTCTCAGTCTGCCGCATGAGCGGAGAAGGCGCTGAAGTAATACCGCTACACCTTCTCCGCCCTTATCTGCAAGGCGGCCGTAAATAGACTTACACTGGCTCTTCGTAAAGATCCTTAATGAACTCATCGACCCGCTCAACCAGGCTTGGGTTCTTTTGGATCTGACCCAAAAAGAACCTGACCGAACGCACCGCATTTTCCTGCTTTGGCACGTCCCATAGGCTGACAGTGTGAATCATTTCATTTCGAGTGAAGCAACGTACTTCCGCCTCGCACAGGACATCCTGGATGTAGGAGTCAAATGACCTTGCAAAGACAACAGCATCCAAGTCCGGGAATGCCGAAGACTCTGTGATAAAAGTCATCAGGTCGGCCTCGTCTGCCTTGGTTAGATGCTTGTCCTTAGCCTCAGCCGCAAGGACGACATGCTCCCCAAGGAAACCACTAACATCGCCGATTACCCCGGCCCGACGAGAACCCGTATTTACGCGCTGAGAAATTACAGTCAAGGTAGGCGAGTCGGCATAAAGGTAGCCATAGACGAGGGACTGGAAAACCGCCCCGCCAGTCGTGCCAGAACCAGTCTCAAGATCCTTCAGCATCTCGTAAAAGGGGCGCGGCTGACGCTCCCTGTGAGAAGTGCTAACGGTCATTTGCCTATCGAGTACGCCATGCTTCCATACCCACTGGGCAACTGCCAGGCGTCCACCCGGGCTAGCTGCTATAACGCTCTCGATGAAAGGCTTGTACATTTCCCACTTTGACGTTGCGTGCCCGGGGCTGGAAGGGTGATGCCTTCGCATTTGGACCATGATTACTTCAGCGGCAAAGTTATAGAAGCGCCTAACAGGGATTTCTGTTTCGCCTACCACCCAAGTCAGCTGATCAACCGCCCGAGCTGCCGAGGTCTCACGGCGTTTAATCGAGGTGAACGCGTTTGGGTGACTCTGCTCGGAAAGTTTTGCCAGCAGAATCTCTGCCTGCGCTACAAAGGCCAAGGTCAGCGCTGGCCAGAAGTTGTGGCGCTTCGGTCTCGAGTTCTCCAGCCACTTGATTGCGCGCGCGGCCTCCACCTCGTTCGGCTCTGGCGCGCGCGCAGTGAACCCATAAGGGAGTTCGAGCATGGCTTCGAAGCCGGCCAGCGGGCGATTGAACTGATCCGTCATGGGCGCATGCTAGCGATGTTGGTCAGGCCCAGTGGTCGGGATCGAGCAGAGCCTGCCCGAGCGCCTGAGCAAGCAGGGGAGGAACGGCGTTTGCAACCTGAAGCCGCTGACTTGTCGAAGGGCCAGTGAAGATGTACGTGTCCGGAAATGACTGCAGACGGGCGCCTTCGCGAGTTGTGAGGCCTCTATGCTGAAACGGGTGAATGCAACGTGTCCCGCTAGGCTTGCCCATATTTTGCGTGACCGCCACCGCGGGAAGCCACGAAGCGAGTCGGCTATAGGAATTGTGAAAACCAGACTTCGGTTGAAGATTCGGAGGAATCTCGGTCCGGTTTCCGCCATCGGAAATGTGCCTGATTGCCTCAATGAGATGCGGCGGGTGCTTCGATGCGGAATGCCCTTGGAGCGTCTTGCTTCCCGCGCGCATAAGCCGCTGGTAGTCGGACTCGGCAGGCTTGTTGTAGATCGTGGCAGTCTCACCCGGCTGAAGCTCGGGAAGGTCCCCAATTGCTGCCTTCACCGAAACATACTGATCTGCCTGAAGCGCAGCATCGATCCCCTTGAATTCTTTTTGCTTGTGCCCAATGAAGAGCACGCGTCGACGAAGCTGAGGGACTCCGTGATCAGCTGCACTTGCTACTTGAAAGTGCACACGATAGCCGCACTCTTCGAATGCGCTGGCGACTTCTCGTTCAAAGCTCATGTCCTTCAGGCCAAGAACGTTTTCGATCACAAATCCATCCGGCCCGACATGCTTGACCACGCGCAAGAAATGCTCAAAGAGTCGGTTACGTTGATCGTCACGATTCCGCTTTCCAACGGTGCTATACCCCTGGCACGGCGGGCCACCAACGATCCAACCGGGCTTCTCGGGCAAGACCTGGTTGAGGTGTGCTGCTGTCAAGTCGGCGATGTCACCACACTCGACGAGGTGGCCCGTAATGTTCGCTTTGTACGTGTCAACTGCGTCTGACCATTTATCTTGGGCGTAGATGGGAGTGAACCCGGCGCGCTTCAGGCCGAGAGTGAGGCCGCCGGCCCCAGCAAAGAGGTCAACGAAGGTGCGGTCAGACATGAGGGATACAGTAGTCTACCGGTCTGACAGCGGATGGCCCGCGTGGCGAATCATGCGCGGTGGGGCTACGCGGACGCCGTAGCACTCAGCATCCCATTGCAACAGGATGCCGCCGTGGACCGCCCGTCCAAGCGTTGCTGCACGCATCCTCGCTGCCATCCCGTCCGCCGTCGACCCACACGTCCGTGGAGCGGGCTTGCCCTCTGGGGTCCAGGTGGAGCGCGCCACTGTACGAACGACCTGGACCCCAGAGGGCAAGGCTGCTCGGCTCTGCCTGGGTCGATGGTGGGCGGGATGGCAGTCCTACCTCGCCCCCTATGGTCTGCACTCTAGGCACGGCCTCCGGTCATCCCGGTGCCGGCTGATCCCAGCCGTTTGGACGGTCAGTCCGATGCCTGCCCTTTCCCACTTGCGGTCCGTCCCGCCGGGCGGCGCGGGGCGAAGACAGGAGCGCGCCCGAGCGGGGGCGGGCCGCGCCGCGCTGTGCGCGGCGCCTTGAACCCGTAGAGAAGGTTTTTACGCACCACCACGCATCTTCTTCCTGGACTTTCCGGTGCCATGGGGACCGTTGCTGCTGGGCATGGCGCGTTCAGTCCCAGGAGTTGAAGATCACTTGGCCGATGCTGGTTGGTCGCCAGTGGCGAATCGCCTGCCGCTCACCGGCCGCCAGGGTGGAGGTGTCCGCCTTGGACAGCGGCGAGTTGAGCTGATGGAGGCTCAGCACTACGAAGGCCGCGTCGGTGAAGGCGCTCGACCACGTAGGTGCCTCCCGGAACTCGTCTGAGTAGGAGTATCGCTGATCGGCGACGAAGGCGATGAGGGGGAAGTGAGCGTGGCACAGGATGACGTGCGCTCCGTGGCCGTTGGTGATCGTGGCGGTGTGGAACGTCCGCGGGTACGTCTGCGGGATGAAGTTGCCGACTCGTCCACAGGCGATCCGGGCAGCGGTGTGCCAGCCGGCGCGGAAGGCGCTCACATCGACCATCGGCAGTGGTCCGGTCTTCGGGTCGTAGAACCCGGTGACACCCCGGTCCAGTCGGAACACCGGCTCCGGGCCGAGCTCAGACCGCATGGCCGGCAGGTTGGCCGTGTTCGAGGTAGACCGGGGCCTGTCCGGCGCGGGCGTGGGCTGCGGCGGTGATGCGGCGGGCAAGGCGCGGGATGGTGCGCTCGCCGATGGCGGCGATGGGCACGAACTGGACACCTCGCAGTTCGTCGGGCTGGAGGGTGACGGCTTCGAGGGCGGCGGGGGTGAGATGGCCTCCGTCGAAGAGATACAGGACCTTGTCGCCCTCGTGGTCGCTGGGTGCCCAGTCGACCGCAAGCAATTGGCCAATGAGCGGGGTGATGCCGAGTTCTTCGCGTACCTCGCGGATGCAGGCTTGCAGGGGGGATTCGCCGGTCTCGACGTACCCGCCGGGGATCTCCCAGTAGTCCTTGTAGGTCGGCTCCACCATGAGGACGCGGTCGGCGTCGTCGAAGAAGAGCGCACCCGCTGCCATTCGCGGGTGCGCCATCTTGGCTTCGTGCTCGTTGGGGGCCATGGGCTCCACAGTACCCAGGTCAGACGACGTGCAGTCGCTGGGCGAGGTCGGCGAGCGGGCGGCCGGGGCGGGTGCGCTGGTTGCGGACCCAGTTCAGGACGAGTTCGCGGGCGAGGTAGTGGTGCCGGACCTGCTCGGGCGCCCACTGCTCGGCTTCGAGGACCATGGACAGGGCATCGTCGGCCTGGTTGCGGGCGCTCATAGCGCGGGCTACTTCGAGGTTGTGGCGGGCGCGCCGTTCGGTGGGCAGGCCGGCGGTGTCGACCTGTGGACCGAGTTCGACGGCGACCTGCATGTCTCCGAGTTCTGCGGCCGTGGCCACCTGGTGGATGGCGACGTTGGTCGGGCCGAAGGCGGTCCACATGTGGTTGGCGTCGTGGCCCATGCGCTCGGCGGCGCGGCCGGCCTCGGTGAGGAAGTCCCGAGTGGTGTTGCGGTCATCGGCGCGGGCGGTGGCCATGGAGCCGGCGAGCAGGAGCGTCCCGAAGATCGACAGGTATTCGGGTGTGGCGTCGCGCAGTCCGGGCCGCAGGTAGCCGGCGGCGTCCTGGACAAGTTGGACGGCGGAGTCATAGCGACCGTTGGAGAGCAGGCAGTGTGCGACGGAGCGGAAGAGGGAGCCGACGATGATCGGGCTTCCGCCCTGCTGGGCGGCGGACAGTCCGCGGTCGGCTGCGATCCAGGCGAGGTCGGTCTCGCCGAGCTTGGTCAGCACCATGGCGGCGCCCTGGTAGCTCATGGCCAACAGCTCGTGGGCCTGCGTACCGTCCCGGCCGGTGTAGGACTGGGCGGCCAGGATGGCGTCCGCGAGGATCAGCGGGAGTCGGCGGGTGGCATAGCCGTACCGCGATGCCTGGTAGGCGTCCCAGACGTCGGCGACGTCCCGGCGGAGTTCGGCGAGGTCGGTCGGCTCGCCTTCGGTGGGAACCCCGAGGAGCGGGGTGAGCTGGCGGTAGTTCATCAGGGCTTCGCGCAGGACAGGAACGGTGCGCCGGCCGCTCTCAGGAGTCCACTCCATGAGGGAGGGTTCGGCGAGCAGGTCGCCCAGAGTCACGTCCAGGGCGTCGGCCAGGCTCTTGATGACCGACAGCCGGTCCAGCTCGATGCGGTTGTTCTCGGCCTTGCTGAGCCAGTCGGTGGTCCGGCCGACCAGCCCGGCGAGCACGTCCTGAGACATGCCACGCCGCCGCCGGTACCAGGCCACTCGTTCGCCGATGGTGAGGTTCGTCGTCATTCCTCGCATGGCTTCAGCGTCGCTCCCCTGTACACGGGGACCCCGGAAAAGGATTCCGGGGTCCTGGCGGCGGTTGCTTCTAGCGTTGCGGTCAACCTCGAACGTACGTCGGACCCACGAGCGGTGCAGGAGGGGAGTCGCAGTGCTGACTCCGGCGGAGCGCGATCACATCGCAGAGCTGATCAGGGAGTTGGGGGAAGAGCTGGTTCAGATGTCCCGGCGAACGGATCGAATCGTCACTGCGCTCGCAACTGGTGACGCACAAGATCTTCGAGCTGGTCCAGACGCTTGCCGAGCTGCCGAACGTCCTGGTGCATCGCGGCCAGACTCGCAGTGATCAGCTCGTACTCAGGGGTGTGCTTCGCAGCCGCACCGGTGGGTTCGGCCGCGAACCGGCCCTTCCCCTGGTGTGAGGTCGCGTAGCCATCCTCCACGAGCCGGTTCATTGCTTGGCGGGCAACGGTCCTGGAGACGTTGTGCTCCCGGACGATCTCCGCTTCGGACGGCAGTAGATCTCCTGGGTGCAGCTCGCCGACTCGGATCTGCCGCTTGATCTCGTCGGCGATCTGCAAGTACATCGCCCTGCCGCTGTGCTCTGCCATGGCCCCTCTCCCACTTGACGTACCAAGTGCAGCACAAGCGAGAGATGCAGTCGAGCACGAGCACTTGACACTCTTGGCATACCAAGTCACCCTCAAGCCATCGCCACTTGGAGTACTAAGAACTTCAAGTAAGTCGACAGGAGAGCAGTCATGCCGTCCTTCAAGATCGACACTTCTACCGCGATCGTGTTCGTGGCCGTTCCGGCCGCGCCGAAGGTGGTCAACAAGCAGACGGGCGAGATCGCCCTCGACCGGGAGACCGGCGCGCAGATGATGACCGTGGGCCTGACCGTCGCCGACGAGGGGGAGGCCAACCTCTACACCGTGTCCATCCCGGCGTCCGGCATCCCCGAGGGTCTGCAGGTGGGCATGCCGGTCTCGGTCGTGGGCCTGAAGGCGCGGGACTGGGAGAACGAGTTCAACGGGCAGAAGCGGCACGGCATCTCGTTCCGTGCGGTGGCGCTCGTGCCGGCCCAGTTCCCGGCTGCGGTGCAGGGCTGATCCGCCGTGGCTGACTGGACCCCTCTCCTGGAACTGGGTGGCCCGCTGGTCGCCGGCGGTGCCGGGGCCGCCTACGCCCGGGTCAAGGCGCCCCGCGCGTACTGGTCGGCGATCGGTCTGCCGGTGACCGCGGCCCGGATCGCCCACTCCTATGCGGAGGTGATGGAGGCGTGCGGGCTGGCGGTGGAGCCGTCGATGTGGCGCACGCTGGTCGCCCGGGGTGAGGAGCGGCAGGGGCTCAAGCCGACGCCGCCGCGGGTGCGGGGGGTGCGTCCGACCGCGACGGGGCTGCGGCTTCGGCTGCGGCTGGCCCGGGGGCAGGAGACCGCGGATGTGGTGGCCGCCGCCGAGCGGCTGCGGCACGCGTGGGGGGTGCACGCCGCCTACGTGAGCGAGATACGCCCCGGGGTGGTGGACCTGCGGCTGGTCGGCTTCGACGTGCTGCGGCGTGTGCGGATGCCGCGTGCGGTGCGGGCCGGCCACCCGGTGCGGGTGCCGGTGGCGCTGCGTGAGGACGGGACCGTGTTCGTGCGCGACTACCGGACCGAGCCGCACTCGCTGATCCTGGGGGCCGGGCAGGCGGGCAAGTCGACGTTCGTCCGCAATCTGGTCTGCGCGCTGGCTGTGCGGCCGGTGGCGCTGGTGGGGATCGACTGCAAGCGCGGGGTGGAGCACGCCCCGTTCGCCCCGCGGCTCTCCGCGCTGGCCACCGACCCGGATGCGGCGCTGGACGTGCTGCGGGCGCTGGTGGCGGAGATGGACGCCCGCTACGACCTGATCCGCGCCCAGCAGGGCATCCCCGGGTGGGTGCCGGACGAGCAGGTCACCGCCGACATCTGGGGCCTGCCGGCCACGGTGCGGCCGGTGCCGGTCGTGGTGGTGGTCGATGAGATCGCGGAGCTGTTCCTCGTGGCCACCAAGGCGGACGAGAAGCGGCGCAACGAGATCGTCACCGCCCTGGTCCGGCTGGCCCAGCTCGCCCGCGCGGCCGGGATCTTCCTCGACGTCGCCGGGCAGCGCTTCGGCGCCGACCTGGGCCGGGGGGCGACGCTGCTGCGCTCGCAGCTCACGGCCCGGGTCGTGCACCGGGTCAATGATGTGGAGACTGCCCGCATGGGGCTGGGGGACATCTCCGAGCAGGCCATGGCCGCGGCCACGCAGATCCCGCCCGGCACCCCGGGGCTGGCGGTGGCCGGGGACGCCTCGGGCGCCTGGTCCCGTATCCGCCCCGCGCACCTGTCCCTCGCGGACGCGGCCCGGATCTGCCGGAACAGCGCGCACCTGGTCCCGGACCTGCCCCGGCTGGATGCGTTCCGGCCGGTCGCGGCGGTGCCGGCGCCGCGGATCCCGCCCAAGCCCACCCGGGTCCCGGCCATCCCCTGACCCGCCCCGCCCTCCTCGGTCGGCGCGACCGCCTCGCGCCACGTCCCTACCCCCGCCATGCCCGAACCCGGAAGGAGCACCACCCATGCCCCGAGGACCCTCCGCCCGCGAGATCGCAGCCCTCCTCGCCGCCCTGGACGACGACGACCCGGCCGACGACCGGGCCGGCCTGCCGGAGCGCATCGCCGACACCCGCCCCGACGACAGGCAGACGGCTCGCGACGCCCGCACCGTTGCCGACCGTGCCCGTCGGGACCGGTGAGCGCGGTGGCCGCCCGCAAACGCCCCGCCCCTGCTCCGGCGCCGCCGGCCTGCGACGGCTGCCAGGGATCCGGCTGGGTGGAGGAGACCCACCGGGTCGGCCGCGGCAAGACCGCCCGCCCGGTCGGCCGGACCGCGGCCCTGTGCCCGACCTGCCTGGGCACCGGCACCAACCCCGACGAGTAGCACCCCGCGCCGCCGGGATCGGGCGGCAGGCCCACCGCGCCCCGCCCGGTCCCGGCCCCGACCCACCTGGAAGGAGGAACCGCCGATGTCCCGACTGCCCCGCCCGGACGCCGTCCTGGTGCAGGCCGTGATCGCCGGTGCCCTGTCCTTCGCCCATCTCCACGACATCGCGGCGGCGGCCGGCCAGGACGGCTGGAAGGCGTGGGCCTACCCCGTCTCCGTGGACCTGCTGCTGGTCGCCGCCTGGCGCCGGATGCGCACCCTGCGCGCGGTTGGGGCCCCGGCGCGCTCGGCCTGGACCTGGTTCGCCACCGCCCTGACCGCCTCGCTCGGCGCCAACGTCGCCACCGCCGGACTCCTCGACCTGGCCGCGGTTCCGGACTGGCTGCGGATCCTTGTCGCCGGATGGCCCGCCGTCGCCTTCTTCGGCGGCACCCTCCTCGCCCACACCCGGACCGGCACCGATGAGGCGGAGCCTGCCGAGACCCCGGACTCCGTCTACACCGCCCCGGCCCCCGCGGCCGAACCCGCCGAGACCCCCTCCCCGGAGCCGGAACTGGTCCCGGCCCCCGACCCGCGGCCGGCCCTGCTCCCAGCCGCATTGCAACCGCCGGCGCCCGCCCCGGCCGCGGCTGCCCCCGTCCCGGCCCCGGCGGCTGCTCCTGCGGTGCCGGCGGCGCTGGTCGACCACGCCCGCAAGGTCGCCGACGCGCACCGCGCCCGCACTGGGGCGCCGATCGACGCGGCCACGCTGCGCGCCCGGCTCGGGGTGGCCCCGCAGCTCGCCGACGCTCTCACCGCCCACCTCACCTGAGGAGACCTGTCGTGTCCGTCTCGCTCCCCCTCGTCCTGGTCCTCGGCGTCGTCGCCTGGCTGGTCGTGAAGTTCTTCCGGCTGCGCTGGTGGGCCGTGCTCGCCCTGGTCCTCTTCGGCTTCTACCTGGCCGGCACCATCTTCGCCCCGCTCATCGACGACACCACCCGCTCCGGGGTGGACGCCGTCAACCACACCACCAAGTAACCGCCCTCGGAAGGAGACCCCCCATGTTGCGGCCCAAGCTCCCCGCCCCCGTTCACGTGATCACCACCGCAGGGCAGCCCGCAGCAGCCCCGGCCTGCACCTGCTACCACGGCATCGCCCCGGCTGCCTACGCGCCGCCGACAGTCGTCCACGCCCCGCACCCGGCTCCCCGCCGACCGGTCGCCCCCTACGTCGCGGCCGGTGCCGCCGCGGTGGCGGGTGTCGTGGCCCTGGCCACCGTGCTGACCGCGCTGCTGCTCGCCGTCGCCGTGACTGCCGTCTCGGTCGCGGTCGCCGCCGTGGTGCTGCGCTCCCTGGTCGGCGGCCCCGGCTCCCCGCGCCGCTGACCGGTCCCCGGGACGGCCTCGATACCGCCAAGCATCCGCCGCCCCGCAGACCTCAACCCCCATCTCGCACTGCCGCCCGGAAAGGACCCGCCCGATGGACCTCGCCCCGCTCCTCGCCGCCGCCGGCGTCCCGCTCGCCGGATGGACCGCCCACGGCGCGGTGCTCACCCGCCGCCTGGCCGGCGCCCGCCGTGACCCGCTCACCGGCCTGCACACCCGCGACGGCTTCACCGCCCGCGCCGACCACCTGATCCGCACCCGTCCCGCCCGGGTCACGGTGCTGCTGGTCGACCTGGACGACTTCAAGCACACCAACGACACCCACGGCCACGCCGCCGGGGACGCCGTCCTGGCTGCTGCTGCCGACCGGCTCGCCGCCTGGACCGGCCGCATGGGCGTCGCCGCCCGCCTCGGGGGTGACGAGTTCGCCGCCGCCGTCCTGGACGGATCCGACCGGCTTCCCGCCCTGCGCTCCGCGCTGCGCCGGCCCGTCCCGCACGGCGGGGTGCTGCTGCCGCTGTCCGCCTCCGTCGGCGCCGCCCGCGTGGCGGACCTGCCGATGCCCGTGCTGAGTGACGCGCTCGCCGCCGCGGACGCCGCGATGTACGCGGCCAAGCCCTCGGGCCGCACCGCGCGCCGCCGCTGAAAGACCGGTCCCCGGGGCGGCCTCGATACCGCCAAGCATCCGCCGCCCCGGAGACCTCAACCCCATCCCGAACCCAAGAGCCCGGAAGGGACCTCCATGATGCCCCAGACCACCCCCGCCCCGGTCCGCGTCTGCCCCGACTGCGACGGCCACGCCACCGCCGCCGTCAGCCTCGGCCCCCGACGCGCGGACGGCACCCTGCCCACGGTCACGGTCGCCTGCCGCACCTGCCACGGCGCCGGAGCCGTCCCCGCCCGCCGCCTGGCCCTGGCCGCGGCCGGCCGGTGAGTGTCGTGGCCCTCCTCGACTGGCGCGACGCCCGCCACTGGGCCCCCAAGCCCGCCCCCTGCGGGGTGTGCGAGCAGCCCACCAACCTGCGCTCCGGCCGCGGCAAGCCGGTCCACAAGGTCTGCGCCGAGCAGTGGACCGACACCCACCCCGCCCCGGCCGAGAGCCGTCCCGCGTCCTGACCGCCCGGCCCCGGATCGCCCCGCACCTTCGGGCCGGTCCGGGGCCCCTCCTCCCTTCCGAAGGGGGTACTGCCATGCCCGCACCCGCCCGCATCCTTGACCTGTTCGCCGGCCCCGGCGGCTGGACCCAGGGCCTCGCCGCCCTCGGCCACCGGGACATCGGCCTGGAGACCGACCCCGCCGCCTGCGCCACCCGCGCCGCCGCCGGGCACACCACCGTCCGCGCCGACGTCGCCGCCCACCCCACCGCGCCCCTGGCCGGGAAGGTCGCGGGGCTGATCGCCTCCCCGCCGTGCCAGACCTGGTCCGCCGCCGGACGCCGGGCCGGAAGCGACGACCTGCCCCTGTGCCTGCAGGCCCTGGACGACCTCGCCGCCGGCCGCGACACCCGCACCGCCCTGCGCACCGCCTGCACCGACCCCCGCTCCCTGCTGGTCGCCGAACCCCTGCGCTACGCCCTCGACCTGCGCCCCGGCTGGATCGCCCTGGAGGAGGTCCCTGCCGCCGCCCCGGTGTTCGCCCACACCGCCCGCCACCTGGCCGCCGTCGGCTACGCCACCTGGACCGGCGTGCTGAACGCCGCCGACTACGGCGTCCCCCAGACCCGCCGCCGCGCCTTCCTCCTCGCCTCGACCCTCGCCCCCGTCGCACCGCCGCAGCCCACCCACGCCAAGAACCCCGGCCCTGAGACCCTCTTCGGTTCCGCCCCCGCCCCGTGGGTGAGCATGGCCGACGCCCTCGGCTGGGGCGCCACCGACCGCCCAGCTCCCACCGTCACCGCCGGCGGCGGCAGGAGCGGCGGACCCGAGCCCTTCCCCACCCAGGCCCGCAACGCCCTCAAGCAGGCCCAGCAGCGCGGCGCCTGGGCGCTCCGCAACGGCGGCAACCGCCCCGACGGCGCCGACTCCGTCCGCATCACTGTCGCCGAAGCCGCCGCCCTGCAGACCTTCCCGCCCGGCTACCCCTTCCAGGGCACCAAGACCAAGCAGTTCGAGCAGGCCGGCAACGCCGTCCCCCCGCGCCTGGCCGCCGCCGTCCTCCGCACCCTGGTCCCCGCCGCCGACCGCGTAGGGGTGGCTGCCTGATGCCCGCCGCCACCCCGCCCCCGGTCGCCGACCTGCAGCAGATCGCCCAGCTCGGCACCATGCCCGCCCTGATGCGGCAGCTCTCCGGCCTGGCCGGCTGCACCCGCCCCATCCGCCTCGACGGCTGGCGCACCGAGATCCACGCCCCGACCGGCGAAGTCCTGCACCACTTGGAATCCGCCAACCTGCCCGCCGGGAACCTGCTGCTGCGCTGCGGCAACCGCCGCGCCACCCGCTGCGCCCCCTGCGCGGAGACCTACCGCCGCGACACCTACCACCTGATCACCGCCGGCCTCACCGGCGGCAAGGGCGTCCCCGCCACCGTCGCCGCGCACCCGCGGGTCTTCGCCACCTTCACCGCCCCCTCCTTCGGCCCCGTCCACCACCGCCGCAAGGACGCCCGCCCCTGCCGCTGCGGCACCCTGCATGGCGAGGACGACCCGGCCCTCGGCACACCGATCGACCCCGGCACCTACGACTACCGGGCCGCGGTGCTGTGGAACGCCCACGCCGGCGCCCTGTGGGCACGCTTCACCATCCACCTGCGCCGCGAACTCGCCCGCGCCGCCGGGCTGACCCAGCGGGAGTTCAAGAACCACGCGCGGGTCTCCTTCGGCAAGGTCGCCGAGTACCAGCGCCGCGGCGCCGTGCACTTCCACGCCGTGATCCGCCTCGACGGCCCCGAGGGCGGCGACACCCCGCCCCCGCCCTGGGCCACCCCCGGGCTGCTCGCCGACGCCATCCGCGCCGCCGCCGCCCGCGCCTGCCCGCCCGCCCTGGACCACGGCGGCCGCTCCTACGAGTTCCGGTTCGGCCCCCAGCTCGACATCCGCACCATCCGCTCCGCCGACTTTGACGGCCCCACCCCCGTCACCGAACGCGCGGTCGCCGCCTACATCGCCAAGTACGCCACCAAGGGAGCCGAGACCGCCACCGGCGCCCTCGACCGCCCGGTGAGGTTCCTCGCCGAACTCGCCCACCTCGACATCTCCGAGCACGCCCGCCGCCTGGTCCGCACCTGCTGGGACCTCGGCGCGGACCCCGAGTTGGGCGATCTGCGGCTGCGGGCCTGGGCTCACATGCTCGGCTTCCGCGGCCACTTCTCCACCAAGACCCGCCGCTACTCCACCACCCTCGGCGCCCTGCGCGAGGCCCGCGCCGCCTGGCGCCGCGCCCAAGCCGCCGAACACCTCCACGGCCCCGACACCCCGCCCGCCGACGAGGAGACGGCCCTCGTCCTCGCCCACTGGGCCTTCGCCGGCACCGGCCTCACCCCCGGCGAGACCTGGCTCGCCCAAGCGATCGCCCCCGCACCCGGAACGGAAGGAGAACCCACCCGTGCCTGACGGCCTGCTCACCATCGCCCAGGTTGCCGAGATCCTCAGCACGACCGAGCGCTTCCCGCGCCGGCTCATCGAGGAGCGGCGGATCACGTTCGTCAAGGTCGGACGCCACGTCCGCATCCCGGCCGATGCCCTCGCCGCCTACATCGCGGCCAACACCGTGCACCCGGCTCCCCTGCGCCGGCCTCGGCTGGGGGTGGCTGCCTGATGGCCAGGAAGCGCGTCGGGCGCCGCCAGTTCGGCGCCATCCGCAAGCTCCCGTCCGGCCGCTACCAGGCACGCTACGTGGGCCCGGACGGCGTTCTGCGGCCTGCTGACCGGACCTTTGCCACGGTGACGGACGCTGACCTCTGGTTGGCCAAGAAGCGCATAGAGATCGAGGACGGGCGGTGGCTCGACCCTGACGCCGGGCGGATCACCGTGGAGACGTGGGCGTACCGCTGGCTGGCATCGGTGGAGCCGCAGCTCAAGCCGAAGACGCGGGCTCTCTACCGGGGGCTGATCAGGTCGCGGATCGCCCCGGCATTCGGTGATCGGGAGGTGGCCGCGGTCCGTCCGATCATGGTGGGGGAGTGGGTGGCTGCCATGGGGGCCGAAGGGCTCAGCGCGTCCCGCATTCGGCAGGCCTACCGGCTGATGTCCCAGGTGATGCGCTCGGCGGTGGCGAACGGTCTGCGGCGGGAGTCGCCCTGCGTGGACGTCCGACTGCCTCGGATGCCGGAGACTGAACCGCACATCCTCACGCCACTGGAGGCGGCCCGCCTCGTGCGCGAGACGCAGCAACCGTATGACGTCCTGGTGGCCCTGCTCGCCTTCGCCGGCCTCCGGATCGGGGAAGCATTCGCCCTACGGCGCTCGGACGTTGACCTGGCAGCCGGCCTCCTCTTGGTGGACGAGAACCTGTCCGACGCAGGGGGCGTGCTGACCTTCGACACGCCCAAGTCGCACCAGAAGCGCACGCTCGCGCTGTCGCCGTCGCTGGTGAAACGGCTGGCCGTCCACCTCGATGGACTGCCGGCGGCCCGGGACACGCTGCTGTTCACGACCCGAAGCGGCACGCCGCTGCGCTACAACCAGTGGCGCAAAGCCTGCTTCGACCCCGCGGTGACGGCCGCCGGCCTGGAGGACGTGACTCCTCACGACCTTCGCGCGTCGCATGCGTCCTGGGTCGCCGACCGGCACGGGGTCATGACGGCCGCCCGTCGGCTCGGTCACTCCAACGGCAGCGTCACCACCCGCCACTACGCCCGGCCCGTGCCCGGCCGTGACGCAGAGGTCGCCATGGCCATGGACGGATGGTTGGGCGACGAACGGCACGGCGGGCCCGAAGTGGCACGCGAATGGCACGCCGACGGGAGCGGCACCGAAGATGGGGCCTCGGAGGCTCCCTGACCAGCGCATTCACGCCGCCGGCTGCGGCTGGTGGTGCTGTCTTGAAAACTGTCGCCAGGGGTGACCCTGGCCGAGGGTTCGAATCCCTCGCCCTCCGCGGGAGCTGCACGAACCGGCCCCTGACCAGCACCATCGGTCAGGGGCCGGTCGCATGCCAGGGTGTTGTGCCCGGCTGCCCGTACCTGCCTTTCGCCGTGGAACCGGACAGGAGGAGGAGGCGGGCCGTACGCCCCGCTTGTCGGCGTCAGCCCTCGTAGCCGCCCTGTGCGGGCCGGAGCGGCCCATCGACGGCGACCCGGTCGAGGATTGTGCGGCAGAACCCGGCTCCGGGGTGGCGGTGGCCTTCCGGAACGCCGTCGACACACGAACGCCACTGTCATACATTTGTCATACGCGATGGCGTCCTCCGTCGTGCACCGTCGTGCCGCACCAGATGGGGAGAGGGCCGGACATGGCAGCCAGAGACGCGACCGCACCCTCGGAGAAGCCCGGGCGGACCCGGGGTGCCGCCCTGGACAAGCCCATGCGGGGAAGCCGCGCCTCCGGCCCCACGGGCAAGGGCGGCAGGTCCGCAAGGAAGCCCGTCCTCGCCCAGATGCGCCTCCAGCCCGGCGACGCGGACAGGCTGGAGGAGATCCGCGAGGTCTTCGGGCTGGACAGCACGTCCGACGTCCTGCGGGAGGCGGTGCGCCGTCTGGCGATCGAGGCCGACGAGATCCGTGCGGCGCAGAACATCGGCGACCACTACGGTGACGGGCCCGCCCCGCTTCCCGAAGGCGTGGCTCCGGCGACCGAGGAGGAGCTGGCGGCAGCCGACGCAGAGATCGAGCGGGGCATTGCCGAGGGCCGGTGGTAGGCCCCAGGACGCCCCTGCGCGGAGAGGTGTGGCTGGCGGCGGTCCCCGTCGCCGGTGTCCACCCGGTCGTCGTCCTGACCGCCAACCGCATCGCCCGGCCGCTGTCGGCGGTCACCGTCGTCCTGGTCACGGGCACGGAGGGCCCCGAGGAGACCAGAGTCGCCCTGGACGCGGGCAGCGGCCTGGTGAAGTACCACGAGTCCTACGCCGACTGCACCAGCATCCACACCCTCGACAAGCCCCGATTGCGCAGGTGCATGGGCCGGGTGCAGGCCGCCGAGATGGCCCGTATCGAGGACAGCGTGCGCATGGTCCTGGGGCTGCGCGCCTGATCCGGCCGACCGCGCCGGCCCTTTCGTGTGGTCTTCCGGAGGCTCGGCCCGGTCCTTCTCCTCCGGCGGCGGTGCGGACGGCCTCACCACTGCTGATCGGGCTCGTTCACTGTGGCAGGACCCGCAGGGAACGGGTCCTGCCACGGTGCCCGAGGAGCGGCCGGGGAACGCTGCCGCCCCGCGAGGGCGGCTCAGTAGTGCCAGTGCGGCCTTCCGGAGACCATGCCGCAGGTGATGCGGCGGCCGGCGGCGTCGGTGGTGGTCCTGCCCAGGTCGGCCTTCCGGCAGAACTGCCCCGCCTCGTAGCAGTTCCCCGCGTTGGAGCGGATGCTGCACCGTTCCGCTCCGCCGCCGGAGCCGCTCCCGCCGCCGCTCGTGCGGCTTCCCGAGCTGTGGGTCGCCGTGCCGCCGCCGGAGTGGGACGCGGGCCTGGAGCTCTTCGCGCTGCTGCCGGCGGTCCCGGCCCTCGCGGTCACGGTCGCCGTCACGGTGGCTTCGGCGGTGCGGGTGACGGTGACGGTGGGCGCCGGCGCCGCCTCGGCCGTGACCGTGACCGTGGCCGTGGTGGTGGCGGTGACGGTCGCGGCGGGCTTCGCCGTGGAGCCGCCGCTTCCGGCGGCGGCCCCGATGCCGCCGATGAGGAGGAGCAGCGCGAGGAGGCCGCCGCAGCCGATGGCCGCGATCTTCGGACCCCTGCGTCCGGGCGGACCGGCGGGCTGGGCGGGCGGCTGCTGGTACGGGTTGTGCATGGCGTCCCCGATGTTGTGGCGATCTTGTGGCGACAGCGTGTCAGCCGGGTGTCGCCCGACGGTATGGGGACGGGTGGTTCGTGGCCGAGCCGTTACTCCGGGGGTCCGGTAGGGGCCGATCTGTCCGCGGTGCGGCAGGCTCCGCCCGAACCGGCGGGGCCGCGTGCAGACGGGTGGCGGATCCCTCCGTCCCCGCGGGGCGAAGCCGCGTGGAGCCGCGGCGGATCCACGGCTGTGCAGGAATGAACGGGACTGCCGTGGAAGGGAGGTGTCGGTGCGACACCTGACTTGGCGGGAGGCCGCCTGAGCCCCGAGGTGCCAGGCTTCTGCGCCCGGCAGGAGCGTCCACTGGAGCAGGTGGTCCGTCAGGTGGCGAAGTGCGGAGCCGTGGGTGCTGTCGACCCGTCCCCGGTGGACCGTCCCGCCTCACGAGGCCCTCGGCACACGCCTCCCGCCCTGCGGGCAGCAGAGGGACCGCCGCGGCGGGACGGCCGCTCCGGACGGTGGGGACCCGCCGGCTACATCGCCACGAACTCCGTCAGGATCGCCTGCACCTCGTAGATGTCCACGCCCTTGGTGAAGGTCTTCTGAATCGGCAGCTGGGTGCCGGAGACCCAGATCTTCAGCTCGGCGTCGAGATCGAAGGTGCCGGCGGTCTCCACCGCGAAGTGGGTGATGCTCCGGTACGGGATCGAGTGGTACTCCGTCTTCTTGCCGGTGATCCCCTGCTTGTCGACCAGGACGAGCCGGCGGTCGGTGAAGAGGATCGTGTCGCGTATCAGCAGGTAGGCGGCGTGCACCTGCTCGTTCTTCCCCAGCAGGCGCGCGTACTCCTCCTGCGCCGCCCCCGGGTCGACGGCATGGGCGTTCCCGAACAGTGCCATGGCTGGCCTCCGCAGGTCGGTGACGGATGGTCATGGGACCGTACAGCGGTCGCCGCCGCGGCGTCCCTGCTCCGACGACATCCGTTCTGCTCCCCGCGGTGCGAAGCCGGGGGCGGCGGAGGGAGGCGGCGGCAGGGAAACGGCGGCTCCGGTGCTGCCGTGGCCGGCGGCGGTCCCGGTGCTCCTCGGCACCGGCAGGTCCGGGCGGACGGGCAGGGCCGCGTGCACGTCGCATCGCCGGCCGGTCCACGGGGCGTGCCGTGGTCTCGCGGCGGCGCTCTCCCCGGATCCCGGCTTCCTGCGGGGGACCGGGGGACGCTCCCGGCCCCGGGTCAGCGGGAGCGGAGCAGGCCCTTCTCCCGCATGGCGGCCGTGAAGGCGAGGGTCTGGTCCGCGTCCAGGGCGGCGGCGGGCAGGGCCATGCCCGCCCGGGGGGACATCCGGAGCACCCAGAAGTCCCCGACGCGCGAGACGCTGCGGAACGTCGTCCACGTCCGCGAGGTCGCGCGGTCCGGGCCCTGCGTGCGGTACTCGGTGTCCGTCAGGGTGACCGTGACCTCGCGGGTGCCCTTCAGGTACGGGGCGAGCCGGCGTCGTACCGCGCGCTCGCGCAGAGCGAAGAACACCACGCCCCATGCCGCGAGCACCGCCCCGGGCCAGGGCGGTGTCCGGGCGCCCGACAGGGACGCCGCGACGCCGGCCAGGCCGACCGCCACGCAGCCGGCGCTGACCAGCCACCGCTGCACGTACCCGCGGCGGCCGAGGGCCCGGTACGAGGCCATGACCGTGGCCGGGGTGGTGGTGAAGGTCGCCGTGATGTCCATGCGGTCCTCTGCGGAATGGCCGGGGCCGGTCGTCCGCCGTCCGCCGCTCCGTGCGGCCGGCCGGTGGGACCACCGTCGGAATCCAACCACCAGCCCCGGTCCCGGCGTACCGCGGCCCCGGCATCCTCCCGGTCCGGCTACGGTCCCGCCCCGGCATCGCCGTCCCCCGCGACCGTCTGACCGGCGCTTCCCGCGCTTCCGGCGCTTCTCGCGCTGCCCGCTCTGCCCGGTGTGTCCGCCGGTCCGGGCCGTACCCCGGGCCGCACCCCAGGCCGGGCACCGGGCCGGACACCGGAACAGCGTCACGGGGGAGGCGTCCGGGGCCGTCGGGGTGAAGAATGGGCGGGAGCCGGACCACAGGTGGTTCCCGACCATGCGCGCAGACCAGTCCGACACCGCCGACCAGCCCGACACCGGAGGCCAGTCCGAGATCGAAGGCCAGCCCCTCTCCTCCCGCAGCGCCGGCCGCCCTGGTGCCGCCGGCGGGCTCCCGCCTGCCGCGGGGCCGGTCCACGCCGCCGGGACCGCCCCCGCCGTCGACGGCCCGCCCGGACGGACCGGCCCGCCCGGCCCGGCGGCCCCCGGGGGCGCCCCGGCCCTCCCGGCGCCCGCGCCGCCGCGCCCCGAGCGGGCGGGCGGCCTGCTGGTGGTGCCCCTGGCCACGGCCCTGATCGGCGACGACGGCCGCATCCTGCACTGGAGCGACGGCGCCGAGTCCCTGCTGGGGTATCCGCCCGCCGAGGCGGTCGGCCGCTTCTCGCTGGACCTGCTGGTCCCCGAGGACCTGCGGAAACGCGGCATGGAGCTGTTCACCCGCATCCTGTCCGGCAGCAGCTGGTCCGGCGCCTTCCCGATGCGGCACCGCGACGGGCACCAGGTCGAGCTGGAGTTCCGCACCCACCCGGTGACCGGCCCGGGCCTCCGGCCGATGGTGCTGGCGGTGGCCACCGACGTGCGCTCGCTGCGCCGCGTCGAGGAGGACCTGGCGGTCCTCGACGCGTTCTTCGCGCAGGCCCCGATCGGACTGATGGTGTACGACACCGACCTGCGGTTCGTGCGGGTCAACGAGGCGCTGGCCCGGATGAACGGCGTGTCGCAGGAGGGGCACCTCGGGCGGCGGCTGAGCGAGGTGCTGCCGGGCATCAACGGCCTGGAGATCGAGGCCGTGATGCAGGAGGTCCTCGACACCGGGCGGCCGGTGGTCGACGCCCGGTCGCACGGCCGCACGCCGGGCGACCCGGACCGCGACCACGCCTGGTCGGCGTCGTACTTCCGGCTGCAGGACCCGGCCGGCCGGATCCTCGGCGTCTGCTCGTCGCTGATCGACGTCACCGAGCGGTTCGAGGCCGACGCGCGGGCGGCGCGGGCCCGCGACCGGCTGGCGATGCTGGTGGAGGCCACGGGCAGCGTCGGCACCACCCTGGACCTGCGGGAGACGGCCCGCGAGCTCGCCGCCGCCATGGTGCCGCAGCTCGCCGACGTCGGCACGGTGTTCGTCCTGGAGCACCGGGTCTCCGGGGCGGAGGCGGAGCCCGGCTGGGAGTCCGAGCCGGTCCGCCGCATCGCCGCCGCCGCGGCGGACCCCGCCCTCCCGCTGCAGGACCTGGAGCTCGACGAGGTCTGCCCGGTGCCGCCGGGCTCGCCGTACGCGCAGGCCCTGGCCACGGGCCGCACCGTGGAGGTGCCCTGGCCGACCCGGGACCCGCTGACGGAGATCCGCACCGCCCGGCTGCGCCGGTACGTCGACCGCACGTCCTGGTCGGTGCGGGCGACGCCGCTGGTGGCGCGCGGCCGTGTGCTGGGCCTGGTGGTGTACGCCCGGCACGGCGAGCGCGAGCCGTTCGAGGACGAGGACACCACCCTCGCCGACCAGTTGGCCGCCCGCGCCGCCGTCTCCATCGACAACGCGTGGCTGTACACCAGGGAGCACAGCACCGCGGAGGCCCGGCAGCGGGCGCTGCAGGAGGCCAACGCGGCCCGCGAGCGGCTGCTGCTCATCAACGAGGCCGGCACCCGGATCGGCACGACCCTGGACATGGGCCGCACCGCCCGCGAGCTGATGGACGTGGCGGTGCCCCGCCTGGCGGACGCCGCCGCGGTGGCCGTCCGCGAGTCGGTGGTCCACGGCGCCCCGCCCGCCGCGCCGGACCCCGACTGGCAGGTCCGGCTGCGCACCCTGGCCGTCGGCCCGGAGCAGGACCGGCCGATGACGGCGGAGGGCATCGACGCCGCGGGCACCGCCAAAGGGTGGGGCGCCGACACCTACCACGCCCGCTGCCTCGCCTCGGGCCGCCCGGTGCTCGTCCCCGAGGTGGGCCCCGCGGACCTGGAGCGCATCGCGAGCGTCCCCTCCCGGGTGGAGGTCTTCCGCCGGGAGGGCCTGCACTCGTACATGGCGGTGCCCATGCGGGCCCGCGGCCTGGTGCTGGGCGGGGCCGAGTTCGTCCGCCTGCGGGACACCCCCGAGCCGTTCACCGCCGAGGACCTGGCGCTGGCCGTGGAGATCACCGCCCGCGCCGCCATCTCCATCGACAACGCGCGGCTCTACACGAGCCAGCGCGAGTCCGCCCGGCAGCGGCAGCAGGCCCTGGAGGAGGCCCAGACCGCGCAGGCCCGCCTCGCGCTCATCAACGAGGCCGGCAGCCGCATCGGCACCACCCTGGACCTGCGGCGCACGGCCGAGGAGCTGGTGGAGCTGGCGGTGCCGCGCTTCGCCGACCTGGTCACCGTGGACCTGCTGGACCCGGTGCTGCGCGGGGAGGAGCCGTCCACCGTGCCGGAGGACGGCCCGGTGCTGCTGCGCGCCGTCGCGGTGGGCCGCGCCCGCGGGCCGGGCGCCTCGCCGGTGACCGACACCGTGGGGGAGACCTCCGAGTTCGGCTCCTCCAAGCTCTACGCCCGCAGCCTGCGCACCGGCCGCTCGGTGCTGGTCGCGGACGTCACCGAGGACGACGTGCGGAGCATCGTGGCCACCCCGGACCGGGTGGCGCCCGCGCTGGAGGCCGGGGTCCGCTCGTACCTGATGGTGCCGCTACTGGCCCGGGGGGCGGTGCTGGGCGGCGCGGAGTTCGTGCGGCTGCGGGGCTCGGAGCCCTTCGGGCCGGAGGACGTGGCCCTCGCCGAGGAGCTGGTGAGCCGCGCCGCGGTCTGCGTCGACAACGCCCGCCTGTACCGGCGCGAGCGCGCCACCGCGCTGACCCTGCAGCGCAGCCTGCTGCCGCAGGAGGTCCACCCGACGCTGGGCCTGGAGATCGCCCACCGGTACCTGCCGAGCAGCCTGGTCAGCGAGGTCGGCGGCGACTGGTTCGACGTGGTGCCGCTGTCCTGCGGGCGGGTCGCGCTGGTGGTGGGCGACGTGATGGGGCACGGCATCCGGGCCGCCGCCACCATGGGGCAGATCCGCACCGTCGCCCGCACCCTCGCCACGCTGGACATGCCGCCCGAGCAGCTGCTGACCCGGCTCGACGAGACGACCTCGGGCATGGGCGAGGGCCAGTTCGCGACCTGCGTCTGCGCCGTGTACGACCCGGTGGAGCGCAGCTGCACGGTGGCCAGCGCCGGGCACCTGCCGCCGGTGGTGTCCTGCCCCGACGGCAGCAGCCGGCCGGTGGACGTGCCGTCGGGGGTGCCGCTCGGCGTCGGCGGCGCGGTCTTCGAGAGCGTGGACCTCACCCTGCCCGAGGGCGCCGTGCTGGTGCTGTACACCGACGGCCTGGTCGAGCGCCGCGGCGAGGACATCGACCAGGGGATCGGCCTGCTCTGCCGGACCGTCGCCGAACGCCGCGGCACGCTGGAGGAGACCTGCGACGCCGTCGTCGAGACCCTGGTGCGGACCGGCACCGAGGACGACGTCGCGGTCATCATGGCCCGGGCCACGCCCGTCCCCGCCGACCGGGTCGCCACGCTGCCGCTGGACCGGGACCGCACGACGGCGAGCGAGGCCCGCCGCTTCACCCGGCAGGTCCTGCAGGACTGGCGGCTGAACGCCCTCTCGGACTTCGCCCAGCTGCTGGTCAGCGAGCTGGTCACCAACGCCCTGCTGCACGCCGGCGCGCCCAAGCAGCTGCGGCTGATCCGCGACCGGGTCCTCACCGTGGAGGTGGCGGACATCGGGCACCAGCCGCCCCGGCTGCGGCGTGCCTCCGCGGAGGACGAGGGCGGCCGCGGCATGCGGCTGGTCAACGAACTGGCGCACCGGTGGGGCAGCCGGACCACGCCGCTCGGCAAGGTGGTGTGGGCGGAGCTGGAGCTGCCGCCCGGGCACGGGTGAGCCGGTGCGGCGCCGCGTGCCGCACCGGGGCGCCGCACCCGGCGGCCGCGGGCCGCGCCGCGCCGCGTTCACCCGGCCTCCCGGCCCGACCGGCCCCGCGGGCCCGACCGGCCCGACCGGGTGAACGGGACCGCGCGGACTGGACGGGCCGCCGCCTCCTGCCGATAACGCCCCCATGACTGCGCACACGGAAGCGGCCGCCCGTCCGGTGCGGGCCTCCGCCGACCTCGCCGACCCGCGCTTCTGGCGGCTCCCCGCCGCCGAGCGGGACGCGGCCTTCGCCCGGCTGCGGGACCTGGACCACCCGGTCTTCTTCACCGAGCGGGAGGCGTCCGCGCTCTGCCCCCGCCGGGGCTTCCACGCCCTCGTGCGGCACGCCGACGTCGTCGCGGCCAGCCGCAGCCCGCGGACCTTCGTCAGCGGACCGGGCGTCACCACCCCCGAGCCCGCCCGCTGGGTGCGGGCCCTCTTCGGCGACTCCATGGTCAACCTGGACGACCCCCGCCACGCCCAGCTGCGCCGCGTCGTGTCGCGGGCCTTCAGCCCCCGCCTGGTCGCCCGGGTCGAGGAGGACATCCGCGCCACCGCCCGCCGGATCGTCGACGACGTGGCGGCCCGCGGCCCCGGGGACTTCGTCGCCGCCGTCGCCGGACCCATGCCCTACGAGGTCATCTGCACGATGATGGGCATCCCCGAGGAGCCGCGCCGCCGCATCCTGGACCTGGTCGACGACGCCACCGAGCACACGGGGGTGCGCCGCCGCCGGCTGCGGGTGCCGGGCCGGGGCCTGCGGGCGCTGGCCCGCATGCAGTGGCTGGTCGCCGAGGTCGGACGGGAGCGGCGCCGCCGCCCCGCCGACGACCTCATCTCCGCGCTGGTGACGGCCGACGTGGACGGGCGGGGACTGGACTCCCGCGAACTGGGCGCCTTCTTCTCCCTGCTGCTGGTGGCGGGCGTCGAGACCACCCGCAACGCGATGGCGCACGGCCTGCGGCTGCTCACCGGCCACCCGGAGCAGCGGGAGCTGCTCATGGCGGACGTCGAGGGGCGGATCGGGGGCGCGGTGGAGGAGATGGTCCGCCACTCCTCGCCGATCATCCAGTTCCGGCGGACGCTGGCGCACGACCACGAGATCGGCGGCCACGTCCTGCGCAGGGGGGAGAAGGCGGTGCTGTTCTTCGCCTCCGCCAACCGCGACGCCTCGGTCTTCGCCGACCCGGACGCCTTCGACATCACCCGCAGCCCCAACCCGCACCTGGGCTTCGGGGGCGGCGGCCCGCACTTCTGCCTGGGCGCCCACCTGGCCCGGCAGGAGATGCGGGCGCTCTTCACCGAGCTGCTGACCCGGCTGCCGCAGGTGCGGGCGGCGGGGGAGCCGGTGCTGGTGCCGTCGAGCTTCGACCACCGGGTGAGGTCGCTCCCGTTCACCTTCTGACCTGCGTTCCGCAGGGGCCGCGGCCCGTTCCCCGACAGGGGGTCAGCGGCTTTCCGGGAAAGCAGGCATGAAGGTGCCGGCCGGGGGCAAGCGCGGAGCCAGGAGGTGGGACACAATGATTCCTTTGCTGCTGGTTCTGCTGCTTGCTCTGGTCCTTTTCGGTGCCGGTTTCGCCCTCAAGGCGCTCTGGTGGATCGCCGTCATCGTCCTGATCGTCTGGGCGCTGGGCTTCGTCTTCCGGAGCGCGGGCTCCGGCGGCGGCCGCGGCCGCTGGTACCGCTGGTAACCGCGCACCGGACGACCGGCACGTGCAGGGGCCCCGCCGCACCGGCGGGGCCCCTCTGCTTCCCGGGGACATGACGCCGCGTCGGCCGACGCGGCGTCAGCCGCTCTCCAGGGAGAGGGCGTGCAGACGGTCCAGGCGGGCGCGGGTCGCGTCGTCCACCGGTGTGTAGGTGATCAGGCGGGTGCCCATCCGCGGCGAGAGCCACAGGTGGGTGAAGTCGAAGGCGAGCAGCCCGACGTGAGGGTTGAGGAAGCGCTTGGAGCCGCCGGCGTCCGGCTGCGCCACCTCGTGCCGCTCCCAGGCGGCGGCGAACTCCGGCGAGGCCGCACGCAGCCGCTTGACCAGCGCCTTCCAGGCGGGCTCGGCGACGTGGTTCGCCATCGTCGCCCGGTAGCGGGCCACCATCGACGCCAGCGCGGCGTCCCGGTCGACCATGGCCTGCCGCCACGCGGGGTGGGTGAACGCCAGCCACAGGCCGTTGCGGTCCTCTGCGGGCAGCGCGTCCAGGTCGTCCACGAGCCGGGCGTAGGTGCGGTTGTAGGCGAGGATGTCGTACCGGCCGTTGATCACGCAGGCGGGCAGCGGCTCCAGCCGGGCGATCATCTCCCGCAGCGCCGGGGTGAGGTAGGCGCACGTCCGGTCCGGGGAGGGGTCGACCGTGCCGGCCAGCAGGAAGAGGTGGGCCCGCTCGTTCGGGTCGAGCATCAGGGTGCGGGCGACCGCGTCCAGCACCTGCGCCGACACCTGGATGTCGCGCGCCTGCTCCAGCCACGTGTACCAGGTGACGCCGACGGCGGAGAGCTGGGCGACCTCCTCGCGCCGCAGGCCCGGGGTGCGGCGGCGGCCGCCCGAGGGCAGGCCCACCTGCTCCGGGGTGATCCGCTCCCGGCGGCTGCGGAGGAAGGAGGCCAGCTCCCGGCGCCGCACCCGGTCGCCGGGGGCGGCGGTCGGCGGGGAGGCCGGCGGGGCGGTGGCAGCGGTGGTCATGGTCCCAGCATGGCGCAGAGGCGATCCCTGTGCCAGGTACTGGTGATACCTGGATAACCACACTCTGGTACCCCTCTGAAGGGTGGCACAGAGTGGGTCCCGTGAACGAGACGACCGAACGGACCGCAGCCCGCGCGGCCACCGCCGCGCCCCCCTCCCGCGCCACCGTGCTGCCCCGGGTGATCCGCCCGGGCGGCGCCCCGCGCACCGTCGCCGCCCCCGTCGCCGCGGCCCCCGCTTCCCCCGCGGCCGCACTGGGCCCGCTGGGGCTGGCCACCGTGCTGCTGGGTGCCTTCCTCCCGATGCTCGACTTCTTCATCGTCAACGTCGCCCTGCCCACCATCGACCACGAGCTGTCCGCCGGACCGGCCGTGCTGGAGCTGGTGGTCGCCGGCTACGGCGTCGCCTACGCGGTCCTGCTGGTGCTCGGCGGCCGGCTGGGCGACACCTTCGGCCGGCGCCGCCTGTTCACCGCCGGGGCCGTCGCCTTCGCGGCGACCTCCCTCGCCTGCGGCCTCGCCCCCACCGCCGGCACGCTGGTCGCCGCCCGGATCGCCCAGGGCGCCGCGGCCGCGCTGATGCTGCCGCAGGTGCTGGCCACCATCCAGGCCACCACCACCGGGCACCACCGGGCCCGCGCCCTGAGCCGCTACGGCGCGGTCGGCGGGATCTCCGTGGTCGTCGGGCAGGTCCTGGGCGGGGTGCTCGTCTCCGCCGACCTGTTCGGCACCGGCTGGCGGGCGATCTTCCTGGTCAACGTCCCGGTCGCGCTGGCCGCCGCCGCGCTGGCGCTGCGCGCCGTCCCGGAGAGCCGCTCCCCGCACCCGGCCCGGGTGGACGTCGCGGGCACGGCGCTGCTGGCGGCCTCGCTGCTGGCGCTGCTGGTGCCGCTGACGGAGGGCCGGGCCCTGGGGTGGCCGCTGTGGACCTGGCTGCTGCTGGCCGCGTTCCCGTTCGCCGCTGCCGCGTTCGCCGCGGTGGAGCGGCGGGGCGAGCGGGCCGGCCGGGTGCCGCTGGTGCCGCCGTCGCTGCTCGCGGTGCCGGGGCTGCGGCGCGGGCTGGCGCTGGGGCTGCCGTTCTTCACGGGCTTCGGCGGGTTCATGTTCACGGTCGCGGTGGCGCTCCAGCAGGGACTGCGGCTCGGCCCGGTCGCGGCGGGGGCGGCCCTGGTGCCGATGGCGCTGGGCTTCTTCGCCGCCTCGCTGGCCGGCCCGCGGCTGGTCGGCCGGTACGGCAGCCGCACGATCACGGCCGGCGCGCTGCTGCAGGGCGCCGGACTGGTGGTGCTGGCCGCGACCTTCCTGCGCGGCTGGCCGGACCTCGGCCCGCTGGACCTGCTGCCGGGGACCGCGCTCGCCGGGGTGGGGCAGGGCCTGGTGATGACGCCGCTGTTCCGGGTGGTGCTGGCGGACGTGCCGGTGGAGCGGGCCGGGGTGGGCAGCGGCGTGCTCGTCACCACCCAGCAGTCGAGCCTCGCCCTGGGCGTGGCGACGCTGGGCACGCTCTTCCTCTCGCTCGCGCCGGCCTCCGCGCTGGGGATGCGGGACGCCGTCGTGCTGGTGCTCCTGCTGCAGCTGGCCGGTACGGCGGCGGTCGTGCTGCTCAGCACCCGGCTGCCGCGCACGGTGGGGTGAGGCCCCGGGGAGCGGCCCCGGCTGCGGTCCCTGGCCCGGCCGGGGCCGTGGTCCGGGCTGCGGCCCGGTCCGCGACCGGGTTCGGCCGGACGGGTGGCGGGGGCCCGGAGGGGGTTTGGCGGGGCGATGTCACACCTACGGGCTAAATGAACCGTTCGTGCTGGAACTTTGTCGATTTGTTGCGGAACGCTGGTCCCGGCGTCGCAGCCCGCACATCCGACTCCAGCCTCCCGGAGGACACCATGGCTCGTTTCCGGACCGCCCGCCCGACCGGCCTCCTCGCGGCCGCGCCCCTGGCGGCGGCCCTGCTCCTCGCCGGGGCGGCCGCCGCCCAGGCGGCCCCCGGCGTTCCGGCCGGCGACGGCTCCAGCGGCTCCGCCGTCTCCGCCACCGGCAGCGGGAACGTCTTCGGCCGGGTCGACGGCAACACGGACTGGGCGCAGCAGACCGCCACCGGCTCCGGCGCCTCCAACCAGGACAACACCCTGGGGGTGAGGGGCAACTCCGGCCAGCTCTACTCCACGCAGAACAACCTGAACATCCACTACGCGCAGCCCGCCGGCTGACGGGGGCCTCCGGCGGCGGAAAGGGTCACCGCACGCCGGTCCCGGGGGGGCGGCACCGCCACGGTGCCGCCCCCCGGGCCTCCGCGCGCCGGGCGGTCGCGCCGGGCCGCCGCACAGGGGCCCGGCCGAGCCCCGGGCGGCCCGCCCCGGAGGGCTCAGCCCGCTCCGCGTCCGGTCAGGGTCGCCCCGGCGCTGGCCGCCACCACGCAGGCGATGCCGAGCGCCTGCGGCAGCCCCACCAGCTGCCCCAGCACCACCGCGCCGACCCCGGCGCTCACCGCCGGCTCCAGGCTGACGACCACGCTGAACACCCGCTGCGGCAGGTGCCGCAGGGCGGTCATCTCCAGGGCGTAGGGGATGACCGGGAAGAGCATCGCCACCCCCGCGACCCGCAGCAGCAGGGCCCACGGGTGCGGGTCCGCCACCAGTCCGTGCCAGGCCGGGGCCAGTCCGACCGGGGCGAGCACGACGGCGCCGACCGCGATGGAGACGGCCAGGCCCTCGAAGCCGCGGAACGCCGCGCCCACCCGGTGGGTGAGCAGGATGTACCCGGCGTAGCAGGCGGCCGCGCCGAACGCGCAGGCCAGGCCGGCCGGGTCGAGGCCCGTGTGCCCGCCCCCGCCCCCGGCGCCGTGGCCACCGGCCGCGGTGAGCAGCACCACGCCGCCGCCGGCCAGGCACGCCCACAGCACGTGGCCGAGGCGGCGGGCGAGGGCGAGGGACACCGCGAGGGGGCCGAGGAACTCGATGGTGGCGGCGGTGCCCATCGGCAGCCGGTGCACCGCCCCGGCGAAGAGCAGGGTCATCCCCGCCGAGGCGACGCCGAGCAGGCCGGCCGAGGCGAGGTCGCGCGGGGACCGGCCGCGCAGCCGGGGCCGGGTGGCGGCGAGCAGCACCGCGGCGGCGACGACCAGCCGCAGGAAGGTGGTGCCGGTGACGCCGAGCGGTCCGAAGAGCGGGGTGGAGAGCGCGATGCCCGACTGCACGGTCCCCATGGCGAGGAGGCAGAAAAGCGGCGCCGGGACCGAGTCCAGGCGCCGCAGCAGGGTCGGGGTCCGCCGCCCCGGGGGGCGGGGGGCCGGTCCGGGCGCGGGGCCCGGGTCCCCGGTGCGGACGGCGCCTCGTCGCCACCCGCCGCGCTCGCCTGCGGGCTCGCCCTTGGGGGAGGGCGGCACGACGAGGGCCTCGGCGGGGACGCCGGGCAGGACGCGCTCGGGGGCGGGGGAGGACATGGGCCCAGTCTGTCGTAAGGACCGCAGAGGCCGCAAACTCGTTACCTCGGCGTGGCGATAAGTGGAAAATCATCTCAAAAGGAAACGATGGACCGTGCGCCTACCGCGACCCGCGGCCGTCCTGGCCGCCACCCTCGTCCTGCTCGCCCCGCCCGCCGCCGTGCTCGCCGACGCCCCGCCGGCCGCCGCGGCCGCCCGGGCCCGCTACTTCACCGGGCGGGCCTTCGACTCCTGCTCCGCCCCCTCCCTCGACGCCATGCGCCGCTGGTACCGCCACTCCCCGTACCGCGCGGCCGGCATCTACATCGGCGGCGTCAACCGGGCCTGCGCCCAGCCGCGCCTCACCGCCGGCTGGGTCCGCGCCGTCGACCGCATGGGCTGGCGGCTCCTGCCGGTGTACGTCGGCCTCCAGCCGCCCTGCCGCACCTCGCCCCACCACCGGCTCGCCCGCATCGACCCCCGCCGCGCCCGCTCCCAAGGCCGCGCCCAGGCCGCCGACGCCGTCCGCCGCGCCCGCGCCCTCGGCCTGCGGGCCGGCAGCCCGCTCTACCTCGACGTCGAGAGCTACCGGCGGAACGACGCCCGCTGCACCCGCGCCGTCGTCGACTACGCCGTCGGCTGGACCACGGGGCTCAGGGCCGCCCGCTACCGGTCGGGCTTCTACGGCAGCGCCGCCTCCGGCATCGCCGACCTTGCCGCCGCCCGCCGGGCCGGCCGCGGACCGCTGCCCGGCACCGTCTGGTTCGCGCACTGGAACGGCCACCGGGGCACCGGACGCACCTGGTGCCTCCCGCACCACGCCTGGCGGCACCACCGCATCCACCAGTACAGCGGCAACGTCCGGGAGAGCCACGGCGGCGCCGCCCTCACCATCGACCGCAACTCCGTGGACGCGGCGGTGGCGGTGGTCCGCCGGTGACGGGGCGCCGGCCGGACGGCGGCGGCATCCCGGCCGGGCGCTGACCGTACGCTGACCGGACACCGGCCGGGCACCGGCCGGGTGCTGACCCGGTGGCGGGCGGACGGCGACCGGCCGGTGGGCGGACGGGCCGGGCGCCCGGGGCGGCGGCGCGGCCGGCCCGGGCGCGCGGGCCGGGTTGCAGTACGGAATCGCCTGCTGACATCCGGCCGCCACGGGGACAGAATCGGGCCACGACCCCCGCTACCGGCGGGTAGGGAGCGGGGGTCGCAGCAGCCGCCCGGTCAAGGAGGACCCGAGTGCTCAGCACCATGCAGGACGTCCCGCTCACCGTCGCCCGGATCCTGGTCCACGGGTCGACCGTCCACGGAAGCTCCACCGTCTCCACCTGGAACGGCACCGGCGTCGACCGCCGCACCTACGCCGAGGTCGGCGCCCGCGCCGCCCGGCTCGCCCACGCGCTCCGCGACGAGCTGGGCGTCACCGGCGACCAGCGCGTCGCCACCCTGATGTGGAACAACGCCGGCCACCTGGAGGCGTACCTGGCCGTCCCCGCCATGGGCGCCGTCCTCCACACCCTCAACCTGAGGCTCCCCGCCCACCAGCTCGCGTACATCATCGACCACGCCGCCGACCACGCGGTCCTGGTCGACGCGAGCCTGCTGCCGCTGCTCGGACCCGTCCTGCCGCTGCTCGGACCCGCCCTGAAGCACATCGTGGTCGTGGGCGACGGCGACCGCGCCCCCCTGGAGGGGTTCGCCGGCACCGTCCACGACTACGAGGAGCTCATCGCCGGCCGCCCCGCCGACTACCCCTGGCCCGACCTCGACGAGCGCTCCGCCGCCGCCCTCTGCTACACCTCCGGCACCACCGGCGAACCCAAGGGCGTCGCCTACAGCCACCGCTCGGTCTACCTGCACTGCCTCCAGGTCATCGCCGGCGACTCCTTCGCCCTCACCGCCCGCGACACCGCGCTGCCGGTCGTGCCGATGTTCCACGTCAACGCCTGGGGCATCCCGCACGCGGCCTTCATGTCCGGCACGAACCTGCTGATGCCCGACCGCTTCCTCCAGCCGCAGCCGCTGGCCCGCATGATCGACGCCGAGCGGCCCACCGTCAGCGCCGCCGTCCCCACCATCTGGACCGGACTGCTCGACGAGCTCGACCACGGGTCGTACGACACCTCCTCGCTGCGGATGGTCGTCATCGGCGGCTCCGCCTGCCCGCCCTCGCTCATGCGGGCCTTCGAGGAGCGGCACGGCATCGACGTGGTGCACGCCTGGGGCATGACCGAGACCTCGCCGCTGGGCTCCTTCGCCACCGTCCCCGGCGGCCTGACGCCCGAGCAGGCGTGGCGCTACCGCACCACCCAGGGCCGCTTCCCCGCCTCCGTCGAGGCCCGGCTCACCGGCCCGGACGGCAGCCGGATGCCCCACGACGGCGTCTCGGCGGGCGAGCTGGAGGTCCGCGGCCCCTGGATCGCCGGCGCCTACTACGGCGGCGCCGGGCAGGAGCCGCTGCGGCCGGAGGACAAGTTCAGCGAGGACGGCTGGCTGCGGACCGGCGACGTCGGCACCATCACCCCCGACGGCTACCTCACCCTCACCGACCGGGCCAAGGACGTCATCAAGTCCGGCGGCGAGTGGATCTCCTCGGTGGAGCTGGAGAACCACCTGATGGCCCACCCCGACGTCGCCGAGGCCGCCGTCGTCGCCGTGCCCGACGAGAAGTGGGGGGAGCGGCCGCTGGCCACCGTCGTCCTGCGGGCCGGCGCCGCCGCCGACCTCGCGGTGCTGCGGGCCTTCCTCGCCGACCGGGTCGCCTCCTGGCAGCTGCCGGAGCGCTGGTCGGTGGTGGAGGCCGTGCCGAAGACGTCGGTCGGCAAGTTCGACAAGAAGGTGATCCGGCGGCAGTACGCCGCCGGCGAGATCGACGTCACCCTGCTGGGGAAGTGACCCGCCGGGCGGGCCGGGGCGCCGCCCCGGCCCGCCCGCGCGTGCCCGTTCCGGGGCCGCGCCCGTGCCCGTTCCGGGGTCAGTGGACCTCGCCGGCCGGGGACCCGATCTTGCCCAGCAGGTCGACGATCCGGCCCTGGACGTCCGGCGTGGTGGAGCGCTCCGCCAGGAACAGCACCGTCTCGCCGGTCCGCAGCCGCGGGAGCTCCTGCGGGTCCATGTCCACCGAGGTGTAGACGACCAGCGGCGTCCGGTACAGCCGGTCGTTGGACCGCAGCCAGTCCACGATCCCGACCCGGCGCCGCCGCACCAGCAGCAGGTCCATCACCACCAGGTTGGGCTGCACGCTGCTCGCCCGGGACACCGCGTCGCTCTCCGACGCCGCGTGCTCCACGTGCATGCCGCGCCGCTCCAGTCCGGAGGAGAGGGCCGTGGCGATGTCCGGGTCCGCCTCCACGAGCAGCACCCGCGGCGCGTGGCTCTCGCTGTCGCGCGGCGACAGCGCCCGCAGCAGCACCGCCGGGTCCGCGCCGTACGCGGCCTCCCGGGTGGCCTGCCCCAGACCCGCCGTCACCAGCACCGGCACCTGCGCGTTGACGGCGGCGGTGCGCAGCGACTGCAGGGCGGTGCGGGTGATCGGACCGGTCAGCGGGTCGACGAAGAGCGCCGCCGGGCGGGCCCCGGCCTGCGCGTCCACCTCCTCCCGGGAGCGGACGATCACCGGGCGGTAGCCGCGGTCCTTGAGCGCCTGCTTGGTGGACGGCTCCGGCTCCGGCCACACCAGCAGCCGGCGCGGGCCGTCGTCCGGCGACGGCGCGGCGCCCGGGGCCTGGGCCGGGTCGTCCGGCCCGGTCCCGACGGTGCCGGGGGCACCGTGCGCACCCGGGGCGCCGTGCGCACCGGCGCCGTCCGGCGAGGGCAGTCCGGCGCCGTCCGTGTCGTCGGTCCCGGTGAGCGGCGGCACCGCGATGGGCTGCGGCGGGGCGGGCGCGGCCGCCGGGGCCGCCGCCAGCGCCAGGGGGCCGTCGGCGGGCCGGTCCGCGGCGCGGGGCGCCAGTTCCCGTACGGGGCCGGCCGCGACGCCGTCGGTCCGGATCGCGGTCACCGGCAGCACCGCCGGACCGGCCGCGCCCGGGGCGAACGGCCCCGGGGGGAAGGGCGCCGGCAGGAAGCCGGAGCCGGTGACGAAGGGATCCCCGGGCGCCGGTCGGGCGGGCTCCAGCGCCGCCGGGCCGCCGACGGGCTGCGCGGGGGCGGGTGGGAGCGCCGGCTGGGGGAGGGGCGCCTGCGGCGCGGCGGGCGCCCCCTGGTCCGGTGCGGCCGGGCCGGCCTGCTCCCCGGGCCGGGCGTCGTCGCCCGGGGGCACCGCCAGCCGCCGGCGGCGGCCGGTGGGCGGGGGCGCGGAGGCCTGCGCCGGTACGGCCGGGGCGGCGGGCAGGGCGTTCTCCAGGCCGGGGTAGAGGGGGGCCGCGGGCAGGGGGAGCCCGTGCGGCGGGGTGGCCTGCGCCGGGAGGCCGTGGGGGCCGCCGTGCGGTGCGGCGCCGCCGTGCTCGGGGCCGTACGGTGCGCCGCCGTCCGCCGCGCCCGCGGGCCCGCCGCCGGCCTGCGGCGGCGCGGACGCGGTGTCCTGGGGCGGGGTGCCGCCCCGGGGGTCGGCCGCAGGGGTCCGGGCGCCCCGCGAGGGGTCGCCCGGGTAGGACTCGGCGCCCTCGGCGGCCGGGAGCGCGCGCCTGCGCCGCCCGTCGCCGGACCGGTCCGGCCGGGGCCCGTCCTCGGCGGTCCGCTGCCGGGGCGGCCGGGGGCCGTCGTGCTCCTCCGGCTCCCCGGCGGGGGAGCCGGGGCCGAGGGCTATCGGCCCCCGGGAGGCCTGCGGGCCGCCCGGGCCGCCGGTCGGGCCGTCGCCCGGGCCGCGGTCCGCCGCCCGTGCGGCCTCCGCGCCCCGTCCGCCGTCCGCTGCGCCGTCTCGGGGACCGTCCTGCGGCCCGCGCGCCGCGGGGATGCCCTCGGGCAGCTCCGGCAGGACGGCGGTGTCCGTCTCCTTGGGCGCGTCGCGGCGCCCGGCCGCCCCGGCCCGCTCCGCCGCGGCCCGCGCGGCGGCCGGGTCCAGGGGCAGCTCCACGACGTACGTGGTGCCCTTGCCGTCCGGCAGCCGGTGCGGCTGCAGCACGCCGCCGTGCCGCTCCACCATGCCGCGGGCTATCGGCAGGTGCACCGGGCTCCCGCCGTCGCCGGGGCCGCGCACCTCGATCCGGGCCACGTCCCCGCGCTGCGCGGCCGCCACGACCACCACGGGCGCGTCGCCGCCCACCGGCGGCAGCGCCGGCGCGCCCCCGTAGGGGACGGCCGCGGCGCGCGCCGCGTCCTCGGCGGCGTCCAGCGACAGGGTGACCCCGCTGACGTCGGCGACCAGGTGGGCCAGGGCCTGGGCGAGGCGGGCGGAGTCCGCGACCACCTCCACGGGCGCCGCGTGCACCGAGATCCGCACCCGGTCGGCCCCCACGAGCTCCCCGGCCGCGTCCACGGACCGCTGCACGACCTTCTCCAGGCTCACCGGCCTGCGGTCCAGGGCGTCCTTGCCGGCCTCCGCGGCGGCCTCGAAGCGCTGGTACGACAGCACGCCGTCGACCAGCCGGGAGAAGCGGGCGCACTCGTCGGCGAGGCGCCGCAGCGTCCAGTTGGCCTCCGGCCACAGCTGGCCCGCCGGGTCGCCGGCCAGGCCGTCGATGCGGCGGCGCAGCTGGTCCAGCGAGCCGCGCAGCTCCTCCTCCAGCACCGCCGTCAGGTGGCGGCCGCGGGCGGCCAGCGCCAGCTCCCTCGTCCGGTCGGTGAAGGTCATCACGGCGCCGACGAGCTGCTCGCCGTCGCGCACGGGCGCGGTGGTGAGGTCCACGGTCACCGGCCGGCCGTCCTTGCGCCACAGCACGGTGCCGCGCACCCGGTGCTTGCGGCCGGAGGCCAGGGTGTCGTTCAGCGGGGACTCGTCGGCGGCCACCGGGGTGCCGTCCGCCCTGGAGTGCTGGACGAGCGGCTGCAGTTCGCGGCCGCCCAGCTCGCTCGCCCGGAAGCCGAGGATGTGGGCGGCGGCGGGGTTCACCAGGACCACGCGGCCGTCGAGGTCGACGCCGACGATGCCCTCGGCGGCGGCGCGCAGGATCATCTCGGTCTGCTTGTGCTGGCGCCGCAGCTCCGCCTCGACGCCGAGCCGGTCCGTCAGGTCGCGGACCATGATCAGCAGCAGCTCGCGGGCGCCGCCGTCGGAGGTCCCGTACCCGGGGGCGGCCCAGCCGGAGGAGCCGCCGCGGAACGGGTCGTAGGGGACGAGGGGGGAGAGGGAGTACTGCGAGCCCTCGTCCTCGAAGTCGTTGGAGGAGACCTCGACCTGGAGGCTGGTGCCGTCGGTGCGGTGCGCGGTCATCCGGACGGGGCGGTCCAGCCCCTGCGGGCCGCCCTGGGAGGGGCGCATGGATCCGGGGATGCGGCTGGGGTCCAGGTCGGGGAGCAGCGCGAGCACGCCCATCCCGACCAGTGAGGTGCCCGGCGCCTGGAGGCTCTCCACGGCAGCGGTGTTCGCGTCCACGACCGTGCCGTTGCTGTTCACGAGGAGCAGCGCGTCCGGAAGGGCGTCGAGTATCGCTGCGAGGCGAGCAGCGCCTCGGGTCGGCCTGCTGCTCACGTCGAGGGGTCCTCCTCTGGCTGAACTCGTGCTGTGCCGCGGTGTCCCTTCCACCGCTCCCCCGCTCCCCCGGGCTGTGCCACCCAGCACTATCGCATTGTTTTTGCGGTTCCGACGACCCGCCTAGTAACGTTGGCGGCGGTTGGCCGCGGCCGGGTAGGCTGTGGCACCATCCAGGCACGTGGTGCGCGTCGCTCGTCGTGACGCGGACCCGCGCAGGGAGGCTTCGCCTAGTCTGGTCTATGGCGCCGCACTGCTAATGCGGTTTGGGCCTTAAAGCCCATCCGGGGTTCAAATCCCCGAGCCTCCGCACTCCGGGACAGCCCCGCCGACACGGTCGGCGGGGCTTCTCCGTCTCCCGGCCCGGCGGACCCCGCCGGCCGCCGCCGCCCCTGTTCGCCGTGAGCGAACGGAGGGCCGCCGGCGGCGCCCGGCCGGGCGCGGATATCCGATTTCGTCCCGGCGCGGAGGTCATGTAATGTTGTCCCCGCACCACCGCAGGAGGCCGCAGGCCGACTGAGGGCGCTCGTAGCTCAACGGATAGAGCATTTGACTACGGATCAAAAGGTTGCAGGTTCGAATCCTGCCGAGCGCACAGCACGCAGAGGGCCCCGGGCACCAGCCCGGGGCCCTCTGCGTCGTGGGGGTGCCCACGCGGGGTGCCCGCCCCCGGGCCCGGGCCCCGCGCGGCGTCCGGGGGCGCCGCACCGGGAGCCCGCCGGCCCCGTCCCGGGGTCCTCCGCACCGGAATCCGGGCGGCCCGCCCCGCGTGCCGGGCGTGCCTGGTCGGAACCGCCTCCCGGATCGGGTAGTGTTGTCCCCGCACCACCGCAGGAGGCCGCAGGCCGACTGAGGGCGCTCGTAGCTCAACGGATAGAGCATTTGACTACGGATCAAAAGGTTGCAGGTTCGAATCCTGCCGAGCGCACAGCACGCAGAGGGCCCCGGGCACCAGCCCGGGGCCCTCTGCGTCATGCGCCTCCCAGCTCGGTGCCGTTGATCCAGGGGACGTCCCGCTGCATGAGGAACCAGTCCGAGGGGGTCAGCGGCCGGCCCTCCTGCGGCGCGGGCACCGGGTCGTACCGGATCCGCTCCGGCTCGGCCCCGCAGGAGCGCAGCAGCGCCGCCAGCGAGTCCCCCATGCCGGGCGGCCCGCTCAGGTGCACGTCGTACCCCTCCCAGCCGCCGCGCTCCGCCAGCCCCGCGCGCAGCAGCCGCGCCGCGTCCTCCCGGCTGCCGCCGTCCTCCGGTGCGGCGAGGACGACCTCCAGCCACGGGTGGCGGCCGACCAGGGCCCGGATCCGTTCCAGGTCGTAGTGGTCGGCGTCGCTGCGGGCGCCGACGAAGGCCACCGCCGGGCGCGGGGCGGCCGCCGCCTGCTCCAGCAGCGCCCCGGTCTGCGCCCACCCCGTACCGCCGCAGACCGCCAGCAGCGGCCGGCGGGAGGCCGGGTCGAGGACGGCGCCGCCCATCGGCGGGCCCAGGCGCAGCCACTCCCCGGGGACCGCGAGGTCCACCAGCACCCCGCTGAGCAGCCCGCCGGGGATCCGGCGCACGTGGATGTCCAGGGTGCCGTCGGCGCGGGGCGCGTTCGCGACCGAGTACGGCCGCCAGACCCGGGACGCCCGGGCGCTGCACACGCTGAGGTACTGGCCCGCGGTGAACGGGTACGGCCGGTCGGGGGCGAGGGTGAGCACGGCGACGTCCGGGGCGGCCCTGCGCCGGCCGGTGATGCGGGCGTTCCACCAGGCGGGCTCGTCGGCCGGCACCGCGCGGGCGGCGTCGGTCATCGCCTGCGAGATCACCGCGTACGCCTCGCACCAGGCCTTCTCGACCTCGGCGGTCCAGGAGTGGCCGGAGAAGTGGCGCAGGGCGGCCACGAGGCTGGCGCCGACTGCCGGGTAGTGCTCCTCCAGCGCCTCGAACTTGCGGTGGTCGCGGCCGAGGGCGCCGAGGTAGGCGGTCAGCCGGCCGGGGTCCTCCAGCCGCAGCACCAGGTGGGTGAGCGCGCCGAAGAGCCGGTCGCGCTGCTCCCCCATGTCCTCGGGGAAGAGCGCGCGGACGCCCGGGTTGTGGGTGAACAGGTGGGCGTAGAAGTACTTGGCCACGTGGTCGGCACGGCGCTCCACGACGGCGAAGCTGTCGCGGAGGACCGCGGGGTCGAAGGCCACGGGCGGTCGCCTCAGGCGGCCGGGGTCGGTTCGCCCGCGGCGGCGCCGGTCATGGTGCTGCTGACCACCCCGTAGACGGCGGCCCAGGAGGCGGCGGTCTCGGGGGTCCAGGTGTCGCCCGCGAAGTGCTCCAGGGTGGCCAGCAGGCTGGCGCCGACGGCCGGGTAGTGCTCGGGGAGGGCGCCGTAGGAGGCGTGCCGGCGGCCGAGGTTCTCCAGGATCCGGGTCAGGGCCGCGGGGTCCTCCAGGTTCGCCACGAGCGCGCCGAGGGCCGCCCACAGCCGGTCCTGCTGCTGCCCCAGGTGCTCGGCGAAGAGCCCGCGGACCTCGGGGTGGCGGGCGAAGAGGTGGTCGTAGAACCAGGCGGTCACCTCCGTCCCGTGGGGCTGGACGGCCGAAAAGCTTCTCTTGATGAGATCGGGGTTCACTGTCACGGGGCCTGACTGTATCGATGCCGTGACTCTGCGAACAGATTGTGCAGATGAAGAGTCAGAAAGCGCTCTGTACGGTCAATTCCGGACAGTCGTTTACAGGTCACAGGTTGAAGGGCGGACGAAGCGGAGGGCGGCCCTCCGTCCGGCTTCGCCCCGGCGCCCGGATCCGCAAGGATGCCCCGGGGCCCGTGCCTGCCCGGGAGCGCTCCGGGCAGACGCACCCCGTCCTCCCACGACCCGTCCCCCCATGAATGGAGCAGCCACGTGAAGGGCTTCCGCAGCTTCCTGCTACGCGGCAACGTCGTCGACCTCGCGGTCGGCATCGTCATCGGCGCGGCCTTCACCGCCGTCGTCAACGGCTTCGTCACCGCGTTCCTCACCCCGCTGATGGGCCTGGCCACCGGCACGGTGGGCGACTACAGCAAGAAGTACTTCACGGTCGCCGGCACCCGGTTCCCCTTCGGCGCCTTCCTCAACGCGCTGATCAGCTTCGTGCTGATCGCGGCGGTGATCTACTTCCTGGTGGTGCTGCCGTTCGCCAAGCTCAGCGACCGCTTCCTGCCCCGCAAGGACATCGAGGCGCCCAAGGCCGAGTGCCCGAAGTGCCTGAGCTCCATCCCGGCCGCCGCCACCCGCTGCGCCTTCTGCACGGCCGAGCTCGGCCAGCGGCCGTTCCCCGAGCAGGCGCACACCAGGGTCTGACCCGGGCGGCGCGGGGCCCCGGGCCCGCGCCCGCACCTGCGCCCGTGCGCCCGCACGCGCGTGCCGTCCCGGCCCGCACCGGCCCCGCCGGTGCGGGCCGGTCCGCGTGCGGGGCCCGGCGGTGCGGACCGGCGCGGGTCAGCCCGGCCGCTCCACCAGCGCGGGGTGCCGCGGGTCGTCGGCGCGCACGACGACGTCGGCGGCCTCGGCCGGCCCGACCTCCTCCTCGTAGCGGGCGTACGCCGGGAGCGTCCAGCGGTCCTCCGGCGGCGTGCGCCGGGAGAGCGCGCCGGGGGTGAGCGCCAGGTGCACGGTCAGCTCGAACGGCAGCCACCGCCCCAGCAGCAGGTACCCGTCGAGCAGGAGCACCCCGCCGGGGGGCAGGTCCGCGTACGGGGCCCGGGTGGACCGGTCCGAGGCGGCGTCCCGCAGCGAGGGCAGCACCCGGCCGCTGCCGCCCGGGTCCAGCGGGGCGAGCACCTCGCGCAGCAGCCCGCCGGAGTCCAGCCAGCCGTCGTAGTAGGAGTCCGGGTCCTGGTGCCCGTACTCCAGCCGGAGCGAGGCGGGCCGCAGGAAGTCCCCGGCGGACACCCGCAGCACGGGCCGGCCGCGCAGGCGCAGCGGCGCGCAGAGGGCGTCGGCGAGGGCTCCGGGCCCTGCCGCGGGGGCGCCGTCCACGGCGACCCGCAGCCAGGGCGTGCCCGGCAGGGCGGTGATGCGGTCCGCCAGTTCGCCGGCGAGCCGCTCGGGGGTGATGGGGCGCACGGTGGAGGGCGTCACGCCCCCATCCTGCCCCGTCCGGCCGTGTGCGGCCGTGTCCGGCCGTGTCCGGCCTTATCCGGCGGGCCCGTGTGCGGCCCCGTCCGGTGCGGAGAGCGTCCCCGGGGAGGGCGGGTCTTCCCGCACCGGCCGTGCTCCGGCCGTGCCCGGCCGGGAGCCGACGGACGGGGCCGGTGGAGGGGTGCGGCCCGGAGTGCGGCAGGGCGTCCCGCCGGGCGCCGGGACCCGGCGGGACCGTGGTCCGCAGGATGCCGATTGCGACACGAGCGTTCCTCTATGCCGGAATTGATGGGTTATATGCCTACCCTGGCCGGGGAACCGGACCCACAGACCACGAGGACCGTGCATGGACGTGATCCCCCGCAGCCTCCAGCGCTCCGTCCCCCGGGCGCAGCATCCCGAGGAGGAGCCGCCCGTCGGCACGGCCGAACCCTTCGACGGCCCGCCCGGACGCTCCGCCCGCCCGGACGGCCCCGTCCGCGACCCCTACGGTGGTGCGGACCCGTACGGCGACCCGGCCCGGTACGGCGGCGAACCCCGCGGCGCCGCCCGGCAGTCCGGCGCCGCCGCCGGGGCGCCGGGCGCGCCCCCCGCGGCCCGGCCCGCACCCGTCAGGCCCCTCACGGTGGCCGCGTCCCTCGCCGGGACCGCACTCGCCGACGCGCCCCTCGCCGGCGCACCCGCCGCCGGTGCGCGCCCCGCCGCGGCACCTCCCGCGGCCGCCGCGCCGTCCGCCGCCACCGCCGCGTCGTCCGCCGTCCCGGCCGGGCCCGCCCCCTCCGCAGCCGCCCCCGTCGACACCGGCACCCCGGCCGCCGCCGCAGCCGCGGCCGCCGCCGTGCACGGCCGGCGCCCGCCGCGGGCCGACGCCGGCCTGAAGGAGCACCTGCCGCGGGTCGTGCTCCCCGGCTGGGCCGCCCTCCTCCTGCTGCTCGCCTGCGCCGCCGGCGCGGAGATGCTGCTGGGCCGGGCGGGCATGCTCCCGTGGTGGCTGCCCGGACCGGCGGAGGCGTTCCCCGCCGAGCGGGTCACCGCCGCCCGCCTCGCCGTGCTGCCCGCCTGCGTCGGCCTCTTCACGCTCGCCGGCCTGATGGCCAACGTCGGCGGCGAGGCCCGGGTGCTCGCCTGCTGGGGCCACTACCGGGGCACCGTGCGCAGGACCGGCCTGGTCTGGGTCAACCCGGTCCTGCGCCGCCGCCGCGTCGACGTCCGGATCCGGCACTGGCGCAGCGAGCCGGTGGAGGCGGTGGACCGCCAGGGCGTCCCGATCCGGGTCGGCCTGCTCGTCGTCTGGCGGGTCAGGGACACCGCCCGGGCCGTCCTCTCCGTGCTGGACCACGAGGACTACCTGCGCGAGCAGGTCCACGCCGTGCTGAGCCGCACCGCCGCCCTCCTGCCGTGCGACACCTTCGACGGGCCCGGCCCGTCGCTGCGCGACGGGCAGTGGTTCGGCGAGGAGCTCACCCGCGCCCTGGCCGCGGAGGCCCTCCCGGTCGGCCTGGAGGTGTACTCCGTCCAGCCGCTCTCCCTGGAGTACGGGCCGGACGTCGCCGACAGCATGCGCCGCCGCCGGGTGGCCGACCTCGACGCCGGCCTGCGGAACGTCATCGTCGACGACGCGGTGGAGGCCGCCGCGCTCGCGGTGCGCCGGCTGGAGCGCGCCACCTCCCAGGAGCTGGACCGCCAGGCCCGCAGCGCGCTGATGGAGCAGCTGCTGGTCGCCTTCGTCGCCCCGGCCGGCGTGCCCGGCGCGTCCGCGCGGCGGGACGGCCGGCGCAGGTGAGGCGGGGCGGCCGGGCGCCCGGGCCGGCCCCGGGGCACCCGCCGCCCGGCCCGCGCCGCCCGGCCCGCGCCCCGGCGTCCGCCCGGTTCCGGCCCGGGGCCGCCCCCGGGCCGGAACCGCCGCGGGCCCCCGCCCCGGGCCGGACCTGTCCGCTCAGGCGGACGCCGCGGTGAGCGCCGCCAGCTCGTCCGCCGTCAGCTCCAGCTCCGCCGCCGCCAGCAGTGCCGGCACCTGCTCCACCGTGCGGGCGCTGGCGATCGGTGCGGCCACCGTCGGCTGCGCCGCCAGCCAGGCCAGCGCCACCGTGGCGACCTCCGCGCCGCGGGCGGCGGCGACCGCGTCCAGTGCCTCCAGGACCCTCGGCCCGCGCGGGTCCTCCAGGTACTTCCCCGCGCCGGCCGCCCGCGCGCTCTCCACCGCGGCGCCCCCCGGCCGGTACTTGCCGGTGAGGAAGCCCGAGGCCAGCGCGAAGTACGGCACCGCGGAGAGGCCGTGCCGGGCGGCGGTCTCCGCGAGGGGGCCCTCGTAGGTCCCGCGGGAGACCAGGTTGTAGTGCGGCTGGACGGCCACGTACCTGGCCAGCCCCTCCCGCTCGGAGGCCGCCAGCGCCTCCTCCAGCCGCTCCGGGCTGATGTTGGAGGCCGCGATGTGGCGGACCTTGCCCGCGCGGACCAGTTCGTCCAGCGCGCCGAGGAACTCCTCGACCGGGGTCTCCGGGTCGTCGAAGTGGGTGTACAGCAGGTCGATGCGGTCGGTCTGCAGCCGGCGCAGGGAGTCCTCGGCCGCGGCGCGGACGTTCGCGGCCCGCAGGCCCTTGCGCTCGGGGTGCGCGCCCACCTTGGTGGCGACCACGACGGCGTCGCGGTTGCCCCGGGACCGCATCCACCTGCCGATGACCGTCTCGGACTCGCCGCCGGAGTTCCCCGGCGCCCAGGCCGAGTAGACGTCGGCGGTGTCGACGAAGTTGCCGCCGCCGGCCGCGTAGGCGTCGAGGACGGCGAAGGACTGCTGCTCGTCCGCGGTCCAGCCGAAGACGTTGCCGCCGAGGGAGAGGGGGAGGACGGCCAGGTCGGAGCCGCCGAGGGTCACCATGCGCTTGTCGGTCATGCAGGGGCCAACGTATCGGCGCCGCCCGTTGTTTCACCCCGCCGGACCCGGTCCCGGCCCCGGTCGCACCGTTCGCCGGAGCGCCGCCGGACCGCCGTCGGGCCGACCGCAACTCCTCCGGGGGACCGGGGTCCCGCGGGGGCCCCGGGTTCGTTAGAGTCCTCGCCATGGCCGACAACGACATCGACCCCGCCGCCTCCACCCAGATGTTCCGGGCTTTCGTCGACACCCCGGAACCCCGCACCCCCGCCGCCACCGGCACCGACGGCGGCAGCCGCACCGGCGTGATCGCCGCCGTGGTGATCGCCGCCGTGGTCGTCGTGGCCGCGGTCGCCTGGCTCGCCTTCTCCTGACCGTTCCGCCTCCCCGACCTGCGTCCCCGACCCGCCTCTCCGGTCCTCCGCCCCGGCCGACCGGCCGGGGCCGTCCGCCCTCCGGGCCGGCCGGCAGTCCGGCCGGCCGGCGCGCGGCCGGGGTCCCCGGGCCGCACGTCCGGTCACCTCACGTCCGGTCACCTCACGTCCGGTGGCCGCACGTCCGGCAGGGAGCCGCCGGTCGCTTCCGTGCGCCCGGCGGAGGGGCGCACGCCAGGCGGTGCGCGCCCCCGGCGCGAGCCCGGTCGACGTTCCACGTGGAACATCCACCGAACGCCAGTCCATCAGCCCCACCCCCCGGGAGGAAGCGATGACCGACCGCCAGCAGCCGCCCGCCGAGGCCGTCGCCACCGCCCCGTCCGGCGTGGAGGCGGCCTCCGGCGCCCCCGCCGTCGCCGACCGGCCCGCGGCCCGCAGCCTCGGCCTCGGGGGCGCCCTCAACGCCCGCGACCTCGGCGGCTACCGCACCGCCGACGGGCGCACCGTCCGCCACGGGGCGGCCCTGCGCAGCGACGCCCTGCACCGGCTCTCCGCCGAGGACCTCGAAGCCCTCAGCGTCCTCGGCCTGCGCCAGGTCGTCGACCTGCGGGGCCTCGCCGAGGTCCGGGAGAACGGGCCGGACCGGGTGCCCGGCCTGCCCGTCGCGGAGATCGACGCCGCCGAGCACTCCGCCACCCCGATGACCGTCGTCCCGGAGGACCCGGACGGCGTCACCCTGCACCACCTGCCGGTGTACTCCCACCACTTCGACATCTACGTGGCCCTGCGCGACGCCCTCGCCGGCCGCGACCCCGCCTCCCAGCGCGCCCTGCTCGGCGACGGGGGCGGCGAGGCGATCATGACCGGCCTCTACCGCTGGTTCGTCACCGACGAGGACGCCCGCGGCCGCTTCGCCCGCGTCCTGCGGCTGCTGGCGCAGCCGGGCGGCACGCCCCTGCTCTTCCACTGCACCGCGGGCAAGGACCGCACCGGCTGGACCGCCGCCGTGCTGCTCACCGCGCTCGGCGTCGACCGGGACACCGTCTTCGACGACTACCTGCTCACCAACGAGCGCCACGCCGTCCTCGTGGAGCGGATCATGGAGGCCTTCGGCACCCGCGGGGTCATGGAGGAGCCGGAGCTGCTGCTGCCCGTCTACCGCGCCGAGGCCGCCTACCTGGAGGCCGCCTTCGCCGAGGTCGAGGCGGGCTGGCCGGACTTCGACGGCTTCCTCGCGGACGGCCTCGGCCTCGGCGACGACGTGCTGCGGGGTCTGCGGGCCAACCTGCTGGAGGGCTGAGCCGGGCCCGGGCCACGGAGACGCGGGGCCGGGGCGCCCGGACCACGCGGACCATGCGGACCGCGCGGACCGCGCGGACCACCGTCCCGGGCCGGTGGCGGCCCGGGACGCGGCGTCCTACTCCTCCGAGGTCAGGCCGTGCCGGAGCTGCGCCAGCGTGCGGGTGAGCAGCCGGGAGACGTGCATCTGCGAGATCCCGATGTCCTCGCCGATCTGGGACTGCGTCATGTTGGCGAAGAAGCGCAGCATGATGATGCGCCGCTCGCGGGCCGGCAGCCGCGCCAGCAGCGGCTTGAGCGACTCCCGGTACTCCACGCCCTCCAGCGCGACGTCCTCGTACCCCAGCCGCTCGGCGAGCGGCCCGTCGCCGTCCTCCTCGGCCGGGGTGGAGTCCAGGGAGCTGGCGGTGTAGGCGTTGCCGACGGCGAGGCCCTCCACCACGTCCTCCTCGCTCACGCCCAGGCAGCGGGCGAGCTCGGCGACGGTGGGGGAGCGGTCCAGCTCCTGCGCGAGCTCGTCGCCGGCGCGGGTGAGGGCCAGCCGGAGCTCCTGCAGCCGCCGCGGCACCCGCACCGACCAGCTGGTGTCCCGGAAGAACCGTTTGATCTCGCCGACCACGGTCGGCATCGCGAAGGTGGGGAACTCCACCCCGCGCTCCGGGTCGAACCGGTCGATCGCCTTGATCAGGCCGATCGTGCCGACCTGGACGATGTCCTCCATCGGCTCGTTGCGGCTGCGGAACCGGGCCGCCGCGTACCGCACGAGCGGCAGGTTGAGCTCGATCAGCGTGTCCCGCACGTAGAGCCGCTCGGGGCAGTCGGGTGCGAGGTCCGCGAGCCGCAGGAAGAGCGAGCGCGACAGTGTGCGGGTGTCCAGTCCCTCCGCCGCCTCCGGGCCCGTCCCCGCGGGGACCGCCTCGACCGCCTCCGCACCGTGGATCTCAGAGCTGTCCAGGTCGACCGACATCAACCCACCCCCTCCTGACTGACCAACGGAGTCCGCCGCGCGGCGGTTCCCGGCTACGTCCAGTGGAATACCGGCCCACGCTCCCCGGCAAACCCCGGCGTCGCAAGATGTCACGCGCCGGTAACGCGCCGACGGTCGCGCGTCCGCCGCCCGGACCCGCCGGGGCCCGCCGTCCGGCGGGCGGGGGCGGCGCGTCAGGTCCTTCACGACTCCCAGGCGTTGCTGCTCCGCAGCCGGGCGAAGATCCGGGCGAGCAGCCGGGAGACGTGCATCTGCGACATCCCCAGCTCGCTGCTGATCTGGGACTGCGTCAGGTTCCCGAAGAAGCGCAGCATGATGATCCGCCGCTCCCGCTCGGGCAGCTGCACCAGCAGGTGCCGCACCATGTCGCGGTGCTCCACGTCCGTCAGCGCCGCGTCCTCGTAGCCGAGGCGGTCGAGCAGGGCCAGTCCGCCCTCGCTCTCCTGGGCGGCCTCCAGCGAGGCGGCGTTGTAGGCGCGGCCGGCGTCCAGGCAGTCCCGCACGTCCTCCTCGGGGATCCGCAGCCGGGCGGCGATCTCGGGGATGCGCGGCGTGCGGCCGTGCGCCACGGTGAGCTCCTCCATGGCGCCGCTGACCTGCACCCACAGCTCCTGGAGGCGCCGGGGCACGTGCATGGTGCGCACGTTGTCGCGGAAGTACCGCTTGATCTCGCCCAGGATGGTCGGCAGCGCGTACGTGGGGAACTGGACCCCGCGCCCCGGGTCGAAGCGGTCGATCGCGTTGATCAGCCCGATGGTGCCGACCTGCACGACGTCCTCCATGGGCTCGCTGCGGCCCCGGAAGCGGGCCGCCGCGTACCGGACCAGGGGGACGTTGACCTCGATCAGCGCGGCGCGGACGCGCTCGTGCTCGGGGGTGCCCGGTTCGAGCTCGGCCAGGCGTTCGAAGAGCACCCTGGTGAGGGTCCTGACGTCCAGGGGCGACCGCGCCCCGGGCGCAGGTGCCCCTGCCGTCAGGACCCGCTGCCCCGTGTCCTGCTCCGCGCCCGCGTCCGGCGCGCTGCCCTGTGCCCGCACGGACCCGCCACCCCTCCGTACCACCTGGTGCCGGGGTCGACTGGTGTCTCTCCCCTATCCGGCAAAACCGGTCATAGCATCACAAGACGACTGTAGTTCGGGCAAGCACCGCCCTTACGCGTGTTGGTGGACTGTGGGCGGCGGGACCCGGGCCCCCGGGGCCGCGGAGGCCGTGCGGGGGGGCGGGCCCGTACGGCGGCGGGCCCGCCCAGGGGAGGTGCTCAGACCTCGATGTCGGCGATCACCCAGGTGGCGAACTCCCGCCACTGCGCGGCGGCGGCCTGGTGGGCCGGGTGGTCGGCGTAGGCCTTCAGTGCCTCGCGGTCGTCGACCAGGCAGCTGATGGCGTAGTCGTACGCGATGTCGCGCTGCGTGGTGTTCCAGCCGCACTCCCACGCGCGCAGCTCGGGGACCAGCGCGCCGAGCTCCTCGAAGGCCTTGGCGCCGGCCGGGACGCGCTCGTCGCGCTCCCGGTCGACGCCGTCGTTGAGCTTGAACAGGACCAGGTGCCGGATCACGGTGGCGCTCCTCGCGTGAGGGGACGGGGGTTCCCCGCCACCGTAACCGCCGGGTGTTCCGGTCAGTTGATCAGACCCGTCATGAAGGTGCCCACGGACTTGGCCGCGCCGGAGATCCCCTCGAAGCCGACCTGCACCAGGTCGGCGGCGCGGGACGGCGAGGTGATGATCGTGTACAGCACGAAGATGAGCAGGAGATACATGCCGATCTTCTTCGCCTGAGCCATGAACCTGACCCGCCTCCCTGCCGCGGCCCCGCACACCGGGGCGTCCCGCTCCCTCGGCAGCTCCGGAGGCCCCGGGAAGGGCCGCCTCGGGGCGGCTGCCGTGCTCCCCCGGACGACTTGCAAGCCGCAGCCTATCCATCCGGCGGCGGGGGCGGCACCGGTCGGAGCCCCGCCCGCCCCGGCCCGGGGCGGGTCCGCGCCCCCGACTGCGGCCGAAAGGACCAAAGTCCCCGGTCCGGATGGCTTCGCCGGGGTGCCGCGCGCCCGCCCATGGCGCACGATGGAGGTGTACCGAGGGTCTGGCAGGAACCCGCCGGTACCGGATCCGGAGCCCCCGCTGTGGGACCGGGCGCCGCGGCTTCCCCCCGACGCGGCCCCGGTTGTGGGACTCCGTCCCGGGGGAGCGGCTTGTCCCCCCGAAGCCGCTCCCCCTCCTGCAGTCCGCTCCCCCCTGCGCTCCGCTCCCCCCTGCGCTCCGCTCCCCCCTGCGCTCCGCTCCCCCCTGCGCTCCGCGCCCCGGGCACCGGTCCACGTACCGGTCGTTCCCCGTGCCGCCCTCCGTCGCACCCCGTGCCCGGCCCCTGCCGGGGCGCGCCGGGTGCACCCGCCGGGGGCCGCGCCCCGGCCACGCGCCCGTGCGGGCCGCCCGCGCCCCCACCCCCGGGCCGCCCGCGCCCCCCGACCCCAGTGCGCCGGCGGCCCGCCGCCCCTCCCGGAGGACGCCGCAGGGGCCGCACCGCGGAGGCGGGAGCGCCGCCGCTCCGGAGAGACGGGAGCGGTGCCGCTCCGGGGTCTCATGCCGCCGGAAGGCCGAACGTCTCGGCGAGGAACCGGCTCGCGTCCGCGAACGAGCGTCCGTCGGCGCGCTCGTCGTAGGCCACTCCGGGTACGGCGCCGGGTCGGGCGTGCCGGTGGGTGAAGCCGTGCACGGCCCCGCCGTACATGACGAGCTGCCAGTCCGCGTGGGCGTCCTCCATCTCCCGGGCGAACGACGCGACGTCCGCCGCCGGGACGTGGGGGTCCGAGGCGCCGTGGCAGACCAGCACCTTGGCGCGGACGGCGTGCGGCCGTGCCGGTGCCGGTGTGGTGAGGCTGCCGTGGATGCTGACGGCGCCGGCGATCCCCTCCCCGGACCGGGCCAGCGACAGGGCGGCCATGCCGCCGAAGCAGAACCCGACCGCGGCGAAGCGCCCGTCGGTGTCCGGGCAGTCCCTGAGCGCGTCCAGTCCGGCCCTGGTGCGCCTGAGCAGCATGGCGGGGTCGTCGCGCAGGGCCGTCACGCAGTCCATGATCCGTTGACGGTCGCCGGCCACGCCGTCGCCGTACATGTCGCAGGCCAGGACGACGTAGCCGAGGGCGGCCCAGCGTTGCGCCTGCTCGCGTGCGTGGTCGTCCAGCCCCGCGCCGCCGTGGACGAGCAGGATGCCGGGCCGCGGCCCCCGCTGTGCTTCGTCGCGGTGGAGCACTCCCGTCAGGGGAGTCCTCCCGTCCCGGTAGGCCAAGGTGCGACCGGTGGATGGCATGTGCGCTCCCGACGTTGCCGTGAATGTCCACGGAAACGCTATCCGGTCGATCTGACATCATATCAGAAATATGTCTTTTTTGCCAGCACCCTGGGGTTTCGATCCTGCATCGACCGGGGCTACGCGGAACGGGGTGCCCGGTGCAGCCCCTCTGCCCGGCCGGGGCTGCGTGACGGCTCCTGCCGCGTCACCGGGCGGCGGCGGCCGCCGGGGCGTCGGCGCCGGCCGCGGCGTTGCGGGGAAGCCTGGGAGTCGGGGGGATGTGCGGGGGAGGGGCCGGGGTCCGCACGGCCCGACCCGGACCGGAGCGGAGGCCGGACAACGCGAAGGGCCGGACGGTTCACCCGTCCGGCCCTTCGTCGCTCCTGCTCAGAGCGGTAGCGATGGGATTCGAACCCACGGTGGAGTTGCCCCCGCATACGCTTTCGAGGTCTGCCTCCCGCTGTACGCGGGGCTCCGTGACCGTTCTCCCGCCAGGTCAGGGAGCCTGCGCGAGGCACCGGCGAACGCCCCCGGATGCCGACGAATGAGACCACAACTGGGACCACTCAGGGCGCGCGCTTCGGGGTGACGGGGCCACGCCGTCGGCCCTTCAACCGCAGCAGTTCCTGCAAGGCCGGCCCCTCCTCCGCCCAGCGCCGCAGCCCCTCACGGTCGAGCCGGTGCACGCTGTGCCTGTCGCCCCGGCGCTGGGCATCGAGGGTGAAGCCGCCGTGATCGAGTGGCGCGGCGGCCGCGCGCATCAGTGGAGCGCTGCGTCGACGACACGTCAGCGTGATCGGCCCGGGGGCCGCTGCCCGCACAGGCCTGGCCCGAGCGCGGTGGTCCGGTGTGTCGCCCCGCTGCCCTGGCGTGATCACAGGTAGGGGCCGTCATGGACCGGGTAGGGGTGCGGCCGGCGGCGCACCGGGCTTGTCCTTCTCGCCCGTGTGGTTCAACCCGAGCTCACCCTGTACCTGGGCGACAGCGACGTACCCGACCCGATGGTCAAGGACCAGGACGCGTTCAACGTGCGCCGTCCTCATCGAGGCAGGGACGGCTCTCCACGCCGGCCGGCCTCCAGGGTGACCGACTGACCCGCCGCGGCGGCCAGGATCTCGTCCACGATCCTGTCCGCCGCGTCCGGACGGCCAGACGCGCGGGACCGCTCCGCCATGCCCCACCTCGGCCGGGCATCGGCCAGGAGCGAGCCCGTCGCCGCCTGCAGCCGGGCCGCCGTCACCTCGCCGGTCAGCGCGACCGGTGCCCCCACCTCCTCCGGATGCCGCGTGTTGTGCACCTGCTTGTTTCCCGCCGCCGACGCCAACGGCACGGACACCGCCGGTTTGCCCAGCGTGGTCAGCTCCGCCAGCGTTCCCGCCCCACTGCGCGACACGACCACGTCCGCCAGGGCCAGGACGTCAGACGGCTCGCCGCCGATGAACCCGGCCGGGCAATAGCGGCCTGCCGGCTCGGCCGGGAGCCCGGTCGCCGCCGGATGCAACGCCTCCGGGGGGACTCCGCACGATGTACGGCGAGTCCCGCCTGTACTTGACGGTTGAACGAGCGTGCGGCAAGCTACACAAAGACGGCTTAACTTGTTCAGTAAGTTAAGTCGCACGGTGTCTCCCGTCAGGAGACACACAGCAATCTGGAGATCCCGCATGAGCAAAACAGTCCTGATCACCGGAGCCTCTTCGGGCATGGGAGAGGAGGCCGTCTTCCAGTACGTCGAGCGCGGGTGGAACGTCGTAGCCACCATGCGTGACACGTCGAAGGCGAACCCTCACTTCGCCGCACTCAACGAGGTCCTCGTCCTCCGCATGGACGTCACCGATGCGCCCAGCATCGAGCGAGCCGTCTCCACGGCGATCGACCACTTCGGGTCAGTGGACGCTGTGATGAACAACGCCGGCTACGGACAGCTCGGAGGCCTCGAGGAGGTCACCCCGCAGCAGATCCGCGCCCAGTACGAGACCAATGTCATCGGCCCGGTCCTCGTCATCCAAGCCGTCCTGCCGCACATGCGTGAACGCCGGTCCGGACAAATTCTCAACGTCGGCTCGATGGGAGGGCACGTCAGCTTGCCCACGATGGCTGTGTACACCTCTTCTAAGAGCGCTGTGCAAAATCTCACCGAAGGGCTCGCCAAGGAGGTGGGGCCGCTGGGTATCCACGTCACCCTCGTGGAACCTGCTGGATACACGACAAACTTCGGCAGCAACGCCCAGCCCGTGGCCAACCGACTGCCGGACTATGACCCCGCTTACAGCGCCATGGCTGAGTTCGCGGCAACGTCCGTGCGCGGCGACCTCGCCAAGTCCATGGCCGCCGTCGTGGAGATCACCGGCACCGACGCCCCTCCGCTGCACCTGGCCGTCGGCGCCTTCGGATTGGACCTGGTCAGGGGTCGATTCGAAGAACTGATGGCTGAATACGAGGAGTGGGAGCACGTTACTCGCACGACAGGCTGATCCTCGGCCGCAGGCGAGCGTGCTCAAAATCGCTGGCGGGATTACATCCCACCGCTCACCGCCACCGGGTCGCCCGGGCTTGGGTGCCGTCGGATGGGGTGGGATCCCTGCGGGCTGGCAGGTGATGCGGACCAGAGCGCGATGTCGGTGCTTCTCGCCGTGTCAGGGCCGGACCTCGAGGTGCCGGCCGCAAAGATCGGCTCCATACGGGGCAACGGGGCCTCTGAATCGGGACGTCGGCGAATCTGGCCATGGGGCGTGACGCCCGGGATCCCGGCGGCGTCAGAGTCCTGCATTCGTGACACCGGTGGCCCCGTCGGCAAGGAAAGCCGACCAGTCAAAACCGCACCACGGGCGTGGCCTTGCGAGATGACCGGTGACGTCGCGCCGTTCCACTCTCGACTCAGTGGATCTGCTGGTGACTGCTGGGCGGTTGTCCACCGACGGCAATTCGAGTTGCCGTATCCAGCTTGTTCTTGAACTCGTGACGCGAGCTTACGCGGTACTTCCAGCCCGTTGCAGCGGCGTGCAACATATCAGCCACGTCTGCAGGAGTTGCAGCATCGCTGCGCGGTCCGTCGTCAGCGATCGCCCTCGCCAAGGAGGCCAGGATGAGGGTTCGATACTCGTCATACAGATCGCCCAACTGTTGCGGCCCCTGCTCCATCAAGGCGTCCACGCCGCGGTTGAGGTGGGTGCCGACATAACGGCCGAGCCACGCGTCCAGCGCTGCCGACAGCCGTTCGGCGAGGCTCCCAGTCGGATCATCGAGGGCGGCGTGCACATCCGCCATCGTCCCGTCCATCGCATGCCGCATCGTTTCGCGGAACAGCACGTCCTTGCTCTCGAACAGGAAGTACAGGCCGGGTCTTGAGATGTCGGCGGCCTGCGCCACCGAATCCATGGATGTCTTACGGAACCCGAAAGTGGCGAACACGTCGAGCGCGGCAGTGAGAACGCGCTCGCGCCGCTGGGCACCGCCTCGCATCGTCGTCATGCAGTAACCATACTGGGAAGGCTGACTGTATCTGAACAGGCTAGCCTGTTTACTGATCGTCTCAGAATGAGATCGGTGTGTCGGCTGGCAGTGGGCGGTCTTCGCAGGCAGGGTCTGCCGGATGTCCGGTGATCTTGTCCCGGATGGCCTGTGGGAGCGCATGGCTCCGCTGCTGCCGCCGCCTCCCGAGCGCAGGCACCGCCACCCCGGACGGCTGCGCGTACCCGGCCGCGTCGCGCTCGCCGGGATCGTCTACGTCCTGCGCAAGGGTGTCGCCTGGCGGGACGTCCCCGCCCCCGTGGTCGGCTGCTCGGGGATGACCGCTTGGCGCCGACTGCGGGACTGGACCGAGGCCGGCGTCCGGCCCCGGCTGCATGCACTGCTCCTCGCCGAGCTCCGCGGTGCCGGCCTGCTGGAGATGGACGACTGCGCGGTCGACGGCTCCCGTGTCAGGGCTCTCAAAGGGGGGATCATGTCGGGCCGTCCCCGGTCGACCGCGGCCGCCCAGGATCCAAGCACCATGTGATCGTCGATCGCCGCGGCACCCCGCCGGCCCTCTCCGTCTGCCTCCGTCGCCTCCGCCCCTCATTCTGAAACGATCGGTTAGAAGGCCAACTGAGACCACAATTGAGACCAGCCAACGGCGAAGGGCCGGACGGGTACCCGTCCGGCCCTTCGCCGTTGCTGCTCAGAGCGGTAGCGGTGGGATTCGAACCCACGGTGGAGTTGCCCCCACACACGCTTTCGAGGCGTGCTCCTTTGGCCGCTCGGACACGCTACCGGGACAGACTCTACCGGACGGCCCGGGCGCCGGTGAAATCCATTGCCGGGGTGGCGGCCGATCAGCCCGGCTCGGCGCGGTGGGTGTCGAAGAAGGCGGTGAGGGCGGCGCCGCACTCCTCCGCGAGGACGCCCGGCACCACCTCGGGGCGGTGGTTCAGCCGCCGGTCCCGGACCACGTCCCACAGGGATCCCGCCGCGCCCGCCTTCTCGTCCACGGCGCCGTAGACGACCCGGTCCAGCCGGGACAGCACGACGGCGCCCGCGCACATCGTGCACGGCTCCAGGGTGACCACCAGGGTGCAGCCGGACAGCCGCCACTCCCCGACGGCCCGGGCCGCCTCCCGGATCGCGATCACCTCGGCGTGGGCGGTCGGGTCGCCGACCGCCTCGCGCTCGTTGCGGCCGCGCCCGACCACCGTCCCGTCCGGCCCCAGGACGACGGCGCCGACCGGCACGTCCCCGGTGGCCGGGGCCAGGGCGGCCTCGGCGAGCGCGAGCCGCATGGGGCCGGTCCAGCGGTCGCGCACCGGGTCGGGGCGTACGGGGGCCGGGAGGGGCGTGGTCTGCATGCCCTCCAGTGTCGGGCACCCGGCGGCCCGGCCGGGTCCCGGGGCGGCCCCGATCCGCGGGCCGTGCCGGGCACGCGGCCTGCGCCGGGCCCGCGGGCGGGTCGGTTCCCTCGTCCGGCGGCCCCGCCGGCCGTACGGGCCCCGCCCGGTCCGTCAGCGGACGGCCTCCAGGACCTCGGCGCAGCCCAGCGAGTCGGCGATCTCGGCGAGCGCGTCGCCGGGGACGGCGCCCTCGCCGCTCATGGCGAGCAGCTCCCGGGCCGTGATCCCGAACTCGGCGAGCACCTCGGTGTCGCCCAGCGGCCCGGCCGGCACGCCGTCCGGGTCCGCGGCCGTCCCGCTGTCGTCGTCGTCCTCGGAGGCGGAGCCCGCGGCGCCGTCCTCGTCGTCCAGTTCGGCCACCAGGGTGTCGAGGTCGTCCAGCCCGTCGCCCGGGCTGCGCCCCACGAGCTCGTCGGTGAGGACGATCTCCCCGTAGGCGCTGCGGGCGGCGGCGGCGCCGTCCGACACGAAGATCCGCGGATCCTCCTCGCCGTCCACGCGGACGACGGCGAACCACGCGTCCTCCTGCTCGATGAAGACCAGGACGGGCTCCTCGTCGTCCGAGGCCTGGCGTGCCAGGTCGGCCAGGTCGGCGAGGGTTTCCACGTTGTCGAGCTCGGTCTCGCCCACGCTCCACCCGTCCTCGGTGCGAGCGAGCACTGCAGCGAAGTACGCCACCAGGACACTCCCATGGTCTCGGCTGTCGGAGAGCCGGTGCGGGTCGGCGGCCCTGCGAGAACGCCCCCCGCTCCAGGGCTGCCCGCCTCTCGGGCACCCCAACCGGAATCGTGACAGAAACCCTGCCACTGCGGGGGGTGTTCCGCAGCGCGTCCCCGCAGGTCGTGTCGGAGCGGATCACGCCCCCGGCCCCGGCCGCCGACGCCGTCCGGACCGGACGTCAGATGCGGAAGGTGCGCATCCGCAGCGCCTCCCGCATCCTGCGCTCCTTGGTGCGGCGCGGCTGGACGCGGGCCCGCAGCTCGCGGGCCTCGGCCAGTTCGCGCAGGAAGAGGGCCCGGCGCCGGCGCCGCTCGGCGTCGGTCTCCTGGCGCCGTCCGGCGGCCCCGCGCGGCGCGCCCGCCCCCGGCTCCCCGCCCGCGGATATGACCCCGTCGGCCGCGCCCCTGCGGGGCGCCGGTCCGTCCGTACGGGTGTCGTCGCCCCCGGCCTCCGCCCCCGTCCCGGAGGCGGCCGCGCCCCCGGGGCGCCGCCGGACGCGGTCCCGTCCGGACCGGTTCTGCTCAGCCATGCGATCCCCTGCGATCCGCGCGCACTGCCTGCCCGCTGTCCCGTACGGGGCCGGACGGGACGCGCCTGTCGCGGCCCCCCGTCCTTTCATACGGTCAGCCTTTCCCCGTCCGGCGGCATCGACACCGCCGGACGGGTCCCCGCCGGGACCGCCCCAAGTCCCCGCCGGGGCCCCGCCGGGTCCGCGCCGGGGCGGTGCCGGGGCCGCGCCGGTGCTGCCGCCCGCCGCGTCCGGCGCCCCCGCCGGGGCGCCCGCAGGTCGTACGGGTGTCCGGGCTCGGTTACTGTCTCAGTCATGCGGATCCACGTCCTCGACCACCCGCTGGTCGCCCACAAGCTGTCGACGCTGCGCGACGAGCGCACCGACTCGCCCACCTTCCGCCGGCTCGCCGACGAGCTGGTCACCCTCCTCGCGTACGAGGCGACCCGGGACGTCCGCACCGACGAGGTGGAGATCACCACCCCGGTGGCCGTCACCACCGGCACGCGGCTGAGCTACCCCCGGCCGCTCGTGGTGCCGATCCTCCGGGCCGGCCTGGGCATGCTCGACGGCATGACCCGGCTGCTGCCGACCGCCGAGGTCGGCTTCCTCGGGATGATCCGCAACGAGGAGACCCTGGAGGCCTCCACGTACGCGACGCGGATGCCCGACGACCTCTCCGGCCGCCAGGTGTACGTGCTGGACCCGATGCTCGCCACCGGCGGCACCCTGGTCGCCGCGATCCGGATGCTGATCGACCGCGGCGCCGACGACGTGACCGCGATCTGCCTGCTGGCCGCCCCGGAGGGTGTGGCCGCGATGGAGAAGGACCTGGCCGGACTGCCGGTGACGGTGGTGACCGCCGCGGTCGACGACCACCTCAACGAGCAGGGCTACATCGTGCCGGGCCTCGGTGACGCGGGCGACCGCCTGTACGGCACCGCGGGCTGACCCCGCCCCACGGACGCGGCTGCGGCCGGCCACCCCGCACGGGGTGGCCGGCCGCAGCCGCGTCCGGGCGCCGGCGGGGCGGCCCGGAGGGGCCCCGCCGCGCCGGGTTCAGCAGTGGGAGGCGGAGGGCTTCGGCGCGGGCCTGGTGAGCACGGCCAGTGCCTGCGCGGCCTGGGCGGGGGTGCGCAGCGCCTTGAAGCCGTCGCCGATGACGAAGTCGACCGAGCCGTCCTTGCGGGCGTCCGCGGTGTTCCTCGCCCCGGTGACGTGGGCGCCGAGCAGGGCGGCCGCCCTGCTGCCGGCGCGGCCCTCGAGCAGGCGGACGGCCTCCTTGACCTTCTTGTCCAGCGAGGCCGGGGCGTTGCCGACCTTGCCGATCCTGAAGCCGCGCCTCTTCAGCTCGTCGGCCGTGTGCCCGGCCAGGCCGGACTTGGCGGTGGCGTTGTAGACGTTGACGGTGACGGCCTTCGGGCTGGGCACGGGGCCGGGCGCCGGGAAGGTCCCGGCCGCCGCGCGGGAGGCCGAGGGGGAGGGCGCGGGGCAGGCCGCGGCGGAGAGCTTCCTGCCCTTGCCGCCGAAGACGCCGGCCAGCTGCACCGTGCCCCAGCTGATCAGGGCCACCGCCAGCACCGTCGACACCAGGGCGGTGATCCGCCGCCGGCGCTTGTTGGGCGGAACCAGGCGGGGGTAGCTCGTACCGGTGACCCGGTACTGCTTCCCCTTCAGTCCGGGGGGCGTCAACATGCTCACCGTGGGTCGCCCCCTCGCGCGGGACAGGCAGGTGGATACGGCTGCGGGCATCGCAGAGGCCGTGGTCAACAGCGTAGTGCCGACCTTGCGCGAGCGTACTAAATGATCATCATTTGGAGTATGGGGGCACCCGAAAGCGTGCACAAAGCGATACCGGGCGGCGCGTCCCCGCCCGCCGCCGCGGCTCCCCCGGCCGCGCGTCGGCCGGTACGGGACCGTCCGGCGCCGTCCCGGCGCCGCCGGGGCGGGTCACTCCATGTCGAGGACCCGGGCGTGCAGGACCTGCCGCTGCTGCAGGGCCGCACGCACGGCGCGGTGCAGGCCGTCCTCCAGGTAGAGGTCGCCCTGCCACTTCACCACGTGGGCGAAGAGGTCGCCGTAGAAGGTGGAGTCCTCCGCGAGGAGGGTCTCCAGGTCGAGCTGGCCCTTGGTGGTCACCAACTGGTCCAGCCGCACCGGACGCGGGGCGACGTCCGCCCACTGGCGGGTGCTGTTCCGGCCGTGATCCGGGTACGGCCGCCCGTTGCCGATGCGCTTGAAGATCACACGGAAAGCCTACCGTTCCCGCGGGCGGCGGCGCAGCAAGGACGCCCCACCTCTCGCACCGGCCGCCTCCCACCAGCGCCGACGCGCGAAGGCGGCGACGGCTGCCCGGGCAGGTCGTACCGCCCCGGGCATGCCGTCCGTCATGTTTCGCCGCCTATGGGGGTTTTGGGGGCGCGCCGCCGGCGTACCCCTCCGGCCCCCGCGTGCCCGGCCGGTTGTCGGTGGCGGGCGGTAGCGTCCCGCCCCATCGCACATCCGACGGCAGGAGGGCACCTGATGAGGTTCCGGATCGAGCGCGGCGCACTGGCGGACGCGGTGGCCTGGGCCGGCCGCGCGCTGCCGGCCCGGACGCCGCTGCCCGTCCTCGGCGGCCTGCTGCTGGAGGCGTCCGACGGCCGGCTGTCGGTCTCCGGCCACGACCTCGAGGTCTCCGCCCGGACCGCCGCCGAGGCCGACACCGCCGAGCCCGGGCGGGTGCTGGTCGCCGGGCGCCGGCTGCTCGACGTCTGCCGGGTGCTGCCCGACGGCCCGGTGGAGTGCGTACGGGAGGGTGCGCGCCTGGCCGTGGCCTGCGGCGGCGTCCGCTTCGGGCTGGCCGCGCTGCCGATGGAGGACTACCCGGCGCTGCCCGCGGTGCCGGAGGTGTGCGGCGAGCTGGACGCCGCCGCCCTCGCCGCCGCGGTGGCGCAGACGGCGGTGGCCGCGGGCCGCGACGACACCCTCCCGGTCCTGACCGGCGTCCGGATCGACCTGCACGACGACACCCTGGTGCTGGCCGCCACCGACCGGTACCGCTTCGCCGTGCGGACCCTGGACTGGCGGCCCCTGCCCGGCCGGTCCGCCCCAAGCGGGTCCGGTACCGACAAGGCCGGCACCGGGGGGTCCGTGGTCGTGCCGGCGCGCCGCCTGCTGGACGCGGCGCGCGCCCTGGCGGGCGCCGGCACGGTCCGGCTCGCCCTGGACGACGGCGTCCTGGGCCTGGAGGGCGGCGGCGCGGTCGCGACGATGCGGCTGATCGACGGCGTCCTGCCCCGCCACGAGCGGCTGTTCGCGCTGGACGGCCCGGCCGTCGTCGTGGCCGAGCGGGCCCCGCTGGCCGAGGCGGTCCGGCGGGTGGCGGTGGTCGCCGACCGGCACGGCCCGGTGCGGCTGGACTTCTCCGCCGGCTCCCTGCTGCTGGAGGCCGGGGCGGGCGACGACGACACCGCCTCCCAGCGGCTGCCGGCCGCGCTGAGCGGCCCGGCGACCCACGCCTCCTTCAACCCCGCCTACCTCGCGGACGCGCTCGGCGCGCTGGAGGCGCCCTACGTCCAGTTCTCGCTGCTGGGCCCCGGGCAGCGCGTCCTGCTGGCCGGGCGGGGCACCCAGGACGGTCCGGAGGAGCCCGGCCACCACCACCTGCTGATGGCCCTCAAGAACGCCGGCTGACCGCCCGGGCCGGGCGCGCCCCCGCCTCCGGCTCAGCGGTCGCCTCCGCGATCGAGGCAGTGTAGACATGGGGTATGGCCCGACAGCCGGGCCGATCCAGGGCCCAGTCGGCCCCGACGACCCCCGGTCGGCGCCCGCGGACTCGGCCTGACCAGCGAACCGAGCGGCAGGCCGGGCGGTGGGCCGGGCGGTCCGGCGACGGCCGCGGCCCGGCATACCGCCCGCGGCGGCTGCTGGGCATGCGGAGCCTGGCGGGCCAGGTCTTCGTGCTCCAGGTGACGGTGGTGCTGCTGCTCGTCGTGGCGGCCGTCGCCGAACTCGTGCTGCAGGCCCGGTACGACAGCGTCAAGGAGGCCCGCAACCGTTCGGTCGCGGTGGCCCAGGCGTTCGCCAACGCGCCCGGCGTGCCGCAGGCGCTGGCGGGCCCCGACCCGACGGCGGTGCTCCAGCCGAAGGCCGAGGCGGCCCGCGCCCTGTCGGGCGTCGACTTCGTCGTGGTCACGGACACCCGCGGCATCCGCTACACCCATCCCCATCCGGACCGCATCGGCAAGAGGTTCGTCGGCACCATCGGACCGGCGCTCCGGGGCGGGGTCGTCACCGAGACCGTCAACGGCACCATCGGCCCGCTGGTGCAGGCGGTCGTGCCGGTCAGGGACGGCGGCCGCGTCGTCGGCCTGGTGTCGGCGGGCATCACCATCGCCAAGGTCTCCGGCGCCGTCGACCGCCAGCTGCCGCTCCTGCTGGGCGCGGCCGCCGTCGCGCTCGCCCTGGCCACCGCCGGCACGGCGCTGGTCAGCAGGCGGCTGCGGCGCCAGACCCGCGGGCTCGGACCCACCGAGATGACCCGCATGTACGAGCACCACGACGCCGTCCTGCACTCCGTCCGCGAGGGCGTGCTGATCGTCGGCGGCGACGGCCGGCTGCTGCTCGCCAACGACGAGGCGTCCCGCCTCCTGGACCTGCCGCCCGACGCCGAGGGAAGGCCCGTCGCCGACCTCGGCCTCGAACCCCGCGCCGCCGAGCTGCTGGCCTCGGGCCGGACCGCCACCGACGAGGTGGTCCTGGCCGGCGACCGGCTGCTGGCGGTCAGCAACCGGCCCACCGACCGCGACGGCGGCCCGCCCGGCAGCGTCGCCACGCTCCGCGACTCCACCGAGCTGCGGGCCCTGTCGGGGCGCGCCGAGGGCGCCCGGGAGCGCCTGCGGCTGCTGTACGACGCGAGCGTGGACGTGGGCACCACCCTCGACGTGGTGCGCACCGCCGAGGAGCTGACCCGGGTCGCGGTGCCGCGGTTCGCCGACTTCGCCACCGTGGACCTCGTGGAGTCGGTGCTGTCCGGCGAGGAGCCCCACGCGGGGGCCCGCGCCGAGATGCGCCGGGTGGCGGTGCGCGGGATCCGCGACGACCACCCCCTGTACCCCGTCGGGCAGCTGATCCGCTTCTCCCCCTCCTCCCCGCAGGGCTGGGGCTTCGGCCATGCCCGGGCCGTGGTGGAGCCCGACCTGCGCTCCTCGGTCGGCTGGCGGGCGCAGGACCCCGACCGCACCGACCGGGTCCTCGCCCACGGCATCCACTCGCTGGTCACCGCGCCCCTGCTGGCCCGCGGCGTCCTGCTGGGCATGGTCCACTTCTACCGGTCGGAGAAGCCCGAGCCGTTCGAGGACGACGACCTCTCCCTCGCCGAGGAGCTGACGGCCCGGGCGGCGGTCTGCATCGACAACGCCCGCCGGTACACCCGCGAGCACGCCGTCGCCGTCACCCTGCAGCACAGCCTGCTGCCCCGCAGGCTGCCCGAGCAGTCCGCGCTCGACGTCGCCTTCCGCTACCTGCCCGCGCAGGCGGGCGTGGGCGGCGACTGGTTCGACGTCATCCCGCTGCCCGGCGCCCGCGTCGCCCTGGTGGTCGGCGACGTCGTCGGGCACGGCCTGCACGCCGCCGCCACCATGGGCCGGCTGCGCACGGCCGTCCACAACTTCTCCGCCCTCGACCTGCCGCCCGACGAGCTCCTCGGCCACCTCGACGAACTGGTCGCCCGCATCGACCAGGACGAGGCCGCGGGCGGCGTGGGCGCCATCACCGGCGCCACCTGCCTGTACGCGATCCACGACCCGGTCTCCGGCCGCTGCGCCCTCGCCCGCGCCGGCCACCTGCTGCCCGCCGTGGTGACGCCCGGAGGGGACGTCGTCTTCCCCGACCTGCCCGCCGGGCCGCCCCTCGGGCTGGGCGGCATGCCGTTCGAGACCGCCGAGCTGGACCTCCCCGAGGGCACCCGGCTCGTCCTCTACACCGACGGGCTGGTGGAGGCCCGCGACCGGGACATCGACGTCGGGCTGGAGCTGCTGCGCAGCACCCTGGCCGCCGCCGCGGACCGCACGCCCGAGGAGGTCTGCACCGCGGTCCTGGACGCCATGCTCCCCGAGCGGCCCGGCGACGACATCGCCCTCCTCGTGGCGAGCGCCCGCACGCTCCCGGCGGACCGCGTCGCCGAGTGGGACGTGCCCTCCGACCCGGCGGCCGTCGCGGGCGTCCGCGCGGCGGTCTCGCGGCAGCTCGCCGCGTGGGACCTCGACGAGGCGGCCTTCACCACCGAGCTGATCCTCAGCGAGCTGATCACCAACGCCATCCGCCACGCCACCGGGCCCATCCGGGTGCGCCTGCTCCGCGACCGCGCCCTGGTCTGCGAGGTCTCCGACACCAGCAGCACCTCGCCCCACCTGCGGTACGCGGCGGACACCGACGAGGGCGGCCGGGGGCTGTTTCTGGTCGCCCGGTTCGCGGAGCGCTGGGGCACCCGCTACACCCGGGACGGCAAGGTGATCTGGGCCGAGCAGGCGGTCCCCGGGCCGGACGGCCCGTGAGCCCGCTGTCCCGGACGGCCCGTGAGCCCCCCGCCCCGGGCCCGGCCGCCCGTCGGCCGGACCGTCCGGTCCGCCCGTCGGCCGGGCGCCGCGCGGGTACGGACATAGGTGTGCACACCAGGGCATAGCATGCGTGAGGTGCGCAGACGTCCCCCCGAACCGGTCCAGGACCCCCGCGAGACCACCTGGTTCCTGCTGCTCCTCTCCCTGGTCGTCCTGGTCGTCGCCCTCGACCTGGCCACCGCGCGCCACTACTGGATCAGCGTGGTCCTCCTCGTCGTCCCCGGACTGGCCGCCAACGTCTGCTCCGTCGGCCGCACCGCCTCCCTCGGCGGGCTCACCGTCCTGGCGCTCGTCCTGCTGTACGGCGTCTCCCCGCGCTACGGCGGCACCCCCGGCGACTGGCTCACCATCGGGTCGGCCGTCGCCGTCTCCGCCGTCTGCACCGCCGTCTGCCGCTACCGCCTCCAGCGCGAGCGCGACCTGATGCGCGCCCGGGTCACCCTCCGGGCCCTCCAGCGCACCCTGCTCCAGGCCCTGCCCCTGCGCACCGCGGACGTGGAGGTGCACGGCTTCTACGCCCCCGCCCAGGCCGACGCCCTGGTCGGCGGCGACGTCTATGCCGTCGTGGAGTCCCCGTACGGCACCCGCGTGCTCATCGGGGACGTCCAGGGCAAGGGCCTGGACGCCATCCAGACCGGGGCCGCCGTGCTCGGCGCCTTCCGCGAGTCCGGCTACCACCTCGCGGCCCTCCCCGACGTGGCCGACCGGCTCGACCAGGCCGTGGTCCGCCACAACCGCCGGGCCGCGGAGGCCGGGCAGCCGGAGCGCTTCGTCACCGCGCTGCTCGCGGAGTTCGCCCCCGGGGGAGCCCTGTCGCTGCTCTCCTGCGGCCACCTCCCGCCGCTGCTCCTGCACGGCACGCGGGTGACCGAGGACGAGTGCCCGGACCCCGGCCTCCCGCTCGGCCTCACCGCGCTGGCCGGCCCGGGGCGCAGCCCCTGGTGCCCGGACCTGGCGGAGGGGGACCTGCTGCTGCTCTGCACCGACGGCGTGCCCGAGGCCCGCGACGCCGCCGGGGTCTTCTACCCGCTGGCGGACCGCGTCGCGGAGCGGCTGCCCGCCGGGCCCGCCGCCCTCGTCCGCGACCTGCGTGCCGACCTCGGCCGGTACGCGGACGGCCGCCTCGGGGACGACGCGGCGGTGCTCGTGGTCCGCCGCCTGGGCGCCCCCGCGGAGCGGGCGTCCGCACCCGAGCCCGCGGACGGTTCGCGACGGCGGTAGCGGAGCCGGATCCGGCCGTCGTGCCGGGGCCGGTCGTGCCGCCGGGGCGGGCTCGGGGAGGGGGGTGGGGTCGGGCTCGGGGCCGGGGCCGTGACCGGTCCGCCGGGCCGCGCCGCGGGGCGGGTGACGCGGGCGGGACCCCGTTCCGGAGGGTGCCCGTCCGCTCCCCGCCGGCCGGGTCCATGCTGGTGGGGGGGCGGAACCCGGCCCCGGACGGGGCGCCGCCGGGCTCCCCGCCCTCCGCCCGGAGGCTGCGCCCGCCCTGCCACCGCCCCCGCACCACCGCCCCCGCACCACCCGCACAGCGAAAGGCGGCCTCACCGGCGTGAAGGTCCTCGTCACCGGCGGAGCCGGCTTCGTCGGCTCCCACTTCGTCCGCGCGCTGCTGTCCGGCCCGGACGCGCCCGACGCCGTCACCGTCCTCGACGCCCTCACCTACGCGGGCAACCCCGCCAACCTGCGCGAACACGCCGGCGACCCGCGCTTCCGCCTCGTCCGCGGCGACGTCCGCGACGCCGCCCTGGCCGCGGCGCTGCTCCCCGGGCACGACGCCGTGGTCCACTTCGCCGCCGAGTCGCACGTCGACCGCTCCATCGCGGGCGGCGCCGACTGCACCGCCACCAACGTCCTGGGCACGCAGACGCTGCTGGAGGCCGCCGTCCGGGCCGGCACCCGCACCTTCGTCCAGGTCTCCACCGACGAGGTCTACGGCTCGATCCCCTCCGGCTCGTGGACCGAGGACGCGCCCCTCGACCCCAGTTCCCCCTACTCCGCCTCCAAGGCCGGCGCCGACCTCCTCGCGCTCGCCTACCACCGCACCCACGGCCTGGACGTCAGGATCACCCGCGCCTCCAACACCTACGGCCCCCGCCAGCACCCGGAGAAGCTGGTCCCGCGCTTCGTCCGCCGCCTGCTGGCCGGCCGCACCGTCCCCCTCTACGGCGACGGCCGGAACGTCCGCGACTGGCTGCACGTGGAGGACCACTGCCGCGCCGTCCGGCTCGTCCTGGACGGCGGCCGCCCCGGCCGGGTCTACCACGTCGGCGGCGGCACCGAGCTGTCGAACCTGGAGCTCACCGGCATGCTCCTGGAGGCGTGCGGGGCCGGCCCCGACCGCGTGGAGCACGTCGCCGACCGCAAGGGCCACGACGCGCGCTACAGCCTCGACTGGACCAGGATCCGCACCGAGCTCGGCTACCGCCCCCGCCGCCCCTTCGCCGAGGGCCTCGCCGGCACCGTCGCCTGGTACCGCGCCCACCCCGACTGGTGGGACACCGCCGCGCCCGCCGGCGGCTGACCGCCGCCGGGCCGCCGCGTCCCCCGGGTCCTCGCGCGCAGGGCCTTCCTGCAGGGCGCGACGGTGTCCCGCAGCAGAGGACATCTCCCACGGACGCAGCAAAATCTGTTGTGTCCGCAGTAGACATTGGGTGGCGCCCCGGCTAGGGTTTCTCCCGTAGCCAGAAGTCGTCGAAGCGCGGCAGAGACGGACCGCCGCGCGCGGTGCATCGGCACGGCAGTGGAGGCGCGGGGCCGGGAAGCACAGGAAGGTCCCGCGGCTGACTGCCGGGCCGGGCGGCCCGAGGGGCCGCCGGTCGGTACCGCAGTCCGAAGCAGTACCAGCCAGTACAGATGAGAAAGAGAGGAGCGGACGACGCCATCAGGATCGCCCGAGCCACGACCTGGTCCGCTCGGGTACCGCAGACCCCGGAATGGAAGGTGGTCCCCGGTCACGCATCCGCGATCCCCGCACTCCCGTCCTCCCGGACGGCCGTGCGGACACAGAGAGGCGCACAGCGCCGGTAGATGTAGATGGTGTTGAACCCCTCGGGGCCCCGGTGCCGCACGGCACCGGGGCCCCTCGACGCGTTCCAGTTCCAGAAGAGGTGCAAGTGACCCCAGAGGCCAAACCGCGTACCGCCGACCGGTTCGACGACGACGACTACCCCGCCTACACCATGGGCCGCGCCGCCGAGATGATCGGCACCACACCCGCCTTCCTCCGCGCCGTGGGCGAGGCGCGCCTGATCACCCCGCTGCGCTCCGAGGGCGGCCACCGCCGCTACTCCCGCTACCAGCTGCGCATCGCCGCCCGCGCCCGCGAACTCGTCGACCAGGGCACCCCGATCGACGCCGCCTGCCGCATCGTCATCCTGGAGGACCAGCTCGAGGAGGCCCTGCGCCTCAACGAGGAACTGCGCCAGGAGGCCGCCGGCCCCGGCACGGACACCGGTTCCTGAAGCCGCGGCCCGAAGCCGCGGCCCGAAGCCGCGGCCCGAGGAGGCGACGATCGGACGGCGGGCCGCTCCGACGGTCCCGGATGCACGCCGGCAGGACGGGAAGGGGCGGGGCCCGGCGCCGTGCGCACCGGGCCGACGCCGTCGGCCGGCCCCGGCGGACGCCCGTGCGGCGACCCCCGTCCCACCCGCACCCGTCCGCCCGGACCGGGCGGCCGCCGCCGCCCGTCCCGCCCGCGCGGCGCGCCCGCCCCGTGCGAATACCTGTCGCCGCAGGAAGAGAAATTCAGTGCAATGAAAGACGAGAATTCATGGACCGGCGGGCGGGGGGAGGAAACTCACCGCGCCCGTTGGCCTGCTCCGTGCTACGGTTAATCCCGGTTGCAGTTGTGGTTCCCAGAGACTTCAAGTGCCCCCGCCGGCCCTCTGTGCCGGCGGGAGCACTTCTTTATGTCCGGCGTTCTTTCCGGGCCGGGCACCATCGCGGCGACGCCGGCCCCGCACAGTGCGGGTTCCGGGTACTGCCCCGAAGGAGATCGACTATGGCATCTGGCACCGTGAAGTGGTTCAACGCGGAAAAGGGTTTCGGCTTCATCGAGCAGGACGGCGGCGGCGCTGACGTCTTCGCCCACTACTCGAACATCGCCGCCCAGGGCTTCCGTGAGCTTCAGGAGGGCCAGAAGGTGAACTTCGACGTCACGCAGGGCCAGAAGGGCCCGCAGGCCGAGAACATCGTTCCCGCCTGACGCGCACGACGTCGCCGGGGCCCGCACCTTGGGGTGCGGGCCCCGGCCCGTTGCTTTTCACGCCCGTGGACCGGCACGGTCCCACGGGCGACGGCGGGACGGCGTTCCGCCGTCGATCCGCCCGCGGCCGCGGCCCCGGCCGGACGGAGGACCGTCCCGCCCCCGTGGTCCGGCATCCGGGCCGTCCTTTCCCCTCGGCTGACGCCGATCCCCTCGAAGCTCCGGCGCGATTTCTCCGCCCGGCTTCGTCTTCGTTTTTTCCCCGGCTCGTTCCTGCGATCCTCCCGGCCGTCATCGGACGCCGGGAATTCCTCGAAACGCGCCGCATCGAGGAAGGTTCTCCATGAACCGCACCGCTCGCACGGACGACCGTTACTCCCGCACCCGGTCCGCCGGCTTCCCCGGCTCCGGCAGGGGGGACCGCTTCGGCTCCCCCGCCCCGGGCCGCCCGGGCTCCCCGGGCCGTCCCGGCGGCTCCGGGCGGCGTCCCGCAGCGCTCCGGGGGGAGTTCGCGCTCCCGGTCACCACCACCCCGGCGCTGCCCGCCGCCGCGTCCTTCGCCGACCTGGACATGCCGGCCGCGCTGCTGGCCTCCCTCACCGCCGAGGGCCTGTCCGTGCCGTTCCCGATCCAGGCGGCCACGCTCCCGAACTCGCTGGCGGGCCGGGACGTCCTGGGCCGCGGGCGCACCGGGTCGGGCAAGACCCTGGCCTTCGGCCTGTCCCTGCTCGCCCGCACCGCCGGACAGCGCGCCGAGCCGCGGCAGCCGCTGGCCCTGGTCCTGGTGCCGACCCGGGAGCTGGCCCAGCAGGTCAAGGACGCCCTCGCCCCCTACGCCCGATCGCTGAGGCTCCGTCTGACCACGGTCGTCGGCGGTATGCCGATCGGCCGTCAGGCCAACGCGCTGCGCGCCGGGACCGAGGTCGTCGTCGCGACCCCGGGCCGGCTCAGGGACCTCATCGAGCGCGGCGACTGCCGTCTCGACCGGGTCGCCACCACCGTGCTGGACGAGGCCGACCAGATGGCCGACATGGGATTCATGCCCCAGGTCACCGCCCTGCTCGACCAGGTCCGGCCCGGAGGCCAGCGGATGCTGTTCTCCGCCACCCTCGACCGCAACGTCGACCTCCTGGTGCGCCGCTACCTGACCGACCCGGTGGTGCACTCGGTCGATCCGTCCGCGGGCGCGGTGACGACGATGGAGCACCACGTCCTGCACGTGCACGGCGCCGACAAGTACGCCACCACCACCGAGATCGCCGCCCGCGACGGCCGGGTGATCATGTTCCTGGACACCAAGCACGCCGTCGACCGGCTCACCGAGCACCTGCTCAACAGCGGGGTGCGCGCCGCCGCCCTGCACGGCGGCAAGTCCCAGCCCCAGCGCACCCGGACCCTCGACCAGTTCAGGACCGGCCACGTCACGGTGCTGGTGGCGACCAACGTCGCGGCGCGCGGCATCCACGTCGACAACCTCGACCTCGTCGTCAACGTCGACCCGCCGACCGACCACAAGGACTACCTGCACCGCGGCGGACGCACCGCCCGCGCCGGCGAGTCCGGCAGCGTCGTCACCCTCGTCCTCCCCGACCAGCGCCGCGGCATGAACCGGGTGATGGCCGACGCCGGCATCACCCCGCAGACCACCCGGGTCCGCTCCGGCGAGGCCGAGCTGAGCCGCATCACGGGCGCCCAGGCCCCCTCGGGCGTCCCGGTGACCATCACCGCACCCGTCGTGGAGCGTCCCCGCCGCAGCGCCCCCTCGGCCCGCGGGCGGCGCGGCCGCACCGTCCGGGCCCGACGCGGCCCCTCGCTCGGCGGCACCGCATAGACGCCGCCCGGACGGCACGCACCCGACCCGTCGCCCCACTGACAAGGAGAAGCCCTGTGACACCGGTTCGGACGCAGCCTCGGCAGACCGACGGCACGGGCCTGACGGCCCTCGACGCCATGGCCCCGCCCGGACCGCAGGTCGGCGACGACATGGTCGTCGACATCGCGCTGTCCGTCCTCATCAGCGCCCGCGTCGAGCACCTGCTCGTCCAGGACGAGGACGGCCGGTGCTCCGGCCTGGTCACCCGGGACCAGCTCACCGCCCACCGCGGCGGCTCCTGGTACTGCGAGCAGACCCGGCTGCGGGACATCGTCCACGACCGGGGCCCCTTCACCTCCTCCGCGACCTCCCTGGGCAGCGCGGACGGCGCCCTGCGCGACCGGATGCTGGGGGCCTCCCCCGTGGTCGACGAGAACGGGTACGCCCTGGGCGTCCTCGCGCTCGCACGCTGACCCGCCCGGGCCGGCCCGCCCCGGGCCGGCCGTCCGAGGCAGGAGACGGCGGGGCAGGAGACGGCGGGGCGCCGGTGCCGGGCCCTCCACGCCTGCAGCGGCGCGGCGGTGGAAACGACGAGGGCCCGGACCGCTGGTGCGGTCCGGGCCCTCTGCCGGCGGAGGATACGAGATTCGAACTCGTGAGGGGTTGCCCCCAACACGCTTTCCAAGCGTGCGCCCTAGGCCTCTAGGCGAATCCTCCGTGGGAGAGCTTACTAGATGTTCGGGGGTGCTCGTGCACACCGGCCGGGAGGCGCGCGGCGGGCCCGAGCTGCGGTCATGAGCGGTCCCGGGATCCGCTACTCTGGTGCCAGCCCCTCGTGCGGCGTCATCTCGCTGAACCCCCCCAGGGCCGGAAGGCAGCAAGGGTAGGTGAGCTCTGGCGGGTGCACGGGGGGTCCTGTCGTTCCCGGGGCCCTCCGTCCGGGGCCTGCCGTGCGGGCCCCCGCGCACCGGCCCCGCCGGGACCCGCCGCGGTCCGCGGAGCACGCGGGGCGCCGGTTGTCGGTCCTCCCCTATATCGTCGGTGGCGTGTCCCTCGCCCTGTACCGCCGCTACCGCCCCGAGACCTTCGCGGAGGTCATCGGCCAGGAGCACGTGACCGCTCCGCTCCAGCAGGCCCTCCGCAACAACCGGGTCAACCACGCCTACCTGTTCAGCGGCCCCCGCGGCTGCGGCAAGACGACCAGCGCCCGCATCCTGGCCCGCTGCCTCAACTGCGAGCAGGGCCCCACGCCCACGCCCTGCGGGACGTGCCAGTCCTGCACGGACCTGGCGCGCGGCGGCCCGGGGTCGATCGACGTCATCGAGATCGACGCGGCGTCCCACGGCGGCGTCGACGACGCGCGCGAGCTGCGCGAGCGGGCGTTCTTCGCCCCGGTCCACAGCCGGTACAAGATCTTCATCCTGGACGAGGCCCACATGGTCACCCCGGCGGGCTTCAACGCCCTGCTGAAGGTGGTCGAGGAGCCCCCGGAGCACCTGAAGTTCATCTTCGCCACGACGGAGCCGGAGAAGGTCATCGGGACCATCCGGTCCCGCACCCACCACTACCCCTTCCGCCTGGTCCCGCCCGGCACCCTGCGCGACTACCTGGCCGAGGTCTGCGGCCGGGAGTCCATCCGGGTGGAGGAGAGCGTCTTCCCCCTGGTGGTGCGCGCGGGCGCCGGCTCGGTCCGCGACTCGATGTCGGTCATGGACCAGCTGCTGGCCGGCGCGGGGGAGGAGGGTGTGACGTACGCCATGGCGACCGCCCTGCTCGGCTACACCGACGCCACCCTGCTGGACGAGGTCGTCGACGCCTTCGCCGCGCACGACGGCGCCACGGTCTTCCGCGTGGTGGACCGCGTGGTCGAGGGCGGCCACGACCCGCGCCGCTTCGTCGCCGACCTGCTGGAGCGGCTCCGCGACCTGGTCGTCCTGGCCGCCGTGCCGGACGCGGGGGAGAAGGGCCTGATCGACGCCCCCGCCGACCGGGTGGAGGTCATGGCCCGGCAGGCGTCCGCCTTCGGACCGGCCGAGCTGAGCCGCGCCGCCGACATCGTCAACACCGGGCTGACGGAGATGCGCGGCAACGCCGCCCCCCGGCTCCAGCTGGAGCTGATCTGCGCCCGGGTGATGCTGCCGGGCGCGTACGACGACGAGCTGTCGCTGCAGGCCAGGGTCGACAAGCTGGAGCGGCGCGCCTCCCTGGGCGGTGCGGGCCTGCCCGCGGCCTCGGGTGCGCCGGCCCCGGGCTCCCTTCCGGCGCCGGGTGCGCCGCAGGCGTACCCCGCCGCAGCGCCCGCCGAGGCCCGGCCCGCCCCCGTGCAGCAGGCGGCCCCTCCGCAGGCCGCTCCCGCGCAGGTCCACGCCCAGGCCCAGCCGGCGGCGGTCGCGCCGCAGGCGGCCCCGGCGCCCTCCCGCACCCCGGCGGGGGCGCCCGCCCCGGCCTCCGCGCCGGGCGCGTGGCCGGTACCGCGGAGCTTCACGCCCGGCGGTGGCGCGGCGTCCCCGCCGCCCGCGGCCGCACCGCAGGTCCGGCCCCAGGCCCAGGACGCCCCGGCCCCGCAGGCCGCCGCCCCGCAGGCGCCCGCGCAGCAGCCCGCCTCCCCCCAGCCCCACCAGCCCCAGTCCGCGGCGGCGCAGCCGTCGGCCGCGGCCCAGCAGGGGGCGGCCCAGATCCGGCAGCTGTGGCCGCAGATCCTCGACGCGGTGAAGGGCCGCCGCCGCTACACGTGGATCCTGCTCAGCCAGCACGGGCAGGTGGCCGGCTTCGACGGCAACGTGCTGCAGGTCTCCTTCGGCAACCTCGGGGCCCGCGACAGCTTCGTCAACAGCAAGAGCGACGAGATCCTCCACCAGGCGGTCGCCGACACCCTCGGCGCGGACTGGCGCATCGAGGCCATCGTCGACCCGTCCGGCGGCTCGGCCCCGCCGGCCCCGCCCTCCGGGGGCGGCGGCTGGGGAGGCGGCGGCTTCGACGCCCCGCGGCCGGCCGCCCCCTTCCAGCCGCCCGCCGCCCAGGCGGCTCCGGCTGCCGCCCCCGCGGCCCCGGCGCCGACCGCCGGCCCGCAGCGGACCCCGGCACCCGCCGTGCCCGCGCCCGCACCGGCGGCGACCCCCGCGGCGCCGCCGCCGGTCGCACCCGAGGACGACATCCCGGAGGACGACGACCCCGACCTCAACGAGGAGGCGTTCTCCGGCCAGGAGCTCATCGTCCGCGAGCTGGGCGCCACCGTCCTGGAGGAGATCCGCCACGACTAGCGTCCGCCGCCCTCCGCCCGGGAGCTCCGTGCCCGGCCCGCCCGGCCCGCCCGGCCCGCCCGGCGCCCCCGGGGGCGGCGCGCCCCGGGCCCCCGCCGGTTCGGAGGCCGCCCCGCGCCCGTCCGGGCGAGCACGTAGGCTCGGAGGCGTCGTACGACGTCGTCCTCAGGCAGGAGTGAGCCGTGTTCCCCGGTGGCGGTCAGCCCAACATGCAGCAGCTGCTCAAGCAGGCGCAGAAGATGCAGGAGGACCTCGCCAAGGCCCAGCAGGAGCTGGCCGAGGCGAAGGTGAGCGGGACGGCGGGCGGGGGCCTGGTGGAGGCGACCGTGTCCGGCGCCGGCGAGCTGCTGGCGCTGACCATCGCCCCGGCCGCGGTGGACCCCGAGGACACGGAGACCCTGGCGGACCTCGTCCTGGCCGCGGTGCGGGACGCGTCCGCCGCCGCGCAGAAGATGCAGTCGGACCGGCTGGGCCCGCTCACCCAGGGCCTCGGCGGCCCCGGCGGGGGCATTCCCGGCCTGCCGTTCTGAGCGGATCCGGGGAAGAAACGGTTTCGGTGGGCGTCGGACGGTGTGTCCGGCGCCCCTCCCGTTGGATGATGGCCATGGACGTCCGCCGCCGGCGGCGGCTCACGGAGGGCATGACGTGTACGAAGGCGTTGTTCAGGACCTGATCGACGAACTGGGCAGGCTGCCCGGCGTCGGGCCCAAGAGCGCCCAGCGGATCGCCTTCCACATCCTGCAGGCGGACCCGGTGGACGTGCGGCGCCTGGCCCATGCGCTCCAGCAGGTCAAGGAGAAGGTGCGGTTCTGCGCGGTCTGCGGCAACGTGGCCGAGGCGGAGCTGTGCCGCGTCTGCCAGGACCCGCGCCGCGACCCCGCGCTGATCTGCGTGGTGGAGGAGCCGAAGGACGTCGTCGCGATCGAGCGGACCCGCGAGTTCCGCGGCCGGTACCACGTGCTCGGCGGGGCCATCAGCCCCATCGAGGGCGTGGGCCCGGACGACCTGCGGATCCGCGAGCTGCTGGGCCGGCTCGCCGACGGCACCGTCACCGAGCTGATCCTGGCCACCGACCCCAACCTGGAGGGGGAGGCGACCGCCACCTACCTGGCCCGGCTCTGCAAGCCGATGGGCCTGAAGGTGACCCGCCTGGCCAGCGGCCTGCCGGTGGGAGGAGACCTGGAGTACGCCGACGAGGTCACCCTCGGACGGGCCTTCGAAGGGAGACGACTGCTCGATGTCTGACGCCGTACACACCGCCGTACCCGCCCCCGTGCCCGCGGCCCCGCACATCGCCCCGCGCGCCGCCGCGCGCACCGCCCCGGACGCCCCCGGACACGCTCCCGGCGCCGGGCCCGACGAGTTCGCGGTGCAGATCGCCGACTCCGTCGACAGCTTCGTGCTGGCGGTGCACGAGATCGCCAAGGGCGACGAGCCCGGCAGCGCCGTCTCCCTCCTGCTGCTGGAGGTCTCCCAGGTGCTGCTGGCCGGCGGCCGCCTGGGCGCGGTCGAGGACGTCCTGCCCGACGACCGCTTCGAGCCGGACACCGGCCCGGAGCCGGACGGCGACGAGCTGCGGGAGCGGCTCGCCGCGCTGCTGGCGCCGATCGACGTGTACCACGAGGTCTTCGACCCGTACGGGCCGCCGGAGAAGCCCGCGACCTTCCGGATCTCCGACGACCTGGCGGGCGTGGTCGCCGACCTGTCCCACGGCCTGACCCACTACCGCGAGGGCCGGGTCAGCGAGGCCATGTGGTGGTGGCAGTTCTCCTACCTGTCCAACTGGGGCTCGACCTGCACCGGCGTGCTGCGCGCGCTGCAGTCGCTGGTGGCGCACGTGCGGCTGGACAGTCCGCTGGGCGCGGTGCCGGACGGCGCGGACACCGACGACGACGGCCTCACCGACGAGCAGCTGGAGGCGCAGGCGGGTGCGCTGATGGCGGCCGAGCTGGGCCGGCACGGCGGGAGCCGCTGAGGGCGGCGCGGCGGGCGCGGGGCGGCGCCCCGCGGCACCTCTGCGCCCACCCATCGGAACCGGTGTCCCACGATGTGGAACGAGGGCGTCGGTGCAGTCCTGCTCGTTAGACTGGACCGACCGCAGGACACACCGATCGAGGAGCGCACGTGGGCCTTGTCGTGCAGAAGTACGGCGGCTCCTCCGTGGCGGATGCCGAGGGCATCAAGCGCGTCGCCCGGCGGATCGCCGACACCAAGAAGGCCGGCCATGAGGTCGTCGTCGTGGTGTCCGCGATGGGCGACACCACGGACGAGCTCATCGACCTCGCGGAGCAGGTTTCCCCCATCCCTGCCGGACGCGAGCTCGACATGCTGCTGACCGCCGGAGAACGCATCTCCATGGCGCTCCTGGCGATGGCGATCAAATCCCTGGGCCACGAGGCCCAGTCGTTCACCGGCAGCCAGGCCGGAGTGATCACCGACTCCGTCCACAACAAGGCCCGCATCATCGACGTCACACCCGGCCGCATCCGCAACGCCCTCGACCAGGGCAACATCGCGATCGTGGCCGGCTTCCAGGGCGTCTCGCAGGACAGCAAGGACATCACCACGCTGGGCCGCGGCGGCTCCGACACCACCGCGGTGGCGCTCGCCGCCGCCCTGGACGCCGAGGTCTGCGAGATCTACACCGACGTCGACGGCGTCTTCACCGCCGACCCGCGCGTGGTGAGGAAGGCCCGCAAGATCGACTGGATCGCGTACGAGGACATGCTGGAGCTCGCCTCGTCCGGGTCCAAGGTGCTGCTGCACCGCTGCGTGGAGTACGCGCGGCGCTACAACATGCCCATCCACGTCCGGTCGTCGTTCTCCGGCCACGTGGGCACCTGGGTGAGCAACGAGAAGCCGACGAAGCCCGAAGGGGGCGAGATGGAGCAGGCGATCATCTCCGGAGTCGCCCACGACACGTCCGAGGCCAAGGTCACGGTCGTCGGCGTGCCGGACAAGCCGGGCGAGGCGGCCCGCATCTTCCGCGTGATCGCGGACTCCGACATCAACATCGACATGGTGGTGCAGAACGTCTCGGCGGCCTCCACCGGCCTCACCGACATCTCCTTCACCCTGCCGAAGACCGACGGCCACAAGGCCATCGAGTCGCTGGGGAAGATTCGCGCCGTCGTCGGCTTCGAGTCCCTCCGCTACGACGACCAGATCGCGAAGATCTCCCTGGTCGGCGCCGGCATGCGCTCCAACCCCGGCGTCACCGCCGCCTTCTTCGAGGCGCTCTCGGGTGCGGGCGTCAACATCGAGCTGATCTCGACCTCCGAGATCCGCATCTCGGTGGTCACCCGCGCCGAGGACGTCAACGAGGCCGTGCGCGCCGTCCACACCGCTTTCGGCCTGGACAGCGAGTCCGACGAGGCCGTCGTCTACGGAGGTACCGGCCGATGAGCCGCAAGCCCACCCTGGCCGTCGTCGGCGCCACCGGCGCCGTCGGCACCGTCATGCTCGACATCCTCTCCACCCGGGAGGACGTCTGGGGCGAGATCCGCCTCATCGCCTCCCCCCGCTCGGCCGGCAAGCGGCTGACCGTGCGCGGCGAGGAGGTCGAGGTCGTGGCGCTCTCCGAGGAGGCGTTCGACGGCGTCGACGTCGCGATGTTCGACGTCCCCGACGAGGTCTCCGCCCAGTGGGCGCCGGTCGCGGCGGCCAGGGGCGCGGTGGCGGTCGACAACTCCGGGGCCTTCCGCATGGACGCCGACGTGCCGCTGGTCGTCCCGGAGGTCAACGCCCCGGCGGCCCGCAACCGCCCGCGCGGCATCATCGCGAACCCCAACTGCACCACCCTCTCCATGATCGTGGCGATGGGTGCGCTGCACGCCGAGTTCGGCCTCCAGGAGCTGGTCGTCGCCTCCTACCAGGCGGCCTCCGGCGCCGGCCAGCCCGGCGTGGACACCCTGCGCGACCAGATCGCCAAGGTCGCCGGCACCGAACTGGGCACCGCCACCGGCGACCTGCGCGCCGCCGTCGGCGACACCGGCCCGTTCCCGGCCCCGCTGGCCCTCAACGCCGTGCCGTGGGCCGGCTCCCTCAAGGAGGACGGCTGGTCCTCCGAGGAGCTCAAGGTCCGCAACGAGTCCCGCAAGATCCTCGGCCTGCCCGGCCTGCGGGTCTCCGCCACCTGCGTGCGCATCCCGGTGATCACCACCCACTCGCTGGCCGTCCACGCGGTCTTCGAGAACGAGGTCACCGTCGAGCGGGCCCACGAGATCCTGCGCACCGCCCCCGGCGTGGTGCTCTACGACAACCCGGGCGCCGGGGAGTTCCCGACGCCGAACGACGTCGTGGGCACCGATCCGACCTGGGTGGGCCGCGTCCGCCGCGCCATCGACGACCCGCGCGCGCTGGACCTCTTCCTCTGCGGCGACAACCTCCGCAAGGGCGCGGCGCTGAACACCGCCCAGATCGCCGAGCTCGTGGCGGCCGAGCTGTCCTCCTGAGCCCCGGCCGGTTTCCCGGCCCCCGGCGCAACCGTTCGCACCTCCGGTGCGTGTCCCCCTCGGGAGAGTCCCCCGGACTCTCCCGAGGGGGTTCTGCTTTGTCCCGATAGGCCCCGGAACTGCACCGATACGTACGCGAAGCAGGAGGGGGGCGTCGCCATGACGGACCGGCACCCGACTACGGTGGGGCGACCACCGGCAGCCGGCGCCCGCCCGGCGCCGACCGCCCGGCACCCCCGGGCGGGGAGGGCGGCGGGCCCGGCCGGGACGTCCGCGGGTCCCGCAGGGGAATCCGGGGGACGGACCGGAAGGTCCGCGGGAGAGCACAACCGTGACGGGGGGTCGAGTGTCCAACAGGCGTGGTGGAGATGCGGAGCGTGCGGAGCACAGCCGTCGGGGCGGCAGCCGGCAGAGCCCTGGCGGGGGCCGGTGCGGCACGGCGGGCGCCCCTGCTCGCGGCTGCTCCCGACCGGGTCCCCGCGCCCCGCGGGGGCACCGCCGGGCGGACCGCCCGGCTCGCCCTCGCACCGGCCCCGCCGCCCGTCCCGGCGACGGCCGGCGGAGCGGTCGTGACCACGTCCTTCCCGGCCGTGCGCCGGCCCGCTGAGCGCGGCGAGGACGTGCGGACCGCCGAGGCGGCCTCCGAGGGCACCAGCGTCGACCTGCTGACCGAGACGTACCGCGCGCACTACCGCTCCCTTCTCGGCCTCGCGGCCCTGCTGCTCGACGACACCGCCTCCTGCGAGGACGTCGTGCAGGAGGCGTTCATCCGCGTGCACGCCGCCCGCCGCCGCGTCCGCGAGCCCGAGAAGACCCTCGCCTACCTGCGGCAGACCGTGGTCAACCTCTCCCGTTCGGCACTGCGCCGGCGCATCCTGGGCCTGCGGCTGCTGCCCAAGCCGATGCCCGACATGGCCAGCGCCGAGGAGGGCGCGTACGAGGCGCTGGAGCGCGACCAGCTCAAGGCGGCCATGCGCGGCCTGCAGCGGCGTCAGCGCGAGGTCCTGGTGCTGCGCTACTTCGCCGACATGACGGAGGCCCAGGTGGCGGAGACACTGGGGATCTCGGTGGGTTCGGTCAAGGCGTACGGTTCGCGGGGCCTGGCGGCCCTGCGCACCCGCATGGAGGCGCAGGCATGAGCGGCGACGAGCGCGGCGGCGGCACCGGGCGGCCGGAGGACGGCCCCGGTACCGCCGGTACCGCCGCCTTCCTCCGGCTGGTGCGCGGCTCGGGCGACTCCGGCGGCTCCGGTGGTTCCGGTGACGGGTCACCGGGGGCGGACCGGGGCGGCCGCGCCGCAGGTGCCGGGCCCGTCCACGCGGGCCCGGTGGGCGAGGGCCCGGTCCGCGCGAAGCCGCTCCGCGGGAGTGCGGTTCCCGACGGTCCGGTCCACGGCGGTCCGGACGGTGGCGGCCCGGGTGGCGACGGCCCCGACGGCGACGGCCTGTACGGCGACGAGCGCGAGGTCCGCGAGCTGTTCCACCGGGCGGTGGAGGGGCTCGCCCCGACCCCCGACGCCCTCCGGCGCATCCAGCAGGCCGTGCCGCGCCGCCGCGCCCGGCGCCGCCAGGCCTGGACCGGCGCCGCCGCGCTCCTGCTGCTCGCCGGAGCGAGCGTCCCCGCCCTGTGGACGGCGACCGGTGCGGACGGCGGCGACCGGGTGTCGGCCGCCCGCCGGGCCGACGGCACCGGCGCGCCCCTGCCCGCCGCGTCCGGCTCCCGGGTCGTGGACTCCACCCCCCGCGCCGGCCTGCCCCTCGACGGGTCCTCCCCGAGCCCCGGCGACGGTGCGGGCGGCACGGCCGGTACCGGCCCCGCCGGATCCAGCGCCCCCACCGCCGGACGGAGCGCCACCGGTGCGGCGGGAGGCCTTCCGCCCGGCGGCGCGCGGACCGGCGCGCCCAGTGCCGCCGCCGCTCCCGCCTGCCGGGCCGACCAGCTGTCCGCGGGGGCGAGCGGGGTCGATCCGGCCGACGCGGCCGGCCGCGTCTACGGCTTCTTCTCCGTGGTCAACTCCTCCTCCGAGTCCTGCACGGTCGAGGGGGCCGGCACGGTGCAGGTCCGTTCGGCGGTCGGCACCGACGCGTCGAAGATCACGATCCTCGTGCACACCGGCGGCGACCCCGCCTCCGGCCTGCCCGCGCCGTCGGCCGGGGCGGACCGGCTGGTCCTGCGCCCGGGGAGCGCCTACCGGATCCGGTTCGGCTGGGTGCCCGGGGAGGGCAACGCCACCGTGTGCTCCCCCACCCCCACCCCCGAGCCGAGCGGCAGCCCCGGCACGCCCTCCGCCACGCCGAGCACCCCGGAGACCGCCGTCAGCCCGGCCCCGGCCCAGGCGGGCACGGCGGGCGGACCGGGAGCACCGGGGAGCAGCATCAGCCTCGGCCACACCCCGGACGCCGGCGGGCCGCAGGTGGGCCCGGCCACCATCGAGGGCGCCTGCACGGGCACCGTCTACCACACGGGGCCGCTGCCCGCCGGATAGCCAGCCAGCCGGACAGCGGGGCAGCCGGACGGCGGCAGCAGTCGGACAGCGCGGCGGCCCGGGTGGCCGGGCGCCCGGGCAGCCGCCGACCCGCCCCCCCCGGGCGCGTCCCGCACGCCCGGGCTCCCGGCGCCGACCGCCCGGGCTCCCGGCGTCGACCGTCCGCCGGACCGGCCCCGCCGCCTCCGGACGCCGCGGTGGCCCCGCCGGGACCGACCCTGCCACCCCTGCGTCCGCCGCAGTCGTTACCGTGGGGGTGTGTACCGGTTCCTCCTCACCCCGCGCTGGATCGGCGCCACCCTCCTCGCGGTGACCGCCGTGACCGCGTGCCTGTGGCTGGGGACGTGGCAGCTCGGCCGGTTCGAGGCCCGCGTGGAGTCCCACCACGGCGGCCGTCCCGCCGCCGGCGCGGCCGCGGCCCCGCTTGCGCAGGTCCTCGGCACGCCGCCCGCCGTCCGCACCGACACCGTGGGCCGCGCCGTCACCGCGACCGGCAGCTACGACCCCGCCCACCAGCTCCTGGTGCCCCACCGGACCGTGGAGGGACGGGAGGGCTACTACGTCCTCACCCCGCTGCGCACCGGCGACGGCCGGGCCGTCGCCGTGGTACGCGGCTGGCACGCCGGGGACCCGCCCGCCGCCGGGCCCCCCGCGCCCGCCGGCCGGGTGACCGTCACCGGGCGCCTCCAGGCCGCCGAGGGCACCGGCACCTCCGGCGCCGTGGCGGGCGGGCTGCCCCCGGGCCAGCTCGGCACGATCAGTCCGGCGACGCTGGTCAACGTGCTTCCGTACGGCGTGTACGACGGCTGGGTCGCCGCCGACGCCGCGCCGGCCGGCCTCACCGCCGTGCCCACCGTGCAGCCCGAGGGCGGGGACGGCCTCACCCTGCGGGCCTTCCAGAACCTGGGCTACACCCTGGAGTGGTTCGTCTTCGCGGGCTTCGTGGTCTTCATGTGGTTCCGGCTGGTGCGGCGGGAGGGGGAGACGGAGCGCGACCGCGCCCTCGGCCTGCTGCCCGGGCCCGCCGCGGGCGCCGCCCTCCCGGCCGAGGCCCGCCCGACCGGCGGTACCGGCTGACCCGCCGCCCGCACGAACACCGCCCGCCTCCCGCGCGAACACCGCCCGCCTCCCGCGAGAACCCAGCCCGGCCACCGCCCGGCCGGCCCCTGCGGTCCGGCCACCGCACGGCCGCGGGCCCGCGGCCGCCGGGCGCCCCGCCCCCCGCCCCGCAATCCGCTCCACCCCGCTCCACCCCGCCCCGCTTCGCTTGATCCCGTCAGGAGGACACGATGGACCAGCGCGACTGGGACGCCCGCTACGCCGCCGCCGACCTGGTGTGGGGCGCCGAGCCCAACCGCTGGGTGGTGCGGGAGACCGCCGGGCTCCCGCCCGGCCGCGCGCTCGACCTCGCGGCCGGCGAGGGCCGCAACAGCATCGCCCTCGCCGCGGCGGGCTGGCAGGTCACCGCCGTCGACCTCTCCCCGGTCGCCCTCGACCGCGGCCGCCGCCTGGCCGCCGCGCAGCCCCCCGGTACGGCCGACCGCATCACGTGGGTGCACGCCGACGCGACCGCGTACACCCCCGAGCCGGCCGGGTACGACCTGGTGATCCTCTGCTTCCTGCACCTGCCCGCCGCCGACCGGCGGACCGTGCTGGACCACGCCGCCCGCGCGCTCGCCCCCGGCGGCACCCTGCTCGTCATCGGCCACGACACGTCCAACCTCACCGAGGGTGTCGGCGGCCCGCAGGACCCGGCCGTGCTGTTCACCCCCGACGACGTCCTCGCCGACCTCGCCGGCGCCGGACTGGAGGCCGTGCGCGCCGAACGCCTCCGCCGCCCCGTCGCCCCCGGGCACGCGCGGGGACAGGACCAGGGCGGCGGCCCCGCCGCCGAGGCCGTCGACGCGCTGGTGCGCCTGCGCCGCCCCTGAGCCCCCGCAGTCCGCCCCCGCCCCCGCACGCCCTGCCCCCGGGGGCGGGGGCGCCGGCCGGCCACCACCCGGCGCCGGCCCCGGCGGCACGGCTGTCCCCGCCCCGCGCTCGGGCCGCCCCGCGCTCGGGCCGCCCCGCGTTCAGCCCGCATCCGTCCGGACCGTCGTCCCGTCCTGGCGGGCACGCGCAAGTCCGCCGGGACGGTTCCCGACCAGGTCGCGGACGAGGGCGAAGAGCTCACGGCCGAGAGAGCGCCCGGCGGCGGCGAACAGACCGGGGTAGAGGCCGGGGAAGGTGTTCTCGTCCACGATGACGGGCCGCCCCTCGGACAGGATCAGGTCGAAGCCCACCAGCGGCAGGCCCAGGGCCTGCTGGGCACGCCGGGCGAGTCGGGCGTGCACCGGGGGGACCTCGCAGCCGTCGACGTCGCCGCCGGCCCCCTCGGGGTCGTACACCTTCCAGGCGTCGGCGGACAGGCGGGCGAAACGGTGGCTGCGCTTGCGGTAGCCGTACATCAGCGTGCCGCCGACGAGGGTCGTGCCGATCCAGTCCGCGGGGCTGTTCGGGTAGAAGCGCTCCAGGAGGAAGGTGCTCTCCGTGGTCGCCGCGAGAGTGCTGTCCAGGTAGTCCGCCAGGTCCCGCAGGGTGGCGGGGTCCTCGATCAGCAGGACCCCGTGCCCGAAGGAGCCGTGCCTGGGTTTCAGCAGGGCGCGGCCCCACTCCGCGACGACGGGCGCGGCGGCGGCCGCGTCGCGCCGGTCGAGCAGGACCGTGTCGGGCACGGGGAGGCCGGCCCGGGACAGCCGCAGGTGTGCCCGGTACTTGTCGAGGCCGGTGGAGAAGCGCACCGGGTCGGGGACGACCGGTACGTCCGCGCTGAGCGTGCGCAGGGCCTCCATGGCGTAGCTGCCGGGCTCCCGAGCCATCCAGGCGTGCCAGACGTAGAGGTCGAGGTCGTTGAGGCAGACCTCACCGCAGTGCACCCTGCCGTTGCGGATGCAGGACCGGCGGATGTCCAGGTCGTGGACGAACTCGACGTCGGTGAGACCGGCCAGCAGCTCCATGAGCAGCGCGTGGTCGTCGGGCGGGATCCTGCCGACGCCGGTGTGCGGACGCGGCGCCGCCGTCCCTCCGCGGGCGGCGGGCGGCAGGAAGGTCCCCACCCTCAGCATGGGCGGTGCCCTTCGGGAAGGCGGCCGGAGGACGCCCGCGACGGGTCCGCCCCGGGTCTCCCGCCCATGCGGGACACAGCCTGGCCGCTCATCACACCACCCCCGGCGTCCCCGACGTCCCAGTCCGGATCACGGGTGCCGAACGGCCTCGCCCGGGCCGGAGGTCCGCGCCCCGGTGAGAACCGTGCTTCCTCGCGATCGGGTACCGCACCGTCGGTGCTCTCTCCGTCCATGACGCCGCCGCACCGTCCCCGTGCAGGCACGGGCGGGAGGTGCGGCGCTCCCCGTAGTGCTGTCCCCAGCCCAGCACACTCCTCCGAAGGGCGCACCCCGGGGCTCCTCCCGCCCCGGCCCGACGTCGGCGGGCGGAGGGCGGAGGGCGGAGGGCGGAGGGCGGAGGGCGGGGACGGCGGCCCTGCCTGCGGTCGGGTCTCGGAGGGGGCGCCTCTCGCCGCGAGGTCGCCGGGAGGACGGGCTCGAGGTCTCCGGCCAGGGGCGGCCGGAAGTCGGGGGCGCGGACGGGGGCATGGACGGGGGCACGCTCCGCACGATCGGGGCGCCGGCCGCATGCCGGTGGGCCCGGCGCGAGGTGGAGCCGACACCGGCCATCGACCGGTCGAACCGCCCGGTGAGGTCGGCGTCGGCCTGGAGCGCCCGCAGGACCGGATCGGGCCGCGCATCCCGCTGACCGTCGGCCCGCCGCCGCCGGCCATGGCGATGCCCCTGATGCCGCGCGTCGGCGAGGGCGCCGGCCCTCTGACGGGGTGTCTGCCGGCCGTGCCGGTCACGGGCGCGGGCATGGTCACGCTGGTCGCCCCGCTGACCGCCACCGTGCCCGGGCCCGTCGACGTCTCACGGGCGGGTACGGCCGGCGGCGTCAACAACGCGGCCGCGCGGCCGGCGGGCCTGGCCGTGGTGGCCGCGCTGCCGGTGCCGACCGTCATGGGCGCGGACGCCCACCGGAACGCGGACGCCTCCGACGCGTCGTTCCGCAGGGCCGTCCTGATCCGCGCAGGGTGCTCGCCCTCGGTGCGGTGCCGGCGTTCTCGTTCGTTCGGCGGCCCGCTCCGGGCTTTCAGCGCCCGGCATGCCGTACCCGCGGTGCTCCGACGGCTCGGCCCCCGGAGGGCAGAGGGGGCCGGGGCGCCGGGCTGTGAGCCGTCCGCGTCCCAGGAGGCATGGCCGGAAGGCATGCCGAGCGGTCCGGTCGCTCCGGTTCCGCACGGCATGCCCCGCACCACCGGCGGCTGCCGGGCCCCGCGCCTACTTGGTGGCGTAGACGGCGGAGTAGCCCCCGGTGAGGTGGCGAGCCTCGACCTTGGCGAAGCCGACCGTCCGGAGCCACCCGGTGGCGTCCGCGACGGTGTACTCGGAGCCGCCCTCGGTGTCGATCAGCATGTTCAGCGACAGCATCAGGCCGTAGGTGTTGTGCCGGCGCTCGTCGTCGATCATGGCGTCGTACACGATGAGGGTGCCGCCCTCGGGCAGGGCGTCGTAGGCCTTCTGCAGCAGGACCAGGCGCTGCTCGAGGTTCCAGTCGTGGAGGATCTGGCCCATGACGTAGACGTCGGCCTCGGGCAGCGGGTCGGAGAAGAAGTCGCCGCCGTGGAAGGCGAGACGGCCGGTCAGGCCGTGCGCGGCGACGAACTCCTCGAACACCGGCTGCACAGGCGGCAGCTCGAAGACGGCGCCGGTGATGTCGGGGTTGGCGCGCAGCACCGCGGCCGGGACGGCGCCGAGAGCTCCGCCGAGGTCGATGACGTGGCGGCGGCCGGTCCAGTCGAAGTCGGCGGCGAGGGCGCCGGCCAGCGGGGTGCTGACACCGTTCATGCCGTTGAGGAAGTTGCGCCAGGCAACCGGGTCCTGGCTGAGGGTCACGAAGAACGGGGCGCCGCTCCGGGCGACCTCGTTCTGCTGCGCGCCGGTCCTGAGTGCGTCGGTGAGGTTGCTCCAGAAGCCGAAGAGACGGGCGTTGGCCATCTCCAGGATCCCGCCGACGTACGACGGCTTGGCGCGGTCGAGGAACAGGTCCGCGGCGGGGGTGTTGGCGTAGACGCCGTCCGCGTCGCGGGTCAGCACCCCGAGCGAGACCAGGGCGTCGAGGAAGTCGCCGGAGGACCGGGTGTGCAGGCCCACCTCGGCGGCGAGGGAGGCGCGGTCGCGGCCGCCGCCGGCCAGCACGGTGAACACTCCCAGCTCCACTGCGCTCAGCAGGGTCTTGGAGGCCATGAAGCCGAGGCCGAGCTGGAGGAGCGGCTCAGGGGTGATGGGGTCGTTGACGGACATGTCGGGTTCTCCATTCGAGCAAGAAGTTGAATTTTAAACTTATTTGAGATGCGCCCGCACAGGCGACTGCCGACAGGGCGCCGCCGCGGAGAGGCGGTTCGGGCGGGTGGGGCTCGACAGGAGTCGTGGTCGAGCGCTGCGCGTCCTATGACGGGGCGGTGGCGGGTGGGGCGTTCTTGCGCGATCGGCCCGCCGGGGGTGTGCGAAGGTGCCGTTCCGGGTGACCGGCGGACGGACGGGCCCTCGCGCGGTGAGCGGGGAGGGCGGGGTGTCGGGCGTCGCGGCCGGCCGGATCCGTACGGCGTCCCGGCGTCATGGCCGGGGGCCGTGAAGCCGCGACGTGAGCTGGCCCGACGGGGGCGTGTCACAAGGTCTTGACCTGGCCGCCGTCGATGATGATCTCGGCTCCGGTGATGTTGCCCGCCACCGGCGAGGCCAGGAAGAGGGTGAGGTCGGCGACCTCGTGCGCCTCGGTGATCCGGCCGGAGCTGATGCCCATGCTCTGCGGCAGGACCACGTCGAGCGCTTCCTGTGCGGTGACTCCGGCGGCTGCGGCGGTGGCGTCGGCGAAGGCGCCCGGAGCGGTCCAGAAGGGGGTGCGGACCGGCCCCGGGGAGACGGCGTTGACGCGGACGCCCTGCGGGGCGAACTCCTCGGACAGCGCCTTGTTGAGGTTGGTCAGCGCCGCCTTGGCCGCCGAGTAGTCCACGACCGTGGGGAAGGGCAGCCTCGCGTTGATCGAGCTGATGTTCACGATCGATCCGCCGCCGGCCTGGACCAGGTGGGGGAGGGCCGCGCGGCTCGTCCGTACGGCGCTGAAGAAGGTGAGGTCGAAAATCCGCCGCCAGTCCTCGTCGGTGACCTTGAGGAACGACTCGCGGGGCTCGGCGGCGCCGACGTTGTTGACGAGGACGTCGATGCGGCCGTATTTCTCCACGGCCTGCTGGACCAGCCGCTCGGCCCCTTCGGCGGTGGAGAGGTCGACCGACACGACCGTGACGTCGTGCTTGGCCGCCAGGGCGTCCAGTTCGGGGGTGGAGGTGCGGCTGCCCGCTACGACCTTGGCCCCCTCGCCGGCCAGCCTCTCGACCACGGCCAGGCCGATGCCCTTGCTGGCGCCGGTGACGACGGCGACCTTGTCCTTGAGGTGCAGTTCCATGGTGTTCTCTTTCTGGATTGATCGATATAAAACGATGGTACGCCGGAGACGGCGGGAAGGCGCGGTGCGGTGCCGGGGCTGCCGCTTCGCTCGGTCCGACAGGCGCATCGCGGCGGTCAGGGCGTCGTCGGCGAACCGCCGTCCCGTGCGGGACCGGCCGGCGATGCGGACGCCTTGGAGGAACGTGGTCAGGAACCGGGCGGGCTCCCGCGGGTTTTCCTCGGAGGAGGGTCCACCGCGCGCCTTCACTCGCTCGAGGGCTCCGGCGGTGAAGGGCTCCACCTGTCGGACCGCGGTGTCGGCGCGGTCGGCCACCGTCGACGACGGGTCGCCGCGCTGCGTGGAGGCGTTGGCTGCGAGACGCGCGTGTGCGGGGTCGGCCGGGTCCGCCTTGATCGGGGAGGATGGCATCCGGTGGACCGCGGGCCTGGGCCCGGCGGTCTCCTTGAAGATCTTCTCCGTGCCGCTGCCCGGGGAGCGGTGGGGCGCTCGAGAGAGCGCGGGTGCAGATCCTCCTTCGTGTCGAAGCCCGCGTGGAAACTGCCACTGCCTGCCGGCAGCTTCTTGAGCGGGTCCTGCAGGGACGTCCCGACGTGGCCGCGGCTCCGCCAGGGCAGATCCATGGCGCGGTCGATCGCCTGGTCCATGTCGAACTCCCTGGTTCGAGCCGTATCAACAGGCTAGCGCAATTTATGGATTAGTCAATCCACTATGTCTCGGGGCGGGGGGCGGGGGCGGGGGGCGGGGGGCGGCGGGTGGAGCGGGGCCCCGGCGGGGCCGCTTGCCCCGTCCGCGCCCCGCGGCGCGGACGCCGGTCAGGTGCCGAGGAAGCTCTCCTCCTCTCGGATGCAGTGCCCGGAGTTCGGGACGACGAGGCCCGACCGCTGCTCCACTGCCATGGCGTTCGTCTGCGCCCGGAGAAGCCGGTTGTCCAGGAGGGTGCCCGGACACCGCGCCGGGTCCAGGTGGAGATCGATCCCCGGTGAGCCGTCGGGCTTCGGGTGGGTGAGCGTCCGGACGGGCAGCGCCGGGACCGGCGTGGGATCCGGCCTGGACACCGGCCCGGCGGGACTCTCGCCCTTGTCCGGCGCGAACGCGGCGACGGTGGAGGCCGGCAGCACCGCCGCGGCGGACGTCGCGCCCACGACCAGGAACCGGGACCCGCCCGGCAGGCCGTGGAGGGCGAGCGCGACCGGGGCGCCGTGGAAGGCGTTCTGCGGTGACACGCCGGCGATCTCCGCGCAGGCCACCGACTCCGGCACGATCAGTGCCCACGCCGTCAACGCGCCCGGCAGGTCGCCGCGCAGCCATGCGCGCCGGTAGCCGGTCCACCAGCCGGCCGCGGTGCGCCGCGGCCGCGGTTGTCCGGATGTCACCGGGCGCCCCGGGCGCCCGGGTCCCGAGCCGCCCGCCGTCCGCGGGCGGCTCCCGACCGCAGGGCGCGGCTGCCCACCACGGCTTCCGCCGCTGCGGTGCGCCCGGCCCGGGCCGCCGTCAGCCGACGCGGGTGATCGGCGGGCAGTGCCACCGCGCGTCGACGACCTCGGGGTGCGGGAGGTACATGCGCAGCCCGACGTACCAGATGCCCTGCTTGGGTGTGGGCAGCCAGTTGGACTCCCGCTCGCGGCCCGGCGAGTCCGGCTGGAGGTACAGGGTCAGGCCCCCGTCGGTGTCCGTCACCAGCCCCTGGGTGCGGTCGCCGACGGAGTAGCGGTCGATCGGGTTGGGGATCAGGTTCCGGTCCTCGTCGTAGGCGGTCAGGGACCAGAACGCGTCGACCGGGGGCAGCTCACCCGCCCCGAAGCGGAGGCGGTAGCGGCCGGTGGTCAGCGTCCTGCCGTCCGAGTCGTCGAAGGCGGCCAGGTAGACGGCCTCCTCGGGGTCGTTGGCGGCGATGCCCACCAGGGACTGCTCCGCGGCCCGCCGCAGGAAGTCGTCGCCGAAGTGGCCCATCTGCGGGGGCGGGTAGCGCCACCCGTTGACGAGGGTGGCCCACTGGCCGCTGAGCAACTGCTGTTCGAGCATGGACAGGCCGGTGGCGGCAGCGCGGACCAGACCCTGCTTCACCGGTTCCGGCTGCGCCTCGACGTCCAGGCCCGGCCCGACGCCGATCTCCGCGAACTGCCGGAGCAGCAGGTCGTGGTGGGGCGGCGGGGGGTTCTCGGCCAGCATCGCGTTGAGCGTCTTCCACGGCCCCAGCGGGTCCCGGGCCGCGTCGACCGGTTCCGCCACGTCGCGCCGCTCCGGGAGCGTGACGCGCCTCCTGCCGTACAGGTGCAGCGGCGTCAACGTGTACTGCCGCTGGAGCGCGTGGACCCTCGGCAGGTCGTCCTCACCCTCGACGAGGGTGCGCCCGGCGATCAGGACCCAGGGGGTGGGGGCGGTCGCCGTGCGGCGCACCCCCTCGGGCAGCTCCCCCGTCCAACCCGGCCCGACGAGGGCGAAGGCGCCGGCTTCCGGCCCGGTCGCCCGCCGGCCCACGTAGTCGTAGTTGTCGGAGGTGAACGCGACCAGTTCGAACGTGAAGTAGCGGTCCCCCATGTCGGGGTGCGCGAGGACGACGGGTTCGGCGCCCAGGTCCACCCACGCCCACGAGTACAGCGTGTCGTTGTTGGGGGACAGGCCCTGCCGGTCGGAGGCGTCCCAGAGCTTGTCCGCGTGCCAGAAGACGTTCACGGGTGCGTGGGGCGACATCTCCGACTCGGGCTCCTGCGTCACCCAGCGGTGGCGGAGCCGGGCGTTGTAGATGTAGGGGAAGCCGTAGACGAAGGCCTCCTGCCCCAGCGCGTACGCGTACTCGTGCCGCCAGTCGTCCACGCGGCCGGTCAGCGAGGGCTTCGCCGCGCGCCACGCCGCGGGGACGGACCGCGTCACCTGCCTCGCGCGGCCCACCGCCGCGCCGGGGTGGCGGACCGCTGCCGCGGTGGCCCGGCCGGTGGCGGTGGCCGCCTGGACGATTCCTGACGCCACGTCGGCGAGGTCGTGACGCAGTCGCTGCGCGGGACGGTTGTCGGTGGCCGTGGATGCCATGTCCGCGTTCCTCTCCCTCAGGGACGGGCAGCACGGAGTGTCGCCACACCTCGGACCGGGGCGAGCCGGCGGGGGCGCCTCCTGGCTCCTCCCGGTGCGCCGCGGCAGTGCCGCGCGCCGTGCTCGGTCGGGGGCCTGGGCGGGATGGGCCGTCGGGCCCCCTCTTCCAGTAGAGGCCCGGCGGCACACCCCTGCAACCGTGCTCGGTGGGCCCGTCGGACGGTGCGGCGGGAACCGGAGGAGCGTGGCCGGGCCCGGGGCCGTGAGGGCGTCCGGTGCAGGTCCGCGGCAGGTCCGCGGCAGGTCGGCGGCAGGTCGGCGGCAGGCGCCCGGAGAGGCGCGTCGGTGCCCTGCGCGCAGCTCGACGAGGAGGTCCGGGAGGAACACCGGGGGCTCTCGGCTTCCCGACCGTCCCGGGAAACGGCTCAGGGCCGGCCCCCTGAGCGGAGGACCGGCCCTGAACTGCACTTTCCTGGGCTGGGGTGGCGGGATGTGAACCCACGGCCTCTTCGTCCCGAATGGCGTCCCGGTCTTCTCCCCGTCTGCAGCGAACCACGAAGGTGCTGGCCAGGGCTTCGGGATTCGTTGGAAAGGCTGGATCGGCCGGGGCGGTATCTCCGCTCCCCAGCCCCCACACAGCCCCCGCGAGGACCCGGGAAGGCTGCGGGCCACCGGTCCGTGCGGCGGGTGCCGCTCGGACCGGCGGCCCGTCCCGAGGGCTGTGTGGGGGTGCGGGTCAGAAGCGGGGGTTGGTGGTGGCGGTGCCGACCTTGAGGCCGCCGGCGAACGCCTTGGTCTTCAGGGTCGCGTCCAGGGCGCCGGCGGCCGTCTTGGTGAGGTTGAGGCCGACGTTGGAGGCGGTGGCGGAGTGCTTGCCGAGGTGGACCCGGGCCTTGGACAGGTCCAGGGTGAAGACGGGCACCCGGGTGCGGGTGCCGGCGACGCGGCCGGTGAGGTTCCCGTGCTTGAGGTCGATGACGAAGTCGCGGACCTCCAGGGACTTGCCGTTGTGGAGGTTGACGAAGCGCAGGCCGCCGCGGTGCTCGATGGTGCCGCCCAGCGGGGAGGGGGTCAGCCGTCCGCCGGTGACGGGGAAGGACGCGGTCAGGGTGGCCTGGCCGCCGCCGAAGGCGAGGCCGGCGTGGCCGGGGCGGGTGACGACCGGCAGGATGCCGGCCTTCAGCAGGGCGCGGGTCACGGCGGGGGCCAGGGTCACCTTGGTGGTGCCGGACTTCACCCGCACCGAGGCCGGTCCGTGCGCGGACGCCGGCGCGGCGCCGACGCCCGCGACCACCACGGCCGCCGCGGCGACCGCCACCGCGGAACGGACCCGCACTGCCGTCGTGATGCTCATGGGGACTCCCTGGAAGACTCGGTAGCGACGGTCCCGGTGACCGTCAGGCCCTGCTTCCGCCACCTCCCCACACCCGGATGCACCCCGCACCAGAAAAATTTGGCGGCAGGTCAGGGCATACCGCTTCGTGGCTACTCCTGGACGCCATGGCGCCTCAGGTGCGGGACGGGCTGACCGAGAGGTGGGAGGAGTCGCTGGAGGAGCACCGCCGGCTCTCACCGGGCTCGCCGGTCGCCGTGCTGGACGCGCTGCTGAGGGAGCGTCCCGGGGCCCCCGGGGGCGGCCGGATTTCATGATCAGCCCCCGGGCCGGCCCCCACCGGCCGTGAAATACGTCAGGGCCGGTGCTCTCTCGCGAGAGCACCGGCCCTGACTGCACTTTCCTGGGTCGGGGTGGCGGGATTTGAACCCACGGCCTCTTCGTCCCGATGGCATCCCGGCTTGTGCCCCACCTGTAGCGATCCGTGGATGTGCTGCTCAGGGCTTTGGGACTCGTTGGAACGGGTGGGGCGTCGGGGGTCGTGCCTTCGCGCCCCAGCCGCCGTACAGCCCCCGGACCTCGCTCCAGCGCGATCGTTCCTCTAGCTAGACGAGGGGGAGTTCCCCGCCGTCGACGGTCAGGCTCACTCCGGTGACCCACTGGGCCCGGTCCGATACGAGGTAGGCGACGGCCTCGGCGATGTCGCGCGGGTCTCCGGGACGACCCAGAGGGACGCCCGCCGTGGTGGCGGCAAGCGGGACGTCCATCGCATCGGCGAAGTTCTGGCGGATCGCGTCGGCGCCCGGGGTGAGCACGTTGCCAGGGACGATCGTGGTGACGCGGATTCCGGCAGGCGCGAGCTCGGAAGCGAGCGCCTTGCTGTAAGCGCTGAGGGCGGCCTTGGCGGCAGCGTAGTGAGCCAGCGGCGGCGGCGGCGTGAGGGCCGCTCCCGAGGAGATGTTGACGATCGCGCTGCCCGACCCGGCCTCGCGCAGCGCCGGCAGCAGCGCGTTGTTGACCCTCACGGCAGACAGGTAGTTGAGGTCGAGCGCGTCGATCCATTCCTCATCGGGGATGGACGAGAGGCCCCCGATGTGGGCGCGTGCCGCGGCCGCGTTGTTGACCACGATGTCGACGCCGCCGAGTTCGTCGAGCGCCGCCGCGGTGAATGCCTGCACGCCCGCGAGCGTGCTGATGTCGCCTCGGATGAAGGTGGCGGCCTTCGGCGTCTCGTCGGAGGCGTTGCGCGCCGTGGTGACGACGGTCGCGCCGCCGTCGAGCAGCCGCTGCACGATCGCCGCGCCGATCCCGCGAGTGCCTCCCGTGACGATCGCGCGCTTTCCTGCGAACTCAGTGGTGTCGGGTGAAGTGCTAGTTCTGAACATGCGGTCCACAATAACAGGTTCTGGACCGAACGTCCAGAATATCTGGACCGGTGGTTCAGAACGGCGTACCGTGGAGGCATGGGGCGACCACGGAAGTTCAGCGAGCAAGACGTCCTGGCCACTGTGCACCGGCAGTTCAATGAGACCGGCTACCACGGCACCTCGGTCGACGATCTCTCCCGCGCGACAGGGCTCAGCAAGGGAAGCCTCTACGGCGCGTTCGGCGACAAGCAGGCCCTGTTCCAGCGCATATTCGAGGAGTACTGCGCAAACTCCGACGAGGGTGCCGCCGCCCTGCTCGAAGGCCCGGAGGACCAGGCCCTCGACCGCCTCCGCAAATGGCTCACAGTGCCGGACAACCACACCGGTCGGCCTGGCTGTCTGCTGGCCAAGGCCACGGCCGAACTGGCGTCGGAGAACGACGCCATCGCGACCAGGTCACTCGCGGCGTACGAAGTGCTGCTCGACAGCTGCCGCCGACTTGTCGAGCAGGCGCAGCGCGCCGGGCACGTGGATCCGGCCACCGACGCCGAGGCGCTCGGCGGACTGATCCTCACCACGCAGCGCGGGCTCGAAGCGCTCGCCAAGGCAGGGGTCGACGCGAAGACCAGGAACCGAATCGCCGACGCCGCGATCGACAGCATCGCACTGCCGGTTTCTTGACCCTGGAGCCGGCAGTTCCCGTCTGCGGCCCGGCAGACCTTGGTGCTCGGTCCTCGGCGGGAGCGGCCGGTGGCACGGTCGTGGGGCTTGCCCGCCGGGCCCCTTTTCTACGTGCCCCTGCCACGGGCGGGCGTACGTGTTCAGCGGCTTCGGCACCGCCAACGGCGCGGGCCGCGGCCGGGGCGCGACGCTGCGGTAGGTGGCCGAGCGGGCGGATGTCTCCACCGGCACCGTCTCCAACGTGCTGAACCGTCCCGGGTCGCTCGCGCCGGCGACCTTGGCCCGGGTGGAGGCGGCGATCCGGGAGGCCGGCTACGTGCGGCACGGCTCCGCGGGGGCGGCCGGATTTCATGATCAGCCCCCGGGCCAGCCCCCACCGGCCGTGAAACGCGTCAGGGCCGGTGCTCTCTCGCGAGAGCACCGGCCCTGAACTGCACTTTCCTGGGTCGGGGTGGCGGGATTTGAACCCACGGCCTCTTCGTCCCGAACGAAGCGCGCTGCCAAGCTGCGCTACACCCCGGTGTCGCGCCGTCTCCGGCGCGACGAGTAGTACTCTACCGGACCGCTGGCGGGAGACGAAATCCGATTCCGGGACGGCGGGGCGCGGTGCTGCGCCGCAGGTCAGGGGCGGGGCAGCAGGGTGAGCAGGGTGGCCTCCGGCGGGCAGGCGAAGCGGACCGGCGTGTAGCGGTTGGTGCCGCAGCCGGCCGAGACGTGCAGGTAGGCGCTGCGGCCGGACGCGGCGTGGGTGGAGAGGCCCTTGACCCGCCCCGGGTCGATGTCGCAGTTGGTGACCAGCGCACCGTAGAAGGGGACGCAGACCTGGCCGCCGTGCGTGTGGCCGGCCAGCACCAGGGGGTAGCCGTCGGCCGTGAAGGCGTCCAGGACCCGCAGGTAGGGGGCGTGGACGACGGCCATCGAGAAGTCGGCGGAGGCGTCGGGGCCGCCCGCCACCTCCGCGTACCGGTCGCGCCGGATGTGCGGGTCGTCCAGGCCGGTGAAGGCGATGTCCAGGCCGCCGGCCTTGAGGCGGCCGCGGGTGTTGGTGAGGTTCAGCCATCCGGCGGCGTCGAAGCCGTCGCGCAGCTGCTCCCACGGGTTGTGGACGGCTCCGGTGATCCCGCGGCGGGCGCTGCCGTCGGCCGCGTTGAGCCCGTGGTCGCCGGAGAGGCGGGCGCCGATGTAGCGCAGCGGGTTCTTGGCGACCGGGCCGTAGTAGTCGTTGGAGCCGAAGACGTAGGCGCCGGGGAACTCCATCAGCGGGCCGAGCGCGTCCAGGACGTCCGGGACGGCCTCGGGGTCGGAGAGGTTGTCCCCGGTGTTGACCACCAGGTCGGGGCGGAGCGCCGCCAGCCCCTGCAGCCAGCGCTGCTTCTTCCGCTGGCCGGAGACCATGTGGATGTCGGAGACCTGGAGGACGCGCATCGGCCGGGCCCCGCGCGGCAGTACCGGGACCTCGATCCGGCGGAGGCGGAAGGCACGCACCTCGTAGCCCGCGGAGTAGGCGAGGCAGGCGGCGCCGGCGGCGGCGATTCCCAGGGGTACGGCGTACAGCGGTCGCATCGGTCCATGGTCGCAGACGGCACGTCAGTGCGTGCGGGCGAGGGCCGGGTGTGCGGGCGGGCCGGGACGGACCGCGGGGACGGGTGCGGGGACCGACCGCGGGGCCGGGGGCGGGGCGGCCGGGCGTACGGCGCCGGGGCCGGTCCCGCGCGGCTCGCGTGCGGGACCGGCCCCGGCGGGGTCCGTCGGACGGGGCGGTGCGTCAGTCGGTCGGGACGCCGGCCGGCAGGCGGCGCGGCACGAAGGTGGTGCCCGCCGACTGCGTCACGCCGTAGGTCCAGTTCAGGATCTTGGCGGCGTCCGTGAAGCGGTTGTTCGTGTCGTTGAGCAGGACGCCGACCACCGTGCGCCCGTTGCGGGTGGCGGAGAAGACGAGGCAGGGCCCGGACGGGGTGCTGGTGCCGGTCTTGACGCCGACCGCGCCCGAGTAGGCGCCGAGCAGCTTGTTGGTGTTGTACCAGGTGTAGGTGCGGCCGTTGGTGGCCTTCTGCACGGTCTTGGTGCTGCCGACGACCGTACGGATGGTCCTGGCGGTCATCGCATAGCGGGCGAGCAGGGCCAGGGAGCGGGGGGTGGTGTAGTTCCTCCCCGTGCTGGAGATGCCGTCGAACGAGTCGAAGTGGGTGCCCTTGAGGCCCAGCGAGACGGCCTTGGCGTTCATCCTGGCGATGAAGTTCTTGGTGCGGGCGGAGACGGTCGTCCCGGTGCCGAAGGTGTCGGCGAGCGCCATGGCGGCGTCGCAGCCGGAGGGCAGCATCATCGCGTAGAGCAGCTGGCGGACGGTGAGCCGGTCGCCCACGCGGAGGTCCGCCGAGGAGCCGCCCTTGGCGGCCACGTAGGCCGGGTACTCCTTCTTGATGGTGACCAGGCGGTCCAGGTTCAGGCCCTTGGAGGTCATCACCACGGTGGCTGTCATGATCTTGGTGGTGCTGGCCATCGGCCGGCTGGTGTCGGCGGATATGCCCCAGAGGGCCTTGCCGTCCGAGGAGTTGATGAGGACGGCGCCCTTGGCGCCGATGCCGGACGGCCCGCCGGCGGCCTGGGCGGGGGTGGCGGCCGGGACGGCGACCAGGGCGGTGGCCGCGGCCGTCGCCAGGGCGACGGCCAGGCGGCGGACTCCGGTGCGACCGGATCTCATGGGCTCTCCGTTTCGAGGAGGGGCGGTTCGAGGCGGGGCAATGCGGGCAGAATGGGTGAATATGGTCCGATGATCGGACCATTTCTCGAGGTAGGACGCCCCGTGCGCCCCGATGGTTGTGCGCCGCCGCGTTAATCGAGCGCAGTGCCGGTGCGGCGGGGGCACAATGTGGGGCATGACGCTCAAGAAGCAGCTGCAGGAGGACCTGACCGCTGCCATCAAGGCCCGCGACGAGCTGCGCTCGTCGACCCTCCGGCTCACCCTGACGGCGGTCACCAACGCCGAGGTGGCCGGTACGGAGGCCCGCGAGCTCTCGGACGACGAGGTGCTCAAGGTGATCACGCGCGAGGCCAAGAAGCGCCGGGAGGCCGCCGACGCCTTCGCCCAGGCCGGACGCGCCGACTCGGCCGCCCGCGAGCAGGCCGAGGGCGAGGTGCTGGCCGGCTACCTGCCGCAGCAGCTGGGCGACGACGAGCTGACGGCCCTCGTCGCCGAGGCGGTGCGGGAGGCTGCGGCGGCCGGCGCCGAGGGGCCGCGCGCCATGGGCGCGGTGATGAAGATCGTGAACCCGAAGGTCGCGGGCCGCGCCGAGGGCGGCCGTGTCGCCGCCGCCGTGAAGCGGGCCCTGGCCGGCTGACCCGGCCCCGGTCGGCCGGCCGGACCGGTCGCACTGCGGCACGGACGCGTACGGCACAGCGGCCTACCGCTCACCACCACCGCGCGCCGCTCGCCGTTCGCCGTTCGCCGCTCGCCGCTCGCCGCTCGCCGCTCGCCGCAACAAGGGTGCCGGGGCGCGGCGGAGGCGGGAAGCCGCAGGAAGCAGGGAGGGGGCACCCCGGGATTCCGGGGTGCCCCCTCCGTCGTGCGGGGCGGCGGCGGTCCGCCGCCGGACGCCGGGGCCTCAGGGGCCGGTCGCGCCGCCGCCCTTGCCGCCTCCGGCGCGGCCGTTGCCGCCGCCGATGAAGCCGGGCGGCAGGGTGACCCCGCCGTTGACGGTCCCCGCGACGGTCAGGCCGCCGCCCTTCGGGTCGCCAGGCTTGCCGGGCTTGCCGCCCTTGTCCTGCGGCGGCTGCGGCTTCGGGATGTCGACGGTGGTGAAGGAGCTCGCCGGGGTGCCGACCAGGGCCCCGCTGACGGCGAGCCGCCAGATCGGGCCGGGGCCGTCGGCGCCGAAGACGCTGGGGAAGTAGGTGCCGCCGATGGTGATGTTGCGCATGGACCGCTTCTGCAGCGGGTCGCCCAGCCACACCGAGGCGGCGATGTCCGGGGTGTAGCCGGTGAACCAGGCGTTGAGGCGGCCGTCGGTGGTGCCGGTCTTGCCCGCGCTCTGCCGGTCCTGCAGGCCGGCCTTGGTGCCGGTGCCGTCCTGGGTCACGCCGAGCAGCAGCGTGTTGAGGGTGTCGGCGGTCCTCTCGGACATGGCCTGGGTGCACTTCGTCCTCGGCACGTCCAGCCGCTTGCTGCCGTAGGTGATCGCGGTGATGGCGACCGGCGTGCAGTAGGTGCCGCGGGAGGCGAAGGCGGCGTAGGCGCTCGCCATCTGCAGCGGCGAGAAGTTGAACACGCCCAGGGTGGTCGAGCCGACCTGCGGCAGCTTGTTGCCGTTGGCCTGGACGCCGAGGTGCAGCTTGTCGGCCATCTTCTTCACCGGGCAGAGGCCGATCTTCTCCTCCAGCTGGACGAAGTAGGTGTTGACCGACTTGTTCATCGCCTCCTGCATCCCGTAGGGGCCCTTCTCGTCCTTGCTCTCGTTCGGGACGACCGAGCCGTCGGTGTTGACCCACTGGCCCGCGCAGGTGGACATGTTCGGGTACGGCATCTTGTTGGGCGAGGGGAGGACCTGGGTCGCCGGGATGCCGCCGTCGATGGCGGCCGCCGCCGTGATCGGCTTGAACGTGGAGCCGACCGGCTGGCCTCCGCCGGTGCCGAGGTCGTTGCCGACGCTGAAGTTGACCTGGGTCTGGTGCTTGTTCGCGTCGAGGCCGTACGGGCGGCTCTGCGCCATGGCGAGGATCCGGCCGGTGCCCGGCTTCACCATGGCGACGGCCGAGGCCACCGGGTCGCTCGCGTGCACCCGCTGGGTGACGGCCTTCTGGGCGGCGGCCTGGGCCTTGGGCTCGAGGGTGGTGTAGATCCTCAGGCCGCCGCGGGAGAGCAGCTTCGCCCGCGCGGCCTTGTCCTTGCCGAAGACCGGGTCGGTCTTGATCACGTTGCGCACGTAGTCGCAGAAGAAGCCCATGCCCTTCTGGGCGGTGATGCAGCCGTTCTGCGGCGGCGAGTACTTCAGCCGCAGCGGCGTGGCGACGGCCTTCTGCGCCTGGTCCTCGGTGATGTGCTTCAGCTCCGCCATCCTGCGGATCACCGTGTCGCGGCGGTCCTTGGCGGCCTGCGGGTGCTGCGTGGGGTCGTACGCCGCGGGGTTCTGGACCAGGCCGGCCAGCATGGCGGCCTCGGGGAGGGTGAGGTCCTTGGCGTGCTTGCTGAAGTAGCGGTTGGCGGCCGCCTCGATGCCGAAGGCCTGGTTCCCGAAGAAGGTGATGTTCAGGTAGTTGGTGAGGATCTGGTCCTTGGTGAGGTCCTCCTCGATCTTGATGGCGTACTTCAGCTCCTGGATCTTGCGACCCATGGTCTGGCGCGTCGCCTGGAGGAACTTCTCCTTGTCGTCGCCCGCCTGCTCGATCGAGACGTTCTTCACGTACTGCTGGGTCAGCGTCGAGGCGCCCTGGACGTTGCCCGACTCGGCGTTCTTGGTGAGGGCGCGGAGCACGCCCTTCAGGTCGATGGCGCCGTGCTGGTAGAAGCGGGCGTCCTCGATGTCGACCTGGGCCTGCCGCATCACGGGGGCGATGTCGTTCAGCCTGAGGATGGTCCGGTCGCGGTCGTAGACCTTGGCGATCAGACCGCCCTTGGCGTCGTAGATGTAGGACGCCTGCGAGAGCGTCGGCGTCTTGAAGTCCGCCGGGATGCTCTCGAAGCTCTCCGCGGTGTTCTTCGCGGTGATGCCCAGCGCGCCGGCCGCCGGGAGGGCGAGTCCTGCGGTGAGGACGCCTGCCAGGACGCTGGCGCCGGCGAAGGCCACGGCGAGCTTGGCCTTGTCCAGGGGGGAGCCCGAGCGCTTCTGTGCCATGGGGAGAAGACTACGTGCTGCGAATCCCGGACAGCTGGCCATATGTTCGCTTAGGCTTGTCACAAGGTTGCGACAAGTTCCGCGATGCCTGGGCTCTCACTCTTGTGGGTGATGAGATTTGACCGGATCGCGGTCATGTGCCAGGTCCGGCCGGCCGGTCGGAGGTCCCCGAAGCCTCCGTCGGCCCGGTGCCGCGCCCCCTGGCTGCTGTCACTCCGGCGAGTGACGTCCTCGGTACGCATAGTCCGTTCGGGCCATTCGAGATTGGGCCGCGAGGGGCTGTTGCAACCTGCCGTTCTTCCGTAACGTCCTCAACTGGCAGCGGTGAATATGCCGTTGCCGCCGTGGGGGAGCCTCGATTCGGGAGAGGACGGCGCCAGCATGAGCTGGGTTGACGACTGGAGTGCGCAGGCCGCCTGCCGCACGACTGATCCGGACGAACTGTTCGTTCAGGGGGCGGCGCAGAACCGCGCCAAGGCCGTGTGCAGCGGGTGCCCGGTGCGCACCGAGTGCCTGGCCGACGCCCTGGACAACCGGGTGGAGTTCGGCGTGTGGGGCGGGATGACGGAGCGCGAGCGCAGGGCGCTGCTGCGGCGGAGGCCCACGGTGACCTCGTGGCGCAGGCTGCTGGAGACCGCGCGGACCGAGTACGAGCAGTCGGTGGGCACCGGCGCTCCGGACTTCGCCCAGGCCGGCTGAGCCGCAGGGGCGCAGGGGGCCGGACCGGGCGGGGCCCGGCCGGAGGGGCCGGGCCCGGAGGGGCCGCCCCGGAGGAGCACGGACCGGGGGAGCCCGGACCGCGCACGTACGGGGCTGCAGTCCGCCCCCGGCCGCCAGGGCAGGCCCGGGAGGGGGACGCGGCCCCGTCGCCACACCGCCGGCCGGGCCGGGCGCCGTGCGCCGGACCCCGCCGGACGGCGGTACGCCCGACGGCGTGCGGCCCGGCGGCCCGAGCCTCCGGGCAGCCGAGCCGTCCGGGTCAGGCCGGGGTGCGCCCCAGCCGCGTCCCGATCTCCCGCAGCCCGTCCAGGTCGTGGACGTCGCCGGGCAGCGCGGCCACCTCGGTGATCGGCACGTCCGGGTAGACCGAGACGAAGCGGTCCCGGGTGCTCCGCTCGCGCGCCATCACCTGCATGCGCTCGGCGTGCAGCCGCAGCAGACCGGCCGCCACCGCCTCGGCGGCCGAGGCGGACGGGGCACCCGTGGAGCCGGAGGACCCGGGGGAGCCGTCGGCGCCGTCGGGGTCCTGCTCCGCGCCGTTCTCCTCCAGCGTCTCGGCGCCCGCCAGGGCCCGCTCCGCCGTGAGCTGCGGGGCGCCCGTGGTGTGCACCCGGTTGAGCACCAGGCCGGCGAGCGGCATGCGGTCGGCGGCGAGCCGGTCCACGAAGTAGGCCGCCTCCCGCAGGGCGTCCCGCTCCGGCGCCGCCACCACCAGGAACGCCGTGCCGGGCGCCTGCAGCAGCTTGTACGTGCGGTCGGCGCGCTCGCGGAAGCCGCCGAACATGGAGTCCAGCGCGGCGACGAAGGTCTGCACGTCCGTCAGGACGTGGGCGCCCAGGACCTTGGTGAGCACCCCGGTGACCAGGCCCATGCCCACGCCGAGGAACTTCATCGCGCCGCGCCCGCCGACCTTCGCCGGCGCCGTCAGCACCCGGATGAACCGCCCGTCCAGAAAGGACCCCAGCCGGTTGGGCGCGTCCAGGAAGTCCAGCGCCGAGCGGCTGGGCGGGGTGTCGACGACGATCAGGTCCCACTCGTCCCGGGCGCGGAGCTGCCCGAGCTTCTCCATCGCCATGTACTCCTGCGTGCCGGCGAAGCCGGCCGACAGGGACTGGTAGAAGGGGTTCTCCAGGATGGTCCGGGCCCGCTCCGGGTCGGAGTGGGCGAGGACGATCTCGTCGAACGTCCGCTTCATGTCCAGCATCATCGCGAACAGCTCGCCGCCGTTGTCGCCGGCGACGCCCTTGACCGGCCGCGGGGTGTTGTCCAGCTCGCTGAGGCCCATGGACTGGGCCAGCCGCCGGGCCGGGTCGATGGTCAGCACCACGACGCGGCGGCCCCGTTCGGCCGCGCGCACCCCCAGCGCCGCCGCGGTGGTGGTCTTGCCGACGCCGCCGGAGCCGCAGCACACGATGATCCGGGTGTCGGGGTCGTCGAGGAGGGCGTCGACGTCGAGGGAGGGGTCCGCGAGCCCGGCCGGGCTCTTCTCCGCCGTCCCGGTCCGGTCCGTCCCGGTCCGGTCCGGTCCGGTCGCGCCCGCCTTGGCCCGGCCCTTCGCCTGCGCGCTCACGCCGCCCCCTGCCGCTTCAGTTCGGCCGCCAGCCGGTAGAGGCCCCCCAGGTCCACGCCCCCGCCCAGCAGCGGCAGTTCGTACGAGGGGAGCTCGAGCTGCTCCAGGTCGGCGCGCTGCCCGCGCTCCAGCAGCACCCGCTCGGCGTGCTCGCGGGCCTGGTCCAGCAGCGGGTCCAGCAGCGGCTCCACGTGGGCGCGGACCCCCGTCGCGCTGCGGGACCGGCCGCCCAGCCCGGCGTCCACGAGGGCCCGGGCCACCTCCTCGCGGTGGTCGCCGTCGACCGCCCGCACCGCCGCCTCGTCCAGCACCGGCGGCCGGACCATGTTCACCACGACGCCGCCGACCGGCAGCCCGGCCTCCCGCAGCTCGCCGACGCCGTCCACCGTCTCCTGCACCGGCATCTCCTCCAGCAGGGTCACCAGGTGGACGGCGGTCTCGGGCGAGCGGATCACCCGCATCACCGCCTGGGCCTGGTTGTGTATGGGGCCGAACCGGGCCAGGCCCGCGACCTCCGTGTTGACGTTGAGGAAGCGGGTGATGCGGCCGGTCGGCGGGGCGTCCATGACCACCGCGTCGTAGGCGCGGCCGCCGGGGCCCTTGCGCCGGGCCGCCTCGCACGCCTTCCCGGTGAGCAGCACGTCCCGCAGGCCGGGCGCGATGGTGGTCGCGAAGTCGATGGCGCCCAGCTTGCGCAGGGCCTTGCCCGCCCGGCCGAGCTTGTAGAACATCTCCAGGTACTCCAGGAGGGCCTGCTCCGGGTCGATCGCCAGCGCGAACACCTCGCCGGTGCCGGCGCCCTCCAGGCCCAGCTGCGCCGGGGAGACGGAGGCGACCTTCCGCTCCTCGTAGGGGAGGGCCGCGATGCCGAACAGCTCGGCGATGCCCTGCCGCCCCTCGACCTCGATCAGCAGGGTGCGGCGCCCCTCGGCGGCCAGGGCGATGGCCAGGGCGGCGGCCACCGTGGTCTTGCCGGTGCCGCCCTTGCCGCTGACCACGTGCAGCCGGACGCCCTCCCAGTCCGGGCCCGCCTCCGGCGTGTCCGCCATGCTCGACCTCATCCCGCCGGCTCCGTCCGAATCGTCCGCGTGGTGCATCCCTGGCCGCCGGACCCCTGCCCGGCGGGGGAGTGCCCACGCTGCGAGGGTAGCCAGCGCACCCGGCGGATGCAGGGACAGCCCGGGGACGAGGAGGGATTTGCAGCCTTTTGTGTCTGACCTCACAGGCGTCCGGACGGGTGTCCGGACGGGTGTCCGGGCGGAGGCCGGGTCGGGGTCCGGACGGGTTCCCGCCCCCGCCCGCGCGGCGGGTGCGCCGCGAGGGAGGGGCGCGGCAGCCGTTAGAGTCGCCCCATGACCAAGTGGGAATACGTGACGGTGCCGCTGCTGGTGCACGCGACCAAGCAGATCCTGGACACCTGGGGCGAGGACGGCTGGGAGCTGGTGCAGGTCGTGCCGGGGCCGAACAACCCCGAGCAGCTGGTGGCCTACCTCAAGCGGGAGAAGCAGGCGTGAGCGCGGTGGAGCGGCGCCTCGCCGAGCTCGGCCTGACCGTGCCCGAGGTCGTCCCCCCGCTCGCGGCCTATGTCCCGGCCGTCCGGTCGGGGGACTTCGTGTTCACCTCCGGTCAGCTGCCGCTGGTCGCCGGGACGATGGAGCACACCGGCAAGGTCGGCGCCGAGGTCACCCCCGAGGAGGCCAAGGCCCAGGCCCGGATCTGCGCGCTCAACGCGCTGGCCGCCGTCAAGTCGGTCGTCGGCGACCTGGACCGGGTCGAGCAGGTCGTCAAGGTCGTCGGATTCGTCGCCTCCGCGCCCGACTTCACCGGCCAGCCCGGGGTCGTCAACGGCGCCAGCGAGCTGCTGGGCGAGGTCCTCGGCGACGCCGGGGTGCACGCCCGCAGCGCGGTCGGCGTGGCGGTGCTGCCGCTGGACGCGCCGGTCGAGGTCGAGATCCAGGTGCGGGTCTCCGCCGGCTGAACCCCCCACCGCAGTCCTCCCGGCCCCGCGTCCGGCGGGCGGCCCCGCAGTGCGGCCGTTCGCTTTTCGGGCGCGGGGCCGTAGCATCCGCCCATGGGTGATCAGCGCATGGGCGGCGGACGCACGGGCGGCGGGCGCGCGGACGGCCGGACGGCGGGCGGCCCGTCCGCAGCCGCCGCGATGCCGCCGTCGTGGCCGGACCGGATCAGGGCCCTCGCGGCCGGCGCGTACGAGCCGCCGGTCCCGCGCCGCGCCGCGACCGTGGTGCTGCTGCGGGACGCCGGCCCGGGCATGGAGGCGTACCTGCTGCGGCGCCGCGCCTCGATGGCCTTCGCCGCCGGGATGTACGCCTACCCCGGCGGCGCCGTGGACCCGCGCGACGCCGACCTCCACGTCGACTGGGCCGGTCCGCCGCCCGGGGAGTGGGCCCGCAGGCTGGGCACCGACCCGGCCGCGGCGCAGGCGGTGGTCTGCGCGGCCGTGCGGGAGACCTTCGAGGAGTCCGGGGTCCTGCTCGCGGGCCCGGACGCCGGCTCGGTGGTCGCCGACACCTCGGGGGAGGAGTGGCGGGCGGCCCGCGCGGCGCTGGAGGCCCACGAGACCTCCTTCGCCGCCTTCCTGCGGGAGCGCGGCCTGGTGCTGCGCAGCGACCTGCTGGGCGCCTGGGCGCGCTGGATCACGCCGGAGTTCGAGGAGCGCCGCTACGACACCTGGTTCTTCGTGGCGGTGCTGCCGGGCGGCCAGCATGCCGCGGACGCCACGGGGGAGGCGGACAGGGTGGTCTGGACGGCCCCCGCCGCGGCGGTCGCCGGCTTCGAGGAGGGACGGCTCGGCATGCTGCCGCCGACCGTCACCGTGCTCCGCGAACTGGCCCCGCTGGGCACCCCGGCGGCGGCGCTCGCGGCCTCCCGCGACCGCCGCCTGGACCCGGTCATGGCCGAGACCGCCGTCGACGGCGACCGGGTGACGGTGCGCTGGCCCGGCCACGAGCACCTCACGCTCGACGGCATCTTCCCGCCGGCCGGGGGCGGTGCGCGGTGACCGGCATACTCCCCGGCGCCCCGCTGCCGCGGATCGGCGGCCCGGCCACCGAGCGGGCCGTCTGCGTGCTCGCCCCCAACCCGTCCCCGATGACGCTGGACGGCACCAACACCTGGATCCTCTCCGAGCCCGGCTCCGACCTGGCGGTCGTCGTCGACCCAGGCCCCCTCCACGAGGACCACCTGCGGGCCGTGGTGCGGACCGCCGAGGAGCTCGGCAAGCGCGTCGCGCTGACCCTGCTGACCCACGGCCACGCCGACCACGCCGAGGGCGCCGCCCGCTTCGCCGAGCTCACCCGCACCCCCGTGCGCGCCCTGGACCCGGCGCACCGCCTGGGCGGTGAGGGGCTGCACCACGGCGACACCGTCACCACGGGCGGCCTGGAGCTGAGGGTCCTCGGCACCCCCGGCCACACCTCCGACTCGCTCTGCTTCCACCTGCCCACCGACGGCGCCGTCCTCACCGGCGACACCGTGCTGGGCCGGGGCACCACCATGGTCGCCCACCCGGACGGCACGCTCGGCGACTACCTCGACTCGCTGCGCCGGCTGCGCACCCTCGCCGCGGAGCAGGGGGTGGCGACGGTGCTGCCCGGCCACGGGCCGGTGCTGGCCGACGCCCTCGGCGCGGTGGACTACTACCTGGCGCACCGGGCGAGCCGGCTCGCGCAGGTGGAGACCGCGGTGGAGGCGGGCCACCGCACCGCGGCGGACGTGGTGGCGCACGTGTACGCGGACGTCGACCGGTCGCTGTGGCCGGCGGCCGAGCTCTCGGTGCGGGCGCAGCTGCGGTACCTGGAGGACCACGGCCTCATCTGAGCGCGGACGCGCCGCGGCCCGGACACCGCACGGTGTCCGGGCCGCGTGTGCTCCGCCGGGCATGCGCCCTGTCCGGCACGAGTCCTGTCCGGTGCGTGCGGTCGCCGCGCACCGGTTCCCGCCCGCACCGGTCGGGTGCGGGCGGCCCCGGGTCAGCGGGACCGGCGGGCGAGGCGCTCCACGTCGAGGAGGATGACCGCGCGGGCCTCCAGCCGCAGCCAGCCGCGGCCGGCGAAGTCGGCGAGGGCCTTGTTGACCGTCTCGCGGGAGGCGCCGACGAGCTGGGCCAGCTCCTCCTGGGTGAGGTCGTGCACCACGTGGATGCCCTCCTCCGACTGCACGCCGAAGCGCCGGGAGAGGTCCAGCAGCGCCTTGGCGACCCGGCCGGGCACGTCGGAGAAGACCAGGTCGGACATGCTGTCGTTGGTCCTGCGCAGCCGGCGGGCGATGGCCCGCAGCAGCGACATGGCCACCTCGGGGCGGGCGTGCAGCCACGGCTGCAGGTCGCCGTGGCCCAGGCCGAGCAGCTTCACCTCGGTGAGCGCGGTGGCGGTGGCCGTGCGCGGGCCCGGGTCGAAGAGGGAGAGCTCGCCGATCATCTCGCTGGGGCCCAGGACGGCCAGCATGTTCTCGCGGCCGTCGGGCGACGCGCGGTGCAGCTTGATCTTGCCCTCGACGACCACGTACAGACGGTCGCCGGGGTCGCCCTCGTGGAAGAGCGATTCGCCGCGCGCGAGGGTCACCTCGGTCATCGAGGCACGCAGCTCCGCCGACTGCTCGTCGTCGAGAGCCGCGAAGAGCGGCGCGCGCCGCAGAACGTCGTCCACGGGAGTCCTCCTGTTCCGCCGGGTACGTCCGGCTCCCCATCATGCACGACGGGAAAACAGTGCGATCAATCACAAGGATGACGCATTCAGTACCGATCATATGAGGAAGGGGGTCGTGCAGGGCGCCACCGGGGCGGATCGACGGCTTCGCCGCTCGCCGTCGGCGCCGGGCCGTAGGCTGGTCGGGTGCCGAAGACCCCCGCGCCGAAGACCCCCGCGGTCCCGAGGACCGCCGCCGCACCGGAGACCGCGCCGTCCGGGGCGGGGGCGCGGAGCGCGCCGGGACGCGGCCCAGAGAAGGCCGCGAAGGCGGCCCCGAAGGCCGCCCCGGGGAAGGAGACCAGGCTCGGCATGGTCCGGCGGGCCCGGCGCATCAACCGCGCCCTGGCCGAGGTGTACCCGTACGCGCACCCCGAGCTGGACTTCGAGAACCCCTTCCAGCTGCTCGTCGCCACGGTGCTCTCCGCCCAGACCACCGACCTGAGGGTGAACCAGACGACGCCCGCCCTCTTCGCGCGCTACCCGACGCCGGACGACATGGCGGCCGCGGACCCGGAGCAGCTGGAGGAGCTGATCCGGCCGACCGGCTTCTTCCGGGCCAAGGCCAGGTCGCTGCTGGGGCTGTCCGCTGAGCTGCGGGACCGCTTCGGCGGCGAGGTGCCCGGCCGGCTGGAGGACCTCGTCACCCTGCCCGGCGTCGGCCGCAAGACCGCCAACGTGGTGCTGGGCAACGTCTTCGGCGTCCCCGGCATCACGGTGGACACCCACTTCGGCCGCCTCGCGCGCCGCTTCGGGTGGACGGACGAGACCGACCCGGAGCGGGTCGAGGCGGTGGTCGCGGAGATCTTCCCGAAGAGCGAGTGGACGATGCTCTCGCACCGGGTCGTCTTCCACGGCCGCCGGATCTGCCACGCCCGCCGGCCCGCCTGCGGCGCCTGCCCGATCGCGCCGCTCTGCCCCTCCTACGGCGAGGGCGAGACCGACCCGGAGAAGGCGCGGAAGCTGCTGAAGTACGAGAAGGGCGGCCAGCCCGGCCAGCGGCTCAGGCCGCCCGCCGACTACCCGGGCGAGGCGGCGGCGATCGGCTCGGCAGCCGGGGGGGCCACCCCGGACACGGCCGCACCGGACGCGGCGGGGGAGTCGTGACGGCGCCGGTCGAGCGGGACGGCCTGCCCGGCTGGCTGCTGCCGGTCCGGGACGCCGCGGAGCGCGTGGAGCCGCACCAGCTGAGCCGCTTCCTGCCGCCGCCGGACGGGGGCCGCCGCTCCGCCGTGCTGGTGCTCTTCGGCGAGGACGCGCACGGCCCGGACCTGCTGCTCATCGAGCGGGCCAGGTCGCTGCGCTCGCACGCGGGCCAGCCCTCGTTCCCGGGCGGCGCGCTGGACCCGGAGGACGGCGACCCGCGGGGGGACGGCCCGGTCAACGCCGCGCTGCGCGAGGCCCGGGAGGAGACGGGTGTCGACCCGGACGGCATCCAGGTGTTCGGGGTGCTGCCGGACCTCTACATCCCGGTCAGCGACTTCGTGGTGACGCCGGTGCTGGGCTGGTGGCGGGAGCCGTCGCCGGTCGCGGCGGTCGACCCGGCGGAGGTGGCCTCGGTCTTCCGCGTCCCGGTCGCCGACCTCACCGACCCGGCCAACCGGGCCCGGCTGCGGCACCCCAGCGGCTACACGGGCCCGGCCTTCCTGGTCGCCGGGCGCGTGGTGTGGGGGTTCACCGCCGGGGTGATCGACCGGGTGCTGCACCACAGCGGCCTGGAGCGGCCCTGGGACACCTCCCGCGTCGTCCGGCTCTCCGAGGAGGCCTTCGGCCTGGCGGTCGGTGAGCACGAGCGGCTCCGCGGCGGCCCGCCGCGCGGCTGACCCGCCGCGCGGCCGGGCCCCGGGGCCGCCGGGTCCTGGTCGGGCCCGGCCTGGCCCCGGGCCGCCGACGCCGGAGGGCGGGCACGGAGACCCGTGCCCGCCCCCCGGGGGGACGCCGGTACCGGCCGGCCCGCTACTCCATGACCGGGACGGGGACCGCCTCGGCCTGGTCCGCGCCCGGCCCGCCGTGGCCGCGCAGCGGCACCTCGCGGACGAAGAGCGACAGCACGAAGGCGACCGCCACGAACGGGATGCCGACCAGGAACAGGTCGTCGAGCGCCTTGACGAAGCCGTTCAGGACCACGTCCTGGACCTGCGCGGGCAGCTGCTCGATCGCGGCCCGGCCGCCGGAGGTCAGCTTCTCCTGGCCGCCGGAGGCGAGGCCGCCGCCCTGCGTCCTGATCCCGGCCGCCGCCATGCCCTCGGCGATGTGGTGGTTGAGCCGGCTGGTGAGGACGGTGCCGAAGATCGCGGTGCCGAAGGCGCCGCCGATCGAGCGGAAGAACATCGACCCGGCGGTCGCCGCGCCCATGTCCTTCATCTCGACGGAGTTCTGCACGGCCAGGACCAGCACCTGCATCACGCAGCCCAGGCCGATGCCCATCAGCACCATGAACGCGCCCAGGAGCCACATCGAGGTGTCCAGCCGCAGGCGCGAGAGCAGCGCCAGCCCGACGACGGTGACGGCGGTGCCCACCAGCGGCCACGCCTTGTACTTCCCGGTCTTGCTGATCACCCGTCCGGAGATGATCGAGGCGCCGAGGATGCCGACCATCATGGGGATCATGCGCAGGCCGGAGCCGGTCGGCGAGTCGCCGCGCACGACCTGCAGGTAGATCGGCAGGTAGATGATGGCGCCGAACATCGCCAGGCCGACGACGAAGCCGATCCCGCTGGTGAGGGAGAAGGTGTGGTTGCGGAAGAGGTGCGGCGGCATGACCGGCTCCGCGGCGCGCCGCTCCACCAGGGCGAAGAGCACCAGCGCCACGACGCCGGCCGCGCCCAGCAGCAGGGTGGTGGCGGAGGTCCAGCCGTTGGCGGTGCCGCTCCAGGAGGTGACCAGCAGCAGGGCGGTGACGCCGCCGACCAGCAGCGCGGAGCCCGTCCAGTCGATGGCGTGCTTCTGCTTGCGCTGGTCGATCTTGAGCACGGTGGCGGCCACGAAGAGCGCCACGATGCCGACCGGCAGGTTGATGTAGAAGATCCACCGCCAGCTGAGGTGGTCGGTGAAGAACCCGCCGAGCAGCGGGCCGGCCACGCTCGACACGGCGAAGACCGCGCCGAACAGGCCCTGGTAGCGGCCCCGGTCGCGGGGCGGGATGACGTCGCCGATGATCGCGAGCGACAGCGACATCAGTCCGCCGCCGCCGAGGCCCTGGACGGCGCGGAAGCCGATCAGCTGCCCCATGTTCTGGGACATGCCGGCCAGCGCGGAGCCGACCAGGAAGATCACGATGGCGAAGAGGTAGACGGGGCGGCGGCCGATCTGGTCGGAGATCTTGCCGTACAGCGGGACGGAGGCGGTGGAGGTCAGCAGGTACGCCGTGACGGTCCAGGACATGTGGTCCAGGCCGTTGAACTGGCTGACGATCTTCGGCATGGCCGTGCCGACGATGCTCTGGTCGAGCGCGGCCAGGAACATGCCCAGCATGAGCCCCACCATGACCACGAGGATCTGGCGGTGGGTCATGGGGGCGGGGGAGGTCGAGTCTTCTCGCACCATTTTCGTTTTAGCACATTTAGTTGCTCGGAGCAACTTGTCTGCCCACCCCGGCGCGGCCCGCGCGCCTCCCTCGTGCGGGCCCGCGCACCTCCCCCGCGACGGCCCGCGGGTCCGGCCCCCGTGAACCGCGGACGTGGGCGTGACGTATGCCCGGGGCATGATGGGGACTGCGGCGGGGGAGTCAGTGCATGGGCCGAACGCCCACCGCGCGAGGAGAGCCGTGGGAGGGTGTCCGGGTGAACGTCCTGGATGTACTGCTGATCGTCGCCGCTGTCGGCTTCGCCTGGTCCGGCTACCGGCAGGGCTTCGTGGTCGGCGTCCTCTCGGTCGCGGGCTTCCTCGGCGGCGGGCTGGTCGCGGTGCAGCTGCTGCCCCTGGTGCTGCAGCACGTCTCCCCCGGCACGGCGTCGTCGGTGGTCGCCGTGGTGGTGGTCATCGTGCTCGCCTCCATCGGGCAGGCCGTCACCACCCACTACGGCTGGCAGCTGCGCAACCGCATCGGCCGGCGGCGCGGCCAGGTCGTCGACGCGGCGGGCGGCTCGGTCGTCAACGTCGCCGCGATGCTCCTGGTCGCCTGGCTCATCGGCTCCGCCCTGGCCGGCACCTCCCTGCCCACGGTCTCCAAGGAGGTCCGCACCTCCCGGGTGCTCGGGGGCGTGCAGGAGGCGCTGCCGCCCGGCGCGCCCACCTGGTTCTCGGACTTCAGCTCGGTGCTCGCCCGCAACGGCTTCCCCCAGGTGTTCAACCCCTTCGAGAACGAGCCGATCACCGAGGTCCAGCCCCCCGACCCGGCGCTCGCGGGCAGCGTCGCGGTGGCCACCGCCCGCCGGTCCATCGTCAAGGTGGTCGGCACCGCGCCCGGGTGCAGCAAGACCCTGGAGGGCACGGGCTTCGTCTTCGCCCCCCACCGGGTGATGACCAACGCCCACGTCGTCGGCGGCGTCCGCGAACCCACGGTCCAGCTCGGCGGCGCGGGGCGCCTCTACGACGCCACCGTGGTGCTGTACGACTGGCAGCGCGACATCGCCGTCCTGGACGTGCCCCGGCTCGACGCCCCCGCGCTGGGCTTCGCCGGGCAGGCGGGCACCAACGACAGCGCCGTCGTCGCGGGCTTCCCCGAGAACGGCTCCTTCAACGTCCAGCCCGCACGGCTGCGCGGCCGCATCCAGGCCAACGGCCCGGACATCTACCACCGGGGCCAGGTCGTGCGCGACGTCTACTCGGTGCGCTCGCTGGTCCGCCAGGGCAACTCGGGCGGGCCGCTGCTGACCCCCGACGGCCGGGTGTACGGCGTGGTCTTCGCCAAGTCGCTGGACAGCCCGGACACCGGCTACGCGCTCACCGCCGCCGAGGTGCTGCCGGACGCCCGGCAGGGCGCCGCCGCCACGGCCCGGGTGGACACGCAGGGCTGCGCCCTCTGAGTTCCGGGTCTGCGGCCCGCGGTCCCGGGCCTCCGGCCCGGGGGCGGCGCGGTGGGGACGGGGGTGCGGGACCGGTGCGGCCGTGCGCGGCCGGGGCCGCCGGTGTGCCTCCTGGGGCGGCGCTGGCGCCCGGGGTCAGTCGCGCCCGCCCGGCCGCAGCCGGGCGGTCATCCAGCGGGCGCGGCGCCCGATGATGTGCGGGATGCCCAGCCGGCCGTCCCCGCGGGGGTACAGCACCGCCGCACCCGTGTCGGCGGCGGGCTGGTCGAGGGCGGGCGTCGGCGCGGTGGTTCGGCGCCGGGTCCGGGACGCGTGGGCGCGCTCGTGCATCCAGGTCATACGGAACCCATGCCCGGCCTTCCAGGGGGGTAATCGCCCCCGGGGGCCTCCAATTGGCCTATGCATCCGTCCTATTAACTTATGGTCAGATCGTGAAGATGCCGACGCGGCGCCCACACGATCCGCACCACCCCGCGGTCCGCACCACCCCGCGGTCCGCACCACCCCGCGGTCCGCACCACCCCGCGGTCCGCACCACCCCGCGGTCCGCACCACCCCGCGGTCCGCGAGGCCTCCCGATCCGCGGCGCCCGCCTCAGCGGCCCGCCGCCTCCTCGCGCAGCCAGGCCACCAGCTCCCGCGTGAAGCCCTCGGGGTCCTCCTCGTGCGGGAAGTGCCCGACCCCGTCCTGCAGCAGCCACCGGTACGGCGCCTCGACGTACGCGCCCGAACCGGCCGCCGTGTCCGTCAGCAGCACCGGGTCCAGGGCGCCGTGCACGTGCAGGGTCGGCACCCGCACCGGCCGCTTCATCCGGCGCGAGAACTGGAAGCCGTCCGGCCGCGCCATCGACCGCATCAGCCAGCGGTACGGCTCGATCGAGCAGTGCGCCGTGCTGGGGATCCGCATCGCCTGCCGGTAGACGGCGGCCGCCTTCTCGTCCGGCCCGCCGCCCGCCGTCCAGGCTCGCAGGTACCGCTCGACCTGCTGCGCGTCGTCCGCGACCAGCTGCCGCTCCGGCACCCACGGCCGCTGGAAGCCCAGCACGTGCTCGTACGCCGCCAGCTGCCGCCGGTCGGTGAGCAGGGCCCGCCGCAGCCGGCGCGGGTGCGCGGCCGAGACGACCGCCAGGCCGCGGACCAGCGAGGGCCGCATCACGGCGGCCACCCACGCCAGGAACCCCCCGGTGTCGTGGCCGACCAGTGCGGCATCGCGCTCGCCCAGGGAACGGATCACGCCGGTGATGTCCAGCGCCAGGTTCGAGGGGTCGTAGCCGCGCGGCGTGCGGTCGCTGCCGCCGACACCCCGCAGGTCCACGGCGACGGCGCGGAAGCCGGCGTCGGCGAGCGCCGTCAGCTGGTGGCGCCAGGTCCACCAGAACTGCGGCCAGCCGTGGACCAGCAGCACCAGCGGGCCCTCGCCCAGCTCGGCGACGTGGAAGCGGGCACCGTTGGCGGCCACGTCCCGGTGCGTCCAGGGCCCGTCCAGACGGACGTTCCAGGAGCCCCCGGTGTGGGGCGTGGCGGGGGATTCGTCGAGCGGCATACCGAGAGAGTGTCACACCGGGCGCCCGACAGGGGCGCGGCGCCCGGCGCGGGGAGCCCGCGCCCGGCGCGGAGCCGGCCCGGGCCCCCGCGCGGGCGCTGTCGGAGAGCGCCGCCGGGGCGCCGGTGTCAGCGCTCCAGGACGGCGCGCTTCTCCTGCGCGGTCGCCGGGCGCGGCCGGGCCTTCCTCAGCACGTCCGCGGTGGCCTTGGCGCCCTCGATGGTGCGCTGCGGCTTCTCCACCTTCTTGAACGAGCGCATCGCCACCAGGCCGAGGATCGCCGCCAGCACCAGGTAGGCGCCGCCCACGATCAGGAACGACCAGCCCAGGGTGATCCCCAGGGCGTGGATGCCGTAGGCGGCGGCGAAGCTCAGCATCGGGATGGCGGCCAGCGCGACCACCCCGGCCACGGCCAGCGACGCGCCGCCCGCCACGCCGCGCTTCACGTCCTGCCGGATCTCCGCCTTCGCGAGGGCGATCTCGTCGTGGACCAGCGAGGAGAGGTCCGCCGTCGCGGCCGAGACCAGCCGGCCGAGCGAGCGCTCACCGTCGTGGAACGCGGTGCTCCCGCTCGTGGACAGGCCGTCGACTCCTGCGGACATCGCGTTCCTCCTCGTTGACAGGGCGTTGCGACACGCCCTCAGATCATGCCCTCACCGGCCCTGCGGCCACCACTCGACCCCTGCCCGCCCGGCGCGCCCCTCACTCGGGCGGCCTCCCCGCCGTCCCGGCGCCCCCTCGCCGGCCGTCCCTCAGCGGTCGTCCTTCGCCGGTCACCCCTCCCCGGCCGTCCCCGGTCGGCCGCCCCCGCCGCTCACCCCTCGCCCCGCACCGGCCGGGACTCGGGGACCTGGTACACGTCCGGGATGCCGTCGTGGTCCTCGTCGCGCTCCTCGTCCTCCCACAGCTGCCGGTAGTGGCGGTTGCGCAGCCGCAGCAGCACGCTCGCCAGCAGGGCGCAGAAGAGCGAGCCCACCAGGACCGCCGCCTTCGCCCGGGCCGCGAGTTCCGGGTCGCCGGGGAAGGCCAGCTCGCTGATCAGCAGCGAGACGGTGAAGCCGATGCCGGCGAGGGTGGCCAGCGCGTACAGGTCGGACCAGCGCAGCGAGGGGTTGAGCTCGGCCCGGGTGAACCGGGCGGCGAGCCAGGTGCCGCCGAAGACGCCGAGCACCTTGCCGACGGCGAGCCCCAGCACCACGCCCAGCGGGGCGGCCTCGGTGAAGACCTGCCCCAGCGCGGTCGGCGAGACGGCCACCCCGGCCGCGAACAACGCGAAGACGGGCACGCAGAACCCGGCGGAGAAGGGCCGCACCCGGTGCTCGATCCGCTCCGCGGGGGAGCGGTCCTCGCCCTCGTCCCGGGTGCAGCGCAGCAGCAGGCCCATGGCGACCCCGGCCACCGTGGCGTGCACCCCGCTCTCGTGCATGAGCGCCCAGACCGCCACCCCCAGCGGCACGTAGACGTACCAGCCGCGGACCCGCCGCCGGTGCAGCACGCCGAAGAGGACGAGCCCGGCGGCGGCGCCCAGCAGTGCCCAGAGCGTGATGGCGGAGGTGTAGAGGACGGCGATGACCAGGATGGCGCCGAGGTCGTCGACGACCGCGAGGGTGAGCAGGAAGGCGCGCAGCGCCGACGGCAGGTGGGTGCCGACGACCGCGAGCACCCCGAGGGCGAAGGCGATGTCGGTGGCGGTGGGGATCGCCCAGCCGTGCAGGTGTCCGCCGCCGAGGTTCACCCCCGCGTAGACCAGCGCGGGGACCGCCATGCCGCACACCGCCGCCACCACGGGCAGCGCCGCCGCCTTCGGGTCGCGCAGGTCCCCGGCGACCAGTTCGCGCTTGAGCTCGATGCCGGCGACGAAGAAGAAGACCGTCAGCAGCCCGTCCTCGGCCCACGCCTCCAGGGAGAGGTCGAGGTGCAGCGGGCCGGACGGCCCGACGGTGATGTCCCGGACGCTCTCGTAGGCGTGCGGCCAGACGTTCGCCCACAGCAGCGCCACCACGGCGGCGGCGAGCAGCAGGACGCCGCCCACGGTCTCGGTGCGCAGGGCGTCGACCACGAAGTTCCGCTCGGGCAGCGAGAGGAGGCCGAACAGCTGGCGGGGACCGGAGCGGCGGGGCGGGGCGGTGGCCACGCGGGGACCTCCTGGGCGGATCGGCGGGATGCGGACACACCTGTGGTGTGGTGCCGACCAGACTTCCCGGCGCGCCTCTTCGGGGCCGAGCCCCTGGTCACACCCTACCCGCGCACCCTCGGGGCAGTCCTGTGCGAGACCGCCGCGCGGACCTCCCGCCGGGGCCGCACCGCCGTCCGCCCGGCGCCGCCCACGCACCCCGCCGCACAGCACCCCGCCGCACAGCACCCCGCCCCACACGGACGCGGCCGCACACGGACGCGGCCGCCCCGGCGGGTGCCGGGGCGGCCGCGGGCCGACGGGCGGTCCGGGTCGGAGGCGTCCCGGGGCGCCCCCGCGGACGTCAGTCCTCGCCGGGGGCGCTCGGCAGCTTGGCCTGGATGAGGTCCATCACCGAGGAGTCCGTGAGGGTGGTGACGTCGCCCAGCGCGCGGTTCTCCGCGACGTCGCGCAGCAGCCGCCGCATGATCTTGCCGGAGCGCGTCTTCGGCAGCTCGCCCACGACGAGGATCCGCTTGGGCTTGGCGATCGGGCCCAGCGTGCGGCCGACGTGGTCGCGCAGCTCGGCGGCCAGGTCGGCGCTGTCGGCCGCCGTGCCGCGCAGGATCACGAAGGCCACGATGGCCTGGCCGGTCGTCGGGTCGGCGGCGCCGACCACGGCCGACTCGGCGACCTTCGGGTGGGAGACGAGGGCCGACTCCACCTCCGTGGTGGAGATGTTGTGGCCGGAGACCAGCATCACGTCGTCCACCCGGCCGAGCAGCCAGATGTCGCCGTCCTCGTCCTTCTTCGCGCCGTCGCCGGCGAAGTAGCGGCCCTCGAAGCGCGACCAGTAGGTGTCGACGTACCGCTGGTCGTCGCCCCAGACGGTGCGCAGCATGGACGGCCACGGCTCGGTCAGCACGAGGTAGCCGCCGGATCCGTTCGGCACCTCGCGGGCCTCGTCGTCCACGACCGTGGCGGCGATGCCGGGCAGCGGGCGCTGGGCGGAGCCCGGCTTGGTCTCGGTGACGCCCGGCAGCGGGCTGATCATCATGGCGCCGGTCTCGGTCTGCCACCAGGTGTCGACGACCGGGCAGCGGCCCCCGCCGATCTTCTCCCGGTACCAGACCCACGCCTCGGGGTTGATCGGCTCGCCGACGCTGCCGAGCACCCGCAGGCTGGACAGGTCGAACTTGGCGGGGATGTCGTCGCCCCACTTCATGAAGGTGCGGATCGCGGTCGGCGCCGTGTAGAGGATGCTGACGCCGTACTTCTGCACGATCTCCCAGAAGCGGCCCTGGTGCGGGTGGTCCGGGGTGCCCTCGTAGATCACCTGGGTGGCGCCGTTGGCCAGCGGCCCGTAGACGATGTACGAGTGCCCGGTGACCCAGCCGATGTCGGCCGTGCACCAGTAGACGTCGGTCTCCGGCTTGAGGTCGAAGACCGCGTGGTGCGTGTAGGCGGCCTGGGTCAGGTAGCCGCCGGAGGTGTGCAGGATGCCCTTGGGCTTCCCCGTGGTGCCCGAGGTGTACAGGATGAAGAGCGGGTGCTCGGCGTCGTGCGCCTCGGGGGTGTGCTCGGCGGACTGGCGGCCGACGGCGTCGTGCCACCACACGTCGCGGCCCTCGGTCCAGGCGGTCTCCTGGCCGGTCCGGCGGACCACCAGCACGTGCTCCACGCCGGGGCAGCGCTCCAGGGCCTGGTCGATGGCGGGCTTGAGGGCGCTCGGGGCGCCGCGCCGGTACCCGCCGTCGGCGGTGATCACCAGCCTGGCGTCGGCGTCCTGGATGCGGGAGGCGACCGCGTCGGCCGAGAACCCGCCGAAGACCACGGAGTGGGCGGCGCCGATCCGGGCGCAGGCCAGCATCGCCACCACGGCCTCGGGGATCATCGGCAGGTAGACCGCCACCCGGTCGCCCTTGCCGACGCCGAGCTCCAGCAGGGCGTTGGCGGCCCGGGAGACCTCGTCCTTGAGCTCGGCGTAGGTGATGCTGCGGCCGTCGCCGGGCTCGCCCTCGAAGTGGATGGCGACGCGGTCGCCGAGGCCGGCCTCGACGTGGCGGTCGACGCAGTTGTACGCGACGTTGAGCTTCCCGTCGGCGAACCACTTCGCGAACGGCGGGTTGGACCAGTCCAGGGTCTCGGTGGGCTCCACCGCCCAGCTGAGGCGGCGGGCCTGCTCCGCCCAGAAGCCGAGCCGGTCGGCCGAGGCCTGCCCGTACGCGGCGGCGGTGACGTTGGCGGCTGCGGCCAGCTCCGCGGGCGGGGCGAAGCGGCGCTCCTCCTTGAGCAGGTTGGCCAGGCTCTCGTTGCTCAACGCGCACTCCTCATCGAGATGATCGCGGGATGGTCCCATCGTCCCGTGACCTACCTCACCAGGAGGGGAGGCATGCTGACAAGGGTCCCCTGCAGAATTGGTCCAGACCTCTCGGGATGGTGGGCGCCGGGAGCGGACCGCCCCCGGCGGCGGTGGGCGGCCGGGGGCGGCGGTGCGGCGGCGCGGCGGGGGAGGGGCGCCGTGCGGGGACGTCAGGCGGCGCTGCCGGCCTCCTCCGCGCACACCGGGCGGAACACCCCCGACGCCGGGTCCAGCAGGTACGCCTGCGCCGCCGCGATGTCGAAGTACATCCCCACCAGCTCCAGGCCGTCCGGGCCGCCGTCCGCCGTGCGGGACCGCACGGCGGGATGGGCGGCCAGGTTCTCCAGCTGCTGCACCACGTTCGACAGGCAGAGGCGCTCCAGCTCGTCCGCGGGCCGGTCCGCGAAGCGGGCGGGCTCCCGCTGCGCCCGGGCCAGCGACGCGCCCCCGTTGCGCAGCCAGCGCCCGAGCGGGGTGGTCTCCCCGGACGGCCGGTGCGCGCCCCGGAGCAGCCCCTGCATGGCGCCGCAGCCGGAGTGCCCGCAGACCGTCACCGACCGGACGCGCAGCACCTCGACCGCGTACTCCACGGCCGCGCCCACCGAGTCGTCGCCCGGCTCCCCGGGCGTGCCGCACCCCTGCGGGGGCGGTACGAGGTTGCCGACGTTCCGGACGGTGAACAGGTCGCCCGGACCGCTGCTGGTGATCATGCTGGTCACCATCCGCGAGTCCGCGCAGCCCACGAAGAGCTGCGACGGGGCCTGGCCCTCCCGGGCCAGCCGGGCCAGCTCCTGGCGGACCAGGGGGGCGGTGTGCCGCTGGAAGCGCCGGACCCCGCCCACCAGGTGGTCGAGCGCGGCGCCGGCGCCGCCCGTGCGGGGGCTCCGGGTGCGGTGGCCGAGCCAGGAGGACCAGGGGCGGAAGCGGGCGTGGTCGGCCGCCGGGGTTGCGGGCCGGGGCGTGGCGGGTGAGGGGAGTGTGGGCCGGGCGTCGGGTGTCATGTCGTTCCTGTCGATCGCCGGGACGATAAAGAATCGGCAAGGAATGGCAAACGGAGAGTAATGGAATTCTCGCCCGGCGTGATCGTCGCCGCTGCAGCCCGGAGGGAAGTTCGCCCTGGCGGGTGACGGTCCGCCCACTGCGTCCGGCCCTGTGACCGGCCCTGTGCGCCGTCCGCCGGCCGGGGCGGCGGCTGTCGGGGCGTCCGTCCCGCCCGCCCGGGACGGGCCGGCCTCCCGGCCGCCGCGGGTGCACGGCGCGGCGCCCCCTCCGCCGGTGTGCGGAGGGGGCGCCCGGCCCGCAGGGGACGGCGGCGGGGTCGGGTGCGGTCAGACGGCCGCCGGGGCCTCGGCCCGCAGGTGCCGCCGGCCCAGTGTGAAGCCGGGGTCCACCTGGGTGGCGAGGTCCACGCCGGTCCTGGCGTTGCCCCAGCTCTCGGCGTTGCGCAGGTGGAAGTGGACCGCCTGGCGGGTGTAGCGCTCCCAGTCGCGCCCGGTGTGGGCCGCGTCCGCCTCCTCCTGGAGGGTGCGCAGGACCCGGCGGTTCTCCTCCTCCAGGTCGGCCAGGCACAGGTCCGCGCCCTGGTCGAGGCGGCGGACCCAGTCGGAGTGCCCGAAGGAGGCGATGAGGTCGTCACCGGCCTCGCGCCGCAGGTAGGCGAGGTCGTCCGGGCCCTGCACCTTGTTGCCGACCACCCGGAGCGCGACGCCGTAGTCGCGGGCGTACTCCTTGTACTGCCGGTAGACGGAGACCCCCTTGCGGGTCGGCTCGGCCACCAGGAAGGTCACGTCGAAGCGGGTGAACAGGCCGGAGGCGAAGGAGTCCGAGCCCGCGGTCATGTCGACCACGGCGTACTCGCCGGGACCGTCGACGAGGTGGTTCAGGTAGAGCTCCACGGCCCCGACCTTGGAGTGGTAGCAGGACACCCCGAGGTCGTCCTCGGCGAAGGCGCCGGTGGCCATCAGTCGCACCGTGCCGCCCTCCAGGGTGACCGGGCGGGCGCACCGGTCGTACAGGGGGTTGTCCTCGTCGATGCGCACCAGGCGGGAGCCGCGGCCGGGCGGGGTGGTCTTGATCATCTGCTCGGCGGAGGCGATCCGCGGGTTGTCCCCGCGCAGGTACTCCTTGATGTGGGGGAGTTCGCCGCCCATGGCGGGCAGTCCGGCGGCCTGCGCCTCGTCGAGCCCCAGGGCCGTGCCGAGGTGCTGGTTGATGTCGGCGTCCACGGCGACGACCGGGCGGCCGGCGGCGGCGAGGTGGCGGACGAGCAGCGACGACAGCGTGGTCTTGCCGCTGCCGCCCTTGCCGACGAAGGCGATCTTCATGGTGCGGGCTTCCGTTGGGGGCGTGGACTGAAGACGACAATAGTTATCGTCTTCGATAGCGCACATGGTAGCGGTGTGGAGGCTCCGGGTGATCACGGAAGCGCCCGATTGGTCCGAACGAGTGACGTCCCGGGCGGGTGCGGCCCGGGACCGCCCACCGCCCGGGGACCATGCAGCCGCGCGCAGCGGGCGGTCCGGCCCGGCGGCCCGCGCCCCGGCACGGCCCCCGATCCTGCGTCCCGACCCCGTGTCCCGGTGCGGTGTCCCGGTGCGGTGTCCCGCACGGCGTCCGGGTGCGGCATGGAGGCGACGCGGCGGAGTGCGGGACCCGGGGACGCCGTGTGCCCGACCGGTCCGTACGCTCGACCGCGTGAGCACTGCAGCTGATCCCCTCGCCCCGCTCGCCGACCTGCCCGGCGTGCCGGAGGCCGTCGCCGAGGTCCGGCGTGCCGTCGACCGGCTCTACGGACACCGGGTGATGCGCCGCCGCGCGGCCGAGGTCACCTCCGAGGCCGCCCTCCGGGGCGCCCGCGCCTCGGCCGCCCTGGACGGCGCCGACTGGCCGCTGGAGGAGGTCCGGCGGCGCACCGACTTCGGGACCGGCGCCGAGGCCCGGACCGTGGGCGGCGCGCTGCGGCTCGCCGCGGATGCCGGGCAGCTGCTGAGCGTCTGGCGCACCTCCCCGCTGCAGGTCCTGGCGCGCCTTCACCTGCTGGCCGCGGGGGACGACGCCCCGGACGTCGGGCGCCCGCGCCGGGCCGGCGAGCCGGCGGCCGAGCTGTTCCCCGCGGAGGTCGCCGCCTCCGAGACCCTCGGGGAGGCCGCCCCGGCGCCGTTCCCGGCCCCGGCCGGGCTGCCCGCCCCGCCCCCCGCCGCCGAGGCGGCGGCCCGGCTGGACCAGCTGGCGGTGCTCCTGGCGGCACGTGCCGACCGCGCGGGCGCCGGGCCCGGCGCCCGGACCGCGCCGGCGCTGGTGACCGCCGCCGTGGTGCACGGCGAGCTGATGGTGCTGCGGCCCTTCACCTCCGGCAACGGCCTCGTGGCGCGGGGCGCGCAGCGGATCGTGCTGATCGCGGAGGGCCTCGACCCCAAGGCGATCTGCCCGGCCGAGGTCGGTCTCGCCGAGCTCGGCACCGAGGCCTACCGCGCCGCGCTGGCCGGGTACGCCTCGGGCACCGCGGAGGGGATGGCGGCCTGGATCACCCACTGCGGGCGCGCCCTGCGCCTCGGGGTCAGGGAGAGCACCGCGGTCTGCGAGGCGATGCAGCGGGGCATGGTCTGACCCGTCCGTCCGGCCTCCGGGCCGCCCGGCCCCCGCCGGGCGGGGGCGGCGCCGTCCGTTCGCGGACGGCTCCCGCGCGCGGACGGCCCCCGACACGCAATGCGGCGGCACCTCTCGAAGAGGTGCCGCCACTGGCACGGTCGCCGGGTGACCATGCGTGCGCCTTGTCGTGCCCATCAGGCGGGGATCTCTGCCCTCTGCCTGGTGCGGCGGCCCGGTTGGCGGGTCGGCTGCACGTGGGTGCCCGGTTCTGTGCTCGGTCCGTGGGGCCAGGACTGCGTCTGCAACGGTTCCTGAGCGGTTCCGTCGGGTCTCGCGGGCCGTTGCTTCCTTTGTAGCGCTGTTTCCGGGCGAGCGAAACCCCGGGGCCGCCGTTCTTCGCCCTCCGTCCGCCCGGGGCGGTTCTGACGGCTTTCGGGCGTTTTGCCCATCGGTCGCGTTCCCGCAGCCGCTCCCGTGCGGCGGGGCGCGGCGAGCCGCCGCACGGGAGCCGTGGGTCAGACCGTCTGCGCGCGGCGCCGGGCGCTGTACCAGACGAGGCCGGCGGCCGTGGCGGCCGCGGCGACCGCCGCTCCGGCCAGGACCGGCCCGCTGGGCACCCGGAAGGAGGGGATCCGGCGGCGCAGCTGCACCGGTCTGCTGAACGTGAGCACCGGCCAGTCGCGGGCCAGCGCCTCGCGCCGCAGCCCCCGGTCCGGGTTGACCGCGGACGGGTGGCCCACGGCCTCCAGGAGCGGCAGGTCGGTGACCGAGTCGCTGTAGGCGTGGCAGCGGGACAGGTCGTAGTCCTCGGCCTCGGCCAGCTCCCTGATGGCGGCGGCCTTGTTCTCCCCGTAGGCGTAGTACTCGATCTCGCCCGTGTAGCGGCCGTCGCGCTCCTCCAGACGGGTGGCGATGACGTGGTCGGCGCCCAGCATCTCCCCGATCGGCCCGACGAGCTCCGAACCGGAGCTGCTGACGATGACCACGTCGCGGCCGGCCGCGTGGTGCCCCTCGATCAGCGAGGCCGCCTCGTCGTAGATCAGCGGGTCGATCAGGCCGTGCAGCGTCTCCGCCACGATCTCCCGCACCTGCTGCACGTCCCAGCCGCGGCAGAGCGCCGAGAGGTACTGGCGCATCCGCTCCATCTGGTCGTGGTCCGCGCCTCCCACCAGGAAGACGAACTGGGCGTACGAGCTCCGCAGCACGGCCCGCCGGTTGATCAGGCCGCCCCGGTAGAGGGGTCTGCTGAAGGCGAGTGCGCTCGACTTGGCGATGATGGTCTTGTCGAGGTCGAAGAAGGCTGCGGTACGGGTCGGGCGAGGCGTCCGGAAAGCGTGCTCCTCCGGGCCTGCTGGGGGTTCGGCCTGGTTCTCCACGGGGTCGAGGATAGGGGGCCGCCATTCGGCGTACTCCCGGGCACGCGGGTTTGTGTTTCGGGGCCCTCGGGTACACCATGGAAGTCACGGATCGTTCGCGACCGTGCTAACCCGGTCCGACTCCTCCCCCCCGAGTCGGCCGAGGATGACGACCCCCGCTCTCCCCCCCGGCGGGGGTCGTCGCATGTCCGGATGCGTTCGGTCCGCCCGCCTCCCCGCTCCGCGCCTGCAGGCCGCCGCCGCGCGCAGGCCCACCAGCCGTCACTTTGCGTAGCTGCCTGCCTGGTACTGGTGTGTGCGCCGTACCGGCCGGCCCGCCTTCCCGCCGCCCGCCGGGCACCCTCCGTCGTTCCGGGCCCGTCGGCCGTCCCCGCCGCCGTGCACCCCGCCCGCCCTCCTCCACTTCCGCACCCGTGCGTCCCGCCGCCCGCCGACCGGCCTGTTGACCACCGACCGGGCCGCGAACCGGCATCGACCGGTGGGACGAGCAGCACCCGGCAGGGGTTCCCCGCGGCCGGCCGGCGGCACGGAGATCACCCGGGAGGGTGAGCCCCGTTTTCCACAGCCCGGCGTTTTCCCCAGCCCGTGGACCGCTGCTGGCGGCGGTGTGCGGCCGGTCCCACCGTGGAGTCCCGCGGACCGGCCGGTCCGCGGGGAACCGCCACACGGGGAGACGACCATGGCCGAGCCGTCGACGCACCACGGACCCTCCGGGATCCCCCCGGTCACCGGACCACTGATCATCAGCGGGGACGAGGAGCTGGTCGAGCGCCTGCTCAGGATCTGCACCGCGGCGGGCGCCGAGCCGGTCGTGGTACGGGGTGCGCCGCCGACCCGGCGCCAGTGGGAGAGCGCGCCGCTCGCCCTGGTCGGCGACGACCTCGCCGGGTGCTGCTCCGACCTGCCGCGCCGCGAGGGGGTGCTGCTCATCGGCCGGGACCTCGACGACTGCGAGGTGTGGGTGCGGGCGGTCGGCGTGGGCGCCGACCACGTGCTCTTCCTGCCCGACGCGGAGACGTGGCTGCTGGACCGCATCGCGGACGCCGCCGAGGGGGTGGGAGCCCACGCGCTGACCGTCGCCGTGCTCGGCGGCCGGGGAGGTGCCGGCGCCTCCACGCTCGCCTGCGCGCTCGCCGTGACCGCCGCCCGCGAGGGGCACCGCACCATGCTCATCGACGGGGATCCGCTCGGCGGCGGCCTCGACGTGCTGCTCGGCGGCGAGGGAGCCTCCGGGCTCCGCTGGCCGGACCTCGCCGGCTCCCGGGGCCGGGTCAACGGCCACGAACTGGAGAAGGCGCTTCCCAGCCTGCACCGCCTCGCCGCCCTCTCGTGGGACCGCAGCGACATCCTCGCCATCCCGCCCGACGCCATGCGCTCCGTGCTGGCCGCCGCGCGCCGACGCGGCGGGCTGGTCGTCCTCGACCTCCCCCGCCACCTCGACCCCGCCGCCGCGGAGGCACTGGAGCAGGCCGACACCGGCCTGCTGGTCGTACCGGCGGAACTGCGGGCCGTGGCGGCGGCGGGCCGCGTCGCCGCCGCGGCCCGGATGCGGCTCTCCGACCTGCGGGCCGTGGTCCGGACGCCCGCCTGCCCCGGGCTCGACGCCGCAGAGGTCGCCCGCGGCCTTCGGATGGACCTGGCGGGCGAGCTGCCCGGCGAGCCGGGCCTGGCCGCGGACGTCGAGCGGGGGACCCCGCCGGGACTGCGCGAGAGAGGACCGCTCGCCCGGTTCTGCTCGGCGTTCCTTGCTCGGGCCGTGCCGCCGGCCGCCGGCCGGAGTGCGGTCGCATGACGCGCGGACACGCAGGCGGTCCGCTCGTGGGAGCGGAAGCCGGGCGGCGGCGGATCGGCCGCCGCATCCTCGGAGCAGGAGCAGGAGCAGGAGCAGGAGCAGAGGCAGGGGCAGGGGCAGGACCGGCCGGGGCGTGCGCCGGGGTGTCCGCCGCCGGGAGGCCGGGATCCGGCGGGCCCCCGACGCCCGGCCCTCCGCTGCGGGAGGCCGGAACGCATACCGGGGACGCGCCCCGACCGCTGCGGGGAAGGCCGAGGGAACCGGCAGCCCCTCCGCAGCCCGCCGCGCTGGTCGACGCGGTGCGGCTCCGCCTCGCGGAGGCGGGCGCGGAGCCCACCACCGCCTCCGTCGCCGCAGCGCTGCGGGCCGAGCATGCCCCGCTCGGCGGTGAGCAGCTCATGGCGGCCGTGCACGCGTTGCGGGCGGAGATCGTCGGAGCGGGACCTCTCGATCCCCTGCTCGCCGATCCCCAGGTGACCGACGTCCTGGTCAACGCACCCGACGAGGTCTGGGTCGACCGCGGGTGCGGCCTCACCAGGGCGGAGGGCGTGTCCTTCCCCGACGCCGCCGCCGTGCGCCGGCTGGCGCAGCGTCTGGCGACCGCGGCCGGGCGCAGACTGGACGACGCGCGCCCGTGGGCGGACGCCCGCCTGCCGGACGGCACACGCCTACACGCCGTTCTGCCGCCGACAGCCGTGGGGTGCACCCACATCTCGCTCCGCGTGTCCCGTGCCCGGGCCTTCACCCTGGAGGAGCTGACCGGGGCGGGATCCCTCTCCCCGCACGGCGCGCACCTGCTGCGCGCCCTCGTCGACGCCCGTCTCTCCTTCCTGGTCAGCGGCGGTACGGGAAGCGGCAAGACGACCCTTCTCTCGGCCCTCCTCGGCCTGGTGGACCCCGGTGAGCGGATCGTGCTCGCCGAGGACTCCGCGGAGCTGCGGCCGGCCCACCCGCACGTGGTCCGCCTGGAGGCCAGGCCGCCCAACCAGGAGGGGCTGGGCCGTGTCGACCTGCGTGACCTCGTGCGCCAGGCGCTGCGGATGAGGCCCGACCGGCTGGTGGTCGGCGAGGTCCGCGGCCCCGAGGTCCTGGACCTGCTCAGCGCCCTCAACACCGGCCACGAGGGCGGCTGCGGCACGGTCCATGCCAACACCGGGGCCGACGTCCCGGCGCGGCTGGAGGCCCTGGGGTCCATGGCGGGGCTCGACCGCGCCGCCCTGCACAGCCAGCTGTGCGCCGCCCTGGACGCGGTGGTCCACCTGGTGCGCCATCCCGGAAGCGGCCTGCGGCGGGTGGCCGGCGTGCATGTGCTGGTACGCGACCGGGCGGGGTTCGCGGTGACCGTGCCTGCCGCCGTGTTCCAGCCGGACGGGGGGTTCGGCCCCGGACCGGGCTGGAACCACCTGGTCTCGCGCTGCGCCGTCCGCGGCGTGGACCCGGCCGCAGGACTCCCGTGGTGACCGCCGGTGCCGGGCTGCCCTGGGCGGCGCTGCTGGGCCTGTCCGCCGTGGGGGCCCACCGTGCCGTGGTCCGTCGCGGGCGCATCCGGCGGCGCCTCCTCGGCGGCGGTGCCCCGGCGGGCGGCGGCCCGGGGGGCGGGGTGTCCGGTCCCGCGCCGGAGCGGTGGACCGCCGCTCTCGGCCGCGGCGTCCGGCACCTCCGGTGGACGGCGCCCGAACTCCTGCTCCTGCCCGTCGGCCTCCTCGTCGGCTGGGCGCTCCGCTCACCCGTCCCGCTGCTGGGGGGAGCGGCCGCCCTGCGGCCGGTGCGGCGGTGGCGGCTCGGCCTGCACGAACGCCGCCGCCGGGACCGGCGGGAGGCCGCCGTCGTGGAACTGTGCACCGCCCTCGCCGCCGGACTGCGCACCGGAGCGGTGCCCGACCGGGCCATGGCCTCCGTGACGGCGCCGGGCGGACCCTCCCACCGGGTGCTGTGCCGCGCCGGCCTCGACACCACCGTCCTGCTGGCGGCCGCACGCTTCGCCGGAGACGTGCCGGAGGCCCTGCGCCGGACGGCCCGGCTCCCCGGAGCGGGCGGTGCGGCGGCGATCGCGGCCTGCTGGCAGGTGGCGTCCGACAGCGGGGCCGGCCTGGCCGACGCCCTCGACCGGGTGGCGGAGGCGCTGCGCGCCGACCGTGCGCTGCGGGAGACCGTCCGGGGTGAGCTGGCCGGTCCGCGGACGACGGCGGCGCTGCTCGCCGTGCTCCCGGCGGTCGGCCTGCTGCTGGGCGGTGCCCTCGGCGCCGATCCGCTGCACATGCTGCTGCACACGCCCGCGGGGTTGGGCTGCCTCGTCGCGGGCGCGGCCCTGGAGGCGGCCGGACTCCTCTGGACGGCCCGGATCGTGCGTGCGGCGGAGGGCGTGGAGGCGTGCTGACCACCCGAGCCGAGCGGGATGTGCCCCGCTGCAAGGAGGGATTCCCTGATGAGTGCTCAGTTCGCTGCCGTCGCGGCAGCGCCGGCCGCCGTGTGGGTCCTGGTCCGTGCCGGGGAAGCCGTACGGCGGCCCCGACGGCCCCGACGGCCCCGACGGTCCCGGCGGGAGGGACGGAGTCGGACGGCCGTGTCGGACGGCGTCACCGCCGGGAAGGGGCGCCCTTCGAGGGGGCGGCCGCGCGCTCTGCGGTTCCGGCCGTGGCCGTGGCGCGGCACAGGACCCACGAGGGGGGCGGCGAGAGGCCCCGCAGGGCCGCCCGGGGCAACCGAGCCGGACGCGGACCGCAACCGGCTCCGCCGCACGGCGCCCGTGGCTGCGGGGGTCTGCGTGGCCCTGCTGGTCGGCGGCGCGGCAGGTGTCCTGGCCGGCGCCGTGGCGGGGTTCGCCCTGCAGTGGGGGCTGCGGAGGCTGTCGTCGAGGGGCGCGGACGCCCCCGACCCCCGCCTGGAGGCGCAGCTGCCGCTGACGGCGGAACTGCTGGCCGCCTGCCTGGGGGCCTCGGGGATCCCCGCCGAGGCCGCGGCAGCCGTGTCCCGGGCGGTGGGGTCCCCGATGCGGGAACGCCTGGCCGCGGTGGCCGCCGGGCTGCGCATGGGGGCCGAGCCGTCCGACTGCTGGAGCCGGGCTGCCGCCGACTGTCCCGGACTGGCGCCGCTGGGCCGCTGCCTGTCAGCGGCCGACACCGACGGAGCGCCCCCGGTGGCCACCCTCACCCGGCTGGCACGGGAGCAGCGTGCGGCCGCGGTCCGGGCAGCGGCCGTACGCACCCGGAGGGCCGGAGTCCTTGCGACGGCACCGCTGGGCGTGTGCTTCCTGCCCGCCTTCGTCCTCGTCGGCGTCGTACCGGTGGTCGCCGGGCTCGCCTCTACCTTCCTCGCGCCGCGGTGAAGCCCCGTGGCCCGGCCGGACCGGGCCCGCCCCTCTCCCGCCCGCCGCGACCGCCGTCTTCCTCCCGCCCGACGGCCGCCCGTCCGTCCCGCGGATCCGCCCCGTCCGACCGGAGCACCCGGGCCGCTCACCGCACGGTCCGATCACCCCGCCGTCCGAGTCACCGCACTGCCCGACCACCCCGCCATCCGAGTCACCCCGCCATCCGAGTCACCCCGCCGTCCGAGGAGGACACCATGACCGCCCTTCCCGCCCGCATTCCCGCCCCCCGCGTTCCCGCGCCCCGCAGGCCGCTGTCGCAGCTGCCCCGCATCACGCCGGCCCGGCGGGCCCGTGTCCCGCTGCCGCGACGGTTCGCCGCCTCGGCCCGCCGGGCGGCCGCCCGCCCGGACGCCGGGATGACCACCGCCGAGTACGCGGTGGGGACGGTGGCGGCCTGCGGATTCGCCGCAGTGCTCTACAAGGTCGTGACCAGCGACACGGTCAGTGCCGCCCTCGCCAAACTCGTCCAGCGGGCACTCGATGCGGCGTTCTGATCCCCACTGCTCCCGCCGCTCCCGCAGCGCCCGTCCCGCCCGCCGTACGTGGCGGGAGGGCGGGTACGCGACCGCCGAGACGGCGGTCGCCCTTCCGGCGCTCGTCCTGCTCGCCGCGATGCTCGTCTGGGGCGTGCTGGCGGCCGCCGCCCAGATCCGGTGTGTGGACGCCGCACGGGTGGGTGCGCGCGCCGCCGCGCGTGGCGAGGAGGACACGGCCGTGCTCGCGGCCGTACGCCGGGCCGCCCCGGTCGGCGCCGAGGTCCGCCTGGTCCGCGGGGCGGAGACCGTCCGGGTGGCGGTCACCGCCTCCTTCGGGGGGCCTGGAGGCCTGGCGGGGGTGCTGTCGGTCCGGACGGCTGCCGATGCGGTGGCCGCCCGGGAGGACCTGCCGCCGCAGGCGCCTCCCGTCGCGGACGGGGGTGCGCCGTGATCCGGCGGCCCGAGGGCGCCGCGGGCGACCGCGGCTCCGCGACGGTGTGGCTCGTGTCGCTGGCGGCGCTGGTCTGCTGCGCCTTCGCGGCCGTGTTCGCCGCGGGCGCCGCCGTGGCGGCACGCCACCGGGCGGAGTCGGCGGCGGACCTGGCGGCCCTGGCAGCGGCCCGCGGGCTGCTGCTGGATCCCGCCGGGGCGTGCCGGCGGGCTGCAGGGATCGCCGCGGCCCACCGGGTCCGGATGACGGCGTGCACGCCCCGGGACGACGCGGTGGAGGTCGGGGTGGAACTGCCGGTGCGCGGCCTGCCCGCCGTGCTGCCGCCGGCGCGGGCCCGGGCCCGCGCCGGACCGCTGCGCTCCGAGCCGCCCGCGGCCGGCGGCACCCCCGCGGCCGGCGGCACCCCCGCGGCCGGGGGCACCCCCGCGGCCGGGGGCACCGCGTCGCGGTCGGTGCCGGTCCGGCGGTCGGCACCAGACCCGGCTCCACCGCGGCCGCCGGGCCCTGCCGGGGCCCGGCGGCAGGCCTCCCGCACCGCTTTCGGCGGCAGGGCGCCCCGGTGTCGGAGCGCCCCGACGTCAGGGCGCTCCGGCGAGCAGGACGTCCAGCAGCCGGACCGCCGCCGCCTTGTCCAGCGGATCGTTGCCGTTGCCGCACTTGGGCGACTGGATGCAGGAGGGGCAGCCCCGCTCGCACTCGCAGGCGGCGATGGCCTCCCTGGTCGCGGTGAGCCACGCACGGGCCCGACGGAACCCCTGCTCAGCGAAGCCCGCGCCGCCCGGGTGGCCGTCGTACACGAACACCGTGGGCAGCCCCGTGTCGGGGTGGAGCGGTACGGAGACCCCGCCGATGTCCCAGCGGTCGCAGGTGGCGAAGAGGGGCAGCAGCCCGATGGAGGCGTGCTCGGCGGCGTGCGCGGCACCGGGCAGTTCCTCCGGGGCGACACCGGCCGCGTCCAGCTGGTCCTCCGTCACGGACCACCACACCGCGCGGGTCCGCAGCGTGCGGGGCGGCAGGTCGAGTCTGGTCTCGCCCAGCACCTCGCCGGTCGCGATCCGGCGGCGCAGGAAGGAGACGACCTGGTTGACGACCTCCACCGAGCCGTAGTTCAGCAGGGCCTCCCCCCACGGCACGGTGGTGTCCGTGCCCAGCACGCTCACCGAGGTGGTGTCCCGCGCGACGGTGGTGTACGGCGGGTCGGCCTCCTCCACCAGCGCGACCGACGCCTCCAGGTCCAGCTCCCGCACCAGGTAGCTGCGGCCCTGGTGGAGGTGGACGGCCCCGCTGTGGACCGCGGTGTGGGCCGCCGCCGCGTCGACCGTGCCCAGCAGCCGGCCGGTGGCCGCCTCGACGATCTGGACGGGTGTCCCCCCGCCGCCGCGGATGTCCACACCGTCCGCCGCCCGCTCCCGGCGGGTCCAGTACCAGGCGCCGCCGGCCCGCCGCCGCAGCAGCCCGCGCTGCTCCAGCCGGTGCAGCAGGGGTTCCGCGGAGGGGCCGAACAGCTCCAGGTCGGACGGGCCCAGCGGCAGCTCGGCCGCGGCCGCGCACAGGTGCGGGGCCAGGACGTGCGGGTTGTCGGGGTCCAGCACGGTGGACTCCACCGGCCGCCGGAAGAGCGCCTCCGGGTGGTGGACGAGGTAGGTGTCCAGCGGGTCGTCCCTGGCGATCAGCACCGCCAGTGCGCCCTGACCGGCCCGCCCCGCCCGGCCGGCCTGCTGCCACAGGGAGGCCCGGGTCCCCGGGTAGCCGGCCAGGAGGACCGCGTCCAGCCCGGAGACGTCCATGCCGAGCTCCAGCGCCGAGGTCGACGCCACGCCGAGCAGCCGCCCGGAGTGGAGGTCGCGTTCCAGGCTGCGCCGCTCCTCGGCCAGGTACCCGCCTCGGTAGGCCGCGACCCGCCCGGCCAGCCTCCGGTCCACCTCGGCCAGCCGTTCCTGGGCCTGCAGCGCCACCACCTCCGCGCCGCGCCGGGACCGCACGAAGACGACGGTGCGGGTCGCCTCCGCCACCAGGTCGGTGAGCAGGTCGGCGGCCTCCGCGGTCGCGGTGCGGCGGACGGGCGCGCCCTGCTCGCCCACCAGGTCGGTCAGGGGCGGCTCCCAGAGGGCGAAGACCAGCTCCCCGCGCGGCGAGGCGTCCTCCGTCACCTCGGTGACCGGCACGCCCGTCAGCCGTGACGCGGAGGCGCCGGGCTCGGCGGCGGTGGCGGAGGCGAGCAGGAAGACCGGTTCGGAGCCGTAGCGGGCGCAGATCCGCCGCAGCCGGCGCAGCACCTGGGCGACGTGGGAGCCGAAGACGCCCCGGTAGGTGTGGCACTCGTCGACCACCACGTACCGCAGCGCCTTGAGGAAGGAGGACCAGCGGGTGTGCGCCGGGAGGACCGAGCGGTGGAGCATGTCGGGGTTGGTGAGGACGTAGGAGGCGTACTGCCTCACCCATTCGCGCTGCTCCACCGGCGTGTCGCCGTCGTGCAGCGCGGCGCGCACCCGGGGCGGCGCCAGTTCGGCGGCGCGCCGCCGCTGGTCGGCGGCGAGCGCCTTCGTCGGGGCGAGGTAGAGCGCGGTGGCGCCGCGGCCGTTGGGGGCCTCCGTGCCGTCCAGCAGGGTGCTCAGCACGGGGGCGAGGTAGCCCAGCGACTTGCCGGAGGCGGTGCCCGTGGCGATCACGGTGCTGCGCCCCGCCAGGGCCAGTTCCATGGCCCGGGCCTGGTGTTTCCAGGGCCGGGCGATGCCGAGCCCGGCGGCGGCCCCGACGACCTCCGCACGGATTCCGGACGGCCAGTCCGCATGGCTGCCCGGACGGGCGGGCACATGCTCCGTATGGGTGAGCCGATCTTGCCGTCCCCGGACGGCGGACAGCCTCTCCAGTACGGCGGCGGGCGGGTGACTGCTGGGCGGCACAAGGACCCAGTGTGTCACTGCCGTGACGGAGAATCGCGGCAAGCCGTCGTGCTGCCCTGGTCGCAGGTGGTTGAATGCCATCGCGGGTGGCGGTCGCCCGCCCTGGGCGACCGAGATCGCAACGAAGCAAGGCAAGGTGCTGGAGGTTCCGTGGACCTGTCCCTGTCGACCCGTACCGTCGACGACCGCACGGTCGTCGAGGTGGGCGGCGAGATCGATGTGTACACCGCCCCGAAGCTGCGCGAGCAGCTCGTCGAGCTGGTCAACGAGGGTCACTACCACCTGATCGTCGACATGGAAGGCGTGGACTTCCTCGACTCGACCGGTCTGGGTGTCCTCGTCGGCGGGCTCAAGCGCGTGCGCGCGCACGAGGGCTCGCTCCGTCTGGTGTGCAATCAGGAGCGCATTCTGAAGATCTTCCGGATCACCGGTCTCACCAAGGTGTTCCCCATCCACACCACCGTGGACGAGGCCGTCGCGGCGACCGACTGAGCAGACGCGCCCCGGGGACCGTCCGCACCTCCCGTGCGGGCGGCCCCAGGGGCGTGGCTCACGGCAGCAGCGCAACGATCCGAGGGGAATCCATGGCAACCGTCGAGCTCCGATTCAGCGCCCTCCCCGAGCACGTGCGCACCGCCCGGCTGGTCGCCGCCGCGGTCGCGCGCCGCGCCGGGGTCGACGAGTCCGTCCTGGACGAGGTGAGACTGGCCGTCGGTGAGGCGTGCTCACGGGCTGTCGGGCTGCACCTGCGCTCCGGACTGGAGGACCCGGTGCGGGTCACCCTGGTGGAGCAGGAGAAGCGGTTCCTCATCGAGGTGGGCGACGGCGTCGGCCTCGAACCCGAGCCCGCGGCCCCCGCCGCCGACGCGGACGCCGACGACTCCGGCGAGGACGCGATGGGCCTGGCCGTGATCAGCGGCCTCGTCGACGACCTCGACGTCGCCAGCGACGACGTGGGCGGAGTGGTCCGGATGAGCTGGCCGGTCGCGGAGCCCCAGGTCTCCGCCTGACCGGACCGCCCGGTCCCGTACCGGGCGTGGACGAGGGGCGCCCCCCGCACGCGGGGGGCGCCCATCGTCCACGCCCGGGAGCTGCGGGGCCCGGGGGCGGCGAGTGCCGCACCGTCCGCCTCTCGTCCCCGCCCTGCCCCTCCCGCCCCTCTCCCCGCTTCCTGCCCCTCTCGCTCCATCCGCCCCGTCTGCGCGCCCCTGCCTGCACCCCGTCCGCCTCCCCCGTCCCGTCCGGGTCCGCCCCGGACCAGGCCCGCCGCGCGCCGGTCCCTTCCGCCGCCCCGCCGGCCCGTTGGTCCCCCGGTGTGAAGGCCGTCCGCCCCGATGGCCGGGATCAGCACGCCATTGGAGGATGTCCCCAGTGGTGGCGACTGCCGCCGACGACGCCGTCGCCGGTGCCGCTGGTCTGTTGTGATCAAGGGTTGGTCCTTACAATCCTCGGCATTCGGCCGGTACCGCACAGGTCCGGCCGGATGTGTTGCAACGCCCGCACTGCCGAGCAGTTTTGTGCGCACCGCTCAGGTCGCGGCTGTTCCAGCGGTTCCGCCCCGACCTCCCGGCCCGACGCGGCCGGCGGCGCCGACGTGCCAGACGTCAAGGAGGACTGATGGCGGGGCTCAATGACACGGCAAGCACGTACGCAACGACCCGGACCTTCCACCCACCACTCGCCGACGCCGCCTCGGGCGTCACGGCCGCTCTCACCGGACGCAACCTGACCCTCGTGGTCGTGGTCGCCGCCGTCGCACTCGCCGCCCTCGGCGTCGCCGCGATCCTGGTCCGCCAGGTGCTCGCCAACGACCAGGGCACCGACGCCATGAAGCGGATCGCCGCCGCGGTCCAGGAGGGCGCCAACGCCTACCTCGCCCGCCAGCTGCGCACCATCGCCGTCTTCGCCGTCGTGGTGTTCCTGCTGCTGCTCCTGCTTCCCGCGGACACCGGGAGCCAGCGCATCGGGCGCTCACTGTTCTTCCTGGTGGGAGCCGCGTTCTCGGCCGCCACCGGCTACCTGGGCATGTGGCTGGCGGTCCGCAGCAACGTGCGGGTCGCCGCGGCCGCCCGCGCCGCCACGCCCGCCGCCCCTCCCGCCGGGGCCGCCGCACCCACGGCCGCGGGCGGCCCCACCGCCGCCCCCGACGTGCGGCTCGTCTCCCACCAGGCGATGCGGATCGCCTTCCGCACCGGCGGGGTGGTCGGCATGTGCACGGTGGGCCTCGGCCTGCTGGGCGCGTCCGCCGTGGTCCTGATCTACCGGGCCGACGCGCCCAGGGTGCTCGAGGGCTTCGGCTTCGGCGCCGCACTCCTCGCGATGTTCATGCGCGTCGGCGGCGGCATCTTCACCAAGGCGGCGGACGTCGGCGCCGACCTGGTCGGCAAGGTCGAGCAGGGCATCCCCGAGGACGACCCGCGCAACGCCGCCACCATCGCCGACAACGTGGGCGACAACGTCGGCGACTGCGCCGGCATGGCGGCGGACCTCTTCGAGTCCTACGCGGTCATGCTGGTCGCCGCCCTGATCCTGGGCCGGGCCGCCTTCGGCGACGACGGCCTGGCCTTCCCCCTGGTGGTCCCGGCGATCGGCGTGGTCACCGCGGTGATCGGCATCTTCGCGGTGTCGCCCCGCACTAGGGACCGCAGCGGCATGACCGCGATCAACCGCGGCTTCTTCATCTCGGCGGCGATCTCGCTGCTGCTGGTGGCCGCCGCCGTCTTCGCCTTCCTGCCGTCCAGCTTCGCGGCCCTCCACCACGTGCCGGCGGCGATCAGCAGCCACGACGGCGACCCGAGGCTGTTCACCCTGGGCTCGGTGGCCGTCGGCATCGTGCTGGCGGCGGTGATCCAGCAGCTGACCGGCTACTTCACCGAGACGACGCGCCGTCCGGTGCGCGACATCGGCCGGACCTCCCTGACCGGCCCGGCCACCGTCATCCTCTCCGGCATCTCGGTCGGCCTGGAGTCGGCGGTCTACTCGGCGGTGGTGATCGGTGCCGCCGTCTACGGCGCCTACCTGCTGGGCGGCGGCTCCATCGTGCTGGCGCTCTTCGCGGTGGCGCTGGCCGGCACCGGCCTGCTCACCACGGTGGGTGTGATCGTCGCGATGGACACCTTCGGCCCGGTCTCGGACAACGCCCAGGGCATCGCCGAGATGTCCGGCGACGTGCACGGCGCCGGGGCGCAGGTCCTCACCGAGCTCGACGCGGTGGGCAACACGACGAAGGCGATCACCAAGGGCATCGCGATCGCCACGGCGGTGCTGGCGGCGACCGCGCTCTTCGGCTCGTTCACGGACGCCATCGCCACGGCGGTGGACGACGTGGGGCCGGCCGCCCACGGCAACAGCCTCTCGCTCTCCATCGCGCAGCCCAACAACCTGGTGGGCCTGCTGCTGGGTGCGGCCGTGGTGTTCCTCTTCTCGGGCCTGGCCATCAACGCCGTGTCCCGGTCCGCGGGCGCGGTGGTCTTCGAGGTGCGGCGCCAGTTCCGCGACCACCCGGGGATCATGGACGGCACCGAGACGCCCGAGTACGGCCGGGTGGTGGACATCTGCACCAAGGACGCGTTGCGCGAGCTGGCCACGCCGGGCCTGCTGGCGGTCCTCGCCCCGATCGCGGTGGGCTTCGGCCTCGGCGTCGGGCCGCTCGGCGCCTACCTGGCGGGCGCGATCGGCGCGGGCGCGCTGATGGCGGTCTTCCTGGCGAACTCGGGCGGCGCCTGGGACAACGCCAAGAAGCTCGTCGAGGACGGCCACCACGGAGGCAAGGGCAGCGAGGCCCACGCGGCGACGATCATCGGCGACACCGTGGGCGACCCCTTCAAGGACACCGCGGGCCCGGCCATCAACCCGCTGCTCAAGGTGATGAACCTGGTCTCGCTGCTCATCGCCCCGGCGATCGTCCGGTTCAGCTTCGGCGCCCACGCCAGCACGGGCCTGCGGATCGGCGTGGCGGCGTTCGCGCTGGCCGTGGTGGTGGCCGCGGTGTACGTCTCGAAGCGCCGTGGCATCGCCATGGGCGACGGCGACGGCGGCGACGGCGGCCACGTCACCCGGTCCGCCGACCCGGCGGCGGTGCACTGATCCCCGAACGGGCCTGATCCCTGAACGGGCCTGACCCCCGAACGGGCCCGGCCCCGAACGGACCCGGCACCCGGACCGGCCCGGCACCCGGCCCCGGCGCACGGAGCGGGCCCGTCCGCACCCCGGTGCGGACGGGCCCGTCCCGTACGGAGCCCTCAGACCCCGATGTCGCGGCGCCGGAAGGCCCAGGCGCCCAGCAGCACCAGCACGGCGCAGACGGCCGCCAGCACCCCGGCGTGCGCCCACTGGAAGCCGTTCCGCAGCGGGTCGCCGCCGATGTAGTAGTGGAACGCGGAGAAGCGGCGCGTCCACCCCAGCCCCACCAGCGGCCCCAGGGCGTTCGCCGCGTACGACAGCACGCCGACGGCCGCGGTTGCCCCGAAGACCGTGCCGCGCCGCCCGACGAAGCAGCCGATGCAGAGCGCGAGGGCGCCGAAGAACGCGCCGAACAGCGCCAGGTTCAGGCACTGCGCGGCGAAGGCGGTGACCGGGATGCCGCCGAGATCGGCGGGCCCGCGGACCGCCAGCATCATCAGCAGGACCCCGCCGGCGACCGCCGCGGACCCGGTGGCCAGCGCCGCGTACCGCTGGAGGACCAGCCGCACCCGGCCCACCGGGTGCGCCAGCAGCAGGTCGAGGTAGCCGGACTCCTCGTCGCCGGCGACGGCGCGGGCGCCGGCGGCCGCCCCGTGGAAGAGCGCCAGCAGCGGGACGACGAGCCCGAACGGCGTGGAGCCGAGGTAGCCGGCCGCGCTGGACAGGTCCTCCATGTGGAAGGCCTGCCGCAGGCCCTCGGGGAAGCTCCGGGTGAGGTCCCCCATGGAGCCGCCGATCTGCGGGTAGAAGCTCGCGTACATCGCCCCGGCGAGCGCGGTGCCCGCGGTCCATCCGGCGAGGGCGCGCCGGTTGTCGCGCAGGGCCTGGCTCCACACGGTGCGGGGCAGCCGGCCGTGCGGCAGGGCCTCGGGCGCCTCCGGAGTCCTGGCCGCCTCCGGGGCCTCAGGCATCCGTGACGCGGTCATCGCCGCCTCCGTTCCGGTAGTACGCGAAGAACAGCTCCTCGAGGTCGGGCTCCTCGCACAGCAGCCCGGTGACGGTGTGCCGCGCGGCGGCCTTGACCAGGGCGTCCGGGCTGCCGGCGATCCGGCAGCGCAGCCGCGGCCCCTCGGCCACGACGTCGGTCACGCCGGGCAGCCCCTCGAACTCCCCGGCCGGGGCCGGTCCGTCGAAGTGCAGCTCCACCGTCCGCACGGCGCGCTCCCGCAGGGAGGAGACGGTGTCCACGGTGACCAGCCGCCCCTCGCGGATGATCGCCACCCGGTCGGCGACGGCCTGCACCTCGCTCATGACGTGCGAGGACATGAAGACGGTGCGGCCCTCCGCGCGGGCCTCCCGGACGAGGTCCAGGAAGACCTGCTGGACCAGCGGGTCGAGCCCCGAGGTCGGCTCGTCCAGCACCAGCAGTTCCGGCTCGTGCATGAAGGCCTGCACCAGCCCCAGCTTCTGCCGGTTGCCCTTGGACAGCGAGCGGATCCGCGGGGCGAGCTCCAGCCCGAGCCGTTCCGCCAGTGCCGTGACCCGCCGCTCGGGCACCCCGCCGCGCAGCGCCGCCAGGAAGGCCAGGCACTCCCGCACGGTCTGCCGCCCGTCGACGGTGAAGTCGCCGGCCAGGTAGCCGGTGCGGCGGTGCAGCTCCACCGCGTCGCGGCGGGGGTCGAGTCCGAGGACGACGGCCCTCCCGCCGCTGGGCCTGATCAGGTCCAGCAGGAGCCGGATCGTGGTGGACTTGCCCGCACCGTTCGGCCCCAGGAAGCCGAACACCTCGCCGCGCCCGACGTCGAGGGTCAGGTCGACCAGGCCGCGTCTGCGGCCGTAGGTCTTGGCCAGCCTCTCCAGCTGGATCGCTTTGTCCATGGATCCGATCCTAGTGAAGTTTCAGTAATGATTGAAGATTCGGAAGCGTTAGGATTCCGGTACGCGATCCGGTACGCAGCCCGGCCGAGGGAGGGCCCACGATGACCGACATGTCCGCGACCGCCGAGCGGCTCGCCCTGGTCCTCACCCAGGCGGGGATGCAGCGGATGGCGGCCCGCGTCATGTGCGCCCTGCTCTTCTGCGAGGAGGAGACCACCACGGCGCCCGAGCTCTGCGAGCAGCTCGGGGCCAGCGCCGGGGCGGTCTCCGGCGCCCTGAAGACCCTGGTCTCCCTCCGGCTCGCGGAGCGGATGCCCGCCCCGGCCGGCGACCGCCGCGACCACTACCGGCTGCGGCCCGACGGCTGGGCGGTCATGACGTCCAGCCGGGACCACCTCCTCGACACCATGCTGCGGACCGCCGACGAGGGCATCGAGGAGGTGGGCGAGGACAGCCCCGCGGGGCTGCGGCTGCGGGAGATGCGCGACTTCTACGCCTACATGCTCCGCGAGATGCCCGCCCTGATCGACCGGTGGCACGAGCAGCGCCGGGTGCGCTGAACCGGGCGCGCCGAGGGGTGCGCCGAACCTCGCGCGGGCCCGGGACCGGCCTCCCGGACCCCCGCCGCGACCGCTCCGCCGTGTAGGTTCCCAGGCGGTGCACCCGCACCCGCCGCCGAACCGAAGGGGAACACTCCGGTGAAGATCAAGCTGCTGGCCCTGCCCGCTGCGGGCGCCCTCCTCGCCTTCGGCGCGGCGGCGTGCACCGGCGGCAGCGACGACACCGCGCAGCTGGACGCCTGGGCCAAGAAGCTCTGCGGCACCGCCGGGGCCCCCTACGCCCGGTCCCAGGACGCACAGGCCGACCTCGGCCGGGTCCGGCAGGGCGAGAGCCCGGACGACCTGCGCAAGCGGCTCTCCGCCGACATGGCGGCCCAGGCGCAGGCGGCCCGGCAGATCGCCGCCGCCCTGGACGGGGCCGGGGCGCCGAAGGCCGACGGCGGCGCGCAGCTCCAGCAGCAGGTCCTGCGGGGCCTGCGCGACGCCGCCGCCGGCTTCGGGCAGGTGCAGCAGAAGGTGGACTCGCTGCCCACCGACGACCAGGCCAGGTTCGCCGACGGCCTGAGGAGCGTCAAGGACCAGATACAGCAGCCGGCCCAGCTCTACGGCTCGGCCGTCCGCAGGCTGCAGGCCGGGAAGACGGGCGAGTCCATCGCCAGGCAGCCCGGCTGCCTGGCGCCCGCCGGGGGCTCCGCCCCCGCCCAGGCGCCGTCCGGCTCCCCCGCCGCGTCCCCGTCGTCCGCCGCCCCCCAGGGCTGAGCCCCCCGGGCTCCGGACGGACCCCCGGGCTCCGGACGGACCCCGCGGCGCGGACGGGCACGGCGTGGACGGGCCCGGCGCGGACGGACCCGGCGCGGGACGCCGGTGCCGGTGCCGGTGCCGGGAGGGCAGGGTTCCGGCGCCGGGGGCAGGGGCCGGGCGCCGCGGAGTGGGTCCTCGGCGCGCGGCCGGGGAGAATGGGCGCGTGACGACCAGCGACGCCCCCGCCGACCCCCGCCTCCCCGCCCCCGACCCGGCCCGCGCCGCCCGGCTCCGGGAGGCGTTCACGGCCGCCGACTTCACCGCCGACGGCTGCCTGGAGCTCCTCGGCGCCACCGCGTACGCCGCCCTCGCCCGCAGCGAGACCGCGCCCGCCCTGCGCGCCACCCGGGGCGGAAGCCCCCTGGAGACCCTCGTCCGGCTCTTCCTGCTGCAGCAGTCCGTGCCCTGGGCGCAGGCCGCGGCGGCCCTGCCGGCCGACGACTGCCTGGCCGGCGGCTGGCTGCTGCGGGACGGCGACGCGGTGCGGGCCGCCGTGGACGTGCGCCCGTACGCCAACGAGGTCGCCGGGGCCGACAGCGCCGACGCCTGGGTGGTCTCCGACCTCGGCTGCGCCGTCGGCGGCGCCGGCGGCATCGGCGCCGCCGGCGCCGCGACGGGCGTGGACCGCCGCGACCTCGTCCTGGGGGTCGGCGGCGCCTCCACCACGCTCGCCGGCATCACGGTGCGCCGGCCCGCGCGCGAGACGCTCGACCTGGGCACCGGCTCCGGCGTCCAGGCCCTGCACGCGGCCCGCCACTCCGGCCGGGTCACCGCCACGGACGTCAACCCGCGCGCCCTGCACTTCACCCGGCTGACGGCTGCGCTCTCCGGGTTCGGCAACGTGGAGACCGCCGGGGGCAGCCTCTTCGAGCCGGTCGCGGACCGCCGGTTCGACCTGGTGGTCTCCAACCCGCCGTTCGTGATCTCGCCCGGCGGCCGGTTCACCTACCGCGACGGCGGCCTGCCCGGCGACGAGCTGTGCCGGCGCCTGGTGCGCGGCGCCGCGGACCACCTGGCGCCCGGCGGCTACTGCCAGCTCCTCGCCAACTGGCAGCACGTACGGGGCGAGGACTGGCACGAGCGGCTCGCCGGCTGGGTCGCCGGCACCGGCCTGGACGCCTGGGTGGTGCAGCGCGAGGTGCAGGACACCGCCCAGTACGCGGAGCTGTGGCTGCGCGATGCGGGCGACCACCGGGTCGGCGCGGAGCCCGGCGAGACGGCGGAGGAGGCCCGCGTCCGCTACAACGCCCGCTACGACGCGTGGCTGGACGCCTTCGAGGCGTCCAGGGTCGAGGGGGTCGGCTTCGGCTGGATCACGCTGCGGGCCTCCGGCTCCGACCGGCCCGCCGTCCACGTCGAGGAGTGGCCGCACCCGGTGGAGCAGCCGCTGGGGCCGCACGTCGAGCGGTGGTTCGACCGCCAGGACTTCCTGCGGACACGGGACGACGCGGCGCTGCTGGCCGCCCGCTACCGGCTCGCCCCCGAGGTGGTGCAGGAGCAGGTCGGCGCCCCGGGCGCGGAGGACCCCGAGCACGTGATCCTGCGCCAGAACCGCGGCATGCGGCGCGCCACCAAGGTCGACACGGTCGGAGCGGGCTTCGCGGGCGTCTGCGACGGCACCCTCGCCGCGGGCGACATCGTGGACGCCATCGCCCGTCTGCTCGGCGAGGACCGGGTGGTGCTCCGCGACCGGGTGCCGCAGTCGCTGCGGCTGCTGGTCGAGCAGGGCTTCGTCGAGCCGGTCGGGTCCGGGGAGGCCGCCGGCGCCTGATCCGGCGGTACGGGCGCGGGCGCGGGCACGCCGCCCCGGGCCGGTGCCGACTCCCGTGGCCCCGGCGGTCCTCGGCCTCCGACGGCCCCCCGCAGCCGCCCCCGCCCGCGCGGCGGAGGCCGCCCGTCCCGCTCCGGGGGACCTGCGGTACGGAGGGCCGGGCGTGGCCCCGGCGGGGGCAGCGGGCCGGTTCATCCGTGCGTCGCCCGGGATTCGCCCGCGGGACGCCCCGGATCGGTGCGGCGTTGGCCCGGCCGCCGGATGCTGGACCCCGCACCCGCGCCGGCGGAGAACGGCCGCCACGGGCCGCGGAGGCCGCCGGCCCCGGCCGGGGCGCTTCGGCGGATCCGGCGGCTCCCGGGTGCGGCGGACCGCGGACGGGGAGGCGACGGGTGGAGACGCCGACGGCGGTGGCGGCGGGGACGGTCTTCGTGCTCTTCGGCGGCGCGCTGCTGTGGTGGTGCGCCGCCGAGGCACTCCTGCGCCGCCGTCTGCGCCGCCACGGGGTGCCCGCCGTCGCCCGCGTCCTGGCCGACCGCGGCCCGGCGGAGGCCGACGACCCGGCGCCCGCCCTGGCGTACGCGACCGCCGACCGCGACGCCCCCGTGGTCTCCCGCCCCCGCGGACGCACCCCGCTGCGGCGTCCCGCCCGGCTCTCCCCGGGCACGCTGGTCCCGGTCGTCCACGATCCGCTGCACCCCGGCCGGACGGCGGTGGCGGACGGGCTGCGCACCGCGCCGACGGACGTCTTCTGGACGATCCTCGGCGCGGCCTCCCTCGCGGCCGGCCTCGCCCTCGTCCTCTCCGCCGCCGGCCGCTGACCGGTCCCGGACCGCCTGCCCGCACCCGGTCCGCGCCCGCTCCGCGCCCGCTTCCCGCCCGCTCCGGCGGGCCGTTCCCCGGGCAAAGACCGTGCCAAGACGGCCCCTTCCCCTCCGCCGTGAGGGCGGTCCGCGCGGCACGAACCCCCGCCATCGGGTTACCGTTCGAGTGGCGTCGGTGGACCCCGCCGGTGAAAAAGCGGGATCCGTCCGTTTGACAAGGGTGGCCGGGGTACGGTCACACTCCGCAGTTGGGGGCGCGTCGTGCAGCGCGGCGGGCCCCGGCGGAGGCCGGGTCGAACGGCGCGGCCGACACAGGAGCCGCGCACCACCGGCCGGCCCACCACCCACGACCGGGAGAGAAGAGCAGAAGGTGTCCCCGACCAGCGAGACCGCCCGCGACGGACGTCGACTCGTCATCGTCGAGTCGCCGGCCAAGGCGAAGACGATCAAGGGCTACCTCGGCCCCGGATATGTCGTCGAGGCGAGTGTCGGGCACATCCGGGACCTCCCCAGCGGCGCGGCCGAGGTGCCCGCCAAGTACACGGGCGAGGTGCGCCGCCTCGGCGTCGACGTGGAGCACGACTTCGAGCCGATCTACGTCGTCAACTCCGACAAGAAGAGCCAGGTCGCCAAGCTCAAGTCGCTGCTCGCCGAGGCCGACGAGCTCCTGCTCGCCACCGATGAGGACCGCGAGGGCGAGGCCATCGCCTGGCACCTGCAGGAGGTCCTCAAGCCCAAGGTGCCCGTCCGCCGGATGGTCTTCCACGAGATCACCAAGGACGCCATCCAGGAGGCCGTCCGCAACCCGCGCGACCTCAACCAGCGCCTGGTGGACGCCCAGGAGACCCGCCGCATCCTCGACCGCCTCTACGGCTACGAGGTCTCCCCGGTGCTGTGGAAGAAGGTCGCCCGCGGCCTCTCCGCCGGCCGGGTGCAGTCCGTGGCGACCCGCCTGGTGGTCGAGCGCGAGCGCGAGCGCATGGCCTTCCGCTCCGCCTCCTACTGGGACCTCACCGGCACCTTCGCGACCGGCCGCGCCGGCGACGCCTCCGACCCGGAGTCCTTCGCCGCCCGCCTCACCGCCGTCGACGGCCGCCGCGTCGCCACCGGCCGCGACTTCGGTGCCGACGGCCGGTTGAGGGCCGCCTCCGCGCAGGTGCTGCACCTGGACGAGCAGGCCGCCCGCGCCCTGGCCGCCGGCCTCGCCGACGCCGCCTTCGCGGTGCGCAGCGTGGAGTCCAAGCCCTACCGGCGCTCCCCCTACGCGCCCTTCCGCACCACCACGCTCCAGCAGGAGGCCAGCCGCAAGCTGGGCTTCGGCGCCAAGCGCACCATGCAGGTCGCCCAGAAGCTGTACGAGAACGGCTTCATCACCTACATGCGCACCGACTCCACCACGCTCTCCGAGACGGCGGTGACGGCGGCCCGCGCCCAGGTGACGCAGCTGTACGGGCAGGCGTACCTGCCCGACGCCCCCCGCACGTACGCCAGCAAGGTGAAGAACGCCCAGGAGGCGCACGAGGCGATCCGCCCCTCCGGCGACCGCTTCCGCACCCCGGCGGAGACCCGGCTCTCCGGCGACGAGTTCCGCCTCTACGAGCTGATCTGGATGCGCACCGTCGCCTCCCAGATGAAGGACGCGGTCGGCCAGTCCGTCACCGTCCGGGTCGGCGGGCGCAGCGCGGACGGGCGGGACGCCGAGTTCGCCGCCTCCGGCAAGATCATCACCTTCCACGGCTTCCTCAAGGCCTACGTCGAGGGCGCCGACGACCCCAACGCCGAGCTCGACGACCGCGAGCGCCGGCTGCCCCAGGTCGCCGAGGGCGACCCGCTCGCCGCCGAGCGGATCACCCCCGAGGGCCACGCCACCAAGCCCCCGGCCCGCTACACCGAGGCGTCGCTGGTCAAGGAGCTGGAGGAGCGCGAGATCGGCCGCCCCTCCACCTACGCCTCGATCATCGGCACCATCCTCGACCGCGGCTACGTCTTCAAGAAGGGGACGGCCCTCGTCCCCTCCTTCCTCTCCTTCGCCGTCGTCGGCCTGCTGGAGAAGCACTTCGGCCGCCTGGTCGACTACGACTTCACCGCCCGCATGGAGGACGACCTCGACCGCATCGCCCGCGGCGAGGCCAAGTCCGTGCCGTGGCTGCGGCGGTTCTACTTCGGCGACGGCGACGTGGACGCCTCCTCGGCCGCCCACGCGGGCAACGGCGACGGCGACCACCTCGGCGGCCTCAAGGAACTGGTCACCGACCTCGGGGCCATCGACGCCCGCGAGGTCAGCTCCTTCCCGGTCGGCGACGGCATCGTGCTGCGCGTGGGCCGCTACGGCCCGTACGTGGAGCGCGGCGAGCAGCGCGCCGACGTCCCCGACGACCTGCCGCCGGACGAGCTGACCACGGAGCTCGCCGAGGAGCTGCTGGCCCGCCCCAGCGGCGACTACGAGCTGGGCACCGACCCCGCCACCGGGCGGCCGATCGTGGCCAAGGACGGCCGCTACGGCCCCTACGTCACCGAGATCCTCCCCGAGGACACCCCGAAGACCGGCAAGAACGCGGTCAAGCCGCGCACCGCCTCGCTGCTGAAGTCGATGTCGCTGGACACGGTGACGCTGGAGGACGCGCTGCGGCTGCTCACCCTGCCCCGCACCGTCGGCACCGACCCGGCGGACGGCCAGGAGATCACCGCGCAGAACGGCCGCTTCGGCCCGTACCTCAAGAAGGGCACCGACTCCCGGTCGCTGGAGACCGAGGAGCAGATGTTCACCATCACCCTCGACGAGGCGCTCGCGATCTACGCCCAGCCCAAGCAGCGCGGCCGCCGTGCCGCCGCGCCGCCGCTGAAGGAGCTGGGCGCCGACCCGGTCAGCGGCAAGCCGGTCGTGGTCAAGGACGGCCGCTTCGGCCCGTACGTCACCGACGGGGAGACCAACGCCACCCTGCGCAAGGACGACGAGATCGAGACCCTCACGCCCGAGCGGGGCTTCGAGCTGCTCGCCGAGAAGCGCGCCAAGGGGCCGGTGAAGAAGACCGCGGCGAAGAAGGCCCCGGCGAAGAAGACGGCCGCGAAGAAGACGGCGACGGCGAAGAAGACCGCCGCCAAGAAGACCGCGACGGCCAAGACGGCGACGGCGAAGACCGCGACGGCGAAGAAGGCCGCCGGGAGGACTGCTGCCCCGGCCGAGCCCGACACCGCCGGCCTTCCGGTCTCCGGGCAGGTCTGACGCCCCGGTGGGCGGACCGGCACCGGCCGGTCCGCCCACCCGCCGGGGTCCTGCCGGTCACAGCGGTGTCATGAACGCGCGTACGGATGGTCACCCCCCGGTTTGAACCGGAGCCGGACGGTTAGGCTGGCCGCATGACGCGTGACGAGCAGCCACAGCCCAGTGCCGAGGCCGCGGCGGCGAAGCAGCCGCCCACGTCATCGCAGGTACCGCCCGGAACAGCCGGGCCGGGGGAGCCGGCGTCCGGCACCCCGCAGCCGCAGCCGCAGCCGGAGGGCCGGAAGCCGCAGGCCGCCGGGCCGCGGCCGGCGAAGCCGGAGCTCCGCAAGCCCGCGGCCCCGGAGCCGCAGGCCGCGAAGCCCCGGACCCCGGGACCGCAGAACCCGGAGCCGCAGACCCCTGAGCCGCAGGCCACGGGGCCGAAGTCCCCGGAGCGGGGAGCGCCGGAGGGCGCTTCCGCGCCCGGGGCCGGAGCGCCGTCCGCGTCCGCACCCGAGGCCGCCCCCGCCGGCACCCCCGGCGAGCGGGTCCGGGCCCTGCTGCGCCTGCGCCCCTACCGCCGCCTGTGGACCGCCCAGCTCGTCGGCGGCACCGCCGACCGGCTCTCCCTGCTCGTCCTGCTCGCGCTCACCGTGCAGGCGTCCGCCGCCGCGGGGCTCCTCGGCGGCGGCTACCGGGGCCTCGCCCTGACGGTCGCCCTCGTGTTCGCCGTCCGCCTGGCCGCGACCCTGCTCGTGGGGGCGGCGCTCCTGCGCCCGCTGCACGGCCTGCTCGCCGGCCGCCCCGACCGCCGGTGGACCCTTCTGGGCTGCGACCTGCTGCGCGCCGTCCTGGTCGGCACCGCCCCCTGGTGGATCGTCTGGACCGGGGACCGCGCCGCCGTCTGGCTCCTCGCCGCGGTCCTCCTCTCCGGCGCCGCCGAGCGGGTGTGGGCCGTCGCCAAGGACGCGACCGCCCCCGGCCTGCTCCCCGCGGCCGACCCGTGGGCCCCGGCCGCCCAGGCCCGCCCCTCCGGTGCCCAGCTCGACACCCTGCGCACCCTCGACCGGACCACCGGCTGGGCCACCGTTCCGCTGGGCGCCGCCGCCCTCGTCGTGCTCACCCTCGCCGCGAACCTGGCCGCCACCGGCTCCGACTGGCTGCGCGCCCACCAGTACACCGTCGCCGCGCTCGGCGCCGCCCTGCTCTTCGCCGCCTCCGCGGTGCTGCTGTACCTGCAGACCCTGCCCTCCGGCCGCACCGCGGCCGCCCCCCGCTCGCCCCTGCAGGGCCTGCGGGCCCCCGCGGACGCCGCCGGGCCCGTGCTCTCCCGCGGCCGCACCGGCTCCGCGCCGTTCTTCACCCTCGCGACCGCCGCCGCCTGCGCCGCCACGGCCGGCGCCGCCTCGGTGGCGCTGCTGCACGCCGGGGACCGCGGTGCGGGCCCGGTCGGCTACGGCCTGCTCGTGCTGGCGGCCGCGGGGGCCCCGGCCCTCGGCGTCCGCACCGCCCGGGCGGTGCTGCCCGCCCTGTCCCGGCGCCGGCTGCTGGTCCTCGCCCTCGGCGTCCTCGGGGCCTCGCTGGTCCTCGCCGGGCTCGTCCCCGACTTCGTCCTCGTCCTCCTCCTGACCGCGCTCGCGGGCACCGCCGCCGGCACGGCGGTCGCCACCGGCCGCACCCTGCTCGCCCAGGAGACCGAGGAGGCCCGGCAGCCCAAGGTCACCGAGCACCTGCACGCCGTCCTGCGCGCCGCCGTCGGCGCGGCCCTCGTCGGGGTGCCGCTCCTGGCCGCCGCCATCGACGCCCGCCGCCACGGCGACGGCACCCCCGGCACCTTCACGTTCAGCCAGGGCGGCGCCGGGCTCGCGCTGGCCGCCGTCGGCCTGCTCGTCCTGGCCGTCGCCGCGGCCGTGCTGCTGCGCACCGACGACCGGCGCTCCACCGCCCCCTTCGGCCGCGACCTGTGGCACGCCCTGCAGGGCGGCCCGACCCGGCCGCCGCACCGGGCCGGCACCGGCTACTTCATCGCCCTGGAGGGCGGCGACGGCGCGGGCAAGTCCACCCAGGCCCAGGCGCTCGCCGAGTGGATCCGCAGCAAGGGGCACGAGGTCGTACTGACCCGCGAGCCCGGCGGCAGCCCCGTCGGCCAGCGGCTGCGCTCGATGCTCCTGGACGTCGGCAACACCGGCATCTCCCACCGCGCCGAGGCCCTGCTCTACGCGGCCGACCGGGCCGAGCACGTGGAGAACGTCATCGTGCCCGCCCTGCGGCGCGGCGCCGTCGTGATCACCGACCGCTACATGGACTCCTCCATCGCCTACCAGGGCGCCGGACGGGACCTGTCGGCCGACGAGGTCACCCGCATCTCCCGCTGGGCCACCGGCGGCCTGGTCCCCGACCTCACCGTGGTGCTGGACGTCGACCCCGAGGCCGCCCGGGAGCGCTTCACCGAGGCGCTCGACCGGCTGGAGTCCGAGCCGGACGACTTCCACCGGCGGGTCCGCGCCGGGTTCCTCGGGCTGGCCGCCGCCGACCCCTCCCGGTACCTGGTCGTCGACGCCGCCCGCCCCGCCGCGGCCGTCACCACCTCCATCCGCCACCGGCTCGACCGCGAGCTGCCCCTCTCCGAGCAGGAGAGGGCGCAGCGCGCCGAGCAGGAGCGGCTCGCCCGGGAGGAGGCCGAGCGGCGCGCCGCCGAGGAGGCCCGCCTGAAGGCGGAGGCCGAGGAGGCCGAGCGCCGGCGCAAGGAGATGCTCGCCCGGCTGCGCGCCGAGGAGGAGGAGCGGGAGCGGCAGCGCAAGGCCGAGGAGGAGCGCCAGGCCGCCGAGGCCGCCCGCCGTCTCGCCGAGGAGGAGGCCAGGCGCCGCGCCGAGGAGGAGGAGCGCCGCCGCGCCGCCGAGGAGGCCCGCCGCAGGGCCGAGGAGGAGGAGCGCCGCCGCATCGAGGCGGAGGCCGCCCGGCAGGCCGAGCTCCAGCGGCAGCGCGAGGTCCAGCGGGCCGAGCAGCGCCGCCGCGCCGAGGAGGCGCTGCAGCGGGCGGAGGAGGCCCGGCTGCGCGCCGAGGCCGCCGCGGCCGCCGCGGGGGCGGGCGCCCTGCCCGGTACCGACGAGACCACCGCGGAGCTGCCGCAGGTCGGCCCCCGGCAGGAGGCCGCACCGGCCGGGTCCGCCCCGGAGCGGGACGCGGCCCCGGGCGACGTGACCGCCCGGCTGCCCCGCGTCCCGGACGCCGAGCGGACCGCCCCCCTGCCGCGGGTCCGGCCCGGTGGCGCCGCCGACGAGACGGCCGTGCTGCCCCGGATCTCCGGCGCCCCGGACGAGACGGCGGTGCTGCCCCGGATCTCCGACGGCCCCGCGGACCGTTCGCCCCGCCCGGTGCGGCGCCCCGGCGGGCCCTCCGCCGCCGCACAGGAGCCGGTGGAGCCGGTCGGGTCGGTGGAGCCGGTGGAGCGCACCCGGGAGATGCCCGCCCTCGACCTCGGGGAGCCCGGCGGCGGGACCGCCGGGGCGGCGGAGCGCCCGCGCCCGGACTGGGCCGAGGAGACCCCGATGGACGACCTCCCCAGCCTGACCGACCGCCTGCTGGGCAGCCGCGAGGAGTGGGAGCGGTGGGAGTCGGCCAGGGACGACGCCGACGGCGCCGACGGCGGCAGGAAGCGCCGCCGCTGACCGCCGAGCCGGTCCGCCGGCCCGTGGACCGGGTCCGCCGGCCAGGGAGGGGAGGGGCCCGGAGCCGTGACGGCTCCGGGCCCCTCCCCTCCCTGGTCCGGACGGCCTGTCGCACCCCCGGGCTAAGCTCGGGGCACGGAACCGGCAGAGGCGGAAGCGTGGAGATGGCGCCGTGAGCGTGTGGGACGACCTGGTCGGCCAGGAGCGGGCGGTCGAGCAGCTGACCACCGCCGCCGTCGCGGCGCGCGCCGTGGTGGCCGCGGGCCGCGGCGCGCCGACCGGTCCCGGCTCCGGTTCGGCCATGACCCACGCCTGGCTCTTCACCGGACCGCCCGGCGCGGGCCAGGCGACCGCCGCCCGCGCCTTCGCCGCCGCCCTGCAGTGCACCAGCCCCGACCTGGACCTCGGCGGCACCCCCGGCTGCGGCTTCTGCGACGGCTGCCACACCGTGCTCGCCGGCAGCCACGCCGACGTGAAGACCGTCCGCAACGACGGCCTCTCCATCCCCGTGCGCGACATGCGCGAACTGGTCCTGCGGGCCTCCAGCTACCCCACCGGCGGCCGCTGGTCCGCGATCCTCCTCGACGACGCCCACCGCCTCACCGAGCAGGCCGCCAACGCCCTGCTCAAGGGCGTCGAGGAGCCCTCGCCCCGCACCGTCTGGCTGCTCTGCGCGCCCTCCGTGCAGGACGTCCTGCCCACCATCCGCTCGCGCTGCCGCCTGCTGGTCCTGCGCACCCCGCCGACGGCCGCGGTCGCCGACATGCTGGTGCGGCGCGACGGCGTCGACCCGGCACTGGCCGACCTGGCCGCCCGCGCCTCCCAGGGCGACCTGGACCGCGCCCGCCGCCTGGCGGTGGACGAGCAGGTCCGCTCCCGCCGGGCCGACGTGCTGCGGATCCCCCTGGAGGTCGCGGACGTCGGCGGCTGCCTCACCGCCGCGCAGCGCCTCGTCGACACCGCCAAGCAGGACGCCGAGCAGCTCGCCGGGACCAGGGACGCCAAGGAGACCGACGACCTCAAGGCCGCCTACGGCGCCTCCGAGGGCCTGGGCGGCCGGGCCCCGCGCGGCATGGCCGGCGCGATCAAGGAGCTGGAGAAGCGGCAGAAGAGCCGCGCGACCCGCACCCGCCGCGAGACCCTCGGCGTGGCGCTGGGCGAACTCCTCGGCTTCTACCGCGACGTGCTCGCCCTCCAGCTCGGCAGCACCGGCGAACTGGCCAACGAGGACCAGCGGCCGGCCCTGCAGCGGGTCGCAGCCGCCGGTCCGCCGGAGTCCACCCTGCGCCGCATGGAGGCCGTCCTCGCCTGCCGCACCGCCCTCGACCGCAACGTGGACCCGCTCCTCGCGGTCGAGGCCATGACGCTCGCCCTCCGCGCGGGCTGACACCCGCCCCGCAGCACCTCCGCGCCCCGGGCCCCCGCGCATCCGCGCCCCCGGGCCCCTGGGCACCGTGCCCCCGCGCACCGTGCACCGTGCACCGCGCACCGCGCCCGGCCGACGGTCCCCCCGCACCGCCGTACGGCCCACGCCCTCCTCACCCGTACGTGTGGTCCGGGCGGCCCCGCCGGAGCAGTCCGCCGCGACCGCCCGCCGGTCCTGGAGGGTGGGTCTCCCGCGCGCCCGACGCGGCCGACGCGGACCCCGGGGCGCCGACCCCGTCCCGGAGGTGCTGCGCCCATGGTCCGTCCGGTCCTCGTCCTCGTCCTCCTCGCCGCCGGCGCCGCCGCGGTCCGGCTCGGCCGCACCGCGGCCGCGGGCTGGCGCGAGCAGGCGGCGGGGGAGGCGTACGACCTGCCCGCCGACCGCCGCGGCCCGCTGCGGCACGCCGCCGGCGCTGCGGTGGCCGCGCTCTGCGCGCTCGCCCTCCTGGCCGCGCTCGCCGACGGCGCGGGCGGAGGCGGCGGGGGAGCCACGGCCGCGGCCGGTCCCGCCGCCGCCGAGGCCCCCGGCGACGCCCTGCGGGCGCACGGCGGCCCGCCCCCCGCCGCACCCCCCGCCGACACCTCCGCCTCCGCCTTCACCACCGTCGGCAGCCCCGCGGGCGGCTCCCTCCTCCAGGGAACGCTCCCCGCCGCCGACGGCGGCCGGCGCACCGTGCACGTCTGGCTCCCCCCGCAGTACGCCGAGGACGACCGCACCCGGTTCCCGGTGGTCGTCCTGCAGCCGGACACCCCGGGGCGCACCGCGGACGCCGGTGCCCCGTACCTCTTCGACGGCTTCGCCGACGCGGTGCGGCAGCACCGCGCGGTGCCGTTCGTGGTCGTCGCCCCGCAGGCGCCGCCCGGTACCGGGCACCCCTGCGACCTGCTCGCGGCCGCTCCCGAGGCCGTGCCGGACGACGCCGTGCTGCGCTCCGCCGTCGCCGCCCGCTTCCGCACCCTGCGCCCCGGGCCGCGCGGCTGGGAGACGCTCGGCGTCGGCGGCGGGGCCCCCTGCGCGGCGGCCGCCGGCCTCGCCCGCCCCGACCTGTACGGCGCGGCGGCCGCCCTCACCGGCCGCTACGCCGCCGCCGTCCTCGCCCGCACCGCCGCCGACGGCCGTCCCGGACCCGAGGCCCCCCGCCTGCTCCTGGCCGCCGCCCGCCGGGACACCGCGGGCCGGGCCGCCGCCCGCGCGCTGCGCGACGCCCTGCACGCCGCGGGCGGCCGGGCGGCCGGGGCGCGGGTGCGCGTCTCCGAGGTGGTCCGGGACTTCGCGCCGGACCGCGAGCGGCTGCGCCTGGTCCGGGTCGCGGTGCAGTACCTGGCCGAGGCCCTGCCCGGCGAGGCCCGCCCGGCCCGGGGCCCCCGCGTGCGCTGAGCGGGCCCGCCCCGCCCGCCCCTGCCCCGGGCAGGCGGACCTGCCCCGCCGGCCCCTCCGGACGGTCCCCGCGCCCCCTGCCGCCGCCGACACGCCCCTGGGCGGCGGCGCACCCGTACCGCCCCGTGCCGGACGGTTACGCTCGGTGCAGGCCGCACCGCCGACACGGAGGGACACCGCGATGAGCAGCGCACGGAGCGTGCACCGGGCAGCGTGGCGAGCACGGCGGGGCGGTGCCGCGCTGCTGGCCGCCTGCGGGCTGCTGCTCGCCGGCTGCTCCTCCGGCGGCGGCCCGCAGGCGCCCGCCGGGGGCCGCCCGGCCCCCCGCTCCACCGCGGGGGACTCCGTCACCCCCGGTTCCGCGGCGCCGACCGCCCTGCGGCCGCTCCCGGCCGCCACCCCCGCCGCCCTGCTCCCGTACTACCGGCAGAAGCTCGCCTGGCACGCCTGCGACGGCTCGTTCGAGTGCGCGACCTTCAGGGTGCCGCTGGACTACGCCCGCCCCGGGGCCGGGGACCTCACCCTCACGGCGGCCCGGAAGAAGGCCACCGGCGCCGGCCACGCCCGTGTCGGCTCGCTGCTGCTCAACCCCGGCGGCCCCGGCGGCTCGGCCGTCTCCTACCTGGAGGGTGTCGCCGGGACCTTCGCCGCGCCGGTCCGCGCCGCCTACGACCTGGTCGGGTTCGACCCGCGCGGCGTCGGCCGCAGCAGCCCCGTGCAGTGCCTCGCCGGCCCCCGCATGGACGCCTACGCCGCCGCCGACACCACCCCCGACACCCCGGCGGAGGTCGACGCGCTGGTCCGGCTGGACCGCGAGTTCGCCGCCGGCTGCGAGCAGCGCTCCGGCCGCAGCCTGCCGCACGTGGGCACCGTCGACGCGGCCCGCGACATGGACGTCCTGCGGGCCCTGCTCGGCGACGCGAAGCTCCACTACCTCGGCAAGTCGTACGGCACCTACCTCGGGGCCGTCTACGCCGGACTCTTCCCGGGCCGGGTCGGCCGCATGGTGCTGGACGGCGCCCTCGACCCCTCCCTCGACGCGCGGCGGGCCGCCCTCGGCCAGGCGTCCGGCTTCGAGACGGCCTGGTCGTCCTTCGCCCGCGACTGCGTCACGCACGCCGACTGCCCCTTCGGCCGCACCACCGCGGCCGCCGGACGCAGCCTCGACGCCCTGCTCCGCTCGATCGACCGCAAGCCGCTGCCAGCCGGGGGCGGCCGCCGCCTCACCGAGGCGCTGGCCACGACCGGCGTCATCCAGGCCATGTACGCGGACTTCCTCTGGCCGCAGCTGCGCACCGCGGCCAAGGACGCCCTGCGCGGTGACGGCAAGGCGCTCATGGCCCTCGCCGACGCGTACTACGAGCGCCGCAGCGACGGCGGGTACGACAACCTGATGTACGCCAACATGGCGGTCAACTGCCTGGACATGTCCGCGCCCTTCCCCGGACCGCGGCAGGTCGCCGCCGCCGTCCCCGCCTTCGTCCGCGCCTCGCCGCACTTCGGGCGCGCCATGGCCTGGATGTCGCTGACCTGCGCCTACTGGCCGGTCAAGTCCGTCGGCGGCCCCCGCACCGTCACCGCGGCGGGCGCCCCGCCCATCGTCGTCGTCGGCACCACGCGCGACCCGGCCACGCCCTACGCCTGGGCCCGCTCCCTCGCCGCCCAGCTCTCGTCCGGCCGGCTGGTCACCTTCCGGGGCGACGGCCACACCGCGTACGGGAACCGCAGCGACTGCGTCGACACCGCGGTGAACACCTACCTCCTGGAGGGAGAGGCGCCGCCGGAGGACAAGACCTGCGCCTCCTGAACCGGGCGCCGCCCGCCGCCGCCTCCGGACGCCCCGGCCCGCGCACACCGCAGCGGACCGGGGCGTCCCGCCGTGCCCGGCCCGTACCGCCGCCTCCGTCCGACCGGTGTCCCCGCCCGCGCGCGCCTTCGTCCGCCCGCGCCCCCCCCGGGCGGCCCCGCCCCGGCCGCCCGGTGTCCCCGGCCCCGGCTCCTCCCAGGCCCCGGCCCATCCCCGCCCCCGGATGGCACAATTCCCTGGCCGCCCCGAACACCCGACCAGGAAGGGAGCCGCCGTGCTGGGAGTCACCGACCTGGCGACCTACACCCTCGGCGCACTCGTCATCGTGCTGCTCCCGGGCCCCAACTCGCTCTACGTGCTCTCGGTGGCTGCCCGCCGCGGCATCCGCACCGGCTACCGGGCGGCGTTCGGCGTCTTCCTCGGCGACACCACCCTGATCGCGCTCACCGCCGCCGGCGCCGCCTCCCTCCTGGAGGCGAACCCCGCGCTCTTCGACGTCGTCCGGTACGGCGGCGCGGCCTACCTGGTCTGGATCGGCGCCAACATGCTCCGCTCGGCCCGCGCCCTCTGGCGCGAGCACCGCGCCGACGCAGCCCCCGACACCACCGCCGCGGCGCCCGGGACCCCCGGCCCCGCCCGGCGCACCCTCGCCGCCGCCCTCGCGGCGCTGCGCTCGTACATCCCCCTGGCGGGCCGCGCCGCCCGGGACCGCCCGGCGCCCGCCGACGGCCCCGCGGAGGCGCCCGCGACCGCCGCGGGCGGCATGGAGGAGCGCCGGGAGCGGCCGTTCCGGCGGGCGCTGGTGGTCAGCCTGCTCAACCCCAAGGCGATCCTCTTCCTGCTGAGCTTCTTCACCCAGTTCGTGGACCCCTCCTACGGCAGGCCGGTCCTCTCCTTCGCGCTGCTGGGCGGCATCCTGCAGACCTTCAGCGTCCTCTACCTGTCCGCGCTGATCCTCGCGGGCACCGCCCTCGCGAACGCGTTCCGCCGGCGCCGCCGCCTGTCGGCGGGGCTGACGGGCGGCGTCGCCGTCCTGTTCGGCGGCTTCGCCCTGAAGCTCCTGGCCTCCTCCGGCGTCTGACCCCGCCGGTGCGGGGCGCGGCGGACCCGCCGCGCCCCGCACCGGAAGCACCCGCGGAACTGTGTAGACTGTCCCGCGTTGCCGATGCACGGACCACCCGCGGTGTTCCCGTCGGCACTGCCGCCTTAGCTCAGTTGGCCAGAGCGACGCACTCGTAATGCGTAGGTCAAGGGTTCGATTCCCTTAGGCGGCTCAGCTGGGAAAGGCCCGGGACACCAGTGGTGTCCCGGGCCTTTCTGCTTCACCTCGCGCGTCGGCGGCGCCGGGCGTGCGCCACCCCCGCGGTGCCGGTCCCGGGCGTGGTCCCGTGTGCGGCCGGAGGGCCGTCCCCGTCCGGCGCACCGCCTCCCGCATGAGGGGCGTTGCCGCGTCGACGCGGCGCCGGGCCGTGCGGAGCCGGCGGCACCCGGGGACCTCCGTGACGGTCCGGCCGTCCCGGGACCTGCGTGCGGCCCTCGGCCGTGGTCGAAGCGGCCCGGTACCGGCGGCCGCACCGGACGGCGTCCGCCCTGCCGTGACCACCTGGGACGGCCGTCCCGAAAAGAGGATCGCGGCACCTGCCGTCTGGCGTCAGGGACGGGCACCACGGAATGATCCCCCCGTGGCAGACGTGGTCTTCTTCGACCTGGACGGCACCCTGGTCGACCATCGGAGCGCGGTCCTGGAGGCGATCGGCCGGATCGTCCGGGCCGCGCCGAACGCGACGGCCCCGCCGGAGGAGCTGGTGGCGTCGTGGTGGGCGCTGGAGGCGCGCCACATGCGGGAGTACCTGGCCGGCCGGTGCTCCTTCGCCGAGCACCACCGGCGCAGGCTCCGCTCCTTCCTGCCGATGCTCGGCGAGCCGGTCCCCGAGAGCCCCGGCCTCCTGGACGCCTGGATCGCCGAGCGCTACCTCCCCGTGTTCGAGGAGTCCTGGCGGTGCTACCCCGACGTCCAGCCGTGCCTGGAAGCCCTGGGACGGCTTCCCCGGGGGCCGCGGCTGGCCGTCCTCACCAACGGGGACCCCGGGCAGCAGCGAGCCAAGCTCGCCCGCTTCGGCCTCCTCGGGTACTTCGAGGGCGTCCTGACCCCGACCGAGCTCGGCGCGGCCAAGCCCGCCGCCTACGCCGCCGCCTGCCGGCTGATGCGGACGGACCCCGCGCAGGCGGTCAACGTGGGCGACATGCTGGAGAGCGACGTGAACGCAGCCGCCCGCGCCGGGCTCACCGGCATCTGGCTGGACCGCGGTGTCGACTTCGCCACCGGCGGACCGTCGCCGACGGCGGACGGTGCGGTCCTCCGCATCGAACGGCTCACCGACCTCCCCGGCCGCCTGCCGGGCACGAACACCTGACCGTCCCTCACGGCCGTCGTGGGTGAGCGGCCCGGGTCGACCCGGCGGACCGCCCGCGGCACCGGACGAGGCCTCCGCCCTCGCGGACGGCCGGAGGAGGCGGAGTGCGGGGGGCGGTGGACGGTGCTTCCGACGGCCGGTGCACCGGAAGCCCCTCCGCCGCGGGGGTGGCATCGGCGGTAGCATAAGGGGTATGAGCGAGCCCACCCGGAAGTACTCGATCACCATGCCCCGGGACATCGCCGAGGCCGCCCGTGCCCGGAGCGGCCCGTCCGGTCTCTCCGCGTACGTCGCCGCAGCGGTCGCCCGCCAGATCGAGCGTGACAACCTCGGCGAGCTCATCGCCGTGGCGGAGGCCGAGCACGGCCCGATCACGTCCGAGGAGGTCCAGCAGAAGCGCGACCTCCTGCGGCGCGCCCACGGGGAGCGGCGCGGTTCCGGGGTGGACGCGGCGTGACCCGCGGTGCCGCCGTGCCCGCCGGCACCCTCGTCCTGGACAGCGATGGGCTGGCCAAGGCGGTGCTCCGGGACCGCGAGGTGACCGCGTGGCTGGCGACGGCGCTGGCGGACGACCTCCGGGTGGTCACCAGCGCGGCCACCCTGGTGGAGGCCGTCCATCCCCGCATCAACCGGCCCGCCCTCGAGTGGACGCTGTCCCGTCTCGTGGTCGAACCGGTCACCGAGTCGATCGCCCGTCACGCGGCCGCCCTCCTTGCCGACGCCGGACTGCACGGGCACAAGCACGCCGTCGACGCGATGCTGTCCGCCACCGCCCTCGCTGCCCCCGGGCCGGTCACGATCCTCACGTCGGACCCCGACGACCTCGCCGCCCTGTGCGGCAGCCGCCTCGCGGTCGTCAAGGTCTGATGCCGGCGGTCCCCTGCCCGGGGCGGGGGCGTCGTGCGCCCGCCGGGCGCGGCGGTCCCGCGGGACCGCGGATGTCCCGCCGGTCGTCGCCGGCTGCGGGGCCCGGGATGCCCGCCCGTCGCCGCAGGGCGCACTCCCACCAGGGCCGGAGAGCGCTCTCCTGCCGCAGGCATTGACCCCTTTCTTCCCCGGCGTGTAGAAACGCACGCGGTGGATCCGGAGGAGCCGCGCGCTGCGCGACCCGGGTCGACCGGCCCCCGAGGGCCCTTCCACCCTGAAAAGGCAGGTACCGCCCGTGCTGCACGACCGTGGTGAGAGCGCTCTCAGAAGATGCCGTGGAGGACCGGCCCTCCGGACCGCCCGCCGCCTGGCCGCCGCCGCGGCGGCCACCGCCGTCACGGTGGCGCTCGCCGCGCCCGCCGGAGCGGCGCCCGCGCCCGCGCACCACCGCCCCGGGGGGCAGCCCGACTTCGGCCCCAACGTGACGGTCCTCGACCCCGGCACCCCGAAGGCGGACATCCAGGCCGCGCTGGACGGGGTGCTGAGGACGCAGGAGTCCGACCAGTTCGGCCCGGGCCGGCACGCGTTCCTCTTCAAGCCCGGCCACTACGACGTGGACGCCCAGCTCGGCTACTACACCTCCGTCTACGGCCTCGGCATGTCGCCCGACGACGTGGACGTCACCGGCGAGGTCCGCGTCGAGGGGCAGCGGCAGCCCGACGGGAGCTACAGCGCGCTGGAGAACTTCTGGCGCTCCGCCGAGAACCTCTCCGTCACCCCCACCGACGGCATCGACTGGTGGGCGGTGTCGCAGGCCGCCCCGCTGCGGCGGGTGCACGTCCGCGGCGGCCTCTTCCTCTTCCCCCGGCAGGGCGGGTACGCCAGCGGCGGCTACCTGGCCGACTCGAAGGTGGACGGCACCGTCGTCAACGCCTCGCAGCAGCAGTGGCTGACCCGCGGGAGCTCCGTCGGCGGGTGGTCCAACGGCGTCTGGAACCAGGTCTTCTCCGGCGTCCAGGGCGCCCCGCCGCAGTCCTTCTCCACCACCCCCTACGACCCCCCGCCCTACACCACCCTGGACACCTCCCCGGTCAGCCGGGAGAAGCCGTTCCTGTACGTGGACTCCCAGGACCGCTACCGGGTCTTCGTGCCGGCCGTGCGCCGCGACTCCTCGGGCCCGTCCTGGACGGGCGGGGCCCCCGCCGGCTCGTCCCTGCCCATCGACCGGTTCTTCATCGCCAAGCCGACCGACCCGGCCGCCCGGATCAACGCCGAGCTGGCCCGCGGCAGGGACCTCGTCCTCACGCCGGGCATCTACCACCTGGACCGCTCCCTCGAGGTCCGGCGGTCCGGCACCGTGGTCCTCGGCCTCGGGTACCCGACGCTCGTGCCCGAGCACGGCGTCGTGCCGATGAAGGTCGCCGACACGGCGGGCGTCAAGCTCTCCGGGCTGCTCTTCGACGCCGGACCGGTCACCTCGCCGGTCCTCCTGCAGGTCGGCACCCGGCACTCCCGCCACAGCGACCCGGCCGACCCGACGACCGTCCAGGACGTCTACTTCCGCGTCGGCGGCGCGGGCCCCGGCCGTGCCACCACCAGCCTGGTGGTGAACAGCGACGACGTGCTGCTGGACCACGTCTGGGCCTGGCGCGCCGACCACGGCACGGGCGTCGGCTGGGACGTCAACACCGCCGACACCGGGGTGGTGGTCAACGGGGACGACGTCACCGCGTACGGACTCTTCGTCGAGCACTACCAGAAGTACCAGCTGGTCTGGAACGGCGAGCGCGGCCGCACCGTCTTCTTCCAGAACGAGATGCCGTACGACCCGCCGAACCAGGCCGCCTGGTCGCACGACGGCGTCAAGGGGTACGCCGCCTACAAGGTGGCCGACTCCGTGAAGCGGCACGAGGCCTGGGGCCTGGGCAGCTACTGCTACTTCAACGTCGACCCGACGGTCCACGCGGCCCGCGGCTTCGAGGTGCCGGACCGGCCCGGCGTCAGGCTGCACGACGTCCTCACCGTCTCGCTCGGCGGCGTCGGCGTCATCGACCACGTGGTCAACGACACCGGCGGCCCGGCGCAGGGCGCCGACACGCGGCCGAGCAACGTGGTCTCCTACCCCTGACCGGTGCGCCCGCGGGCGGGGCCTCCCCGCCCGCGGGCGCCGGACGTCCCGCCGGACGCCGCAGCCCGCCGGGCCTCCCGCCGGTCGGCCTCAGCGGTCCCGCACGGCGATGCCGAGGGTGTCGGCCAGCAGGGGCGCCAGCTCCACCAGCTGCGCACTGCTGACCGTCGCCCCCCGCAGCCCGTCGAGCCCGCCCGCGATGCCCAGCGCCGCCGCCCCCCGCAGGTCCACCCGGCTCAGCCGCGCCCGGTCGAACCGCACGCCCTCCAGGACGGACCCGGGGAAGGCGGCCCCGGTCAGCGAGGCACCCGCGAAGTCCACGTCGCGCAGCACGCAGTCGTGGAACACCACGTCGCGCAGGACGGCGCCCCGCAGGTTGACCGAGTCGAACTTGCAGTGGTGGAAGGACACCCGGCGCAGCTCCGCGTCGTACACCTCCAGGCCCGCCAGCATCCCGGCGACCACCTCGGCGTCCAGCCAGCCCGACTGCGCCAGGTCGGTGCCCACCCACCGCACCGTGTGCAGCCACACGTCGTTGAACCGGGCCCGCCGCATCCTGCCGCCGTTGAAGGAGACGGAGGCGAAGGCGCACTCGGTGAAGCGGGCCCCGCCGGCCTCGGGCCCGTCGAACTCCACGTCCTCGAAGAGGACCGTGTCGTAGTCCCCCTCCCGGGAGAGCGGCCCGTCGGCCGGTTCCAGGTGGGCCGCGTAGGGGAGGTCGGCGCGGTCGCGGGGCAGGGCAGTGGCCATGCGCCGACCCTAACCGGCGGGGAGCCCCGCGGCGCTCCGCACGGCGCCGCACACCGCCTCCGGGGCGTCGGCGGAGACCGCCAGCCGGGCGAACGGCGCCCCCCGGGCCAGCTCCACCCGCACCACGGGGCGACGGGCCCGGACGGCCGTGAAGTCGACCCCCACCGCGTGGCGCCGGGTGCCCGTGCAGGACAGGCCGGGCATACAGGTCCCCCGGAGCGGCGTCCCGCGCAGGGCCCGCCACCAGAACCGTTCGACCGCGACCTCCCGTACCGCGTCGAGGGGCACCCGCACCTCGCCCTGGCGGGCCGCCATCCGCTCCCACCAGACCAGGCGCACGACGAGTTCGCCGTCCTCCACGACCAGCCGAGCCATCGCGCCTCCACACCGGGCCGTCCCCCGAAGGCACGGTAGCGGCCGGGGCGGGCCGGTGGCGGGAGGCCGCCGCGTCGTACCGGTGCGTCCCCGACGTGCCGTCGGGGACGCACCGTCAGGATCCCGCGGAGTCGCCGGCCTCGAGGCGGAAGCCCACCTTGAGGCCCACCTGGTAGTGCTCGACCCGGCCGTTCTCCAGGTGGCCGCGGATCTGCACCACCTCGAACCAGTCCAGGTGGCGCAGCGTCTCGGCGGCGCGGCCGACGCCGTTGCGGATGGCGGCGTCCAGGCCCTCGTGCGAGGACCCGACGATCTCGGTCACCCGGTAGGTGTGGTCGGACATGGCGGTCTCCCGGACTCGTGGGGGCGCGGACTCGTCGTGCGCCGCCCCGCGGGACACGGCCCGCCCGGGGCACGGCCCGTCCGGGGCGCGGCCCCGCAGGGGTGCGGCCCGTCCACCGTGCCCCACCCGGGCGGGGCCCGCGAGGCCGGTGGGCCGGTCGGGCGGTGCCAACGGGCGGAGGTTTCCGCCGCCGCCCGTCCGGGCACGGCTTGCCGCCGGGGCGCCGAGCAGGCCGAGCAGGGAGAGGACCGCACATGCGCATCGGGATCATCGGAGCCGGACACATCGGGGCCACGCTCGCCCAGCACTTCGCCCGGATCGGGCACGAGGTCGCGGTCAGCAACTCACGCGGCCCCGAGACCCTCCAGGACCTCGTCCGGGAGCTCGGCGCCGGTGCGCGTGCGGTCACCCCGGCCGAGGCGGTCGCGTTCGGCGAGGTGGTCGTGGTGTCCGTCCCGTACGGGCGGTACCGGGAGCTGCCCGCCACCGGCTACGAGGGCAGGATCGTGGTCGACACCTGCAACTACTACCCGGAGCGGGACGGGCAGGACCCCGACCTCGACTCCGACGCCACCACCTCCAGCGAGAAGATCCGCGACCACCTGGGCGGCGCCGACGTGGTCAAGGCGTTCAACGCCATCCACTGGCAGAACCTGCGCGACCGCGGCCGCCCCAAGGGCGACCCCGAGCGGCTGGCCATCCCGGTCTCGGGCGGCGACGAGGAGGCCAAGGCCGTGGTGGCGGGCCTGATCCGGGACATCGGCTTCGACCCGGTCGACGCCGGCTACCTGGGGCGCGGCGGCCGCAGGCACCAGCCCGGCAGCAGGCTCTACGGGGCCGAGCTGACCGCCCGTGAGGTCAGCGCCCTGCTGCACGCGGTCTGACCGGGACCGGCGCGGCCCGGCCCGTGCGGGCGGACCGGGCCGTGGGGGCGGACCGGGCCGTGGGGGCGGAACCCGGACCGCCGGGCCCTGTTCCGCCGGGCCCCGTTCCGTCGGATCCCGGCCCGTCAGGTTCCGGACCGTCGGGTGCCGGACCGTCAGATCCCGGCCGCGCCCAGCAGGGAGCCCGCCGCGTAGGTGACGGCCATCGCCAGGGTGCCGCCCGCCATGTTCCGCAGCACCGCGGGCCGCACCCGGGCCCCGCCCAGCCGGGAGCTGGTCCATCCGCAGACGGCGAGTGCCGCCAGCACCGCCACGACCGTGATCCACAGGCGCACGGCGGGCGGCGGCAGCACGATGGCGAGCAGCGGGAGCAGCGCCCCCGCCGTGAACGCGCCGAAGCTGGCCAAGGCCGCGTGCCAGGGGTTGGTCAGCTCGTCCGGATCGATGCCCAGCTCGGTCTCGGCGTGCGCGCCCAGGGCGTCGTGCCGGGTCAGCTCCTCGGCCACGGCCTGCGCCAGTCCGGGGGAGAGGCCCTTGCCCCGGTACATCGCGGCCAGCTCGGCCAGCTCCGCGGCGGGCTCCTGCGCCAGCTCGCGGCGCTCCGTCGCGAGTGCGGCCCGCTCGGAGTCCCGCTGGGTGCTCACCGAGACGTACTCGCCCACGGCCATCGAGAGCGACCCGGCGAGCAGGCCGGCGAGGCCCGCGGTGAGCAGGGCGGCGCGGGAGTCGGTGGCGCCGGCGACGCCGACGACCAGCCCCGCGGTGGAGACCACGCCGTCGTTGGCGCCGAGGACGGCGGCGCGCAGCCAGTTCAGCCGGGTGCCGAGACCGCCCGCCCGGTGCGGCTCGTCGTGGTCCGCCGTCCGGCCGCCGTCCGCGCCGCCGTCGTCCGCGCCGCCGCCGTCCGTACCGCCGCCGTCCGCCGCCCGGGCGCGGTCCGCCGCACCGCCGTCGTCCGCCGCCGGGCCGCGGGCCCCAGCCCCGGTGCCGGCCTGCTGTCCGTCTGGATCTGCGCCCGTGTTCTGCTGCACTGTTCGAGTGTGCACCTCCCGGGGCGCGGCGCGGGCGGCGACCTGCCGGACCGCCGGGGGGCCGCCCGCGCCCCCCGCAGGCCGTCCCGATGGCCGGCTGGCCCCGGCGCCCGGCGGCGTCCCGGGCCGGTCCCGCACCGGGCGTCCCGGCCGTCCCTCCCCGTTCACCCGTTCGCGTGCCCCCCTGCAGATCACTCCCTGCACTCGGGGACTCTTCTGTACGCTGCACGCTCAGTACGGACGTCGAGGCCGCCGCGGGTGACCGCGCCGGCCACGGCCGGCGGGAACCACGGCCGCCGGTCCGGTCGTCCCGTACGACACCGAGAAGGAGCACGACCATGGCCGCCGTCACCGCCGAGACATCCACCTGCCGCCTCTGTCCGCCCGGTGGGGGCACGGTGGTGGCCAGGTACCCCGGTGACGCGCCCGCCGCCAAGGCGTCCGCCCGCGCCCACCAGGAGGCGCAGCTGACCGGGCTGGCGCACCACGACCACTACGACCCGGCCCTCGACGCCTTCGTGGTCGTCCGCCACGACGAGCGTCCCGCCGGGGCGTCCGGTCTGGCCGAGATCCCGGGCCAGACGGGGGTCGGAGCGGTCGCCGGGATTCCCGAGGCGGCCTGAGCCGCGCCGGGACGGCCGGGGAGCACCACGGGGCGCCGCCCCCGGCACTGCGGCGGGGGCGTCCGCCCCTGTCCCGTTCCGGTGGCGGACCGTCACCCTTGGTGGGGGGAAGGGCGGGTACGCGCCCTGCCGGACGAGATCCGGCGACGGGAGGGACCCCCATGAACGAGGCAGGCGCCAGACGCCACGCCGATCCCCTGGACGGCACCGCACCCGGCGGCACCGCACCCGGCAGCGCGGCGACCGCGCCGCTGCCGGTGGCCGGACCGGACGGCACGGACCTGCCCGGCGGCGACGGCGCGGCCGCCGTCAGGGCGGACTGCGGCGCCGCCCCCGGCGCGGTGGCGGAGGACGGGGGCTCCGGGCTGCCGGACACCGTGGAGGACCTGACGGACGCCGTGGAGCAGGCGGCGGACCGGCTGGGGCGGCGCAGGACGCTGCTGGCCGCCGCGGCGGTGGTGGGCGCCGCCGGCGTCGGGGCCACCGTCGTGCGGATCGTGGCCGCCCGCCGCCACCCGTGGCGCACCCGGCTGCACGGCCTGCTGCACTGACGGGGGACCGGCGGGGCGGGGCGGGAGGGACCGGACCCGCGGGCGCACGCCGGGGGCGGGCGGGACCCCCGCCCGCCCCCGGCGCCGTGCGTGCGGCTAGTTCGGGGCGGCCGGCGGGAGCAGGCCCGTGACGTTGCCGTTCCCCTGGACGGACCCGACCGTGCCGGACCTCCCGTCGACGGCGGCCGTGTTCCCCTGGTCGGACGCCTGGGAACCGGTGGCGGTCTGCAGCAGGCCCGCGGCGTCGCCCTGCAGCGGGCCGACGAGGTTGCCCCAGCCGCCGCCTACGACGGCGCTGCCGGCCGAGCCCCTCCCCGCCGCGGGCGGGGGAGCGGCGGACGCCGGGGCGGATCCCGGGCCGAGGGCGGTGAGGAGGGCGGCGACGGCGAGGGCCGCCGGTGTGCGGAAGCGTGACACGCGTTCTCCCTGTGCTGGTGGAGGTGGTGCTGTCGGCGTCGCACCGCAAGGCTCCACCGCGGGACCGGACCGGCACCACCGGTCCGGCCCCCGTTCGCCCGACCGTGTCATGGCGGGACGTCCAAACCTCCCCGCTCCGCCTCGTCCGGGGAGGGCGGCGGGCAAGATCCGCACCGCCCCGAAACCGCTGGTCGTCCGGGTGCCGTCCTGGCACACTGTGGCCCCATGTCCCAGGGCCTGCGTGCCACCGAGGTGGACCTCGGCGGCCTCGTCACCGTGCTTGCCTCGCACCTCTACTCCACCCCGCTGGTCGCCCTGCGCGAGCTCGTGCAGAACGGCCACGACTCCCTCACCCGCCGCCGCCTGGAGGACCCCGCCCACCCGGGGGCCGGCCGGATCACGGTGCGCGGCGACCGCGCCCGCGGCACCGTCTCCGTCGAGGACGACGGCGCCGGACTCACCGAGCCCGAGATCCACGCCTACCTGGCGACCGTCGGCACCGGCTACACGCGGCTGCTGCGCGAGGTCACCGGCAGCGACGAGCTGATCGGCGCCTTCGGGCTCGGCTTCCTCTCCGCCTTCGCCGTCGCCGACGAGGTCACCGTCACCACGACCTCGCACCGCGAGCCCGCCGCCGGCCACCGCTACCGCAGCGTGGGCGGCGAGCGGTACGAGGTGGCGCCCGTGCCGCCCCGCGCCCCCGGCACCCTGGTGGAGCTGCGCCTGAAGGCCGAGCACGCCCACGTCGCCGACGAGGACGTGCTGCGCGAGGTGCTGACCCGGTACTGCGTGCTGCTGCCCGTCCCCGTGCACCTGGGCGACGACCCGCAGCCGCTCAACGCCGTCCCCGTCCCGTGGCGCCTCGACCCGCAGCCCGCCGACCCGCAGCAGGCCCGCACCGCGTTCGCGGCCCGCTTCGGCCGCCGCTTCGAACCGCTCGCCACCCTCCCCGTCGCCCCGCGCGGCGACTCCGACGCCGCCGGCCTGCTCTGGGTCCAGGACGGCTCCACCTACGGCACCAGCGACAACCGCGACCTCGCCGTCTACCTGCGCGGCATGCTCCTCTCCGAGGACGCCCGCGACCTGCTGCCCCGCTGGGCCGGGTTCGTCGGGGGCGTGGTCGAGTCCGCCCGCCTCACCCCCACCGCCAGCCGCGAGGACCTGCAGCGCGACGACCACTACCGCGCCGTGCAGGCCGCCCTCGCCGACGCCGTCGTCGACGGCCTGTACGAGACCGCGCGCCTGCAGCCGGGCGCCTGGCGCCGCATCCTGGCCCGGCACGGCCAGGAGCTGCTGGGCGCCGCCCTCTGCGACGACCGCCTCTTCACCCTGCTCGCCGACGACGTGCCCGTGCCCACCTCGCAGGGCGACCTCACCGCGGGCGCGCTCCGCGCCGCCGGCGGCGGCACCGTGCACGTGGCGCTGGGCTCCTCGGGCGGCTTCGAGGAGATGCTGTACCGGGCCATGCAGGTGCCGATCGCCCGCGGCGACCGCTACGCCGTGCTGCCGTTCCTGCGCCGCTACGGGCAGCTGCGCGGCTGCCGGGTCGTGGAGCTCGGCAGCGAGGACGGCAACCGGGCGCTCTTCCGGGACCCGGACCGGCCGCTCGCCGCCGACGAGGCCGCCTGGCTCTCCGCCGCCCTCGCCGACGACGGCGAGCAGCTCGTCCCCGTCCGCTTCGCCCCCGCGGAGCTGCCGCTGGTCCTGGTCCCCGACCGGGAGGCCGAGCTCAAGCAGCGGATCGAGGACGACCGGGCCGACGCCCGCATCCCCGGCGCCGCGCTCCGGCTCGCCCGCGCCTTCACCGCCCGCACCGACGGCGGCGTGACGGCACGGCTCCACCTCAACCTGGACAGCCCCGCGGTGCGGAGCCTGCTGGACGCCTACCGCGCCGGCCACCCGGGGACCGCCACCGCGGCCGGGCTGCTCCGCTCGATGAAGGTGGTGATGGCCGCGGCCTCGGGGGAGGGGCGCGGCGACCTCACCGGCGCCCTGGCCGCGCTCGGCGACGCCGTCGCCGCCCTCACCGCGCCCGCGCCCACCGCACCCGCCGCGGCGCCCGCCGTCGCCACCACCGCCACCGCCACCGACCACGGGGAGGACACCGTATGAGCGGCACCGACATCTGGGCCTGGGTCCGCGACACCCACGGCAGCCTCGCCGAGGCCGGCCACCACCGCCTGGCGCAGGCCATCGTCGACATACCCGGCCACGCCACCGACGGCCGCAGCGCCCAGCTGGACGCGGTCCACCCCGAGGCGCTGGCCGCCGCCCGCGCCCTGGACCTGCCCTGGGTCGAGGTCTACCTGCGGCACTGGCGGCTGCAGAGCCTCCTCAACAAGCGCCAGCAGGGCGAGGCGGCCCTCGCCGAGGCCGTCTCGCTGCTGGAGTTCGCCCACCGCGAGGAGACCGCGGACTGCCCGCAGTCCGTCTGCACGGTGCAGGACTTCGCCATCTGCCACGCCCGCATCGACGGCCCCGGCTACGTCGCCGAGCGCCTCGCGGTCCTGGACGAGACGCTGGAGCGCGTCGAGCCCTCCCGGGCGTGCTTCGACTGCCTGTCGCGCGAGTACTCCGACACCCTGGAGGACGACGGCCGCCCCGCGGACGCCCTGGCCCACCTGGACGCCGCGGCCGCCCGGATGCACGCCGCCGGCCAGCACCCCTCCCTGGACCTCCACCTCTCCCGCGCCGGCGCGCTCCACCTGCTCGGCCGCCACGAGGAGGTGCTGACGGCGCTGGACGAGGCGGAGAAGGGCCGCCTCGCCCGCGGCCTGAAGCCCGACGAGGACGACCGCCGCTCCCTCGCGCTCGCCCGCGCCCGCGCCCTGGCCGCCCTCGGCCGCGCCGAGGAGGCCGCCCAGCTGCTGCCCTCCGCGGAGGACGCCGAGGAGTACCCCGACCTGCGCGCCCACTGGGCCGAGACCGTGGAGGTCCTGGCCGGGCTCGGCGCGGTGCCCGCCGACGCGGCGCTCGGCGCCCGCCTCGCCCGCTGGGCCGGGTACCTCGACGGCGTCGGCTCCCACCGCCCCTGCCTGGACCTGGTGCTCGTGGCCGGACGGCTCGCCGTCGCCCGCGGTGCCCGCACCGTCGCCCTCGCGCTGGCGGACACCGCGGAGCGCAAGCTCGCCGACCTGCGCCGCACCGACGGCGTCGCCGACCGGACCGCCGCGCTGCGCGCCGCCGCCGAGGCGCTGCCGGTGCCCGGGCTCCCCGTGCCCGCCGAGGGGCTGCTCGCGTGGCTGTCCGGACAGGACGGGCCGGTCGAGGACGGGCCCGCGGAGGACGCCGCGGCGGAGGACGGGGACGGCCAGGGAGCCCGGACCCCGCACGACCCGGAGGCCCACCTCGACCTGGTGGCCGCGGCCCGCGCGCAGCGCCCCGGCGACTCCGGCCTGCTGGTGGCGCAGGCGTCCCTGCTGGGCGCCCTCGGCCTGGCGCGTCCCGCCGCCGACCTGATGTGGCGCGGGCTGGACGCCCACCCGGACGACGAGCACCTCGCGGGGGCGCTGGTCGGCGCCCTGGTCGAGGCCCGCGACGGGGACGGCGTGCGCCGCCTCGCCGACCGCCTGGCGGCGGCCGGGCGGGCCGAGGAGGCCCACTGGACCCGCGCCCGCTGGGCGGCCGCCGAGGCCCGCTGGAGCGAGGTGGCCGAGGAGTGCGCGGCGATCGTCGCCCGCGCCCCGGACCGCATCAACACCCGCCGGCTCTGGGCCCGCGCCGCCGCCGAGCTCGGCGACCACGCCGCGGTCCAGCGGCTCTGCGAGGAGATCCTCGAGCACGCGCTGCCGGACGGCGGGGCGGGGCCGGAGGAGGAGCACCGGACCGTCCGGGGGGCCGACCTGTGGGCCCTGGTGGTCGCCGCCACCGTCAACCGGGACTGGGCCGCCGTGCGCGCGGCGGCCTGCCGCCTCGGCATGGAGTTCGACTCCGACGAGGGCCCCGTCGACGAGGAGTGGCAGGTCGTCGCCGTCCGGGTGACCGGCGACCGGGGCACCCACACCGACCTCCCGGCGGTCCGGACCGGCCCCGCCACCGCCCGGATCCTCCCGGTCACCGGGGACGACGTGCCGGTCAACCACGGCGACACGGTGGTCTTCGAGCCCAGCCTGCTGGAGCCCCGGCCGCAGACCGAGGAGGAGCTGCGGCACTGGCGGCCGCTCTTCGGCATGGTCGCCCTCCTCGACCCCGCCGGGTACACCACGTACTGGATCGACGGGGCCTGGCCCGGCGACGAGGCGTGGGCCGCCCTCCGCGACGGGCTGCGCGGGCTGGGCTACGGCGTCTGGGCCTGGAGCGGCGGCGGGTACCGGGTCACCGACCCCGGCGGGGGCGAGCCGCTGCCCGGCCTCTACGCCGCCGTGGGCGTGCCGCCCCTGGCCTCCGCGGCCGAGGCCGACGCCCACCTGGCGCGCCTGACCGCCGGGTGGGAGCACCCGCTGGCCTGGCCCGGCCTCGCCGAGGCTGCGGGCGCGGACACGGCACCCCACCGCGACACCGTGGAGCGCTACGGCCTCTGAGCCCGTCCCGTCCGCCCGTCCGCCCGTCCGCCCGTCCGCCCGTCCGCCCGTCCGCCCGTCCGCCCGTCCGCTCGTCCGCCCGGCCCCGTCCGCCCGGCCCCGGGCGGACGGGCGCCCCGTCCGCGGGCCCGGCCGCACCGCCCACGAGGGGTGTGTGCATTCCCGCCGGTGATCAGGCAAAGTGTAGGAAAAGATCACAACCGGTGGGGGCGGCCCGGCAGGAGCCGACCGCCGGAGCGGCGAGGAGCGGGCAGGTGCCGGAGGCGGCGGACCGTACGGGCCGGGGGACGACCCGGCAGGCGGACGGCGAGCGGGAGGCGGAGAGCAGGAGGACGGACGGGCGCGGCCCGGCCGGACACGGGCGCGGCGGGCGCACGGGGCAGGACCGGCGGGCCGACGCGGCCCGGACCCGTGCCGCCGGGCCGCGCGGCGCCGGGCCGTCCCCCTCCGACGCGTCCCCCTCCGACGCGCCCGCCTCCGACGCAAGGCCCTCCGGGCCCCGCTCCTCCGGGCCCGAGCCCTCGGGGCCCGAGCCCTCGGGGCCCGCCCCCGCCGGACTGCCGCACCCCTCCGAGGCGCCCCCCACCCAGGGCCTGCTCGGCCCGGTCGGCGACCCCGCCCCCGCCGGGGACGACTGGCGCACCCTCGGCTACACCCCGCCGTCCGGCATCCCCGTGCCCTCGCTGCAGATCGGCGCCCCCGGCGCCGCCCCCTGGCCGGACCGCATGCGCACCCTGCTGCGCACCCCCATGTCGGAGCGCCCCCTCTTCGAGCGCACCCAGCAGGAGGACAAGCCGGAGGGCTCCGGCCCGAACGTGCCCCGCGTCCTCGACCTCGCCCTGCGCATCGGCGAGCTGCTGCTCGCCAGCGGCGAGAGCGCCGAGGACGTCGAGGCCGCGATGCTCGGCGTCACCCACGCCTACGGCCTGGACCGGTGCGAGCCCCAGGTCACGTTCATCATGATCTCCATCTCCTACCAGCCGTCGCTGGTGGACGCCCCCGTCACCGCCGACCGCACGGTCCGCCGCCGCGCCTCCGACTACACGCGGCTCGCCGCCGTGTACCGCCTGGTCGCCGACATCACCGCCGAGCGCGCCGGGGTCAACGACGCCTACCGCCGGCTCGCCGAGATCCGCCGCAACCGCCACCCCTACCCCGGCTGGCTGCTCTCCCTGTGCGCGGGCGGGCTGGCCGGCGCGGCCTCCCTCCTCGTCGGCGGCCAGCTCGACGCCCGGGCGTGGCTGGTCTTCGCCACCGCGTTCACCGCGGCCGTCCTCGGCGACCGGCTGGCGTGGCTGGTCGCCGGACGCGGCCTGCCGGAGTTCTACCAGTTCGTCCTGGCGGCCATGCCCGCCGCCGGCACCGGCGTGATCCTCGCCCTCGCCGGTCCGGGCACCGGCCTGCGCGGATCGGTGGTGATCACCGGTGGCCTCTTCGCGCTGATCCCCGGCCGGGCCCTGGTCTCCGCCGTGCAGGACGGCCTCACCGGCTTCTACATCACCGCCGCGGCCCGGCTGCTGGAGGTCCTGTACCTGGTCGCGGGCATCATCACCGGCGTCCTGCTGGTCCTGTACGTCGGGGTCCGCTTCGGCGCCGAGCTGCGGCCGGAGCAGAGCCTGCTCTCCCACAGCTACCCCCTGCTGCAGCTCGCCGCGGCGATGCTGCTCACCCTCGCCTTCGCCGTCATGCTGCAGAGCCACCGCCGCACGCTGCTCCTGGTGACCCTCAACGGAGGCGTCGGCTGGGCCGTGTACGGCGCGCTCACCGTCGACGCGGACGTCTCCCCGGTGGTCGCGACCGGCGTCGCGGCCGGCATCGTCGGCCTCTTCGGCCAGCTGGCCTCCCGCTACCGCTACGCCTCCGCACTGCCGTACGTCACCGCCGCGCTGGGCCCGCTGCTGCCCGGTTCCGCCATGTACCTCGGCATGCTCTCCGTCGCGCAGGGCGACGCCACCGAGGGCCTGGTCGCGGTCAGCCGCGCCGCCGCCCTCGCGCTGGCGCTCGCGGTCGGGGTGAACCTCGGGGGCGAGGTCGCCCGCCTGTTCATGCGGATGCCGGCCGGCGTCGGCGCGGGCGTGGGCGCCGCGCAGCGGCCGGCCGCCAAGCGCACCCGGGGCTTCTGAGGCCGCCGGTGCACTGGAGCGGCCTGGTGGACGCCTACCGCCACCACATCCTGGAGCAGGGCAAGGAGCCGCTGTTCCTGCTGCTGGTGGGGTTCATCGGGTCGTTCCTGTTCATCCGGTTCAGCGTGCGCATGATCCGGCGCGGGGTGCGCTGGTGGCCGGGGAACGTCACGCCGGGCGGGCTCCACATCCACCACGTCGTCTTCGGCCTCGGGTTCCTCCTCGCGGGCGGCTTCGGGGTGTTCACCACCGGCGGGGCGCGGCTGGGCCTGTTCGGGCTGCTCTTCGGCATCGGCTGCGGGCTGGTGCTCGACGAGTTCGCGCTGCTCCTGCACCTGGAGGACGTGTACTGGAGCGAGCAGGGCCGCAAGTCGGTGGACGCCGTGATCATCGGGATCCTCGTCACCGGCCTGCTGCTCACCGGGTACGTCCCGCTGGGCGTCGTGCCCGGCGAGTCCACCCGGTGGGGCCTGGTCGCGGGCCTCTCCGTGAACGCCCTGCTGTCCGTGGTCACCCTGGTCAAGGGCAAGGTGTGGACCGGGCTGCTCGGCATCCTCGTCCCCGGTCTGTCCCTGGTCGGCGCCGTCCGGCTGGCCCGCCCCGCCAGCCCGTGGGCGCGGTGGCGCTACCGGACCCGGCCGCGCCGCGCGGCCCGCGCCGAGCGCCGGGAGCGGCGGCTCCACCGGCGGGCCGACCTGGCCCGCACCCGGCTCTTCGACCTGATCGCCGGGGCCCCCGACAAGGTCGCGCCGCACCACACCGCCACCCGGCGGGTCGCCGAGCGGATGGCCGCCCGGATGACGGCCCACCTGGACGCCCACGAGGCGCGCCGGCTGGCTCTGCTCGCCGCCCGCCGGTCCGACCGCGGACCCGCCGGCCGCGTGCCCGCCGGCCGTGTCCCGGCGGGCCGGGACGCGCCCGCGCCCTCCCGGTCCGCGCCCCTCCCGCCCGGCCGTACCGCCGACGGCCGGCCGCCGGCGCCGCCCGCCGCCCGCCGGGACCTGTCCGCCGCCCGCCGCCGCACCGTCGCCGCGGGCCGGACCCGCACCCTGCGGCGGGGCCCCCGCACCCCCCGCTGACCCGCTCCGGTCCCGGCCCGGCCCGGCCCCGGCCCTTCGAATCCCGCGGTTCCCGGCCCCGGGCCCGGGACCGGCCGGTCCCCGCCCGCGCGCCCCCGCCGTCCGCACCCCTCCGCCGCCCGGCACCGGTCGTTCCCCGTCCCGGAACGGTCGCCCGTGAACAGCTTCGGGCCCGGATGCGTAGGACTCCGCACAGGACCGCCCGTCCCGGGGAGGAACCATGCAGACCACCATCGGTGCACGAACCGAGCCGGGCGGCCGCCGCCCCCGTCCGGGCGAGGCCCGCCGCGCGGCGACGCGGGTCATCGAGGCCTGGGCCGCCGACCACTGCCTCGCCGCCACCGGCGAGGAGCTGGAGGAGCTGGCCCAGGAGGTCGTCAAGGCCGTCCGGCGCGCCGTGACCCCCCGCGTGGTGCCCCCGGCGCACGGCGGACTGACCTCCAAGCCGGGCGCGGACGCCGATGCGGCCCGCCGCATCGCCGCCCGCCTGGAGGCCGAGCTCGCCCCCGCGGGGCGCAGGCCCGAGCCCCGCGACGCCGCCCCCCGGCCGACCCGCCGCCCGCTGCACCAGCCCCACCCCCGCCGCTGAGGCCGCCCCGCCTCCGCCCCGGCGGCGGTGCGGCGGTGCGGCCGCGCCCGGACAGCAGTGAGGGCCGGGACCGCGAGAGGCTCTCCGCGGGTCTCGGCCCTCCTTCCGTCCGTGCCTCAGTGGGCGTGGCCGGACTCCTTCAGGCGCTTGACCGAGTTCTCGATCTCGGCCTCGGCCTCGACCCGGCCGACCCAGTGGGCGCCCTCGACCGACTTGCCCGGCTCCAGGTCCTTGTAGACCTCGAAGAAGTGCTGGATCTCCAGGCGGTCGAACTCCGACACGTGGTGGATGTCGCGCAGGTGCTCCCAGCGCGGGTCCGACGCCGGGACGCAGAGCAGCTTGTCGTCGCCGCCGGCCTCGTCCGTCATGTGGAACATGCCGATGGCGCGGCACTTGATCAGGCAGCCGGGGAAGGTCGGCTCCTCCAGGATCACCAGTGCGTCCAGCGGGTCCCCGTCCTCGCCGAGGGTGCCCTCGACGAAGCCGTAGTCGGCCGGGTAGCGGGTCGAGGTGAAGAGCATCCGGTCGAGGCGGAGACGGCCCGTCTCATGGTCCACCTCGTACTTGTTCCGCGAGCCCTTCGGGATCTCGATGGTGACGTCGAACTCCAACGGGTCCTCCAAGATTCGGCACTGTCAGAATCAAGTGTCTCCTACGGTACGGAGTGCTCGGGAAAGGGGCCGCCGGGTGGACGGGGCGGGGCAGTGGGCGGGTCGGGCGAAGGACGCCGCGCGGGCGGCGGGGAAGGCCGCGCGGGCGGCGGGGCGCGCGGCGGGCAGGGCGGCCGGCAGGGCGGCGCGTGCGGCCCTGGAGGCCGGGCGGGCCGCCGGACGGGCGGGAGGCCCGGCCCTGCGCCCGGCCCTGCGCGCCGCCGGGAGCGCCGCCGGGCGCACGGCCCGGGTGTGCGCCGGCCGGCTGACGGCCGCCACCCCGGCCCGCACCGCGGCGGTCGCCGGGGTGCTGGGCCTCGCCCTCGCGCTGGCCTCCGCCGTCGCCGCAGGCCCCTGGGAGGGCGGCCGCCGCACCGCCGAACGGGCCGCCGACGCCCCGCGCCCCGCCGTCACGCGCCCCGCCGTCGCGGGTCCCGCCGCGCCGCGGGCCGCGGCGCCCCGGCGCCGCCCCGCCGTCCCGGTCCTCCTCGCCGCCGGGACCGCACCCGCCGGCGGTCCGGCCCCGGTCCCGACCGCGGCGGGCCTGCGCGCCGCGCTGGCCGGCCCCGTCGCCGACCCCGCCCTGGGCACCCTCACCACGGCGGTCGCCGACGCCGCGACCGGCCGGCTGCTCTACGGTTCGGGCGACACCGTGCCCGCCACCCCCGCCTCCACCACCAAGCTCGGCACCTCGGTGGCCGCCCTCGCCCTGCTCGGCCCGGACCACCGGATCACCACCCGGGCCGTGCGCGGCGCCGCCCCCGGCGAGGTGGTGCTGGTCGGCGGCGGCGACCCCACCCTCACCGTGCTGCCCCGCCCGGCGGGCGCCGACCCGCGGACCGCCCCCGCCTCGCTGCGGGACCTCGCCGACCGCACCGCCGCCGCCCTGAAGGCGTCCGGCACCTCCTCCGTGCGCCTCGGCTACGACACCTCCGCGTACTCCGGGCCCGTCCGCCACCCGTACCACGACGGCTTCAACATCGCCCCGATCACGGCCCTCACCGTCGACGAGGGCCGCATGGACCCGCACACCTCCGGTCCCGCCGCCCGCTGGGGCGACCCCGCCGGCCAGGCCGCGCAGGCCTTCGCCGAGCTGCTGGGACGCCACGGCGTCACCGTCTCCGCCGTCCGTCCCGCCACCGCGCCCGCGCACGCCGCGGAGCTGGCCCGCGTGCAGTCGCCCGTCCTCGCCCGGCTGGTCGAGCGGCTGCTCACCGACTCGGACAACGACCTCGCCGAGGCCGTCGCCCGCCAGGCCGCGGTGGCCGCCGGCCGGCCGGTGAGCTTCGAGGGCGCCGCGCGCGCCGTCCGCGAGACGCTCACCCGCCTGGGCGTGCCGCTCGGCGGAACGATCCTGCACGACGGCAGCGGCCTCAGCCGCGACAACGCCATCCCGCCGCGGGTCCTCACCTCCCTGCTCGCCCTCGCCGCCTCCCCCCGCCACCCCGAGCTGCGGCCCGTCCTCACCGGGCTCCCCGTCGCCGCCTTCACCGGCACCCTCGGCGCCCGCTACTCCGCCGCCGCCGGATCGGCCGCCGCGGCCGGACTGGTCCGCGCCAAGACCGGCACCCTCAACGGCGTCAACACCCTCGCCGGGCTGGTCGTCGACCGTGACGGGCGGCTGCTCTCCTTCGCGCTCATGGCCCGGGGCGGCGCCGACGCGCCCTCGGTCCGCGCGGCCCTGGACCGGATCGCGGTACGGGTCGCCGCATGCGGCTGCCGGTAGCGGTCGGCAGCACGTACGGTGAAGACATGACGAGCGCGAGTGCTGACATGGTCGACTGGAACCTCGCAGTCGCGACGGCGACCCGGCTGGTGCGCCCCGGGCCGGAGATCACCCGCGAGGAGGCCCGCGAGGTGGTGGCGGAGCTGCGCCGCCACGCCCGGGACTCCGAGCAGCACGTCAGGTCGTTCACCGGCCTCTCCTCGCCCGGCGGCGGGACGCCGGTCCTCGTCGTCGACCGGCCCGGCTGGGTCCGGGCGAACGTCGCCGGGTTCCGCACCGTCGTCCAGCCGCTGGTCGCCAAGCTCCAGGCCCGCCGGCAGAACGTCCCCGGCGCGGCCCTCATCGGCGGCGTCGGCGAGAAGGTCACCGGGGTGGAGGTCGGCGCCCTGCTGGCCTTCCTCTCCTCGAAGGTGCTCGGCCAGTACGAGACCTTCGCCCCCGCGGAGGCGCCCGACAGCCCCGCCCCGCTCTTCGGGGGACCCGGCGAGCGGCCCGCCGGGGGCGCCGCCGCGGGCCGGCTGCTGCTGGTGGCCCCCAACATCGTCCACGTGGAGCGGGAGCTCGACGTGGACCCGCACGACTTCCGGCTCTGGGTCTGCCTGCACGAGGAGACCCACCGGACCCAGTTCTCGGCCGTCCCCTGGCTGCGCGACCACGTCGAGTCGGAGATCCAGGCGTTCCTCGCCGAGACCGACATCGACCCCGCCACCCTGCTGGAGCGCCTCGTCGAGGCGGCCCGCGGGCTCGCCGGCGGCCTCCCCGTCCCCGGCCTGGGCGGCGACCGGCGCCCGCAGGAGGGGCCCGCCGGGCCCGGCGGCCTCCTCGAGGCCGTCCAGACCCCCGCCCAGCGCGAGATCCTCTCCCGGCTCACCGCCGTGATGTCGCTGCTGGAGGGCCACGCCGACGTCGTGATGGACGGCGTCGGCCCCGACGTCGTCCCCTCGGTCGCCGAGATCCGGGAGAAGTTCCAGCAGCGCCGCGACCGGGGCGCCGGACGGCTCGACGTGCTGCTGCGCCGCCTGCTCGGCCTCGACGCCAAGCTGCGGCAGTACCAGGACGGCGCCGCCTTCGTCCGGGCCGTCGTCGACCGGGTGGGCATGGACGGCTTCAACCGCGTCTGGACGTCCCCCAACACCCTGCCGACCCGCGACGAGATCCACGACCCGGCCTCCTGGGTCGCCCGCATGCACGGCTGACCCCCGCGCAGGGCCCGCCCCGCAGCACTCCTGACGGCCCGTCGGGAGTCCGCCGCCTGCTGCCCGATGCCCGCCGCCCGCCCGCCGCCCGCGGGGACCGCACGGCGCGGGCGCCCGGCGGGGCAGCGCGGTGCCCCGGGCGGAGCGGCCGTCCGGCGCCTCGCCGGGCGCGCCCTGCCCGGACGTGACGGGAAGGGACCGCAGGGGCCCGCCCGGGTGAACGGTTCTGCCCGGCGGACCGTTTCTCCATTCACCCGTCCGTGGGACCGTTGTCGTACCGGTGGCGCGGGCGCCCCGGCGGGCGCTGCACTTCTGCGACGATCTGTGTCAGGCGGGGCATACCCGGCACCACCCCCCGACGCCCCGACGCCCCCGCGCCGGCGTACCGGGAGCGCCGTGGCCCGGCCCGCCGCAGCCGCCCGTGGAACGGCACGCCCCTCCGGCCCCGCCGGCCCGGGCGCGGCCCGACCCGTCCCGAAGGAGGAGCCCGCCGTGGGTCCGCACCCCGCCGTCGCAGCGATACGCCTGGCAGTCCGCCGCACCCTCGCCGACCTCGCCCGCCACGCGGTGCCCGGCGGCGCCTTCGCCGCCCCGCCCCCCACCCCGCCGCGCCAGGTCTCCGCCGACCCCACCCGGCTGCCCCGGGCCCAGGCCCCCGCCGGCGCCCCCCTCGTCCTCGTCGCCTGCAGCGGCGGCGCCGACTCCATGGCCCTCGCCGTCGCCACCGCCTTCGAGGCCCCCAAGCTCGGCCTGCGCGCCGGCGCCGTCACCGTCGACCACGGCCTCCAGCCCGGCTCCGCCGACCGCGCCCGGGACCTCGCCGACCGGCTGCGCGCCCTCGGCCTGGACCCCGTCGAGACCGCCGCCGTGAGCGTCGGCCGCCACGGAGGCCCCGAGAACGCCGCCCGCACCGCCCGCTACGCCGCCCTGGACGAGGCCGCCGCCCGCCACGGCGCGGTCGCCGTGCTGCTGGGCCACACCCGCGACGACCAGGCGGAGACCGTGCTGCTCGGCCTCGCCCGCGGCTCCGGCGCGCGCTCCCTCGCCGGCATGCCCGCCGCGACCGGCCGCTACCGCCGCCCGCTGCTGGAGGTCGACCGCTCCGCCACCCGCCAGGCCTGCGCCGCCCAGGGCGTCCCCGTCTGGGACGACCCCCACAACACCGACCCCGCCTTCACCCGCTCCCGCGTGCGCCACGAGGTGCTGCCGGTCCTGGAGAAGCACCTCGGCGGCGGCGTCGTCCAGGCCCTCGCCCGCACCGCCCGCCTCTTCCGCGACGACGCCGACGCCCTCGACGCCTGGGCCGACCTGGCGGAGCGCGAGGTCCGGGAGGCGGGCACCGCCGACGGCGGCCCCGACGGGGGCCTCGACACCGGCCGGCTCGCCGCCCTGCCGCCCGCCGTGCGGCGCCGGGTGCTGCGCCGCGCGGCCGTCCGGGCGGGCAGCCCGCCCGGTGACCTCTTCGCCCGGCACGTGGAGGCGGTCGAGCAGCTGGTCACCGGATGGCGGGGCCAGGGCCCGCTCCACCTGCCCGGGGGCGTCGAGGTGCGCCGCAGGTGTGGCAGTCTGTTCTTCCGGACGCAGACCCCGAACGCTTGAGGAAGTACCGCGCGGTGGACGACAAGGACATGGGCACCGATCTCGCCAAGGTGCTGATCACCAAGGACGAGATCGACGCCAAGCTCGCCGAGCTTGCCGGCCGGATCGACCAGGACTACGCGGGCCGGGACCTGCTGATCGTGGGCGTCCTCAAGGGTGCCGTGATGGTGATGGCCGACCTGGCCCGCGCCCTGCACACGCCCGTCACCATGGACTGGATGGCGGTGTCGTCGTACGGCATGGGCACCAAGTCCTCCGGCGTGGTGCGGATCCTCAAGGACCTCGACACCGACATCGCCGGCCGCGACGTCCTCATCGTCGAGGACATCATCGACTCCGGCCTCACCCTCTCCTGGCTGATCGGCAACCTGGGCTCGCGCGGCCCGGCCTCCCTGGAGGTCTGCACCCTGCTGCGCAAGCCCGACGCCGCCAAGGTGGAGATCGACGTCAAGTACGTCGGCTTCGACATCCCCAACGAGTTCGTGGTCGGCTACGGCCTGGACTACGCGGAGAAGTACCGCAACCTGCCGTTCGTCGGCACCCTCGCGCCGCACGTGTACGGCGGCTGAGGGGCGGGGATCCGCACGAGCGGGGAGCGGCGCGGGAACAGAGCGCCGTTCCCCGCCGTTTGAACTTCCAGCGGTCGGCATTCGTCCCCGAGGTGGGCGGCTGCGGTACCGTCCAATAAACCGCTCTTCGTACCGGGGGGCGGTGACCGCAAGGTCGAAGCACTCACCGGAAAGCGCCGGCGGGCCACAGACCGGCCGGCGCCCTCGAATGGCAGGAGGGACGGGGCGGCGACGCCCCGCATGGATGGACGTCAAACGATACTTCCGTGCGCCGATCATGTGGATCGTGCTGGCCGTCCTCGCCGTCATCGTGCTGATGCAGGTCGTCACCTCGTCGAACGGCTACAAGACGGCGAACACCGGCGACGTGGTCGCGGCCATCGACGCCGGCAAGGTACAGCAGGCGCAGCTCACCACCGGTGACGAGAACACCGTCAAGATCCAGCTCAAGCCGGGCGAGAAGATCGACGGCAACGACAAGGTCAAGGCGTCGTACATCGGCAACCAGGGCGTCGCGATCGCCGACAAGCTGCAGGCCGCCCAGGAGGCCAAGAAGCTGCCCGACGGCTACACCGTCTCCCCGACGAAGCAGAACGCCTTCCTCAGCATCGTCTTCTCGATGCTGCCGATCGTCTTCATCGTCATCGTCTTCCTGTTCCTGATGAACCAGATGCAGGGCGGCGGCTCCCGGGTGATGAACTTCGGGAAGTCCAAGGCCAAGCTGATCACCAAGGACACGCCCAAGACCACGTTCTCCGACGTGGCCGGGGCCGACGAGGCGGTGGAGGAGCTCCACGAGATCAAGGAGTTCCTGCAGGAGCCCGCCAAGTTCCAGGCCGTCGGAGCCAAGATCCCCAAGGGCGTCCTGCTCTACGGCCCCCCCGGAACCGGCAAGACCCTGCTGGCCCGCGCCGTGGCCGGCGAGGCCGGTGTGCCGTTCTACTCCATCTCCGGCTCGGACTTCGTCGAGATGTTCGTCGGTGTCGGCGCCTCCCGGGTGCGCGACCTCTTCGAGCAGGCCAAGGCGAACGCCCCCGCCATCGTCTTCGTCGACGAGATCGACGCGGTCGGCCGCCACCGCGGCGCCGGCCTCGGCGGCGGCCACGACGAGCGCGAGCAGACCCTCAACCAGCTGCTCGTCGAGATGGACGGCTTCGACGTCAAGGGCGGCGTCATCCTCATCGCCGCCACCAACCGCCCCGACATCCTCGACCCCGCGCTGCTGCGCCCGGGCCGCTTCGACCGGCAGATCGCCGTCGAGCGCCCCGACCTGCAGGGCCGCCTGGAGATCCTCAAGGTCCACCAGAAGGGCAAGCCGATCGCGCCGGACGTCGACCTCATGGCCGTCGCCCGCCGCACCCCCGGCTTCACCGGTGCCGACCTCTCCAACGTCCTCAACGAGGCGGCGCTCCTCACCGCCCGCTCCGACAAGAAGCTGGTGGACAACACCACGCTGGACGAGGCGATCGACCGCGTCGTGGCCGGCCCGCAGAAGCGGACCCGGATCATGAGCGACAAGGAGAAGAAGATCACCGCGTACCACGAGGGCGGACACGCCCTGGTCGCGGCGGCGTCCCCGAACAGCGACCCGGTGCACAAGATCACCATCCTGTCGCGCGGCCGGGCCCTGGGCTACACCATGGTCCTGCCGGACGAGGACAAGTACTCCACCACGCGCAACGAGATGCTCGACCAGCTCGCCTACATGCTGGGCGGCCGGGCCGCCGAGGAGCTCGTCTTCCACGACCCGACCACCGGTGCGGCCAACGACATCGAGAAGGCCACCGCCACCGCGCGGGCCATGGTCACCCAGTACGGCATGACCGAGCGGCTCGGCGCCATCAAGTTCGGCTCGGACAACTCCGAGCCGTTCCTCGGCCGCGAGATGGCGCACCAGCGCGACTACTCCGAGGAGGTCGCCGCGCTGGTCGACGAGGAGGTCAAGAAGCTCATCGAGACCGCGCACAACGAGGCGTGGGAGATCCTGGTCGAGAACCGCGACGTCCTCGACAACCTCGTTCTGGCCCTCCTGGAGAAGGAGACGCTGAACAAGGAGCAGATCGCCGAGATCTTCAAGCCCATCGTCAAGCGCCCGCCGCGCCCGGCCTGGACCGGCTCCACCCGGCGCACCCCGTCCACCCGGCCGCCGGTGCAGTCCCCCAAGGAGCTGGCCCTCACCAACGGCAGCCAGACCGCGACCCCCACGGTCACGGACACCGCCCCGGTGGACACGGTCAAGCTCCCGCCGCTGGAGGAGCCCCCCTCCGCCGGCTGAGCCACCGGGCCCGGCCGCCGGACCGCCCGCCGGCCGGGCCCGCACCCGGAATGACCTGCCGCACCCCCGGCGCTCTACGCTGGGGGTGCGGCATTCCTGCTGCTCGCACCGCGTTCCGTGCACCCCGCCGTGAACCGGTCCCCCGTGTACCGATCCGCCGTGAACCGCCCCGAAACGAAGCGAGGACCGCATGACCGACCCGGTGACTCTCGACGCCGCCACCGCCGTCGGGACGTTCGACCAGAAGCGGGCCGAGAACGCGATCCGCGAGCTGCTGCTCGCGGTCGGCGAGGACCCGGACAGGGAGGGCCTGCGGGAGACCCCGGCCCGGGTCGCGCGCGCCTACCGGGAGATCTTCGCGGGGCTGTGGCAGGAGCCGGAGGACGTGCTCACCACCACCTTCGACCTGGGCCACGACGAGATGGTGCTGGTCAAGGACATCGAGGTGTACTCCACCTGCGAGCACCACCTGGTCCCCTTCCACGGTGTCGCCCACGTGGGGTACATCCCGTCGGCGAGCGGGAAGATCACCGGTCTCTCCAAGCTGGCCCGCCTGGTGGACGTCTACGCCCGCCGCCCGCAGGTCCAGGAGCGTCTCACGACCCAGGTGGCCGACGCCCTGATGCGCATACTGGAGCCGCGCGGCGTCATCGTGGTCTTCGAGTGCGAGCACATGTGCATGTCGATGCGCGGCATCCGCAAGCCCGGCGCCAAGACGACCACCTCCGCGGTCCGCGGCCAGCTCCGCGACCCCGCCACCCGCGCCGAGGCGATGAGCCTCATCATGGCCCGCTGACCCCTGCGCCCCCGCCCCCGCCCCCGCCCCCCGCACCCCGGTGCGGGCTCCCCCCTTCGGGGGAACCGGTGCGGGGGCGGCCGCGTCCCAGGACACGGACGACGGGTACGTACAAAGGGGGAGTGGTCATGGGGAATCATCGCGTCTCATACTTCAGGTCTACGGAGCGTTCTGCTTTCACGCCTACGCTGAAGAACCATGAGCGATCCCGTGCCCACTGAGCCGTCCCCCCGGCAGGACCGGCGTTTCGGCCTGCAGACGCTGCGCCACCAGGCCGCCGCCGCGCCGCAGGCGTGGGTGCCCACCGCCGTCGGGTACGCCACGCTGGTCATCGGTCTGCTGGACATCGCCGGCGCCGTCTTCCCCCGGTTCCGCCGCTCCAGGATGCACGAGCTCGCCGGGATGCTGCCCGGCGGGGTCACCACCCTGGCCACCGCCGGCTCGCTGATGATCGGCATCCTGCTGGTGCTCCTGGCCCACGCCCTGCGCCGCCGCAAGCGGCGCGCCTGGCGGGCGGTGGTCGTGCTGCTGCCGGTCAGCGCCGCCCTCCACCTGCTGCGGTGGCACGCCGCCGTGCCGGCCGCGGTCTCGCTGATCCTCTTCGTGGTGATGCTGGCGCACCGCCGCGAGTTCTACGCCCGGGCCGACCCGCGCACGCGGTGGCGCGCCCTGTGGAACCTCCTCGGCATGGGCACGGTCAGCTTCCTGCTCGGCCTGCTCATCGTGAGCGTCCACCCGCGCAGCGAGATCGGGAACCCCGGCCTCGGCGAGCGGATCCAGCACGTCGTCTACGGCCTCTTCGGCTTCGAGGGCCCGATCCGCTACACCTACGAGCGCACCTCCGACCTGGTCGGCTACTCGCTGGCGGCGCTCGGCCTGCTCACCGCGCTCACCACCGCCTACCTGGCGCTGCGCCCGTCCGAGCCGGTGGCGGCGCTCACCGTCGAGGACGAGCGGAAGGTCCGGGCCCTGCTGGACCGGCACGGCGACCGCGACTCGCTGGGCTACTTCGCGCTGCGCCGCGACAAGAGCGTGCTCTTCTCGCCCACCGGCAAGGCGGCGATCTCCTACCGGGTGGTCTCCGGCGTGATGCTGGCCTCCGGCGACCCCGTCGGCGACGTCGAGGCGTGGCCCGGCGCCATCAAGGTCTTCATGGCCGAGGCCCGCGCCCACGCCTGGGTGCCCGCGGTGATGGGCTGCAGCGAGGTCGGCGGCGAGGTGTGGACCCGGGAGGCCGGTCTGGACGCGCTGGAGCTCGGCGACGAGGCCATCGTGCACACCGACGCCTTCTCCCTCTCCGGCCGGGCCATGCGCAACGTCCGGCAGATGGTCAAGCGCATCGAGCGCAACGGCTACTCCTGCAAGGTGCGGCGGGTGGCGGAGCTGGAGCCGGAGGAGCGGGAGCGGATCACGCTCGCCGCGGCCCGCTGGCGCGGCACCGACACCGAGCGCGGCTTCTCCATGGCGCTCGGCCGCTTCGGCGACCCCACCGACGACGACTGCCTGGTGGTGACCGCGCACCGCGAGGCCGGTCCGGAGGAGCCGGCCGGGGACCCGGCGCTGGGCGACCTCAAGGCCGTGCTGCACTTCGTGCCGTGGGGCCGCGACGGCATCTCGCTGGAGCTGATGCGCCGTGACCGGGCCGCGGACCCGGGCCTGAACGAGCTGCTGATCGTGGCCGCGCTCCAGGCCGCCCCGGGCCTCGGCATCCGGCGGGTGTCGCTGAACTTCGCGATGTTCCGCTCGGCCCTGGCGCGCGGCGAGCGGCTCGGCGCGGGGCCGGTGCTGCGCGCCTGGCGGGGGCTGCTGGTCTTCCTGTCCCGCTGGTTCCAGATCGAGTCGCTGTACAAGTTCAACGCCAAGTTCCAGCCGGAGTGGGAGCCGCGGTTCCTGGTCTACCCGGCCGCCCGCGACCTGCCGCGGATCGGCCTGGCCGCGATGCAGGCGGAGGCCTTCATCACCCTCGGCATGCCCCGCCTCGGCCGCCGCGGTCTGGGGCAGGGCGGGCCCTCGGAGCCCAAGCGCGCGCAGCTGGCGGCCTGACCGCCGGCGCCCCGCGGCCCGGACGGCAGCGCCGTCCGGGCCGCGGCGTGTCCGGGGCCCGGCGTGTCCCGGCCGCGGTGTCCGGACCGCGGCGCCTCCCGCCGCGCACGGACCCGGTCCCGGACGCCCCGTCGCGCCCGGTCCCGGACGCCCCGTCGCGCCCGGTGCCGGGCGCGGCGGGGCGTCCCCGCCCTGCCCGGCGCACGGCGGTCCGCACCGCCGATAATGGGCCCATGAGCACCCCCACCGCCTCGGCGCTTCCCGGCCTCCCCCCGCTGGACCGCTGCGCCGTGATGGGCGTCGTCAACGTCACCCCCGACTCGTTCTCCGACGGCGGCCGGTGGCTCGACCCCTCCGCCGCGGTCGCCCACGGCCTCGACCTGGTCGCGCAGGGCGCCGACCTGGTGGACGTGGGCGGCGAGTCCACCCGCCCGGGCGCGGTCCGCGTGCCCGAGGAGGAGGAGCTGCGCCGGGTGGTCCCGGTGGTGCGGGAACTGGCCGCGGCCGGCGCCGTCGTCAGCGTCGACACCATGCGGGCGTCCGTCGCGGAGCGTGCGGTGGCGGCCGGCGCGGCCGTCGTCAACGACGTCTCCGGCGGCCTGGCCGACCCGGACATGGCCCGGGTCGCGGCGGAGACCGGCGTGCCCTTCGTGGTGATGCACTGGCGCGGGCACTCGGCGGACATGAACAGCCTCGCGGTCTACGACGACGTCGTCACCGACGTGGTGAAGGAGCTGCAGCAGCGGATGGAGGCGGTGGTCGCCGCGGGCGTCCGGCCCGAGCAGGTGATCCTCGACCCCGGGCTCGGCTTCGCCAAGCAGGCCGCGCACGACTGGGCCCTGCTGGGCGCCCTCGACTCCCTGGTCTCGCTCGGCCGGCCCGTCCTGGTGGCCGCGTCCCGCAAGCGCTTCCTGGGCGCGCTGCTGGCCGACCCGGCCACCGGCGAGCCGCGCCCGGCCCGGCAGCGGGACGACGCGACCGCCGCGGTCTCGGCGCTCTCCGCCCAGGCGGGCGCCTGGGCGGTGCGGGTGCACGACGTGCGGGCCACCGCCGACGCCGTCCGGGTCGTCGCCGCCTGGCAGCGGGCGGCCGCCGAATGACGCCGCCCGGCTGGACGGGCGGCGGCGCGGCCGGCGACGGCGGCGCCGCGGACCGTGCGGCGGCGGACCGTGCGGCGGTCCTCGCGGCCAACACCGCGCTCTACGAGGCGCTGGAGCGGGGCGACGCGGACGCCCTCACCGACGTCTGGCTCTCGGCGGCGGACGCCGACGACGCGGGGGGAGTGGTGTGCGTGCACCCCGGGTGGCCGGTGCTGCGCGGGCGGGCGCGGGTGCTGCGCTCGTACATGCTGCTGATGGCGGACACCGACTACATCCAGTTCATCCTCACCGACGTGGAGGCGCAGGTCGCCGGGGATGTGGCGCTCGTCACCTGCACCGAGAACATCCTCTCCGGGGGCGAGGCGGAGGAGGAGGGCGGGCTGGGGCCGCTGGTCGGCGGCAAGGTCGTCACGACGAACGTCTTCCGCCGCACCGCCGACGGCTGGCGCCTCTGGTCGCACCACGGTTCCCCCGTCCTGACCAGCACCGATGCCGAGGACGAGGGCTGACGCCCGCCGCCCGGCGGCGCGCCCGGGGGAATGCGGGACCCTGCACCGGATGTTCACCTGGCCGGGCCGGGTTCCCGGCTTGGGGGCCGCGGTGCGCGGGTAGGACGGTTCCGCCCCCCGGTCGGCGGCCTCCCGGGACCGTCCGAGGTCGGAGGTAGATTCGGTACCGGCGGGCAACGGGGCCCGCCGGTGTTCTGTCTCTGGAGTGATTCGATTGCTGGACCGTGTCGCACTGCGCGGCCTGCGTGCCCGGGGCCGTCACGGCGTCTTCGCGCGGGAGCGCGAGGAGGGCCAGACGTTCGTCGTCGACGTGGTGCTCCACCTGGACACCCGTCCGGCCGCGGAGGCCGACGACCTGACCCGCACGGCGCACTACGGGATCGTCGCCGAGGAGGTGACCGCGATCGTCTCCGGCGACCCGGTGGACCTCATCGAGACCCTGGCCCAGCGCATCGCCGACCAGTGCCTGAAGCACGACCCGGTACAGGAGGTGGAGGTGACCGTGCACAAGCCGGACGCCCCGATCACCGTGCCGTTCGACGACGTGACCATCACCATCCACCGGAGCCGCGGATGACGCGCCGCGGCACCCGGCTCCGGGACGAAGCGAGGTAACCGGATGAGCAGCGACCCGACGACGTCGCCGGTGCCGCTCGGCGTCGAGCACACCGTCGACTCCGCGGACAGCACCCTGCACAACCCCCGGCCGGCGGTGATCGCCCTCGGCAGCAACCTGGGCAACCGCCTGGAGAACCTGCAGGGCGCGGTGGACGCGCTGGAGGACACCCCGGGCGTCCGGGTGAAGGCCGTCTCGGCGGTCTACGAGACCGACCCGGTGGGCGGCCCCGCCGGCCAGCCGGGCTACCTCAACGCCGTGGCCCTGCTGCGCACCACCCTGGACCCCCGCTCCCTGCTGGAGCGGGCCGGCGCGGTGGAGGACGCCTTCAGCCGCACCCGCGAGGTCCGCTGGGGCCCCCGCACCCTGGACGTCGACATCGTCGCCTACGACGGCGTGGTCTCCGAGGACCCGGCGCTGACCCTGCCGCACCCGCGGGCGCACGAGCGCGGCTTCGTCCTCGCGCCGTGGCACGACGCCGACCCCGGCGCCGAGCTGCCCGGCCGCGGCCGGGTCGAGGACCTGCTGGCGCAGGCCGGCACCGACGGCGTGCGGCGCCGCGACGACCTGCAGCTCAGGCTCCCCGAGTAGGACGGCGCCGCAGCGCCGCGGGGAACGGGCGGCGGGGGCCGCGCGTTCCCGCCCAGTACGGTAAGCAGTGCCCGCCGCCCGCTCCCAGGAAGGACGCCTTCCGCGTGAAGCCGCTTCGCCCAGCCCTGCTGGCCGGTATCGCCGTGGTCTCCGGAGTGCTCTCCTGGGCGGGCGCCAAGCTCTGGGACTCCCTGGGGGAGCTGCCCGGGGTGCCCGCCGCCGCGCCGGTGGTGCTGGCGGTGGTCGCGGTCGTGCTGCTCGCCGCGGCGATCTCGATCCGCGCCCGGCTGCGGGCGCAGCGCGACCGCGAGCCCGACGCCCGGGGCGTGGACCCGCTGAGCGCGGCCCGCGCGGTGGTGCTGGGCCAGGCCAGCGCCCTGGTCGCGGCCCTGGCGGTGGGGGTGTACGGGGGGACGGGCGTCTTCCTGCTGTCCCTGCTGGACCAGCCGGCCCGCAGGACCCAGGCGGTGACGGCGGGCCTCGCCGTGCTGGCGGGCGTCGCCGTGGTCGTCGCCGCGCTCTGGCTGCAGCAGATCTGCCGCCTCCCCGACGACAACGACAACGACGACGACCCCGCGGCCCCGGCCGTCCGCTGACGCCCGCCGCGCGACGGCCCGCGGGCCCGCCGGTCCGCGGTGCCCCGCGGGCCTGCCCGTCCGCGCCGTCCCGGCCCCGCGCGGACGACCCGGCGCCACCTCCACGACGACGACGTCACCGGCGGCCGTCCCGGCCCCGCGGACGACCGGGCCCTCCCACCCGTCCCCACCCCGCCGATCGGCGGGGGAGCGGTCCCGCCAGGGGCGGCATTCCCCCTGCGAAGGGTCATGTGTCGATCACTCTGCGTCGCCGATTGTTCCCGTCCCGACACGATCCGCTCCGGCGGCTGACATGGCCCGGAGGGGCGCGCTAGTTTTTGGCCATGCCACGCGGACGCCACCGTCAATCGTCGACCATCAGCAGGCTCCTCCCCCCGCTCTCCACCGGGGCGGTCACCAGTGCCGCCGGTGCGGTCGTGCTGCTGAGCGACGACGCGGCGCTGCTCCGGCTGGTCGGCGCCGCCGCCGTGGCCGCCGCCCTCGCGGGCGCGGTGCTGCTGCGCCGCCGCGACCGGGCCGGGGAGCAGGCGCTGGACGCCGCCTCCATCGCCCGGCAGCGCGCGGAGGAGCGCCACGAGGAGCAGGTCGCCGAGCTGGAGTACGCGGTGGAGGTCGCCGAGGAGCGGGTCTCCCGCCTCGGCCGGCGCCTGGCCGTGGAGAAGTCCCGGCTGGCGCGGTCCGAGACGGAGAACGCCCGGCTGCTGCGCGAGCGCGCCGTGCTCGCCGCCGAACAGGCCGTCAGGGACGCCGAGGCGTCCCGCCGCCGCGCCGCCGACCTGCGGCCCGGCCGCCACCCCGTGACGCCGACCGCGTACGTCCGGGCCGCGGCCGTGCTGCGCACCCTGGAGCGCCGCGCCGCGGTGGCGCAGGCCCAGCGGGTCGCCGCCCAGGTGAACGCCGAGAGCGCCCGCCGCCGCGCCGCCGCCGAGGGCCGCACCGCCCCCGCGCTGCCGCCGGCCCGGTCCGAGCACGCGCACACCCCGACCGGACCCGCCGCCGCGGTCATGCCCGCCACCAGGCAGCGGCCCCGCCCGGTGGTCGCCCGTACCGAGGGCTTCAGCTTCTTCGACCGCGCCGCGCAGAGGGCGGCCGCGGGCGCCGCGGAGGCGGCCGCCGCGGGCGACCTCACCGACGTCGTGGGCGACGAGGCCGTCGCCGAGCAGGCCCGCTACGCGGACGCGGGCGCGGCACCGGCCGGGCCGGCCGCCGGGAGCACGGCGGAGGACTCCGCCGAGGACCCCGCGGTGGTGGACCTCACGCCCCACGACGCGACCGAGCACATGGACGTGCGGGCACTGCGCGCCGCCCAGTAGTCCGCCGCCCGGGAGCGGCCGCCGGGGCCCGCGGCCCGTCCGCGGGCCCGGCGTGCCCGGCCGCCCGCGGGCGGCCGGGGGGACCCCGCGGGCCGCCCGCCGGCTACTTGTCGATGTCGCCCACCACGAAGAACATCGACCCCAGGATCGCCACCATGTCGGCCACCAGCGTGCCCGGCAGCAGCTCGGTCAGCGCCTGGATGTTGTTGTACGAGGCGGAGCGCAGCTTGAGCCGCCACGGCGTCTTGTCGCCGCGTGAGACGAGGTAGTAGCCGTTGACGCCCAGCGGGTTCTCGGTCCAGGCGTAGGTGTGGCCCTCGGGCGCCTTGAGGACCTTGGGCAGCCGCAGATTGACCGGGCCCGGCGCCAGGCCGGCGATCCGGTCCAGGCAGGCGTCGGCCAGGTCGAGGGAGACGTGGGTCTGCTCCAGCAGGCACTCGAAGCGCGCCAGGCAGTCGCCCTCCTCCCGGACGGCCACCCGCAGCACGTCGCCCAGCTCCCCGTAGGCCAGGTACGGCTCGTCGCGCCGCAGGTCGAAGTCGACGCCCGAGGCCCGGGCGATGGGCCCGCTCACCCCGTACGCGTGGACCAGCTCCGGGGCCAGCACGCCGACGCCCGCGGTGCGGCCGCGGAAGATCTCGTTGCCCAGCACCAGGTCGTCGATCCGGCCCATCTGGGCGCGCACCTGGGCGACCGCCGCCCGGACCCGGCCGGTCCAGCCGGCCGGCAGGTCCTCCTTGAGGCCGCCGACCCGGTTGAACATGTAGTGCATCCGGCCGCCCGAGGCCTCCTCCAGCACGTGCTGGAGCGTCTCGCGGCCCTCGAAGGCGTAGAAGACGGGGGTGATGCCGCCCAGCTCCAGCGGGTACGACCCGAGGAACATCAGGTGGTTGAGCACCCGGTTGAGCTCGGCCAGCAGCGTGCGCAGCCACACCGCCCGCTCCGGGACCTCCATGCCGAGCATCCGCTCCACCGCGAGGACGACGCCCAGCTCGTTGGAGAACGCCGACAGCCAGTCGTGGCGGTTGGCGAGCATGACGATCTGGCGGTAGTCGCGGGCCTCGAAGAGCTTCTCCGCGCCCCGGTGCATGTAGCCGACCACCGGCTCGGCGGAGACGATCCGCTCGCCGTCCAGCACCAGCTTCAGCCGCAGCACGCCGTGGGTGGACGGGTGCTGCGGACCGATGTTGAGCACCATGTCGCTGGTGCCGAGCTCGGTGACGTTCTCCGCACCGGAGCCGATGCCGACCGTGGTCTCCCTCATGGGCGGCAAGTCTGCCACTCCCGGGCCCCCCGCAGGCCGCCCGGTACCGGCATGCGGACCGTCTGCACCAGCCAGCCGAAGCCGCCCAGCCCCGCCGGGTCGGTCAGCTCCGCGCCCTCCCCGGCGGCGGACAGCGCCCGCAGGTAGGCCGCCGGGTCGGTGGAGGCCAGGGAGAGCGGGGGGCGGGCCCCGCCGACGCCGAGCGCCCTGAGCGCCTCGCGCTGCGTCGTCCACAGGCTGTGGACGGCCCCGGCCGCCTCCCCTGCCGCGGCGCAGGCGTCCAGCGCCACGTGCGCGGTCACGTCGCAGGAGCCGTCGGGCACCGGGCGCACCTCCCGCCCGTCGCGGAAGCCCGCGAGGGTGCCGAAGGGCGGCCGGTCCGCCGCGCCGTGGGCGTAGTCCGCCGCCACCGCGGCACCGCGCTCCAGGGACGCCACCGCCGCGGCCCACGCGGCGTCGCGGGGGGCGCCGAGCTCGACCCGGGCGCCGGGGACGGCCGCCTCCGGGACGGCCGCGTCCGGCCACCACCGCGCCGCCCAGGCGGCGTCCGCCGCGGAGAGCGGCCCGCCGGGCCGCTCCTCCCCGGTGGCGGGGTCGACCAGGACGTACCGCAGCACCCCGTCGCCGTCGGCCTCGGCGACGTCGACGGGCACGTTGTCCAGCCACTCGTTGGCGAACAGCAGCCCCGAGACCCCCTGCGGCGGCTCCGCCGACCAGGCGACCTCCGCGGGCAGCCCGGCGGGCCGCCCGGCGACCTCCACCGCGTGGAGCCGCAGCCGGGCCGCGAGCGCCGGGTCGCCGCGCCGCACGGCCGCCAGCACCCCGCACAGCAGCTCGCCGCGGCCGGCCCCGACGTCCACCAGGTCGAGCCGTGCGGGCCGTCCCAGCTCCCGGTCCACCTCGCCGAGCAGCCGGGCCACGGCGTCCGCGAAGAGCGGCGAGGCGTGCACCGAGGTGCGGAAGTGCCCGGCCGGGCCCTCCGGCCGCCGGTAGAAGCCGCCCTCGCCGTACAGCGCCCGCTGCGCGGCCTCCCGCCAACCCGTCCACGTCATGACCGGGACGCTACCCGGCGGCGCCCGCACCGCGGCGGTCCGCCCGCCCCCTGCCCGCCCGCACCTCCCGCACCGCCCGTACCACCCGCACCTCTCCGTACCACCCGCACCGCCGGAGCCCCCCGCCGTCCCCGACCCGGCCTCCCCTCTCTCCGACCTGGGGAGTAGGGCGGATCGGCCTGGCGGTGGACCGGGGGCACCCCGCCGACTGCCTAGGCTGGAGAGCGTGCAGCACCTCTACGCGTGGCTCCGCAGGCGCCCCACGGTGGCCGACACCGGGTGGGCGCTGCTGGTGCTGGGCCTGGGCGTGCTGTCCGAGGCCTCCGCCCCCGAGCACCGCTACTCCACGGCCTCCTTCCTCGTGGTCGCCCCGATGCTCGCCGGACTGATGGCCGTGCGCCGCCGGTTCCCGGACGCGGCCCTGGCCGGCGGCCTCGCCGTCGGCCTGCTCCAGGTGGCCGCGGGGTGGGAGCCCAACCCCACCGCCATCGCCCTGCTGGTCCTCGCCTACACGGCCGCCGCCTTCGGCTCCCGCTGGGCGTCGCGGACGGCGCTGGCGGCCGGCCTGGCCGCGGGGCCCCTCACACTGTGGCGGTTCAGCACCGCGGACGACCCCCGCATGCACCAGCCCGGCCAGATCGTGCTGGTCAGCGTGCTGCTCTCGGTGCCCTTCGTGCTCTGCTGGGCGCTGGGCCGCCTCACCCGCGTCCGCCGCGCCTACTACGCGGAGCTGGAGGACCGCGCCGCCCGCCTGGAGCGCGAGCGCGACGCCCGCGCCAAGGTGGCCGTCGCCGCCGAGCGCGCCCGCATCGCCCGCGAACTGCACGACGTGGTGGCGCACAACGTGTCGGTGATGGTGGTCCAGGCGGACGGCGCCGCCTACGTCATGGACGCCTCACCCGGACAGGCCAGGGAGGCGCTGGCCACCATCGCCTCGACCGGGCGCCAGGCGCTGGACGAGATGCGCAGGCTGCTCGGGGTGCTGCGCTCGGCCGACCCCGGCGAGGGCGAGTACGTGCCGCAGCCCGGGGTGGAGCAGCTCCCCGACCTGCTGGAGCAGGTCCGCGGCGCCGGCCTGCCCGTCGACTTCGCGCTGGAGGGCAGCCCGTGCCCGCTGCCGCGCGGGGTGGAGCTCACCGCGTACCGGATCGTGCAGGAGGCGCTCACCAACGTCCGCAAGCACGGCGGGCCCGACGCCCGCGCCGAGGTCCGCATCCGCTTCGCCGACGGCACCGTGGACGTGCGGGTCGAGGACGACGGCCGCGGCGCGGTCGCCGAGCTGTACGAGCAGGGCGGCGCCGACGGGCAGGGCCACGGGCTGATCGGCATGCGGGAGCGGGTCGGCATGGTCGGCGGCAGCCTGGACGCCGGGCCGCGGCCGGGCGGGGGCTTCCGCATCCGCGCCGTCCTGCCGCTCCGGGCGGCGACCACGGCCTGAGCACCGCCCCGGACGACCCCGCCCGCACCCGCCCGCCGCGAACCGCCCGCCGCGAACCGCCCGGCCCGAACCGCCCCGCCCGGAACCGTCCCCGCCGGCCACCACCGAGGAGAACCACCCATGACCATCCGCGTGATGCTCGTCGACGACCAGGAGCTGCTGCGCACGGGATTCCGCATGGTGCTCCAGTCGCAGGCCGACATCGAGGTCGCCGCGGAGGCCGGCGACGGCGCCCGCGCCCTGGAGGTGCTGGCCGGCCGTCCGGCGGCGGAGCCCCCGGTCGACGTGATCCTGATGGACGTGCGGATGCCCCGGACCGACGGCGTGGAGGCCACCCGCCGCATCTGCCTCGCCCCCGACGGCACGCCGCGCCCGGACGCGCCGAAGGTGCTGATCCTGACCACGTTCGACCTGGACGAGTACGCCTTCGCCGCGCTGAAGGCCGGGGCCAGCGGGTTCCTGCTGAAGGACGTGCCGCCCGCCGAGCTGGTGGCCGCGATCCGCGCCGTGCACGCGGGCGACGCCGTGGTGGCGCCGACCACCACCCGCCGCATGATCGACCGCTTCGCCGACGTGCTGCCCGGCCCGCACCGCGCCGCGGGGCCCCCCGCCGTGGCCCGGCTGACCGAGCGGGAGCGGGAGGTCTTCCTGCTGGTCGCGCAGGGGCTGTCGAACGGGGAGATCGCCGCGCGGCTGGTGCTGTCCGAGGCGACCGTGAAGACCCACGTCGGCCGCATCCTGGCCAAGCTGGGCCTGCGCGACCGCGTGCAGGCCGTGGTGCTGGCCTACGAGACCGGGCTGGTCCGGGCCGGCGGCGCGGCCTGACCGGACGCGCCGCCCGCACCCGCCCCGGTCACGCCCGCACCGCCCGCACGCGCACCGCCTGCACCCGCCCCGGTCACGCCCGCGCCAGCCGCTCCAGCAGCCCCGCCGCGGACTCCGCGACCTCCTCCGCCGACCACTCCAGCGCGGAGGCCGCTACCGTCACCTCGGTCACCGACAGCCCCGGGACCGGACCCTCCCGCCACCCGCCGAACAGCGCCCGCCCGGTCTCCTCCGCCAGCAGCAGCCCGGCCTCCTCCAGCATCCCGGCCGGGTACGGCAGCCACAGCCGGAACTGGTGGGTGTGCGGCGGGTCCGGGTGCACGACCGCCCCCGGCATCCCGGCGAAGGCGCCGCCCAGCGCCGCCGCCACCACCCGCGCGTGCGCCGCGTACTCCGGCAGCCGGGGCAGCTCCCGCTCCAGTCCGAGCAGCGCGGAGAGCACCGTCGGCCACTGCTGGAACAGCTGCCCGCCGTACCGGTGCCGCCACGCCCGGCACTGCGCGCCGACCTCCGCCGGGCAGGCGACGGCCGCCCCGGACAGTCCGCCCAGCGACTTGTAGAACGACACGTACACCGAGTCCGCGAGCCCCGCGATCTCCGGCAGCGTCCGCCCGAAGTGCGCCGTCGTCTCCCACAGCCGGGCGCCGTCGACGTGGACCACCGCCTCGCGCCCGCGCCCCGCGTCCACCGCCGCGCACAGCTCGTCCCACGTGGGCAGGACGAAGCCGGCGTCGCGCAGCGGCAGCTCCAGCATGAGCGTCCCGAAGGGCTCGTCCAGGCCCTGCACCTCCGCCGCCGTCGGCAGCCGCGGCGCGGTGGTCGGGTGGACGCTCCGCAGCCCGCTCAGCACCGCGTACGCGTCCCGCTCGTGCACCTCCGGGTGGGCGAGCGGGTGCATGGCGACGGTGCGGCTGCCGGTGCGCTCCGCCCAGCAGCGCAGGACCGCCTGCTGGGCCATGGTGCCGGTGGGGAAGAAGACGGCGTCCTCGAAGCCCAGCAGCTCCGCGGTGCGCCGCTCCAGCCGGTCCACCGGACCGTCGCCGTACACGTCCGGCGGCCCGTCCAGCCCCCAGTCCCCGCCGCCGGTGTCGGGCCGGTCCGCCAGCGCGGCCAGCTCCGCCAGCCGCTCCCGCACGGTCCGCGGCCGTCCCTGCGAGAGCACCCGGTCGCAGCCGCGCAGCGCCGCCGTCCGCCTCTCCCGCATCTCCCGCTCCCGGGCCCTGCCGGTCCCGCCGTCCCCGCCGGTGTCGCCGTCCCTGCCGGTGTCGCCGTCCATGCCGGTGTCGCCGTCCATGCGGGGCATCATCCCCCACCGGTCCCGGCCGTGTCGCGCCCGTTCCGGACCGCACCCCGCCCGGCGCCGGGAGGGGAGGTGGGCGCCCGTGCGGTACTTCCGTACGATGGCGGGGTACGTCCGGTACCCGAAGAGGACTGGAACGGATGAAGGTCGATTCAGAGCCGTGAACCCACCCGACGAGGGGGCGAGCCCGGCGGGGCTGCCCGACTTCGAGTTCGGCGACCCCTCCGACCCCGGCAACCGGCCCGCCCGCCTGGCGGTCGGCGTCGTCGGCACCGGGCGCGTCGGCCCGGCGCTCGGCGCCGCGCTGCAGCTGGCCGGCCACCGGGTCGTCGCCGCCTCCGGCGTCTCCGCCGCGTCCCGGCGCCGCGCCGAGACCCTGCTGCCCGGGGTCCGCCTGGTGACGCCGCCGCAGGTCATGGCGGCGGCCGACCTGGTGCTGCTCACCGTCCCCGACGACGCGCTGGCCGACCTGGCCGCGGGCCTCGCGGCCACCGGCGCGGTGCGGCCCGGCCAGCTCCTGGTGCACACCTCCGGCGCCCACGGCACCGCCGTGCTGGAGCCCGCCGTGCGGGCCGGGGCGCTGCCCCTGGCCCTGCACCCGGCGATGACCTTCACCGGCACCGCCGTGGACGTCGCCCGGCTGGCCGGCTGCCCGTTCGGGGTGACCGCCCCGGAGGAGCTGCGGCCGGTCGCGGAGGCGCTGGTGGTGGAGATGGGCGGCGAGCCCGAGTGGGTGCCGGAGGACGTCCGGCCGCTCTACCACACGGCGCTCGCCCACGGCGCGAACCACCTGGTCACCCTGGTCGCCCAGGCGAAGGAGCTGCTGGCCGCCGCCGGTGTCGCCGAGCCCGGCCGGATGCTGGGCCCGCTCCTGGGAGCGGCCCTGGACAACGCGCTGCGCGGCGGCGACGCCGCGCTCACCGGCCCGGTCGCCCGCGGCGACGCGGGCACCGTGCGGCGCCACCTGGAGCAGCTGCGCCGGGTCTCGCCGCAGGTGACGGAGGCGTACCGGGCGATGGCGCGGGCCACCGCCGACCGCGCGCTGGCCGCGGGGATGCTCAAGGCGGACGCGGCGGAGGCGCTGCTCGACGTGCTGGCCGACGGGCCCGGCGGAGAAGGGGAGCAGTGATGAGGTCCCGGACCGGCGGGGACCCCGCCGCGGCACTGGTCCCCGACCGCGACGCGCTGGAGCACCTGCTCTCCCGCGCCGCCGCCCCCGGCCGCACGGCCGTGGTGATGACCATGGGCGCCCTCCACGAGGGCCACGCGACGCTGGTGCGGGCCGCCCGCGAGCGGGTGGGGCGCGAGGGGTTCGTCGTCGTCACCGTCTTCGTCAACCCGCTCCAGTTCGGGGCGGGCGAGGACCTCGACCGCTACCCGCGCACCCTGGAGGCCGACCTGCGGCTCGCCGGGGACGCGGGCGCCGACGCGGTCTTCGCGCCCTCGGCCGAGGAGGTCTACCCGGGCGGCGCGCCGCAGGTGCGGGTCGCCGCCGGGCCGATGGGGGACCGGTACGAGGGCGCCTCGCGGCCGGGCCACTTCGACGGCGTCTGCACCGTCGTCGCCAAGCTGCTCCACCTCACCCGGCCCGACGTCGCGTTCTTCGGGGAGAAGGACGCCCAGCAGCTCGCCGTCGTCCGCCGCATGGCGACCGACCTGAACTTCCCGGTCGAGATCGTCGGCGTCCCCACCGTCCGCGAGCCCGACGGCCTCGCCCTCTCCAGCCGCAACCGCTACCTCTCCCCGGAGGAGCGGACCAGCGCGCTGGCCCTCTCCCGCGCCCTGCACGCCGGCCGCGACGCCGCCGCGCGGGGGCCGCGGGCCGTGCGGGAGGCGGCCGCGGCCGTCCTCGCGCAGGCCGCCTCGGCCTCGCCGCCGGTCGACCTCGACTACCTGGCGCTGATCGACCCCGCCGGCTTCACCGAGGCGGGGGACGGCCACACCGGGGAGGCCGTCCTCGCGGTCGCCGCCCGGGTCGGCACCACCCGGCTGATCGACAACGTCCGCATCGCGCTCTGAGCCACTCCGGCATGCACTCACCACAGGAGGCGTGACCCATGCTCCGCACCATGCTCAAGTCCAAGATCCACCGTGCCACCGTCACCCAGGCCGACCTCCACTACGTCGGCTCGGTCACCGTGGACCGGGACCTGCTGGACGCCGCCGACCTCCTCCCCGGCGAGCTGGTCCACATCGTCGACATCGACAACGGCGCCCGCCTGGAGACCTACACCATCGCCGGCCCGCGCGGCAGCGGCGTGATCGGGATCAACGGCGCCGCCGCCCGGCTGGTCCACCCCGGCGACCTGGTGATCCTCATCGCCTACGGGCAGATGGAGGACGCCGAGGCCCGCGCGTACGTGCCGAAGGTCGTCTTCGTCGACGCGGACAACCGCATCACCGGCCTCGGCGGCGACCCCGCGGAGGCCCTCCCCGGCACGGACACCGTGCGGGGGGACGCCGTCCGCGTCCCGGCCCCCGCAGCCCCGTCCGGGCGCGGGGCGTACGGTGACGGGGAGCACGGCGCGGCCCCGGCCGCCCACTGACACGGAGCCACCATGCCCCCCACCCACAGACTGACCGCCCCCGCCCCCGGCTGGACCGCCGCCACCGACGTGGTCGTGGTCGGCTCCGGCGTCGCCGGCCTGACGGCCGCCCTGCGCGCCCGCGCCGCCGTCGGGCGGGTGATGGTGGTGACCAAGGCGATGCTCGACGACGGCTCCACCCGCTGGGCCCAGGGCGGCATCGCCGCCGCGCTGGGCGAGGGCGACACCCCCGCGCAGCACCTGGAGGACACCCTGGTCGCGGGCGCGGGCCTGTGCGACGAGGAGGCGGTCCGGGTCCTGGTCACCGAGGGCCCCGACGCCGTCCGCCGCCTCATCGCGACCGGCGCCGCCTTCGATACCACGGACGCCGGCGAGATCCTGCTGACCCGGGAGGGCGGCCACCACCGCCGCCGGATCGCCCACGCGGGCGGCGACGCCACCGGCGCCGAGATATCGCGCGCCCTGGTCGCCGCCGTCCGCGCGGACCCCGGCATCGAGGTCGTCGAGCACGCCCTCGTGCTGGACCTGCTCACCGACGCCTCCGGCCACGCCGCCGGGATCACCCTGCACGTCATGGGGGAGGGGCAGCGCGACGGCGTGGGAGCCGTCCACGCCCGCGCCGTGGTGCTGGCCACCGGCGGCATGGGCCAGGTCTTCTCCGCCACCACCAACCCGGCGGTCTCCACCGGCGACGGCGTCGCGCTCGCGCTGCGCGCCGGGGCCGAGGTCGCCGACCTGGAGTTCGTGCAGTTCCACCCCACCGTGCTCTGGCTGGGCCCGGACGCCGAGGGCCAGCAGCCGCTGGTCTCCGAGGCCGTGCGCGGCGAGGGCGCCCACCTGGTGGACGCCGACGGCGTCCGCTTCATGGTGGGGCAGCACGAGCTGGCCGAGCTGGCGCCCCGCGACATCGTCGCCAAGGGCATCATGCGGCGGATGCAGGAGACCGGCGCGCGCCACATGTTCCTCGACGGGCGGCACTTCGGCGCGGAGATGTGGGAGCAGCGGTTCCCGACCATCCTGGCGTCCTGCCGGTCGCACGGCATCGACCCGGTGACCGGGCTGGTCCCGGTGGCGCCCGCCGCGCACTACGCCTCCGGCGGCGTCCGCACCGACCTGCGCGGCCGCACCACGGTGCCCGGCCTGTACGCCTGCGGCGAGGTCGCCTGCACCGGCGTGCACGGCGCCAACCGGCTGGCCTCCAACTCGCTGCTGGAGGGCCTGGTCTTCGCCGAGCGGATCGCCGCCGACCTCGCCGCCCGGCACGCCGCGGGCGACCTGCCGGAGCGCGCCCCCGCCGCCGGCGCCGCCCGCACGGTTCCGCTGCCGCCGCCCGAGGCCCGTGCCGAGGTGCAGCGCCTGATGACGGCCGGGGCGGGCGTGCTGCGCTCCGCCGCGTCCATGCGCGCCACCGCCGACGGCCTGGCGGCGCTCGCCGCCGAGGCCCGCGGGCAGCTCGCCGAGGGGAAGTCCGCGGACCCGCGCGTGGAGACCTGGGAGGCCGCCAACCTCCACCTGGTCGCCACCGCGCTCGTGGGCGCCGCCTCCCTCCGCGAGGAGACGCGGGGCTGCCACTGGCGCGAGGACTTCCCCGACCGCGACGACGCCCGCTGGCGCCGCCACCTCACCACCACCCTGCCGGCCGGCGCCGACGCCCCCGTCACCGCCGACAGCCCCGTCACCGCCCCCGAGGAGCAGTGAGCACCGTGTCCCACGACCACCCCTTCGAAGAGCTCCCCCTGGCGGGCGGCTGCGGCGACGGCTGCGCCTGCGGCGACGGCGAGGCGTACGAGAGCGGCCTGGACCCGGCCCTCGCCGAGCTGCTGGCCGGGGCCGGCCTGGACCCCGTCGAGGTGGAGGACATCGCCACCCTGGCGCTGGCCGAGGACCTGGCCGGGGGCGAGGACGTGACCTCCGCCGCCACCGTGCCCGCCGAGGCCGAGGCCACCGCCGACTTCACCGCCCGCGCCGCCGGCACCGTCGCCGGCCTGCGGATCGCCGAGGCCGTGGTCTCGCTGGTCTGCGAGGACGAGTTCGAGGTCGAGCGGCACGTGGAGGACGGCGACCGGGTCGAGGCCGGCCAGGTGCTCCTCTCCGTCCGCGGCCGCACCCGCGACCTGCTCACCGCCGAGCGCACCGCGCTCAACCTGCTCTGCCACCTCTCCGGCATCGCCACCGCCACCCGCGCGTGGGCCGACGCCCTGGAGGGCACCGGCGCGGCCGTCCGCGACACCCGCAAGACCACCCCGGGCCTGCGCTCCCTGGAGAAGTACGCGGTGCGCTGCGGCGGCGGCCTCAACCACCGGATGGGCCTCTCCGACGCCGCCCTGGTCAAGGACAACCACGTGGTGGCGGCCGGCGGCGTCGCGGAGGCGTTCCGCGCGGTCCGCGCGGCCTACCCCGACCTCCCGGTGGAGGTCGAGGTGGACACCCTCGACCAGATCCCGCCGGTGCTGGAGGCCGGCGCCGACCTGGTCCTGCTGGACAACTTCACCGTGCCGCAGCTGAAGGAGGCCGTCGCGCTGGTGGCCGGCCGCGCCCGGCTGGAGGCGTCCGGCGGGCTGACCCTGGCCGCCGCCCGCGAGGTGGGGGAGACCGGCGTGGACTACCTCGCCGTCGGCGCCCTCACCCACTCCGCCCCGGTCCTGGACATCGGCCTGGACCTGCGCGCCTGACCGTCCGCCCCGCCCGGCGGCCGCCGGGCGGGGCGCCCCCGCACGTCCCGCACGTCCCGCGCGCCGCCGTGTCCGACACGCCCCACGTCCCACGGACCCGCCACGTCCCACGACCCGTCAGGCCCCACGACCCGTCAGGACTCGCCCCATGCTGCTCACCATCGACGTCGGCAACACCCACACCGTCCTCGGCCTCTTCGACGGCGAGGACATCGTCGAGCACTGGCGGGTCTCCACCGACCCGCGGCGCACGGCCGACGAGATGGCGGTGCTCATGCAGGGACTGATGGGCGCCCACCCGGTGCTCGGCGAGGACTCGGTGGACGGGCTCGCGATCTGCTCCACCGTCCCGTCGGTCCTGCACGAGCTGCGCGAGGTGACCCGCCGCTACTACGGCGACGTCCCCGCCGTCCTCGTCGAGCCCGGGGTGAAGACCGGGGTGCACGTCCTCATGGACAACCCCAAGGAGGTGGGCGCCGACCGCATCGTCAACGCGCTGGCCGCCAACCACCTCTACGGCGGCCCCTGCATCGTGGTCGACTTCGGCACCGCCACCACCTTCGACGCGGTCAACCAGCGCGGCGACTACGTGGGCGGCGCCATCGCCCCCGGCATCGAGATCTCGGTCGACGCGCTGGGGGTCCGCGGCGCCCAGCTGCGCAAGATCGAACTGGCCCGGCCGCGCAGCGTGATCGGCAAGAACACGGTGGAGGCGATGCAGGCGGGCATCCTCTACGGGTTCGCCGGCCAGGTCGACGGCGTGGTGGGCCGGATGGCCGCCGAGCTGTCCGACGACCCCGACGACGTGCAGGTGATCGCCACCGGCGGCCTCGCCCCGCTGGTCCTCGGCGAGGCCGCCTCCATCGACGAGCACGAGCCCTGGCTGACGCTCATCGGACTGCGCCTCGTCTACGAGCGCAACGCACCCGCCCGCTGACCCCGCCGGGCCCGGCCGACACACCGTCACGTCACGCGAAAGGTCGTATCACCGCACCATCCGCCAATCGGGACACGGGCTCGCGTCAATGCCATCGAACCGGGCATAACCGACGTACCGTCAAGCCATGCCTACGCCACACGGGTCCCGGGGCGGCATGGCCTTCAGCTCCGACGAGCTGCGGGTCCTGCGCCGCGCCCTCACCCAGGTCCTCCATCCGGCCGTCCCCTCGCAGAGCGGCGTGGTCCGGACACCCTGGGACGGCGACGTGTGGACCGAGGACGTCCAGGACTTCCTGCGTCTGGCCCAGTCCATCGACGAGGCCGTCCGCGAGGGCGGGCGGCTGCGCGCCTTCCTCCTCGCCGACCTCGCCCGCTACCGCGATGCCCTGCCCGGCGGCGCCCCCGGCTACCTGGAGCGGCTGGAGGAGGCCGTCGCCGACGGCTACCTCCCCGGGCCGGAGGACCTCCGCGCGCTCCGCCGGCTGGCCGCCCTGCCCTGCGGGCGGGGCGAACAGGCCCGCCGCTCCCGGCTGGCCGGCCGCTGCCACGCCCTGGCCGAGGCCGCCGTGCGGGACCGCCTGGCCGCCGCCGCGGCGACCCCGCCGCGGCACCTGACCGCCGTCCCCGCGGTCCCGGCCCCCGCGGTCCCGGCCCCGGCGGGCCGCGCCACGGTCGGCCGGGCCTCCGCCGGCCGTGCCCTCGCCGGCCACGTCCCGACCGGCCGTGCCCTCACCGGCGCCGCCCCGACGAGCCACGCCCCGACCAGCCACGCCCCGACGAGCCACGGAGGACCGATCCCGATGAGCACCGCCGAGCCCTGCCGTCCCGAGCCCGCCGCCGAGCAGGGGGCGGAGCGGGACCGGGGCGGCCAGTCCGGCCCCCGTCAGGTCCCCACCCCCGCGGACCTCTTCGCGCGCCGCCCCCGCCCCGCGGCCCCCGCCGTACCGGAGGACCACGACGACACCGAGCTCGCCACCGGCACCGGCTGACCGGACCGGCCCCTGCCCCGGGCTCCGCCGCCCTCCCCGGCGGCGGGGCCCGCCGCACCTCCGCCCGTCCCCTCCCGCGCACCGCCCCCGGGCCCCCGGCGCGGCCGCGCCGTCCGGCGGCCGGGCGGACCCCGCCCCGGGACACCGGCCCCGAGGCGCCGTCACCGGGACACCGGCTCCGAGGCGCCCGCCCCGGGACACCGGCTCCGAGGCGCCGGCCCCGCCCGGCTGCGCCGCGGACAGCCCCGGTCCCGGCGTAACACCCGGTACACCCGCAGATCGCTGCAACAGTTCTGCAACAGCTTCACAAGTCGTCCCATTCGCCCCGACTGCGTACTCGCCCCCCGGCGCCGGACTGGTTGGATCCGAGGTCTCCGATCTCCACTCCTCCGCTGCAGGGAACCCCCATGGGACACCAGCGCACCCGGCGGACCGCCCGGTCCGCCGCCTCGGCGGCCGCCGCGGCCGCCGCCCTCCTCACCGCCGGGCTTGTCGCCGCCGTACCCGCCCACGCGACCGGTGCGGCCGGTACGACCGGTGCGACCGGCACGTCCGGCGTGACCGCCCCGTCCGGTGCGGACGCGCTCCTCTTCGTCGACGCGCCGCCCTCCGTGACCGTCGCGCCGCGCCCCGCCGCAGCCGGCGCCGCGGACGCCTTCAAGCCCCTCGACCTCACCGTGGGCGACGAGGGCGAGGGCCGGGTCACCGGCCTGCGCCTGACCGTCGACGCCGGCGCCCTGGCCGGCCGGGCCGAGCTGCAGCTCCCCGCCGGCTGCTCCTTCGCCGACGCCTCCCGGCTGCGTGCCGTCTGCACCGCCGCCTCCGTCAGGGACTTCGCACACTTCGGCCTCGGCATCCGCGCCGCCGCCGGCGCCGCGCCCGGCGCCTCCGGCTCGATCCGCTACACCGTGACCGCCGACCACGCCGCGCAGGACCCCGAGGCCGTGGCCACCCGGTTCCGCATCGCCTCCGGCCCCGACCTGGCCGTCCAGCAGCTCCCCTCCGCCACCCGGATCGCCCCGGGCGGCACCGTCCCGCTGTCCGGCGTGGTCGCGAACAACGGCGACCAGGACGCCAGGGGCGTCGTGATGCTCGCCGAGGTGCAGAGCGGCTTCCGGTTCGCCGGCAGCCACAGCAACTGCCGCTACGGCGTCCACCAGGGCCAGGACAAGCCCCTCCTCCCCGGCACGACCGTCCTCTGCCGCTTCGACGCCGCCGTCCTGCCGGCGGGTACCGTCCAGCGGCTCTCCGCGCCGCTGACGGTCGCGGCCGACAAGGACGCGGGCACGGGCTTCCTCGGCCTCGCCTTCGACGTCGCGGGCGGGGAGGTCGACTCCGCGCACTTCACCGGCGGCACCGCCGGCACCGGCCCCGCGCTGACCCTGGAGGCCGCGCCCGGCGTGCGGTCCGCCGCCAAGGACATCGACTTCGCCGACAACGTGACGCTCACCACGCTGGAGACCGGCCTCACCACGGACCTGGCGGCCCTCCCCGCCGCCGTCACCGGCACCGTCGGCAGGCCGGCGGACCTGACCCTCACCGTCCGCAACGTCGGCACCGCCGCCGTCCAGGCGGTCCCCGCCGCCGACCTCGGCTTCCCCGGCGAGACCCCCGCCACCGCCTCCGCCCTCTCCCTGGTCGCGCTGCCGGCCGGCGTCACCGTGGAGAGGACGCCCCGGTACTGCGCCGAGCCGCCGGCCGGCGCCTTCGCCGCCTCCGGGGGCGGCCCGGTGCAGAAGCGGCTCGCCGACCGGCTGCGGGGCGAGGTCCGCTCGGCCCGGACCCGGGCCGGTGCGCACGGGCGCGTCTACCTGTGCTGGATCGAGGGCAAGCTCCCGGCGGGCGGCTCCGCCTCGACGACCTTCACCGTCAAGGCGTCCCGGGCGCTCGACCGGGCCCGCGGCGACTTCCTCGTCCAGGCCTTCGCACCCGAGACGACGGAGCGCAACAACGAGGCGGCCGTCCTCGTCACCGCGAAGGCCGGGTCCGGCTCGACGGGCGGCTCGACCGGCGGCTCGACCGGCGGTTCCGGCTCGACCGGCGGCTCGACGGGCGGCTCCACCGGCGGTTCCGGCTCCACGGGCGGCTCGACGGGCGGCTCCACGACCGGTTCGGCGGGCGGCAGCGGCTCGACGGGCGGCTCCACCGGCGGATCGTCCACCGGCGGCGGCGACCTCGCCTCCACCGGCTCCTCCGGGACCGGCCTGCTCGCCGGAGCCGGCGCCGCCGCCGTGGCGGTCGGTGCGGGCCTCTTCGTCGCCGTCCGGCGCCGCCGGGCCTGACCCGCGGACTCCGCCGGGGGTGCGGCGCGACCGTCATCCGGTCGCACCGCACCCCCGGCGCGTCGATACCCTGGTGTGGTGACAGAGCAGACCTCCGCCCCCGCCGCCCCGGACGACCTCCCCGAGCAGATGCGGGTCCGGCGCGAGAAGCTGGACCGGCTGCGCGCAGCCGGCGTCGACCCCTACCCGGTCGGCTTCCCGCGCACGACCACCATCGCGGACCTGCGGGCCGAGCACCCCGGCCTCGCCCCCGACACCGCCACCGGCGCGCGGGCGGGCGTGACCGGCCGGGTCGTGCTGAGCCGCACGGGCGGCAAACTCTGCTTCGCCACCCTCCGCGACGGCAGCGGCGACCTGCAGGTCATGCTGTCGCTGGACAAGCTGGGCGAGGAGCGCCTCGCCGAGTGGAAGCGCGACATCGACCTCGGCGACCACGTGGGCGTCGAGGGCGAGGTGGTCACCTCCCGGCGCGGAGAGCTGTCGGTGATGGTCGACCGCTGGGAGCTCACCGCCAAGTGCCTGCGCCCGCTGCCGGACAAGCACAAGGGCCTCACGGACCCCGAGGCCCGGGTCCGCCAGCGCTACGTGGACCTCATCGTCAACCCCGAGGCGCGGGAGATGCTGTACCTGCGCTCCAAGGTGGTCCGCTCGATCCGCCGCACCTACGAGGACCGCGGCTACACCGAGGTCGAGACCCCGATGCTGCAGCCGATCCACGGCGGCGCCAACGCCCGCCCGTTCACCACGCACATCAACGCCTACGGCATCGACCTCTACCTGCGGATCGCCACCGAGCTGTACCTCAAGCGGCTGGTGGTCGGCGGCGCCGAGAAGGTCTTCGAGATCAACCGGAACTTCCGCAACGAGGGCGCCGACGCGACCCACAACCCGGAGTTCACCGCCCTGGAGTCGTACGAGGCGTACGGCGACTACGGCACCCAGGCCGAGCTGACCCGGGAGATCATCCTCAACGCGGCCCGCGACGCCCTCGGCACCACCGTGGTGCGCGGCACCGACGCGCACGGGGTGGAGCACGAGATCGACCTGGCCGAGCCGTGGAGCGAGGTGTCCGTCTACCCCGGCATCTCCGAGCGCCTCGGCGAGGAGGTCACCCCGGAGACCTCGGTGGAGCAGCTGCGCAAGCTCGCCGACGCGGCGGGCGTCCCCTACGAGCAGAAGTGGGGCCACGGCCAGATCGTCCTGGAGATGATCGAGCGGCTGCTGGAGGAGAACGCGGTCGCGCCAACCTTCATCAAGGACTACCCGGTCGAGGTCTCCCCCCTCACCCGGGCGCACCGCAGCCTGCCCGGCGTCGCCGAGAAGTGGGACCTGGTGATCTTCGGGACCGAGATCGCCACCGCCTACTCCGAGCTGATCGACCCCGTCGAGCAGCGGGCCCGCCTCACCGCCCAGTCGCTGCTGGCGGCCGGCGGCGACGTCGAGGCCATGCAGCTCGACGAGGACTTCCTGCGCGCCCTTGAGTACGCCATGCCCCCCACCGGCGGCATGGGCCTCGGCGTGGACCGCCTCATCATGCTGCTCACCGGCAGGAACATCCGGGAGACGGTCCTCTTCCCCCTGGTCAAGCCCGAAGGAGTGTGACGACGGTGGACTACGTCAGCGCGATCGTGCCCCCGCTGGTGATGGCGGTCGGCTTCGGCTTCGTCATCCGTGCGATCATCCGCAGCCAGGGCGGGGCCCAGAAGGCCAAGGAGGACGCCTACGCGGACGCCCTCGCCGCCGAGGCGGCGCACGCGCCCCGCGCCGCCGCCGAGTAGCGGACCCCGGGCCCGGGCCCCCCGCCCGGTCCCGTCCGGCACCGCCGGACCTCCGCACGACCCACCGGAGCCGCCACCGCACCGCGGTGGCGGCTCCGGCGTCCTCCCGTCCCCTGAGCCCCGCACCCCCCGGCACCGCACCCACCCCCGGCCGCGCGCCCCGCGGCACCACACCCCCGGCCGCGGACCCCGCAGCGCCGCCCGCCTGATGCCGCATGCCGCGCTCCGTCCGCATTGCCGTCTATGGTGTATTTGCCCGCCTTGCTTCCGTACGGCGCGCTGCCGACTCGGCCGAGGGAGGTGCTCCGGATGGTGCGGCAACTCGGCGAACTCGAGAACGAGGTCATGACGAGGGTGTGGCAGTGGAACCGCCCGGTGACCGTTCGCGAGGTGCTGGAGGACCTGCACCGGGAACGGGAGATCGCGTACACCACCGTGATGACGGTGATGGACAAGCTCTTCCAGAAGGGCTGGCTGCGCCGGGAACGCGAGGGGCGCGCCTACCGATATGAACCGGTCTCCTCCCGCGAGGCGTACACGGCTGCGTTGATGAACGACGCGTGGGCGACGAGCGACAACCCCGCGGCGGCACTTGTGCACTTCTTCGGGATGATGTCGCCGGAACAGCAGGAGGCGTTGCGCGACGCATTGCGGGTGGCGGCCCCCTCCGATCCCGCGCACTCCGACCGCACCCCGCCGGATACGGGTGCGCCGGATACGGATACGCCGGATACGGGCGGGCCCGATACCGCACGGGCCGGCACGGCCGTGTCCGGCGGCCGCACCTCCGGTACGGAAGCGGCGGACGGCCCCGCGGACGGCCCTCCGTCCGGACATTCGCCCCCGCCCGCGCCGGCCGCCGGGGAACGCGGGCCCGGACAGGGCGGCCCGCCGCCGGATGCGGCGCGATAGCGTCTCCGTCATGGAGGTCACGATCCGCCGTGCGCGGACCAGCGACGTGCGGGCCGTGCGCGCACTCATCGACGGCTACGCCCGTGAGCGGATTCTGCTCGACAAACCCACCGTCACCCTCTTCGAGGACGTGCAGGAGTTCTGGGTCGCCGAGCGCGACTGCGACGGCCGGGTGGTGGCCTGCGGCGCCCTGCACGTGATGTGGGAGGACCTCGCCGAGGTCCGCACCCTCGCCGTCGACCCGTCCTGCCTGGGCCTCGGCATCGGGCACCTGCTGCTCGACAAACTGCTGCACACCGCCCGCTGGCTGGGGGTGCGGCGCATTTTCTGCCTGACCTTCGAGGTGGACTTCTTCGCCAAACACGGCTTCGTCGAGATCGGCGACACCCCGGTGGAGGGCGATGTCCACGAAGAGCTCCTGCGTTCGTACGACGAGGGCGTGGCGGAGTTCCTGGATCTCGAACGTGTGAAGCCGAACACGCTCGGGAACTCCCGCATGCTCCTGGTTCTGTGAAGGGACTGCGGCGGTTATCGTCCCGTACGGCGGCTCCCGTCGCCGCGGGCGTGCGCCCGGCGCCGCCGCGCCGGTCCGCGGGCCGGGGGGTTTGTGTTTTCCGCGGAAAAGCGGTTTCCTTTCCCCAAGGCAATCCGTCGTTTAGTGGAAAGGGAAGCCCGTGGCGCAGAAGGTGCAGGTTCTTCTTGTCGACGATCTCGACGGCGGTGAGGCGGACGAGACCGTGATGTTCGCTCTCGACGGCGTTGCCTACGAGATCGACCTCAAGAGCGAGAATGCGGACAGGCTGCGCGAGGTGCTCGCGCCGTTCGTCGAGAAGGGCCGCAAGCAGAGCGGTCGGGTGGGCGGTTCCCGTGCCGGCCGCGCCCGCCCCGCCGCCGCGGGCCCGCGGCCCGCGAGCAGCAGCCAGGAGACGGCCAAGATCCGCTCCTGGGCCAAGGAGCAGGGCATGCCCGTCAACGACCGGGGCCGGGTGCCCAGCAACGTCCGCAAGGCCTACGAGGACGCCCACGCCTGAACCGGCCCGGCCCTTCCGCCCGACGGAGCCCTTCCCCCCGTCCCGGGGGGGGGGCCCGCCCCCCCGGCCGGGGGGGGGGGGGCCGGGCCCCCGGGGGGGGGCCCCGGGGCCCCCCGGGGGCGGCGGCCCCGGGCGGGGGGGGGCCCGGG
>NZ_JAJLRA010000050.1 GCF_020991365.1 Streptacidiphilus sp. ASG 303
GGCGGCTGCACACGATCGAGGGGCGGTCCCATGAAGACCGCCCCTGATGAGACGTTCGCCCACTACACTCACGCGCGCAGGCCTCTGAACAGGCAAAACGTCGAAGTCCTGCTGGAGTACTAGGCGGCCTGCGGTGCCGCTGCCGCCGCCTGGTCCACCGCACGGTCGAAGGTCTCCTGCGCCTCGCGCAGCCTGGGGATGTAGTCGGCGTAGGCCTGCGCTGCCTCGTGGTAGGAGGCGGCGGTCTTGCGCAGCCTGTCCGGGAGGCTGTCGCCGATTTTCTTGTTGAGTGCGTCCATCGCCGAACCGTGGCCGCGGGAGATTCTGCCGTCCTTCCCGAGGAGGTCCAATGCCTTCTGTGCGGCATCCCCGACATCGCGGTAGCGGGTGACGATGCCTTGGATGAGATCGGGGTCGCCAGGCGTCGGGTCGGAGTCCATTCCGACGAGTTCGAAGTCCTGCTCATCGGAGTGTCGTCGTGTCACGCGAGTCCCCTTCGGCATCGTGGCGTCCTGTTTCCCGTACACGTGCCGCGGACGGCAATCGTTCACCCGAGGCCGTGAGGCTCGGCCCGGGTCCACCGGACGGTGACTGCGGCGGGGCGGGGGGTGATGCACAGAGGTGCCCGCTGAGAAGCTCCTGTCCTTCCGCATGTGAGCGGTGCGTTTCCGGTGGTCGGGCATGGTCCGGGTTGCCGTGCGGCAGGGACGGTGTGTCGTGCCGTCTCTGCGGTGGAGGTGCCGGGTGCCGTCGGTGACGGGGTTGCTGGAGGAGCGGGAGCGGGCTGTCCGGCAGCGGGTGGAGGTGCTGCAGCCCGGGCTGCGGGAGGCGGAGGCCGCGTGGGAGCGGCTGGTGATCGCCCGCGAGACGGTGGGCGAAGTGCTGGCGGAGCCCCGCGGCTGTGAGGAGCTGCCGGTGGCTGTGCCCGTGGAGCGGCCGGTCGTGCCGGGACCGCGGCGGGAGCGGGGTGCGGTGCCGGGCTCGGTGGCGCCGGTGCGGCGGGACGGGCTCGACGCCGGGGTGCCGACGCCGGGGTGCCGGCGCCGGACTGCCGGCGGATCGTGGAGGTCCTGGCCGACCACGACCGGGCGAGGGACTTCTCCACCGGTCTCGGCTGGAGGGTCGACGCCGACGTCAGCACGGACGACCGCTACAGGCTGATGCAGGTCACGCCGCCGGGCTCGCCCGCCTCGGTCGTCTTCGGCACGCAGGTCACCGCCGCGCCGCCCGGGTCGGCCGACGGCCTGATCCTCGTCGTGGACGACATCGACACGGCCCGGGAAGCGCTCACCTCGCGGGGCGTCGAGGTCGGCGAGCCCTTCCACGACGAGGGAGGCGGCCTCGCCGGCGGCTTCCGCATCGGTGACGCGGGGCGTGCTCCCGGCCACGACCCGGAGCGCCGGTCCTACGCCACGTACGCCTCGTTCCACGACAGCGAGGGCAACCGCTGGATCCTGCAGGAGATCACCGAGCGGCTTCCGGGCCGGGTCTGACCCTGTCGGCCGGCGCGGCCGGACCGGCCCGTCCCGCCCGCTCCCCCGTGCACCGCACCGCGGCGGTTCCGGCACTGCCGCCCCTTCATGTGCCGGTGCCGCCGCGCCGCGCGAGGTGGCGCCCCGCCGCAGCGGCCAGGACGGGCTGCAGCCGGCGGACCGCGTTCAGGTGGTCGGCGGTCCAGATGACGCGGACCGCGGTGTCGGTGGCCCGGCCGTGCGGGTCGCGCAGGTCGCACCGGACGGCCCCGACGATGGCCGCTTCGGCCACGGGGTTGTGCGGCATCGGGTGCGGGGCCGGCCCCGGCTCCCGCAGGTGCGACGACAGTCCCGCTTACCAGCCGGCGACCCTGCCGGAGGTGCCGAGGAGGACGTGGCGGGCGTCGGCCCCGGTGCTGCCGTCCGGCTGCGGCCCGGCGCGCTGCCACAGCTCGAGGACGGCGTCCCCGGCGAGACGCAGCCCGACGACCCCGGTGACGAGGGTGGTGATGTCCGCCAGGGACGTCGGCTTCGGCCCCCGTTCCGCCAGATAGCTGCGGAAGGCATCATCCAGCCGTCGCGCGGCGGCGGCCGCCTGGCGGCCCATCCGGGCAGGGGTCTCCGGGGTCGCGGAACCGGCGCCGCACCGGCCGACGGCGTAGTCCACGGCACCGGCGAGGTAGCGGGCGCTGTCCGCGTAGGCGACGGCGAGGGCGCGGTCGACGGCGGCAGCGGCGCCACGGGGCCAGAAGACGAGGCCCACCAGCACGCTCACCGCGCAGCCGAGGGCGATGTCCTCCGCACGCACCAGCGCGATGTGCCAGTCGGAGGGCCTGCCGATGCTGAACAGGACGACGAGGGTGACGGTGAAGGCCGCCTGTCCGGCCGCGAACGAGATGACGGTGGGGGCGGTCCCCGCGACCAGGACGGCGAGGGGCAGCAGGAGCCACAGCAGGGTGCCGTGCGGGCCCACGAGGACGAGCAGCCCGGCGCCGATCAGGGAGCCCGCGAGCGTGCCGGCCAGGGCGCGCGCCGCGCTCTGGCCGGTGCTGAGGGCGTTCGAGCGCAGGACGGACAGGGTGCCGAGCAGCACCCAGAACGAGTGCTGGAGGCCCGTGAGGTTCGCCACGACCACCGCGATGCCCAGGCCGAACGCTCCCCGCAGGCTGTTGTGCAGCCAGACGGAGTGCGGCCGCAGGTGGGCGACGGCCCGTTCACGGGCGGTGGACAGGGGGGCGCCGGGACTCCCGGGGTCGCGTCCCGCCAGACGTTCGCGCCAGCTCCGCTGCTCGGCCCGCGCAGCCAGGTGCACGTTGTCCGCGACCTGGAGTGCCGCGAACCCCATCTCCTGCGTGCGGAAGGACACGTCCAGGGCCTCGAGGAAGGAGTGGACCTCCGGGTCGCTCCCGGGGCGGCGGTGTACGGGGATCCGTGAGGCCGCGCCGCGTTCCAGGGCGTCCAGTGCCCTCCGGAGGCCCGTCGAGGCGGTCTTGAGCGCGGCCGGATCGGACCGGAGGTTCTCGAGCAGGCCGGCGGCCAGGTCGAGGACGGATGCCGTGCGTTCCAGCGCCACGTGGGCGACCGGGTCGCAGGCGGGGGCGTCACGGAACACGCGCCCGCTCCTGGTGGCGATGGCGCTGATCCACGTGAGTTCGTCCACCAGGCGCACGATCGCGCGGGAGCCGGTGGAGAGTCCGGCGGGCCGGTAGGGAGTGGCGTCGAACGCGGCCCGCAGGTCCGTCCACGCGGCCAGGACATCCGCGGTCATGGCGTCCCACGCGTGGGCCGTGGGGGCGTCCCCGTCGCCTCCCACGCGGGAGGCGTCGGCACGCAGCAGCGCCGCCACGGCCCGGCAGGTGCGGGCGGCGGGCGTGCTGAGCGGCTCGGTGGCACGCCGGGGCCACAGGAACCAGACCGCGGGCAGTGCGGCGGACAGCGCGAGGCCGACGCCGGCGAGGCGCCCCGGCAGGTCCGCCGGCGGCGCGGGCGAGGTGACCGGGAGGACGAAGCCCAGGAGGAGCGCGTTCGTCGCGCCCGCCAGCACGGAACTGACGACTCCGGAGAACAGGACGAGGAAGCCGACCACCACCGTGGCCCCCACCGCGAGCCAGGTCGGCCGGGCGGTCAGCGTGCCGAGGCAGATCAGCACCGCCCACGCCGCCGCGAACCCGGAGTAGGCCCGGAGCTGCTGCACCCGGGACCCGGGGAAGTCGACCAGGAGGAGCATGGAGAACGATCCGAACGAGGCGAACGTCGCCACCGCCGGCGAGCGGACCACCACCTGGCACAGGACGAGGAGGACGGGCATCACGACGGCGGTGCGCGCGGCGCGCCGGGTGGCCGCCAGGTCGGGATCACGCGTCCGCAGCCAGCGGGCGGGCGTCGTGGACAGGGCGCTCCTCAACGGGTCCATCAACGGGTCCATCAATGTGTGCGCCTCCTCTGCCGGGCGGGCCGGTCGCACCCTGCCCCGCTCCGGGTCGCGCGCAGGCATCCGGGGTGCCGCACGGCGCCCTGCGTGCCGCGGCCGGCGATCGCCGGGGGTGCGGCAGGGCGCCGTCGCGCGGTCGGGGGGGCGCGAACCGGTGGGAGCGGGGCGGCCCCCTGGCACCGGGGGCGTCGGCGGTGGTATCGGCATGTTCCACGGTTCGAGTCCCTCGTGGCGTACGCGGTCCTCGGCATGAAGGCCGTCACTGCAGCGACGATCTCGGCGGGCTCGGGCGCGAGCCCCTTCGGGACCCGGCCTCCACCCCGGAGGGGACGGACCGCGGGCCCGTCCACGCCCGGCGCCCGGTCAGGTCGGCGGTCCGGCGGCCGGGCAGCGCGGCAGCACGCCGCATCGGACAGCCGCCCTTCCGGGTCGCCTGTCCATCGTGCCTCGCGTGCAACCGGGGCGCGACCGGTCGGTCCGCCTACCGGGCCGGAACACCGGACCCGGTCGGGCCGGGGCCGGCACGGCAGGCGCCGCAGCGCCCCGCAGCAGGGCCGTCGGGGCGGGTCCCCCGGGCGAGGACGGCCGCGGACGGAGTGGGAACGGCCCGGGCAGATGAGGTTTGCCGGGGATCGAGGGCGAACATACGGTCCACGAGTGCCTGGAACGATCGGCACGGGTTCAGGCGGCATCGCTGCCCTGATCGCCGACCTGGCTCCGTACGGCTCAGCGGTGGCGCCGCCGCCCCGCGACCCGCCCTGCCGGTGGACGGCCCTGCCCTCCCCTGCGGGACGGTCCCGGTCGAGGGTGGACGGACGCCCGGCCCCTCTCCTGCACCCTGCGCACCGAGGCGACCGGCGGACGCGGGTGGGCATGAGCCGGAACACGAGGAGTGGCTGCACCATGGACGTCGGAATCGAACCGCGCTTCCGCGACATCGACGGGCTGCGCATCCGGTACGCGACGAGCAGGCCGGTCGGCGGTGGCCACCAGGCCCTGCTGCTGAGCCCGTGGCCGGAAAGCCTCTACGCCTTCGCGCCGGCCTGGAGCAGGCTGGCCGAGGAGGTCCAGCTGGTGGCCGTCGACCTGCCGGGCTTCGGGCACTCGGAAGGCCGGGGCGACCTGATGTCGCCGTCGGCGATGAGCGGGTTCATCCTGCGGATCGCCGACGCCTTCGACCTGCGGCATCCCCACGCGGTCGGTCCGGACATCGCCACCTCGGCGCTCCTCTTCGCCGCAGCGGCGGCGCCCGACCGGTTCAGGTCCCTGGCGGTCGGCAACGGCGGCGTCGCCTACCCGCTGCAGCTGAGCGGCAGGCTCAAGGACTTCGTCGAGGCGCCCGACCTGGACGCGCTCCGCCGGATCACCGGCCGGGACCTGGTGCTCGGCGTCCTGGAGAAGATGGAGCGCCAGGGCTACGCGGCGCCCGACGTGGTGAGGGAGGACTACCTGGCGGCGTACGACGGCGACCGGTTCATCGAGTCGGCCCGCTACGTGCGCTCCTTCCCCACCGACCTCCGCACCCTCGCCGGACAGCTGCCCGGGATCACCGCCCCGGTCCTCAACGTCGTCGGAGCCCACGACGACATCCTGCTCCCGGCAAACGGCGAGTACCTCACCGGCAGGCTCTCCCGGGTCGAGAGCGTCGTCCTCGACACCGGGCACTTCCTCCACGAGACGGCGGCCGACGCGTACGCACGGCTCCTCGTCGAATCGTGGACGAGCGACCCGTGAAGGGTCCGCGTTGCAGGAACCGGTGATCCGGGAGGGGTTCGGAAGGGGTTCGGGAGGCCCGGTCTGTCCGGGCCCCGACCGTGCGGCCGTGCACACGGCCCCGGCCGCGGCCGGTGGGGGCCGTGCGGGTCTGCGCACACGGGCACGGCACGTACGCGGCACGTACCGGTGACCGCAGGCGCCGGAGGGGGCACCGCGGACACGCACGCGGCATCACCCCCGGCGTAGCACCGCGCGGCTGCAGGGCAGGGCACCGGAACACCGCCTCGTGCGCGAAATGAAGCCGCCGAAACGCTCCGGCCCGGGCCGAAACTTCGGTGAGCCGCCTTCCTCAGGACCGCGCCGCCGGCGGAGAGCACGGTGGCCTCGCCCGGCCCGCCGCCGGCCGCGCGCGGTCCGCTGGACCGCCTCCGCGACAGCGAGACAGTCCTCCTGCCGCGAGGTGAGGTGGAAGTGGGCCCCCACGTGGCCGGAGATGCGCCGGGCGGGGCCATGGAACCCGTGGTCGGCGGTGGCCCGGACCGCGTGGACCAGGCTGGCGTGGCTGGGCCGCGCACCAGGCGAACGCCTCCGCCCGGCAGGTGGGGCCTTCTGGCAGGCGCCCGGGCTCGGGGGCCGGGGCAGCGGGCCTGCCTCTACAGGAGCGGAGGACGGCGAGCGCGTCGGCCTGCGAGCCGCTGCGGCAGAGCGCGGGGACGAGGCGCTCTCCGCTTCCTCCCTCGTCGGGTGCGCCTCCGGCATCGCGCTCAGATCGGGCACCAGGTCCCGATGGCGCCCCAGGGCCAGGTCGAGATCCGCGAGGAACTCCTGGGCCGCGAAGCGCCTGGCCTCGAGGTGTTCGCGCGGGGCTCCGGCGAACGGGGCGTCGATCCCGGACAGCACCGTCCCCCGCCACAGGCGCAGCCCCTCCCGCACCGCGCGAGGCGCCCAAGAGCACGCTCCTGAAACGCTCCTGACGGTTCGGCAGGACATGCGGTGGGTGCGGCTGCGTGCCGCGAGGTGCGGGGTGCGATCCCCCGCGCCGGGGACGGCCCTGCGAGGTGCGCCGGCGCAGAAGCCCCCCTCGGCCCGCGCGCTCCCTCCCCTGCCTCTCCCCGCCCCCAATTCGGCACGACACCACGGGCAGCCCTGCCCCGTCCCGGACAAGACCGGGATCTGACCGGGGCACTGTCCTCAAGGACCGGGAAACCGCGCACCACCCGGCCGCAGGCACCGCCCATCCGACGACAGCCCCACCACCTGCCGGGCTGTCCGGCCCGGCGCGGGGGACGGGGCCGCCTGGTCGAGCAGCGATCGGCCAGCCGCCGCAGACCACGGGCCGGGCGGTCTCGGCGCCCTGGAAACCGGACCGGAAGAGGCGAACCAGCCCGGCCACCGCCGCGTCGCCGCGACAGGACGGACCATGCCCGGGAGCGGGGGCCCGACGGACTCTGACCCGCCCGCTCGAACATGCGGCTGAGCTGAAGGGCACCCTTGCATCTCGACGCTTGATGTAACAACAAGTGTTACCTTTCCGCACGGCGATCCCCCCGGCCGCAGCACAGGGCGGCAAAGCATCTGCTTGACACGGCACCCCGGTCGACCTAGTTTTGTATCGACCACTAGAAAACAGTCGGCATCACCGGACTACCCGCCCTGCGGGCCCAGGCGGTGCGGCTCGCGTGTCCGAGTCCTTCGGGCCGCGCACTCACTTTGATTCGGAGCACCACCATGGGACAGCTTGACGGCAAGACGGCCATCGTCACCGGCGGCACCAGCGGCATCGGCCTGGCCACCGCTCAGCGCTTCGCCGCCGAGGGCGCGCACGTGTTCATCACCGGCCGCCGCCAGGAGGCGCTGGACGCCGCAGTGGCGCAGATCGGCCCGCGTGCCACCGGTGTGCGCGGTGACGTATCGGACCTGGCCGACCTCGACCGGCTCTACGCCACCGTGGCCGAGCAGGGGCGTCGGATCGACGTCCTCTTCGCGAACGCGGGCGGCGGCACCTTCTCCACCCTGGAGCAGGTCACCGAGCAGCACTTCGACGAGACCTTCAACAGCAACGTGCGCGGCACGCTCTTCACCGTCCAGAAGGCGCTGCCGCTGCTGAACGACGGCGCCTCGGTCATCCTCACCAGCTCCACCGCCGGCACCGCCGGCGCCGAGGCCTTCGGCGTCTACGCCGCCTCCAAGGCCGCCATCCGCTCCTTCTCCCGCACCTGGGCCAACGAGCTCAAGGGCCGCGCCATCCGGGTCAACGCCATCAGCCCCGGCCCGATCGAGACCCCCGGCATCGACGGCCTCCTCCCCGACCCCGAGCAGAGGGCGCAGGTCAAGGGCTTCTTCGCCAGCCAGGTGGCCCTGGGCCGGATGGGCCGCCCGGACGAGGTCGCCTCCACCGCGCTCTTCCTCGCCTCGGACCAGAGCAGCTTCATCACCGGCGTCGAGCTCTTCGTCGACGGCGGCCTCAACCAGATCTGACCACCCCCAGCCTACGCACCCCGGTGCAGGGGGCGGTGCGGCGGGCGACCGCCGCACCGCCCCCACCCCCTCACCCCTGTGGCGAACGCCGCCCGCCGCGCCGCGTCCGGCCCGCCACGGCCAACCAGCCCGCACGACCAGTACAGACGGGACACACAGCATGGACGTGGGACGCACAGGAATCTGGAGCATCGAACTGCGGACCGCAGACCCCGGAGAGATCCGGGACGCCGCCGCCGAACTCGACGCCATGGGCTGGGGAGCCTTGTGGATCCCCGGCCTCGGCGGCGGCGACATCCTCGGCGACTCCGAGCGCCTCCTGAGCGCCACCGGCAGCACCAAGGTCGCGGTCGGCGTGCTCAGCATCTGGCGCCACAAGGCCGCCGAGATGGCCGCCGGACACGCACGACTGCGGCAGCGCTTCGGCAGCCGACTCCTCCTCGGACTCGGCGTCAGCGATCCGGCCGCCGCCCGCGAGGCGGGACACGACTACCGCCCTCTGGCAGACATGGGCCGCTACCTGGACGAACTCGACCACGCCCCGGCCCTCGTCCCGCCCGGCGAACGCCTCATGGCCGCACTCGGCCCCAAGATGACCCGCCTCGCCGGACAGCGCACCGCGGGCGTCCACCCCTTCCTGGTCACCCCCGAGCAGACGGCCGCCACGCGCGCGCTGCTCGGACCCCAGCCTCTGCTGGCCCCCTACCAGGCCGTCGTCCTCGAACGGGACGCCGCCGCGGCCCGCACGACCGCCCGCGGCTTCGTCAGCATGTTCCTGTCCATGGACCACTACGCCCGCAACCTGCTGCGCCAGGGCTTCACCGAGGAGGACCTCGCCGACGGCGGCAGCGACCGCCTCATCGACAGCCTCGTGGCCTGGGGAGACGTCGAGACCATCGGCAGCCGGGTCCGCGCCCAGCACCAGGCCGGAGCAGACCACGTCTGCCTCCACGTCCTCGGCTCGGGCTCCCCCCCCCCCCCGCCCCAGTGGCGGGAGCTCTCGGCCCTGGCCCGCTGAGACCGCCGATGCCCTACCGGCGGGCCACCCGAAGCCGGGCCTCCTGACGTCCCCCGGTCCACCGCAGGCCCCCCTCCCGGTGGATCCGCGCCCCCGCCTTCCCCCGGCACCCCCAGCGAAAGGAACCATCGTGTTCGGCAAGATCGGAACTCCGGAAATCCTGCTCATCCTGGTTGTGGTCGTCGTGCTCTTCGGCGCCAAACGCATGCCCGACATGGCGCGATCGCTCGGGCAGTCCCTGCGCATCCTCAAGAGCGAGACCAAGGCCCTGCGGACCGACGACGCGACCCGCGACCCGCGCCCCGAGGACTCCGGGCAAGCATCTGCTTCCCCTCTGTCCCCGGAGCGGCCGACCGGTGCCGGATCCCTCCGCAGCCACGACACCGGTCGCGAAGCGGCCTGACGCACCCGGCACAGGCCAGGTCGCGCCATGACCTCTCCACCGACCACGGCAGAATCCCAGCCCGCAGGCCACATGCCCCTGGCGGACCATCTGCGCGAACTGCGCAGCCGCCTGACCAGGGCCGTGGGTGCGATCGTCGTCACCACCCTGGTGGCCGGACTGTTCTACAAGCAGCTCATCGGCATCGCCATCGCACCCCTGCCCGGATGTGCGCCTTCACCCGGCAGCGCGGGAGACTGCGGCCTGATCGCGGTGAACGGGCTGCTGAGCCCGTTCACCCTGGCCATGAAAGTCTCCTTGGCCGCCGGCGTGCTGGCCGCGAGTCCCGTGTGGCTCTACCAACTGTGGGCCTTCCTGGCGCCGGGTCTGCACCGCCACGAGAAGAAGTACACCGTCGCCTTCCTCGCCACGGGGATTCCCCTGTTCCTCATCGGCGCGGCATTCGCCTACGCAGTCCTGCCGACCACGGCACGGGTCCTGCTGTCCTTCACCCCGGACAAGGCGACGAACATCCTCCCGGTGGATGACTTCCTCGACCTGGCGACCCGCATGGTGCTGGTGTTCGGGGCTTCCTTCGAACTGCCGCTCGTCCTGGTCATGCTCAATCTGATCGGCCTGCTCAGCGCGCGGCGCATGGTCGGCTGGTGGCGCACCATGGTCCTCGGCATCACCGCCTTCAGCGCCATCGCGACGCCCAGCACCGATCCGCTGAGCATGCTGCTGCTCGCGGTCCCCATCACCGCGCTGTACCTCCTCGCCTGCGCGGTGTCCTGGTGCGCCGACCGGCGCCGCCGCGCCCGCGCGGCGGCGGAGGACACGGCATCCCATGAAACGCCTGGTGTCGCACCGCCCCCAGCGCCCGCAGCGCCCGCGCGTGGCCGCCGCTGATGCGGCCGCCGCCCATGGCGCCGAGCCCCGCACCCACCGACATCCGCAGGACGCGCCCGGCACGAACCGGGCGGCCGTACCCGTTCGCAGGAGGCCACCGTGTTCCTCGGCATGGGCCCACTTGAACTCCTCACCCTCGTCATCCTCGGGACCGTCATCCTGGGCCCGGACAAGATCCCCCGACTCGTCGCCGACGCCACCCGGATCCTGCGCAGGATCCGGACCCTGTCCGACAGCGCCCGGACCGACCTCCGCGCACAGCTCGGACCCGAGTTCGCCGACCTGGAACTGCAGGACCTCCACCCGCGCGGCATCGTCCGCAAGGCGTGGCAGCACGCCTCGGCCGACGAGGAGCTGCAGGAGCTCCGGGACATCGGCACGGACCTCCGGGCAGACGCGGCGTCGGTGCTCTCCGCCGACCCTCCGATCCCCCCACCTGCCCCCCGCAGGCCGGAGGACGGCCCTCCCGTGGCCGGCCGGCACACGGCGTCCCCGCCCCCCGGTCCACCGGAGCAGATTCCGGCCGCTTGACCGGAGACGGGAAAGCACCTAGTTTTATATTGAACGATATAAAACTGTCGCCGCGTCTCTGCCCTTTCCGCCAGAACGCCACGAAAACCGGCCCACGCGCCGCACCTCACGCGTCCCGGGCGCACTGCACCCACCTCACCGCCGCCGCGCGATACGACAGGTGCCCCCCACCCCCCGCACAAGGAGACCTCCTGATGAGCAAGGAAACACCCCAGAACAACACGGCCGCGGGCAACCGCCACCGCTTCTCCCGCCGCGGCATCCTGCGGACCGCAGCCATCGTCGGGGCTGCGACGGCCACTCCTGCCGCCCTGCTGACCGCGAACACCGCGTCGGCCGACGCCACGACGGCCGGCGCCGCGCCGGTCGAGCACCTCGTCCTTCCGCCCGCCACCGAGGCCGTCCAGCCCTTCCACCTGCAGGTGCCCGAAAGCGCCCTGGAGGATCTGCGCCGCCGCCTGGACCAGGTGCGGCTCCCTGAGCGGGAGACCGTGCCCGACAACTCGCAGGGCGCGCAGCGGGAGCCGGTGGCCGCACTGCTCGAGCACTGGCGCACCCGCTACGACTGGCGCCGCCTGGAGCGCCGCCTGAACTCCCTGGGCCAGTACCGCACCGAGATCGACGGCCTGGGCATCCACTTCCTGCACGTGCGCTCCCGCCACGCCCACGCACGGCCGCTGCTGCTGTGCCACGGCTGGCCCGGCTCCGTCGTGGAGTTCCTCAAGGCCGTCGGCCCCCTGACCGACCCCGAGGCCCATGGCGGCACCGCCGCGGACGCGTTCCATGTCGTGATCCCCTCGATGCCGGGCTACGGGTTTTCCGACAAGCCCGGGACGACCGGCTGGAACACCGAGCGCATCGCCCGTGCCTGGGTCACCCTCATGGAGCGCCTCGGCTACCAGCAGTACATCGTCCAGGGAGGCGACTGGGGCGGCAGCGTCGCCACCCAGGTCGGCAAGCTCAAGCCGGCCGGCCTGGCCGGTGTCCACCTGAACCTGCCCGAGTTCATGCTGACCGGCGGCCTTCCCGTGGACAACCCCACCCCCGCGGAGCAGACGGCCATCGCGCAGCAGCAGAAGTTCAACCAGGTCTACGCCGGGTACTTCACCGAGCAGGCCACCCGCCCGCAGACCGTCGGCTACGCCCTGAACGACTCCCCTGCGGGACTGGCCGCCTGGATCTACGAGAAGTTCGTCGACTGGACCGACAGCCACAACCACCCGGAGCAGGTCCTGACCCGGGACGAGATGCTCGACGACATCACGCTGTACTGGCTCACCGGGACCGGCGCCTCCTCGGCGCGACTGTACTGGGAGTTCTACCGCAGCAACCACGAACTGACCGTGCTCGGCATGCCCGTCGGCGTCAGCGTCTTCCCCAGGGAGCTGGTGAGCACCCCGCGCGTGTGGGCGGAGCGCGCCTACAGCAACCTGCGCTACTTCAACGACAGCATCGCGGCCGGCGGCCACTTCGCCGCCTTCGAACAGCCGGCCCTGTTCGCCGGGGAAATCCGGGCTTTCGCCCGCACCCTGGCCTGACCCCGCCGACGGCGGCCCGCTGCCCCCGTCTGACGGGTCACCGGTGAGTGTCCGTCACCCGGATCCGTCCTGCCTCACCCAGAGGCCGGGACGGATCCGGGTGGCGGACCGGCTGCACGGGCTGCGCGGTGATCCAGCGGCTCCGGCACGCATTGGACCCCCACGGGAAACTCTCACGCACTCGTCCACGGGTCCCTGCGGTCCGGTGTGGCGCGCCCGGCGGGAGGGTCGGATCAACGGTGCAAACCTCGTGGTCAGCCGATGATCAGCAGCCTGCGGAGAGGCGACTCCCGAAGGTGGTCCCGGAGGCGTTCAGGGCCGCCCGCCCCCGGGTCGTCCAGTGCTTGCAACCGGCGCCGGCCGGGTCGTGCCCCTCGCAGCCGGGGCGGTCGGCGAGCCGACCCTCAAGGGCGGACCCGCGGATCTCCCTGACGAACTGCGGGAGCAGTCCGCCGGAGCGGCTCAGGTCCGGGTCCTCGGCCACGGCCCGGTCGACCAGGTGCCCGATCGGCCGGTGGTCGAGCGCATCCCGGTGCGCGGTGGCCGGCGGCGGACCGGCGGCCTCGACCTCGGACCGGGTGGCGTGGATCGTCACCTCGGACATGCGGTGCCTCCTCCTCCCGGTCTGGCCGGCGGCCCACCCGGTCAGAGCGGGTCGGACCGTTGATCGGGCACTCCGTCCACCCAGCGGCACCGCACGGTGCGGCACGGTCCGCGACATCCACCCCCTCCAGGAGAGAGCATGAACGGTCCTTCCAGTGCGGTGCCGGTCGCAGGGGAGCCTCAGCCGGCCCCCGTACGCGGCAGGCACGCGCCGCACGGCGGCTGGCCGGCGGTCGCCTCCGTCTCGCTGATGTGCTTCGTCCTGGTGCTGACGGAGTTCCTGCCGATCGGGCTGCTGCCCGCCCTTGCCTCTGATCTCCACGTGTCCCTCGGCACCGTCGGCCTGGTCGTGGTGGCACCCGGCCTGACGGCCGCGGTCGTCGCCCCCCTGCTCACCGTCGCCTCGGGGCGGCTGGACCGGCGCAGGGTGCTCGTCATGCTCGCCCTGCTGACCGCGGCCTCCAACATCCTGGCGGCCTGTGCCCCGGACATGGCCGTGATGGCGGCGGCACGGGTCCTGCTGGGGGTCGGCGTGGGCGGATTCTGGGCGATGGGCGCCGGAGTCGCCGTCCGACTGGTGCCCGCGCGCGCAGCCCACCGGGCCACCGCCCTGATCACGGCCGGGATCTCGGCCGGCACCGTCGTCAGCCTGCCGCTCGGCGCACTGGTCGGCCACCTCGCGGGTTGGCGGACCGCCTTCCTCCTCGCCGCGGGCGCCTCGCTCCTCGCACTCACGGCCCTGGTGCTGAGGCTGCCCGCGCTGCCGGCCACCGGCGCGGTCAGCCTGACGACGCTCACCACCGCCCTGCGCAGGCCCGGTCCGCGGACCGCCCTGCTGGGCGCGGCGCTGATCTTCCTCGGGCACTTCGCCGCCTACACCTACCTCACCCCCTACCTGGAGGACCGGGCGCACTTCGGCCCTGCCGCGGTCACGGCGGTCCTGCTGGCCTACGGGGCGGCCGGGCTGGCCGGGAACTTCGCGGCGGGCGCCGCCATCGGCCGCAGCCCGCGGACGGTGCACGTCGCCGCGACGGCCCTGGTCGCGGCCGTGGCCGCGCTGCTCGGTCCTCTGTCGGGCGCGGCACCCGCGGTCGTCGCGCTCGTCGTGGTCTGGGGCGCGGCATTCGGTGCGGTACCGCTGGTGCTGCAGACGTCGATCACGCGCACGACCCCGGAGGACCCCGAGAGCGGCATGGCCCTTCTGGTCAGCGTCAGCCAGATCGCGCTGGCCGCGGGTTCGTTCGCCGGCGGCCTGGTGGTCGACGGGTACGGCATCCGGGCCGGCTTCACCTTCGGCGCCGCGCTCGCACTGCTCAGCACGGCCACCCGCCTCCTCCCCCTCCCGTCCTCCCTCCGCACCGTCTGCGGGTACCCGCCTGTCGGCGACACCGCCCGCACGCGGCATCCGCACCCGTAGGAAGTCACCGAGCACCATGACGAGTTCCCAGCAGGCATCGACATCCGGCATGCCCACCTCCAGCGCCGTGCGGCGGGCCCTGCGCCGGGCCCGCGACGGCGTCGCCCTGGACACCGCGGAGGCCGCCGTGCTGCTCGCGGCGCGCGGCGCCGACCTGCGCGACCTGTGCGCCTCGGCGG
>NZ_JAJLRA010000051.1 GCF_020991365.1 Streptacidiphilus sp. ASG 303
CCCGGCGGCGGCGGGCCCGGCGGCGGGCGGCCCGGCGGGGACCCGCAGGGCCACCGGCACGGCCGCCCGGCCCGGGGCCTGCGCGGTGGCCTGCGGCAGCGGCGCCGGCGCGCCCGCCGCCTGCGGGACCGGCCCGCTCCGCGACGCCAGCGGGCCGAACCTCCGGGCGGTCTCCCGGTCCACCGGTCCCGCCCCGGCCGCGGGGCTCGGACCGGCCGTGGCCGGGCCGCCGGCCGGCGTGGCGCCGACCGTGTCCACCCGCACGGAGGAGACGGCGGCCGGGCCGCCCGCGCCGTCGCCGCCCCGGTGGGCCACCCAGAGCGCGGCCACCGGGGCGGCGAGCACCGCCGCGAGGACCGTCGTGGTCACGGCCCGGTTGCGCAGGGCCGCCGCCAGGTCCGGGGAGTCCGCCCGGTGCCGGGGGAAGCCCTGCCGGTCGAAGCGCGGGTCGGCCGCCGGGGCGGGGGCGCGGTGCACCCGGCCGCGGGCGGGACCGGGGGCCGGGGCCGGACCGCGCCGTGCGGCGCGGGCCCGGCGGCCCGCCGAGGCGCCCGCGAGGAAGGCGGCGCCGGCGGTCCCGGCCAGCGCCGCGACGGGCGCGTCCACCAGGGGCAGGGAGACCCCCGCCCCGGTGCCGCCGTGCAGCAGGCCGGTGCCGGGCCAGGCATCCCCGGGCGCCTCCCGCCCGGCCGTGCCGCGGCAGGTGGGGCAGTCGTCCACGTGCCGCACCAGCTCGCGCCGGAGCGCCGGGACGAGGAGCATCCCGCCGTGGCCGCCGGCCGTGCGGCCGCCGCCGAGCAGGTCCAGCTCGGGGCACTCCGCGGCGGCGAGGACCCGCAGGGCCGTCCGGGTGCGGGCCACCTCGGCGCCGGCCCGGACGAGCAGCGCGGACGCCTCCTCCGGGAGGAGGCCGAGGACCGCGGCGACCTCGGCGGGGGCGAGCCCGTGGCGCATGGCCAGCTCCAGGGCCTCGCGCTGCTGCGGGGTGGTGCCCGCCGCCTCCGGCCAGGCCAGCAGCGCGAGGCGGCGGCGCCGCTCCTCCTGCTGCCCGGGCGGCGGCGGGGGCGGGGCGGCGTCCGCGTCCGGGTCCGGCCGGCCGGGGGCGGCGGCGTCCTCCAGGCGGAGCAGGCAGGCGTACCGGGCGAGCGAGTAGAGCCAGGCGCGCTGCAGGGAGGGGTCGCGCAGCCGTCCGTGGTGCCGGACCGCGAGGTCCCGCACCGACCGCACGGCGGCCAGCGCCGCGTCGTGGTCGCACAGCACGGACAGGCAGTAGGTGAAGAGGCCGTCCACGTGCCGCGCGCACGCCTCGTCGGGGCGCTGACCGCCACGCGGGGCGCTCCCGGTGGCCGGGGGGATCCGGATGTCGGCACTGGTCGTCACCCTGCCGACGTTAGGGGCGGTGCCCCGCCCGCCCGGTCCGGTTGCGCCGGTCATACTTCTTTCGGGTCACACCTCCACCGCTGAGGGTGACGGAACGGCGGCGGGCGCGTTGTCGGACCCGCCTTGTACGGTTCGGGGCATGGCAGCCCGTACCTCCTCCGGCAAGTCCTCCGCCAAGGCGCGCCCCTCCTACCGCTGCACCGAGTGCGGCAACCAGCTCCCCAAGTGGGTGGGCCGCTGCCCCGAGTGCAACGCCTGGGGCACGGTGGAGGAGTACGGCGCCGTGCCCGTGCGCACCACCGCGGCCGGCCCGGTCAGCGCCCCGGCGCGGCCGATCGCCCAGGTGGACGGGCAGGTCGCCACCGCCCGCCCCACCGGCGTCGACGAGCTGGACCGCGTGCTCGGCGGCGGCCTGGTGCCCGGCGCCGTGGTGCTGCTGGCGGGCGAGCCGGGCGTCGGCAAGTCCACCCTGCTGCTGGACGTCGCCGCGAAGGCCGCGACCGACCGGAACCGCACGCTGTACGTGACCGGCGAGGAGTCGGCGGGCCAGGTGCGGCTGCGCGCCGACCGTATCGGCGCCCTCTCCGACCACCTCTACCTGGCGGCCGAGACCGACCTCGGCGCCGTGCTCGGCCACATCGACCAGGTCGGCCCCTCGCTGCTGGTGCTGGACTCGGTGCAGACCATCGCCTCGGCCGAGCTGGACGGCGCGCCCGGCGGCATGGCCCAGGTCCGCGAGGTCGCCGGGGCGCTGATCCGCGCCTCCAAGGAGCGCGGCATGGCCACCCTGCTGGTCGGCCACGTCACCAAGGACGGCTCCATCGCCGGCCCCCGGCTGCTGGAGCACCTGGTGGACGTGGTGCTGAGCTTCGAGGGCGACCGGCACGCCCGGCTGCGGCTGATCCGCGGCGTCAAGAACCGCTACGGCGCGACCGACGAGGTCGGCTGCTTCGAGCTGCACGACGAGGGCATCGCGGGCCTGCCGGACCCGTCCGGCCTCTTCCTGACCCGCCGCGCGCAGCCCGTGCCGGGCACCTGCCTGACCGTCACCCTGGAGGGCCGCCGGCCGCTGGTGGCCGAGGTCCAGGCGCTGATGGTGGACTCCCAGATCCCCTCCCCGCGGCGCACCACCTCGGGCCTGGACTCCCCCCGGATCGCCATGGTGCTCGCCGTGGTGGAGCGCCACGGCGGGGTGCGGCTGGGCAAGCAGGACATCTACACCGCGACCGTCGGCGGGGTCCGGCTGACCGAGCCCGCCGCCGACCTGGCCATCGCCCTGTCGGTGGCCAGCTCCGCCGCCAACACCCCGCTGCCGAGCAACCTGGTCGCGATCGGCGAGGTGGGCCTGGCCGGCGAGGTGCGCCGGGTCACCGGCGTGCAGCGGCGCCTCGCGGAGGCCCACCGGCTGGGCTTCACCCACGCCCTGGTGCCGCAGGACCCGGGGAAGGTCCCGCCGGGGATGCGGGTGGTGGAGGTCGCCGACATCGGCGAGGCGATGGCGGCGATCCCGGGCCGCCGCCGCTCCTCCGCGGGGTCGGGGGGATCCGGCCCCGCAGCGGAGGACGGCACCGCCGGGGGCGGGCGCCCCGCGCGCCGTCCGCGCTCCCGCGCGTCCGCGGGCGCCGGTCCGGACGCCGGTCCCGCCGCCGGTGCCGGACCCGCGGACGGGGCCTGGGAGCTGGTCGAACCCGAGGGGGCGCCGGAGCCCTTCTGACGCGCGCCGCACGCCGCTCCGCCGCGGTCTCCAACGGTCCCCCGCGCCTTCTTGACCCGCCCTGCCCCGACCCGCCACCCTCGCGGGCCGCCCGACGGTAAACTTTGCCCTGATCGCAACAAGGCAGGAACGGCAGAACGTCGGCAGACCGCACCGCCGGCCGACCGAGGGAGTCCAGTGGCAGCCAACGACCGGGCGGAGAAGTCCCCCCGCGAGGAGGCCCTGCTGCGTGCCTCCCTGAGCGCCGTCGCCCCGGGCACCGCCCTCCGCGACGGCCTGGAACGGGTGCTGCGCGGCAACACCGGCGGCCTGATCGTGCTCGGCTTCGACAAGGCCGTGGAGCCCATCTGCACCGGCGGCTTCGTGCTGGACGTCGAGTTCTCGGCCACCCGGCTGCGGGAGCTGTGCAAGCTCGACGGCGCGGTGGTGCTGGACAAGGACATCACCAAGATCGTGCGCGCGGGCGTGCACCTGGTGCCCGACTCCTCCATCCCCACCGACGAGACCGGCACCCGGCACCGCACCGCCGAGCGCGTCAACAAGCAGACCGGCTACCCGGTCGTCTCGGTCAGCCACTCCATGCGGCTGATCGCCCTCTACGTCAACGGCCAGCGCCGGGTGCTGGAGGACTCCGCCGCGATCCTCTCCCGCGCCAACCAGGCGCTCGCCACCCTGGAGCGCTACAAGCTGCGCCTGGACGAGGTGGCCGGCACCCTCTCCGCCCTGGAGATCGAGGACCTGGTCACCGTCCGGGACGTCACCGCGGTCGCCCAGCGGCTGGAGATGGTCCGCCGGATCGCCGCCGAGATCGCCGGGTACGTGGTGGAGCTCGGCACCGACGGCCGCCTGCTCTCCCTCCAGCTGGACGAGCTGATCGCGGGCGTCGAGCCGGAGCGCGAGCTGGTCGCCCGCGACTACTTCCCGGAGCGCGCCGCCAAGCGGGGCCGCACCGTCGGCGACGTCCTCGCCGACCTGGACGCGCTGAGCCAGACCGAGCTGCTCGACGTGCAGGCCGTCGCCAAGGCGCTCGGCCACCCGGGCACGCCCGAGGCGCTGGACTCCGCGGTCTCCCCGCGCGGCTACCGCCTGCTGGCCAAGGTGCCGCGGCTGCCCAACACCGTGATCGAGCGGCTGGTGGAGCACTTCGGCGGCCTGCAGAAGCTCCTCGCCGCCAGCGTCGACGACCTGCAGGCCGTGGACGGCGTCGGCGAGGCCCGCGCCCGCTCCGTGCGGGAGGGGCTCTCCCGGCTCGCGGAGTCGTCCATCCTGGAGCGCTACGTCTGACCCCGGCCGGTGCCCGGCCCCCGCCCCGGCGCGCGGGAGCGGGCGCCGTTGCGGCACGCGTCACCGTACGGCACGAAGCCCGGCGGGCCTGGGGCCCGCCGGGCTTCGTCGTGCGCGGGGGCCGGACGGGCCGGTCTCCCGCGGTCAGCTCTCCAGGCGGAAGGAGGCGCGGGCCGTGACGGGGGTCCCGGCGACACCGCCCAGGCTGGCCTGGACGAGGTAGACGCCGTCGCCGGCCGTGCCCGCGGGCGGGGGGCTCGGGCACTGGGGGGTGCTGCGGGTCCGGTCCCAGACGAAGGTCTCGGTGACGGCGCCGCCGGCGGGTACGGCCACCCACTGGGAGGTGCGGTCGGTGGGGCAGTCGCCCGAGGACCAGACCCGGCCCGCGCTGGCCTCGCTCACGGTGAGCACCGAGGCCGTCCGGCCGAGGTCGGCCCGGCACGCGGGGCCGGAGTTGCGGACCGTCAGCTCGAAGCGGGGCCGCTCCTTGGGCTGGTACGCGTTGCTGGTCGTGGCCAGTTCGAGGGAGATCTGCGAGGTGGGGCAGATCGGCAGGGCGCGGGCCGCGGGAGTGTTGACCTGCACGCCGCCACTGCCGCTGCCGCCACCGGTGCCGCTGCCGCCGCCGGAGCCGGTGCCGCCGGCGGCGTCGTTCGACGCGGAGCCGGTCGTGCCGCCGGAGAGGCTGACGTCGCTGCCGCCGGTGCCGCCCGCGCCGCCACTGCCCCCGTCGGCGCCACCGGTGACCCCGGCGGTGTCGGAGCCGCCGTCGGCGCCCGGGCTCTCCCCCGCTCCCGGGCTGTCCCCCGCTCCCGGGGTGCCCGTGCCGCCGGAGCCGGAGCCGGTGTCGCCGCCGGTACCGCCGGGGCCGCCAGAAACGCCGCCGGGGCCGCCCGGCCGACCGGTGACCGCCGGTCCGCTGGGCCCGGTCCCCGGGGTGATGGAGGGGACGGGCGCCGGGTGCTTCCCGCCGGCCCTGTCGTCGCCTCCCCCGCCCGTGGACAGCCAGACGACGAGGGCCGCGATCGCGAGCAGCACGACGAGCACGGCGAACCGCCGCCGCCAGTAGATGGACGCGGGCAGCGGTCCCACGGGATGGCGCAGAGAGGGCACGCGCAAACTCTACGAGAGACCGCACGCGCCCCACTGCATCAACACCGCTGCCAGGCGGCTTCTTTCAGATCATCAGCCTGATCCACCGACCGGGCGGCGGCCGTTCGGCGGCCCGTGGGAGGATCGGGGGGAGATGTCCGGAGAAACCGCCCTGCCGCTGCCCCTGCTGCACTCGACCGTCCTCGACTGGTACGCCGAGCACGCCCGCGACCTGCCGTGGCGTGCACCGGACGCCACGCCGTGGGCGGTGATGGTCAGTGAGTTCATGCTCCAGCAGACCCCCGTGAAACGGGTGCTGCCCGCGTACGACGCCTGGCTGGAGCGCTGGCCCACGCCCGCCGCGCTGGCCGCCGACCCCCCGGGCGAGGCGGTGCGGATGTGGGGCCGTCTGGGCTACCCCCGGCGCGCCCTGCGGCTGCACGCCGCCGCCGCCGCGATCACCGAGCGGCACGGCGGCGCGGTGCCCTCCGACCACGCGGAGCTGCTGGCGCTGCCCGGCGTCGGCGAGTACACCGCCGCCGCCGTGGCGTCCTTCGCCTTCCGGCAGCGCCACGCGGTGCTGGACACCAACGTGCGACGGGTCTTCGCCCGGCTGGTCGAGGGTGTGGAGTACCCGCCGACCGCCACCACCGCCGCCGAGCGCCGCACCGCGACCGCGCTGCTGCCGGACGACGAGGAGACGGCCGCGACCTGGGCGGTGGCCGTGATGGAGCTGGGGGCGCTGGTCTGCACCGCCCGCACGCCGCGCTGCGGCGGGTGCCCGGTGGCGGCGGGCTGCGCCTGGCGCCTGGCGGGCAGCCCGCCGCACGACGGCCCGCCCCGGCGCGGCCAGACCTACGCGGGCACCGACCGGCAGGTGCGCGGCCGGCTGCTCGCGGTGCTGCGCGAGGCGCACGGCGAGGTGGCGCAGGCCGCGCTGGACGCGGTCTGGGACGAGCCGGTGCAGCGGGCCCGGGCCCTGGACGGCCTGGTGGCCGACGGGCTGGTGGAGCCGGTGGGACAGGGCCTGTACCGGCTGCCGGGGGCGGCCGCTGCGGCGGACTGAGCCCCCGGAGGGCTGAGCCCCCGAGGACCGCGCCCCCGGACGGAGGGAGGGCCGGACACCCCGTGCGGGGTGTCCGGCCCTCCCGGCGCGGTGGGGCCGCCGGCGTCAGAGCGCCGCGGCGGGCTCGGGCACCGCGCCCTCGGCGGCGTCCGCCGCGGGGGCGCCGGACTCCGTCCCGGCGCCGCGCAGCGGCACCTCCTTGAGGAGGACGGCCGCGGCGATGCCGAGCACCGAGACCGCCGCGCCCCACAGGAAGACCGCGTGGATGCCGTTGGAGACGGCGTGGTGGTAGGCGTCCTGGAAGGCGGCGGGCAGGGTCCGCAGCACGGACGGGGTGAGCTGGGCGGTGCCGTCGGCGGCCCTGCCGCCCGCCGCGCCGAGGCTGTCCCGCATGGTGTCGGCGACCCGGTTGGTGAAGAGGGCGCCGAAGAGCGCGACGCCGAAGGAGCCGCCGATGGTGCGGAAGAGGGTCGCGGTGGAGCTGGCGACGCCCATGTCCTTCAGTTCCACGCTGTTCTGCGCGACCAGCATGGTGATCTGCATGAGGAAGCCCATGCCGGCGCCGAGCACCACCATGTAGGCGCCGGAGGTGAACCGGCCGGTGTCGGTGGAGAGGGTGGAGAGCAGCAGTGCGCCGCCCGCCATGACGCCGGTGCCGAGGATCGGGAAGACGCGGTAGCGGCCGGTGCGGGTGACGGCCTGCCCGACGACCAGCGAGACCACGAGCATGCCCAGCATCATCGGCATGAGGAGCAGGCCGGAGTTGGTGGCGGAGGCGCCCTGGACGGTCTGCTGGTAGAGGGGCAGGAAGGTCACCGACCCGAACATGGTGAAACCGACCAGGAAGCCGATCACAGAGACGAGCGTGAAGTTGCGGTTGCGGAAGAGGCCCAGCGGCAGCATGGGCTCCTCGGCCCGGCGCTCGACCGCCGTGAAGCCGGCGAGGGAGAGCACGGCGAGCACGGCCATGCCGAGGATCTGGACGGACCCCCACGCGTACTCCTGGCCGCCCCAGGTGGTGATGAGCACCAGGGCGGTGATGCCGACGGTGAGCAGTGCGGCGCCGAGGTAGTCGATCCGGGCGGTGGAGCGGGTCCTGGGCAGGTGCAGCGTGGCGGTCACGACGGCGAGGGCCACGGCGCCCAGCGGCAGGTTGATGTAGAAGGTCCAGTGCCAGTTGAGGTGGTCGGTGATGAACCCGCCGACCAGCGGCCCGCCGATCATGGCGATGGCCATGACGCCGGCGAACATGCCCTGGTAGCGGCCGCGGTCGCGCGGCGGCACCAGCGCACCCATGATCGACATCACGCCGACCATGAGGCCGCCGGCGCCCAGGCCCTGGACCGCGCGGAAGCCGATCAGCTGGCCCATGGTCTGCGAGAGGCCGGACAGCGCCGAGCCCGCCAGGAAGACCACGATCGAGACGACGAAGACGCCCTTGCGGCCGTAGAGGTCGCCGAGCTTGCCCCAGATCGGGGTGGAGGCGGCGGTGGCCAGGGTGTAGGAGGTGACCACCCAGGAGAGGTGCTCGGCGCCGCCGAGGTCGCCGACGATGGTGGGCATCGCGGTGCCGACGATCAGGTTGTCGAGCATCGCCAGCAGCATGGTGATCACCAGGCCGACCATGACGACGCGGATCTCCCGCGGCGAGCGGGCCTCGGAAGCCGCCGCCTCCTCTAGTCCGGCCGCCCTCTGCGGCGGTACCGACTGCTCCAGCGACGCCGCCTGTTTCCGCGACACGTTGCCCTCCCTGCGACGGCCGGCCGGCGGTGCCGCCCCCTGGTGGCTTACTTGCCGACCGGCTAGTGAACTTCTCCTCCGCAAGCTAGGCTGCCTGCCTGCCGGCCGTCAAGTTGATTTCCGTCCAGCGCCCTCCGCGCGGAAGACTGACCCCGGACACCCGGCCGGCATCCGCCGGCCACGCACGGACGAGGGACACGACCGAGGCGATGAACAAGCGATGAGCACCCGCACGCCGCGCGGCGACACCAGGGCCCGCATCCTCGACGTGGCCCTCGAACTCTTCGCCGAGCAGGGCTACGAGAAGACCTCCCTGCGCGAGATCGCGGACCGGCTGGGCGTGACCAAGGCCGCCCTGTACTACCACTTCAAGACCAAGGACGACATCGTCCGCGGCATCGTGGAGTCCGCCGCCACCCCCCTCGACGAGGTCATCGCCTGGGGGGAGGGCCAGCCCTGGTCCCCGGAGATGCGCGACGAGGTGGTGCGCCGCTTCGCCGAGCGCATGGCCGAGCGCGTCCGGCTGCTCCGCTTCTTCCACGAGAACCAGCCCGCGGTCCGCGAGCTCAACGCCGGCGCCCTCTTCAAGCAGCGGATGATCTCGATGATCCGCCTGATCGAGGGCCCCGAGCGGACCTTCCAGGACCGCGTGCGGGCGGCCATGTCCCTGTTCGCGATCAACGCGGGGCTGTTCCTGCTGCAGGAGGACCCCGAGGAGCCGGACTCCGGCGACGCGGCCGAGCGGCAGGCGGCGGCGCTGGAGGTGGCGCTGGAGATCGCCCACCTGATCCGGCCGGGGACCGGCGGAGCGGGATGCGGCGGGACCGGGGGCGCCGAGGCGGACGGGGACGCCGGGACCGCCTAGGGGCGGGGCAGCCCAGGGGCGGGGCGGGAGCGGCGGCGGACGGGGGCGGCCGCCGGGCCGGGAACAGCCGAGGGGCGGCCGGGTGTTCCGGGAGTGCCCGGCGACGGTCCCGGGCAGGGCCGGGAACAGCTGCGGGGGGTGGTTCCCCCCTCCGGAGCGGGGGCGAACCCGTGAGCCCGCTCACACGCATGCCGACGGCTACGGGCACCGGTAGTAGCCGGTGCGCAGCCGCGTGGTGCCAGCTCACAGCAGGCAAATCGGCCATGCCGCCACCGACCGCGCGGTCCGTATACGGACATGCGTAGTACAGCGGGCGTTTTGGGCCGCCTGCGGGCCTTTGTTACGACTGGTTCTGCCCGACGGGGAGCAGGTCGAAACATCGAAGTCCGGCCTCTCACCCGATCCGCTGAAGCCCCCGCTCAAAGTCGGGGCCCCGGCCCGCGCACCGGCACCTCACCGTGCCCCTGCGGCAACCGGGCCGTCGAACCGATAGAGGACCCAGCGTGAAGCGCACCGCCCGTATCCGTCCCACCCGTCTTGCCGCCGCCATCGCCGGCGCCACCATGGCCACCGCCGCCCTCGGCGGCACCGCCTTCGCCGCGGACGACGTCAAGACCCTGAGCGCCCACGAGGCGCACGTGGTCCATGCCACGCACGCGGCGCACGAGGCCCACACCATCCACCTGGCCAACGAGGCCGCCAAGGCCGCCCGGGCCTCCGCCGGCGCCGCGAAGGCCCACGCCGCCCACGAGGCGCACACGATCGCCGCGGCCAACGCCGAGGCCCGCCGGCAGGCCGCCGCCGACGCCCGCGCCGAGGCCTCCGCCGCGCACAAGGCGCACCGGATCGCCGCCGCCAACGCCGAGGCCCGCCAGCAGGCCGCCGCCTCCCGCTCCTCCGAGCGGCAGCAGCTGCACGCCACCGCGGCCACCGCGGCCACGTCCGGCTACGCCTCCCCGGTCCCGGCCGGTACCCCGTTCAGCCAGTCCTTCGGCGTGCCGAACAGCGGCTACGCCGCCGGGTACCACACCGGCGCCGACTGGGCCGTCTCCACCGGCACCCCGCTGTACTCGGTCGGCAACGCCACCGTCGTCTCCGCCGGCTGGGCGGGCGCCTACGGCAACTCCGTGACCCTGCGGCTCGCCGACGGCCACTACGCCCTGTACGCCCACATGTCGTCCGTCTCCGTGGGCGCCGGCCAGAGCGTGTCGGCGGGCGAGCAGATCGGCCGCTCCGGCAGCACCGGCAACTCCACCGGCCCGCACCTGCACTTCGAGATCCGCAACGTGAACTCCTACGGTTCCGTGATCGACCCGGTCTCGTACCTGAAGGGCAAGGGCGTCTCGCTCTGAGTCGCACCCCCCTCGCCCGCGGCCCCGCCGTCCCTCCCGGACGGCGGGGCCGCGGGCGTGTCCGCACGATGTGGGGCCCGTCATCCGCGGACCGGCCGGGCGCTCCCCCGCCGGGCGGTCCGCCCGTCGGCCCGCGGGCCGGCGGACGGCCGGTCCGGGCCGGCCGGCCCGGACCGGCGGGGGCGTGCGGGCTCAGGAGGACAGGGTCGCCCGGTCACCCATCACCACGACCGGGTGCAGGGCCGGGTCCAGGGTGCGCAGCAGCTGCCGCATGGCCGCCAGGGGCAGGGTGACGCAGGCCGAGGAGCCGGCCCCGGGGTCGAGGTGGAGCCAGATCGAACCGCCCCGGGAGGCGCCCCGGGGACGGCGGGGGTCCAGGGGGGAGGTGCCGGTCACCCGGTTGTAGTCGACGGCGATCACGTGGTCGAAGTCGTGCCGGTGGGAGGGGCCCCAGGCGGCGGGCGGGGTGAAGGCCGGGTCGTGGTGGTAGGGGAGCCTCGCCCCCGGGTCCGGCAGGACGCCGCCCGCGTCGTGCAGGGTGAAGACCCCCACGGGGCTGCGCTGGTCCCCCTCCCGGTGGTCGGGGGTCCAGCCGCGGCGGCCGTTGTGGGAGCGCCAGGACGCCTCGGCGGTCCAGGTACCGCCGTGCCGCCGGTAGAGCACGACCCGGCCCGTGGAGGCGGAGGGGCCGTCGCCGTAGACCACGACGGCCTGGCGGGAACGGGCGGGGATGCGGGCCAGCCACCGGTCCGACAGCCCGGCGATCCGGCCGTCGGAGGCCGGTGCGGGCGGCGCGTGCGATGCGGTGGCCGGGGCCGCGGACCGGGCCTCCGCGGCGTCGCCCTGCGGGGCGGCGCCGCCGCCGCACGCCGTGAGCGCCGCGGACAGGACCGCAGTCCCCAGGAGCACCGCCGCCGCGCGTGCGCCGCCGACCCGCATTCCGGCCTCCCACCCCTGTGTCCTGAACCCTGATGCCCTGATGCCCTGATGCCCTGATGCGCCGGCGCCCCGGCGCCCGGGCCTCCCGACGTTAGCAGTGCTGCGGCGGGGCGGCCGCGCGCCCCCCGGACCGGACGGGGCGGCCGGCCCGGACGGGTGCCGGGCCCGGACACGCCGACGCCCCGCCGCCTCCGGAGAGGCGGCGGGGCGTCGCGCCGTACGGGCCGTGCGCGGCCGCGGACCTACTTGGTGAGGTCCGGACCGGCGGTGGTGACCGGCGGGACGTCGGCGACGGGGACCTTCTCCTCACCCCGGAAGGTGAACTTGGTCTCCTTGCCCTCGCCCTCGGTGTCCACCACCACGATGTGACCGGGGCGCAGCTCGCCGAAGAGGATCTTCTCGGAGAGCACGTCCTCGATCTCGCGCTGGATGGTGCGGCGCAGCGGACGGGCGCCCAGGATCGGGTCGTAGCCCTTCTTGGCCAGCAGCTTCTTGGCCTCGGTGGAGAGCTCGATGCCCATGTCGCGGTCCTTGAGCCGCTCGTCCACCCGGGCGATCATGAGGTCGACGATCTGGATGATGTCGTCCTCGGACAGCTGGTGGAAGACCACGATGTCGTCGACGCGGTTGAGGAACTCGGGCCGGAAGTGCTGCTTGAGCTCCTCGCCGACCTTGGCCTTCATCCGCTCGTACCCGGTCTGGACGTCGCCCTGGGCGGCGAAGCCCAGGTTGAAGCCCTTGGAGATGTCCCGGGTGCCGAGGTTGGTGGTCATGATGATGACCGTGTTCTTGAAGTCGACGACCCGGCCCTGGGAGTCGGTCAGGCGGCCGTCCTCCAGGATCTGCAGCAGCGAGTTGAAGATGTCCGGGTGGGCCTTCTCGACCTCGTCGAAGAGGACGACCGAGAACGGCTTGCGGCGCACCTTCTCGGTGAGCTGGCCGCCCTCCTCGTAGCCGACGTAGCCGGGGGGCGAGCCGAACAGCCGCGAGACGGTGTGCTTCTCGGAGAACTCCGACATGTCGAGCTGGATGAGCGCGTCCTCGTCGCCGAAGAGGAACTCGGCGAGGGTCTTGCTCAGCTCGGTCTTACCGACGCCGGACGGGCCGGCGAAGATGAACGAGCCGCCGGGGCGCTTGGGGTCCTTGAGGCCGGCCCGCGTGCGGCGGATGGCCTGGGACAGCGCCTTGATGGCGTCCTTCTGCCCGATGACGCGCTTGTGGAGCTCGTCCTCCATGCGCAGCAGGCGGGAGGACTCCTCCTCGGTGAGCTTGAAGACCGGGATGCCGGTGGCGGTGGCCAGGACCTCCGCGATCAGCTCCTCGTCGACCTCGGCGACGACGTCCATGTCGCCGGCCTTCCACTCCTTCTCCCGCTTGGCCTTGGCCTGCAGGAGCTGCTTCTCCTTGTCGCGGAGGGAGGCGGCCTTCTCGAAGTCCTGCGCGTCGATCGCGGACTCCTTCTCCCGGCGCACGTCGGCGATCTTCTCGTCGAACTCGCGCAGGTCCGGCGGCGCGGTCATGCGGCGGATGCGCATCCGCGAGCCGGCCTCGTCGATGAGGTCGATCGCCTTGTCGGGGAGGAAGCGGTCCGAGATGTAGCGGTCGGCCAGGGTGGCGGCGGCGACCAGGGCGGCGTCGGTAATGGAGACGCGGTGGTGCGCCTCGTACCGGTCGCGCAGGCCCTTGAGGATCTCGATGGTGTGCGGCAGCGACGGCTCCGCGACCTGGATGGGCTGGAAGCGGCGCTCCAGCGCGGCGTCCTTCTCCAGGTGCTTGCGGTACTCGTCGAGCGTGGTGGCACCGATGGTCTGCAGCTCGCCGCGGGCCAGCATCGGCTTGAGGATGCTGGCGGCGTCGATGGCGCCCTCGGCGGCGCCGGCGCCGACCAGGGTGTGCAGCTCGTCGATGAAGAGGATGATGTCGCCGCGGGTGCGGATCTCCTTGAGCACCTTCTTCAGGCGCTCCTCGAAGTCACCGCGGTAGCGGGAGCCGGCGACCAGCGCGCCCAGGTCGAGGGTGTAGAGCTGCTTGTCCTTCAGCGTCTCCGGGACCTCGCCCTTGACGATGGCCTGCGCCAGGCCCTCGACGACGGCGGTCTTGCCCACGCCGGGCTCGCCGATGAGCACCGGGTTGTTCTTGGTGCGGCGGGACAGCACCTGCATGACCCGCTCGATCTCCTTCTCGCGCCCGATCACCGGGTCGAGCTTGGCCTCGCGGGCGGCCTGCGTGAGGTTGCGGCCGAACTGGTCGAGGACCAGGGAGGTCGAGGGGGTGCCCTCGGCCGGACCGCCGGCGGTGGCGGTCTCCTTGCCCTGGTAGCCGGAGAGCAGCTGGATGACCTGCTGCCGCACCCGGTTGAGGTCGGCGCCGAGCTTCACCAGGACCTGGGCGGCGACGCCCTCGCCCTCCCGGATCAGGCCGAGCAGGATGTGCTCGGTGCCGATGTAGTTGTGGCCGAGCTGCAGGGCCTCCCTCAGGGAGAGCTCCAGCACCTTCTTGGCACGGGGGGTGAAGGGGATGTGGCCGGACGGGGCCTGCTGGCCCTGGCCGATGATCTCCTCCACCTGCTGGCGGACCGCCTCGAGCGAAATCCCGAGGCTCTCCAGGGCCTTCGCAGCGACACCCTCACCCTCGTGGATCAGGCCCAGGAGGATGTGCTCAGTACCGATGTAGTTGTGGTTGAGCATCCGGGCCTCTTCCTGGGCCAGGACGACAACCCGCCGCGCGCGGTCGGTGAACCTCTCGAACATCGTTATCGCTCCTCAGAGCGGTCGGGCAGTTAGGGGTCGGTCCCCTCCCTGTCCTTCCGCATGCTAGTCCCGCGCAGCGGGACAGCTCACTTCAACCGTCGACACCCGACGCGGGGCGTTCCCCCGCGGCAGCCGACAACAGTCCCAACCCGATGCTGCGAGACGATGTTCCCGCAGGCCAGCCGGATCCACCTGATACCGCTACGCCCGTGGCGAACGCGCCACGGTGTCACCGTGGTCATACCCGCTGTGACCGCGCTTCGACCCCCCGTCCCGGCGGCCGGGAAGGCCGCCGGGGCGGGGGGGAGGGCTCCGGCGGGCGGGAGGGCCGGGCCGGGTGAGGCGTGGGCGTCCTCGTAGGCCGTGCGGACGTTGCTGGGCCCCCCGCCCCGG
>NZ_JAJLRA010000052.1 GCF_020991365.1 Streptacidiphilus sp. ASG 303
GCCAGGACGGTCACCGGCAGCGTGTACCAGGCGAGGGCGGCCGCCTCCGCCGCCGTGGGCACCCTCAGCGCCGCCCCTCCGTCGAGGACCGCCGCCGACAGCCCCGCCTCCCCGGCGGCCGCGGCGCCCGCCGCGGCGGCCGGCCCGCCCCGGGCCCGCCCCCCCCCCCCACGGCCGTTCTCCCGGATCTTTCCAGAAGCCTCACACCGCGATCCTCGTTCTCCCCACACACTCCGCCTAGGCTCCCGTGAACACACGGACGATGCACGGCCCCCGGCGGACCCCGGTGGTGCGCGACCCACGGAAAGAGCGATGGACTACTGCTCGGCATGCCGACGCCACCTCAACGGGGCCTTCAGCTGCCCGGGGTGCGGCAGCACCGGGCCCGCCGCGCCCCGGCCCCGCACCGCCCCGCCGCCGCACGGGGCCCCGCCACCGCAGCAGGCCCCCGCCGAGGGGTACGCGCCCGCCGACGCGTACGCGACCACCGACCCGTACGCGGGCACCGGCGCGTACGGGGACGCAGCCCCTCCGCACGGCCACCCCGGTGCCCCGTACGGCAGCCCGGGCGCGGCCCCGTACGGCACCGCCGCGACCCTGCTGCACCCGACCGCGGCGGCCCCGCCGGCCGGCCCCGCCGCCGGACCGTACGGACCCGGGACGCCGCCACCCGCCGTCCCCGCGGAGTACGCCGCCCCCGGCGGGCCCGCCGTCCCCGGGGCGGAGGACCCCGCCCCGCCGCCGGCCGGCCCGGCCGCCGGCCCCCGCTCCCGTTCGGCCGCCCGCCGCCGTACCGCGCGCGGACGGCGGGGCCGCGGGGTGCTCGTCGCCGCCGCCGCGGGCCTGGTCGTGACCGGCCTCACCGCCGCCGTCCTCTCCTCCGAGGACTCCGGCCCCGCCGTCCGTGCCGAACCCGCGGCCCAGGGCGGCGGCGCCGCCCGGCCGGGCCCGTCCGACCCGTCCGCCGCCCCCACCGCACCCGCGGGCGGCGCCGCGTCCGGCCGGGGGACCCCGGCGCGCGGCGCGGCCGCCTCCTCCGGCGCCCCGTCGGCCTCCGGCTCCCCGTCCCCCTCCGGATCCGTGTCGGCGCGGCCCTCCCCGTCCGGGAGCAGGAGCACCTCCGGGGCGGCCACCGCGTCCGGGGGCTCCGTCCAGACCCCCGCCCGTCCCACCGCCCGCCCCACCGCGACCGCCTCCCGCACCTCCCCGGCCGCCACCCCGACCCCGACCCCGACCGCGCCCGCCCCGAAGCCGTCGCCCACCTGCCGGTCCCACATCCTGTGGTGGTGCACGGGCTGACCCGGCCTCAGGGAGACGTCCCGGCCCCGCCTGCCGCCCTGCCCCGGCGTCCACCGTCCGGGACCCCGCCCTCCGGCCGCCCCGCCCGCCCGGCGTTCCCGCCCGGACACCCTGCCCGGCCGACCCGCTGGGGCGACCCGCTTGGGCGACCCGCTTGGGCGGTGCCGCGGCGGGGAAGGGGGAGGGTCCGGGCGACCATGCCCGTGGGCCGCAGGGCCCCGGGCCGAGGGGACAGGGAGCAGCCGATGCCGGGACCCGAGGGCGAGGCGCTGGAGGCCGTGCGGGCCCGCCGCGACGAGCTGCGCGCCCGCCACCTCAAGCCGCGGGCCGAGCGTCCCGCCACCACGGCGCGCGGCGTCCACCACGTGGCCTTCATCTGCCGCGACGTGGAGGAGACGGTCCGCTTCTACCAGGAGGTCCTGGGCTTCCCCCTGGTCGAACTGGTGGAGAACCGCGACTACCGGGGCTCCAGCCACTTCTTCTTCGACCTCGGCGCCGGCAACCTGCTGGGCTTCTTCGACTTCCCCGGCCACGACCACCCGCCGTTCACCGAGACCGTCGGCGGCCTCCAGCACCTGGCGATCTCGGTGGACGCCGAGCAGTTCGCGGCCGCCCGCGACCGGCTCGCGGCGGCCGGGGTCGACGTCCTCGGCCCGGACCGGGGCGTCGACGACAGCCTCTACCTGCGCGACCCCAACGGGGTCAACGTGGAGCTGTACCGGGAGGAGCGCGGCGTCTTCGAGGGGAAGCGCATCACCGGCGACTGAGAGGCCGTCCCATCCGGCCCGGTCTGTGCGGCCGGCCGTCGAGGAGCGGTTGGCGAGGGATCGCCGCGACCCTCATCCGCTTGTGCCGGACCGTTGGCCGATGTGCGCCTCCGGCAGGCGGACGGCAAGGTCGTGGCCGCAGCTCCCGGCCAGGCTCGTCGGGGTGCGTCCAGCCGGGTCCGCGGGGCGGGGACCGGCGCCGAAGGCCAAGAGCACTGCCGTGGTGTGCACGGTCAAGGACTCTCCGGCCTGGATCGCGCCGTCCCCCTCGGCGTCGACCGCGTGCGTCAGGGGCGTCGTGTCAGTGGAGATCTCCTCCGGGTCCCCGCCGGCTGCCGGCGGACGGGCAGGCGTCCCGGCGTCCTCGTGCTCCACGGCACGACGCGTCGGTGTCCTGTCCTTCACCAGGACGTTCGATCCGGGCGCGCCCGGCTCCGAAGGCGCTGAGGCGCCACCGGATGAGACGGCCCCTGAGCAGGACCGGCCGGGTGCGAACCGGCGGCATCCGCTGGACGAGGGCGGCGCTCCACCGCCGAGCCGCGGTCCAGCAGGCCCGGCAGGATTCGCACCTGCGACTCCCCGCTTGGGAGGCGGGTGCCTCACCGCTGAGCTGCAGACCTCGGGCGGAAGGTGAGGGAGTCGAACCCCCGACCGTGTGACCGGCCATGCTTTTCGGGGGTGCTCGGTACGCCGATGCCGGACCTTTCAGCGGAGAGTGCAGGGATCGAACCTGCGCGGGTGACCCCGACGACGGCTGAGCAAGCCGTTCCGTCACCGCTCCGGCAACCCTCCACGTGCGTTGCCGAGGAATCGAACCTCGCCGACCCGAAGGCGCAGGGGTTGCAGCCCCGCATGTGTCCCACTGGGTCGAGCAGCGGGTCGGTGGCGGGCCCGGTGGTCGCGCGGGTGCTCCCGGCCCGGACGGCAGGTCCGGCAGCGGTCGCAGTCGCCGTCGGCGAGCAGGGCGGGGAGTCTCAGGACGGCTTCTGCGCCGGCGCTCCGCCCGGCCGTCGACGCGTTCCGCCGACAAATTCGCTACCCGGCGTCCGGAGCGCCGTGATACACCACCGACATGCCAAACATCCTGGAGTTCCCCGAGGTCCTGCGGCTGATCGAGGACCGCTCGGCCGCGTTCCGCGCCGCGCTCGCGTCCGCCCCGGACCTCGACGTCCAGGTCCCGACCTGCCCGGACTGGACGCTGCGCGAACTGGCCCAGCACCTCGGCGACGGCCGCCGCCGCCAGGCCGCCATCGTCGCCGCGGGCCCGGGCGCCGAGCCCCCGGCGAGGACGGACCCGAAGGGCGCCCCGACCGCGCCCCGCGACCGCGAAGCCCTGGACGCCTGGCTCGCCGAGTCGACCGGGCTCATGCTCGACGCGCTGCGCGAGGCCGGCCCGGACCGCGGCTGCTGGACCTGGTGGGGCCGCTCGCAGGCCCCGCAGACCAGCGGAGCCTTGGCCCGGCACCAGATCCAGGAGCTCGCCGTCCACACCTACGACGTCCAGCTCACCCTGGGGGCCGCACAGCCCCTGCCGACGGACGTCGCGGTCGAGGGCGTCGACGAGTTCCTGACGACCGTCGCGGCGACGACCGTCCCCTGGCCGTTCAAGCCGGCGACCATCGACCTGCACACGACCGAGGGCCGCTCCTGGCGCCTGACCCTCAACGCCGACGGCGTCCGCTGCGACGACCTCGCCGCCGACGCGGAGCCGGGCGACATGGCGATGCGAGGCGTAGCGAGCGAACTGGTCCTCTACTTCTACGACCGCATCCCGCTCGACGGCCTGGAGACCACCGGCGACACCGAGCCGATGGAGCAGCTCGCAGACTGGGACCCGAACGCGTAGAACGCCCACGTGTGACGCATCTGCCGGTGGTGCTCGCGCTCCTGCGGGCACCACCGGACCGGGGTTGCGGACATCGCGCGGCTGCGGGCCGGCTGCGGGCCTGCTGCCCAGGGGCGAAGGGCGCGCCTGCGGGCGGCTCGCGCTCGACCGGGGCCAGGGCGGTGTCGCGGCCCGGGCAGCCGTCCTTGTTCCCGAGGTGGCCGACGGTCGCGGCGGTCTTCCTGCGGCTCTCGGCCTCCAGGTGCCGGTCGGCGGCTTCGGCGCCCCGCCGAGTGGCCCCGGACCCGGGTCCGGGCCCGCGCTGCACCGCCTGGTCCTGGACGGGCTCGGCGCCTGCGGGGATCTCCGCCGGGCTCAGCGCGCGGGCGGGTCGAACACCGCGGCGGCCAGCACCCGCCCGCCGGAGGTGACCAGCCGCACCCCGCTCACCGGCGCCCCGGCCGGGTAGGGCTCGCCCCAGGCGCCGTACCCGTCCCGGAGCGGGAAGGTCCCCAGCGACGTGCGGGAGCCGTCGCTGCGCTGCAGCACGCACTGCACCATGCCGCCCGCCGACGAGCCGACCTGCTCCGCGTCCACGGACACGTACAGCCAAGGCGAGTCGCCGCCGTACGCGAAGACGTCCCCCAGCCGTCCGCTTCCGGTCTGCAGCGCCGCCGACCGCAGCGTGTGCCCCGTCCCCACGGTGGAGACGGCGGGCTCGGCGGCGGCGGGGGGCCCGCTGCTGCTGCCCAGCGCCCAGCCGCCCGCGCCCACCGCGAGGAGCGCCGCCGCAGCCGCCGCCAGCAGGACCGAGCGCCGCCTGCGGTGCCGCTGCCGCACCGGCCGGAGCACCGTCCCGAGCCGCACCAGCACCCGGTCCTCGAAGCCCACCGGCGGTTCGCTGCCCGGCACCAGATCCAGCAGGGCGTCCCCGGCCAGCGTCAGCCGGTGCACCTCCCCGCGGCAGCCGGGGCACCGGTCGAGGTGCTGCACGGCCGCGGCCCGCTCCCGTGCCGGCAGCACCCCCAGCGCCAGTTCGGCGGCGGCGTCGTGCAGCTCGGCGCAGCTGAGGGACCGGTCCTCATCCACCGCGCCCACCCCCCCGCCCCGGCACCAGCGCGGCCCGCAGCTTGCCCGCGGCCGTCCTGATCCTGGTCTTGGCCGTGCCCAGCGGCACGCCCTCGGCGTCGGCGACCTGCTGCGCGGTCATCCCGTAGATCCCCGCCATCACCAGGGCGCGGGCCTGCGGCCGGGGCAGCTCCGACACCGCGGCCCGCAGCTCGGCGGAGGCCTCGTCGGCGATGGCGTGCCGCTCCGGCGTGTCGGTGACGGCGTCGAGGAGGGTGGAGAGGTCCTCGGGGTCCACGGGTGTGGACCGGCGGGCGCGCACCGTGTCGACCGCCAGGTTGTGGGCGATCGACATCAGCCACGTCGGCACCGAGCCGCGCCGCGAGTCGTACACCTGGGCGTGGCGGCAGGCACGTTCGAAGGTCTGCTGGGCGACGTCCTCCGCCAGCTGGACGTCGCCGACGACCGCGACCGCCACGCCGAACACCCGCCGCTGGAACCGGCGGACGAACGCCACGGCGACCTCCGGGTCGCCGGTCATCAGACCGTCCAGCAGGACGTCGTCCGGCAGCCGCTCGAGGGGCAGGCCCATCCTGTGCATACCTCGGGTACGAACCAGCCCGCCGGAGGGATTGCTCCGGACGGCCCCCGTCTGCCGGGCCGAAGGTCCCCGCCGGGGCGGGTGCCCCTGCCGGGGCGGTCCCGCCCGGCGCCGTCAGCGCTCGCGCACCCGGCCGTCCTCGACCTCGATGCGCCGCGTGGTGTGCACCGCCTCCAGCATCCGCCGGTCGTGCGTCACCAGCAGCAGCGTGCCGGGGAAGGACGCCAGCGCCGACTCCAGCTGCTCGATCGCGGGCAGGTCCAGGTGGTTGGTGGGCTCGTCCAGCACCAGCAGGTTCACGCCCCGGGCCTGGAGCAGCGCCAGCGCCGCCCGGGTGCGCTCGCCGGGGGAGAGGGTGGCCGCCGGGCGCAGCACGTGGTGCGCCTTGAGGCCGAACTTCGCCAGCAGGGTCCGCACGTCCGCCGGGGGCGTGTCCGGCACCGCCGCGCCGAAGGCGTCCAGCAGCGCCTCCGGGCCGAAGAACAGGCCCCGCGCCTGGTCCACCTCGCCGACCACCACGCCGGGGCCCAGCGACGCCTGCCCGGCGTCCAGCGGCAGCCTGCCCAGCAGCGCCGCCAGCAGCGTGGACTTGCCCGAGCCGTTGGCGCCGGTGATCGCCATCCGGTCCGCCCAGTCGACCTGCAGGTCCACCGGGCCGAAGGTGAAGGAGCCGCGCCGCACCTCGGCGCCGCGCAGGGTCGCGACGACCGCCCCGGCGCGCGGCGCCACGGCGATCTCCATCCGCAGCTCCCACTCCTTGCGGGGCTCCTCGACGACCTCCAGCCGCTCGATCAGCCGCTCGGTCTGCCGGGCCTTCGCCGCCTGCTTCTCGGTGGACTCCGCGCGGAACTTCCGGCCGATCTTGTCGTTGTCGGTGGCCTTGCGGCGGGCGTTCCTCACGCCCTTCTCCATCCAGCCCCGCTGGGTGCGGGCCCGCGCCTCCAGCCCCGCCCGGGTGTCCGCGTACTCCTCGTACTCCTCGCGGGCGTGGCGGCGGGCCACCTCCCGCTCCTCCAGGTACGCCGCGTAGCCGCCGCCGTAGGCCCGGACCTGCTGCTGGGCGAGGTCCAGCTCGACCACCCGGTTCGCCGTGCGGGCCAGGAACTCGCGGTCGTGGCTCACCACGACCGCCCCGGCCCGCAGCCCGGCGACGAACGCCTCCAGCCGCTCCAGGCCGTCGAGGTCCAGGTCGTTGGTCGGCTCGTCCAGCAGGAACACGTCGTACCGGCTGAGCAGCAGCGACGCCAGGCCCGCCCGCGCCGCCTGGCCGCCCGACAGGGCCGTCATCGGCCGGTCCAGGCCGACCTTCAGCCCCAGCGACTCCGCGACCTCCTCGGACCGCTCCTCCAGGTCGGCGCCGCCGAGCGCGAGCCACCGCTCCAGGCCGACCGCGTACGCGTCGTCGGCGCCGGGCGCGCCGTCGACCAGGGCCTGCGTGGCCTCGTCCAGTGCGGTCTGCGCGGCGGCGACGCCCGTGCGGCGGGCCAGGAAGGCGCTGACGGTCTCGCCGGGGCGCCGCTCGGTCTCCTGCGGGAGGTGGCCCACGGTCGCGGCGGGCGGACTGGTCCGCACCGAGCCCCGCTCGGGCGTGTCGAGCCCGGCGAGCAGGCGCAGCAGCGTGGACTTCCCGGCGCCGTTCGCCCCGACCAGGCCCACGACGTCGCCGGGGGCGACGACCAGGTCGAGCCCGGTGAAGAGCGGCCGGTCGCCGTGCCCGGCGGCGAGGTCCTTGGCGGTGAGTGTCGCAGTCATCAGGACTGTGATCCTACGTCCCGTCCCCCGTGCTCCCGCCTGCTTGTCCCGGCGCCGGTCCCCGCAGTTCGGTGCGGCGCCCCCGGGCCCGCGCCTCCACCGGACCCGGAGCACCGGGGAGCGCGGCGGCCGCCGGCCCGCGACGATCACCGCGCCGCGCCGTTTTCGCCTCCCCAACCGGGGAACCCGGGGCTTATGGTGCAGATCGGGTACACGATGATGACCGAGCAGGCCGGACCGCGGGACCTGGTGGACCACGTGGTCCGCGCCGAGCAGGCGGGCTTCGACTTCTCCGTGGTCTCGGACCACTACTTCCCCTGGCTGGACTCCCAGGGCCACGCCCCCTACGCCTGGAGCGTGCTGGGCGCGGCCGCGTGGGCCACCTCCCGGATCCCGCTGATGACGTACGTGACCTGCCCGACCATGCGCTACCACCCCGCCGTGGTCGCCCAGAAGGCCGCCACCGTGCAGCTGCTCTCGCAGGGCCGCTTCCGGCTCGGCCTGGGCTCCGGCGAGAACCTCAACGAGCACGTGGTCGGCGGCGGCTGGCCGCCGGTGGACGTCCGCCACGAGATGCTGGAGGAGGCCGTGGAGGTCATCCGCGCCCTCTTCGCCGGCGGCTACGTCAACCACCACGGCACCCACTTCGACGTGGAGTCCGCCAAGCTCTGGGACCTGCCCGACCAGCCGCCGCCGATCGGGATCGCGGTCTCCGGCGAGCAGTCCTGCTCGCTGGCCGGACGCCTCGCCGACCTGGTCATCGCCACCGAGCCCAAGGGGTCCCTGCTGGAGTCCTTCGACCGGCACGGCGGCGCCGGCAAGCCCCGCGTGGGCCAGCTCCCCGTGAGCTACGACCCCGACCGGGGCGCGGCCGTCGCCCGTGCGCACGACCAGTTCCGCTGGTTCGCGGGCGGCTGGAAGGTCAACTCCGAACTCCCCGGCACCGCCGGCTTCGCCGCCGCCTCCCAGTTCGTCCGCCCCGAGGACGTCGCGGGGACGATCCCCTGCGGCGACGACGTGGAGGCGTTCGTCGAGGCGGTGCGCCCGTACGCGGAGGCCGGCTTCACCGAGGTCGCCCTCGTCCAGGTCGGCGGCGACGCCCAGTACCCGTTCCTGGACTGGGCGGAGAAGTCCCTGCTGCCCGCGCTCCGGGAGCTGTGACCCGCAGGTGCGGCCCGGCGCCCGCCGGGCCGCACCGACCGTGTGACCGCGTGACCGTGTGTGACTGGAGGACAGATGGACGGAGCACCCGACGCCCTCGGCATCGACCCCGGGCAGCTCGACGAGAGCGTGCTCATGCACGAGCTGGAGCAGATCCACCGCACCCGCCACGACACCCTCCTGCACGGCTCCGCCGAGGCCCTCGACCGGCACACCTCGCGGATGGCCGAGCTCGAGGCGGAGTACCTGCGCCGCCACCCCGGACGGCAGGTCACCGCCGGGCGCACCCGCCTCGGCGCCCGCGCCCGGGGCCACGCCGACGCCATGAACCCGGACGCGCTGCGCGGCCTGTCCTGACCGGACCGGCCGCTCCTCTTCCGGGCCTCCCCGCCTCCCGGGCCTCCCGGACCGGCCGCTCCCGCCGGCCCGTCCGTCCTCGCCGCCCTCCGGGGCCCGGCCGGGGCCCGCCGGTCCGCACGCGGCCCGGCCGCACCTCGGCCGCACCCCGGCCGCACCCCGGCCGTCCGTGTCCCCGGGCCCCGTGCCGCCGGGGCTCCGCCGTCCCCTCCCACCCGTGCGCCGGCCCCGCACCCCCGCCGTCCGCGCGGGCATGAACCGCACCGACCGGGGTACCGCATCCGGCTGCCGCGCCGCGCACCCTCCGGAGGCCGCATGCCCACCACTCCCGCCCGCTGGAGGCGCGCCGTGGTCACCGGCGGGGCCGGCTTCGTCGGCTCCCACCTGTGCACCGCCCTGCTGGACCGGGGCACCCGCGTCGTCTGCGTCGACGACTTCTCCACCGGCGCGCCCGGCAACCTCGCCCACCTCGCCCGCCGCGACGGCTTCACCGTCCTGCGCGCCGACGTCTGCGAACCCTTCGAGGTCGACGGCCGCGTCGACCTGGTGCTCCACCTCGCGTCCCCCGCCTCGTACGCCGACTGCCTGCGGCTGCCCCTGCACACCCTGGACACCGCGTCCCTCGGCACCCGCAACGCCCTGGACCTGGCCCGCGCCCACCGGGCCCGGTTCGTCCTCGCCTCCGCCGCCGGCGTCTACGGCGACCCGCAGCGCCACCCGCAGCGCGAGGACCACCCGGGCAGCGTCGACCCGGTCGGCCCCCGCAGCGCCCACGACGAGGCCAAGCGGTTCGCCGAGGCGCTCACCGCAGCCCACGCGGCCGCCCTCGGCACCGACGCCGCGATCGTCCGCCTCTTCTCCACCTACGGCCCCCGGATGCCGGCGCACGACGGCCGGGCCGTCGCCGTCCTCATCCGGCAGGCCCTCGCCGGGGAACCGCTCACCGTCACCGGCGACGGCAGCCAGACCCGCTCCTTCACCTACGTCGACGACGCGGTCCGCGGCATCCTCGCCCTGGCGGCCTCCGACCTCGCCGGCCCGGTGAACATCGGCAGCCCGCACGAGATCAGCATGAACGCGCTGGCCCGCCTGGTCGTCTCCCTCACCGGCTCCTCCTCCGGGGTCCGCCACGTCGCGCGCCCCGCCGGCGACCCCGCCGGGCGCCGCCCCGACACCGCCCTGGCCCGCGACAAGCTCCAGTGGGAGCCGCTGACCGGCCTCCGGGAGGGGCTGCGCCGCACCGTCACCTGGTTCCGGTCCGTGCCCCGCGGCTGAGCCCCCTGCGGTCCGCCGAGGGCCGCGGGCCGTGCCGCCGGGGGCGCACGGGGCGGGTTTGCCGGGGTGCGCCCCGGGAAGGCGCGAGCCAGTGCCACGGATGAAGAAGGCACCCACGGGCCGACCCGGTCGCTCGAACGGCCGGCGGCCTGCCCCGGGCGGACGGACGCCCCGCGTCCGCCGCCGGGTCCGCAGGCCGGGTCCCGCCCTCGCCCCCGGAGTGCGCACTGCCGTCGGCTGTGCACGGAAAGCAGGCCGCCATGCCCCGTCCCGGGCCCGGTTCCGCCCGCCCCCGTCCCGGTCCCCGAGACGCCGGACGCCCCGTCCGCGCGGCGGACGACCGCTCCCCGGCGGACCTCCCCGAGCGCCTGCGGCGCCTGGCCGGCCTCCCCGCCGGGCCCGAACGGGACCGGCTCCGGGAACAGGTCATCGCCTCCCTCATGCCCATGGCGCGCCGCCTCGCCCGCCGCTTCCGCAACCGCGGCGAGAGCGACGACGACCTGCTGCAGGTCGCCTCCGTCGGCCTGGTCAAGGCCGTCGACCGCTACGACCCCGAGCAGGGGCACGCCTTCGAGTCCTTCGCGGTCCCGACCATCGTGGGCGAGCTCAAGCGGCACTTCCGCGACCACGCCTGGGACCTCCACGTGCCCCGCCGCGTCCAGGAGGCCCGCAACCAGGTCCGGAGGGCCCAGCAGGAGCTGCTCCAGCCGCTGGGCGGCCGCAGCCCCACCGTCGCCGAGGTCGCCGACTACACCGGCCTCGCCGAGGAGGACGTCATCCTCGGCCTGGAGGCGTACCAGGCGTACGCGGCCGTGTCCCTGGACGCGCCCGTGCCCGGGCTGGAGGCCGGCTCGCTCGCCGACACCATGGGCGCCGAGGACCGCTTCCTGGACCTGGTGGTCGACCGGATATCGCTGCGGCCGCTCCTGGAGGGGCTTCCCGAGCGGGAGCGCCGCATCCTCTTCCTCCGCTTCTTCCGCAGCATGACCCAGCATCAGATCGCCGACGTGGTCGGCGTCTCGCAGATGCACGTCTCCCGGCTGATCGCCCGCTCCTGCGCCACCCTGCGCAGCGGCATGCTCGCCGGGGTCTGACCCCGGACCGCCCCCGGTCCCGGACCGCCTCCGGACCATCCCCGACCCCGGACCGCCTCTGGCCCACCCCCGACCCCGGACCGCCCCCGACCCCGGAACCGCCCGAAGTGCGCCGCGCCCGAGAGGCCCGGGGGCGGCCTGCCGGCGCCCCGCACGGCCTCTCCCGTCCCCCCGGGGACCCCGACACCCCGCCCGACCCGCCGGCCGCACCGCGGCCGTCGACAGACACGGAAGGTGACCGCCATGTCCAGCTCCGGTGAGCCCACCCGGGACGACCCGTCCGCCATACCGGCCGCACCCGCCGCGCCCGCCGCGGCGGAGCCCCCGGACGGCCCGGCCCGGCCCTCCGTGCCGGAGCCGTGGCTCTCGCCGGACGCCGACACCGCCGCCACCGCCGCCACCGCCGCCACCGCCGGCAACGCCCCCGGCCCGCGGCGTCCGCCGCACCCGGACGCGGTCCTCTTCGAACGCGACGGAACCCTGGTCGCCGACGTCCCCTGCAACGGCGACCCCGGCTGGGTCCGGCCCCTGCCCGGGGCCCGCGAGGCGCTGGCCGAACTGCGGGGCCTCGGCGTCCCGGTGGGCGTGGTCAGCCACCAGCCCGGCGTGGCGAAGGGCATCCTGACCCGGCAGCAGGTCGACGCGGTCCAGTGCCGCGTGGAGCAGCTCCTCGGCCCCGTCGACGTGTGGGCCGTCTGCCCGCACGGGCCCCACGACGGCTGCGGCTGCCGCAGGCCCGACCCCGGGCTGGTCCTCGCGGCCTGCCGCCGCCTCGGCGCGGACCCGGTCCGGACCGTGGTCGTCGGCAGCACCGGCGCCGACCTCGTGGCCGCCGCCTCGGCGGGCGCGCGCGGCATCCTGGTGCCCGCGCCCGGGGCCCGCGAGGAGGAGGCCGACCGCATCCACGAGACCGCCCCCGACCTCGTGGCCGCCGTCCGCCTGGCGCTGCACCACCCGGTCCGGCGCGACCTCCCGTCGGTCCGCATCCGGTCCGCCGCTCCCGCGATGGAGGCCGGGCCCGCAGACGGCGCCCCCGCCTGATCCCGGCGGCGGAGGCCCGCCCCGCCGCCCGCCGCCCGCCGTCCTCGCGGACGCCGCCCGGGACGGCGCACCCCCCGCCGTGGCCGGCCCGCACGCGAGGTGCGGCCGCCCCGGCCGGGGGCGCCGCCGGGACGGCCGTGGACGGCCGCAGCGGGGGAGGCCCGGCGCCCCGGGCGGTACCGGCGGGGACGCTCCCGCCGGACGCCCTGTCCGGCCTGCCGCCCGGATCGGCCCCCGCCTTTTCCGCTGTGCCGACGGCCTGCCGTTGCCGCGGCCCCGGCCGCCCCCGGGTCAGCCGCCGGAGGAGGACCGCTCCGCCGACGGCGCGGCCGGGCCGGAGGCGGTGTCCGAGGGCGCGGGCCCGGTGGGGGCGCCGGCGGTGGGCTCCGGCGCAGGAGCCGTCGACGGGGGCGCGGAGGACGGTGCGGGCGGCGAGGACGCCGCAGGCGGTGTCGTGGCGGCCGTGGGCGCGGGCGTGCCGGACGGGGTGTCCGCCGGGTGGGGGCGGCCCGGAGCGGTCGTGCCCGCACCCGGCGCGGGCCGGACCGCCCCCGGCGTGGCGACCGAGGTGCTGCGGACCGCGAGGGGCGGAAGCGGCGGTACCGCCGTGGGGGACGCGAGGGCCGTGCGGTGCGCGTGCCCCGGGCGGGCGGGGGCCTGCGGTGCGTCCACCGCCGGGGCGGGGGTCGTCGCGTCGAACACGCTCGGCGGCGCGGTGGTACCCGCCCGCCGGGCCCCGGGGGCGGTCGGGCCGGTCGTGGCGGAGCCGCCGTCCCTCACGGCGGCCGTCGACCCGGCCGTCGACCCGGCCGTCGACCCGGCCGTCGACCCGGTCCGTCCCGGTGCGGCCGCCTCCGCGGAGACCGGGGCGGCGGGCAGCAGGTCGCCGGGGGCGGTCGGGGCGGCGGACGCGGTGTCCGGCGGCAGCGGGGGCCGGGCGGCCGAGGGTCCGGCCGGGACGGCGGCGTTCCCCACCGCCAGGGCGCCTGCGGCGATGGCACCGGCTGCCAGGACGGCCATGGCGGCCAGTCCGGGGTTGATCCGCACCGCGCGGCGGCCCGGAGTGCGGCTCAGCAGCCGGGGTCCGGAGGCCGGGCGGGCGTGCCGGGGACCGGTGCGTTCCGGGGCCGGGGTCATGCGGGTCCTCCTGGTGCTGTGCGGACTGCGAAAGCGTGCCCGATTCGTGCCTGAAGTGCCAGAGAAGACCGTTTTCGCGTGAAGAGGCTCACACGCCCGTGGGGGATTACGACGCCCGGTAGGAGACCCCCGCGCCCCGTCCACGGCCCGGATAAACCTCTGTTTTCGTGCGAATCGGGTGTTTAACGATCGAAGTGGG
>NZ_JAJLRA010000053.1 GCF_020991365.1 Streptacidiphilus sp. ASG 303
GCGGCCGGTCGGTCGGCAGGGCCAGTTCCTCCGGCAGCCCGGACAGGGCCTTGCGCCAGTAGGCCAGCTGCTCGTTGAGCAGGCTGCTCGGATCCTCCTCACCGCCGAGGAGGTCCTGCTGCCACAGTGCGTAGTCCGCGTACTGGACCGGCAGCGGCTCCCACTCCGGAGCGCCACCCGCCACACGGGCGCGGTAGGCCTGCGACACGTCAGCGGCCAGCGGAACCAGCGACCAGCCGTCCGCGGCGATGTGATGCACCACGACCACGAGAACGTGGTCACGCGAGCCCACCGTCAGCAGACCGGCGCGCAGCGGCAGATCCGCCGCCAGGTCGAACGGTCGACCGGCGATGGCCGCGACGGCGTCCGACAGGCCCTCCTCGGAGGCCTCGCCGGTGCCCAGCTCGAAGGAGACGGCCTCCGGCGCGGTGATCCGCTGCTGCGGGGCACCGTCGACGGTCGCGACGACCGTGCGCAGCACCTCGTGGCGGACCAGTACATCACGGAAGGCCTCCTCCAGTGCCGTCGTGTCGAGGTCACCGCGCAGCCGCATGGCGAAGGGGAGGTTGTAGGTCGCGTTCAGACCTTCCAGCTCGCCCAGGAACCACAGGCGGCGCTGCGCGAACGACAGCGGCAGCGCATCCGGCCGCACACCGACCGTCAAGGCGCGGCGCATCGCTTGCCCGCCGTCCGCCAGCACGGCCGCGATACTCGCCGCAGAGGGGGCGTTGAAGAGCATGCGCAGGGGAACCTCGACGCCCAGCACGGTACGTATCCGGCTCAGCAGCCGGGTCGCCATCAGGGAGTGGCCGCCGAGTTCGAAGAAGTTGTCGTCGGGACCGACCTCCGGGACGCCGAGCACCTCGGCGAACAGGGCACACAGCTGCGCCTCCCGCTCGTCGGCAGGCTTGCGGTCCGAGCCGGCCGATGCGCGCTCCGGTGCGGGCAGGGCCTTGCGGTCCACCTTGCCGCTCGGGGTGAGCGGCAGCGCGTGCAGGACGACCACTGCGGACGGGACCATGTACTCCGGCAGCGTGGAAGCCGCATGCGTGCGCACGTCGGCCGCGAGCCGGAGCGCGTCCGTGTCCGTGTCCGTCGTGCCATCGACCGGCACCACGTAGGCGACGAGCTGCCGATCGCCGGGTACGTCCTCCCGCACCACGGCGGACACCTGTGCCACCGAGGCGTGTCCGGCGAGTACGCTCTCCACCTCGCCCAGTTCGATGCGGAAGCCGCGCAGCTTCACCTGGTCGTCGGTGCGGCCGAGGTAATCCAGTCCGCCGTCCTGGCTCCAGCGGGCGAGGTCGCCGGTGCGGTACATCCGCGAACCCGCCGGACCGAACGGGTCCGCCACGAACCGCTCCGCTGTCAGGCCCGGGCGGTTCAGGTAACCCCGCGCCAGGCTCGCGCCCGCGACGTACAGCTCACCGGCGACACCCGCCGGCACGGGCCGCAGGGCCGCGTCGAGCACGTACACCCGGGAGTTGGGGAACGGGCGGCCGAGAGGGGCCGCGGACCGGCCGCACACACCGTGCAGCACGTCGCCGCTGGTCTCGGACGCCCCGTAGTAGTTCACCAGCCGGGCGTGCGGCAGTGCGCGGGCGAACCGCTCGGCGAGATGCCGCGGGATGGCCTCGCCGGTCGTGACCCACAGGCCGCACGCCTGCAGGCCCGCCTCACCGGAGTCCAGCAGGGCCGCCAGCAGGCTGGGCACGACGGTGATCCGTCCGATGCCGTGCTGCCAGATCATGCGGGCCAGGGCGTGCGGGTCGCGTGCCTGCTCCGGGTCCGCCAGGACGACCGGGCTGCCGTGCAGCAGGGAGCCGAGGAGTTCCGTCGAGCCGTCGACGAAGCTCAGCGAGCTCTTCGCCAGAGCGGGGGCGCCCGCCTCGAAGGGGAAGGCCCCGGCGATGCCCGAGACCAGGTTGACGACACCCGAGTGTGTCAGCACCGCACCCTTGGGCCGGCCCGTCGAGCCCGACGTGTAGATGACGAGGGCGGCGTTCTGCCCGGACGTGCGCGCGGCCCGCTCGTCCTCGGACAGGTCGCCGTCCGGCAGTCCGGCCGTGCGCGCGGCGGTGTCGGGTGCGTCGAGCACCAGCGTGCCGACCGCTCCTGCCGTACCGGGCACCTCCGGGAGGCGTACGCCGCCCGCGCTGACCGTCAGGGCCGGCCGGGCGTCGTCGAGCATGTAGGCGATCCGCTCCGCCGGGTACTGCGGGTCCAGGGGCAGACAGGCGGCGCCGGTCTTCAGTACGGCGAGCAGCGCGGCCACCATGTCGACGGAGCGCGGTACCGCGAGGGCGACCGGCTTCTCGGGACCCGCTCCGTGCTCGAGCAGCAGTCGCGCCAACCGGTTGGCCCGCGCGTTCAGTTCGGCGTAGGAGACCTGGCTGCCGGCGAAGACCAGGGCGACGTCCATGGGCGCGGCTGCGGCCCGTGCCTCGAAGAGTTCGTGTACCGGGACGTCGGGAAGGCGGGCCTGGGCTGCGGCTCCCGACCAGTCCTCGATCAGCCGTACACGCTCGGCCGCGTCCAGCACGTCGATGGCGGTGACGGGGCGGTGCGGGTCGGAGACGACCGCGGTGAGGACGCGGGTGAACCGTTCCGTGAGCGTCCGGGCGGTCGTCCGGTCGAACAGGTCGACGGCGAAGGTGAGCTCGCCCCGCAGACCGGCGGGTTCGCGGTCCTCGCCGAACGTCTCGGTCAGGGAGAGGTACAGGTCGTACTTGGCGCCGGGTTCCTCGGCCGCACCGGCGGTCGTCGCAAGCCCGGGCAGGTCGAGGACGGGCTGTGCGTTGTTCTGCAGGACCAGCATCACCTGGAACAACGGATGCGTCGCCCGGTCGCGGGCGGGGGCGAGGTCCTCGACCAGCCGCTCGAAGGGGACGTCCTGGTGGCTGAACGCGCCCAGCCCGTCCTCCCGCACCCGGGCGAGCACCTCGGTGAAACCGGGGGCGCCGGACAGGTCGGTACGCAGGACCAGGGTGTTGAGGAAGAGGCCGACCAGGTCGTCCAGTGCCGCGTCGGCCCGGCCGGCGACCGGGGTGCCGACGGGGATGTCGTCGCCGGCGCCGAGCCGGGAGAGGGTGACGGCGAGGGCGGCCTGGAGGACCATGAAAACGGTCACGTTCTCGCGGCGGGCCAGCAGGACCAGTCGCCGGTGCAGGTCAGCGGGCACCTCCATCCGGACGCTGTCGCCCCGATACGACGCGACCGCGGGACGGGGCCGGTCGGCCGGCAGCGCCAGTTGCTCGGGAAGGCCGGCGAGGGCGGTGCGCCAGTGGGAGAGCTGCTCGTTGAGCAGGCTTGCGGGGTCGCTCTCCTCGCCCAGCAGTTCACGCTGCCAGAGGGTGTAGTCCGCGTACTGCGCCGGAAGCGGCTGCCACGCGGGCGCCTCGCCGCGCAGACGGGCCGCGTACGCCCGCGACACGTCGGCGGCGAGCGGGGCGAGGGACCAGCCGTCGGCGGCGATGTGGTGCACGACCAGGAGGAGCACGTGCTCCCTGGGGGCGATGGTGAACAGGTCCGCCCGCAGGGGTGCCTCGGCCGCGAGATCGAAGACGTGCGCGGCGGCTTCGGCGAGTGCCGCGTCGAGGGCGGTCCCGTCGAGTCCGGTCGCGTCCCGCACGGTCAGCAGCGGTCCCGTCTCCGCGAGGTCCAGGACACGCTGGAGCGGCTCGCCGTCGACGGCGGGGAACACCGTGCGCAGTGCCTCGTGCCGGTCGGCAGTGTCCAGCAGGGCCGCCGCCAGCGCCTCGGTGTCGAGGTCACCGGTGAGGCGCACGGTGAAGGGGAGGTTGTAGGTGGCGCTGGGCCCCTCGAGTTCGCGCAGGAACCACAGGCGGCGCTGGGCGAAGGACAGGGGGACGGTATCGGGGCGCCGCCGGGCCGTCAGGGCTGGCCGCGCCCGCGTGGCCCCGGTGTCGAGCCGCAGGGCCAGTGCTGCGGCCGTCGGGGCCTCGAAAAGGGTGCGCAGGGAAAGTTCGGTGCCCAGAACGGCACGCACCCTGCTTGCCAGCTTCGCGGCGAGCAGGGAGTGCCCACCCAGGTCGAAGAAGCTGTCGTCCACGCCGACCCGGGCGACGCCCAGGACCTCCGCGAAGAGGGCGCAGAGGGTCTCCTCGCGCGGTGTGGCGGGGGCCCGGTAGGCGTCGGTGGGATCGTGCTCCGGTGCGGGCAGGGCGTTGCGGTCGACCTTGCCGCTCGGGGTGAGCGGGAGGGCGTCCAGCATGACCAGCGCGGAGGGCACCATGTGGTCCGGCAGCACGGCCGCCAGGTGCCGGCGCAGGGCCTGTGGCTCGATGTGCCGCCCCGCCGCGGGTACGACGTATCCGACCAGGCGGCGGCTTCCGGCGGCGTCCTCGCGGACCACGACGGCGGCCTGGGTCGTGTCGGGGTGGGTGGCCAGGGCGGACTCGACCTCGCCCGGCTCCACGCGGAAGCCGCGGATCTTGACCTGGGTGTCGGCGCGGCCGAGGAACTCCAGATGCCCGGCGGGGTTCCAGCGGGCGAGGTCGCCCGTACGGTACATCCGGGTGCCGGGGGCGCCGTAGGGGTCGGCCACGAAGCGCTCGGCTGACAGGCCCGGCCGGTTGAGGTAGCCGCGGGCCAGCTGCGGGCCGCTGACGTACAGCTCGCCGGTGGTGCCCGCGGGCACCGGGCGCAGGGCGCTGTCGAGCACGTACACGCGGGAGTTGACGAGCGGACGGCCGAGAGGGGCGTTCCGCGGGCCGCACTCGCCGTACAGGACGTCGCCGGTCGTCTCCGAGGCGCCGTAGAAGTTGACCAGCCGCGCGTCGGGCAGCATCCGGGAGAAGCGTTCGACCAGATGGGTGGGGATGCTTTCGCCGGTCGTCACCCAGTGCCGGCACTCGGCGAGCCCCGGTACGTCTGCGTCCAGCAGGGCCGCCAGCAGGCTGGGAACGACGGTGATCCGTCCGATGCCGTGCTGCCCGATCATGCGGGCCAGGGCGTGCGGGTCGCGTGCCTGCTCCGGGTCTGCCAGGACGACGGGGTCGCCGTGCAGCAGGGAGCCGAGGAGTTCCGTCGAGCCGTCGACGAAGCTCAGCGAGCTCTTGGCCAGCGCCGGGGCGCCCGGCTCGTACGGGTACTGGCGGGCGATGGCCGTCAGCAGGTTGACGACGCCCGAGTGCTGCAGGACGACGCCCTTGGGCGTGCCGGTGGAGCCGGAGGTGTAGACGACGTACGCGGGGTGGGACGGCGTGAGTGCGGCGAGGCGGTCGCCGTCCGTGAGGTCGTCGGCGGGTAGCGCGGCCGCCTCGGCCCGCAGGACGGGATCGTCGGCCATCAGCAGCGGGGCGGTGGCGGTGCCTTCGACCGCGGGGCGTGACGCGTGGGACGCCAGCACGACCATCGGGTTGGCGTCGGCCAGCATGAGCGTGATGCGTTCCTGCGGGTACGTGGGGTCGACGGGGAGGTAGGCGGCGCCGCTCTTGAGCACCGCGAGCATCGCCACCACCATGTCGGCGGAGCGGTGCAGCGCGAGGGCCACCAGGCGCTCCGGCCCGGCTCCGCGCGCGACCAGCAGCCGGGCCAGCCGGTTGGCGCTCTCGTTCAGCTCGCCGAGGGTAAGGGCGGTGTCGCCGGACACCAGGGCCGTGGCGTGCGGGGAACGGGTGGCCCGGGCCTCGAAGAGGTCCGTGATCGTACCCGGGGGTACCGTGCCGGGTGTGCCCGCCCAGTCCTCCAGTGCCTGGGCGCACTCGTCGGTGCCGAGGACGTCCCACTGCCCGAGGAAGTCGTCCGGGGCGGCGTTCCTCAGCCAGGTCAGCGCGTTGCCGAAGTGCCGGGCAGTACGCCGTGCCGCCTCGGTGCCCGATGCCGCGGAGGCGGCGTCGACCGCGATGTGCAGGCCGGAACCCGGGAACCGCTCGTGGACCGCGATCGACAGGTCGTGGACATTGCCGACGGAGAGGGCGTGCGCGGTGACGGCCAGGTCGTCGAAGGTGACGTCGTAGTCGAACAGCATCACGTTCGCCACCGCCCCGAAGAGCGACGTGCGACCGGTCAGCTGAAGGTCGCGGACGATGTCCTCGTAGCGGTAGCGCTGGTGCCTGAGCGCGCCGCGGAGGGTCTGCGTGACATGGCGCACGAACGCGCCGAGCGTGTCCCCGGGACGCACCCGGAAGCGGACGGGCAGGATGTTCGCCATCATGCCGGGGGTGCGCATCTGCACGTTCCCGCGGCGGCCGAGCACGGGAATGCCGAGAACCACGTCCTCGGTGCCGGCCGTCCGGCTCACGCACACGGCAGCCGCCGCGACGAGCAGGGCCGAGAGGCTGGTGCGCAGGCGCCGCGCCGTGACCCGCAGGTCCGCGGCGTCACCGGGGCCGACGCCGGCCGAAGCGCGGACCGAGGTGCCGAGCGTGCCGGCCGCGAAGGTGCCGCTGGGTTCGGGCAGGTCCGGGAGGTCCGCATAGGTGTCATGCCAGAATTCCCGGTCAGCCTCGAAGTCCGGCGAGGCCCGGTAGTCCGCCTCCTCGTCCAGGAGCAGGGAGAAGGAGGGGAAGCCCTCCTCTCCGGGGGAGGCGCCCTGCCTCAGGGCGGTGTAGATCCGGGCGCAGCGCGAGACGAGCAGGGAGCCGCTGTAGCCGTCGCCGATGAGGTGGTGGACGCGCTGGTACCAGAAGTAGCGGTCGTCCCCGGCCTTGAACAGCACATGGGTGAACAGGGCCTCCGCAGTGAGGTCGAAGGGCCTGGCGAGGTCTTCACGCATCCAGGCTTCCGCAGCGGCGCGCGGATCGGCCTCGGCGCTCACGTCGGCATGGTGGAGCGTCCAGGCCTCGTCCGGGACGACCCGCTGGAGGACCTCACCGTCCTCCTGCGGTTCGAACCGCAGGTGGTAGGCGTCCGCCTCGGCGACCGCGCGGCGCAGCGCCGATTCGAACAGCGCGGTGTCCAGCCGGCCGTGGATCTCCATGTACTCGGCGATGTTGAACGCGCCGCTCCCGGGATCGAGCTGCTGGGCGTTCCACACACCCTGCTGCCCGGCCATCAGCCTTCGCCGGTTACCTGCGTACTCGGGCATTGCCTCACCTTGGTGTCGAACATGAGCTGGGGGAACGAACCGCGCCGCGGGGGCCGGCCTGCGCGCCGACGTCCTGGTGATCTGTCGGGATGCGCGACGTGTGCAGGGGTCCGTGGAGTTGGTGGTGGGGATTACACGGCGGGTGACGCGCCTCTGACGTCCACGGTGCGTCTCCCGCCCGACCGCGTGCCGGACGGGAGCGAACCGCGCCCGTGCGAGAAGCGCGTGTGCGTGCCACGGCGACCGGCTGTCGTCGGTCCGGTCCAGCGACGACCCGCCGCACCGGCGCCCGCGTCCGTCGTAGGACCACCCGCGTTCTCGTCGACCGGGTCCTGCGTGATCGAGGGCGGGGCGTCCGCAACCGTCGCCCGACTGTTCGGGCTGCTCACCGGACTGTCCACGGCCACCGACCGGCTGTCCGCGATCCCGTGGACCGTGGGGCTCCCGGCGGCCGCGGGGGGTGCCGGCGTGTCGGTACGGCCGCGCCACAGGAAGACGCAGGCCAGGAATAGCAGGGATGTGCCTGCGGCGAACGGTGCCCGGGGACCGGCGCCGTGATAGGCGAACCCCGCCAGCGGCGGGCCGAGCGCCCCTGCGCTCACGGTGGCCATCTGGTTCACCATGGTCACCCGGCCCAGCAGGCGGGTCGGCACACGTGACTGACGAAGCGACACCAGGGTCACGTTCCAGATCAGGTTCGCGGCCCCGCACCCCGTGATCGCGGCCACGGCCGCCGGGCCGGACCCGGCCAGGCCCAGGCAGGCACAGAGAACGCAGGTGGCGAACGCGCTGAGCTGCAGCACGCGCACGGAGCCAATGCGGGCGTCCAGGAGGCGGACGATCGGAACTCCGACGAGGCCGCCGACGGCGAACGCCGCCACCAGCACCGCGTAGCCCGAACTGCCCACCCCGAGCACCTGCCTGGCGTACAGGACCAGAACGGACAGCAGGCCCGCCATGACGAGGTTGAGCACGGACGCCACCACGCAGAGCCGCCGCAGCGGGGGGTCCCGCCACAGCCGGCTGATGCCCTCCAGGGCCTCGCGGCGCAGCGACCGCCCTGCGGGGGCGGAGGCTCCGGTTTCCGGGCGGGTCCGCGTCGCGGCGCGCACCGTCACGGTCACCGCCGAGGAGAACACGAAGGACAGCGTGTCGACGGCGAGCGGAAGCCATGACTTGATCCCGAAGAGCGCGGCGCCGGCCGGGGCGCCCAGCATGCTCCCTGCGAGCAGCGCGCCGACCTGCAGGCGGGCGTTGGCCGCGGCGATTCTGTCGCGGGAGACGATCGAGGGTACGAGGCCCGACCATGCGCCGTTGTAGAGGGTCTGCCCGCAGCCCAAAAGGAAAGCCACTCCCGCGAGCAGCGGGACGGACAGGGCATCGGCCATCGTGGCGAGGACGAGTGCGGCCGTGACGATCGCGCGCGCGGCATCGACGAGGGACAGGATGCGGCGGCGGTCGAAGCGGTCCGCGAGCACTCCGGAGGCCACACCGAGAACAAGCCAGGGAAGCTGCCCGGCGAACGCCACCATGGCGACCTGCCGCGCGTCCTCGGTGAGGCCGGTGGTGAGGAGGGGGAGGGTGACGAGGCGCATGCCGTCACCGATGCTGGAGACGCTCACCGCGACCCACACTGCGTGGAACTGTCGCGGAAGCCGATGGCGGGAACCCCGCCGAGGAAGGTTCATGTACAAGTCAAACGATCTTGGGTCCCGGAGTTGCTAGGACGGTAGAGCGGCCGGCTGCAGGTGGAACCGGCCAGACCTGGGGCAGGCCTGGGCCAGCGGTCGCCGACGATGCCGCTCCGAGCAGCGCCAGCTTCTGCCGCGCCCGCCTCGTGGCCGGTCGGCCGGCGTTGACGCCGACGGATGCCCACCACATCACGACTCAGTTGTCGCCCATGGCGTCGGCCAGGCTCTTGGGCCGCATGTCGGTCCAGGTCTTCTCAATGTAGTCCACGCACTCCTGCCGCGGAGCCGCGCCGAACTCGGTCTGCCAGCCCTCGGGAACGTCGACGAAGATTGGCCACAGCGAGTACTGCTTCTCCTCGTTGACCAGCACGAGGTACTGGGCGTGCTGGTCCTCAAACGGGTTCGTCATGACAGGTCTCCACCTTCTGATCGTGAAACGGACCACTTCAGGGGTCCGCACGGACCGCCTCGCCCCTGAGGGCGCACGGAAGGATCGGCTTCGACAAGGACAAAACTTTCGAAACCTCTTCTTCCATGCCGCGGCACAGCAAAGCAGATGATTACTTTCGATTGATAATGATCGAAGTTGATTGATCAAACGGACGGTTAACGGCGTCCGACGGAATGGCGAGAGGGATGAGTCATGACCATCGCATGACTGAGGATCTTGAGGAACGCCACCGATCAGGTGACTGCTGCAGGCAGTGGCGGCTGAGGTCCCCGCGCGGCCGGTCGAGGCGTCTCACGTCTCGGCTTGACTCTGCCGGAGGTCTCGGGTGGCCTGCATAGCTGACCGCTCGCCAGGCACGGGGACACAGGGCGTCTTGCCGATCGAGGTAGTCCTGAAAGGCTGCAGGCGGTCGCGGAGGGCGTTGGTTCCTCCAGAGGACTTCGGCTGAGCCGTTCGACGTTGACGGCGATGGCAATGGCGTGGGCGAACTCGCAAATGGTGCCTTCAAAGCCGGGTTGGACCGCGTAACGCTCGCGCCAGGCCGGGGTCCGTACAGCAAGTCTGGAGAAGGCGGTGCCGTTAACCTCGACCTTGCATGACGGATCGTCAGCTTCGCTGGCGGGCCGTTTTCGCTTGTCCGGGGGTGTTTCTGCGCTGTGGGGAGGCCGGTGGCCCGGCTGTCACGTCGGGTGGGCGCCGGGTTCCACGGCTCCGGAAGTCATCGGGTGCTCGTCGGGATGGGGCGTTGTTGCTGTTCAGCCGGGGTTCGGCAGGGCGCTCAGCCGTTCGAACGCGCTGGTGATCGCGTTTGTCCAGGGCCAGTGACGGGCGAGGCGGAGGTAGCGGCGGCGTCCGGTGGTGACCAGCTGGGCGGCGGCGGAGAACAGCCGCAGCCGCAGGCGTTTGGGTTCCCATCTGCGGGCGGGTCCGGGCAGGGCGAGCATCGGCATCCAGGCGAGCAGGTCGAGCGCAAGCTGGACGATCTCCAGCCAGAGCTGGTTCTGCGCGGCGTCGTGGAGGGGGAGGTTGCGCAGGCCGGTGTCGCGGGCGGCGCTGATGCGGTCCTCGGCGCGGGCGCGCTGGCGGTGCCGCAGCTCGAGCTGGGCGATCGGGGTGCCGGTGGTGTTGGTGGCGAAGCAGGTCAGCCGCATGCCGTCGGTGTCGGTGAAGCGCAACTGCGCGCCGGGGTGCGGCCGTTCCTTGCGGACGATCAGCCGCATGCCCTTCGGCCAGCCGGTCAGGACGTCACCGGCGAGCTCGGCGACCCAGGCGCCGTCGCGGACCTTGCCGTCCGGTTCGACGGCCGGGGTCCAGGCCGAGGCCGGGATCAGGAGCACGGCGGCGTGCACGGCGTCGGTGATGGTCATCCCGACCGAGTAGGACAGCCATCGACCTCGGGCGGTCAGCCAGTTGAGGAACTTGCGGGTGCCGCCACCGGAGTCGGTTCGAATCAGCGTGCGGCGTCCGCGCCGGTACTTCTTCGGCAGCTGGGCCAGGGCGAGGCGGGTCGTTTCGATGTGGTCGGCGGCGGTGTTGCTGCCCGCGTTGCCCGGCCGCAGCAGGCCCGCCACCGGTTCCCCGGACCCGTCCGGGCCGTGGTCGACGAATGCGAACAGCGGGTGATGGCCGAAGGTCTTCTTCCAGGTCTTGGCGGCGTGCTCCTTCTCGGAGTGCGCCAGGACCAGTACGCCGTCGATATCCACGACCACCTCGCCACCCGCGTCCGGGGCTGCGTCGCCGGCCAACTTCCAGACCCGCTCACGGACCTCGGCCCGCGCACTTCGGATCGCCGCGAGCGCGCGGGAACCGGCCGCGGCCAGGGTGTCGACCAGGCGGGAGACGGTCGGGTCGGAGGCCACCGGCCCGAACACGGCCGGCTCGGCCCGCAGCATCGCCACATCGGCCAGGCAGTCCCCGCCCAGAGCCACCGCGACCGCGAGGTCCAGCAGGATCTTGCCGGGATCGTGCACGGCTCTGGGCTTGCGCCACGGCGCCAACGCCGCCGACACCTCCGCCTCCAACCCCGCCTTGCGGACGGTCTCGACCAGCAGAACGGCGCCGGCCTGCGAGACCACCCCGCTGCCACCACCCGACACGCGCACACGCGGGTACGACCCGATACGATTGCTCACCTGGAAAGTGAGGGACTCTGTCGGGGATCTTGAGGTTCCAGGGACAAGGCTGGTGGCGGTTCGGGACACTCCGGGTGGTTCGGTGCAACCGTCTCCCTGAGGTGATCAGTGTCCGTTCGCTCCCGGTCCGGTGCGATAGT
>NZ_JAJLRA010000054.1 GCF_020991365.1 Streptacidiphilus sp. ASG 303
CGCGCCCCCGGGAGCATCCTCTGCTCCCGGGGGCGCGGCGTGTGCGGACGGCGGTCAGCCCTGCGGCGAGGCGCTGACGCCGGCCCGCGCGCCGGTCGTCGCGGAGGACTGCGCCTTCGGGGACGTCTTCGGGGAGGCGGAGGCGGGCGCGCCCGCCGTGACGCTGGACGTGGGGGCGCCCGGGGCGCCGCTGCCGGTCGGCAGGGCGGTCGGGGACGCCTTCGCGGTCGGGGCGGCCGGGGCCGCCGGGGCGAAGGAGGCGTACTGGCCGCTGCCGGTGACGACGGCGGCCTGCGTGGTGACGGTGCCGGCCTTGTCGAAGGTGAAGGTCACCCGCGAGTAGCCGCCCTCCTGCACCGAGGCGTCGGCGATCTGCACGGAGGGCTGCCCCGGGCCGCCCAGCAGCACGGAGCCGCCGGCCGGGACGGTGATCTGCCCGACCTTGCCGCCGCCGGGGCCGGTGAGGGCCGCGGTGCCCGCGTCGCCCACGGACACCGACGTCAGCACCTCGGGAGCCGTGCCGGAGTTGCTGATGTTGACGCTCAGGGCCGCCGGCCGGGTCTCCGACTCGGCAGCGCCGCCGCCGGGCGCGGTGACCAGCACGATGTTGTTGAGCTGGAGGTCGTCCCCGAGCGAGGTCGACGCGTTGTCCGGCTTCACCTGCAGCGACTCCGCATCGTTGGAGGCGGCGCAGGAGGACAGGGGGGCGACGGCGAGGGCGACGAGAGCGGCGATGGCGCCGCGTCGAAGGCTGCGGCTCACGGCGGCGGCTTCTCCTTGGACGTGTGCAAGCAGGGCAGGACGGGCTTAGGTTACCGATCCCCTTCTTCCGGTCCTCACGGGGTGGCCCCGTGTCGCGCCGGGGCGCCCGGACGGCGCTGTGAGCCGTGACACACGGCGCGTGACGTCCGTTCGCGCCGCATGCGCCCGGAGTGCTCCTTTCCGCCCCCACCTGTGTACGCGCCGTTCACGGGCGGCGCGGCGGCCGTCGGACCCGCGCTCGCCCCGCGTCGCGCGCGGAACCGGAAGGCAAGATCCATTGAGGGTTCCGATGATGTTTCGCCGGGCTGCCGAACCGCTTCCCACCTGCGGGAAACCCTCCTCGAACAGGGGTCGCAGCACGTGACGGGCGTGGTTGTCAAGCCCCGAGACCCGCCCTGACCTGCGAAAACGCCCTTCGGATACGGCGGAACACGTGTTATTCTGGAAAACCACGGAAGGGGTATCTGTCACATGACGTTCAAGGTTGGCGACACCGTGGTCTACCCCCATCACGGGGCCGCGCTGATCGAGGCCATCGAAACCCGCCAGATCAAAGGCGTGGACAAGACCTACCTGGTGCTGAAGGTTCAGCAGGGCGACCTGACGCTCCGCGTCCCCGCGGAGAACGCGGAGTTCGTCGGCGTGCGCGACGTGGTCGGCCAGGAGGGCCTGGACCGGGTCTTCGAGGTGCTGCGTGCACCGTACACCGAGGAGCCCACCAACTGGTCCCGCCGCTACAAAGCCAATCTGGAGAAGCTCGCCTCGGGCGACGTTATCAAGGTTGCCGAGGTCGTGCGCGACCTTTGGCGCCGTGAGCGCGAGCGCGGCCTCTCCGCCGGCGAGAAGCGCATGCTGGCCAAGGCCCGCCAGATCCTGGTCAGCGAGCTGGCGCTCGCCGAGAACACCAACGAGGACAAGGCCGAGACACTCCTCGACGAGGTTCTCGCCTCCTGACACCCGGGACGGCCGACACCGGAACTGTTCCGCGCACCGCGTGGATGCGGACGTCCGCCGATACCCGCCGCCCGTCGTCTCAGCGCCCGGTCGGCGCACCCGTGCACGGCACGGGCACGCGCCGCACTGCCGGGCGCTGAGGCGTATGGCGACGCCCGGCTCCTCCTTCCACGGCACTCCGCTCACGGCCGCGTGCACCCGCAACCCGTCCGCCTCAGCCGCCGGCACCGCACCGACCCCGGACGACACACCGACCCCGGTCGACGTCCGCTGCGGCGTGGACACGGCACCGGGCGCCTGCCACCGCCTCTCCGTGCCCCGGCCCTCGCACCCCGCCGCAACCCACAGCGCCGCAATCCCGTCCGTCGACGCCCCCGCTCGGCGGCGCACGACCGGACGTGCTCCCCTGTGCCGAACGGGCCCCCACGGAAGGGGATACTCGCAGGGAGGCGAGTGGGCCCTGTCCGGCACGCCTTGGCCATACCCACATCGCCGAAGGAACGAAACCTGAACGCCGCAGCAGTGGTCCCCGCCGCCGGGCGGGGCGAACGACTGGGCCCCGGTGCCCCCAAGGCCCTGCGCGAACTCGGCGGGGTCCCCCTCCTGGTCCACGCGGTCCGGGCCCTGGCCCGCTCCCGCGCCGTCGGCCTCGTCGTGGTCGCCGCCCCGCCGGACGGCGTCGCCGCGGTGGCCGCGCTCCTGGACGACCACGGGATCCCCGGCAAGGACGTACGGGTGGTCGCCGGCGGCGCCACCCGGCAGGAGTCGGTCCGCCTCGGCCTCGCCGCCGTCCCCGAGGACGTCGACGTGGTCCTGGTGCACGACGCCGCCCGCCCGCTGGTCCCCGTCGAGGTGGTGGACGCCGTGGTGGACGCCGTGCGCGGCGGTGCCGGGGCGGTCGTCCCGGCGGTGCCGCTCGCCGACACCGTCAAGCGGGTGGCACCGGACCCCACGGGGGGCCCCGAGGCCGTCCTGGAGACCCCCGACCGCTCCTCGCTGCGCGCGGTGCAGACCCCGCAGGGGTTCCGCCGCGAGGTGCTGGCGGCCGTGCACGCGCGGGCCGCGGCCGAGGAGGCCGCGGGCGGCCCGCCGCCGGCCACCGACGACGCCGGCCTGGTCGAGCGCTTCGGCGGCCCGGTCGTGGCCGTCCCCGGCCACGAGGAGGCCTTCAAGGTCACCCGCCCCCTGGACCTCGTCCTCGCCGAGGCCGTGCTCGCCCGACGGAGGGCCACCGATGGATTCTGAGAACCCCGGCGCGCCCCTCGCCGCCGACCCCGCCGCCGCCCCCGCCGCGCCGCTGCTGCCCCGGGTCGGCATCGGCACCGACGTGCACGCCTTCGAGGACGGCCGCCCGCTGCGGGTGGCCGGACTGGACTGGCCGGACGCCGGGCCGGGCCTCGCCGGGCACTCCGACGCGGACGTCGCGGCGCACGCCGCCTGCGACGCGCTCTTCTCCGCCGCCGGGATCGGGGACCTGGGCGCGCACTTCGGCACCGACCGCCCGGAGTGGTCCGGCGCGTCGGGGACGGCGCTGCTCGCCGAGGCGGCCCGCATCGTGCGCGCCGCCGGGTTCGCGATCGGCAACATCGCCGTCCAGGTCGTGGGCGTCCGCCCCAAGATCGGCAAGCGGCGCGACGAGGCGCAGGCGGCGCTCTCCGCCGCCGCCGGCGCCCCGGTCTCCGTCTCCGGCACCACCACCGACGGCCTCGGCCTCACCGGTCGCGGCGAGGGCCTGGCGGCCGTCGCCACCGCGCTGGTGTACCCGGTCGGCCCGTAGGGGTCGGGCAGCCGGCGCGGACGGGCGGACGCGGAACGGGCGGACGCGGAACGGGCGGACGCGGAACGGGCGGGCACGGACGGCGGCCGGTCCCGCACGGGTGGGGCGGCCGTCCCGGGGCAGGAGCGGGAGCGGTCGCGCCCCCGTACGGCCGGTGCTTGGATGGCCGTGGGGGACCGACCGCAGTCCGTGAGCCGACGAGCAAGGGGTGCCGCGTGTCCGTGCAACTGTCCGACCGGGCCCGGGAACTGCTGGACGCCAGGAGCTTCGCCGTCGTCGCGACCCTGCAGCCCGACGGCAGCCCCCAGCTGTCCGTCGTGTGGGTCAAGCGCGACGGCGACGACGTGCTGTTCTCCACCGTGGAGGGCCGCCGCAAGCACCTCAACATGGCCAGGGACCCCCGGGTCTCCCTGATCGTCAACCCGCCCGAGGCCCCGTACACCTACCTCGAACTGCGCGGCGAGGCGTCCATGACCACCGAGGGCGGCCCCGGGCTGATCAACGAGCTCTCGCACAAGTACACCGGCCAGGACTACGGCAACGACGGCCCCGGCGACGTCCGCGTGGTCGTCCGCATCCGGGCCGCGAAGGCCGTCGAGCACCTCTGAGCACGTCCGGGCGCCCCCGGTGCGCCCCCGACGCGCCCCGGCGCCCGGCGCGCCGGGCACCCGCCCGCGCCCCGCGGCGCCGTACGTCGCGGGGCACCGCCGGTTTCCCACTACGCTTGACGCTGTGAGCATTCGCCTGTACGACACCAGCACCCGCCAGGTACGCGACTTCGTCCCCCTCGTGCCGGGGTGCGTCTCGATCTACCTGTGCGGCGCGACCGTGCAGGCCGCCCCGCACATCGGGCACATCCGCTCGGGGCTGAACTTCGACGTGATGCGCCGCTGGTTCGCCCACCGCGGCTACCGGGTGTCCTTCTGCCGGAACGTCACCGACATCGACGACAAGGTCATCGCGAAGGCCCGCGAGCAGGGCCGCCCCTGGTGGGAGATCTCGTACGAGAACGAGCGGGCCTTCGACGACGGGTACACCGCCCTCGGCTGCCTGCCCCCCACGGTCGAGCCGCGCGCCACCGGCCACGTCACCGAGATGGTCGAGATGATGCGCGCCCTCATCGAGCGCGGCCACGCCTACGCCGCCGAGGGCAACGTCTACTTCGACGTGCGCTCCTTCCCCGGCTACCTCTCCCTCTCCAACCAGGAGCTGGACAACCTCCGCCAGCCCGAGGGCGAGGGCGAGACCGGCAAGCGGGACCCCCGCGACTTCGCCCTGTGGAAGGCGGCCAGGCCCGGCGAGCCCAGCTGGGAGACCCCCTGGGGCCGCGGCCGGCCTGGCTGGCACCTGGAGTGCTCGGCGATGGCCCACAAGTACCTGGGCCCCGCCTTCGACATCCACGGCGGCGGCATCGACCTGATCTTCCCGCACCACGAGAACGAGATCGCCCAGTCCCGCGCCTACGGCGACGACTTCGCGAGCTTCTGGGTGCACAACGCCTGGGTCACCATGAGCGGCGAGAAGATGAGCAAGTCGCTCGGCAACTCGGTGCTGGTCTCCGAGATGGTGCAGCGGTGGCGCCCGATCGTGCTCCGCTACTACCTGGCCGCCCCCCACTACCGCTCCACCGTCGAGTACAGCGAGGAGGCGCTGCGCGAGGCCGAGGCCGCCTTCGGGCGCATCGAGGGCTTCGTGCAGCGGGTCGTCGAGCGCTGCGGCGCCGTCGAGCCCGCCGCCGAGGTGCCGCCCGCCTTCGCCGAGGCGATGGACGACGACCTCGGCGTCCCGCAGGCGCTCGCGGTCGTCCACACCACCGTCCGCCAGGGCAACTCCGCCCTCACCGCGGACGACAAGGACAGCGCGGTGGCACGTCTCGCCGAGGTCCGTGCGATGCTCGGAGTACTCGGCCTCGACCCGCTCGACCCGATGTGGGCCGGCACCGGCCGGGGCGACGACCTCCACGGCGTGGTCGACAGCCTGGTGCGCCTGGTCCTGGACCAGCGCCAGGCGGCGCGGGCCCGCAAGGACTACGCCACCGCCGACGCCATCCGCGACCAGCTGGCCCAGGCGGGCCTGGCGGTCGAGGACACGCCGTCCGGCCCGCGCTGGACGGTCAGCAGCCAGTAGCCCCCCGAGGGCGAGGGCGGGCCGCACCGCACGGTGCGGCCCGCACCTCCATGACGAACTTCGTGACGAAGAGGACAGGACGTACAGCCATGGCCGGCAACAGCCAGCGCAGGAACCGCCGCAACCCGGGGTCCAAGAAGGGCGCGAGCGTCGGTACCGGCGGCCACAGCCGGAAGGCGCTCCAGGGCAAGGGCCCCACGCCGCCCGCCGAGGCCCGCAAGGGGCACCCGAAGCAGCGCGCCGCCAACGCCGCGATCAAGCGCGAGCGCGACGCCAAGGCCCGGGCCGGCATGCGCCGGGCCGGGGCCGGGCGCGGCGGGCGCGGCGGCGCGGGCGCCGCCGAGCTCGTCGTCGGCCGCAACCCGGTCGTCGAGGCGCTGCGGGGCGGGGTCCCCGCCACCGCGCTCTACGTGATGCAGTTCATCGACACCGACGACCGGGTGCGGGAGGCCTTCCAGGAGGCCAACGACCGCGGCATCCCGCTGATGGAGGCCCCGCGCCCGCAGCTGGACCAGATGACCGGCGGCCTCAACCACCAGGGCCTGGTCCTCCAGGTCCCCCCGTACGAGTACGCGCACCCCGACGATCTGCTGGACACCGCCGCCGACGCCGGCGAGGACCCGCTGATCGTCGCCCTCGACGGCGTCACCGACCCGCGCAACCTCGGCGCCGTCGTCCGCTCCGCCGCCGCCTTCGGCGGCCACGGCGTGGTCGTGCCCGAGCGGCGCGCCGCCGGGATGACCGCCGGCGCCTGGAAGACCTCGGCCGGCGCCGCCGCCCGCCTCCAGGTCGCCCGTGCCACCAACCTCACCCGCGCCCTGGAGGCCTACCAGAAGGCCGGCGTGACGGTGGTGGGCCTGGCCGCCGACGGGGGGGCCGAGGTCGCCGACCTCGACGCGCTGTCCGGCCCGGTCGTGGTCGTGGTCGGCTCCGAGGGCAAGGGCCTGTCCCGTCTGGTCTCCGAGACCTGCGACCTCACCGTGCGCATCCCCATGCCGGGCGCGACCGAGTCGCTCAACGCCGGCGTGGCCGCCGGCATCGTGCTCTACGAGGCGGCCCGCCTGCGCGCCGCACGCTGACGGCACACCCCCGCGCCCCCTGCCGCGCCCCGGCGCGCGGCGGGGGGCGCGCCCGTGCCCGGTCCGCCGGGCGTGTTCCGGCCGGATCCGCGCCGGATGCGCTCCCGGGGGTGTCCTAATCCCGTGTCACTCGGTTAGTGGGGTGTGGACACCAGAACACCTCCCCGCTCCCAGGGGGGACGCTCCGCCGGTATAGGCGAACCGCCCGAGCTGAGCACGATCAAGGTCCCCAGCGACCCGGTGCGGATCGGCGGCTCGCACGTCAGCTTCCGGGTGCGGCTCGGGACGCCGGTCGCCTCGCTGCTCATCGACGCCCCCGCGTACACGCCCTCGTACGACCGGCCCTACGCGCCCCCGTCCTTCGCCGCCGACCCGTTCGCGGCCCCCGCCCCGGCGGGCAGGTCCCTGGCCGGCCCGTCCCACGGGGCCCCGTCCCACGAGGGCCGGTCCTACGGGGGCCGGCCCTTCGACGGCCGGTCCCTCACGGGTGACCCGGCGGTCTCCCTCACCGGAGCCGGCGCCGTCCCGCGCCGCAAGGGGCGGGTCACCGCCGTCACCTGGTCCGGGCAGGCCGGCCCCGAGGACACGGGCGCCATCCGCCTGCTCGACACCGCGCGGCTGGTCCCCCAGCCCGCGTCGGCCGAGGACGGCGAGGAGGCCGCCACCCGGGTGCTGCCCCGCATCCCGGCCGCGGGCGGCCCGTACGGCCGCAGCGTCCCCGCGCAGGGCGGCCACCGGACCCGGCCCGGCGGCCCCTCCCGGCCCGGGGCCGTCCCCGCGGCGGGCTGGGCCCCCGGCGGCGACGCGTACCGGCCGCCCGCGGAGGAGGCCTGGGCGCACGCCCCCGGCGACGTGGCCCAGCCCGGCCGGTACCCGGGACGCAAGGTCGACCTGGGCCTGGTGCTGCTGCCGCTGCGGGTCTTCCTCGGCTGCATCTCCGTGTACGCCGGCTTCAGCAAGCTGTGCGACCCCGTCTACTTCGACGGCGGCGACCGCGGCTCGATGATGCGCTGGCTCTCCTCGCTGCACCCGTGGAGCTTCGCCCGGCCCCTGCTGGACCTCGCCATGGCCCACCCGGTCGGTGCCGGGCTCGCGGTGGCGTTCGTCCAGATCGTCGTCGGCGTGCTGTCCGTGCTGGGCCTGTGGCAGCGGGCCGCGGCCGCCGCCGCCACGCTGCTCTCGGCGACGCTGCTGCTCACCGTCAGCTGGCGCACCGTCCCCGTGTACGACGCCCCCCACATCGTCTACCTGGCCGCCTGGAGCCCCCTGCTCATCGCCGGGGCGCCGTTCGGCTCGGTCGACGGCAGGCTGGCGCTGGACGCGTGGCGGCGGCTCGGCCCCGGCGCCCCCGCGCGCCGGATCCGGCAGCGGGTGCTCCGCCGCGGCGCGGTCCTCGCCACGGTGGTCGTCGGCGCCTCCCTCGTCCTGGGCTCGGTGCTCGGCGCAGCCGTGCGCACCGGCGGCGTGTCCACCACCGTCGTGCCGCAGCAGCCGGCCCCGCCCACCGACTACGGCACGCCGACCTGGCCCGCCCGGCCGGCCCCGGGGCAGACCGCCCCGCAGGTGCGCCCGCGCAGGGCGCACCCGGCGGACCGCCCGGCGGCCCGGCCGTCCGCCCGCACCCCCGCGTCCCGGCCCTCCGCGCCGCGCCGCACCGCGGGCACCGGCGTCCGGACGCCGCGCACCGCACCCGGCACCGGGAGGACGAGGGGCCAGGGCGGCGGCACCCCGAACCCGCCGAACCCGGCCGGCGGCACCGTCTCCGTCCCCGGCGTCCAGAGCCCGCCCCCGCCCCGTCCGTCCCGCACCGGCGGCGCGGTGATCGGCGGCCTCCTCGGCAGCGACGCCATCGGCGGTGTGCCGGTCCTGGGCATGCCGGGCGAGGGCGCCCCGGCGCCGTCCGGCGTCGCCTGACGCCGGCGTCCCCGGTCTGCGGCCCCCGGTCCGCGGGACGCGGCAAGCAGGACGCAGGACGCGGTGCTCGTGCGGCGGCGGCCGCACCCCCGGACCGGGGGTGCGGCC
>NZ_JAJLRA010000055.1 GCF_020991365.1 Streptacidiphilus sp. ASG 303
CATGGCCCACCGCGCCCACGCCCACACCGTCGCGGTCAACGCCTCCCACTCCGTGACCGTCTCCCACCCCGGCGCCGTCACCCGCCTCATCGAGCAGGCCGCCCACGCCACCACCCGCTGACCCCCCAGCCCCACCCCGACCCGCAGACGGGCGGAGGGCCGTCGCGCCCGCCCGCCCTGCGGGGCCGGGCCCCGGGCTCGGGCGACCCCGCCGGCGCGGGACAGAAGGCGGGGCGTCCCCGGCGCCCGGGTGAGGTCGGGCCCCGGGGTGGCCGGGGCGGGCCGGGCCGCGTTCGCGGTGGCCCTCCCCGGCGGCAGGCGCCCGGACGCGGAGGAAGGCCAGGCCGGTGACGTCCCCGGCCCGCCCCGCCGCGACGGCCCCGGCGATCGGTGGATCCGGGCTCAGAGCGGAGCGCGGAGGGTCTTCAGCAGGAGCGCGCCGAAATCGGCGGCGTGCGTGTTCAGGCCTGTGTGGCCGCCCGGGAAGTGCACAAATTCCGTGCCGAGACGCCCGGCCGGCGCAGCACCGGCGCGGTGGGGAAGCCCGCCCTGCGAGTCCCCGCCGCAGGCGACCACGAGCCGGTCCGACAACGCCGCCAGCCTGTCGGTGTCCGGGGCGTAGGACATGAAGGCGGGCGTGACGCGTCCGACGAAGTACCGCATATCGGCCATCGTCCGCTCGTCCCGCGCCGCCGCCTGCGGCGGAGGGCCGGCCTGCGGCCCGCCCGCACCGCCGTCCTTCTTCAGGCCCGCGGCCGGCAGGGCCATCGCCGGCATGGTCCCCTGCGTGCGGAACGCCTCCTGCACGCGTGCGATGAGCGCGCGGTGCTCCGAGGCGTCCGGCAGGACCTCGACCACCGGGGGTTCGTGCGCCACGACGCGTTCGACCCGTTCGGGGCGGGTGGTGAGCAGGTGCAGGGCGGCGACCGCACCCCAGCCGGCGCCGAACACCCGGGCTGGCCGACCGGGCGACAGCAGGTCCAGCATCCGCAGCGCGTCGTCGGCGCGCTCGGCCACCTGCTGTTCGGCCTCGGGGTCGTCCGGTGCGCTGCGCGCCATGCCGCGCGGGTCGTAGGTCGCGACGGCGCACTCGGCGGCCAGGTCGTCGACGACGGCGTCGAAGCAGGCCGCACCGCTCATGCCGCCGAGGATCAGCAGCAGGAGCGGGCCTTCGCCGCGTACTTCGCAGTGCAGGGTCGCGCCGTCGACGCGCAGGTTGCCGACAGCGGGATCAGCCATCGGGGTCCTCCTTCTGCGGAGGGTGGCCGGTGCCCCGGGAACGTGCCCCGGGGACGCATGAGGGGGCCGGGAGCGGAGGCGCGACGCGGGTCCTGGCGGGCGCCGGGCGGCCGCCGCTCACCTCGGAGCGTGCTGGTTTGCGGCTCGGGGGAGGCGGAGAGGGCACCGGGTCCCTCCAGTGCATCCTGCACCGCGGCGTCCAGGGACGCCCCGTCGCCCGCGCCCGCGCCCGCGCCCGCGCCGGGGCCCGCGGCCCACCACAGGTGCCCGTCGGGCCGCACGACGGCAGCCCGGACGAGCCATCGGCCGCGCGCCGGTGGGCCAACGAGCGGCCCGCCGTCCCGGGTCCCTCTCACCCTCGGTCGAGTCCGCCCCCGGAGAGGCCGACCGCTCCCGTGCCCGCACGGCACCGGACCGACACCGGGCCCGGACGGTCCTCGCCCTTCGATCCCGCCCGACGACCCATCAGAAAAGCTGGTACCGGGTCGGTGTCGGCCCCGGCACGCCCCGCCCCAGGCCGCCGCATCCGCGACCGGCGGTCAGCGTCCCGGACGGTCGCGCAGCGGCTCCGCCGACCGGACAGCCGACTGCGCCGGCCGGGCCGCGGCGGCATCCTCCGGCGGCCCGCAGCCGGGCGGGAGAACCTTCGGAACCCCGGGTCAGCGCTCGCGGCCGCGGGGCTTGAGGGGCACCGGCGGGAGGTCGGGGGCGGGGAGCGACGCACCCTCGTAGCCGCGGACCTCGCCGAAGCGGGTGCCGGACATCCAGTCGGCGCGGGCCTCGGCGATCTCCTCGCCGCTGCGGCCGATGAAGTTCCACCACATACCACGTCGAACCGGCTTTCCTGCAGCTCAGGAGCACGGAGCACCATCCAGGGTCAGCAAAAGGTCAGCATTCGAACCTGGAGGGTCAACACGTGGCGTCGACCAAGTCCCCGGGCCGCGGCATGGGCACGTTCTTCAAGGACTGCGAGCACTCGCAGGCCCGGTGGTCCAAGTGCCCGCACGAGTACACGGTCAGGTACCGCAGCGCGACGGGCCGGCAGACCGAGGAGTCCGGCTTCGCCACCCAGGAGAAGGCAGTCGCCCGATTGGTGGAGGTCTACAAGGCCAAACAGGAGAGCGGCCGCAGCCAGAGCAGGGCCGAGCGCGTCCGCACGTACGGCGCGATGCAGTTCCGCGAGTACGTCGCTGAGTGGAAGTCCGGCCAGCGCGACCTGGCCCCGGCCTCGCTGCGGCACCTGGAGTCGCTGCTGGAGCACCACCTGCTGCCGGCCCTGGGCAGCCGCCGGATGGGGACGTTTGACCACAAGGTCGTGGACGGGTTCATCCAGTCGATGGAGCGCCGCGGCGTCGGGATCGCCACCCAGGCGAACGCGTACGACAAGCTGCGGGCCGTCCTGCTGGACGCCCACCGCCTCGGGCTCTACGCCGAGAACCCCACCGAGGGCGTGAAGCCGCCGCAGTACGACCCGAAGCGCGCCGTCATCCCGTCGGTGGAGCAGCTCAAGGCGATACGGACCGCAGGCGACGACGTCTTCACCCTGATCGTCGACCTGATGAGTGGCTGCGGCATGCGCAACGCGGAGGCCGCGGCCGTCAATCTCCACAACATCGTGGCCGACGACGTCTACCGGATCACCGAGCAGGTCAACCAGAGCTCCGGAGAGTACACGAGGCTCAAGCACCGCAAGGACGGCGACTACCGGGACGTCCCACTGCCCGCCCACGTGCGGCGGAGCATCGAGCGTTATGCGGAGACGCACGGGACCGTGGACGGCTACCTCCTGCGACACCCTGGCGACCTGCGTCGGCCCTACCCGTACTACTACCTGTCGAATCAGTGGCAGAGGATCAAGCGGTCCGGGCGGACCGAGATCCCCGAGGGGATGGTCCTCTACGGGTTCCGGCACTTCTTCGCCTCGAACTGTCTGGGCCACGGCATCCCGATCACGGACGTCGCCGAATGGATGGGGCACCGGAGCGTGGACATCACCTTCAAGACCTACCGGCACCTAATGCCGGGATCGATCAATCGGGCCGCCCGAGTCCTCGGACTCGATCCGGCGTTCTGACGCGCGGGGCCCGCTCAGGTCGGAGCGGGCCCCGCGTCATCAGCCGCGTCTACTGTCCGGGCAGCTGCTGCTGGCGCAGCCATGCCTGCACTTCGGAGACCTTGAACTGGATCTTCGCGTTGCGTCCCCGGCCGAACTTGTACGGCATGAGGCCGAGTCGGGACGCCTCCCGGTAGACCCAGGGCACGGACATGTTGAGATACTTCGCGGTCTGCTTGACGTCCATGAACTGCGCGGCCACGGCGCCCCTTCCCGTCCGATGTCGAAATCCGTCGGACCAGGGTGCGGTGCGGAAGCGGTTTGGGCGGGCCGGAAGTTATGCGCTATGGGCCCGGTGGACTGGGCGGCAACGGCTGTGCCAGCCGTGCATTCACATAAACCCTTTGCGGAGGAAGGGGCATGCGGTGCCGGTTGTGAAGCCCGTGGCCTCGCGGAAGTTCCGTACAGAGCAGGACGGTGACGACCATCCTGGAGGCGTCGTCCACGATGGCGGTGCACCTTCCACGTGAGGTTGCACCCCGAGCATGGAGACCGAGAGGGTTATTCAGAACGGTCGTGTGGTGGCTCACGGTGGGCGTGACAACGGCCCCTGCCGGTAGCGTTCGGGGTTCCTACACCAACCGATGCTGCGAGCGAGGGGCCGTTGCCGTGCAACCGTACTACCGGACTGGACCGACGGCAGTTGAAGGGGCTGGTGGACCTGGTCGGCCGCGCCGTTCCGTCCTTCCACCGCCGACGCGGCCGGCCCCGGTCCCTGCCGCTGGCCGATGCGGTCACGCTGGTGCTGTTCGTCCTGCGCAACAACGCCACCCAGCAGCTCACCGGTGAGCTCTGGGGCGTCTCACAGGCCACGGTCGCCCGCCTGTGCCGCACCCTGACACCCGTGATCACCGCCGTTCTGGACCAGGCCACCCGTCCGGCCCGGCGCATCCGCCGCGGGACACTCGTCCCGGTCGACGGCACCCTCACCCCGAGCTGGGCCTGGAAGAACACCTCCGGCATGAACTCCGGCAAGCACCGCCGGACCGGCCACAACATCCAGCTCGCCGCCGACCTGCGCGGCCGGCTCCTGGCCGTCGGCCGGCCCCTGCCCGGAGCCCGCCACGACAGCACCGCCTACCGGGAATCGGGTCTGGCCGGCGCGATACGCACCGGCATCCCCGTCGCCGACCTGGGCTACCTGGGCACCGACTGCCGCATCCCGCACCGCAAGCCGCGCCACCGCCCGCTGACCGATGCCGAGCAGGACGCCAACCGCCACCACGCCCGCCTGCGCAGCCCCGTCGAACGCGCCGTGTCCCACCTCAAGACCTGGAAGATTCTCTCCACCCCCTACCGAGGACCGCTCGACCGCTTCGGCACCGCCCTCGCGGCGGTCGCGGCGCTGGAGATCTACCGATCACGAGGGCCGTTCTGAATAACCTCCCCTGGGCAGGGCCGCGCCTATTACGACCCCCAACCGCCATCGGATCTGTGGCCATCCTGAAGATGCTTAGCCTTGCGCCGCTTCCGCGCGTCCCTCGCGGAGGTTGCTGCCAGTTGGGTACTGACAAGCAGCAAAGCTATCTGCAAGATCAGGTTAGAAGTTACATTAGCAATCAGTAGCGCGAGAAGCGCGAAGCCAGCAGCACCTCGTAGGGCGATGGACAACCAGTTCGCCATGATTGACCCTCCAGGCGAGGTGCCTCCCATTGAGGGACAGCACCTCAAGTTATATCGCAAAAATCACCATGCGGGAAATCCCCTCAATGTGATCGGCATAAAAACGGCCCCTGACGCCGGAGCTCGCCGCATCAACATGAAATTGAGAAAACCTCACCGCTTGACCTCGGCAGGACAAGATCTGGTCGAAGGCGCATGAGCCTGCAGTCCTCCACAGGTCCACGCACGGCTGCGGCGGCAGCATGGCCGGGTCTGGTTTCGATGTCGACCAACGTCCAATTCGCGGGTCGGGGCGGCGTGTCGGCGCCACCCAAATAGTCGGCTGCCGGGTCGCGCCCCAAGCCGGTTCCCAGTCCTTTGAGATACGCCTCCTTTCGTGTCCACAATTGGGTGAAGAGCCGGGGCTGTTCCGTACGCGCGGCCGAGAAGACCTCGGCCCGCTCGGTGGCATGCAGCACGTTGGCCAACTCCAGGGCGGCTTCGGTATCCGGAACCGCCTCGACGTCCACGCCGACCGGGACCGAAGCCACCCCGATCAGCACCAGGTCGCCGCCGTGCGACAGGGAGAAGTGCAACGGGAGGTCCTGATGCTCTAGGGAAGGCCGTCCGTGCGGCGCCCCGCAGCAGGGGCAGGGCTCCCTGGTGAAGACCAGGCCGGCGGGTGGCGCTCCAAGACAGGAGGCCAGCAGCGACCTCAGCGCCACATGGGCCGCTGCATAACGCAGCCGATCTTCCGCCCGCGTGAACGAGGCCATCCTGTTCCGCTCTTCTGCACTCAGATCGGCTGTGCTGAAGGTGGTTCCTGCGAGCTCCCGGACGTCGAGCAGCCACAGGTTCAGCGATCCCCTGACCGGCGGTCCCGGCGCGGACCATTCCTCGGTCGCTGCCCTGACGAGGCGTTGAGGAGAGCGATTTTCGGTTCTCGTCAAGTCGTCGTCCTGTGCGGAGTCAGGCGCGCAAGCAGGTCGGCAACCAGCGGCGCCGTATGGTGTTCGAGATAGAAGTGCCCGCCAGGAAAAGAACGTGTGGCGAACGTCGACCGGGTCACTCCCGACCAGGCGGTCACCGATTCTTCGTCCACATGGTCGTCCTCGTTCCCGTAGTAGGCGAAGACGGGGATGTCCAGGACCGGCTCCGAGGCCGCCGCGTAGTTCTCCACAAGGCGGTAATCGGCCCGCACTGCCGGAAGCAGAAGTTCCCGCAGCTCAGTGTTGGCGAGAGCCTGCTCATTGGTGCTGCTCATCGCGACCAAATCCTTGACCAGCTCCTCGTCGCTCGCACCAGCGAGACCCCGGGGGCGAGTCGCGCCCGGCCCCGACCTCCCGGAGACGAACAACGCCTCGGGCCGGATGGCACCGGAGGTGGTCCCCGCCATTCTCGCCGCGACTTCGAAGGCCACGGCGGCGCCCATGCTGTGTCCGAAAAACACCAGCGGGCTGCCCGCAAGGCCGGCGCATGCGTCCGCCAGTGGATCCGCCAGCTCCTCCATGCGCTCGGCCGGAGCTTCGAGGAGCCGGTCCTCCCGCCCCGGATACCGCACCGCCATGAGTTCCACGTCGTCAGGTATCAGCGGGACCCACGAGCGGAAGAAGCTTGCCGCACCGCCCGCGTGAGGGAAGCAGACGAGGCGGAGGCGCGGTGCCTGACGGCCTTGTAGCGACCTCAACCACCGAGAGGCTGATGTGCTGCCCTCGTGAATGAGCACCATGGATCCTTTCTGTCGGTAATGCCGGGATTGTACGTTGTCCGGCGGTTTCGGAGACTTCCCACAAAGGGAGGATCTGGCTGCGCCGCTGCGGTCCGCCCTGTCCAGGATGTCGACTGCGGATGCCTCGGCGCTGCCCTAGGGTCGTTCAGCAGCATGTGGTTCCGGACAGTATCGGCATGCCTTGGCGGGAAGCCGGGAATTTCCGGGGGGTATGAGCCAGGAGGCCCGGCTGCGAGGTGGTCGCAGCCGGTCCTCCGGGTTCAGGGCCTTCCGGAATCAAGTGGAAAGGTTTCGGGGTAGGCCTGCAGCGGCGTGATTCTGCCTACCGGGTCGAACGATCCATGCTCTGGTCGAGCCATTCCGCGATGGCGGTCCAGGCGTGGCCGAGCATGTCCGGACGGCACATCTGTGCGTGGCGGCAGGGAATGGGCACCTCTGCGATCTTCCCGCTGGTGTAGGGGGCCCAGGATGAGGCGGCGTCTATGCCGTCCGGCTTGCCGAACTCCGCAGTGAGGAAGAGCAGGTCGCCCTGGAAGACCTCTGGCTCGTGGGAGGGTGAGATGACTTCCATGTTGTCCGTGACGCGCAGGACGGTGGCGTACTCCTCCTCGGTGAGTTCCGGCAGGACCTCCGAGCCCGGTATCGCGTCGTCGACGGCGATCCCGCCGGAGGCGTAGGCATCGATCGCCTTCGCCCGCTCGCTCGGGGAGAAGGCATCCATCAGCACCAACGCGGCGACCTCCTCACCGGCGGACTGGAGCTGTACGGCCATCTCCTGAGCCACGACGCCACCGGAGGACCAGCCCACCAGGTGGTACGGGCCCGCCGGCTGGATCGTGCGGATCTGCTGGACGTACTCCGCAGCCACCTCCCGGATGGAGCTCGGAAGAGCGGCTCCCGAGCCGTCGAGCCCCCGCGCCTGCAGGCCGTACAGCGGGTGCCGCGTGGGCATGAAGCGGAGCAGCGGCGAGTAGCCCCAGGCGACGCCGGTAGCGGGATGAACGCAGAAGAACGGTTCGGCCTCGCCGCTCGTGCGGATCGGCAGGATGATCCTGCGGACCACGTCCGACAGGTGGTTGCCGGGCCGGTCGGCGAGTTCACCGGGCGTCGGTGTCGCGAACACCGCGCTGATCGGAACATCGATCCCCAGTGCCATGCGGATGCGTTCAATGAGGGTGACGGCGAGCAGGGAGTGGCCGCCGAGTTCGAAGAAGTTGTCGTCGACACCGACTTCCGGAACGCCGAGGACTTCGGCGAACAGCGCGCACAGCACGGTCTCACGCTCGGTCGCGGGCTTGCGGCTTCCGGGGGCTCCGCGCAGTTCGGGCGCGGGAAGCGCACGGTGGTCGAGCT
>NZ_JAJLRA010000056.1 GCF_020991365.1 Streptacidiphilus sp. ASG 303
GGCGGACCTGGGGGTGGCGTCGGGCAACGGCAAGGGGCAGATCTTCGTGAAGGGCGAGGTGGTCAAGACGGTGCCGGAGTCGCGGATCGTGGAGACCCTCATCGAGGAGGCCCTCAAGCTCGCCGAGCAGATGGAGGCCGACGGCGTCGCCTCCGGCGAGCCCACCGTCACCCCCCTCGGCTGACCCCGCAGGCCCGGTCCTCCTCGGGTCGGCCCCGAGGCCGGCCCCGTCCCGGGAACGCCCTCCCGGGAACGCCCGCGCCGGGGCCGGACGGCACCCGCCCTCCGGCCCCGCGCGCTCTCCGGCCGCCCGGGGGTAGGGTGCCGTCCGCAGGACCCGTACCCTCGGAAGCCGGGCCCCGAGACCGGGGCCCCGCAGCCCGGGGCCCCGCAGCCCGGGACCCCGGAGCCCGGACCCCGCGGCCGACCCGGCCGCCGGGCGCCCGCACGGGGACGGGTGCTGCGGCACGGGCAGCCCGACGGCATGGTGAGGCGCGCAGATGCTGGGAAGTTCGGTGTCGACCACCCGCGTCCTCGAGGCGCCCGACCTCGAGGACGCCCTCGACGTGCTCGACCGCGACCCGGTGGCCAACGCCTTCGTCGCCGCCCGCGTCCACGTCGCGGGCCTCGACCCCTGGCGGCTCGGCGGCGAGATGTGGGGCTGGTACGACGACGCCGGCCGCCTCGACGCCCTCTGCTACGCCGGGGCCAACCTGGTGCCCATCTGCGCCGGGAGCGACGCCGTCCGCGCCTTCGCCGAGCGGGCGCGCCGCCAGGGGCGGCGCTGCTCCTCCATCGTCGGCCCCGCCGAGGCGACCGCCGAGCTCTGGTCGCTGCTGGAGCCCGGCTGGGGCCCGGCCCGCGACGTCCGCGCCCGCCAGCCGCTCATGACCATCACCGAGCCGTCGCCCACCGTCGCCCCGGACCCCCGCGTGCGCCGGGTCCGCCGCGACGAGATCGAGCTCCTCATGCCCGCCTGCGTGGCGATGTTCACCGAGGAGGTCGGCGTCTCGCCGACGGCCGGGGACGGCGGCCTCCTCTACCGGGCGCGGGTCGCCGAACTCGTCACCGGCGGCCGGGCCTTCGCCCGCTTCGAGGAGGGCCGGGTCGTCTTCAAGGCCGAGATCGGCGCCGTCACCGACCGGGCCTGCCAGATCCAGGGGGTCTGGGTCGCCCCCGACCGCCGCGGCCAGGGGCTGTCGGAGACCGGCATGGCCGCCGTCGTGGAGTACGCCCTGCGCGAGGTCGCGCCCGTCGCCAGCCTGTACGTCAACGACTTCAACCTCCCCGCCCGCGCCGCCTACCGGCGGGTCGGCTTCCGCGAGGTCGGGGCGTTCATGAGCATTCTCTTCTGAGGTGCGGGTAACGTCCCCGCGATGGACGACGACGTGGTGGACGACGTGGTGATCGAGCCCTTCGACCTCGCCGCCCGCGCCGAGGAGGCGCTCGCGGTGCAGGCCCTCGCCTTCGGGCTCACCGACGAGGAGGTCGCGGTCCGGCTGCAGATCGTCGTCCGCCACGCCTCCTGCCCCGGTGTCGTCGCCCTCGGGGCGTTCCACCGCGGCCGCATGGTCGGCTTCGGGTACGGGATGCCGAACGACCGCGCCCACTGGTGGAGCACGGTGATCCAGCCCTTCCTGGAGGCGCGCGGCCACGGCGACTGGCTCGACGGCTCCTTCGCCGTCACCGAGCTGCACGTCCACCCGGGCTGGCAGCGCCGCGGGCTGGGGCGGGCCCTGATCACCGGCCTGTGCGCGCGCTCCGGGCTGTCCCGCTCCATCCTGTCGGCGATCGACGAGGAGACCCCGGCGCGGCGCCTCTACCGGTCGCTGGGGTACGTGGACCTGGCCCGGCCGGTGCTCTTCCCCAACACGGCGCGCCCGTACGCGGTGATGGGGGCGGAGCTGCCGCTGCGGGGGTGACGGCGCCGGTGCCCGGCCGGCCGCGCCGAGGGGCGGTGCGGGGCGGGGTCGGACGGTACGGGGACGGCCGCGCGGAGCTGTCCGTCGGCTCCCCCGGAGAGAACGGCTCCGGCTCCCTGACCGTGCTGCGCGGCACCGCCTCGGGCGTCGGGACCACCGGCGCCGCGAGCATGCTCGCGAAGGACGCCGGGGTCTCCGGCAACGCCTGGTTCGGCCAGGTCCTCGACCGCTGAGGGCGGCCCGCCCGGTGCCGCGGGCCGATCCGCGCGCGGCACCGGGGCGGGACCCGGCCGGGCTCACAGCCGGCCCGCGAACTCCAGGAAGAGCTCGGCGGAGGCCCTGTCGCCGACGGACAGGCTCCACAGCCCCGCCTCGACGGTGCGGAAGAGCGTCCAGCCGCGCAGCCGATCCCGGTCCACCTCCAGGGACTCGGCGAGCCGGTGCAGGCGGCGGCGCACGGCCGCCTCCGGCCCCGGGGAGCCCACCAGTGTGTCCTTCCGGTCCTGGACCAGCCAGGCCAGGTCGTACGCCCGCTCCCCGACCAGGGGTTTGGGATCGATCGCCAGCCAGGGGAACCGCTCGGCGGCCAGGACGTTGCCGTGGTGGAAGTCGCCGTGCAGCAGGTGGTCCTCCCGGGCGTCGGCGAGCAGGCCGGCCGACACCTCCAGGGCCTCGTCCACCAGCGCGCCGGCGTCCGCCGCCCCCGACAGGCCGCGGCGGGAGCGCAGCTCCTCGCGCTGGCCGCCGACGTGCTCCGCCACGGTCCGGAAGGGGTGCCCGGCGGGCGGCGCCACCCACAGCCGCTGCAGGATGCCGGCCGCCTCCAGCATCGCCTTGGCCTCGGGCAGCGAGCGCAGGGTGATGTCGCCGTGCAGCCGCTCCAGCAGCAGGACGGCCCGCTCCGGCTCGGCCTCCAGCAGGCGGGCGGCGCCGCGCCCCGCCCAGTGGGCCAGCGCGGCGTGCTCCTGGGCCGTCTCCGGAGTCACCATGCCGGCCTTGAGCGCCGCGGGGGTGCCGTCGGCCCGGCGGACGTACACCACCAGGCTGATCTGGCCGCCGGGCTCGCAGACGCGCTCCGCGGTGAGCCCCCAGCGCTCCAGGTGGGCCTCCACCAGGGACGGCAGCGCGGAGAGCCAGGTGCTCCCCGCCTCCCCCTCCCACCGGCTCAGGGTGCGCTCCAGGCGCTCGGGGACGGTGATCGCCGGCTGCATGCTGTCCTCTCGTCGTGCTCCCCCGTGGCGCGGACGCCGTACCCATTGTCGGGCACGGCGCCCCGCACGGAGGCGCACGCTCACCGCGCCGCGCCCCCGGACGGCCCGGGCGACACCGGTGCGGACGCCGGGGCGGACGGCGCGGGGGGCGTCGCGGCCCGCTCGGGGAGGCCGGGGAAGGCGGGCCCGGGCGCGGCCGGGCCCCGCCAGCGCGCCGCGCGCACGGCGGCGCCGCACAGGGCGTCGGCCGCGGTGCGCCGCAGCGGGCCGCGGGCGGCGTCCACCAGGTCGGCGTGGACCGCGGCCAGGCGCTCCTCCAGCAGGACGGCGAGCCGCACGGCCGAGGCCGGACCGGTGACGGGGAACGGCAGCTCGTAGCCGGCCGCGGCGGCGGCGGGCGTGCCCCGGCGGGCCGCGATCTCGCGGTGGAGCGTGTCGCGCAGCGCCCGGTGGGCGTCGTAGGCGGCCCGGGCGGCGGCGAGGCGGGCGCCGGTGAGGTGGGCGCCCACGACGCCGTACCCGTAGACCGCGGCGTGCTCGGCGGCGAGGGCGGCCTGCAGGGCGGGCGGTACGGGGCCCGGGGCGGAGGGACCGGGTCCGGCGGGGCCCAGGGCGGTGGCGGAGGGGGCGCTCGGCGTGGTCACGCGGTGGCTTTCGGGTCGTCGGGGCGGTGGTCCGCCGCGTCGGCGGGTGCGCCGGCGGCGGCGGCGGTCCGGGTACGGGGCCGGGGCGGTCAGGGGCCGAGGGCGAGTGCGTGCACCGTGCCGCAGGCCGCGAGCGAGGCGAGCAGGCGGGCCAGTTCCGGGGAGGCGGTGTCGAGGGCCGCCGTCCGGGAGGCGGCGGTCCGGCGCTCGGCGGCGGCCAGGGACGCCAGCGCCGCCGCGGGCGCGGCCGGGACCGCGGCGGCGGAGGCGGTCGGCGGGGCGGCGGGCGCGCCGGTACCGGACGGCCCGCCCGGCGCGGGGGCGGTGCCCGGGGCCGTCGCGGCCGGCGGCGTACCGCCCTCCGGGAGGCCCGCGGCGAGGGCCGCCCGGTGCCGCAGGACCTGGTCGCGCAGCGGCTGCAGCCGCCCGGCCAGCGTCGGGTGCGCGGTGAGGACCGCGTCGTAGGCGGCGGCGAGCGCCGCGGTGGCCTCGACCGCCCGGCGGCGGACCGCCAGGTCGGGGTCGGGCGCGGCGGTCCCCGCGGGCGCCGGGGCGTCCGCCGAGCAGGCGCCGAGGGTGAGGACGGCTCCGCCGACCGCGGCGCCGAGGACGGCCCGCCGGGTGGGGGACTGCATGCGCGCTCCCGCTGGTCTCTCGGGACGGTGGGGTGACGGTGGGGTGACGCTGGGGGTGCCGTGGGGTGCGACGGCGCGTCCCCCGGGCCGGCGGGTGCGTGCCGGTACGGGGGGCGCGGAGGTGCAGGGGGCGGCGGAGGGCCGCCGAACGGAAGGTACCCGCAGGCGGGGCGCGCACCGGCGGCGGGGTGGCCGCTCGCCGGGACGGGTGCGCGGAATCGGCACCACGGGGCCCGACCGGATAGGCTTTGCAGCGCTTCCGACAACAGCAGACGCGGCCGAGGAGTCACCCGGATGAGCACCCACCAGAACGACCGGCTGCGTGCCCTGATCGAGCCGCTGGCCGCCGGAGCGGGACTGGACCTCGAGGAGGTCCGGGTCACCCAGGCAGGCAGGCGCCGCCAGCTCCAGGTCGTCGTGGACGCCGACGGCGGCGTCGGGCTCGACACCGTGGCCGAGCTGAGCCGGGAGATCGGACAGGCCCTGGACGACGCGGACGCCATGGGCGGCGCCCCGTACGTGCTGGAGGTCGGCTCGCCGGGCGTGGACCGGCCGCTGACCGAGCCCCGCCACTGGCGCCGGGCCGCCGGGCGCCTGGTGAAGGCGCAGCTGGCCGCGGGAGGCGAGCTGGTCGCCCGGGTGCTGGAGGCCGACGACGAGGGCGTCCTGGTCGAGGTGCAGCCGGTGAAGGGCCGGGGCAGGCCCGCCGAGCGGCGCCTGGAGTACGCCGAGGTGGCGAAGGCCCGGGTGCAGGTGGAGTTCGGCCGCAAGGACGCGAAGGACGAGGACGCCGGGGCCGCCGCCGGCGGCGGCCCGGACGACGAGCACGACGAGTACGACGAGCAGGACGACGAGCAGGACGTCGACGCCTCCGACGAGGGCGACGAGAGCAAGGAGGAGGCGTAGCCGTGGACATCGACATGAGTGCCCTGCGCGGGCTGGTGCGGGAGAAGGAGATCTCGTTCGACCTGCTGGTCGAGGCGATCGAGTCGGCCCTCCTCATCGCCTACCACCGGACGGAGGGCTCGCGCCCCAAGGCGCGGGTCGAGCTGGACCGCAAGACCGGCCACGTGACGGTGTGGGCGCTGGAGGAGTCGGACGAGGCGCAGGAGCCCCGTGAGTTCGACGACACCCCGAGCGGCTTCGGCCGCATCGCGGCGACCACGGCCAAGCAGGTCATCCTGCAGCGGCTGCGGGACGCCGAGGAGGAGCGCACCTTCGGGGAGTACGCCGGCCACGAGGGCGACATCGTCACCGGTGTGGTGCAGCAGGGCAACGATCCCAAGAGCGTGCTGGTCGACATCGGCAAGCTGGAGGCGATCCTCCCCCCGCAGGAGCAGGTCCCGGGGGAGGACTACAAGCACGGCACCCGCCTGCGGTCGTACGTGGTCGCGGTGCGCCGCGGCGTGCGCGGCCCGTCGGTGACGCTGTCGCGCACCCACCCCAACCTGGTGCGGAAGCTCTTCGCCCTGGAGGTGCCCGAGATCGCGGACGGCTCCGTGGAGATCACCGCGATCGCCCGGGAGGCCGGCCACCGCAGCAAGATCGCGGTCCGCTCCCACCGGCAGGGGCTGAACGCCAAGGGCGCCTGCATCGGCCCGATGGGCGCCCGGGTGCGCAGCGTGATGGCGGAGCTGCACGGTGAGAAGATCGACATCGTCGACTGGTCGGACGACCCGGCGGAGATGGTGGCCAACGCCCTGTCGCCCGCCCGGGTGACCAGGGTGGAGATCGTCGACCTGCAGCAGCGCTCCGCCCGGGTAACCGTGCCGGACTACCAGCTGTCGCTGGCCATCGGCAAGGAGGGCCAGAACGCCCGCCTGGCCGCCCGGCTGACCGGCTGGCGGATCGACATCCGGCCGGACACCGAGCAGTAGCCCCGGACCCCCGCCGGACGGGGGTGCCGGGGGTCCGCGGCCCCGGTGGGATCACCGGGGCCGCGGGAACCACCAGTGGAGGAGTAGACTTGGACGTGTCTGGCCGGACGCGTGCCCGTGCATGCCCTGAACGCACCTGCGTGGGCTGCCGCAGGCGGGCGGCCAAGCGCGAACTGCTGCGCGTCGTGGCGGTGGAGGGCGTGTGCGTCCCCGACCCCCGCGGCGCGCTGCCCGGCCGAGGGGCGCACCTGCACCCCGACCCGGGCTGCCTCGACCTCGCGGTGCGCCGCCGGGCGTTCCCGCGGGCCCTGCGCCTGCAGGGCCCGCTCGACACGGCGGCGCTCGACCGGTACGTCGGGGAGCGCACCCGCTGAACGCGGGAGGGTTCGCTGCACGGAACAGCACGGTGCGCGGGCATGCAGGTGCCCGCGCCGACACCAGGTACCTCGCGAGATGGAAGTAGGTCGAGATTGCGATGAGCACTCGATGAGTACGCGATGAGTACGCCCATGAAGTAGCAACGGTCCGGCGGACGACCACCCCGGACCAGAAGGAGCGATGTGGCTAAGGTCCGGGTATACGAGCTCGCCAAGGAGCTCGGCGTGGAGAGCAAGGTCGTCATGGCCAAGCTCACCGAGCTGGGCGAGTTCGTCCGTTCGGCGTCCTCGACGATCGAGGCGCCGGTCGTTCGCAAGCTGACCGACGCTTTCCAGGGGGGCGGCTCCGGCCGTTCCTCCGCCAAGCCTGGCCCGCGGAAGCCCGCGGCGCCCCAGCCGTCCGGCGACGCCGGCACGGCCCGTCCCGCACCCGGCCCGCGGCCCGCGCCGCGTCCGGCCGCCGGTGCCCCCGCGCCGGGTCCGCGCCCGGCCGCCGGCGCTCCCGCGCCCGGCCCGCGCCCGGCGG
>NZ_JAJLRA010000057.1 GCF_020991365.1 Streptacidiphilus sp. ASG 303
TCGACCTGTCGTACATGTTCATCGCGCACGACCTGTCGATCGTGCGGCACATCTCGGACCGGGTGGGGGTGATGTACCTGGGGAAGATGGTCGAGATCGGCACGGACACCCAGATCTACGACCACCCGACCCATCCGTACACGCAGGCGCTGCTCTCGGCGGTCCCCGTCCCCGACCCCGCCACCCGTGAGGAGCGCGAGCGCATCCTGCTGCAGGGGGATGTGCCCTCGCCGGCGAACCCGCCGTCGGGCTGCCGGTTCCGCACCCGCTGCTGGAAGGCCCAGGAGCGGTGCACCGTCGAGGAGCCGCTGCTGGCGGCGCCGTCGTGGCTGAAGGGCGAGGCGGCGCACGACTCGGCGTGCCACTTCGCCGAGGAGAAGGACGTCGTCCACGCGGAGTAGGCGGGCGCGGCGGGCGGGTGGCGAGGGCGGAGTCCGCGGTCCCCGCGGGCCCGCCCTCCCCCTGTCGGCGGCCCGGTCCCGCGCCGGCGGCGGGGGCGGGCCGCCGGTTCGCATGCTGGTCGCTCCTTTGCCTCTATAAACGAGTATTGCGGCTTTCGCGGCCTCTTATCGGACGCCGGTCTCCGGATAAAGTGGAATCGGATTTCCTGGCTCCGTTTTGTTTTGCATCTCTTTGCCACCCCTTGCCCCGCCTTGATCGGTGCGCGTAATGAAAAAGTGACGCAGGCCCGATTCTCAGGAGAGGGTTTTGTGATCGATAGTGGCTCTGCGCGCGCGAGTTGCCTTCCCGTCACTTCCTGTGCGGTCGATCAAAGGGGTAGATGAATGAGGCTGACCAAGGCCATGAGATGGGCGGCGGTCGCGGCTACGGCCGCGCTCGCCGTGACGGCCTGCAGCAACAGCGGCAGCAGCGACTTCGGCTCGAAGAGCCCGTCCCAGTCCTCCCAGGGCGCCGGCGGCCCCGCCAAGGACGGCGGCACCTTCAAGCTCGGCATCAGCGAGCCCACCGCGATCGACCCGTACAACGCCCAGGAGTCCGAGGGCATCCTGGTCACGCACAACCTCTTCACCGGCCTGATCGACGTCAAGGCCGACGGCACGGTGGTCCCCAAGCTCGCCCTGTCGCGCACCCCGAACAGCGACTGCAGCGAGTGGACGTTCAAGCTGAAGACGGGCACGACGTTCACCAACGGCGAGCCGGTCGACGCCGAGGCGTTCATCCGCGGCTGGACCCGCACCGCCTCCAAGGCCTCCGCCTCCGACGTGGCCTACCACATGGCCGAGATCGACGGCTTCGACGACCTCCAGTCCGGGAAGGCCACGACCTTCAAGGGCCTCTCGGCGCCGTCCGCCGACACCCTGGTCGTCAAGCTCGCGCAGAAGGACTGCGAGTTCGACCTCCGCACCTTCCACACCGCCTTCAGCCCGGTGCCCAAGGTGGCCGGCGCGGCGGACAACAAGACGTACAACGACATGCCGATCGGCAACGGCCCCTTCAAGATGGACGGGCCCTGGCAGCACAACACCAAGATCACGCTGGTCCGCAACGCCGACTACGGCCTGGACAAGGCCCACCTCGACAAGGTCGAGATCTCGATCCTCAACGCGGACAACGGCGTCACCCTGGAGTACCAGGGCTACCAGGCCGGCCAGTTCGACTGGGCCCGGATGCCCGTGCCGCAGTACTCCGCCGCCAAGGCGATGTACGAGCCCAAGGGCCAGTGGCTCCAGTGGGACTCCAACGGCATGAACTACATCCTGCCGATGACCAAGAAGGGGCCCCTCACCAGCAAGGAGGCCCGCCTGGCGATCTCGTACGCGATCGACCGCAAGGCGATCACGGCCGGTGTCTTCAAGGGCTTCTTCACCGCGGCCGACTCCCTGGTGCCGCCGGCCTTCCCGAGCGCCTACCAGAAGGGCGTCTGCGCCAGCTGCGTCGCCCAGGACAAGGCCAAGGCCAAGGAGCTCGCCGACAAGGCGGGCCTGAAGCCCGGCACCGAGCTGTACTTCGGCTACAACACCGGCGCCGGCCACGAGGAGTGGGTCCAGGCCGTCGCGGGCCAGCTGAAGGACGTGCTCGGCCTCAAGGTCAAGCTCGACGGCATCCCCTTCAAGGAGCTGCTGGACAAGGAGACCTCGCCCGACAGCACCGGCATCTACCGGGCCGCCTGGGGCGCCGACTACCCGACGCCCGGCAACTTCCTCACGCCGCTGCTCTCCACCAGCTCGATCAACGAGAACCCCGACAGCCACGTGGTGCAGGGTGACAACCGCGGCCGCTGGAGCAACCCCGAGTTCGACAAGCTGACGTCCCAGGCCGCCAGCACCCAGGACCAGGGCGAGCGCTACAAGCTGTACCAGCAGGCCGAGAAGGTCGCCATGGACGACCAGGCGCTCATCCCGCTCTGGAACCGCACCCAGCTCCGCCTGGCGAACACCTCCAAGTGGAACAACCTCACCTACGACTTCAACGAGAACCCCACGCTGTCCGCCGTCTCGGCGAAGTAGTCCCCCGCACGGCGCGCGCGCCGGCAGCACCGCACAGGAGGGTCGCGGAACGCCAGGGCAACGGCGTTCCGCGGCCCTCGTCGGCGACCGGCCCCCGCGCACCCCATCCCCCGAGAGGCCCCACCCATGGGTAGATACGTCGTGCGGCGGCTGGGTCAGATGGTCGTCGTCCTCCTCGGTGCGACCATGATCCTCTTCGCCTGCCTCTTCGTGATCCCCGGCGACCCCGTGGGGTCGCTGGCCGGCAGCGACAAGGCCCGCGACCCCGCGGTCATCGCACAGCTCCACCAGCGCTACGGTCTGGACGACCCGCTGGCGGTCCAGTACGGCAACTACATCAAGCGGCTCGTCCAGGGCGACATGGGGGAGGACTTCACCCAGCGCCGCCCGGTCTCCGAGATCCTCGCCCCCAAGCTCGTCAACACCGCCAAGCTCGCCGTCGTCGCCATCGTCTTCGACATGGTGATCGGCATGCTGGTGGGCGTCGTCGCCGCGCTCAGGCGCTACTCCTTGCTGGACACGGTCGTCACCCTGGCGACCACGATCGTGGTCGGCTTCCCCACCTTCGTCATCGGCATGCTGCTGCTCAACACCTTCGCGGTGCAGCTGAAGTGGGTGCCGGTCATCGGCGACCCGGGCGACCCCAAGCAGATCATCCTCCCCGCGCTCACCCTCGCCCTCGTGGACGCGGCCCTGGTCGCACGGCTCACCCGCGGCACCATGCTGGAGATCCTGCGGGCCGACTACGTCAAGACCGCCGTGGCCAAGGGCGTGCCGCGCCGGCAGGTCCTGCTCAAGCACGTGCTGCGCAACTCGGTGATCCCGGTCATCACCTACATCGGCATCTCCTTCGGCACCCTGCTCGGCGGCGCCCTCATCACCGAGGTCATCTTCAACTGGGACGGCGTCGGCATGGCCATGAACACGGCCGTCCAGCAGCAGAACAACCCCATCATCATCGGCGTGGCCACCTGGGGCGTGCTGATCTTCGTGCTGCTCAACCTGCTGGTCGACCTGCTCTACGCGGTACTCGACCCCCGGATCAGGCTCGGCTAGGGCCCGCGGGCCAGTGGAGGAACGCAATCCCATGACCAATCTCGCGAAAGTGCCCGGGCAGCCCGGCGAGGCCGCCGGGCCGGAGGGTCCCCAGTCGGCCGGCGCCGAGGCCGCGGCCGCCGCGACCGCGGGCAGCCACGGCGCCGCGACCGCCGAACCCGCCGTCGCCGCCACCAAGGAGTGGCGCGAGGTGTGGCACCGCTTCGCCACCAACCGCCTGGCGCTCGTCGGCACGGTGCTGGTCCTGCTCCTGCTGGCGACGGCGGCCTTCGCACCGCTGATCGCCCCGCAGGACCCGTACCGGCAGGACCTGATGAACACCCTGCAGGCGCCCTCCGGCAGCCACCTCTTCGGCACCGACTCGCTCGGCCGCGACCAGTTCTCCCGCGTCGTGTACGGCTCCCGCATCGCCGTCCTCGTCGGCGTCGCCTCGATCGTGCTGACCGTGATCATCGGCGTCGCCCTGGGCGCGGTCGCCGGCTACTTCGGCCGCTTCTACGACACCCTGGTGATGCGCGTCGCCGACGTGTTCTTCGCCTTCCCGCTGCTCATCGGCTCGATCATCATCATCACCGTGACCGGCCGGGGCGTCACCCCCGTGATCATCGCCCTCGCGGTCTTCGGCTGGGCGACCGTGGCCCGGCTGCTGCGCAGCTCCGTGCTCTCGACCCGGGAGATGGACTACGTGCACGCCGCGCGGGCCCTCGGCGCCGGCCACCGCCGGATCATCCTGCGGCACATCCTGCCCAACTCCATCGCCCCCGTGCTGATCTACGCGACCTTCAACGTCGGCACCGCCGTCGTCGCCGAGGCGTCCCTCTCCTTCCTGGGCGTCGGCGTCAGCCCCGAGGTCCCCGAGTGGGGCAACATGCTGGCCGTCGGCCGGGGGTTCATCGGCGTCTACGACTACATGTGGACGCTCCCCTCCCTCGCGGTGGTGCTCACCACCCTGGGCTTCATCTTCGTCGGCGACGGTCTGCGCGACGCGCTCGACCCCAAGCTGCGGTGACAAGGAAGGCGACGGCGAAGTGAAGAAGACAGTGGACGACGCCCCCGGCGCGGGCGCCGCGGCCGACACCCTGAAGGCGGAGGCGCCGGACGGCCCGGACACGCCGCTGCTCCAGGTCGACGACCTGCACGTGGAGTTCAAGACCCGCGACGGTGTGGCCAGGGCGGTCAACGGCGTCAGCTACAGCGTGGACGCGGGCGAGACGCTGGCGGTGCTGGGCGAGTCGGGGTCGGGCAAGTCGGTGACGGCGCAGGCGATCATGGGCATCCTCGACACGCCCCCCGGCCGGATCGCCGGCGGCCGCGTGCTCTACCGCGGCGAGGACCTGCTCACCATGGGCGAGGAGCAGCGCCGCTCGATCCGCGGCCGCAAGATCTCGATGATCTTCCAGGACGCCCTCTCCGCCCTCAACCCGGTCTTCTCCGTGGGCTGGCAGCTCGGCGAGGTCTTCCGGGTGCACCAAGGCATGTCCAAGAAGGACGCCAAGGCGAAGGCCGTCGAGCTCATGGAGCGGGTCCGCATCCCCGCCGCCCGGGAGCGGGTCAACGACTACCCGCACCAGTTCTCGGGCGGCATGCGGCAGCGGATCATGATCGCGATGGCGCTGGCCCTGGAGCCGGACCTGATCATCGCGGACGAACCGACCACCGCCCTGGACGTGACCGTCCAGGCCCAGATCATGGACCTGCTGGCGGAGCTGCAGCGCGAGTACCGGATGGGCCTGATCCTGATCACGCACGACCTGGGCGTGGTGGCGGACGTGGCGGACAAGATCGCGGTGATGTACGCGGGGCGGATCGTGGAGACCGCGCCGGTGCACGAGCTGTACAAGAACCCGGCCCACCCGTACACCAAGGGGCTGCTGCAGTCGATCCCGCGCCTGGACCAGAAGGGCCAGGAGCTCTACGCGATCAAGGGACTGCCCCCCAGCCTCCTGCGCATCCCCTCCGGCTGCGCCTTCAACCCCCGCTGCCCCCGGGCGCAGGAGGTCTGCACCACGGAGCTGCCCGTCCTGCAGCCCGTGACCGACGCGGACGGCGCCGACCTGCCCGGCCGGCGCAGTGCCTGCCACTTCTGGAAGGAGACCGTCCGTGGCTGAGCCGATCCTGGAGGTGCGGGACCTGGTCAAGCACTTCCCGCTGACCCAGGGCATCGTCTTCAAGAAGCAGGTCGGCGCCGTCAAGGCCGTCGACGGCGTCTCCCTCGACCTGGTGCGCGGCGAGACGCTGGGCATCGTGGGCGAGTCGGGCTGTGGGAAGTCGACGCTCGCGAAGGTGCTGATGAACCTGGAGCGGGCGACGTCCGGTCAGGTGCTGTACAAGGGTGAGGACATCGCGCGGCTGTCGGGGCGGGCGCTGAAGGCGGTGCGCCGGAACATCCAGATGGTGTTCCAGGACCCGTACACCTCGCTGAACCCGCGGATGACGGTGGGGGACATCATCGGGGAGCCGTTCGAGATCCATCCGGAGGTGGCGCCGAGGGGGGACCGGCGGCGGGCGGTGCAGGACCTGCTGGACGTGGTGGGTCTGAACCCGGAGTACATCAACCGGTATCCGCACC
>NZ_JAJLRA010000058.1 GCF_020991365.1 Streptacidiphilus sp. ASG 303
TCGACCTGTCGTACATGTTCATCGCGCACGACCTGTCGATCGTGCGGCACATCTCGGACCGGGTGGGGGTGATGTACCTGGGGAAGATGGTCGAGATCGGCACGGACACCCAGATCTACGACCACCCGACCCATCCGTACACGCAGGCGCTGCTCTCGGCGGTGCCGGTGCCGGATCCGGAGGCGCGTGAGGGGCGGGAGCGGATCATCCTGCAGGGGGACGTGCCCTCGCCGGCGAACCCGCCGTCGGGCTGCCGATTCCGCACGCGCTGCTGGAAGGCGCAGGAGCGGTGTGCGACCGAGGTGCCGCTGCTGGCGGTGCCCTCGACGCTCAAGGGCGAGGCGGCGCACGACTCGGCGTGCCACTTCGCCGAGGAGAAGGACGTGGTGCACGCCGCCTGACCACGGCGTGCCACGGCCTGCCGGCTCCGGCTCGCAGCGGCCCGGCCGCGTCCGCCCCCTCGGCAGGGGGGTAGGCGCGGCCGGGCCGTTTGCGTGGGGGTGTCACCCGCACGGCCCCGCACGCCCTCCCGACCCACCGCCCCCCGGGGTGGCATGGTGGATCATGCATCTTATGTGCCGTTATACGGCTTTGACGATGCATGTCCGGCCTGCCCGTCGGCAGGCCGCCGTCCCCGCGTCCAGGGAGGCACCCGTGCGCGCTGCCGTACACGTCAGCCGGATCGCCGCCGCGGCGGCCTTGGCCCTGGCCGCGGCGGCCTGCTCCGGCGGGGGCGGCACCGGGTCCGGCGGCGGGTCCGCGGAGGCCGGCGTGGTCCGGGCGTACTGGGGGGACCCGCAGAACCCGCTGGAGCCCGCGAACACCAACGAGGTCCAGGGCGGCAAGGTCCTCGACATGGTCTTCCGCGGCCTCAAGATCTACGATCCGCGGACCGGGGCGGCCCGGAACGAGGTCGCCCAGTCGGTCACCACCACCGACCAGCAGACCTTCACGGTCAGGCTCAGGCCCGGCTGGCGGTTCAGCAACGGCGAGCCCGTCACCGCCCGGTCGTTCGTCGACGCCTGGAACTACGGCGCCCTGGTCACGAACAAGCAGCTGAACTCGTCCTTCTTCGGCTACATCCAGGGCTACGACAAGGTCCACCCCGCCTCCGGCGGCCCCACCGCGAAGACGATGTCCGGCCTGACCGTGGTCGACGACCTGACCTTCACGGTGGCCCTCAGCCAGAAGTTCTCGCTCTTCCCCGACACCCTCGGCTACGCCGCCTACTACCCGCTGCCCCGGACCTTCTTCACCGACCACGCCGCCTGGCTCAGGAAGCCGGTCGGCAACGGCCCGTACACCGTCGCCTCCTACACCAAGGGCTCCCGGATGGAGCTGCGGAGGAGCGCCTCGTTCTCCGGGACCGACAAGGCGCGCAACGGCGGGGTGGACCTCATCGTCTACACCGACGCCAACACCGCCTACACCGACCTCCAGGCCGGCAACCTCGACGTCATCGACATCATCCCCGCCGCCCAGCTGGCCAACGCGCAGTCCGACCTGTCGGGCCGCTTCATCAACCAGCCGGCGGGCATCATCCAGACCATCTCCTTCCCGATGTACCAGCCCGCCTGGAACACCCCCGGGGCCCAGAAGGTGCGCCTGGGCCTGTCGATGGCGGTCAACCGGGCGCAGATCACGCAGAAGATCTTCCACGGCTCCCGCACCCCCGCCACCGACTGGACCTCCCCGGTCCTCGGCACGCGGGGCGGCTGGTCCGCGACCCTCTGCGGCCAGGCCTGCACCTACGACCCGGCCCGGGCGAAGACCCTCGTCCAGCAGGGCGGCGGCCTGCCCGGCGGGAGGATGACCATCAGCTACAACGCGGACGGCGACCACAAGACCTGGGTCGACGCGGTCTGCAACAGCATCAACACCGCGCTCGGCGACGACCGGGCCTGCACGGGCAACCCGATCGGCACCTTCGCCGACTTCCGCAGCCAGGTCACCGACAAGAAGATGACCAGCGCCTTCCGCACCGGCTGGCAGATGGACTACCCGCTGATCCAGGACTTCCTGGAGCCGCTGTACGCCACCGGCGGCTCGTCCAACGACTCCCACTTCAGCAACGCCCGCTTCGACACCTTGGTGAACCAGGCCAACGCGGCCTCCACCCCCGCCGCCGCCGTGTCGACCTTCCAGGACGCCGAGAGGATCCTCGCGGTGCAGATGCCGGCCATCCCGCTCTGGTACCAGAACGCGGTCGGCGGCTACTCCGACCGCGTCTCCGACGTGCGGCTCAACCCCTTCAGCGTCCCGGTCTACAACCAGATCACCGTCAAGGGCTGACCGCCCCATGGGACGCTACATCCTCCGGCGGGTGCTCCAGATGGTGCCGGTCTTCATCGGCACCACCCTGCTGATCTTCCTCATGGTGTACGCGCTCGGCGACCCGGTGGCCGCGCTCTTCGGCGACAAGGCCCCCGACCCCGCCACCGCCGCGCAGATCCGCCACGACCTGCACCTCGACGAGCCCCTGGGGAAGCAGTACCTGCTCTACATGGCCGGCATCTTCACCGGCGACTTCGGCCAGGCCTTCAACGGCCAGCCGGTCACCGAGCTGATGCGCGACTCCTTCCCGGTCACCGTGCGCCTGACCGTCGTCGCCATCCTGATCGAGGCCGTGTTCGGCATCCTGCTCGGCGTCGTCAGCGGCCTGCGCCGCAAGGGGTGGGCGGACACCACGGTCCTGGTCCTCACGCTCGTCGTGGTGTCCGTCCCCACCTTCGTCACCGGCTACCTGCTCCAGCTGGTGCTGGGCGTCCGGTGGGGCGTCGCCCCCGCCACGGTCACCCCCGAGGCGCCGTTCGGCGAACTCGTCATGCCCGGCCTCGTGCTGGCCGCCGTGTCCCTCGCGTACGTGACCCGGCTGACCCGCACCAGCGTCGCCGAGAACGCCCGCGCCGACTACGTCCGCACCGCGGTGGCCAAGGGGCTGCCGCGCCACCGGGTGATCACGCGCCACCTGCTCCGCAACTCGCTCATCCCCGTCGTCACCTTCCTCGGCGCCGACATCGGCGCGCTGATGGGCGGGGCCCTGGTCACCGAGCGGATCTTCAACATCCACGGCGTGGGCTACCAGCTGTACCAGGGCATCCTGCGCCAGAACTCCCCGACCGTCGTCGGCTTCGTCACCATCCTGGTGATCATCTTCCTGATCGCGAACCTGCTGGTGGACCTGCTGTACGCGGTCCTGGACCCGAGGATCCGGTATGCCTGACCCGTCCCGGCCCGGAGACCCGCGCGACCCCGGCGGGGCCGACCGGACCGGCGTCAACACCGGCGGCCTGGCCATGGGGGAGGCCGGCTCCCTCGAACGCGCCGACTACGCGCGGGCCGCGGGCTCCCCCGGGACCGGCAGGCCGCGCAGCCTGGGGCAGGACGCCTGGGCCGACCTGCGCCGCAACCCGGTCTTCGTCCTCTCGGCGCTGCTCATCCTCTTCCTGGTCCTCATCTCGGTCTGGCCGGGGCTCATCGCCACCCGCAGCCCCCTCCAGTGCGACCTCGGCAGATCCCTGGACGGACCGGCGCCCGGCCACTGGTTCGGCTTCGACACCCAGGGCTGCGACGTCTACACGCGGGTCGTCTACGGCGCGAGGGCCTCGGTGACCGTCGGCGTCTGCGCGACCGCCGGGGCCGCCGTCGCCGGCACGGTCCTCGGCGGCCTCGCCGGGTTCTTCGGCGGCTGGTGGGACGGGCTGCTGTCCCGGGTCACCGACATCTTCTTCGGCATCCCCATCCTGCTCGGCGGCCTGGTCCTGCTCTCCGTGCTGCCCGGCACGACCCTCTGGACCGTGGTCGGCTTCATCGTGCTGCTCGGCTGGACGCAGGTGGCCCGCATCGCCCGCGGCGCCGTCATCACCGCCAAGCAGAACGACTACGTCATGGCGGCGCGGGCGCTGGGGGCCGGGAACACGCGCCTGATGCTCCGCCACGTCCTGCCCAACGCCGTCGCCCCGGTGATCGTGGTCGCCACCATCGCCCTGGGCACCTACATCGCCTTGGAGGCGACGCTCAGCTACCTGGGCGTGGGGCTCAAGCCGCCGACCGTCTCCTGGGGCATCGACATCTCGGCGGCGGCCGCCTACATCCGCAACGCCCCCCACATGCTGCTCTACCCGGCGGGGGCCCTCAGCATCACGGTGCTGGCGTTCATCATGCTCGGCGACGCGGTCCGCGACGCCCTCGACCCCAAGCTGCGCTGAGGCCCCGGGGCGCCGTGAACCCCGGGGAGGAAGCGCGTACGGAGGAAGCGTTGAGCGGTACCTACGGCATCACGGAGGAGACCCCCCGCGGCGACGCGGCGGACGCCGGCGGCTCCCCGCTGCTGGACGTCCGCGACCTGCACGTGGAGTTCCGCACCCGTGAGGGCGTGGCCAGGGCCGTCAACGGCGTCAGCTACAGCGTGGACGCGGGCGAGACGCTGGCGGTGCTGGGCGAGTCGGGGTCGGGCAAGTCGGTGACGGCGCAGGCGGTCATGGGCATCCTCGACACCCCGCCCGGGTTCGTCACCCGGGGCGAGATCCGCTTCCACGGACAGGACCTGCTGGGACTCCCGGACCGGGAGCGGCGCAGGATCCGGGGCGCCCGGATGGCCATGATCTTCCAGGACGCGCTGTCGTCGCTGAACCCGGTGCTGACGGTCGGCTGGCAGCTCGGCGAGATGTTCCGCGTCCACCGGGGCGCGTCGCGGAAGGACGCCAGGGCGAAGGCCGTCGAGCTCATGGAGCGGGTCCGCATCCCCGCCGCCCGGGAGCGGGTGGACGACTACCCGCACCAGTTCTCGGGGGGCATGCGGCAGCGGATCATGATCGCGATGGCGCTGGCGCTCGAGCCGGACCTGATCATCGCGGACGAGCCGACCACCGCCCTGGACGTGACGGTGCAGGCGCAGGTGATGGACCTGCTGGCGGAGCTGCAGCGCGAGTACCGGATGGGCCTGATCCTGATCACGCACGACCTGGGCGTGGTGGCGGACGTGGCGGACAGGATCGCGGTGATGTACGCGGGGCGGATCGTGGAGACCGCGCCGGTGCACGAGCTGTACCGGAGCCCGGCGCACCCGTACACCAAGGGGCTGCTGCGGTCGATCCCGCGCCTGGACCAGAAGGGCCAGGACCTCTACGCGATCAAGGGGCTGCCCCCCAGCCTGCTGCGCATCCCCGCCGGCTGCGCCTTCAACCCGCGCTGCCCCCAGGCCCGGGACGTGTGCCGGACCGACGAGCCGCCGCTCTACGCGGTGACCGGAGCCGGAGCCGGAGCCGACGCCCGCGGTGCGGGCGGTGCGGAACCCGTGCACCGCGGCAGCGCGTGCCACTTCTGGGAGGAGACCGTCCGTGGCTGAGCCGATCCTGGAGGTGCGGGACCTGGTCAAGCACTTCCCGCTGACCCGGGGGATCCTCTTCAAGAAGCAGGTCGGCGCGGTGAAGGCCGTCGACGGCGTCTCCCTCGACCTGGTGCGCGGCGAGACGCTGGGCATCGTGGGCGAGTCGGGCTGTGGGAAGTCGACACTCGCGAAGGTGCTGATGAACCTGGAGCGGCCCACCTCGGGGCAGGTCTTCTTCAAGGGCCGTGAGATCTCCCGGCTCTCGGGCGCCGAGCTGCGCTCCGTCCGCCGGAACATCCAGATGGTGTTCCAGGATCCGTACACCTCGCTGAACCCGCGGATGACGGTGGGCGACATCATCGGGGAGCCGTTCGAGATCCATCCGGAGGTGGCGCCGAGGGGGGACCGGCGGCGGGCGGTGCAGGACCTGCTGGACGTGGTGGGTCTGAACCCGGAGTACATCAACCGGTATCCGCACC
>NZ_JAJLRA010000059.1 GCF_020991365.1 Streptacidiphilus sp. ASG 303
TGAGGTCGTCGATCCCCGCGGACGCGGAGGTCATGACGGCCTCGGTGCGCAGCGGGTTGATCTCCGAGACCGCGCCGACGAGGGTGGTCTTGCCGACACCGAAGCCGCCCGCGACGACGATCTTCGCGGAGGTGGTGGCGCGGGTCGCGGCAGCCGGGCTAGAGCTTGCGAAGTCCACTGAGGACCCTTTCGAGCAGTGTCACGTCGGGCTGTCCGCCGGATTCGCCCCCGGCGGCGGGCTGGTGGATGGCGACCAGGCCTGTTTCGGCCAGGTCGGCGACGAGGATGCGTGCGACCCCGAGCGGCATCGAGAGCAGTGCGGAGACCTCCGCGACCGACTTGACCTCCGTGCAGAGCATGCAGATCCGCTGGTGCTCCGGAAGCAGGGTGTCGAGCTGCTCCGGCTGGGCGGTGGAGGTGACCAGGGCCTCGATCGCCAGCTCGTACCGGGGACGGGTGCGCCCGCCGGTCATGGCGAACGGCCTGATCAGCGGCTCGTCGTCATGGCCGTCGTCGTGGCCGTCCTCGGGGAAGTCCTCGTGGTGGAAGTCCCCGCCGTAGCCGCCCTGCCCGTGCCGGTCCTGGTACGGGGCCGGCGGGGCCTCCTGCCCGTAGCCGCCGTACCGGTCGGCACCGTACTGGTCGCCGCCGTACTGGCCGGCACCGTACGCCTGCTGCTGCTGCGGATCGCCGTACGGCGGGCCGTAGTCCTGGCCGTAGCCCCCTTGGGGAGGTGACCAGCCCCGGCCGTCCCCGCGCTGCGGGAACGGCTGCCCGGGACCGGAACGGCCCCGGGCACCGTGCCCTCCGGGTCCGTAGTCGGTGCCCTGGGCACCGAAGGCGTCGTGGCCCGTTCCGGGATACGGAACGCCGTACGGACCGCTGCGGTCGTCGGGCGGTGTCACGGTTCCTCCTCACGTGGAGCGGCGGGGGCGGTGCGACGGGTGCTGTGCTGTGCAGTGTCCGGTCCCACTACTACCGGCGGTCGTATCTACGGGCGGTCCCGGGCCCTCCTCGCGGGGGCCCGGGACTGACCGGGAGGTGCATCCGGTGGAGCGTCAGTGCAGCAGGCTGCCCTGGAGTTCGGCGCGCAGCGCGGGGGTGAGGACCGCGCCGGCCCGGTCGACGAGGAGTGCCATCTCGTAGCCGACGAGGCCGATGTCGGAGTCGGGGGAGGCGAGCACCGCCAGCGAGGAGCCGTCGGAGACGGCCATGAGGAACAGGAAGCCCCGCTCCATCTCGACCACGGTCTGGTTGACGTCGCCGCCCTCGAAGATCCGGGAGGCCCCGGAGGTCAGGGAGGTGAGGCCGGAGGCCACCGCGGCGAGCTGGTCGGCCCGGTCGCGGGGGAACCCGTCGGACATGGCGAGCAGCAGACCGTCCGCGGAGACCACCACGGTGTGGGACACCCCGGGGGTGTTGTCCACGAAGTTGGTGATCAACCAGTTCAGATTCTGTGCCGCCTGGCTCATCTGACTCAACTCAACGCTCCTGGTGGTTCGAGCCGCCGAAGAGATCGGTGCTGCCGTGCTGTTCGTTGCCGCCCCGGTCGGTCCGGAAGCTGCCCGTCACGGACGGGTCGCCGCCGGCACTGCGCCCCTGCTGGACGCCGCGGCGCAGGCTGCTGAGCCGGCCGCGCACCTCCTCGGGGGCACGGGAGATCTGGGGGCCGTCCTGGGGGATGGTCTGGGCGTTGCCCGGAACCAGGTTCTGCTTGGGCACCCGGCGGGGGAGGCCGGACGTGGTGACCCCGCCCGCGCTGGGCTCCCGCACCTGCTCGGCACGCTGCCAAGAGGTGTCGTTCGGGGTCCGCCAGGCGTCGTCGACCGGAGCACCCGACGGGGTGTTCTCCTTCGCGCCGGTGAACCAGTTGGGCTTCTCGCCCGTGTCCGGGCCGCCGATGGCCCGGTTGCCCAGTCCGGCCGCACCGCCGCCGCCCGGCAGGGCCTGGCCCGGCCGCCGCTGCGGCAGGCCGGCGCCGGTCTGCGCCGACGCGGCGGGGGAGGGGGCCTCGGGGCGGCCGCCGTCGTAGCCGTTGCGGTAGGAGTCGGCGTACCGGCCGTCCGCGTACGGGTCGGCGGGCATCCCCGGGGCGTAGTCCCCGGCGGGGGCGCCGTCGTAGGACTCGCGGTAGCCGTCCTGCGCGGCGTAGCCGGCGTCGGCGTACCGGCTCCCGTCGTCGTACTGCCCGTCGCCGTACTGCTGCCGGCCGCCGTAGCCCTGGTCGGCGTACCCCTGGCCGCCGTAGCCCTGGTCCGCGTACCCCTGCTCGGCGTACCCCTGCTCGGCGGAGGGGCCGCCGCGGCCGTCCTGTCCGGCGTAGCCCTGGTCCGCGTAGTCCTGCGGGGCGTACCCCTCGCGGTACTCCTGCGCGGGCTCCGCGTACTGCTCCTCCGCGTAGCCGCCGGCCTCCGGCGCACCGGACGGCAGGGCGGCCGGACCGGCCTCCAGCGCCGCCCGGCGGCGCTGGTCCAGCCGCATGGAGCGGTTCATGGCGTCCAGCGCGGGGCTGAAGCCGTCGTTGGCCTCCCCGGCGCGCTCGAAGCGGCTGTCGTCGAAGCCCAGCTCGGCGGCGCTGCGCAGCTGCTCGAAGGTGTCCTCCGGGCGGCCCTGCTCCGCGAAGATCCGGGAGACGGTGAACTGCTCCTCGGGCGCCTCCGGCGCCCTCTGCAGCTGGGTGAGGTGGGCGGGCATCATGACCAGCGAGGTGGTGCCGGCCGACTCGCCGGACGGTCGCAGCTGGACCCGGATCTCGTGGCGCTCGGCCAGCCGGCCGACCACGAAGAGGCCCATGCGCCGGGAGATCGAGGCGTCGACGGTGGGCGGGTTGGCGAGCTTCTCGTTGATCTCGGCGAAGTCGTCGGCGGTGAGGCCGATGCCCTTGTCGTGGATCTCCACCAGCACCCGCGCGTCCGGCAGCCGGGTCGCGTTGACCTGCACCTTGGTCTGCGGGCTGGAGAAGGTGGTGGCGTTCTCCAGCAGCTCGGCGAGCAGGTGGACGAGGTCGGTCACGGCGGGGCCGACGACCTCGGTCTCCGGGATGCCCGAGAGCTCGATGCGCTCGTACTGCTCCACCTCGGAGGCCGCGGCGCGCAGCACGTCGACGAGCGGGACGGGCTGGTTCCAGCGGCGGCCCGGCTCCTCGCCCGCGAGGACGAGGAGGTTCTCGCCGTTGCGGCGCATGCGGGTCGCCAGGTGGTCCAGCTTGAAGAGGTTCTCCAGCTGGTCCGGGTCCGCCTCGTTGTTCTCCAGGTCCGTGATCAGCGTCAGCTGGCGCTGGATCAGGCCCTGGCTGCGGCGCGAGAGGTTGGTGAAGATCGCGTTGACGTTGCCCCGGAGCATCGCCTGCTCGGCGGCGAGGCTGACGGCCTGCTGGTGCACCTCGTCGAAGGCGCGCGCGACCTCGCCGATCTCGTCGCGCCCGTACAGCGGGATGGGCCTGACGTCGGTGTCGACCCGCTCGGGGTCGGTCTTGGACAGCCGGTCGACCAGGTCGGGGAGACGGTGGCCGGCGATGTCGAGGGCGGCGGCGCGCAGGGTGCGCATACCGATGATCATAGAGCGTGCGACGAAGCCGGTCAGCAGTCCGGCGACGGCCAGCGAGGCCAGCACGATCGCGGAGTTGAGGATGGCGTCGTTCTGCGCGCGGTTCTTCAGGCGGTGCGCGTCGGCCAGCACCAGGCCGTTCAGCTGGCTCTCCACGGAGCGGTAGCTCTGGATGTGGACCCCGGTCGCCGCCAGCCAGTTGGTGAGGTTCAGGCCCTGGAGGTTCGCGGCGCTCACGGCCTGCAGCGCCGCCCGCGGGCTCTGCGCGGAGGCGATGGCCTGGGCCGTGACGTTGGCGATGCCGATCTGCTGGGTGATGCTCGGGATCGGGTGGCCCGCCTTGGCGGAGGCGACGTCGGTGGCCTTGGCCGCCTCGGCCTGGGCCTGCTGGAAGATCTTGGTGTCGTTGTCGTTGGTGGCGGACTGGAACTCGCCGAGCGACACCTCCTCCAGCTTGTTGGAGATCGCGATGCTCTGGACGAGGGCGCTCATCTCGGGCCTGGTGAGCTTGCCGGTCCTGACGCCGATCAGGAGCTGCGTCATGAGCAGCCGCTGCGTCGAGGCGGAGGCCTTGGAGAGCGCGATGGCGTAGATGGAGCGGCCGCGGGCGGTGACGTCGGAGCCGCCGAAGCCGACCTCGTTCTCGTACGACATCAGCGGCGCGATGAGGACCGAGTAGGCGTTCTGGGTCGCGGTCGCGAAGAGCCGGGGGCTGAAGGCGTTCTCCTGCAGGCTCTGCAGGGAGGCGACCAGCAGCTGGAAGGCGGCGTTGCGGCGCCGCAGCGACTCGTCGTCGGAGAGCGGCTCGTAGGCCTTGTTGTAGGCGGCCAGGGCTTCCGCCGTCGTCGAGCGCAGCTTGTTGACGGCGTTGGTCTGGCTGGTGTCGTGGGTGAGCAGCGGCAGGGCGGACAGGTCGCGCTCCTGCTCCAGGGCGTCGGCGAGCGCGGTGGAGGCCGCGGCGAGCTTCGCCGTCTTCTCGGCGCGGTCCGCGGCCTGCCAGCCGTCGATCGAGGTGTTGACGCGCAGTCCGCCGAAGACGAGGCCGATGACGACCGGGATCAGCAGGATCGCGATCAGCCGGGTCGGCACGCGCCAGTGCCGGGGGGAGAAGGAGCCCAGCCGGCCGCCCGGGCCGCGCTCCTGGTCCCGGTCGCTCCTGTCGCCCGCGCCGTGGCCCGGCTCGGGCGCTGCGGGGGGTGTCGGCCTGCCCTGCGCGGAGGCCCCCGGGGCCGCGCGCTCCGTGGAGGCGGCGAAGGGCGTGAAGGCGGCGCGGTCCCGGGAGTCGCCGGGGTTCCCGGGCTCTCCCTGTCGGGGCTCGGGGCGCCGCTGAGGGGTGACTGGCTGCTTACGCCTCACTCGACAACAACCTCTCGGCCGCTCGGCGGCCATGGATCAATCCAGCGGCACTGCCCGGGTCACGGCCTTCTGCGCGGCGGCTCGGACGGAGGTGGCCCGGGAGTAGCTGGAATTTCAGCACGTGCACGGCGGGCGGAACAAACAGCCGTACACGCCCTTTTGGGGAAGGACAATTCGGGCGGAATGCGGTACCGGTCGACGAATGGCCGCAGGAACGTGTCCGCAGCGGCCCGGTTCGGGCACGCTGGGTGACCGCGCGGCGGGAAATCCCTATCGAACCGTTATGCAGCCGGTGCGCCGCATGGGGGCGTGCGGCCGGACGCGCCGCGCGGGGGCGCGTCCCCCGGCGCGGCAGGGCGGCCCGACGAGTGCCGCAGGAAGCGGGTACCGGGCCGCCCATCGCAGGCTCCTACCTCAGCCGGGCGAGGAGGGCGTGCTCGACGAGGGTGATCAGCGCGGACTTGGCGCTGTCGCGGCGTCGGGCGTCGGTGGTGATGATCGGCGTGTCCGGGCCGAGCTGCAGGGCCTCGCGGACCTCGTCG
>NZ_JAJLRA010000005.1 GCF_020991365.1 Streptacidiphilus sp. ASG 303
CCACGAAAACGATCGCGGCCAGCACCTCCCGGTCCCCGTAGCGCCGCCGTCCACCGCCCTGCGGCCGCGTCGGCGCCGGCGGCACCACGCGCTGGAACAGCTCCCACAACCCGTCCGGCACCATGCGCTCGACCATCGTCACCACGGCACCAGACTAGCGATTACGCCAAATGAGACGTCCTGTAAGACATGCGGTAGACCGAGACGGATGCGTCCCGGGCCTCGTGCTTGTGGACTGCTGACCGGCGAGAGTCCACCACTGCAGGTGAGCTGCTCCGTCAGCCGCTGGCTTCGCTGAGAGCCACAGCCTGGTCGATCAGGGTGTGATTACGCTCCCACAGCGCCGTGATTCGCGCGGCTGCTCGATCTGAGTACGCCGTAACGAGATCGTCTTCCTCGCCAGGGGGAGACAAGTCGAGCTCTTCCCAACGCGGCCACCGATCCCAGAACGGCCGATCTTGGGGGTCGCAGGCAGCTGAGAGGTACTCGTTAACCCTTAGATCCTCGGCGCGGATGCCCAGGAAAGGACGCAGATCTCCACCGAAGTCGAAAGGGTCAGGCTCGGCGCGGGTCCCGTAGCCAACGCCAGCCCGAGGCCGGCCGTCGGCAGTACACCATCCTGGCTTGACCAGGAGCACCGCCAACTCGGGGTACGTGCCGAAGTCTCCGCGTATCTTCTTGTGCCCAACTGCCTGGTAGGGAAACGGGCCGACAACCTTCACGGGTTCGCTCAGGTCAAGTCGGTTCAGCACCGCCGCTACAGCCGTTGGCAGTTGCTTGAGCACGTCGCGTGCTGCGGCCTTGGCGCTGGGCAAGTGCTCGCCGTAGGTGAGCCAGATCCGCGCCGCAGCCTGGTCTGTTGGAGCCATGCCGGTCATCCTTTCCAGGGTGTCCAGAAGATCTCCTGCCGTTTCCCTGCCACGGCGCGTATGGGAGGTGAGCGGGGCAGGGGCCTGTTCAAGAGCGCTCCGGAGCAGGCTGGCGAAGGTGCGCAGACTCATCGGTGTAAAGCGTTCGTCCGCCGGCTCGTCACCGTGGAGTGTGAGGAACACCAGCAGGAGTTCCTGCTGCTGAGTGTGGTCGTCGGCGAGGCGTTTCGTCTGCTCACGGCCTTCATCCGCGTGCACCTTCAGCTCGACTACGAGCTTGAACGCTGAGGTGGAGATGACGATGTCCGCGCGTGAGCCCGGTTTGACGACCTCCAGGTCCACCCGGACCCGAGCGAGACCCTCGGCTTCGACGAGGTGTGCCTTGTCCAGCACCCCCAGCATTCCGGTGAGGACGGCGGTTCCGAGGTCGTGCGGCTGGCGGGGGTCGAGCAGCCAGCCGATCAAGAGTTGGTGAGATCTCTCTTTCCTGCTGGTTTGCAGGACGTCCATCACAGTCGAGGGACCAGGCATCCAAGAACGAGCCCTACGCTGCCTTTCCAGGTCTGCCCAGACAGCGGACCACCACTGCTCGTTCAGCCGTTCGTCTCCCATGCGAGTGGTTCCTTGCTCAGCCGCGGTTGCTGTGCTTGGGCAGCTCGCCCCGGAAGTCGCAGCCGGGGCACTCGTCCTCGCCCTGGACACGGCCCTCATACCGGCCGTGGACGACTGCGTGGAGGACCACCTCCTCCACCGAGGCTTCGTCGCTGGGGACCGACGCGATGGCGTTGCCGACAATCAGCCGGAGCAAGGCGATGTCGGGCGAGGGGAACGGCAGGGACGGCATCGGTGAGTCGGTCGTCATGGCCGCAGCCTACGGGGCGGCACCGAATGCCGGTCAGCAGGATGCGGTGTCCGCGTGACCGGCGGCCGTGCAGGTCGCTGCGGAACCCTCGGCCGACTGGCTGCCAGCCCTCAAGGGTGCCGGGCCTCAGCGCGGGCAGTCGGGCGCGCTGGTGTCGTCGCGCTCCAGCGGAGTGCCGGCTCTACTGAGATTCCTCGGAACCGTCCTGGCTCGCTCCAGCGAGCTTGCCGCCGACGAATACCACGGCCAGCCCGAGGGCGGCTGCACCGGCGGCTGCCACCATCTTCATCCCCGCCCCCAGGAACTGCTTGTTCTCGCTGTCCTTCTCGGATACCTGCCGCACGTTTTGGTCGAGGCGGTCGTAGAGGGCCTCCCGCTGTGCCCAGCTGAGGTCGTCCCGACCGAGGTCGGCCTGCAGGGCGTCCCGCTGGTCCTGCGAAGCCTTGTAGAAGTGGTTCTGACTGTTCTCGTTGGCTGCGAGAGTGGACTTGTGCGCCTCCGTAACTGCATCGATGTCGGCCTTGCCTAGGTCCTTGAAGGCAGGGAACTGCTCGATGAGCTTGAGCCGCACCTCGGTGGCCATCTCGGGCATCGCTGCCGCGAACTTGAGCACCTTATCCTTGGACAGGTTCCGCCAGTTCGGGATACCCAACTTCCGCTTGACCGCTGATTCGTTCACGTCGCCCATTCCTGACTCCGTTCGTCGTCCCGTGAGGCATCCCGGATAGTAGCGGTGCCCGCCGACAAGGCCCTCTTCCTCGTCCTCGGGCTGCTCGCCATGACTCTGTAAGAGCTCGTACCCAGGCCGTGGATCTCGGGCTCGCCGCGGCGGGAGACGGCCGGCAGGATGCCGCGTCGCCGCAGTTGACGGCGATTGGGGTTGCTGTCGTAGCCCTTGTCGCCAAGCACGGCGTCGGAACGCTTGCGCGGGTGGCCGACCCGTCCGGCGACCGGCGAGACGCCGTCGACCAGGGCGGGGGTCTGGGTGACGTCGCCCGCGTTGGCGACAGTGGTGATGACCTTCAGCGGGAGGCCGCCGCCGTCGGTGACCAGGCGGTGTTTGCTGCCCCTCGTGCGGCGGTCGACCGGCGAGGGGTCCGTCGCCGAGCCCTCTTTTTCGCCCGCACGTGGGTGGGGGTGCCCCCGGGCGGAGCATGGGGGAGCGTCGATGCAGGCACGGGACTAGTCCAGCTCGCCGGCCGCGTTCAGCTCGGCCAGGAGTATGCGGTGCAGGGCGTCGAAGACCTCGGCCTCCTGCCAGCGGTTCAGACGCCGCCAGCAGGTCTGACCGGAGCCGAAGCCCAGCTCCAGAGTCAGCTGCTGCCAGGTGATCCCGGCGTGGAGGACGAACAGGATGCCCTGCAGGCACCTGCGGTCGTCCACCGGACGCGGGCCGGGAGAACGCCGCGGCCTCGGCGGCAGCAGCGGCTCGATCAGCGCCCACAGGTCATCGTCCACGATCCACGGCTTGCTCCTCACACCCACCCGAACGGCCCAATGCCTCAAGGGTTACGACCGACCGGGCCTCTTTCGCAAGATCGTGTGATGAGCTCTCAGGTATTAGTCGGCTTCGTACTTGGCTGACGAGACGTGGCCTGTCTCGCCGTGAAGGCGGCGGTAGTTGTACCAGTTCCCCCACTCGGCGGTGGCAAGCTCGACCTCGGAGAGTAATTCGTCCCGGCTTGCAAGGGTAGGAGCCGACTGGGCTTACCGTGCCAGGAGATGCGCAACGCATCGCGGGCTCGGGTGGCGGCGACGAAGAGTTGGTTGCGGCTCTTCTTGAGTTCGCGTTCGTACCGATTCGGGTCGGCCTGATACTGCTCGATAAGGGCCGTACGTGGGAGAACTCCGTCGCTCGCACCGATGATCGCGAGCTTTTGATATTCAAGCCCATTGAAGCGATGCATCGTACCGATGTGGACCTCGCCGCCCCCCTGGGGGCCGTCCTTGGTGAGGGTCGCTGTGGTGATGCCGTGCTTCTTCCTCAAGTCCTCGGCAACGCGGCCGGCCATCTCACCGTCGGCGACACAGACGGCGAGACGGCCGGCCGCATCGCGCGTGATGCCGTTCGGGGAAGGCTGGGTGATGTCCGAGCGCCACTGCTTGAGGGTCTCTGCGAGCTGGGTAATCTCGTCGGTCCAGTCGACGCAGGCGACGTACTCGGGGACCGGGGCGTGCAGTAGGGAGTGGTAGCCGTCAAGGGTGTCGGTCCCGTCGTCTAGGTCGTCATAGATGGCTCCGCGAACGACCTTGGTGGCCTGGTCGAGGATCTCCTGGGTTGTGCGGTAGCTGAGCGTCAGCTTCGAGGAGCGGCCTCGGATGTTGATGCCGACGGTGGAGAGGGTGACATGCCGATCGTAGATCCGCTGATGGGTGTCACTGGCGATGAAGAGATCGTCCGGACTGGGCGCGACCATGGCGCGCAGCATCTTCCAGTGAGCGGGGCTGAGGTCCTGGGCCTCGTCGACGACGATGTGCTGGTAGCGGTGGCGGAGATAGCGCATCCCGGAGCTGTTGTCGTCGAGGTGGACCAGGTCGCCGCCGCCGATCTCCGCCTTGTGCTCGGCCCAGATCTGGATCTTCCGGGCCCGTTCCATCGCCGCCTTACCGCCTGCGGTAAGAACTGCGAAGCTCAGGCCCGTTATCCAGAATGGGCAGGATCAAGCGATCTTCCATGGTGCCGGGCACCACGCGGGGCACCCGATGGCCACCTTCGGATGCCCCGCGACCCGGAAACTCCGGCCGATTCACCCAGATCTGCAAGGCATACTCGACGAACTGCGGCGACATCATAAGGGCCGAGCGGCTGCAGATCATCGCCGGTGAATCACCGTTCGCAGCGCCGCGAATCTCCGAGCAGGCTCGGGGGACGGGAGGCCGACGGCTCCCGGTCTACGCTGCCGGACCGGTCGGCTCCGCGAGGGCCCGGGCGGTGTCGGTGAGGCGCCGGTGGGCGATGTGCCAGTAGCGGTCGGACAGCTCGCTGCCGACGAAGCGGCGGCCCTCCTGGAGGGCGGCGACGCCGGTGGTGCCGGAGCCGGCGAAGGGGTCGAGGACGGTGCCGCCCGGCGGGCACAGCCGCACCAGCTGCCGCATGACCTCGACGGGCTTCTGGGTGATGTGCAGGCGGTCCTTGCGCGGCTGGGAGGCGGAGTACAGGCCGGGCAGGTAGACGGGGTTGCGCTCGGCGTCGACGGGCCCCTTGGTGGCCCACAGGACGAACTCGCAGTCCTGCTTGAGGCCGCCCTTGCGCGGGCGGGCGGCGGGCTTGTGCCAGGGGGCGACGCCGCGCCAGGTCCAGCCGGCGGCCTGGAGGGCGTCGCTGGTGACCGGGAGCTGGCGCCAGTCGGTGAACACGAGCGCGGTGCCGGATTCGACGGTGGCCCGGTGGGCCTCGGTGAGCAGCAGGGTGAGCCAGTAGCCGTAGGAGCGCTGGTCGCGGTTGTCGCCGGGGAAGTCCGCCAGGGTGTGGGCCGCGTCGCCGGAGGTGTACTTGGCGCGGGCGGTGCGGGCGGTGCGCTCGACGCTGGTGCGGCCGCCGGAGTTGTAGGGCGGGTCGGTGAACAGGGCATCGACGGAGGCGTCGGGCAGGGTGCGCAGGAAGGTCAGGGCGTCGCCATGGTGGAGGGTGAAGGTCATGGCGCGTCTCTTCCGAAGTGGGCGGTGGCGGGGTCGGTGCGCCGGACGGTAGGCGGGGCGCGGTGACGGCGCGCAATCCGCGGCCGCTATAGCAACGGCGCTGCCCGTGGGCCGTCCGGGGCGTTTTTGGCGTTGTCACGCCGGGTGCCTAGGGTCGGCGCCATGCCCTGCGGGCGGGAGTTCCGGTCCCGCGGGCGGTTGCCGTTCGGCACCTCTCCCCTCCTTGCGTGCGCGCTTCCGTGCGGGCGTTGTGGGAGAACCGTGCCCTGGTCCGGGATCCGAGCCGTGGGAGGAGGGAGCAGTCCGTGGTGGCGGCGCTGAGATTACGCGGGCGGCGTGAGGCGGCCGTCGCGGCGAGGCGGCGCAGCCGGGAGCGGAAACTCCCGGGCGCCACCGGCCCCATCGCTCCCGGAGTGCGGTGTGCCTGCCGTGCAGGACGTGGAGCAGGTGAAGCAACGGCGCGGTGCGGTGCGGCCTTTCGACGGGAGAGCACGCGACCGCGCTCCCCTACCGTGCGAGGAGACCTCGATGCAGCATGCCCGTGGACGGACCGGCCCGGTGCCGACCGTGCGCCCCGGGGCGGGTGACGTCCGTGCCGGCCGGGACAGGTGAGGAGGGGCGCCGCGCTGGCGGTGGTGACGGTGCTGCTGCCGGCAGCGCTGGTGGGGACGGCGGTGCTGGGGATCGTCGGCACGGAGGTAGCGGAGTGCAGCGCCGGGGGCACAGGCGCGACAAACGCGGCGTCAATAGGAGACCCAGGCGCGCAGCGTGGCGGAGATCCTGCGGCAGTACCCGCAGACGCTGTTCGGCGAGGCGTTCCACCGAGCAATCGGCTGACGGGCCGCCGCGGTACGGCGACGGCCCGGTCGGCCGGGGCGGTGGCTAGGCCGCGGCGGTCAGCAGTTTGCGGACGTGCTCGACTGCCTCGGCCACCGGAACCTTCGAAGCCTCGCCGGTGGCCCGGACGGTGACCTCGACGACGCCCTCGGCCAGGCCGCGGGCGCCGACCGTCAGGCGGTAGGGGATGCCGACGAGCTCGACGTCGCGGAACTTCACGCCGGGCCGCTCGTCGCGGTCGTCGAGCACCACGTCCACGCGCTCGGCGCGCAGCCGCGCGTACAGGTCCTCGGCGGCCGCGGCCACCTGCTCGTCCTTGCCGCCGAGGACGACCACGGCCACCTCGAAGGGGGCGACGGCGGCCGGCCAGACGATGCCCTTGTCGTCGTGGTGGGTCTCCACGACGGCGGCCAGGGCCCGCTCCACACCGATGCCGTAGCTGCCCATGACCGGGACCACCCGCTCGCCGTCGGGCCCGAGCACGGACACCTCCAGGGTCTCGGTGTACTTGCGGCCGAGCTTGAAGATGTGGCCCACCTCGATCGTGACCAGCACCTCCAGCGGCGAACCGCACTGCGGGCAGGGCTCGCCGGCCGTGACCTCGCGCAGGTCGGCCCACTGCCGGACGGCGACGTCCCGCTCCAGGGACACCCCGCGCAGGTGGACCCCGTCGGTGTTCGCACCGGTGGTCATGCCGGTACGGCCGCGCAGCGCCTCGTCCGCGAGGACGGGGAGGCCGGTGACGCCGACGGCGCCGAGGCTGCCGGGGGCGGCGCCGAGGGCGTCCCGGATCTTCTCGGGGCTGGCCGGGCGCACGACGGTGGCGGAGAGGGCGTCGACCAGTTTCTGCTCGACGAGGGAGTGGTCGCCGCGCAGCAGGACGAGGGTGAGCGCGTCGTCGACCACGTACACCAGGGTCTTGACCTGCCGCTCGGCCGGGACCCCGTGGAGGCGTGCCAGCTCCTCGATGGTGCGCGCGTCGGGGGTGTCGAACGGCTCTGGGGCGTCCGGGCCGGGGCCGTCCACGACCGCGGGCAGGGCGGAGGTCGCCTTCTCGGTATTGGCGGCGTAGCCGCAGGCCGGGCAGTGGACCACGAGGTCCTCCCCCGCCGGCGAGGGGCACATGAACTCCACCGACGCGCTGCCGCCCATGGAGCCGCTGGAGGCCTGCACGGCGACGGCGGGCAGGCCGAGCCGGGCGAAGATCCGCTCGTAGGCCGCCTTGTGGAGGTCGAAGGAGCGGTCCAGGCCGGCCTGGTCGGCGTCGAAGCTGTAGGAGTCCTTCATGGTGAACTCGCGCACCCGCAGCAGGCCGCTCTTGGGCCGGGCCTCGTCGCGGAACTTGGTCTGGAACTGGTACCACATCTGCGGCAGGTCGCGGTAGGAGCGCAGTTCCTGCGACAGCACGGTGAAGATCTCCTCGTGCGTCATGCCGAGGGCCAGGTCGGCGCCCTTGCGGTCCTTGAGCCGGAACATCTCCTCGCCCATCGCCTCCCAGCGGCCGCTGCGCTGCCAGATCTCTGCCGGGTGCAGGGCGGGCAGAACGAACTCCTGGGCGCCGATCGCGGTCATCTCCTCGCGGACGATGTCCATGATCTTGGCGCGGACGCGCACCGCCAGCGGCAGCAGGGAGTAGTGGCCGGCCATCAGCTGGCGGACGAACCCTCCCCTGAGCAGCAGGCGGTGGCTGACCGCGTCCGCGTCGGCGGGGTCCTCCCGGAGGGTGGGCGCGTACAGCTGGGACCAGCGCATGGACCGGCAACCGTCCTCTCAGCGAAGCTGCGGGATGTCGTGGCGGGGCTCGCGCCGGCACCACGACGGGGGTCGCATCCTAGTGGCGCGGAGCCGCCCGACTCGCCCCGTTTTCGGGCCGCCCATCGGGTGCGCGTGCACCCCGGAAGGCCCTCACGGCACGATGCCCTGGACACGTACGGTCACCTCTTCTCGGACCACGAGGAGCACGGCAGGGGCGCACTGGACAGTGCCCTCGGCGCATGAGCGCAGAACCCATGTGGGGCAAACGTGGGGCACTAGCACTCGAGGCCCGGAAAACCCCAGCTCAGAGAGCTAGGGGCGGACGAGTCGGCCTGTACGCCGGGTTCTGTCTCCCGGGGGCCTTGCGGCGCCCGGGGAGGCGGCCATCCATCTAGGGCTGCCGTTGCCGACAGCCTCGTGCGGTCTACCCGCGGACTCGGGCGGGCAGCCCTCGATCATCCGCGCAGGGCGCCCGAGGGCACCCCATCTTGACCTTGCTCCGGGTGGGGTTTACCGAGCCGTCCGGATCACTCCGGCCGCTGGTGGTCTCTTACACCACCGTTTCACCCTTACCGGGGGCCGAGGCCCCCGGCGGTCTGCTTTCTGTGGCACTGTCCCGCGGGTCACCCCGGGTGGGCGTTACCCACCACCCTGCCCTGTGGAGCCCGGACGTTCCTCGGCGGGTCCGTGGACCCGTCGCGACCGCCCGGCCGGCTCGTCCGCCGTACGGCCATGCTATCCGACCCGGAGGGGGCGGCCCGCCCGGGCGGGACGGCCGCGCGGCGGCGGGAGGGGCGGCGCGCCGCCCCCGCGGCTCACACCCCGTCGGGCGGGCCGCTGCTGTCGAAGGAGCCGCTGTCGGATCCGGAGTCCTCGCCGTCGGACATGAACGCGGCCATCCCGTCCAGGTCCTCCGCGGTGAGCGGGGTCGCGTGCGGCGGCGCCTGCACCGGGGGCGCGGTGCGGGAGAAGGTCAGGCGGAGGGGCAGGTGGTCGCTCCACGACGCCTTCGGCTCCAGCCGGGCGAGGTCCACGCTGACGGAGGCGAGCGCGCCGTCCCTGATGAGGAGGTCGGCGGAGACCGGGCGGTCGGGGATCCCCTCCGCGGCGTCGGCGGGCAGGCCGTCGCCCAGGCCGGGGATTCCGGGGATTCCGGGGATTCCGGGGATTCCGGGCAGCCCGGAGGAGCCCGGAGCACCGGGGACCAGCGGCCGCACGGCCTTCTGCAGGTCGCGCACCAGGGTGCGGGCCGGGGCCGAGACGACGACGCGGTCGGCGCCGCCCTCCGTGCCCTTGTCCTCGAAGGAGACGTCGTCGGCGAGGACCGCGCCGACGACGTCCAGCAGCCTCCGCTGCGCGGCGGGGTCCGGGGAGGGGCCCGTGGAGGGGGCGCCGCCCGCCTGCCTGCGGGCCGCGTCGGTGACCCGTCGCAGGAGCGCCGGGTCGAGGGAGATCCACTCCCCGTGCAGGGCCTTGCGGAACGTGCCGAGCTCCGGGGGGATGTCGGACTCCATGGCGTCCATGTCCCCCGGATCGGCGCCGACCAGGGCGGCGAAGGCGTCGAGGTCGACGCGCCCGTACATCCGGCCGTCGACCTGGCGGACCTCCACGAGCACGCCCCCGTCCCTGCGGCGCAGGGTGCAGGAGAGGTCCACCGAGCGGTCGCCGGACAGTCCGGCCGTGCCGGGCGCCACGACGCCGGACCTCAGCGCGGGGACGTCCTTGAGCGGGCGGTCGGCGGAGACCGAGAAGGCGAGGCGCAGATCGGTGAAGGACTCCGCGTCGCGCTGCCCCATGGAGTCCCCGGACAGCCCCGCGAAGGCGCGGAGCTGGGTGGGGGTGGCCTGCAGGGAGAGCTCGCCGGCGAGGGTGCGGCCGTCGGTCAGCCGCTCCGCGGCGGAGTGCACCTTCTCGGCAGCGGACAACTGCCGGACGGTGCCGCAGCCGGCGGTACCGGCGGCGAGGAGCGCCGCGCACCCGGCAGCGGTGAGGGTCGCGCGGGCGGCCTTGCGTATGGCGGTGATGACGGTTCTTCCCTCTGTGGGCGCAGGGGTGGGCGGACCCCGGCGACGGGCGTGACGGCGCAAGGAAACCACAGCGCCTGCACCGCGGCACCGGGATTTCCCACGGCCGTCGACGTAGCCGGGGGCTGTGACAGATGGACCGTTCCGGCAGAGGCGGGACTCAACGGCGAGGGGTCCGCGGCCGGGGGTCGCGGTCGCGCTTCCGGCCGGGACCACTCGGGTGACGGACCGTCAGGAGCGTTTGCGGAGGGCGGCCGTGATGCGGTCGAGGGCGGCGGCGTCGTCCGGGGGGAGGGCGAGCAGCGCCTCCGGGGGCTCGCCGAGGATGCGGTCGGCCTCGGCGGCGGCGGCGCGGCCGGCCTCCGTGACGCTGACGATCTTGGCGCGGCGGTCCTCGGGGTGCGGGGTGCGCTCCACCAGGCCGCGGCGGGCGAGGTCGTCGACGACGACGGTGGTGTACGGGGCGTCCGTGGCCAGGTCGGCGGCGAGGGCGCGCAGGGTGGCGGGGGCGGCGGCGAGGCGGCGCAGGGCCTTGATGCGGACGAAGCTCATGCCGAGGGCGTCGACGACCTCGCGGCGGCGGTCGTTCTCCTCCAGGACGAGGGCGCGGAGGTTGTGCCAGGTGCGGGCGGCGAGGGCGCGGCGGGCGGCCGAGGGGGCCCCGGCCCCGGTGGGAGCGGACGCGGCGTCCCCGGACGCGGTGTCCCCGGCTCCGGTGTCCGCAGCCCCGGCGGCCCCGGACCCGGTGTCCGCAGCCCCGGTGTCCCCGGCCCCGGTGTCCGCAGCCCCGGTGTCCGCGGAGGGGCGGGCCCGCGGCGGGTCCGGGGCGGCGGACGCGGAGGCGGGTTCGTCGGACGTGGTCACGTGCGGGCCGGCGCCTTCCGGTGGTCGGGGTCGAGGCGGGCCGCCACCTCCGCGGCGGTCCGTCCCGCCCAGCGGGTGGAGGTGATGATACCGAGCACGAGCACCGCGGCCCCGCAGCCCGCGGTGATCCACCAGCCGACGTGGCTGGCGGCCGGGAAGCCCTGCGCGAAGGGTCCGGAGACGGCGGAGACGGCGGCCGTGCCGATGACGGCGACGCCGAGCGACTGGCCGACCTGGCGGCTGGTGGAGGCGACGGCCGCGGCGACGCCCGCCCGCTCCCGGGGCATGCCGGAGACGGCGGCGTTGGTGATGGGCGCGTTGACCATGCCGAAGCCGAGGCCGAAGAGCGCGTACGCGGTGAGGAGCAGCGCGGCGGAGGAGTCGGCGGTGAGCGTGGTGAGCAGCAGGGCGCTGGCGGTCATGGCGCCCCCTGCCGTCAGCAGCGGCAGGCGCGGGCCGGAGCGGCCGACGATGCGGCCGGAGAGCGGGGCGCAGAGGAGGGTGAGGACGGCCATGGGCAGCGTCCACAGGCCGGCGCGGACGGGGTCGTACCCGCGGACCTCCTGCAGGTAGAGGGTGTTGAGGAAGAGGAAGCCGCCGAGGGCCGCGAAGGCGCAGACGGCGGTGGCGGTGGCGCCCGCGAAGGGGACGCTGCGGAAGAAGCGCAGGTCGACGAGGGGTTCGGTGCGGCGGCGCTCCCAGGCCAGGAAGGCGGCGAGGGCGCCGGCGGCCGCGCAGGCGGGGGCGAGGACGGCGGGCGAGGTCCAGCCGCGGCCGGGGCCCTCGATGATCGTCCAGGTGAGGGAGCCGAGGAGGACGGCGACCAGCAGCTGTCCCACCGGGTCCGGACGGCGGGGGTGCGGGGCGCGGGACTCGGGGACGTACGCGGCGGTGAGGGCGAGCGCGGCCAGGCCGACGGGGATGTTGACCCAGAAGATCGAACGCCAGCCGGCGGACTCCACGAGCAGGCCGCCGGCGACCGGCCCGAGGGCCATGCTGACGCCGACCACCCCGCCCCAGACGCCGATGGCCTGGGCGCGTTCGCGGGGGTCGGTGAAGGTGTTGGTGATGATCGACATGGCGACCGGGTTGAGCATGGAGCCGCCGACGGCCTGGAGGGCGCGGAAGGCGATCAGCCAGCCGAGCCCGGGGGCGAGGCTGCACAGCAGCGAGCCGAGGACGAAGAGGGCCAGGCCGGTCTGGAAGGTGCGGCGGCGGCCGACGCGGTCGGCGGTGGAGCCGGAGAGCATCAGCAGCGCGGCGAGGACGAGGGTGTAGGCGTCGATGACCCACTGCAGGCCGGAGGAGGGGGCGTGCAGGTCGGTGCGGACGGACGGCAGCGCGATGTTCACGACCGTGACGTCGAGGCCGACGATGAAGAGGCTGAGGCAGCAGATCGCGAGGACGAGCACGCGGCGCCGGCGGGTGGGCACGGGGGCGGGTGCGGCCTCCGGCGCGCTCCCGGGGGCGGACGCGGCGCGGGGGGCGCCCCCCGGGGCTGCTGCGGCGCGGGGTTCGGGCACGGACACGGGCGGGCCACCTCGAAGGTTGGGTTCGTACAACCGTTGTGACGGTACAACTTTCCGTGGGCGGGCACCAGGGGCGGCGGCCGGGCCCTGCGGTCGGCGCCCCGACCGGCGTCTCCGGCAGGGGTGTCCGGCAGGCGCGTGCGGTCGGGGGCGTGCGGGCCGGGGACGCCGGGTCGGGGGCGTCCGGCGGGGTCTTCCGGACGGCGCGGTGCGCGACGTAGGTTGTCGGGATCTTGCACCGCCCGCACGGTCCGGCGCCCCCCCCGGCACCGTCCCGCACCCCCGGAGCACGACGTGACAGACACCGCCTCCCGCCACGACGCCGTCATCGTCGGCGGCGGCCACAACGGCCTGGTCGCCGCCGCCTACCTGGCGCGGGCCGGCCGCCGGGTCCTGGTGCTGGAGAAACTCGGGCAGGCGGGCGGCGCGGCCGTCTCCACCCGGGCGTTCGCCGGCGTCGACGCCCGGCTGTCGCGCTACTCGTACCTGGTGAGCCTGCTGCCCCGGAAGGTCGTCGCCGACCTCGGCCTGCGGGTGGAGCTGAGGCGGCGCCGCATCTCCTCGTACACCCCCGCCGTGCGCGGCGGCGTGCCCACCGGCCTGCTGGTCGACGCGGCGGACGGCGCGCGCACCCGGGAGTCCTTCCGGGCGCTGACCGGCTCGGACCGGGAGTGGGAGGCGTGGCAGCGCTTCTACGGAACGACCGCCCGGGTCGCCGAACGGGTCTTCCCCACCCTCACCGGCCCGCTGCCCTCCCGCGAGGAGCTGCGGCGGACGGTCGGCGACGACGCGGCGTGGGAGGCGCTGTTCGAGCGGCCGCTCGGCGAGGCGGTGGAGGAGGCGTTCGCCGACGACCTGGTGCGCGGCGTGGTGCTGACCGACGCCCTGATCGGCACGTTCACCCACGCCCACGACCCCTCCCTGCTGCAGAACCGCTGCTTCCTCTACCACGTGATCGGCAACGGCACCGGCGACTGGGACGTGCCGGTCGGCGGCATGGGCGCCGTCACGGGTGCGCTGGAGGAGGCCGCGCGCGCGGCCGGCGCCGAGATCCGCACCGGCTGCGAGGTCACCGCGATCGGCGGCGGCGACGGCCGCGGGGACGCGGAGGTCTCCTACCGCGGCCCGGACGGCGAGGCGGTGGCCGCGGCCCGGCACGTGCTGGTGAACGCGGCGCCCGCCGTCCTGGACCGGCTGCTCGGCGAGGAGCCGTCCGGGCCCGCCCCCGAGGGCGCCCAGCTGAAGGTCAACATGGTGCTGCGGCGCCTCCCCCGTCTGCGCGACTCCTCCGTGGACCCGCGCGACGCCTTCGCCGGCACCTTCCACATCGCCGAGTCGTACGGGCAGCTGGAGGCCGCCTACCGCGAGGCGGCGGCGGGCCGGGTGCCGCAGGCGCCGCCGTCGGAGATCTACTGCCACTCGCTCTCCGACCCGTCCATCCTCGGCCCGGAGACGGCCGGGCAGGGCGCCCACACCCTGACCCTCTTCGGCCTCCACCTGCCCGCCCGGCTCTTCGGCGACCCGGGGGCGAAGCAGCGCGCGCTGGACGCGACCCTGGCGCAGCTGGACGCGGTCCTCGACGAGCCGCTCGCCGACTGCCTGGCGGTCGACGCCGACGGCCGTCCGTGCCTGGAGGCCAAGACGCCGCTCGACCTGGAGCGCGAGGTGGGGCTGCCCGGCGGCCACATCTTCCACCGCGACCTGGCCTTCCCGTACGCGGCCGACGGCGGCCGCGACGGCTCCCCGGCCGCCCGCTGGGGGGTGGCCACCACCCGCCGCAACGTGCTGCTCTGCGGCGCCGGGGCGGTGCGCGGCGGCGGCGTGAGCGGCATCCCGGGGCACAACGCGGCGATGGCCGTGCTGGAGGACGGCCCGGCGGCGTAGGGCGCGGCCCGGGGTGCGGCCGCCCGGACCGGTGGGGGGCGGCGGGCGCGGGTCCGGGCAGGGCCGTCCGGGTGCGTAGGGTTGGGGGCGGGCGGCCCGCAGCGGGCCGCCCGCCCGTCCGTCCGGCACGTGCCGTGCCGTCCGCGCGGGCCGTTCCGTCCGCGCGGGCCGTGCCCGTCCGCACCACCGCCCCGCCCGCACCACCGAGGAGTCCCGCCGTGCTCGTCCTGCTGCCGCCGTCCGAGGGCAAGGCCGCGTCGGGGGAGGGCGCCCCGCTCGACCCGGCCGGGCTGTCGCTGCCCGCGCTGGCGCCCGCCCGCGCGCGGGTGCTCGACGCCCTGGTGGCGCTCTGCGCGGACGGCGGCGAGGACGCCGCGATGGAGGTCCTGGGCCTGGGCGGGACCCTGCGCGGGGAGGTGGCGCGCAACGCCGCCCTGCGGACCGCGCCCGCCCTGCCCGCCGGGGAGCTGTACACCGGCGTGCTGTACGACGCGCTGGACCTGGGCACGCTGGCCGGGCCGGCGCGGGCGGCGGCGGAGCGGTCGCTGCTGGTCTTCTCCGGCCTGTGGGGGGCGCTGCGGATCACCGACCGGGTGCCGCCGTACCGCTGCCCGATGGGCGTGAAGCTGCCGCCGCTGGGCGCGCTCGGCCCGTACTGGCGCCGCGAGGCGGCGCAGGCGCTGACGGAGGCCGCCGCCGCGGACGCCGGCCCGGTGCTGGACCTGCGCTCGGCGGCGTACGCGGCCGCGTGGCGGCCCGCCGGCGAGGTGGCCGCCCGGACGGCGACCGTGCGGGTGCTGCACGAGCGCGAGGCCGGCGGGGTGGTGAAGCGGTCGGTGGTGAGCCACTTCAACAAGGCGACCAAGGGCCGCCTGGTGCGCGACCTGCTCCAGGCGGGGGCGGAGCCGCGGGACACCGGCGGGCTGGTCACGGCGCTGCGCGACCTCAAGTACACCGTGGAGGAGCAGCCGGCCGCGGCCGGGCGGCCGCGGCAGCTGGACGTCGTCGTCCGCGAGCTCTGAGGACCGCCCGCGGGCCGTACCCGCCCGCCCGGCCCCGCGCCCGCCCGTCGCGGGAGGACGCGGGCCGGCGGCTCAGCCCCGCAGGTGGCCGGTGTCGTTGAGCAGCCGCAGCGAGGCGTTGCCGTCGGCGTAGTACTGGACGGCGGAGAGCGACGCGGCGGAGAGCTCCATCCGGAACAGCGCCTCGGGCGGGGCGCCGAGGGCGAGCCGCACCAGGGTCTTGACCGGGGTCACGTGGGTGACCAGCAGCACGGTGCGGCCCGGGTGGCGGGCGAGGAGCTTGTCGCGGGAGAGGGCGACCCGGCGGGCGGTGGCGGCGAAGCTCTCGCCGCCGGGGGGCGCGGCCTTCGGGGAGGCCAGCCAGGCGTCGAGCTCGGCGGGGTACCGCTCCTGCACCTCGGCGAAGGTCAGGCCCTCCCAGGCGCCGAAGTCGGTCTCCCGCAGGCCCTCGTCGATGCGGACGTCGAGGCCGAGGCGGGCGGCGGCGGCCTCGGCGGTCTGCCGGGCGCGCTTGAGCGGCGAGGAGACGACGGCCTGCACGGTGCCGCGGGCGGCGAGCGCCTCGGCGGTCCGCTCGGCCTGCCACAGCCCCCGGTCGGAGAGCTCGGGGTCGCTGCCGCCGCTGCCGGAGAACCGCTTCTCCGGGGTGAGGTGGGTCTCGCCGTGGCGCAGCAGCACGAAGGTGGTGGCGGTCCCGACGTCGCCGGACCAGCCGGCGGGGCGGGCCGGGGCCTGCTCCTGCGCGGCGGGCGCCGCGGCGGGGGCGGCGGGCTCCGCGGCGGTCCGGGCGGGCGCGAGGGGCCGGGGCTCCCACTGCCGCCCCGCCTTGCCCGCGTCCATCGCCTCGTTGGCGAGCCGGTCGGCGTCCTTGTTGCGCTCGCGCGGGATCCACGCGTACGCGACCCGCCCGGCCGGGAAGACGGAGCGGGCCTCGGCCGCGAGCGGCCGCATGTCCGGGTGCTTGATCTTCCAGCGGCCGGACATCTGCTCGACGACCAGCTTGGAGTCCATGCGCACGTCCACGCGGGCGTCCGGGTCGATGGCGTGCGCCGCCCGCAGGCCCGCGATCAGGCCCCGGTACTCGGCGACGTTGTTGGTGGCGCGGCCGATGTACTCGGCGGCCTCGGCCAGGAGGTGGCCGGTGTCGCCGTCGCGGACGACGGCGCCGTACCCGGCGGGCCCCGGGTTGCCCCGGGAGCCGCCGTCGGCCTCCACGACGAGCCTGCGGTCGGACACGGCGTCAGATCCCCGAGTCGGAGGTGCGGACCAGGATGCGGCCGCAGTTCTCGCAGCGCACCACGGCGTCGGCGGGCTCGGCCTTCACCGCGTTGAGGTCGGCGGTGGAGAACTCGACGTGGCAGCCCTCGCAGCGCCGCTGGTGCAGGCGGGCCGCGCCGACGCCGCCCTGCTGCTCGCGCAGGCGGGTGTAGAGCTTCATCAGGTCGGCGGGGATGACGGCGGCGACGGCCTCGCGGTCGCGGGCGACCTTCGCGGCGTCGGCGTCGATCTCGGCGAAGGCGGCGTCGCGGCGGGCGACGGCCTCCTCCAGCACGACGGTGGCGTGCTCCAGGCGCGCGGTCAGCTCGGTGACGCGGGTCTGGGCGGACTCCATCCGCTCCATGACGTCGAGGACGACGTCCTCCAGGTCGGACTGGCGCCGGGCGAGGGAGCCGATCTCGTGCTGGAGGTTCTCCAGGTCCTTGGGCGAGGTGACGGCGCCGGAGTCCAGCCGCTGCTGGTTGCGGGCGGCGCGGGCGCGGACCTGCTCCACGTCCTGCTCGGCCTTGGTCTGCTCGCGGGTGGTGTCGCCGAGCTGGGTCTCGGCGGCGACGACCAGGTCGCGCAGCGCGGTGTGGTCGGCGGTGGCCTTCTCGATCTCGGCGTGCTCGGGCAGGCTCCTGCGCCGGTGCGCCAGCTGGTCGAGGCGGGAGTCGAGGGCCTGCAGGTCCAGCAGGCGGATCTGGTCGGCGGGCGCGGCGTTCAGCGGAGGCTCCTGGGATGCGTGGGGGCGGACGGTCAGTCGGTGGGGTTCGGCATGGGCGCGTGGGCCGTCCACGGGTCGGTGACCAGGGTGGAGACCTTGATCTCCAGGGCCCAGGCGCGCCGCTCGGCCTCGGCGGCGAGGTCGCGCTCGGCCAGCCGCAGCCAGGGCCACTCGGTGGCCCAGTGCGCGGCGTCGACCAGGGCGACCGGCGCGGTCTCGGACGCCTCGGACGCCGGGTGGTGGCGCAGGTCGGCGGTGACGTAGGCGTCGGCGCCGGCGGCGCGCACCGCCTCGAAGAGGCTGTCGCCGGAACCGCCGCACACCGCGACGCGGGCGATCCGGCGGTCCGGGTCGCCCGCGATGCGGATCCCGGCGGCGGTGGCGGGCAGGGCCGCCGCCACGCGCACGGCGAAGGCGGAGAGCGGCTCGGGCTCGGGCAGCTCGCCGACGCGGCCGGTGCCGCGGCGGCCCGCCGGGTCGGTCGGGTCCGCCACCAGCGGACCGGTGACGCGCAGCCCGACGGCCTCGGCGAGGGCGTCGGAGACGCCGGGATCGGCGTGGTCGGCGTTGGTGTGGGCCACGTGCAGCGCCACGCCGTTGCGGATCAGGGTGTGCACGACGCGGCCCTTGGGGGTGGTCGCGGCGACGCTGCTCGTCCCCCGCAGGTAGAGGGGGTGGTGGGTGACCACCAGGTCGGCCCCCCAGGCCACGGCCTCGTCGACGACGGCCTGGACGGGGTCCACGGCCAGCAGGACGCGGGAGACCTCGGCGTGCGGATCGCCGCAGACCAGGCCCACCGCGTCCCACGGCTCCGCCCACCGCGGCGGGTAGAGCTCCTCGAGCACGCTGATGACGTCGGACAGTCTGGGCACGGGTCGAGACTACCGCGCACCGCGCCCGGCGCCCGCCCCCGCCGGTCGGCGGGGTGGGCCGCCGGGCGGCGGCCGGTCCGGCTGGTCACCGGTCGGCCGGGTGCGCCAGACTGCGCGCGTGACATCGACCGATCCGCTCCTCCAGCCGACGCTGCAGCGGCAGCCGCCCGGCACCGGCCGCCCGTGGCGGCTCTCCTCCCAGGGGTACGTGGCCTTCTTCGGCGGCACCCTGGCCGGCACCGCCGTCGCGGTGGCGAACGCCGTCCGGCTCGGCCTGCCGCGCGGCAGGGTGGCGGGCGTCGCGGCGGCCGGTGCGGCCGCCCTGGCGGCGACGGCCGCGCTGCTCGTGGCGGGGGGCTCCCGGATCGGCGCGACCGAGCTGCCGGTGCTGCGGGTGCTGGCGGTGGCGGCGTACCTGGTGCAGGCGCACCTGCAGCGCGAGCGGGACCGGGTCTTCGTCCTGCGGGGCGGGGAGCACGCGCCGCTGCTGCGCACCGGGCTCGCGGCGGTCCTCGTCCTCGGCGCCCTGGAGACCGCGGGCACGGCGGCCCTGGCCGGGGCGGTGTCCGGAGCGGTGGCGGGATGAGCGCCGGGGCCCTGGACCTGGCCGGGCACTGGCTGGAGCGCGGCCGGCCCGACCGGGCGCTGGACGAGCTGTCCCGGGTCACGGGCGAGGAGGCGGTCTCGGCGCGGGCGTTCCGGATCCGCGCCCTGGCCCACCACCTGGCGGACGAGGACGCGGCCGCCGTCGACATCGCCCGCAGCGGGCTGGCCGCCCACGGCCCGGACACCGGCCTGCTGGGCGTCCTCGCCCAGGCCCTCGCCGACCTCGGCCGCACCCCCGAGGCCGAGCGGGCCTGCCTGCAGGGCCTGGCGCTGGACCCGGAGGACGTCTGGCTGCTCTGCACCTACGCCCGCATGTGCGGCTTCGCCGGACAGCACGACAAGGCCCGGCTGCTCCTGGAGCGGGCCGCGGCCGCCGAGCCCGGAGCCCGGCCGGTCGCGCACACCCGGGCGGTGCTGGCGATCGCCCGCGGCGACCACGACGAGGCCCGGCGGATCGCCGCCGGGCTGCTGGCCGCCGACCCCGACGACGCGGGCGCCCACGCCCTGCGCGGCCTGGCGGCCTCGCACCGCGGCGACACCGGTGCCGCCTACGCGGGCTTCCGGGCCGCCGCCGCGAACAACCCGCAGAACCGGCACGCCGTGGCGGCGGCCCGCGAGCTGCGGGCGGCCGACCACTGGCTGCTGCGGCCGCTGCGGCCGTTCCGGCGCTTCAGCGCCTTCCAGATCTGGATCACGGTGGTCGTGGTCCACGCCGCCCTGCGGCTCGTCGGCCTGGGGGCGGCGGCCACCCCGGCGGCCCTCGCCTGGCTGGCGTTCTGCGCGTACTCCTGGATAGCGCCCCCGGTGGTGCGGGGGCTGATGAAGAGAGGGGTCCTGTGAGCGAGGACCGGATCGAGTCGCTGCGGCGGGCCGTGGAGGCCGGCCCCGACGACGCCATGCTGCGGCTGATCCTCGCCGAGGCGCTGCTCGCGGACGGCCGCGGCGGGGAGTCGCTGGCCCACTTCGAGGTGCTGCTCCAGGCGGGGGCGCTGCCCCCCGAGTCGCTGCTCCAGGTCGGCGCGGCCGCCCTGGAGGCCGACCGGCTGGACCTGGCGCGGGCCTGCCTGGAGGCGGCCCGCCAGGCCGGCGTCGTGGAGGGGGTGGCGGCGCTGCAACGGCAGGTCGAGGACCGGGTGGCGGAGCGCAGCGGCGCCGACCGGCTGCGGGTGCGCGCCGACGGGGCGGACGGCGCCGCCGGCGGCCCGTACGACGACGCCGGGCCGGAGTCGACGACCTTCGCCGACGTCGGCGGCATGGCGGAGGTCAAGAAGCTCGTCCACCGCATGGTGGTGCTCCCCCGCTCCCGGCCGGAGCTGTTCGAGCGGTACGGCCGGCGGGCGGGCGGCGGCGTCCTGCTGTACGGGCCGCCCGGGTGCGGCAAGACGCTGCTGGCGCGGGCCACGGCGGGCGAGTGCGGGCTGCCGTTCCTCAACGTCCGCATCGAGGACGTGATCGACCCCTACCAGGGCGTCTCGGAGCGCAACCTGCACCAGGCCTTCGAGACGGCCCGCGCCGTCGGCCCGTGCGTGCTCTTCCTGGACGAGCTGGACGGGCTGGCGTACGCGCGGCACAAGCACCGCGGGTCCGAGGCGCGGCGGCTGGTGGACGTGCTGCTGCAGGAGCTGGACGCGATCGGCTCCGACAACACCGGCCTGACCGTGATGGCCGCCACCAACGCCCCCTGGGACGTGGACGAGGCGATGCTGCGGCCGGGCCGCTTCGACCGGGTGGTCTTCGTGCCGCCGCCGGACGAGGCCGCCCGCGCGGACATCCTGCGGGTGCACGCGGCCGCGGTCCCCGGGCGGGACGGGGTGGACGCGGCGGCGGTCGCGGCCCGCACCGCGCTGTACTCCGGGGCCGACCTGCGGGCCGTGGTGGAGCACGCCGTGGACGAGCTGATCGAGGAGGCGCTGGCGACGGGCGGCGAGCCCCCGCTCGGCACGCCGGGGCTGCTGGCGGCGGCGGGCCGGGTGCGGCCCTCGACGCTGGACTGGCTGCAGCGGGCGAAGGCGTACGTGGAGTTCGCCAACCAGGGCGAGCGGTACGAGGACGTGGCGGCGTACCTGCGGACGCGCGAGGTGCGGCGGAGGCTCGCCCGCGGGGAGTGACGAGGGCGGGCCCGCGGGGCCCGGACGGGGTGCGGACCGGAGGGCGGGCGGGGCGGCCGCCGTCCGGTCCTCCGGCACGCGCGGGCGCGGGCGCGGGCGTGGGCGCGGGCCGGACGGCCGTCGAACGCGGGCCGGGCGGCCGTCGGACGCGGGGCGGACCGGGCCGCGGCCGTGCGGCACGCGCGGGCGCGGGGCGCGTGACGATGGGGGCTGCGGACCGGCCGCGGGAGCGGAATCCGCCGCGGACCACCCGTACGGGTGAAGGGCCGGTGATCGCGTTGAGGGCCGCCGGGAACCGCCCGTACCTTCGGTGCTGCGACGGGGCGGGAATGGGCCGGATGGGTCAGGGGGACCGGAAGAACGTCCATTCCCGCCCCGGTTTCCGAAGCCGGCCGGCATGCGGTCGCCACGGGTCCGAGGCAGGGATGTGCAGGCATGGGGAAGGGCACACCGCGGCACGTGACCGGGGGCCGCAGGCCGGCGGAGGACGCACGGGCGGCCGCGGCCGCGCCCGGGGGTGCCGGTGGTGGATGGGGGTCCACCGCCGGCGCCCTCCGGAGCGCGGTCCGGCCGCCGACCCCCGGGCCGTGGCCGGCCGCGCCCGTCCGGCGCGCGGCGTGCCCCCGGGCACGGCGCCCCGCCGCCTCGTCCGAGCCGTCCGGGTACGCCCGGGACGGCGTCGGCCCTCCGTCCTGCGGTGCACCGCACCGGAGTCCCTCCTCCCCCGCCGACGGGCGGGAGGGGCCCCTGCGCCCCACCGGCGCACATGACCGGACACGGCCCGGCACGCGCCGCTGCGGACGCCCCCGGCCGGTCCGGCCGCGGACGGCGCCGCCGCCCGTCCGGAGGCCGCCCGGGCGTCCGACCGCCGCACCGGCCGCGGGCGCCGGGCCGGACGGCCGCGCCCGGCCCTTCCGCGGCGCGCCCCCCTCCGGGCCGGAGGCCGCACGGACGGCCTCCGCATGACCCTCACCACGCGGACCGCCGCACCGGCCCTGCGCCGCGTCTCCTTCACCTTCGCCGCCGACGGCTCCCACGCGGCCTGCCTGGCCGCCGCCGACGGCGGCGGGTGGTACGCCGAGAGCTGGCGGCTGGACCGGCCCGGGGCCGCGCCCGCGCCCGTGCCGCTGCCGCCCGCCGGACGCCGCTCGGAGAGTCTGCAGGCCCAGCTGGTGGCACTGGCCGACGGCCGGGTGCTGGTCTGCCGCCACGACGGGGAGCTGCACCGGTCGGCGGTCCTCTCCCCCGAGGGCGAGCAGCCCGTCGGGACGCTGCGCGCCGCCGCCCTGCGGCTGCTGCCGGTGCCCGTGCCGCCCGGCGCCGGGCCCGGCGCCCCCGTCGCGGTGGCCCTGGCGGGCGACGCCCGGCACGTCACCACCGTCTGGCTGGTCGCCGGGGACGGATCGGCACCCCGCCGCGCCGCCGAGCTGGCGGGGCTCTTCGGCGGCGGGGTGTGGCTCGACCGGCAGGGCCGGCTGCTGGCCCTGGACCGGGTCGCGGGCGGGACCGTCCGCAGCGTCGCGCTGGACCTCGCCGACGGCACCGTGTCGCCGCTGCTGGAGATCGCCGAGGGCAGCAGCGACCGCCTGGTCCTCTTCGACCCGGACACCCGGCTCGCCGTCGTGCGCAGCGACGCCCCGGGCACCGACCGCCTCGGCTGGGGCGTGCTCGGCGCGGAGGAGCCGCTGCGCTTCCCCGAGTGCCTGCACGTGCCGGGCGCGCTGGTGCGGCCGGTGGCCGTGGAGGCCGCGGCCTCCCCCGGGCCGGCGGCGGAGCGGCGCGTCGCCGTGCAGCTCGACCGGGGCGCGGGCTCGGCACTGGCGCTGTGGCGGCCGTCCGGCGGGGGGCTGGAGCTGCTGCCCGCACCGGCGGGCCGGTTCGGGGCGGTGGCCCACTGGTCGCGGGCGGGGCTGCGCATCCCGTACTCGGCCCCGGACCACCCGGCGGCGCTGGCGACCCTCGACGTCGACGCGGCGCGGCGCCCGGCGGCCGCGCCCGTACCGCCCCGCGCGCCGCAGGGCGCACCGCCGCCCGGCACCCCGTTCCCGGGCACGCCGTCACCGGACACGCCGTCCCCGGACACGCCTCCCGGGCCGCCCGGCTGGCGCCTCGACGGCAGCGCCGGGCCCGGCGGCGGCCGCTGGCACCCCGCCGCCGCCGTGGAGCTGTGCGGGGCGGCCGGTCCGATGGAGGCCGTCGTCTACGGCGGGGCCGGCTGGTCCACCGCGCGCCACCTGGTCGTGGCGCTGCACGGCGGACCGGCCGACGCCTGGCGGCTGGAGTTCGACCCGACGCTGCAGCGGCTGGCGGCCGAGGGGCTGGCCGTGGTCGCGCCCAACCAGCGGGGCAGCACCGGGTACGGGCCCGAGCACGCCCTGTGCCTGCACGGCGCCTGGGGCGGCCCCGACCTGGAGGACGTCCTGGCGCTGCTGGCGGACCTGGCGCCCCGCCGGGCGGCCCTCGGACTGGAGCCGCCCGCCCTGTTCGGGATCAGCTACGGCGCGTTCCTGGCCCTGCTGGCCGCCGCCCACGCCCCCGACGGCCACGTGTCGCGCTGCGCGGCCGTGGCGCCGTTCCTCTCCGGGGCGCGGCTGCTCGCCGAGGCGGCCGCCCCGGTGCGGGCGCTCACCGCCCGGCTCGGCGGCGGCGCGACGGTCGACGACGCACGCGGGCCCCGCGACGTCCTGGAGGTCTGCCACCGCATCACCGCGCCGCTGCTGGTGGTGCACGGCGACCGCGACGAGGTGGTGCCGGTGGCGCACTCCCGCGCGCTGCGGGAGCGGCTGCTGCGGGCGGGGCGCGCGGAGGGGTCCGACTTCCGGTGTGTGGAGTCGGCGGGGGCGGGGCACGAGCTCCTGGCGGAGGAGGGCGCGCCCGTCGTGCGGGAGCTGCTGGCGGGCTTCCTCCGCACGGGCCGCCCCTCCTGACCTGCGGGCGCGGCGGCCGGGAGCGCCGGGTGACGGCCGGTCGGACGACGGTCCGTCACCCGTCCCGCGGGCGGGCCCTCCGGGGCGCGCCGCGGCGGTCCGCCGACGGGGCGGGACCGAGCGTGCACCGGCCGTGACCGCCTGGGTAGGGTGATCCACCCGAGCGGCCGCCCCGGCGGCCCGGCCCCGGTCCGCGACCGGGTCCCGCGGTGCACCCGCACGGCGTGCACCGCCGTGCGGCACCGTCCAGTCCTGACCCCTCCCACGGAGAACGCATCTGATGTCCGAAGCCTTCACCGACACCACAGAGAAGCGCGCCGCCGAGGCGGTGGCTGCGGGCGCCGGGGCCGGCCGGCACCGCGGGCCCGTCGCGCGCAACGACGACGCCGTCCTGGAGCCGGAGGCCGGGCACGGCCGCCACCGCCGTGCGGGGAGCGCCCTGTCGGGGCCGCCGGCCCCGGGGTGGTCCTTCCCCGGGATGTCCGGCGGGGTGTAGCCGGCCGCTTCCGCACCGCGGGGCCCGGACCGGGGGCGGCGCCGACCGGTCCGGGACCCGCCGCTCCGCCCCGCCGCCCCGCGGCGGGGCGGAGCGGCGTCCGGGGCGGGGCCCGCGGCCGGGACGGAGGCGGGACGATGCCCGGGCGGGGGGCGCCCGGGTGGTCCGTCGGCGGGGTCGGCGGGGGCCGCAGCCCGGGACACGCCCCCGGGCCGGGCGAACCCCGGGGACGGGCACCCCCGGGGACGGGCGAAATGGACGTCACCATGTCCATTTGTGAAGGAATTTGACGACTTCCTCCTTGCTCCCTAGGATGCCGCCCGTTGCTCAGGGGGGAGCGGCGGACGCCTCCCCCCGGACGTCCAGGGAGGCGGACTTGCGCGGCAGCAGGCGCATGACGGGCACGGCGTTATCGGCGGCCCTCCTCGTGCTCGCACCGGTCCCCGCCTCCCACGCCGCCGACGGCGGCGGAACCGGCGGCGGCGTGCTCGCCGACCACGACGGCAGGACGATCGACCTGGCGGACGGCTGGGACGGCGCGAGCGTCTGCAACGAGTTCCCGGACGGGTCGGTCGGCTGCTTCGACACGACGGCCGAGGCCGACGCGGCGGTGGCCGCCTACGACGCCGCACACCCGCAGCCCCGGACGCTCCGCTCCGGCGCCGCGCGGGCCGCCGCGGAGGCCGCCGGCGACGGCGACCCCACGGACGGCGACGGCTACGGCGTCGGGCCCGTCACCACGGCCCCCGCCGACCCCGTCCCGCCCGGCTACGCCCGCTCCACGGAGTCCTGCCCGGCCTCCTACGTCTGCCTCTGGCAGGACGCCGGCTACCGGGGCAGGATGCTGCGCTGGTCCGCCCCGGGGACGAAGCGGCTGCAGGAGTGGGACTTCCGCGACAAGGCCAGCTCGGCCTGCGACCTCAAGGCGGTGGGCCGCGGCGGGCTCTACGACTGGCGCCCGCTCATGCCGGATCCGGAACTGCTCCTGCCCGCCGACGCATGCGTGAAGGACTTCACGAAGGTCGGCTACCGGACCGGCGGCAGCTGGAACGACAGGGCGGACGCCCTCGTCGTCTGACGACCGCCCCCGCCGCCCCACCGCCCCGGCGGAGGCGGCCCGTCCCCCGGAAGGGGCCCCCTTGGAGCGACTGGAGCGACCCCTCGCCGCCGCGGCCCTGGCCGCAGCCGCCGTCCTCGGCGCCTCCTCCTGCTCGACGGAGACCGTGGCCGTGCCGAGCGAGGTGCACACCGTCAGCGCCTTCCCCTCGGGGGTGCCCACCGTCCCGGCGGAGGACAGGAGGGCCTTCCTGGCCCGCACCGACCGGGAGGGGACGGCGGAGCAGAGGGAGGCGGTCCGGCACGTGACGGCGCTGTCCGGTCAGTGGGACGGCAGCACCGGCAACGCCTACGTCTCCACGGACCTGGCCTCCGGGGAGAGCCGGGAGGCGCAGCGCATCGCCGGGGCGTTCGCCGCCTGGGCGCACACCGGCGGGCAGGTGGGGCAGGTGAGCGTCTTCGACCGGGACGGCAGGATCCTCGGCGGCGTCGGACGGTTCTGAGCCCCCCGGGGCGGCCCCACCGGGCGGCGGCCCCGCACGGCCCGTCCGCGCCCCGGGTCCGCACCCCGTCCCGCACCCCGTTCCGCACCACTGAGAGGAGATCAGGTGACCATCCCCTTCCGGCAGCGGTCCGGGGAGCACGAGGAACCGGTGCCCGGGGAGGCCGGCCGCCTCCTGCCGCGTCCGGCGGATCCGGACCCCCGCGCCGAGCGGCACCACCGCCCCGGGGGAGGCCCGGCCCGCGCGGCCGGCCCCGCGGCCCCGCCCTCCCCCGGACGGTCCGGCCGGCGGCGGCGCCCGGCCCTGCTCCCGGCGGCGGCCGCGGCCGTCGCCGCCGGCGCCCTGGCGCTCACCGTCGGCGTCGGCGGCCTGCCGACGGGGACGGCCCCGGCGGGCTCTCCCGGAACCCGGGAGCGCGGGCACGCGCGGCACGCGGCCTCGCCGGGCGCGGTGCGGCTGCTGGAGCGCGCCGCCCTGGCCGCCGCGGAGGGGCCCGGATCCCCGGTCCCCGGCCACCGGTACGGCTACGTCCGCGTCACCGGCTGGACGACGTCGCTGGACGGGGACACCGGGCGGACCGAGCGGGTGTCGGCGGACCGCGAGGAGTGGACGTCGGTCGACGGCAGCGGGCCCACCCTGCAGCGCGACGGCGGCGGCACGCGGTGGCTGGACGCCCCCGGCGACGGCACGCTGAACAGTCCGACCTACCGGCTCCTGGAGCGGCTCCCCGCCGACCCCGGCGCCCTGCTGCGGAGGATCTACGCCGAGACCGTCCCCGGCCACGGCCCCGGCACCGGCTCCACCACCGGCCCGGACCAGGAGGCGTTCACCACCATCGGCGACCTGCTGCGCGGCACGGCGGTGCCGCCCGGGACCGGTGCCGCCCTGTACCGCGCCGCGGCCCGCATCCCCGGCGTGGCGGTCGTGCCCGACGCCGTGGACGCGGCCGGACGGCACGGCACGGCCGTCGTGCGCGACCACGGGGGCGAACGCACCGAGTGGATCTTCAACCGGGGCAGCCTGCGGCTCCTCGGCGAGCGCGAGGTCCTGCTCCGGGACGGCCCGTGGGGCAGCGCGGGCACCGCCGTGACCTCGACCGCCGTCCTCGGCCAGGGCATCGCCGACCGGCCGGGGGAGCTCCCCCGCCGGGACGGGTGAGCCGGCGCCGCGGACCGGCCGTCCCGCCCGGCGCCGGGCGGGACGGCTCAGCCGAAGGAGACCAGGGTGCGCAGGCCCTCGCCCGCGCGCATCAGGGCGAGCGCGTCGCCGACGTCCTCCAGCGCCACCCGGTGGGTGGCCATGCCCTCCAGGTCGATCCGCCCGGCTCGCCACAGGTCCAGCACGCGGTCGGCGGTGCGCCGCACGTCGCCGCCCCCGTACATCGAGGGCAGGATCCGCTTCTCGTCGAAGAAGAGCTCGCCGAGGGAGAACGACACCCGGTCGTCGCGGGCGCCCGCCCCGACGACCACCACGGCGCCGCCGCGGCGGGCCGCGTCGTAGGCGGCGCGGACGGTGGCGGAGCGGCCGACGGCCTCGAAGACGTAGTCGAAGCCGCCCTCGGTGAGCCGCCGCCCGGCGGCCCTGAGCTCCTCGGGGGCGACGGCGTCGGTGGCGCCGAAGGCCAGGGCGCGCTCCCGGCGGGAGGCGACCGGGTCGACGGCCACGATCCGGGCGGCGCCGCAGACGCGGGCGCCCTGCACGGCGGCGACGCCGACGCCGCCGCAGCCGATCACGGCCACGGTGGAGCCCGGGGCCACGGCGGCGGTGTTGACGGCGGCGCCCACCCCGGTGGTGACCCCGCAGCCGACCAGGGCCGCCACCTCGTAGGGCACGTCGGAGGGCACCTTGAGGGCGCTCCCGGCGGCGACCACGACCTCCTCGGCGAAGGCGCCGACGCTGTAGAAGCCGTACAGGCCGGTGCCGCCGGCGAAGCGGAAGCCGGGGGTGCGCAGCCGGGAGAGGCTCGCCGTGCACAGGTGGCCCTGGCCGCGGCGGCAGTGCGGGCAGGCGCCGCAGGGCGGCATCCAGCAGAGGACCACGCGGTCGCCCGGCTCCAGGCCGGTGACCCCGGGCCCGGCCTCGACCACGTCGCCGGCGCCCTCGTGGCCGGGGACGAACGGCGCGGGCTGCGGCAGGACGCCGCTCATCGCGGACAGGTCGGAGTGGCACAGGCCCGCGGCGCGCAGCCGGACGCGGACGGTGCCCGGTCCGAGCGGCACCGTCTCGACGTCGTCGCGGACCTCCAGGTGCTCCTGGCCGGTCTCGTGGAGGATCGCTGCGCGCACGGCACGGCTCCCGTCGGTTCGTCCCGCCGGTCCGGGGCCGGTCCGGGGCCGGTCCGGTCCGGTGCGGTGCGGGGACTGCGGACCGGGGGCTGGCCCCGGGTGCACGGGCCGGGTGCGGCCCGGGAGGGGGGAGCCCCGGCGCGGCCGTCCGCACCTGCGGCCGCGCCGGGGCCGTCCGCTGCGGCCCTGGGCCGCCGTCCACGGGGCGGGCCGGAGGGTGTTCCGGCCGCGGGACCATGTATAACGCATGCGGCAGGCCTCCGGAACCCCCGGCGGGCGGTCCTCTACCCGCCGGTAACCACCGGCCGGCGCAGCCCGGGGCCGGTCCGGCGGCGGGTCCGCGCCGTCGAGTAGGGTCCACCGGACGCGCGGCGCGCACCGCCCGCGCCCACCACACGGCACGGACGGCGGACGGCACGGACGGCGCACCGCACGGACGGCACCGGCACACGGCGGACCGGCCCGGCCGCGGAAGCGGCGGGGCCCGTCCGGGGAACAGGGAGCAGCACATGGCGCACGGCATCGGCGGGACCACCGGCACCGCGGCCCGCCCGGGGCCGGAGGTCCTGGCGGCGTTCGAGGCGGCGACCGGATTCATGCCCGTGGACGAGGGCCTGGCCCTGTACGCGGCCGCCGCGGACGCCGCCGCGCGCACCGGGCTGCCGGTGCTGGAGATCGGCACCTACTGCGGCCGCTCGGCGATCCTGCTCGCCGCGGCCGCCCGCGCCGCCGGCACCGTGGCGCTGACGGTCGACCACCACCGGGGCTCGGAGGAGCAGCAGCCGGGCTGGGAGTACCACGACGCGACGCTGGTGGACCCGGAGGTCGGCCGGATGGACACCCTGCCGCGCTTCCGCCGGACCCTGCACGCCGCCGGGCTGGAGGACCACGTCGTCGCCCTGGTCGGGCGGTCGCCGCAGGTGGCGGCCGTGTGGGGGTCGCCGGTGGGGCTGGTGTTCATCGACGGCGGCCACACCGACGAGCACGCCACGGCGGACTACGAGGGCTGGGTGCCGCACCTGGCCGACGGCGGCCTGCTGGTGGTGCACGACGTCTTCCCCGACCCGGCCGACGGCGGGCAGGCGCCCTACCGGGTGTACCTGCGGGCGCTGGCCGAGGGGTTCGAGGAGGTCTCGGTGACCGGTTCGCTGCGGGTGCTGCGCCGCGCGGCGTGACCACCGGCCCGGCCGGGAGGGGCGTGCGCGCGGACCCCGGGTCCCGTGCCCGGTACGGTGGCCCCTGCGGCGGCACGGGCGTGCGGCCGGAGAGCTCCACGGGCCGCGGCGCGGCGGGCCCGCGGCGACCGTGCGGGGAGACGGGATGGCGAACGACGACGAGGGCGCACCGGCGGTCTGGGACCCGACGGCGCGCGACGGGGCCGGCGGCTGGGTGAGACGCGGCGACGGCAGCACCCAGCGGCTGCGGGGCACCGGTGCGCCCGGGTCCGGCCGGGGCGGCGCCCCCGCCGCCCCGGGCGGGGACGGGGGACCGGCCGGCGGCGGGCCCGGGGGCGACGGTCCCGGCGGGCCTCCTCCGGGCGGCCGCCCGTACCTGCCGACGTCGATGGACACCCCCGCGGCGGCCCCCGCGCCGCCGCCCCCGCCGTCCCCGCGCCAGGTCCCGCAGCCCGCGCAGTCCCAGGACCCGCAGCCCCAGGACCCGCAGGGCCCGGCCGGTCCGGGAGCGTCCGCCGGGTTCGGCCCTCCCCCGCCGGGCTACGGCCCCCCGCAGCCCTCCCCCGCGTACGGGTACCCGCAGCCCTCCCCCGCGTACGGCCACCCCGGGCCGCAGCAGGGCTACGGCGCGCCCGGGCCGCAGCAGGGCCACGGCCACCTCCCGGCGCCCCCGGCGTACGGGTACCCCCAGCCGTACGGCGCGCCGCAGCAGCCCGGGCCGGTCCCCGGCATGCCCCCGGGCGCGCCGGAGGACGGCGGCGCGGGCCACGGCCGCCGGACCGCGCTGCTCGCGGCCGTCGTGGTGCTGGCCGCGGCGGCCCTGGGCGGGGGCCTGGTGTGGGCCCTGGGCGGCGGCTCCGGCGGCTCCCGCGCGAACGCCTCCTCCTCCGTCCCGGCGTCCCCCGTCGGCAGCGGCACCCCGGCCCCGCCGCCGCCCGGCGGTCCGTCGCAGCCCTCCGCACCGGCGTCGGACGCGCCGTCCTCCCCCGCCGCCTCGGCGGACCCGGCCGCGGCGCGGGCCCAGGCGGCGGCCCTGGACCGGCTGCTGTCCCGCAACGCCGGGGCCCGCAGGCAGGTCGGCAACGCCGTCGCCACCGTGGAGAGCTGCGCCGACCCGGCGGCGATGCGGAGCGCCGCCGCCGTCTTCGACCAGGCGGCCGGCCAGCGCGAGCAGCTGCTCGCCGAGCTGGGCCGGCTGGACCTGGGCGCGCTGCAGGGCGGCCGGTCCGCCGCCGCGCTGCTGCGCTCGGCCTGGCAGCAGTCCGCCGACGCCGACCGGGCCTACCGCCGGTGGGCCGACCGGGTGATCGCGGACGGCTGCGCGGCGGGCGGCGCGCCCCGCACCGCGGACCGGCAGCAGGCCGACGCCTGGAGCGCCCGGGCGACCCGCAGCAAGCAGTCCTTCGTCCTCTCCTGGAACCCGATCGCCCACCGGTACGGCCTCGCGTCGCGGACCGGGGATGGGATCTGACCCGACCGTGCCCTTCCTGCGCCACTCCCCCCGCCCCGACGACGGTCCCGACGACGGGAACGCCTCCGCCGCCGCGCCCGCCCCCGGCGGCGGCCCGCACGACGACCACGACGGGCCCGACGACGGCCTGTTCGGCACCCCCTACGGCGACCGGACCCCGCGTCTGCGGCCCGCGGTGCGGCTGCTGGCCGCCGCCGGGACCGCCGGCGCCCTCGGCCTGGCCGGGTGGCTGGGCTGGCAGGCGCTGCCGGGCGGCGGCGGGGGCCGGCCGGACGCCGCGGCGTCCGGCTCCCTCTCCGTGGACGCCTCCCCCGCCGGCCCGCTGCCCTCCGGCGGTCCGTCGCCCGACGGGAGCGCGTCCCCCACCGGCCGGCCCCGCCCGTCCGCCTCCGGACGCGCCGTCCCGCCCGCGGACGCCGGCCGGCCGCTCGCGGGCCGCACGGTGGTGCTGGACCCGGGCCACAACCCGCACAACGGCGCGCACACCGCGGAGATCGCCCGCAGCGTCGACATCGGCAACGGCCGCAAGGAGTGCGACACCACGGGCACCTCGACCGACGACGGCTACCCGGAGGCGTCCTTCACCCTGGACGTGGTGCGGCGGGCGAAGCGCCTCCTGGAGGCCGAGGGGGCGCGGGTGGTGCTCACCCAGGACGGCGACCGCGCCTGGGGCCCCTGCGTCGACGAGCGGGCGGCGGCGGGCAACCGCGAGCACGCGGACGCCGCGGTGTCGGTGCACGGGGACGGCGGACCGGCCCGGGGGCACGGCTTCCACGTGATCCTGCCCTCCCGGGTCGAGGAGGGGAAGGCCGACACCGCGCCGATCACCGGCCCGTCCCGCACGCTGGGGCTGCTGCTGCGGGACCGCTTCGCGGCGGCGACCGGCCAGGCGTACTCCACGTACCTGGGGCACGACGGCCTCGACGTCCGCGGCGACCTCGGCGGGCTGAACCTCTCCCGGGTGCCGAAGGTGTTCATCGAGTGCGGCAACATGCGCAACGCGGGCGACGCCCGGCGCATGAAGGACCCTCAGTGGCGCGGACGCGCGGCGGAGGGCCTCGCCGACGCCCTCACCGCCTTCCTCACCGGCCCGGGTCGATAGGCTCCTGTCCCGTTCGAACGTCAACTCACGCCGAACACGGCGACACGACCGAGGGGAACCGTCCGTGAATCTGCGCTCTCTCAAACGGGGAGACGCCGCCGTCGCCGTCGGGGCACTGCTGCTGCTCGTCTCGTCCTTCCTCCCGCTGTACTCGGCGGCGAAGAAGAACTGCACGGGTGACACCTGCTCGTACAACACCTGGCACAGCGGCTTCCTCGTCACTCTCGGCTCGGTCGTACTGGCGGGCCTGGCGGGGGCGGCGCTGGTGCTGCTCGCCCGCTCCCAGGGGGAGGCCGCGCAGGCCAAGCAGGTCGCCGGCCTGCGGCTCGGCCAGTGGGGCACCGCCCTCACCGTCTTCGCCGCCTGGAGCGCGGTGTGGACGCTGTTCGCCAACGGCTCCGGCTACTTCGCGGCGCTGCCGTCGTCGGACGGCGTGGACTTCGGCGACTCCGTGGACCACGCCTTCGGCACCTACCTGATGCTCCTGGCGGCGCTGGTCACCGCGGGCGCCGCGGTCGCGACGCCGCTGGTGCCGGCCCTCCAGGCGAAGCTGCTCCCCGACGCCCGGCCCGCGCCCGCCCCGCAGCAGGGCGGCGCGTACCCGGGCGGCTACCCGGGCGGCCCGCAGCAGGGCGGCCACCCCGGCTACCCGCAGCAGGGCGGCCACCCCGGCGGCCCCCAGCAGGGCGGCGCGTACCCGGGCGGCTACCCGGGCGGCCCGCAGCAGGGCGGTCCCGGCGGCCACCCCGGCCACCCGCAGCAGGGCGGCCACCCCGGCGGCCCGCAGCAGGGCGGCTACCCCGGCGGCCCCGGGCAGGACGGCGGCTACGGCTACCCGGCCGCCCAGCAGCCCGCGGGCGGACAGCCCTGGGGCGGCGCCGCGCAGCAGCCCGGTCCGGGCGGGCAGCAGCCGCAGGAGGGCTCCTTCGGCGGCCCGGCCGGCGCGCACGCCCCCGCACCCGCCCCGGCCCCCGCGCCGGACTTCGCGCCGTTCTGGTTCGCGGTGCCCGCGCCGCGCCCGCTGGCGCCGGAGGACGACCCGGCGGGCCCGCCGGTCGGCGAGCTGACCCCGGGCACCTGGTTCCTGGCCGTGGAGCAGCGCGGCGCGGCCCTGGTGGCCCAGCTGCAGGACGGCCGCCGCGGCCTGCTGACCGACACGTCGGGCATCGAGCGCGGCTGACGCGCCGCCGGTCCAGGACGCCCCGCCCGGAGCACTCCGGGCGGGGCGTTTGGCTCGTGCGGCACGGGCAAGACGCTGTCCATGAGCGGACTGTCACGTATCGTCAGGCTGCTGGCCAACATAGCCGCAGCCGTCCTGGTCGTCTGGATCCTCTTGTTCCTGTTCGACGCCAACCGCGCGAACACGGTCGTCCAGTGGTTCCACGACGCGGCCGACTGGCTGGCCACCTGGTCCCGGAACCTCTTCGCCATCGACAACGCCAAGCTGCGCACCACCGTCAACTACGGCATCGCGGCCGTGGTGTACGCGGCCGTCGGCGTGCTGCTGGCCCGCGTCGTGTCGCGCCGCGGCTGACCCGCGACGCCCACGGCCCACGGCACGCCCGCGGGGGCGGACCACCGAGGAACGGCGCACCCCGCGCCCGGCGCACCGCCGGCGCGGCAGCACCCACCGGCACGACAGCACCACCGGCACCGACACCGGCGGCCGCGCCCTCAGGCGCGGCTGCCGTCGCGTGCGGCCCCGGCCTCGCAGCAGTCCGCCACGGCGAGCCCGGCCGGGAGCTGCTCGCCGCCGAAGACGGCGACGGTGGCGTGGTCGCCGCCGAGCGCCGCCACGGCCAGCAGCATCGAGCCGGCGGTCCAGGTGGTGCGCTCCTCCGGCCAGACCGCGTCGTCCTCGAAGACGTAGCCGGTCCAGTAGGAGCCGTCGTCGTGCCGCAGGTGGCGGATCCAGCGCAGGACGTCGACCGCGCGGTCGGACTCGCCGACCGCCCACAGGGCGAGGGCGAGCTCGGCGCTCTCGCCGCCGGTGACCCAGGGCCGGTCGGAGACGCAGCGCACGCCCAGGCCGGGGACGACGAACCGGTCCCAGCCCTCGGCGATGCGCCGCTGGGCCGCGGCGCCGCGCAGCGCGGTGCCGAGCACGGGGTAGTACCAGTCCATCGAGTAGCGGTCCTTGTCGAGGAACCGCTCGGGGTGGTGGGCGACCGCGTGGGCGAGGCGGCCGGCGGCGAGCTCCCAGTCGGGCTGGGGCTCCTCCAGGTGGTCGGCGAGGGCGAGGGCGCAGCGCAGGGCGTGCAGGATGCTGGAGGAGCCGGTGAGCAGGGCCTCACCGACGGCGGTGCCGTCCTCGTCCTGGCGCCAGGCGACCGCGCCGCCGGGCAGCTGGAGGCCGACGACGAAGTCGACGGCCCGGCGCACGGCGGGCCAGATCCGGTCGACGAAGGCGTCGTCGCCGGTGGCGAGGTAGTGGTGCCAGACGCCGACGGCGATGTAGGCGCAGAAGTTGGTCTCCCTGGCCCGGTTGTCGGGCACGCCGTCGGTGTAGGAGGCGTACCAGGAGCCGTCGGCGTTCTGGTTGGCGGCGAGCCAGCGGTAGGCGGCCTCGGCGGCGGCGTGCTCGCCGGCGGCGTCGAGGGCCATGGCGGCCTCGGTGTGGTCCCAGGGGTCGAGGTGCCCGCCGGTGAACCACGGTATGGCGCCGTCGGGCCGCTGGTCGGCGAGGATGGTGCGCACGGTGGCGGCGGCCTGGGCGGCGTCGAGGACGCCGGGCAGCACGAGCGCGTCGGGGACGGCCAGGTCCTCGGCGGCGGTCACGCGCCCTCCCCGCTCTCCTGCGCGCCGGTGCCGGTACCGGCGGCAGCGGCGGCGGGCAGGTGGGGCTTGGTGGCGTAGGCGACGAAGCTCTTGCCGATCAGCGGGTCGAGCGCGGCCTCGGCGAGGCGGGTGGCCAGCGGGCGCTTGACGATGTCCCAGACCAGCAGCTTGTGGTACAGCTTCACCGGCAGCGCCCGGTCGTTGTCCACGCCGAAGGCGCACTTGAGCCACCAGTACGGGGAGTGCAGCCCGTGGGCGTGGTGGGTGCCGTAGGGCTCGAGGCCCGCCTCGCGCATCCGCTCCAGCAGCTCGTCGCCGCGGTAGATGCGGATGTGGCCGCCCTCGACCTCGTGGTAGGCGTCGGAGAGCGCCCAGCAGATCTTCTCGGGCAGCCACCGGGGCACGGTCACCGCGATGAGGCCGCCGGGCTTCAGGACGCGGACCATCTCGGCGAGGACGCCCTTGTCGTCCGGGATGTGCTCCATCACCTCGGAGACGATGATCCGGTCGAAGGAGTCGTCCTCGAAGGGCAGCGCGAGGGCGTCGCCCTCCATGGCGGTGGCGCGGGCGCCCGCGGGGGCCTCGCCGGCCTCGTCCATGGCCGCGAACCACCGGCGGACCTCGGCGATCTCCTCGGCGTTGCGGTCCAGCGCGACCACGTCGGCGCCGCGCCGGTAGCACTCGAAGGCGTGCCGGCCGCCGCCGCAGCCCAGGTCGAGCACCCGGTCGCCGGGGGCGAGCGGGAAGCGGGAGAAGTCGACGGTCAGCACTGCGTGGCTCCCATTCGTTGCGGCGCCGGCCGGCACGGTCCCGGTGGCGTGGTGGTGCGTCAGGAAGGGTACGGGGGTGCGGTCGTCAGACGTAACGCCAGCCGGGGCCGGTGCGCGCCCGCTGCCCGGCGCCGGTGGCGACGGCCTCGCGGTACCGGTCGGCGGTGAGGGCGGCGGCGCGCTCCCAGGTGAAGCGGGCCAGGACGCGCTCGCGGCCGGCCTCGCCGATGCGGGCGCGCAGCTCCGGGTCGTCGAGCATCCGGCCGAGGGCGGCGGCGAGGGCGCCGGCGTCGCCGGGCGGCACGGCCAGGCAGGTCTCCCCGTGGGGTCCGGCGACCTCGGGGATGGCGCCGCCGGTGGTGGCGACCAGGGGGGTGCCCGTGGCCATGGCCTCGGCGGCGGGCAGCGAGAAGCCCTCGTACAGGGAGGGGACGCAGGCGACCTCGGCGGAGCGGTAGAGGTCGACCAGCTCGGCGTCGGTGAGGCCGCTGCGGAAGGTGACGTGCCCCTCCAGGCCCAGGCGGCGGACGGCCTCGGCGACCGGCCCGTCGTCGCGGCTGCGGCCGACGACGACCAGGTGCGCCTCACGTTCGGTGCGGACCTTGCCGAGCGCCTCGACGAGGTGGACCAGGCCCTTGAGCGGCACGTCGGCGCTGGAGGTGGTGACGATCCGTCCGGGGACGACCGGCACGGAGGCGTCCGGCGACCACAGGCGGGTGTCGGCGCCGATGGGGACGACGCCGATGCGGGCGCGGTCGACGCCCAGGTGCGCGGCGATCTCGTCGCGGGAGCTGCCGGAGACGGTGAGCACGTGGTCCAGGCGGCGGGCGACGCGCTTCTGCATGCGGGTGAAGGCGTACCAGCGGCGCACCGACAGGCGGCGCTTGAGGTCCGCGGCGGAGGCCAGTTCCAGCTCGCGGTCGACGGTGACCGGGTGGTGGATGGTGGTGACCAGGGGGAAGCCGTGCCGCTCCAGGCCGAGCAGGCCGTAGCCGAGGGTCTGGTTGTCGTGGACGACGTCGTACCGGCCGCGGCGGGCGGCGAGGAAGCGGCGGGCGCGCAGCGAGAAGGTGAGCGGCTCGGGGAAGCCGCCGGTCCACATGGTGGCGACCTCCAGCAGGTCCACGGCGTCGCGGTACTCGCCGGGCCGGGGCGTGCGGAAGGGGTCGGGCTGGCGGTACAGGTCGAGGCTGGGGATCTCGGTGAAGGAGACCGAGCCGGGGCCGTCGACCTCGTCGAGCACGGGGTAGGGCTGTCCGCCGAGGACCTCGACGCGGTGCCCGAGGCGGGCCAGCTCGCGGGAGAGGTGCCGGACGTAGACGCCCTGGCCGCCGCAGAACGGGTTCCCCTTGTAGGACAGCAGCGCGACGCGCAGCGGCTGCTCGGCCTCCCGGGCGGCCCCCTGGGTCTGAGCGGTCACCCTCGGCTCCTTCTTCCCGCACCGCCCCGGGCGCGGACGCCGCGGGTGGGGTAGAACAGGTTTCAGTATCGAACATCTGGGAGAACTCGAAGATACCGGCCCGCGGGCCTCCCGCCGGAGGCAGGGCTGGTGATTCGCGCCACGCCGGAGCCGACCACGGGGGGCACCCATGACGGCAGGTCCGACCCCGCACGCCGAACCGGCCGCGCACGCCGGACCGGCCGCCCGTACCGGGCCGGCCGGGCACGCCCGCCGGGCCGCGCCGGGCCGCGCCCGCACCGCGGGGGCGGGCGCCTCCCATCCTGCCGGTACCGGGGGCGCACCGCTCACCGGGCGGCAGGAGGAGCGGCGGCGCCGCATCCTGGAGGCCGCTGCGGCGCTGGCCTGCCGGGGCGGCTTCGACGCGGTGCAGATGCGGGAGGTCGCGGAGGGCTCGGGCGTGGCCCTGGGGACGCTGTACCGCTACTTCCCCTCCAAGACGCACCTGCTGGTCGCCGTCATGGAGGACCGGCTGCAGCTCATGCGCGACCGGCTGCGCCGCCGCCCGCCCGCCGGGGACGACCCCGCGGCCCGGGTCGCCGACGTCCTGATGCGCGCCTTCCACCGACTGCAGCGCGAGCCGCGGCTCGCCGAGGCGATGGTGCGGGCGCTGACCTCGGCCGACCGGTCGGCCGGCGCCGAGGCCGACCGGGTGGGCCGGCTCACCACCGCCGTCGTCGTGGACGCCATGGGGCTGGACCGGCCGCCCACCGCGGGGGAGCTCGCCGCCGTCCGGGTCGTCGGGCACACCTGGCAGTCGGCCCTGGTCTCGTGGCTCTCCGGCCGGTCCTCCATCGCCGAGGTCCGGGGCGACCTGGAGACCGCCGCCCGGCTGCTGACCCTGGGGTGAGCGCCCCTCCCGGGCGTCCGCGCCGGGCGCGGGCCCCGGCGGCCCCGCGGGTTCCGGACCCGCGCGCCCCGGCCCCGCGGGCCCCTGTCCCGCCCCCGGGGCGGTCCCGTGCGGGCGCCCGTTAGAGTGTCCGCGACACAACTCCATGCGCCTCCCGTCCGGGGGAAGCCGGTGCAAGTCCGGCACTGACCACGCAGCCGTGAGCCCGCCCCCCAGGCGGGCGAGTCGGAATGCCCGGCGGAGGCGAGCGGCTTCCCGGGCCCGCGGCAGCGGACGTCCGGCACCCGTCGAGGTCTACGGACGGCCGGCGCCCGCACGGTGGCGGCCACGACCGCTCACCGAAAGGCAACACCCGCTGATGCTCTCCGCCGCCGCCCGCGCCGGCGCCGCGCTCGCCTGCGCCGCGCTCCTCACCGGCACCGCCGCCGCACCGGCCCTCGCCGACGACTCCGCCTCCCCGGCCGCGTCCGCCGCCTCCCCCTCGCCGGTGGCGGTGCCCCCGGGCCTGTACGGCAAGGACGACCCGACCTACGACGGCGTCTGGCGGCAGTCCCTGGCGCTGCTCGCCCTGCACACCGCCCAGGTGCGGCCCGCCGACGCCGCCGTGCGGTGGCTCACCGGGCAGCAGTGCGGCGACGGCGGCTGGCCGTCCTTCCGCGCCGACACCGCCGACGCGTGCACCGCGGCCACCGAGGACAGCAACGCCACCGCGCTCGCCGTCCAGGCCCTGACCGCCCTCGGCGGCCACGACGCCGCCACCGCCAGGGGCGTCTCCTGGCTGCGCCGCCACCAGAACCCCGACGGCGGCTGGTCGTACAACCCCGGCGGCGCCAGCGACGGGAACTCCACCGGCCTCGCCGTCAACGCCCTCGTCGCCGCCAAGGCCGACCCGGCCCAGGTGCGCAAGCACGACCGCAGCGCCTACGACGGCCTGGCCTCCTTCCAGCTCGGCTGCGACGCCCCCGCGGCGAAGCGGGGCGCGTTCGCGTACCAGCCCGACAAGTCCGGCGCGCTGGAGCCCAACGACCTCGCCTCCGCCCAGGCCCTGCTCGCCGCGGCCGGCGGCGCCCTGCCCGTCGCGCCGGGCGCGCGCCGGGAGAAGCCGGCCGCCGCGCCGGACTGCGCCGCCGGGGCGAAGGGCGCCCTGCCCCGCGAGAGCTCCGCCGAGGCGGACGCGCACTTCCTCGTCGGGCGGCTGGCCGCGGGCAAGCAGCGGCTGATGCAGTCGCTCCCCGGCGCCGCCCCCGCGCCCGACTACAACGCCACCTCCTGGGCCGTGCTGGGCCTGGTCGCGGCCGGGCACCCGGACCAGGCGTCCGACGCCGCCGACTGGCTGGCGGGCAACGGCTACGCCTGGATGCAGGGCAAGCAGGGCGTCAACCCGGCGTCCGCCGCGACGCTGCTGCTGGTGGCGAAGGCGACCGGGCTGGACCCGTACAACTTCGGCGGCAGCAACGTCGTCCAGATGCTGGTGAACTCCGGCCCGGCCCCCGCCTCGCTCCCCTCCGCCGCCGCCTCGGCCGCCTCCGCCGCGCCCGACGGCACCAAGGCGCCCGGCTCCTCGGTGACCGGCGCGGACGAGGACGAGAACGGCGGCTTCTCCCCCGTGTGGCTGATCGGCATGGGCCTGGCCGCCGGCATCGGCGGCGGGGTGTTCCTCAGCCGCCGGGGGAAGCGGGGACCGGCGGGCACGGCCCCGGCCGCCGCCCCCGCGTCCGCCGCCCCCGCCGACGACGCGCGGGACGGCGCGGCCGCCGGCGGCGGCGACGACCGATGACGGGGACCGGGACCGGGACCGGGACGGGGACCCGGGCGCGCGTCCGGCCGGGCGCCGCGGCGCGCCCGGCCGCCCGGGCCCTCGTCCTCGCGGCGGCCGCCGCGCTCCCGCTGCTGGCCGCCGCCCCGGCGCAGGCCACCGGGTACCGCTACTGGTCGTTCTGGGACGGCAGCAGCGGCTCCTGGACGTACCAGCAGCAGGGGCCGGCCACCTACCGGCCGCAGGACGGCGGCGTGGACGGCTGGCGGTTCGCGGTGAGCCCCGACGGCGGCAGCGGCGCCGCCCGGCCGCGCGCGGCCGCCGGCTTCGCGGCGGTCTGCGGCGGCACCGCGGCCCGCGCGGGCCGCAAGCGGGTCGCCGTGGTGCTCGACTTCGGCACCCCCGCCGACGCCCCGGCGGGCGAGCGGCCCCCGGCCCGGCGCACCGCCTGCGCGGTCGTCCCCGAGGACGCGAACAGCGCCGAGGTGCTGGCCGCGACCGTGCCGCCGCTGCGCTACGACGCCAGCGCCATCCTGTGCGCCATCGCCGGGTACCCCCGGTCCGGCTGCGGCGAGGCCGTCGGCGCGGGCACCGCGGACGCGGCGGGGGCGCCCGCGAAGGGCGGCGGGAGCGGTGACGGCGGCGGTCCGTCCGTCGGGCTGGCCGCGGGCGGGGCGGTGGTCGCGGCGGTCGCGGCCGGCGCCGTCGTCCGGGCCCGCCGCCGGCGTACGCCGTGAACCCGCAGTCCGTGGACCCGCAGTCCGTGGACCCGCAGGCAGCGGGTCCGCGCCCCGCGGCCCCGCCCGCCGGCCCCGCGGCCGCGGCGGTCCCCGCCGCACGCACGGCCGGCGGCGGGGAGCAGCGGCGGCCCGCCCGCGACCGTGCCGGCCGCCGCCGCACGGCCCGCCGTCCCGCCGCCGGGCCGCGGCAGCTGCACCCGGGCGCGTGGTGGCTGTGGGCGCTGGGCCTGGGCACCGCCGCCTCCCGCACGACGAACCCGCTGCTGCTGCTCCTCGCCGCGGCCGTCGCCGGGCACGTCGTCGCCGCCCGGCGCGGCGACGCCCCCTGGTCGCGGTCGTACGGGGCGTTCCTGCGGCTGGGCCTGGTGGTGCTCGGCATCCGGCTGGTCTTCGCCGTGCTGCTGGGCTCGCCGGTCCCGGGCACCCGCGTGCTGTTCACCCTCCCCGAGGTGCCGCTGCCCGACTGGGCCCAGGGGGTGCGGCTGGGCGGCCGGGTCACCGCGGAGGCCCTGGCCTTCGCCCTGGAGGACGGCCTGAGGCTGGCCGTGCTGCTGGGCTGCGTCGGCGCGGCGAACGCGCTCGCGAGCCCCGCCCGGCTGCTGCGCTCCCTGCCGGGCGCCCTGTACGAGGCGGGGGTGGCGGTGGTCGTCGCCATGACGTTCGCGCCGAACCTCGTCGCCGACGTGCGGCGGCTGCGGGCCGCCCGGCGGCTGCGGGGGCGCCCCGACCGGGGCGTGCGGGCGCTGCTGAGCGTGGGCCTGCCGGTCCTGGAGGGGGCCCTGGAGCGATCGGTCGGCCTGGCCGCCGCCATGGACACCCGCGGCTTCGGCCGCACCGCCGACGTGCCGCCCGCCGTGCGCCGCACCACGGCGGCGCTCACCCTCACCGGCCTGACCGGGGTGTGCGTCGCGGTGTACGGGCTGCTGACCGACACCGGCACGGTGTGGGCGCTGCCGCTGCTGGCCGCCGGACTGGCCGCCGCCGCGGGCGGACTGGTGCTCGGCGGGCGGCGGGCGCTGCGCACCCGCCACCGGCCCGACCCGTGGGCGGCCCGGGAGTGGCTGACCGCCGGCTCGGGCGCGGCCGTCGCGGGGCTGACGGTGTGGCTGTCGACCCGCGACCCGGGCGCCTTCCACCCGCCGGCCGTCCCGCTCACCGCGCCCGCGCTGCCGCTGCTGCCGGCCGCCGCCGTGCTGCTGGGCCTGGTCCCGGCGGTCGCCGCACCGGTCCCGCCGCGGACGGCGGGGCAGGGTCCGCGGGAGGCGGCCGGCACGCGGGAGGGCACGGGAGCCGGGGCGCGCACCGCCGCGGGGGGACCGGGGCACCCGCGGGGGCGGCGGGCGCGGCAGGAACGGAAGGACGCAGAGGAACGGAAGGAGGCCGACCGGTGATCACCTTCGAGCAGGTCTCCGTGACCTACCCCGACGCCGACGCCCCCGCCCTGGCCGGGGTGGACCTGCACGTGCCCGAGGGCGAGCTGTGCCTGCTGGTCGGCCCGTCGGGGTCGGGCAAGTCCACGCTGCTGGGCGCCGTCTCCGGCCTGGTGCCGCACTTCACCGGCGGCGTGCTGCGCGGCCGCGTCACGGTGGCCGGGCGCGACACCCGCACCCACCGGCCGCGCGACCTCGCCGACGCGGTCGGCACCGTCGGCCAGGACCCGCTGGCCCACTTCGTCACCGACACCGTGGAGGACGAGCTCGCCTACGGCCTGGAGTCCCTGGGCACGCCGCCCGAGGTGATGCGCCGCCGCGTCGAGGAGACCCTCGACCTGATGGGCCTCGCCGAGCTGCGCGACCGGGCGCCCGCCTCCCTCTCCGGCGGCCAGCAGCAGCGGGTGGCGATCGGCTCCGTCCTCGCCGTCGGCCCCCGGCTGCTCGTCCTGGACGAGCCCACCTCCGCGCTCGACCCCGGCGCGGCGGAGGAGGTGCTGGCGGTGCTCCAGCGGCTCGTCCACGACCTGGGCACCACCGTGCTGCTGGCCGAGCACCGCCTGGAGCGGGTGGTGCAGTACGCCGACCGGGTGGTGCTGCTGCCCGGCCCCGGCCTGCCCCCGGTGACCGGCGACCCGGCCGAGGTCATGGCGGCGTCCCCGGTCTTCCCGCCCGTCGTGGGCCTCGGCCGCGCCGCCGGCTGGTCGCCGCCGCCGCTCTCGGTCCGCGACGCCCGGCGCCGGGCCGCCCCGCTGCGGGCGCGCCTCGCCGCCGCCGCACCGGCGCCGCGCACCCCCGCCGGGCGGCCGCCCGGCGAGGCCGTCGCCGAGGTGCGCTCCCTCGCGGTGCGGCGCGGGGGCACGGCGGCGCTGCGCGGCGTCGACCTGGTCCTGCACCGGGGTTCGGTCACCGCCCTGATGGGGCGCAACGGCGCGGGCAAGTCGACCCTGCTGGGCAGCCTGGTGGGCCTGCACGCGCCCGCGTCCGGCTCGGTGCGGGTCGCCGGGCTGGTCCCGCACCGCACCCGGCCGGCGCAGCTGGTCCGGCAGGTCGGGCTGGTCCCGCAGGACCCGCGCGACCTGCTGTACGGGGAGACGGTCGCCGCCGAGTGCGCCGCGGCCGACGCCGACGCGGGGGCGGAGCCCGGCACCTGCCGCGCCCTCGTGGAGCGGCTGCTGCCGGGTCTCGCGGACGGCAGCCACCCGCGCGACCTCTCCGAGGGCCAGCGGCTCTCGCTCGCGCTGGCGGTCGTCCTCACGGCCCGGCCCGCCCTGCTGCTGCTCGACGAGCCGACCCGGGGGCTGGACTACGCGGCCAAGGAGCGGCTGGTGGGGATCGTGCGCGGGCTCGCCGCCGAGGAGCCGCGCTGCGCCGTGCTGCTCGCCACCCACGACGTGGAGCTGGCCGCGGAGCTGGCCGACCGCACGGTCGTGCTGGCCGACGGGGAGGTGGTGGACGACGGACCGACCGCCTCGGTGGTCACCGCCTCGCCCGCCTTCGCCCCGCAGGTGGCGAAGGTGCTCGCCCCCGAGCCCTGGCTGACGGTCAGTCAGGTCCGCGACGCGCTCACGCCGGTCGGCGCCGCGCCGGGGAGCCCCGCGTGACCCCCGCACCCGGGGCGGCGCCCCGGACCGCCGCGCCCGGGACCGCCGCATCCGGCACCGGCACCGGCACCGGACACCGCAGCGCCACCCGGCCCGTCCCCCTCGGCCGGCGGTCCGCCGCGGCCCTCGCGCTGACCTCCGCGGCGGGCGTCGCCGCCTTCGGCTGGCCGCTGCTCGCCTCCCCCGGCGCCGACCTCGTCGGCCACTCCGCCGACGCGCCCTGGCTCTTCGCCGCCCTGCTGCCGCTGCTGCTGGCGGTGGCCGTCGCCCAGGTCGCCGAGGGCCGGGCCGACGGCGGCCCCGGCCTGGACGCCAAGGCGGTCGCCCTGCTCGGCGTCCTCGCCGCCGCCGGCGCCGCCCTGCGCCCGCTGGGCGCGGGCACGGCCGGGATCGAGCCGATGTTCTTCCTCATGGTGCTGGCGGGCCGGGTGCTCGGGCCCGGCTTCGGCTTCGTGCTGGGCGCGCTGTCGATGTTCGCGTCCGGCCTGCTCACCGGCGGTGTGGGCCCCTGGCTGCCGTTCCAGATGCTGGCCATGGGGTGGGTGTGCACGGGCGCGGGGCTGCTCCCGGGCGCCGCCGGCCTGCGCGGGCGGCGCGAACGCGTCCTGCTCGCCGCGTACGGGGCCGTCTCCTCCGTCCTGTACGGCACCGTGATGAACCTCCAGGGCTGGCCCTACCTCGGCGGCATGAGCAGCTCCGTCTCCTTCGTCCCCGGCGACCCGCTCACCGCCAACCTGGCGCGCTTCACCGCGTACTGCCTCGCCACCTCCCTCGGCTGGGACCTGCCGCGCGCCGCCGTCACCGTCGTCCTCTGCCTCACCGTCGGCGGACCGGTGCTGCGGGCCCTGCGCCGCGCCTCGCGCCGCGCCGCCTTCGACGCGCCCGTCTCCTTCGTGGACGGCCAGGCCGGGCCGTCCACCGCCGGGGACGGCTCCGCCGAGGGCACCGCCGGACGCTGATCCGGGCCGCCGCACGGCGCTGCGGCGGGCGGTCCGGGCCCCGGCGGTACGGGACGTGACGGCTCCTCCGGGACATCGGACCGTACGGGTGTCGTGCCCGCGGATGGGGGCAGGCGACCCTTCGAGCCGGTCACGCACGGTCGTCACGGAGGCCGCCCGCCGGGGGCCCCGCCCACCCAGCAGGAGGCTTGTCATGAGCACTGGTGCGACCATCGCCCTGATCGTGGTCGCCGTGGTCGTCGTCGCGGCCCTCGCCGCCCTGACCCTGAGGCCCCGGATGCGCAGGCGCCGCCTGGAGCGGCAGTTCGGCCCCGAGTACCACCGGGCGGTCGCCGAGCACGGCACCCCCGAGAAGGCCCAGGAGGACCTGGAGGAGCGCCTGCGCCTGCGCCGCGACCTCGACGTCCGTCCCCTGAGCAGCGAGGCCCGCGAGCGCTACCGGGCCGACTGGGCGGGGCTGCAGGAGGAGTTCGTCGACGCCCCCGGCCAGGCCCTGGTCGACGCCGACGAGCTGATCGGCCGCGTCATGCGCGACCGCGGCTACCCCGCCGACGAGCGCGACGAGGCCCTGGCGGCGCTCTCCGTCGACCACGCCCGCACGCTGCAGAGCTACCGCAGCGCGCACGCCGTCGCCCGGAAGGCCCAGGAGGGCAGCGCCACCACCGAGGAGATGCGCGAGGCCGTGGTCCGCGCCCGCGAGCTCTTCGCCGAGCTCGTCGAGGCAGGGTCCGGCACCCCCCGCCCCACCACCAGCCACTGACGACGAAGGAAGAGGACACCCCCATGGGCGAGCGCAGAAGCACCGAACGCGGCGAGGAACTGCTGCGGCGCGCACAGGGCCGGGACGACGAGGGCCAGCAGGCGGCCAGGACACCGGAGGAGCCGCCGAGCGGCCGGGCCGCGTCCGAGGACTCGGTGTACGGGTACCGGACCGCGGGCACCCCGGAGCGTCCGGCGACGGCGCCCGGCGAACCGCGCCGCGAGGAGGCCGCCGCCCGCGCGGCGCAGCAGGCCGCCGGTCCCGACCCGCGGACCGTCACGCCTCCGGGCACCCCGCCCGGTCCCGTCACCGGCTCGGTCACCGACCCCCACCACGACCCCGAGGCCGGGGCCGGGGCCGGCGGGACCGCCGCCCGGGACACCACCGCACGGGACACCGCCGCGCAGGGCGGTGCGCCGAGCACTGACGGGCGGGACTCCACGGGGGACCGCGGCGACATCGCGGACCGCGGCGGCCTGTCGAAGGACCGCACGGAGACGGACCGCACGGAGACCGGCCGAACGGAGACCGGCCGCACGGGCACCGGCGACCGGATCGGCACGGGCCACCGCGCGGACACGGCCGACGACCGGACCACCGGCACCGGGATCGGCGTCACCGGCAGCACGAGCACCGGCCGGACGGCGGACGACCGCACCGGTACCGACCGCACTACCGCCGACCGCACCGGCACCGGCACCGGCGGGACGGCGGCAGCCGCCGCCGGTGCCGCGGCAGCCACCGCCGCGTCCGGCCGGACCGACCGGCCGCGGCACGCCGCCGGCGGTACGGGCACCGCGGGCGCGGCCGCCGAGGAGGACCACCTCCTGCGCAGCGATGCGGCGGAGGACCTCCAGGCCCGCTGGCGGGAGATCATGGTCGGCTTCGTGGACGGCCCGAAGCACGCCGTCGAGGAGGCCGACCAGCTCCTGGACAAGGTCGCCGCGATGATCACCGAGGGCATCGAGGAGCGCCGCCGCACCCTGCGCGGCGGCTGGCAGGGCCAGGGCGAGGGCGAGACGGAGGAACTGCGCCTCGCGCTCCAGAAGTACCGCGGTCTGGTGACGCACCTGCTGCAGACCTGACGGCACCGCCGGACGGGCGCCGAGGGCCCCGGACCTCCTGCGGGAGGTCCGGGGCCCTCCGCCGTCCGGCCCGTCCGGTCTCTGCCGGGACGGGCGCCGGCGGCCTCGCGGCGGCCGGTCTCAGCCGAGCTTCGGCGACGCCTGCTGCACGACCTCGAACGACCACAGCGACGAGTCGGTGGCGGCCGGCCGGGCCTGCCCGCCGCCCTGCTCCTCACCGCCGCCCTGACCGCCGCCCCGGTGCGCGCTCTGCATCGGACCGGACATCCACGTCTGGAAGTCCTCCTCGCTGCGCCACCTGGTGTACACGAGGTACCGGTCCGTCCCGTCGACGGGCCGCAGCAGCTCGAACCACTCGAAGCCGTCGGACCCCTCCACGGCGCCGGCCCGCGCGGCGAACCGCTGCTCCAGCACCTCCCGCTGCTCCGGCGGGACCGTCAGCACGTTGATCTTCACGACGCTCATGCGTCCATCCTGCCGCACCGCTGCGGAGCCCTCGCGGCGGACGCGCCCCGGCGCACGGCGTCAGCCGGGCGGGCGGCCGCGGCCCGTGCGGCTTCCGGAGCGGCTCCGCCCTCCCTCCGCACCGGGTCTCCCTCCGCACCGGCTCCTCCGGGCCGGGGCGCGGAAGGCGGGCGGCACGGCCCCCTCCGCGCTCCGGCGGCGGACACCGGCCCCGGGCGGCGGCCGCCGCCCGGGGCCGGTGTCCGTGCCACCGCCTAGGATCTTCCCCTCCCACGAGGAAGGAGAACGGCGATGAGCGGCGACCGCTGGTACCGGTCGGGTCCCTGGGCGGAGGATCTGTCCGCTGCGTTCCGCCGGGCGCAGGAGGAGGGGCTGGCGGACGTCGGAGGCGGGTTCGAGGGCCGGGACATCGACGGCCTCTGGGCGGACGGGGCGTGGTGCGAGTACATGGCCACCAGGGGCACCGGGTCGGCGGCGTCCCTGCACCTGCTGATCGACCCGGAGGCCGAGGAGGAGTGGGCGACCCTACGGCCCCTGACCGGGGAGGAGGTGCGGGCCTGGGCGCCCGGCGGCAGGCCGACACGCGCCGAGTGGCTCGAGGCCCGCGAGAACGGGCGGATCGGCTACCCGGCGCACGGGCGCGGAAGGTGCACCGTGCTCTACGCCGACGGCGAGCCGGTGGAGGTCATGTACTGGGGGTCCATGTCCGGCTGAGCCGCCCGCGGTCGGGCGGCCGCACCGGCCTCGGGTGGCCCGCCCGCCGCCCGGGGACCGCGCACCGTCGGGCGGGGGCGCGCCGCGTCCTCAGGGCGCGTCGGACAGGTGCAGGGGCGGGAGGCCGAGGGCGGCGGCGGTGCGGGCGGGGGCGTCGTGCCAGGGGCGGGGGGACAGGACGGGGACGCCCGCGGCGGCGGCCTCGGCGGCGAGCAGCCGGCCGTAGGCGAGGGAGGCGCGGGCGCGGTGGCGCTGCGGCCCGGCGTCCGGCTCGCGGGCGAGGTAGTTGGCGACGAGGCCGTCCTCGTCGTCCTCGTGGACGACGACGCCGCGGACCGGTCCGGCGGGCGACGCGAGGGACGGCAGCAGGTAGTCGCCCTCGACGACGACGGGCGTGCCGGTCGCCACGTGGTTGGCGGCCACGGCGGCGAGGGCCGGGGCGAGGGCGCGGGCGGTCCTGAGCTGCACCTCGGCGATGCGCCCGGGCGGCCCGCAGGCGTCCTCGGGGCGGGTGCGCCAGTGGTGGAGGTCGGGCTGCTGCTCCGGGGTGGTCATCACCAGCAGGGCCTCGACGACGTCGTCGACCTCGACCAGGGGCATGCTGTAGGCGGCCGCCAGCGCCCGGGCGATGCTCGTCTTGCCGATGCCCGAGCAGCCGCCGACCAGCAGCACCAGGGGGGCGGGGCCGGGCGGGGCCGGGTGCGTCGCGTCCACGGCGGGGAGGGTAGCGCCTCTCCCGGAGCCGCCGTCACGGACCCGGGGAGGGCCGGAAACGGACTGCGCCCGGCCGGCCAGCGCCCGTAGGGTGGCCGCCGGGCGATCAAGGAACCGGGAGCAGGCGTGGACGCGGAGCGGCGGGACGTGGTGCGCAGCAGGGTGTTCGGCGAGGTCGCGGAGGTGTACGACGCCTACCGCCCCGGCTATCCGGACGCGCTGGTGGACGAGGTGCTCGCGTACGCGGCGCTCGGCGGCCGCCCGGCCGTGGAGGTCGGCGCGGGGACCGGCAAGGCCACGGCGGCGTTCGCGGCGCGGGGCGTGCCGCTGGTGTGCGTGGAGCCCGACCCGCGGATGGCGGAGGTGCTGGCGCGCACCACCGCGCCGTACCCGCAGGTGCGGGTCGAGGTGGGCGCCTTCGAGGAGTGGGAGCCCGGCGGCCGCCGGTACGGGCTGCTGGCGGCGGCGGCGTGCTGGCACTGGCTGGACCGGGACCGGCGCTGGGACCTGGTGCACGCCGCCCTCGCGCCCGGCGGGGCGGTGGCGCTCTTCTGGAACGGCCGCGCCGTGCGCGACGAGGGGCTGCGGACGGCGCTCGCCGAGGTGGACGCCCGCCACGGGGTCGACCGCGTCCCGCACAGCGACCCGCTGTCCGCGTGGGAGGACGAGCAGGCGGCCTGGGCCGAGGGGACCGGCTGGCCCGCGGAGGAGTGCCGGCGCGACGGGCGGTTCACCGGCCTGCGGTCGGTCCGCTTCCGCGAGGAGCACCGGTACGGGACGGAGCACTGGGTCGGGTACCTGTCCTCGATCTCCGCGTACCGCATGCTGCCCGAGGACCGGCGGGCGTCCGCCCTGGCCGGGATCGCCGGGGTGCTGGACGCCCACGGCGGCGGGATCGACGTCGTGGGCGTGTCCGACCTCTTCCTGGCCCGCGCCCGCTGAGCCGCCCGGCCTGCCGTCCCCCGGGACTCCCGCCCCGCGGCCTCCCGTCCCCCGGCCCCCCGGGGCGAACTCAGACCGCAGCGCCGCGGCGGGAGGGGGTGTGGACGGGCGGGCAGGGCAGGTCGTCGGCGTCGCCGCACAGGTCGGGGCTGAGGCGGGTCAGCAGGGCGGCGAGGTCGGCGTGGCGGGTCTCGTCCCAGTCGCCGAGCAGGGCGGCGAGCCGGGCGCGGCGGGCGGCGAGGAGGCGGTCGGCGACCTCCTCGCCCCGCGGGGTGAGGCGCATGTCGAGGGTGCCGTCACGGGCGGCGAGGCCACGCGCCTCGACCTCGACGGCGGCGTCCTCGACGGTGCGGCGGGGCACGACGCGGCGGTCGGCGACGTCGCCGGGGGCCACGCTGCCGTACCGGCGCATCATGAGGAGCAGCCAGGAGGAGGCCGGCCGGAGGTCCAGGCCGGCGTCGGCGGTGATGCGCCGGTACAGGTCGTGGCGGGCCTCGCGGGTGCCGAGGACGGTGAGGGCGCGGGCGGTCTCGTCGGCGGAGGAGCGTTCGACCGGGTTGGCGCCGATCGCCTCGCCGAGGTCGGGGGTGGTGACGGTGCGGCGCAGGGGTTGCTCCTGCAGGAGGCAGGCGAGGACGAACGCGACCAGGACGACCGGCACCGCGTAGAGGAAGACCCGGGTGATGGACTCGGCGTAGGCGTGGTGGACGGCGTCCTGCACGGCGGGCGGCAGGGCGGCGACGGTCCGCGGGTCGCGGGTGGCGGCGGAGGCGTCGGTGCCGGGCGGCAGCGGCACCCCGGCGAGGGCGTCGGCCAGGCGGGTCCGCAGGCCGGAGGAGAAGACGGCGCCGAAGGCGGCGACGCCGAAGGACGCGCCGATCGAGCGGAAGAAGGTGGCGCCGGCGGTGGCCGCGCCCAGGTCCTCGTAGCCGACGGAGTTCTGCGCCACCAGGACGAGGACCTGCATCACCAGGCCGAGGCCGAGGCCCAGGACGAGGAAGGACAGGCTCGTCACCGCGGTGCCGCTGTCCTCGGTGAGGCGGGAGAGGAGCAGCAGGCCGACGGCGGTGACGGCGGTCCCCGCCACGGGGAACGCCTTGTAGCGGCCGGTGCGGCTGACGATCTGGCCGGAGGCCACGGAGGTGAGCAGCATGCCGAGGACCATGGGCAGCATGTGCAGGCCGGAGAGGGTCGGCGAGACCTGGTGGACGACCTGGAGGAAGGTCGGCAGGAAGGTCAGCGCACCGAACATCGCGAAGCCGACGACGAAGGAGATGACCGCGGCGAGGGTGAAGGTCCGGCTGCGGAAGAGGTGCGGGGGCAGGACCGGCTCGGCGGCGCGCCGCTCGACCAGGACGAGGAGCAGCGCGAGCCCGAGCCCGAGCGCGCCCAGGGCGGCGGTCTGCCAGGAGCCCCACGGCCAGGCGGTGCCGCCGAGGGAGGCCGCCAGCACGAGGCAGGAGGCGGCCGCGGCGATCAGGGCGGTCCCGGCGTAGTCGACGGTGTGCCGCCGGGTGGTGCCGGTGCGGGGCAGGACGGCGGCGATGACGGCGAGGGCGGCGACGCCGAGGGGCAGGTTGACGTAGAAGACCCAGCGCCAGCCGAGGGTGTCGACGAAGAGGCCGCCGAGGAGCGGGCCGAGGACGCTGGTGACGCCGAAGACGGCGCCGAACAGGCCCTGGTAGCGGCCGCGTTCCCGGGGCGGGACGAGGTCGCCGACGATCGCCTGGGTGAGGACGATGAGGCCGCCGCCGCCCAGGCCCTGGAGGGCGCGGAAGGCGATGAGGCCGCCCATGTCCTGGGCGAGTCCGCAGAGCGCCGAGCCCGCCAGGAACACCGCGATGGAGCCCTGGAAGAGGCGCTTGCGCCCGTACATGTCGCCGAGCTTGCCCCACAGGGGGGTGGCGGCGGTGGCGGCCAGCAGGTAGGCGGTGACCACCCAGGAGAGGTGGTCGAGGCCGCCGAGGTCCCCGGCGATGGTGGGCAGCGCGGTGGAGACGATGGTCTGGTCGAGGGCGGCGAGGAGCATGGCGAGGAGCAGCGCGCCGATGGACCACCACAGCCCGGGGGCGGGCGCGCCGGGGTGCGGTGCGTTCCGGGGGTCCGCGCCGGAGGGGTCCGCGCCAGGGGGGTGCGCGCCGGGGGGCGCGGCGGCCGGGGCGGGGGGTCGTGCGCCGGAGCGCTGCGCGGCGGTGTCGGCGCGGGCTCTCCTGCGGTCGGGCCGGGCTTCGTGGTCCGCCATGCCAGCTCCTCGGAACATCGGGTCCCGGTGCCGGGCCCGGAGCCGGGTCCGGGCGCCGCCCCCGCCCGTTCATTCTGTCAGCTGTGTCCTGTTTCGCCCTTTCGGGGGCAGCCGCCCGCGGGAGGGCGCGAAAGGCCGCGTACGGTCACCGAACAGGCGTGACCCGATCCAAAGCGGCACCGGAGGGCCAATCCGGGCACTCCGCCCCCGGCCCCCGGTCCACGCTGTGCGACCGGCCGGTGATCCTGCATAATCGGGCGCGACCGAGGCCTCGCGCGCCGACCCGTCCCCGTACGGCGCGCCCCGTCCGCCGCCGGTCCCCGCCCGCCGACCGGCTGCCGCCTGCGCGCTCTCCGACCGGCACCACCGCAGTTCGTCCCGAGGAGGACCGGCCGGATGTCAGGACAGCGCTGCCCCGCGTGCGGTGCCGAGCGCGGCACCGGTCCCTGCGCCTGCCCGCCGGGCGCGGGCGACGCGGTCGACACGGCGGTGCTGCCGCGGATCGAGGGTCCGCCGCTGGTGCGGCCGTACGTGCAGCAGCCGGGCGGTCCGGATGCGGGCGCCGTGCCGCCGCAGGGCGCGGTACCGCCCCCCGGACCCTTCACGCCGGAACCGGCCGTGCAGGGCGCGCCGGGCGTGCAGGGGGCGCCGGGCGTGCAGGGTGCGCCGGGCGCCGCGGTCGGTGCCCAGGACGCCGGACAGGCCGGCCCGGTGGCGGTGCACCCGGCCGGGGCCGACGGACCGGCCCCGGGCGACCTGGGGATGTTCCCGCTGGAGACCGCCGACGCCCCCGCCCACGTGCCCTACTCCCGTGCGGCCGGACGGCAGGCCGCGGACCGGCGGCGGCGCCGGCGCGGAGCGGTGGCCGTGGGCGCGGTGGCGGTGGCGGCCGTCGCGGGCACCGTCGTGGCGCTCTCCGGGGGCGGCGACGGCGGCGCGGACCGGGTCGCGGCGCCCTCCCCGTCCGCGTCCGCCCTGGTCGGCAACCCGACGCCGCTCCCCGCCTCCCCCGCCCCGAGGCGCGGCCGCCCCTCGCCCAGGGCCGTCCCCGGCGGGGCGTCGCAGACCGCAACGGCGTCGGCCCCGCCCGCGAAGGCCACCGCGAGCGCCTCCACCGCCCCGGCCGCCCCGGCCGTCTCCGTCACGGCACGGCCGGGAAGCCCCTCCGCCCCGGCACCGGGGCGGACGGCCGCCCAGAGTGCCGCCCCGTCCGGGCCGCCGGCGCCCAGCGCCTCCCCCACCGGGCCGCCCACCCTCTCGATGGGCATGGAGGGGCCGGAGGTGGTCGACCTCCAGCAGCGGCTGGCCCGTGCCTCGACGTACCACGGGAAGCCGTCGGGCCGGTACGACGACAAGACCTTCCAGGCCGTCGCCCAGTTCCAGGTCTGGTACAGCGTGCAGGGCGACCCGCGGGGCGTGTACGGGCCCAACACGCGGCAGCGGCTGGAGATCGCCTTCCCCTGAACGGGCGCCGCCGCCCGCCGGCCCGCCCCCGCAGGACGCACGTACCGGCCCGCACGTACCGGTCCGCCCGCACCGTCGCCGCACCGCTCCCGGTGGGCGGAGGACCCGCGAGCCGGGGGCCTGGCACGCGAGCCGGGGGCCGGGCGCGGGAGCCGCGGGCGGGGCGCGCGGGCCGGGGGCTGCGGCACGCGGCATCCTGGACGCCGTGGCGATCGACGGCTTCGGCCCCCTGGAGTTCCAGCTCGTGCTGCTCCGCCGGATGGCGGACTTCCGGCCCGGCGAGGTCGAGGACGCGGTCCTGCGGCTCGGCTCCGACCGCACGGCGATGCGGGAGGCCAACCGGCGCTGGCAGGCCATGATCCGTTCCCGCGGCTTCCCGCGCGGCGACCGCCGCTACCGGGCGGTCCTCGGGCCGCCGGAGTCGGCGGGGCGGCGGCGGGTGGGCGACCTGGAGCTGCGGGTCCTGCGCTGGCCGGTGCCGCTCTGGCCGGAGCTGCGCTTCGAGGTGCTGCTGGCGCCGGGCGGAGCGGTGTTCAACGAGTGGCTGGTGCGGGCGCCCGGTACGGCCCCGCCCCCGCTGCGGACCCTGGAGGACCTGGCCCCCTGGTCCTGCACGGTCGGGGACGTGGCGGCGGCGTTCGCCCCGGCGCGGCCGATGGAGGGCACGGCGCCGGGGCGGTGGCGGCTGGCGTTCACGGCGCCGGACGCGGACGGGACGGCCCGGCGGGCGGTCGCCGACTTCACCTGGGGCCTGCTGCAGGAGGTCCGGACGGACGGCGGCCCGGCCGCCCCGGGGACGGCTGGGCCCTGACCTCCCGGCGCTGACCTCCCGGCGCTGACCTCCCGGCCCGGACGGCCGGACCCCGGGGGTCGAACCCCCGGGGTCCGGTGCCCGGCCGCGGGCCCGCCGGGACCGCGCTGGTCCGGCGGGCCCGCGGCGGGGGCCGGTGCAGACGCGGTCAGCCCCGGATCGCGCCGACGATGCTGACGGCCGCCATGACCAGCATGACCACCGCCGCCACCCGGGTGATGACCCGCAGCGGCACGTGCTTCATGAGCTTCTGGCCGCCGACGATGGCGACGCCCGCCACCGCGCACAGCGCCAGCCAGGAGCCGAGGGCGACGGAGAGCGGGTCGGCGTAGCGGGCGGCGAGGTTGGCGGTGGTGATCTGCGTCAGGTCGCCGAACTCGGCGACCAGCACCAGCAGGAAGCCGGACCCGGCGACCTTCCAGAAGCCGGTCGACGACGGCTCCTTGGCGGCGTGGCCGTCCTCGCCCTCCTCCCGCTGGAGGAGCAGCATGGCGGCGCCGCCGAGGAAGAGGAGGCCGACCACGCCCTCGACCCAGCGGTGCGGCAGCAGCGCGAGGAGGCTGCCCGCGGCGACCGCGAGGGCGACGTGCACGGCGAAGGCGGCGGCGATGCCGGCGAAGACGTACGACGCCCGGTAGCGGGTGCCCAGGACCAGGCTGGCCAGGGCGGTCTTGTCCGGCAGTTCCGCCAGGAAGATGATGCCGAAGGTGATCGCGGCGACGGTGATGCTCATCGGATGGGGGTCTTTCCTCGTCGGTTCGGGCTCCCGCACCGGAGGTCCCTCGGGGGTCGCTTCGGCACGGCAGCGCTGGGCGTACAGCACTGCGGCCGAAGGTCTCGCCGGCACCGCCGCCGCGGACCGCGCCGCGTTCGCAGGATGCCCCGGGCGCCGGGCCGCCGCGGCGGCCAGTGTGTCGACGGTCCGGTGGAGGGCTACTCCCCTTCGATCGCCTCCCACCCTACCGGACCGGCGGACCGTCCCCCGGCCCGCGGGACACCAGACCCCGCCCCACCAGCTCCAGCACGACGACCACGGCGGCCGCCTCCACCGCGAGCAGCGCGACCAGGACGAGGAGCTGCACCGCGCCCGCGGCCACCGGGGAGGCCCCGCCGAGCAGCATGCCGACGAAGGCGCCCGGCAGGGTGACGAGGCCCACGGTGCGGGTCTGGTCGAGCGCGGGGACCAGGGAGGTGGCGGCGGCGGTGCGGCAGATCTCCAGCCGGGCGTCCCGGTCGGGGAGGCCCAGCGAGAGCGCGGCCTCCACCTCGCCGCGGCGCTGGGCCAGCTCGTCCAGCGCCCGGCGGCCGGAGAGCGAGGTGGCGGTGAGGGCGCCGCCGATGAGGATGCCGGCGACCGGGATGAGCGAGATGCCCCTCGCCGGGACCAGGCCGCCCCCGACGAGCAGCAGCAGGGCCGGGACGGTGCCCGCGGCGATCGGGGCCGCCGCCCACCACCAGTCGGGTCCGGCCGTCATCCGGCGGCCGGCGGTGCGCACCGCCACCGTGAACATCAGCAGGACGAAGAGCAGCGACAGCGGCAGGGAGCGGACGACCCACCCGATCACGGCGGCGACGGCGGCCAGCTGCACGGCCGCCCGCAGCCCGGCCCGCAGCACCGCCCGGCCGTGGCCGAGCCGCCCCCAGCCCGCGACCGCGACCCCGGCCGCCAGGAGCAGCGCCACCACCGCCCCCAGGGCCGGGGTCACCGGCAGGAGCGAGGATCCGCCCGCCGCCGCCCGCACCCCGGCCCCCGGGCCCGTCGCCGCCACCACCGCCACCGCCGCCGCCGCCGCTCCTGTCACGGTCCCATCATGGGTCCCGGGGCACGCCCGGCCGCGGTCCGGCCCTCACGCCCGGGTGCGTCCGGCCGTCCGGAGCCGGGGGACGGCACGGGCGGCGGCGGTGCCGAGCCCGGTCGGTCCCGCGAGGGCGGCGAGGGAGCCGCGCGGCGCGGCGCGGCCGGGCACGGCCGGGGCGGGCACCGCCGGGTGGCCGGGCGGGCCGGCGGGGACGAGCGGGCCGGCGGGGACGAGCGGGCCGGGGGCCCCGGCGGGCATGCCCGCGGCGCGCCGCACCTCGTCCTCGTCGTACCGGCGGCAGCCGCGGTGCCAGACGAGGATGCCCGCCATCCAGTGCTCCAGCTCCTCGGCGTAGCCGGTGAGGACGGCCCGGGCCCCGGCGTCGAGGCGGTGCTCCTCGGCCAGGGCGGGCAGCCCGGTGGAGACGACGTGCTCGAACTCCCGCATCCGGGAGGCCATCAGGTCGGCGACGACGTCCAGGGCCTCGGGCAGGCCGCAGGAGAAGAAGTCCTGGACGACGAGGACGGCGTTGTGGACCTCGCCCTCGAACTCGATCTCCTTGCGGTAGGAGTACAGGTCGTTGATGAGCGCGGCGTAGTCGGAGGCCGCGTGCTCCATCGCCTGCACGGCCCGGGAGCGGTGGACCTCCTCCGGCAGCGACCTGCCGCGGGAGAGGCGGGACAGGCTCATGGTGAGGTCGGCGCCGAAGGTCATCCGGCGCATCTCGATGTAGTCGACGGGGTCGGGGACGCGGTGGTGGACCTGGTTGGCGAGCTCCCAGAGCCAACTGCCGGTCATGTCCTCGACCGTGGTGCGGAAGCGGCGGCGCGCGTCCGGGTCCATAGGTCCGGCGGTGCGCCGCCACAGGTCCGCCAGGCCGGCCTCCAGCGGGGTGGCGGGGGGCGGCGCTGGTTCGCCGCCGACCGGCATGAAGGCGGCCAGGCGCTCGGTGCACGCCCTGGCGCCGGCCAGGTCCCCGGTGCGGCCGTAGACGGCCGGGTAGTAGTCGTCGCCGTAGGTGCCCCAGGTGAGCCAGCCCGTCGTCAGGTCGAGCTGCTCCGAGGAGGCGTCGGGGTGGATGCCCGCGGAGCAGAGGGCGAAGTCGGCCGCGCGCAGCCGCTCCTCGTCCCAGACGCCGGAGTGCGGCACGCCGGGGACGGCGGCGAGCATGCCGATGCCCCGGGCCCAGACCACGACGTTCTCGCGCGAGGCGTCCAGGTGCGGGCTGAGGGTGGTGGTGAACGGCATGTGGAGGTCGGGGATGCGGACCGGGCCGACGGGCCGGTGCGTCGGGCGGGCGTGGCGGGCGAGCCGTTTCGGGAGGGAGGCGGCGAGGGAGGCGGCGGCCCGGGCGGCGGAGGTGCCCAGGCCGGGCGGGCCGGAGGGGAGCGCGAGGCCGGACGGGCCGGACGGGAGGGCGGGGCCGGGCGGCGGTCCGGAGCCGTCCGCCGCGCCGTTCATGTAGCGGCTGGAGCGCAGGTGCCACTCGTGGCCGCCCGCCTGCCAGTCCTGGAGGCCCTTGGCGTAGGCGAGGACCGCGGCGCAGGACGCCGGGTCGAGCGCGTGCTCGGCGAAGAGCGGGCCGAGCTCGGTGAGGACGGTGTGCTCGAACTGCTGCAGCCGGGAGGTGACCAGGTCGTTGACGGCGTCGGCGGCCTCCTGGGTGGTGCAGCCGAGGAACCGCTCGAAGACGAGCACCCCGTTGGAGAGCTCGCCCTCCTCCTCGATCTCCCGCTGGTAGGAGAAGAGGTCGTTGCGGAGGTGGACGCCGTCGGAGAAGGCGTCCCGCAGCACCCGCAGCGGCCGGCTGCCGGCGACGGCGTCGGGCACCTCGGCGCCCGCCGCGTACTCGACGAGCCCGGCGGACCAGGGCGCGCCGCCGACCTTGCGGCGCATCTCGACGTACTCCAGCGGGTTGGCGACGCGGCCGGCGTCGATGTTGGCCAGCTCCCAGAGCGACTCGTCCAGCAGGTGGCGGGTGGCCTCGGCGAAGCGGCGCCGCCACCCCCCGGTCATGGCGGGCACGGTGCGCGCCCACAGGTCGGCGAGGCCGCGCTCGACGGCGTTCTGCGGCACCGGGGGCTCCCCTCCGGGCTGCTCCGGCATGAAGGCGGGCAGCCGGTCGAGGTACGCGCGGGCGCCGTCGAGGTCGCGGGTGCGCTTGAAGCTCTCCAGGAAGTGGTCGTCGAAGAAGAAGACCCACACGTACCAGTCCGTCACCAGGTCCAGGGCGTCGGCGGGCGCGTCGGGGTGGGTGTACGCGCACAGCAGGGCGTAGTCGTGGGAGTCGAGGTCGTCCTCGTCCCACACCCCGGAGCCCTCGACCATGCCCATCGTGCGGGCCCACGCCTTGGAGTGGACGCGGGCGGTCCCCAGGTGGGGGTTCAACCGTGCGGGGTGGGGCTCGTAGAACTGCGGAAGCCTGAAGGGCTGCGACATCCGTGCCTCGACTCTCCCTCGGGTCGGTGGTCGTACGGGACGCTAGGCCCCCTCCGTCCGGAAAGCGGACGGAACGCCTCCCCCGCCACCGGAAAGGGTGGTCATCGGCCTCCGGAGGCATGGAACGCGGGACCCGGGGACCCGGGGTCGCGGGGTGCGGGGCCGTGGACGGCCGCCCACGCGTCGGCGACCATGGCGTCCAGGCCGGAGCGGACCGGCCGCCAGCCCAGCACGCGGCGGATGCGGACCGTGTCGGCGAGCAGCACGGGCGCCTCCCGGCGGGGCGGCAGCCGCCTCACCGGTACCGGCAGCCCGGTCACCCGCTCGACGGCGGCGACCACGTCCGCGACCGAGGCGGCGGTGGCGCCGACGTTGCACACCTCGGCGCGGCCGGGGCGGCAGGCCGCGAGGGCCGCCGCGCAGGCCCGGGCCACGTCGGCGACGTGGACGAAGTCCCGGACGGCGGCGCCCTCCCCGGGCACCTCCAGGCGGTCGGCGCGGCCGGCGGCGACCGCCAGCGCGCGGGGGACGACCCGGCTGCCGTCGCCGTCGCCGCGCCCGGCGACGGCGCCCGAGACGTTGAACGTCCGCAGCACCACCGCGCCCGCGCGGCCGTCCGCGACGGCGTCGCGCACGGCCTGCTCGGCCTCGGCCTTGGAGGCGCCGTACGGGCTGTCGGGGCGCAGCGGGGCGTCCTCCGCCACCGGCTGCCGGTCGGGGGTGCCGTAGACGGCGGCGGTGGAGGCGAGGACCAGCCGCAGCGGGCCGTCGGCGGCGGCCAGCAGGGCCCGGGTGCCGCCGGCGTTGACGGCGCGGTAGTCGGCGGGCCGTTCGAAGGACTCGCGGACCCGGGTGAGGGCCGCGAGGTGGCAGACGGCGTCCACGCCGCGCAGCGCGCGGCGCAGGGCGTCCGCGTCCCGCACGTCGGCGTGGACGGTGCGGGCGGCGGGGAGCGGCGGGAGGGCGGTGCCGGGCGGACGGCCCGTCAGGGCGACCACCTCGTACCCGTCCTCGGCGAGCCGGTGGACCACCGCCGAGCCGACGAATCCGTACGCCCCCGTGACCAGTACCGAACCGCCCACCGCAACCCCCCGGCCGCTCCGCTCCGACGGGGCCCATCATGCCGTTCGGGGCGGGCCGCCGGGGCCGTCCGGACGGCCGGACGGCCGGGCGGCGCGGGAATGTGGGAGCGCGGGGGTCGCGGGCCGCCCGTGGCGGCGCCGGCCGCCCCCGCCGCACCCGCCCGTCGGGGTGGGCGACGCACTCTGGACACCGCAGTGTCATGAACACATAATCCTTGCCCAGCCCCATCCGCTCCACCCGCGCGACCCGTGACGGAACACCGCACGGGTGCTGCCTTGCATGCCCGCCCGGGCCCGCAGCCAACCGAGGAGCACGATGCAGCCCACCACCCGGCTCACCGCCACCGCGATATCCGCAGCGGTCACCACCGCCGCCGTCACCGCCGCGCTGCTGCCCACGGCGGCCACCGCCGCCGCGGCCGGCCGGCCGCACCCCTCCCGGGCCACCGCCGTGGCCGGGGCCGACGCCGCCGTCGCCGCCCACGCCCGCGCCCTCGGCGTCACCGCGGCCCAGGGCCGGACCGTGCGGGACGTCGTCGTCGACGCGGACGGCGCCCAGCACGTGCGCTACGACCGCACCTACCGCGGCCTGCCGGTGCTCGGCGGCGACCTCGTGGTGCACCTGGCCCCCGGCGGGGCGTACGCGGGCGCCGACCGGGCCGCCCGCTCCGACCTGGCCGTCCCGACGACCACGCCGGCCGTGGCGCCCTCCCGCGCCGCCGACGGCGCGGTGGCCTCGCTGCGCGCCGCCGAGCGGGGCCGGGCGCTGCGGCAGGCCAAGGCGAGGCCGGAACTGGTGGTGGACGCCCTGCACGGCGCGCCGCGCCTGGCCTGGCGGACGACCGCCGTGGGGCTGGACAGCCTGGGCAACCCCGCCGCCCGGGTGGTGCTCACCGACGCCCGCACCGGCGCCCGCATCGACGCCTGGGACGCCCTGGAGACCGCGGCGGGCGACGGCGCGTCCCTCTACAGCGGCACCGTGCCGCTGGAGACCACGCTCTCCGGCAGCAGCTACCAGCTGAAGGACGCCACCCGCGGCAACACCTACACCGGCGACGCGGCGGGCAAGACCGACAGCTGCTTCTTCGGCATCTGCTTCTCCCGGGCCCCCGCCACCGTCTTCACCGACGCCGACAACCACTGGGGCACCGGCACCACCGCCGACCGCGCCAGCGCCGCCGTCGACGCCCAGTACGGCACCGACGAGACCTGGGACTACTACAAGAACGTCCACGGCCGCAGCGGCATCGCGGGCGACGGCAAGGGCTCCTACAACCGCGTCCACTACGGCAGCGCGTACAACAACGCGTTCTGGGACGACAGCTGCTTCTGCATGACCTACGGCGACGGCGACGGCACCACCTTCGGGCCGCTGGTCGCCCTCGACGTGGCCGGGCACGAGATGTCCCACGGCGTCACCTCGCGCACCGCCAAGCTCACCTACTCCGGCGAGTCGGGCGGCCTCAACGAGGCCACCTCCGACATCTTCGGCACGCTGGTGGAGTGGTACGCCGCCAACTCCTCCGACAGCGGCGACTACCTGATCGGCGAGCGGATCGTGAAGTCCGGCTTCGGCAAGGCCGCGCTGCGCTTCATGGACAAGCCCTCCAAGGACGGCAAGTCCGCCGACTGCTGGTCGTCGGGCGTGGGGAACCTCGACGTCCACTACTCCTCCGGCGTCGCCAACCACTTCGCCTACCTGCTGGCCGAGGGCAGCGGGGCGAAGACCGTCAACGGCGTCGCCTACGACAGCCCCACCTGCAACGGCTCCACCGTCACCGGCATCGGCCGCGACCGGCTGGGGAAGATCTGGTACCGGGCGCTGACGGTCTACATGACCTCGAGCACGAACTACGCGGGCGCCCGCACCGCGAGCCTCAAGGCCGCCACCGACCTCTACGGGGCGGGCAGCGCGGAGTACAACGCGGTCGCCGCGGCCTGGTCCGCGGTGGGTGTGAACTGAGCACTCGTCAGCAGTGAGGCGGGCCCGGGGCGTTGCCCCGGGCCCGTCCTGTTCACGCCAAATCCACGGTCGGGATTCCGTTTGTGTGGGTGTCGCAGGGGCGTTCGGGGTACCGTGCCGTCGGCAGCGGGGGCGGCGGCGCCTCCGGACGACCGGCGAGTGGAGTGGCGTCAGTGGACCGTCCGACCTGGGCACCGCAGGGCATCGACCTCACCAGGGCCAGCGCGGCCCGGATGTACGACTTCTTCCTCGGCGGGTCGCACAACTTCGAGGTCGACCGCGAGGCCGGACGCCGGGCCCTGGAGATCCTGCCGGACCTGCCGAAGATCATGCAGGCCAACCGGGCCTTCATCCGCGACGCGGTGCGGCACGCGGCGGCGTCCGGCGTCACCCAGTTCCTCGACATCGGCTCCGGCATCCCGACCTTCGGCAACGTCCACGAGATCGCCCTGGAGGCCTCCCCGGACTCCCGGGTGGTCTACGTCGACCACGACCCGGTGGCCGTCGCCCACAGCCAGGCGCTGCTCGCCGACGTGCCGCAGGCCGACGTGGTCGAGGCGGACCTGCTGCGGCCCAAGGAGATCCTCTCCCGGGTCCAGGAGGGCGGCCTGCTCGACCTCGACCGGCCGGTGGCCCTCCTGCTGGTCGCGGTGCTGCACTTCGTGGAGGAGTCCGCGGACCCGTACGCGCTGGTGGCGGAGTTGCGCGACGCGCTGGCACCGGGCAGCGTCCTGGTGCTCTCCCACGCCAGCCAGGACACCCGGCCGGAGGAGTCGGCCCGCATCGAGGAGCTGTACGCGCGCGCCGGCACCCCGTTCGTGATGCGGACCCGGCCCCAGGTGGAGCGCTTCTTCGAGGGCTTCACGCCGGACCCCGGCGTGATGCTGATCGCCGAGTGGGGCGACAACGCCCAGGCCGCCGGCGACGACCCGGGCCGCTTCAGCGGGTACGTGGGAGTGGGACGCAAGCCGTGAACGGTCCCACCCCGTCCGGGGACCCCGCCCTCGCGCGGGGCCCCCGCCCGGCGGCCGGCCGGGGCGCGGCGGCCGCCCCGGTCCCGGCCGGCCCCGGCCGGGACCACCCCGGACAGCACGCCCCCGGACAGCACGCCCCCGGCCCGGACGCGCCCGGCACCCCCCGCCCGCCGGACACCCCCGGCGTCCCCGGCCCCCTCGGCGCCCCCGACCCCCTCGGCGCCCTCGGGCAGGAGGCCCGCGACGCCGTCGGCCGCTTCGCCGCCGTGTGGTGCCGCGCCCTCTACCCGGTGTCCACCACCTCGCTCAGCCGCGCCGAGCTCCAGGCCTACCTGGAGCCGCTGGCCGCGCGCCTGCACGCCCTGCTCTCCGCCCGCCCCTTCCACCCCTGGCCGGCCCGCGAGGTCGGGGCCGCCCTGGTCCGCGCCCACTGCACGGACCCGCAGGCGCTCGCACAGAGCCTCGACGTCATCGAGTCCTACCTGCTGCTGTACTGCCCGACCGGCCTCGGCGGCGAGCCCGGCACCGCCCGCAGCCGCCTCACCCGCCTCCAGCACCACCTCGCGGCCGGCTACGCCCGCGAGCTGCGGGAGCGGGCGCTGGGCGAGCAGGAGGCCATCTCCCGGGCCGCGCTCACCGCGCAGGTCCGCGCCGAGCAGGCGCTGCGCGCCAGCGAGGCCCGCTTCCAGGCCCTCTTCCGCGACTCGGCGATCGGCATCGGCATCGCCGACCTCCAGGGCCGCATCACCGACGTCAACGGCGCCCTCGCCCGCATGCTGGCGGCCAGCCCCGAGGACCTCACCCAGCTCAACGTCAACGACTTCGTCCACCCCGACGACACCGACGGCGTGTGGGAGCTGTACCGGGACTCGGTGCGCGGCGACCGCGACCACTTCCGCGCCGAGAAGCCCTACTTCCGGCAGGACGGCTCCGTCGTCTGGACCGACCTCACCGTCTCCCTCATCCGCGACGACCGGGGCCTGCCGCAGTACCAGGTGGCGATGATGGAGGACATCACCGAGCGCCGCATGCTGCACGACCGGCTCCACCACCAGGCCACCCACGACCCGCTCACCGGACTGCCCAACCGGACGCTCTTCCTGGAGCGGCTGAACACCGCCCTGGCGCCGGGCTCCCCCGTCCGCAGCGTGGGCGTCTGCTACCTGGACCTCGACGGCTTCAAGGCCGTCAACGACAGCCTGGGCCACCGCGCGGGCGACCAGCTCCTCACCGCCGTCGCCGAGCGGTTCCGCCGCTGCGTGGACGGCCCGGGCCGGACCGTCGCCCGCATGGGCGGCGACGAGTTCACCGTCCTCGTCCCCGACCCGGACGGCGAGGAGGAGATGGTGGCCCTGGCGCGGCGGCTCACCGGCTGCCTCGCCGACCCCGTCGACGTCGCGGGCCGCCCCCTCTCCCCCACCGTCGGCGCGGGCGTCATCGTCTGCGCGGCCGGCGCGCTGGAGCCCGCCGAGGTGGTGCAGGCCGCCGACATCGCGCTGCTGCGGGCCAAGGCGGAGGGCGCCGGCCGCTGGGCCCTGTACGACGCCGACAGCCACGCCCGGGAGATCGCCCGCTCCACCCTCTGCACCCACCTGCCGCTGGCCCTGGAGCGCGGCGAGTTCTTCCTGGAGTACCAGCCGCTGGTCTCGCTCGCCGACGGGGCCGTGGTGGGCGCCGAGGCCCTGGTGCGGTGGCGGCACCCGCAGCACGGCACCCTCGGCCCCGACAGCTTCGTGCCGCTGGCCGAGCAGACCGGGCTGATCGTGCCGCTGGGCCGCTGGGTGCTGGAGACCGCCTGCCGGCAGGCCCGTGCCTGGCAGCGGGCGCTGCCCGGCACGCCGCTGCGCATCAACGTCAACCTGGCGCCGCAGCAGGCGCGTTCGCCCGAGCTGGTGCACGACGTGCTGCGGATCCTCAAGGAGGCCGGGCTGGAGCCGGAGGCGCTCTGCCTGGAGGTCACCGAGAACGCGCTGATCGGCGCCGACGACCAGGCCCTGCACGCCCTGCGCCGCCTCACCGACCACGGCGTCGCCGTCGCCCTGGACGACTTCGGCACCGGCTACTCCAACTTCTCCCACCTGCGGCGGCTGCCGGTCCACGGCCTCAAGATCGACCGGTCGCTCGTCGGCGACCTCGCCGGCCCCGGGGTGCCCGACCCGACGGCCGAGAAGATCCTCACCGCCCTGGTCTCCCTGGCCCGGGCGCTGGGCCTCACCGTGACGGCGGAGGGCGTCGAGACGGCGGAGCAGGCGGACCGGCTGCGCAGCCTGGGCTGCGACACCGCCCAGGGCTGGCTCTACGGCCGGCCGGGGTCCGCCGAGGCGTTCCCCGAGAGGGCCGCCGGGCTCGTCGCGGCGCGGGCGGCCCTCACCGCGACGGGCCCGGCGGCGCCGACGGCGGCCGGCCGGCCGTGACCCCGCCCCCCGGGGCGGGGGCCGCGTCCGCCGCGGCCCGGGGCACCGGGTCCTCGCCGGACACCCACCGCGCGCCCCCCTCCGCCGGCCGTCCGGCACCCCGGTCCCGGCGCAGGACGCCCGCCGCCCGCCCCGGCCCGGCGGCGGCACGGGCCCGCGGCCGGGGGCGCAGGCCCGGAGGGCAGCGGACGGCGGGCAGCGGACGGCGGCAGGGTACGGCGGCCCGGGGGCGGCGGAACCAGGTCGCCCGGAACCTGGCCCCGGCGATCAGCGCGCTCCTACGATGGGGCCAGACAACGGTCCGTCAGGAACAGGATGGTCAGCATGCCCGAGATGGCGTCAGAGGTGGACCAGACCCGGCCGAGCATCGCCCGGGTCTACGACTACCTCCTCGGCGGCAAGGACAACTACGCCGCCGACCGGGCCGTCGGGGACCACTTCAAGGTCAACCTGCCCGGTTCGGTGGCGATCGCGCACACCAACCGCGCGGCGCTCACCCGGGCGGTCCGGGACATCGCCGCGCACACCGGCATACGCCAGTTCCTCGACATGGGCAGCGGGCTGCCCACCGCCGACAACGTGCACCAGGTCGCGCAGCGGCACGCCCCCGGCTCGCGCGTGGTGTACGTGGACATCGACCCCATCGTGCTGGCCCACGGCCGGGCGCTGCTGGAGGAGAACGAGCTCACCCGCGTCATCCAGGCCGACGTGCGCGACCCGGAGGCCATCCGCAGCCACCCGGACACCACGGCCCTCATCGACTTCGACCAGCCGGTGGCCGTGATCCTCTCCGCGATCCTGCACCACGTGAACGACGACGAGGACCCGGGCGCCATCGTCCGCTACTGGCGCGACCAGGTGCCGTCCGGCAGCCACGTCTTCATCTCGCACTTCCGCTCCGGCGCCAACGCGGAGACCGCCGAGGCCGAGGCGAAGCTGCAGGAGACCTTCGGCCGGGGCCGCTGGCGCACCGACGACGAGCTGCGCGCCCTCTTCGACGGCCTGGAGCTGCTGGAGCCGGGCGTCGTCACCTGCGCGTCCTGGCGGCCGGACCCGGAGGACGGCATGTCCCGCATCGGCGAGGAGCAGCGCGAGCCCGGCGTCTGGGAGCAGCTGATCGCGGCGGGCCTGGGCCGCAAGCCGTGACGCCGCGGGGCCGTGGCCCCGGGGCCCGGTGACACCGTGGCCCCATGACGTCGTGACGCCGTGGCGCGGTGGCCCCGTGGCCCCGTGGCACGGCGCCGCACGGAGCGGGGACGGCGGAGGGGCGGCCCGGTGACCGGGCCGCCCCTCCGTGGTTCCGTGCTGCGGCGCCTCCGCGCCTCCGCGCCTCCGTCAGACGGCCGCGCCGCGGCGGCGCAGGCGGCGGTTGAGCACCCAGCCGCCGGCGACGGCCGCCGCGGCGGCACCGCCGAGCGCGGCGGGCAGCGCCGCCGAGGAGCCGGCGGGGGTGGCGGCGGCGACCGTGCCGGCGTCCTTCAGGCCGACCCGGGCGGGCCGCACGGGGTGCGCGGGGATCGGGCCGGCGGACTTCACGGACCCGTCGGCGTTCAGCAGGACCTGCTGCCGGTTCGGGTGGCGGAAGTCGAAGGCGTGGGTGAGCTTCCCGGCCCGGCGGTCGAAGGAGGAGTCGCCGATGCGGCCGGTGCCCCAGTTGTCCTCGATGAAGGCCGTGATCGAGGCCTGCTCGGTCGGGGTGTGGTCGACGTGGTCGACCTTGGAGTACGGGGAGATCACCAGCAGCGGCTGGCGGGCGCCCGGGCCGCAGCGGTCCTGGTAGCCGCCCTTGGCCGCGGGGCCGGCCTGGCAGGCCGGGGAGTCGGTGGGCAGCCCGTTGGAGCCCTTGGTGGCGTCGGTGGAGCCGTTGCGCACCGGGGCGTAGGCGTGGTCGTACCAGCCGTCGGAGTCGTCGTAGGCGACGACGACGGCGGTGTCCTTCCACTCCGGCGACTGCTGGATGCGGTTGATCTCGGAGACGAGGAAGTGCTGCTCGTCGAGCGGGTCGGAGTAGGCGGCGTGGCCGTCCTGGTACTCCGGGGCCTTGAGGAAGGAGACGGCGGGCAGGTTGCCGTCGGCCAGGGCCGCGTCGAAGTCGCTCATGTCGTACTGGTGGTTGGCGCGCCCGGCGTGGCCGATCTCGGCGACGGAGGCCGGCGGCAGGTGGTGCGGGTTGGCCGTCGACCTGTAGTACTGGAACGGCGCGTGGTGGGGGCTGTAGTCGACGGAGGCGTTGCCCGCGACGTTGGCGTGGGTGGTGCCGCCGCACTTGGCGTAGTGGCCGGCCTGCCCGTCCCAGGGGGTGCTGGGGCGGAAGCCGCCCTGGAACCAGCCCCAGCTGACGCCCTTGGCGTTGAGCAGGTCGCCGATGTTGCGGCCCTTCATCGCCGCCAGCTTGTAGCTGCTCGTGTGGTCCTTGTCGGAGCAGTCGTCGTAGGCGGGGTCCGGGTCGTTGATCACGGTGCCCACGCCGTGCGCGTCGGGGGAGGCCACGGTGTACGGGTCCGGGGTGGAGGTCTGCCCCGGGTTCTCGGTGCCGGTGGCGGGGTCGACCGAGACGACACCGTGGGTCTGGCCCGCGATGAGGTTGAGCGCGCCCGGGGTGGAGGGGCCGTAGGTGGAGCCGAAGGCCCGGTCGCTCAGGGTGTAGTGCTGGGCGTAGTTCCACAGCGCGGTGACGGTGTTGCCGTCGTAGTAGTCCATCACCAGGCCGGGCTCGCCGTAGAGGGTGCCGGAGCACTTGCCGGAGTCGGTGTACTGGACGAACTTGTCCGCCTTGCCGCCGTCGTAGGCGAGCTGCTCGGCGCCGTAGTTGTGGTTCTGGTCGCAGGTGACCGCCTGGGCGGGGCCGAGCCGCTTGGGGGCGTACTGGTTGGGGTTGTCCTTCAGCAGGCCGGCGGCGCTCAGGGTGTCGATCGAGCGGGGGGTGCCGGGCGCGGCGTGGAAGGGCGTGCCGTCGGTGTTCGCCGCCACCGGGTAGGTCCCGAAGTAGTGGTCGAAGGACACGTTCTCGCCGTAGATCACCACCAGGTGCTTGATCGGCGTGGCGGTCCGGGCCGGGCCGCCGCCGTGCGCGGGCGCGGCGGAGGCGGGCGCGGCCGCGCCGAGGGCGGTGAGGGCCGCGGCCGCGGCGAGGGCGCCGGCGCGGCGGGCGGACCGGCGGACCGGCGGGCTGGTGAGTCTCCTGCTGGGCATGTCTGGCCTTCCGGGCTGAGCGGGACGACGGGGTTGATCCTGGCGCGGCCCGGCGAGCGGCGCGCGGGCTGCGGGCGGCGGTCGGATGAACTGATGGTCAGGAGATCCCCGGGTTTCTTTGCCCGGGCATTGCCTTCCCGTTCCGCGGCGGCCCATGACGGCCGCCGGCCTTCGGCGGGCCGGCGGCCGGCGGCGGCGCCGCGGTCACGGCAGCAGCCCGCGGCCCAGCCGGTCCGCGCCGTCGCGCACGCCCGGCAGGACGAAGAAGTAGCCGCCGCCGTAGGGGGTCACGTAGTCGGTCAGCGGCTCCCCCGCCAGCCGCCGCTGCACCGCCGCGAACTGCCGGTCGAGGTCCTGCTGGAAGCAGCAGAAGACCAGGCCGGTGTCGAGGTCGCCGTCCGCCTGCAGGCCCCGGTCGTAGCTGTAGCCGCGCCGCAGCATCCGGGTGGGCGCGGCGGCGGGGGTCCGGGGGTTCGCCAGGCGGATGTGGGCGTCGAGCGGGATGACGTCGCCCTTGGGGTCCTGCGCGTACCGCGGCGCGTCGTGCTCGGCGGAGCCGTCCAGCGGGGCGCCGGTGTCCCGGGCCCGGCCGATGATCCGCTCCTGCTCGCCCTGCGTCACCCGGTCCCAGAACTCCACGTGCATCCGGATCAGCCGCACCACCTGGTAGCTGCCGCCCACCGCCCAGTCCGGCTCACCGGTGCCGGGCCCCACCCAGACCAGGCGGTCCATCGCGGCGGCGTCCGCGGTGTCGGGGTTGGCGGTGCCGTCCTTGAAGCCGAAGAGGTTGCGGGGGGCTCCCTCCGGCCGCGGCGGGGGGACGAAGCCGTCGACCCGCCACCGCGCCTGCATCAGGCCCCGGGTGCTGCGGGCCACGTCCCGCAGGGCGTGCAGCACGGTGTCGGGGCTGTCCGCGCAGAGCTGCAGCAGCAGGTCGCCGTGGCACCACGCCTCGTCGGGCGCGTCGTCGGGGAAGACGTCCATGGGCCGCAGCCGGCGGGGCCGGCGGTCCGCGAGGCCGTACCGGCCGTCGAAGAGCGAGGCGCCGACGGCCACCGTGCCGGTGAGCCGGTCGGCGGGGGGCACGGGCCCGAGGACGCCCGTGTCGGCGGGCGGGGCGCCGACGCCCGCGGGCTCCGGCGCTCCCCCGGCGGTCAGCAGGCGCAGCCGGTCGGTGAGGGTCCGCAGCAGTCCGGCCAGCTCGCCGCGGTCGCGGGCGGTGACGTCGAAGGCGGCGAAGACGCCGTGGCGCTGCGGCGGGGTGAGGACGCCCGCCTGGTGGCGGCCGTGGAACGGCACCGCGGGCGCCGGCCCGGTGCCGGCGGGGGACGACGCCCGGGCCGTCTCCGCCGCACCCACCGCCGCCGCACCGGCGGCCGCACCGGCCGCCCCCGCCGCCAGCGCGCCGCGCAGGAACGACCTGCGGCCCACTCCCTGCCGCCGGTTCACGAGGTCCTCCTCGGGTCGCACACCGCCGCCACCGCGGCCAGCCGCTCCGCCAGGGCGCCGAAGTCGGCCTCCAGGCGCTCCCGCCGCCCCGCCGGCAGGGCGCCCGGGAGCGGGCGGGGGCCGCCGGGCCGGACCGGGCGGACGGCGTCCAGGTCGCGCCGGGTCCGGTCGAGCCACCGCTCGGTGCCGGGCAGGCCGGGGTCGCGGCGGACCAGCAGCGGGCGCAGCAGGCCGAGCACCTCGGCGGTGCCGTCGAGCCGGGCGCGGGCGGTGTCGAGGACGGAGCCGCTGCCGTGGTCGGTCCGGCCGGACAGGTCCAGGCGGAGGGTGTCCTCGGTGATCTCGTGGGCCCGCACGCCCAGGTCGGCGGGGTCCATGCGGGTGTCCGCCCAGTGGCGGCGCAGCGCCGCCACGTCGTCGGCGAGCCGCCGCACGGGCCCGCGCAGGGCGGCGGCGGGCTCCCCGTGCCACAGGCCGTGCTCGATGCGGTGGAAGCCGGTGAAGGCGGGGTCGCGGACGCCGAGCGGGCGGCCCTCGGCGAGGCCGTCGACGGCCTCGCCGAGGTCGCCGAAGGCCCCGTAGGCGGCGCCGAGGCGGGCGTAGGCGAGGTGCGCGTCCAGCCAGGCGCTCCGGGCGGCGGCGGTGTCGCCGCGGTCGACGGCGGCGCGCAGGGCCGCCACCTTCCCGGTGAGGCGGTCCAGTCCGGCGGCGACCCTCGCCTGGTAGGCGATCGCGGGCGGGATCAGGTCGTGGACGGTGACGGGGAGGACGGCGGGGCCGCCCGTGCGGGGCCCGGCGGCCACGCGGACGGTGGGGCCGGTCACCGCGTCCGCGTCGTCGGGCAGGCAGCGGAAGGCGTAGCTGCCGCGGCCGAGGACCGCCTGCAGGGGGCGCGTGACGCCGGGCGCGAGACCCTCGATCTCGCCGAGCAGGGCGCCGGTGGCGGCGTCGGTGAGGTACACCTCGGTCGCGTCGGAGGAGGTGTTGCGCACGTCGAAGACCTGGCGGCCGGGGTGCGGGCGGTCCCAGCCGCGGCCGCAGGAGCCCGGGGACGCCTCGACCGCGGTGCGGGGCAGGCCGTCGGGGGGTGCGGGCGCGCCGGCCGGTGCGCCGGCCGGCAGCAGCACCGCGGCGCCCGCGGCGGCGGCCGCGGCGGCCGCCACCGCGGCGAGGGCAGCCGGTCGGGCGGGGCGGCGGAGTGGGGGGCGCATGGAAGCCGATGCTAGGCGCGCGGCGGGGTCCCGCGCGGCCCGCGACGGGCGGGGCGGCCGGAGTTCGCCGGAAGTTCCCCCGCACGCCGCCCGCGGGTCACCCGGCGCGCCCGGGGGGCCGGGACGGCACGCCGGGCGCAGCGGGCGTACCGGATGCGGAGCGCACCCATCCGCGGACGCTTCGGATCCGAACCAGTGGTGGGGCGGGCGGGGCGCGGGGGCGCCCCGCCCGCCCGCGCGGGACCGCCGGATCGGCCCCCGCACGCACCCTGACGCCCCCTTGCCGCCCCTGCGACCAGGAACGGCGGTCCCCCTTGGCCTCGCGGACCGGCGAGCCGCTGCCCGACCTCTCCCTGCCCGGGGTGCGCCGGGACGGCGAGCGTGCGGAGCGGGGTGGAGTGCACACTCCCGGCGCAGCGCGGCCGCCCGGTGGCCGCCGCGTTCCGCCCCGGGGACGGCACGGCGGTGTGCACCCTGCAGCCGTGCGCGTACGCCTCCGGGCCGGAGCGCTTCGAGGAGCCCGACGCCGTGGTCCGGGCCGCCGCCGAGCGGGGCGCCGCGCTCCCCCGCCGCCGCACCGCAGCGCCGCTACACCGCCGCCCGGGGCCTGCGCGGACCGGGCGGCGGGGGCTGCCGGGTGCCCGGCCGCAGCGGGACGGCGAGGGCGGCGCCGACGGCGAAGCCGATGACGTGGGCGGCGTACGCGACGGTGCCGGCCTCGGTGAGGCCGTACCCCGCCGAGTAGAACGCCTGGAGGACGAACCACAGGCCGAGCACCACCCACGCGGGCAGCCGCAGCGGGATGAAGAACAGGAACGGCACCAGGCTCCACACCCGCACCCGCGGGTAGAGCACCAGGTAGGCGCCGAGGACGCCGGCGATGGCGCCGGACGCCCCGATCAGCGGCGTCCCGGACCGCGGGTCGAGCAGCGCGAAGCCGTACCCGGCGACGTACCCGCAGAGCAGGTAGAAGAGCAGGTAGCGGACCCTGCCGAGACGGTCCTCGATGTTGTTCCCGAAGATCCACAGGAAGAGCATGTTGCCCAGCAGGTGCACCCAGCTGCCGTGCACGAACATGGCGGTGAGCACCGACAGCACCGGCGACTTGCCGTAGTCCGGCGGGGCGAGGAGGCAGCCGGGCCCCTGCGGGCCCACCCCCGTGCCGCCGGTGGGCACCAGTTCGGGCGTCCGGCCCAGGACCAGCTCGCGCGGGACGGCGCCCCAGTGCTCGATGAAGGCCTGGAGGCGGCACAGGTCGGCGAGGGCCGTGCCGCCTCCCGGGGAGGAGACCACCCCCGGCGTCAGCAGGAAGACCGCGAGGTTGGCGGCGATCAGGGCATAGGTGACCCACGGGGTGCGGCGCACCGGGTTGAGGTCGTGCACGGGGATGACCACAGAGGGCTCTCTGCCCGCGCGCGCCGCGGGCCAACCGGCGGCCGGCAGGCGGAGGCCGTCGGCCGGCAGGCGGAGGCCGGCGGCAGGCAGGCGGCCGGACCCCCGGGAGGGCGAGGGCGGGGGGCGCCCGGCGCGCGCGCCGCGGACGGAGCTGTGAGGATCGGACGGGGCACGCACACGGGGGCACGCACGAGGAAGGCGGCGTCGGATGGCGGAGCAGGCGTGGCGGTCCATGCCGGGCACACCGTGCTGGGTGAGCCTGATGGCGCGCAGCCTGGACGCGGCCCAGGAGTTCTACGGGTCGCTGCTGGGGTGGGAGTTCCGGGCGGCGCCCTCGGCGCGGCTGGGCCCGTACCTGGAGGCGGTGGTCGGCCACATGCCGGTGGCGGGCATCGGCGCGATGGCGCAGAACCTGGGCTTCCCCGTGTCGTGGACGGTCTTCTTCGAGGCGGAGGACGCCGACGCCCGCGCCCAGGCGGTGCGCGAGTCGGGCGGCACGGTAGCGGTGGGCCCGCTGGGCTTCCAGGACGGCCGGGCGGCGCTGGCGGCCGACCCGGCGGGCGCGGTCTTCGGGATCTGGCAGGGCGACAAGACGCCCGGCTGGCGGATGCGGCGCTCGCGCGGGGTGCCCGCCTGGATCGAGCTGCAGACCCGGGACGCCTTCGCGGCGGCGGTCTTCTACGGGGAGGTCTTCGGCTGGGGGTCGGACCCGGAGGGGCGCAGCGACGTGGCGTGGGAGCACGACCGCGTGGTGCTGCGGGTCGACGGGCACCCGGTGGCGGGGCTGTGCGGGGGTGCCGTGGAGGCGGCGCCGGACCCGCGGGTGCGCCCGCGCTGGGACGTCTTCTTCGCGGTGCCGGACGTGGACGCGGCGGCCCGCGCGGCGGCGGCCCTGGGGGGCGAGGTCGCCGGGCCGCCGACGGACACCCCGTACGGGCGGGTGGCGGCGCTCCGGGACCGCGAGGGCGGCCTGTTCCGGGTGGCCGACCTGCGGGCGCCGAACGGCCGGGAGGGGACGGCCTGCCTGCCCGTGGCCTGAGCGGGTGGGGCGCCGTGGCCTGAGCTGGCGGGGGCGCGGGACGCGGGCGGGCGGAGGCGGGCAGCGCAGCGGCGGGGCGGGCCCGGGCGGGGGACGTATCCGGAATACCGGACGGCGGCGCGGGGTTGGCGGGTACGGCGACGGCCGGAACGGTGGTCGCGACCACGACCAGGCTCCAGGAGCGCGCACATGGCGACTTCCACGATCGATGTGACCAAGGACGACTTCGTCCGCACCGTCGAGGGCGACGGTATCCGGCTGGTGGACTTCTGGGCCTCCTGGTGCGGCCCCTGCAAGGCGTTCGCCCCCGTCTACGAGCGGGTGGCCGCGGCCAACCCCGACGTCGTCTTCGCGAAGGTCGACACCGAGCAGGAGCCGGAGCTGTCCGCCGCGCTGGAGATCACCTCCATCCCGACGCTGATGGTGTTCCGGGACGGGTTCCTCGTCTTCTCCCAGCCGGGCGCCCTGCCGCAGGCCGCGCTGGAGGACCTGCTGGCGCAGGTGCGCGCCCTGGACATGGACGAGGTCCGGAGCCGGGCGGCCAAGGCGCAGAACTGACCGGACGGACGGGCCGCCCGGTCACCCGGGCGGCCCAGCCCCGCGGAATCCCCCGTTCCCGGCGGGGACCGCAGGTCCGCGCGCCCGCACCCCGGTCCGGACGGCCGTGCGGTCCTCGAACGCACCTCGCACGGATTGCGGCGCGGCCCCGGCCGGACAGCATGGGTCGTGAGGGCGGCAGGGGCGCGGGGCCGGACGGGCGGACCCCGGGCGGACGCCGCCGCGGCCGCAGCCATCCGGGAGGACGACCGTGGGATTCGTGGGACTGCTGACACGCGACATAGCACTCGACCTCGGCACCGCATCCACCCGGATCTACAACGCGCACGGCGGCATCGCCGTCGACGTCCCCACGGCGGTCGCCGTGAACACCACCACCGGCCGCATCCTCGCCATCGGCGCCGAGGCGGGCCGCATGTACGGCCGCACGCCCGCGCACGTGAAGGTCGTCCGCCCCCTGCGGGCCGGCAACATCGACGACTTCGAGGTCGCCGAGCGGATGCTGCGCCACCTGCTGATGCTCGCCGGGCGCGGCCGCGGCCCGGCCCGCACCCAGGCGGTGGTCTGCGCCCCGTCGGACACCACCGGCGTGGGCCGCCGGGCCGTCCTCGACGCCTGCCGGGTGGCGGGCGTGAGCCGCGTGCGGCTCATCCCCAAGCCGGTCGCCGCGGCGCTGGGCGCGGGCCTGCCGGTGCAGGAGGCCACCGGCACGCTCGTCGTCGACGTGGGCGCCGGGACGACCGAGATCGCCGTGCTGTGCCTGGGGGGCGTGGTCGCCGCCCGGTCCGTGCCGGTCTCCGGCGACGTCCTGGACGAGGCGATCCGGACCCGGCTGCGCAAGCGCCTCCAGGTGGACGTCGGCCGGCACACGGCGGAGCGGCTGAAGACCGGCCTGGCCGCCGCCGACGCGGCGGGCCGGACCCTGACGGTACGGGGCCGGGACACGTCGACCGGCATGCCGGTCACCCTGGCGGTGGAGGCGGACGAGGTCCGTGCGGCCCTGCGCGACCCGCTGGAGCGGATCGCGGCGGAGGTCGTCGCGGTCCTCGACCGCTGCCCGCCGGAGCTGTCGCGCGACCTCCTGGGCCGGGGGGTCACCCTCACGGGCGAGGGCGCCCGCCTGGACGGCCTGGAGGAGCTCCTGCGGCGGGCCACCGGGACGCCGGTGCACATCGCCTCCGAGCCGGGGACGGCGGCCGTGCGCGGCGCGGGCCGCTGCGCCGAGGACCCCTCCCTGGCGAACCTCCTGGAGGCCGTCTCCCGCTGACGTCCGCACGGCGCGGCGGCCCGCGGTCCTGCGGGGTCCCGTGCGGGCCTGACCTGCGGAGGACCGGTTCCGGGAGGCCTGGTCCGGGAGGCGACGGCGATGCCGGATCCGCCCGGTCGGGGACGGGTCGGACGGGCCGCGGCGGGTTTGCCCCGGCCCTCCCGGGAAACCCGGCGCAGTAGGGGGGCGTCGAAGCGCGGGGACTGCGAAGGAGGCCGACCATGGCCCGAACCCAGGTGTACGAACCGGCAACCGAGCAGCGGGGGCACGTCCGCGGGGCCGACCGCGCCTCGGTGGGAGAACTCGTCGGCGAGCTCGGCCGGGACATGTCGCTGCTGGTGCGCCAGGAGATGGCACTGGCGCGGATGGAGCTGAAGCAGGAGGCCGCCAAGGCCGGCAAGGGCGCGGGCATGCTCGGGGGCGCCGGGTACGCCGGCCACATGCTGGTCCTGTTCGGCAGCCTCGCCGGGGTCTTCGGCCTGGCCCACGTCATGGACATCGCCTGGGCGGCCCTGGTGGTGACGGGTGTGTGGGCGCTGGTCGCGGGAGTGCTGTTCCTGACCGGGCGGCGGAAGCTGCACGCGGTGCACCCCAAGCCCCAGCACACCATGGAGACGCTGAAGGAGGACGCGCAGTGGGCTCGACACCCGAGGAGCTGAGGCACGAGATCGAGGACACCCGCCGCCATCTCACGGAGACGGTGGACCGGATCGCCGACAAGGTGACGCCGGGCCGGGTGGCGCACCGCCGCACCGAGGACGCCAGGCGCAGGCTGGGCGACGCCCGCGCCTCCGTCGCCGGCACGGCGCAGAGCACGGCGCAGCGTGTGCGGAGCGCGGTGCACATGCCGCACCGCGGCACGGTGAACGGACACGGCAACGGCAACGGCAACGGGTCCGCGGCGGCCGTCCCCCCGGCCGGGGCGGTCCCGGCCGCCGGCGCGGAACCGGCGGCGGCCATGGGGCCGATGGCCGGGGCGGTCCCGGTGACCGGCGCGGGCACGGCGGCCGACGCCGGGCCCGGAGCGGTCCCGGTGGCCGGCGCACCGGGCGAGGCCGCGGGCGCGCACCCCGCCACCGGGGCGGAGGGCGTGGCCGGACGCCTGCGGAGGCAGGCACCGCTGGCGGCCGGGGTGCTGGCGGCCTGCGCGGGCGTGGCGACCGCGGTCGTCGTCGTGCGGAAGGGGACGCGCCGCGGCGCGGCCTCCTGGCCGAGCAAGGCGCCGCGGACCACCGCGCGGGCCCGCCGGGGCACCGCCGGGGCGCTCGCCGCCTGGCCGGGCCGGACGCGCCGCAGGGTCGCCTGGACCCGCAGGGGCGCGGCCGCCGGGGCGCTCGCCTCGTGGATGAGCCGGCCCCGCCGCGCGGCCGCCTGGACGCGGAAGGGCACCGCCGCCGGCCGGACCGCGGCCTCGTGGACGGGCGGGGGCGCCCGCCGCACCGCGGCCTGGTCCCGCAGGGGCGCCGCGGCCGGGGCCGTCACCTCCTGGGCGAGCCGGCCCCGCCGCGCGGTCGCCTGGACCCGCAGGGGCGCCGCCGGCGGAAGGACCGCCGCCTCCTGGAACCGGGTCGGCCGGACCCGGTGAGGGAGCCGCCGGCCCCCTGAGGAGGACGCACAGGACGCGGACCGCCGCGCGGACCGCCCGGAGCACCGGGCCGGGTCCGCGCGGCGGTGCGCGTCACGGCCGGGACGGGCCGGGTCCGGGTCCGGGTCCGGACGGACCGGATCGGGCCGGATCGGGCCGGGCCGGGTCGGGCCGGGGGGACGCGACCGCAGGGCGCCGCGGGACACCCGGTCCGCAGCACCGGGCCCGGGAGCGCAGGACGCGGGAACGCCGGCCCCGGGGGCACCGCGACGCAGGGGCCCCGGACGCAGGGGCCCCGGACGCAGGAGCAGGCACAGGGGGGCGGCGGGCGGTGTGCGCCCGGGCGGCGGCGGCCGTCGAGCGTCGCGCACGAACGACCGCTCCCCACCGCGGCCGACCGGGGGCAGGACGGGTTCGGACGCGGAGGCTACCGCCGGGTAGCGCGATGGCCTACCGTCGAGAGGCGCCGCCGCCCCGGCGCCCCCGCGGCAGCCGCAGGAAGGCCCCCCACCCGCGCCGGCGGCTGCCCTCGCAGACGAGGAGTGTGGCCGCGATGCACTGCTTCGCCGACGACGACTGGGACGACATCAGGGACGACCTGCCGCAGGAGGTCGTGCCGCTGCTCCGCGCCGGACTGCCGCACCTGACGGACCTGACGGTGAGGGAGATCCTGAGGTGCGTACCGGAGTTCCGCCGGCCGGCACCGGCCGGCGGTCCGGACGCCGCCGGCGGCTGCACCGTCCGGCTCGGCGTGGAACGCGCCCTGGCGGGGTTCGCGGACCGGGCCGCCGCCGTCCGCGGCGCCCCGGACCCGGACACGGCCGAGCTGTTCCGGTCGCTGGGCCGCGCCGAGGCCCGCGAGGGCCGCGGCCCGGACGCCCTGCGGGCCGCGTACCGGACCGGCGCCCGCGCCGTCTGGCGGTGGCTGGTGGAGTCCGGCTCCCGCGCCGGCGTGCCGCCGGAGCGGATGTACCGGGTCGCCGAGGCCGTCTTCGCGTACGCGGAGGAGCTCACCGGCCACAGTGCCGAGGGGTACGGCGAGGTCCGCACCGCCCTGGCCGGGGAGGTGCAGCGCAACCGGCGGCGGCTGCTGGAACTGCTGACCGGGACGCCCGTACCGGGCCGCGAGGCCGTCGCCGCCCTGGCCCGCGCCGCACGCTGGCCGCTGCCGGAGACCGTGCGGGCCGTCGCGCTGCGGCCGTCCGGGCGGGCCGGGGAGCCGGGCCCCCTCCCGCCGGACCCCCTCCTGCCGGCCGCCGGGGTCGACGCCCTCGCGGACACCGAGGGGCCCGAGCCGTACCTGCTCCTCGCCGACCTCGGTCCGCGCACCCGCCCGGTGCTGGACCGGGCCCTGGGCGGCCGGCCGGCCGCGGTGGGGCCGCCGGTGCGGCTGGCGGACGCGGGCGTCTCGCTGCGGTGGGCGCGCCGCCTGCTGGCCCTGGGCGCCCGGGGCCTGGGCGAGGGACCGGTGCTGCACTGCGCCGACCACCTGCCGGCCCTGGTCCTGCTGGGCGACGAGACCCTGGTCCGGATCATGGCCGGGCGCCGCCTGGCACCGCTGCAGAAGCTGACGGTCCGCCAGCGGGAACGGCTGGCGGAGACCCTGCTGGCCTGGCTGGACTGCGGCGGCAGCGCGCCCGGGGTGGCCCGGCTGCTGGGGGTCCACCCGCAGACCGTGCGCTACCGGCTGCGGCAGATCGAGGAGCTGTTCGGGGAGGGGCTGCACGACCCGGACGTCCGCTTCGAGCTGGAACTGGCCCTGCGGGCGCGCCGCCTGCTGTCCGGCCTGGCCCCGTCCACCGTCCCGGGGGCCGGTGCCGGGACCGGGACCGGGGCGGGGGGCGCCGGGGACGCGGGCGCGCCCGGCGGACTGCCGACGCTGCGGCGGTCCGTCGCGGCGCGGGTGGCCGGACCGGCCGGGGTCTCCTCGCGGGCGGCGGCCCGGCCCGCCCGCTGACCGGCCGGGCCGCGGTGCCCGGGCCCCGCGGCCCGGGCACCGCCCCGCCGGTTCGCCCCGCCGCGGCGGCGTCGGACCGCGGCCCGGCCGCGCCCTCGGAGGTCCCGGGAGCGGGAGCGGACGGGTGTCAGGAGGCGGTGCAGGCCGGTGTTCCGAGGTTCCGGTCGGAGCCGTCGAGGGTCATGCCCCACGAGGTCGAGGCGGCCGGGGCGAGGGAGCCGTTGTAGGAGACGTTGCGCGTCGTCGTGGGCGGCGCGGAGGCGTCCACGGCCGCGTTCCAGATGCCGCTGATGCGAACCCCCGGGGGCAGGACCAGGCCGACGGCCCAGCCGGTGGTGGTGCGGGAGCCGGTGTTCGCGACCGTCACGTCCACCTGGTAGCCGCCGGTCCAGGAGTTGGTGACCCGCCAGGTCGCACTGCACGCCGCACCGCCGGACGTGGGGGTGGCGGTGGGGGTCGGCGTCGCGGTCGGGGTGGGCGTGGGGGTCGGGGTGGGTGTGGGGGTCGGGGTGGGTGTGGGGGTCGGGGTGGGCGTCGCGGTCGGGGTTGGCGTGGGGGTGGAGCCGTCCTGGCCGGTGGTGTAGTCGGCGGGCGTGTAGTCCTGGGAGCAGCCGCCCGAGCAGGCCGCCGGGAGGGAGAAGTCATAGGTGCGGCCGCCGAAGAGGTAGCGGTCGGAGGCGTCGCGCACCCGGACCGTGAACCGCGTCCCCCCGGCGGTGGTCGGGGCGAGGATGTAGGACTGGCCCATGTCGCTGTTCATCCGCGCGTCGTGCCAGGCGCCGTCGGCGAGGTACTGCACGCCGTGGATGCCGTCGGGCAGGTGGGAGAGGGCGACGGCCGGCCAGTACGGCTGCGCCCCCTGCATCCAGCCGATCCGGATGTCGCCGGTGTAGCCGGGGGCGGGCACGAAGCTCCAGGAGATGTGCCGGTTGTTCCAGTGGTCCGGGTACATGCCGGTCACCGGGCTGCCGTTCTTCGCGAAGCGGGCGAGCGAGCCGGTGGCGAGGTCGAGGTGGGCCGGGTCGTCGCGGCACCAGGCGTTGGGGTCGGCGCAGCTGTCCGCGACGAGCATGGTGAGGGTCGCGCCGTTGTAGGCGTCCGCCGTCCATGCGCCGTTCCGGCAGAACGGCTGCCGGGGTGCGCCGTCGTTGGTGCCCGTGCAGTAGTCGCCGATGGTCACCTTCACCCAGCGGCCGCAGTTGAGGCCGTTGTCCCAGACGCCCTTCTTCGCGTCCATCGAGGACGGCACGGGCCGCGGGTAGGAGTCGGAGTAGTCGCCGGGGGTGTCGAAGACGTTGAGGGCGACGAAGTCCTGCGAGTCCAGGCGGGACTGCGGCAGGCCGCAGCCCCCGTAGGGGGAGCCCAGGCCGTCGAAGTGGGTGGCGTTGCCGGTCACCTCCGCGCCGGGCGGCGGCACGGTGGCGGCGGGCGCCGACGGGACGGCCGCCGTCGACAGCAGGAGGGCGGCGAGGAGGCCGGCGGCCGCGGCTCCGGCGCGGCCGGACAGGGCGCGCGGGGACAGGGCCCGGGGGGACGGGGCCCGGAGGGACGGGGGGCGCGCGGGCAGGGCGCGGGGGTGGAGGAAGCGCAGCATGGGGGGTTTCTCCCGGGTGGGGGCCGGGCGCGGCGCGCCTCGGGGCGCCGGAGCCCTGACAACGATGTCATCCTGCGGCGCCGCACGGCGGCGGGACAGGACGGCGGGGGATCTCGCGCGGCCGCCGTACCGGCGCGGCGGCGGGGCCGCCCACCCGGCGGGACGTCCGCGCCGGGCACCGGGCCGGGGGCGGCCCTGGGGCCGCTCGACAGTCGCGCAGCCCCGGCTGCTGCGATGGAAGCACCCATGAGCGTGAACGGTCAAGGCTTCGGACGGCGGCGGCCCGGGAGCGTGGCCGCGGCGCGCGGCCCGCCGCGGGCCGGGGGCACGACCCGGCACGGGCGCGGGCACGGCCGGCCGAGGCGGGCGCGGCCGGGCGGACACCAAGGCCGGCCGGCCGGAGGCCGCCGCCGGCGCCCTACGGGACGGCCGCGAGGGCGTAGTCGGGCAGGTCGATGTCCCTGGCCTTGGCGAACTGCGCGGCGAGCAGGTTCCGCAGCGGCCGGCGGTTCATCGCGCGCATCGAGGCGTTCCGCAGCCGGATGGCCAGGGCGCCGGAGGGGGCGTACCCGGAGGCGCCCCCGGGCGGCAGCTGCTGCGCCTGGGCGACGTAGGGGCGCATGAGCCGGTCGTAGGCCGCGAAGGCGGCACGGTGGTCGCCCCCGGCGGCGGAGAGCTCGCCGGCCAGGACGTAGGCGCCGACCAGGGCGAGGCTGGTCCCCAGGCCCGTGAGCGGCGTCGGGCAGTACCCGGCGTCGCCGAGCAGCACGGTCCGCCCGCGCGACCAGCGGTCGAGGTGCACCTGGCCCACGGAGTCGAAGGAGAAGTCGGGCGCCTCGCGCATGGCCCGCAGGAGGCGCGGGACCTCCCACCCGGCACCGGCGAAGCGCCGGGCCAGCAGGTCCCGCTGGGCCGCGGTGTCGCGGCGGTCGAGGGCGAGCGGCTCCGACCGGAAGCTGAGCCCCGCCTTGGTCTCGCCGGCCAGGCGGCCGGGGCGGGCCGAGGCCACGAGCCCGCCGGGCGCGTTGTGCATGAGGAACCAGCCGTCGAGGCCCATGTCCTCGGCGACGGTGAACCAGGAGGTGTACAGGCCCAGGGGCCGGACGCACTCCTCCTCCGGGCCGAAGGCCAGGGCGCGCACCGCGGAGTGCAGCCCGTCCGCGCCCACGACGAGCCCGAAGCGGCGCGGACCGGCCTTCTCGAGGACGGCGGTGACGCCGTCGGCGTCCTCGGCGAGCCCGGTCACGGTGTCGTCGAAGAGGTACCGGGTGCCCGGCAGGGCGGCCTCGTGGAGCAGGTTCGCGAGGTCGTCGCGGAGGATCTCGACCTCGGAGACGATGCCCTCGCCGCCGAAGGCGTCCACCGGCATCCGGGCGGCGACGCGGCCGCGGGCGTCGACCATCGCGATGCCGCGCTGGTCGACGGAGAGGGCCTTCGCCCGGTTCAGCAGGCCCATCCGCTCGACCACGGTGCGGCCGGCGCCGCGCAGGTCGACGGTCTGGCCGCCCGGCCGGGGGCCGGGGGCGCGCTCGACGACGGTGGGCGTGAAGCCGGCCCGGCAGAGCCAGTGGGCCAGGGCGTTCCCGGCGATGCCGCCGCCGGAGATGAGGATGTCCGTGTTCTCCATGACGCGGAATGTACAGCGTACACTTCACTGCATCAAGCCCCGAAAAGCCATGAAGGACAGGGCACTTCTTCCCCAGCGCACTAGTGCGCTGGCGCGCGGGGGCCCTGGTGCGGGCCCCGGCGCGGGGCGTCGCGGCAGCGTGACGGCTAGGGTGGTGCGGCCCGGAGTGCACTAGTGCGGAGGGGATGCCCGTGGACGGGACGGAGGCGCCGCGCTCCGGCCGGATCGCCGCGGAGCTGCGCCGGCGGATCGCGGCGGGCGAGCTGGCTCCCGGGGACCGGGTGCCCTCGACCCGGGAGATCACCCGCGAGTGGGGCGTGGCGATGGCCACCGCCACCAGGGCGCTCACCGAACTGCGCCGCGAGGGCCTGGTCCGGGCGGTCCCGGGCGTCGGCACCGTCGTCGCCGACGCCGGCGCGGGCGCGGGCGCGGGCCGGCCGGTCCGGGACGCCCGGCAGACCGGACCGCGCCCCGCCCCCGCCCCCGCCCCAGCCCCTGCGGCACGCGCCCGCCGCAGGAGCGCCACCGACGGGGCGCTCACGCCCGGACGGGTCGTCACCACCGCCGTCGCGGTCGCCGACGCGGAGGGGCTGGCCGCGGTCTCGATGCGCCGGGTCGCCGCCGAGCTGGGCGTCTCCACCATGGCGCTCTACCGGCACGTGGCCGACAAGGACGACCTGCTCCTGCAGATGATGGACGCGGCCTTCTCCGAGCAGCCGCTCCCCGCCGACCCGCCGGAGGGCTGGCGGGAGCGGCTCACGGTCGCCGCCCGGCTGCTGTGGGGCATGTTCCGCCGCCACCCGTGGCTCGCCCCGGCCCTGTCCCTAACCCGGCCCCAGCCGGTGCCCGGCGCGCTGCCCTTCACCGAGTGGGCCCTCGCGGCCCTGGAGGGCCGCGGCCTCGACCTCCCCACGGTCATGACCGCCCACCTCACCCTGGTCAACTACGTGCGCGGCACCGCCGTCAACGTCGAGGCGGAGACGGAGGCGGAGGCGCTCAGCGGCCTGGACGTCGAGGAGTGGCTGGAGACCCAGGGACCGGCGCTCGGGGCGCTCCTGGCCACCGGCCGCTTCCCCGCCCTAGGACGGCTCACCGCAGCCGGGTACGAGCTCGACCTGGACGTCCTCTTCGAGTTCGGCCTGCAGCGCCTCCTCGACGGCATCGCGGTGCTCCTCGGCGAGACGCCCTGACCCGGCGCCCGCGGAACCGGCGGCGCGCGCCCCGGCCCGCGGCGCACGGCGGACCGGGGTGGACGGCGCCCCGCGCCACCGGCGCCGGCCGCCAGGCCCCGGGCCGCCCGCCGCGGCCCGGTCGCCGCCCGCCGTCCGGTCACCGCCCGCCGAGCAGGCTCCGGACCGCCAGGCGCGAGACGTTCGCCAGGCCCCGCACCAGCACGGGGGTGAGCAGGACCAGGGCCACGCCGAGCAGGCAGGTCCCGGTGATCTGGGCGGGCGAGGTGAGGACGTACTCGTGGTGCCTGCCGTTCCGGGTGTACTCGAAGAGGCGGTAGCCCGGCCAGGGCGTCCAGCGGGCGAGGGCCCAGTGGTAGGCGGGGTAGAGCGCGAGCACCCAGCCGGTGACCAGGAACGTCAGCGAGACGGTGGAGGCGAGGATCGCCCAGGGGAGCATCACCACCTGGTACAGCACCGCCCTCCAGCCCGCGGCGTCGGCCAGCCGGGCGGTGACGAGGCCCCAGAACCCGGGGCGTCGCGGCCGGACGGGCGGCGGGGCGGCGACGTCGAGCCCGAGCATGCCCCGGGCCCGCGCGCGCTCCAGTGCGCCGAGGCCCCGCGCGCCCGCCGTCAGCGCGGCCAGCACCGGCAGCCCGACCACGGTCACGAGCAGGGAGGCGCCGGCGGAGAGGAGCGTGACGGCGAAGCAGAAGCCCGCGACGGCGACGGGCAGCGACGACAGGGCGTGGCCGATCTCGCGGTAGGCGGCACCGGACACCGGCGCCAGCCAGAAGGGCGGCCGCCGGGCGGCGCCGGACGCGGTCCGCTCGCGGACGCCGCGGCCGGCGCGGTGGCCGTACTCGCCGGACAGCGGGGTGCTGGTGCTCATCTCGGTCCTCGTTCCTCCGGGGTTCCGGCTCCCTCGCGGCCGGCTCCCCCACGATGTCCCGCCGGACCCCTCCCCCGGAATCCGGCGGGCCGCCCGGTGCGGGGTGGGGCTGTCCCCACCCCGGCGTCCCCGCGGGCGCCGCGCCCGGGCGGATCCGTGCGGGCCGGACCGGCACGCGGGGAGGCCGGGGCCGGACCCGCGGACGCGGACGGAATACGGGCCGCGGCCGCGCGGAATCCGCACTCTGCACTAAAGTGCATCCGGGCGTGGAGAATCAGGCAGGATGCCATCCGTTTCCACCGCTTTTCCCACCGGATACATGATCCGCACCACGCCTCCCGCATGTTCGCTTTTGCGGCGGAACACCCCGCGCGAAATCGGGTCGGGACGACACCGCTCCGCCGTGTGACGTGCATCACCATTGACGCGTGAGATCCCCTGGGATTCACTCGTCGCGGCGAGGGGAAGCGGAGTACCGGAAGAATCGGAAAACAATTCCCGCAAGGCTCGCCGAGCATTTCCGTCATCCGCGACGACCGCAGGAGGAAATTCATGAAGCTCGTCGGTTCCCTCAAGAAGAAGCTCTCGGGCGAGAAGAGCCTGAAGGCGTACGCCTGGTACATCTGGTACTAGAAGGCGGGCGGTTCGCCGGAAGCGCGGGGTCGTCGAATCCCCTGCGGGAAAGGCGGCCGCGGCCTCCCGGCATTCCGCTCTCCGGCGCGTCCGGCGCGGCCCCCGAAGGCCCGCCGGGCGCGCCGCCCGCTCCTGGAGATCCCATGCACGCTTCCGTCACAGCCCCGGGGCGCCGCGCGACGGCCTTCGCCCCGCGGATCGACGCGCTCCTCCGCGACCACCTCGGCGAGGATGTCTTCCGACTGGATCCCGGAACCGTGGGAGTCGCCTCTCCGGCGCTGATCGACGAGATCCTCGCGGCCCGTCCCGCCAACGACTTCGAACGTCCCACGTTCAAACCGCTCCAGGGCAGGGCCATTCCCAGGACCGAGGCGTCCGCGCTCATGCGCGCGGTCGGCCAGGACGTCCGCGCCGCCCTGCAGACCCCGGTGGACCTCTCGGCCGACCTGTCGGGCGAGTGGCCGCACGTCGCGCACAACCATCTCCGGGACCTGGTCTTCGGGTCCGACCCGTACCGGCTGAAGGTCCTGGTGGACCGCAGGCTGGAGTGGACGCCCAAACTGACCTGGGCCGTCATCGCCGGTGGTGCGGCCCTGCCCCGGGACCGCGGCACCGGACGCCCGGCCTCCCGCCTCGCCGCCGCCACCGCGGCCCCGACGTACGGGGAACGCCGCCACGCCATGGGCATGTACCGGCGGGCGGCCGCTCCGGTCTGCTTCACCGTCTCCGCCCTCGTCGCGAACGCGCTGTGGCTCGGCGCCCCCTTCGCCGACGACGTGCCCAACCGGCACATCATCCACGAGTCGCTCCGGCTGCTCCCGGTCTCCTGGAACCTGCTCCGGGTGGCCTCCCCCGAGTTCCACGCCCTGGACGGGCGGATCGGCGCCGGGGACGACGTGCTGATGCTGCCGCTGCTGAGCCACCGTGACCCCGCCGTCTGGGACGCGCCGCTGGAGTTCCGCCCCGAGCGGTGGAACCACCTCGACCCCGACGACACCCCGGGCTACCTACCCTTCGGCCACGCCAACGAGCGCTGCTGGGGCCGCCACATGGTCATGCCGCTCGCCGAGCGCCTCCTCGACATCGCCCGGCACAACGGCCTCGCCCCGGACCCGGGGCAGACCACCGCCCGCGTGCCCCTCGCCGGCCTGATGAGCGTCGTCGGCGTCCGGATGGTGCCGCGCTCCTGAGGCGGCCGGGCCGCCGGATGCCGGTGCCTCCGCTGGACCCGGCGGCCGACGGGCGCCGGAAACGCTCGTCCCGGCGCCCGTCGGCCCCTGGCACGGCACGGCACCCGGACTGCGCGTCGAACGCCCGCCGCTCCCTCCGCAGCCCCGTGCCCGCACCTGCGTCAGGAACCCGCTCCGGGCCGACGGCCCGGCCGTTCTCCGGGGAAGGCGGGTTCAGCCGCCCGCGGCGACGGCGCGGCGGTAGAGGGCGGTGACGCCGGGCCCGAAGACGGAGCTGTAGGAGACCTCGTCGGTGTCTCCGCCCTGCTCGTGGCCGCCGATGACGCCGACGACGGTGCCGGTGCGGGCCGGGTCGGCGCGGTCGGTGCCGGTCACCCAGGGGCTGCCGCTGGTGCCCTGGCTGTACGAGGAGCAGGCGATGCGCAGCTGCCCGGCGCTGATCCGGGTGGCGGTGTTGGTACAGGTGAGGGGCTCCTCGCCGGAGTCGGGGTAGCCGGTGAGGCGGACCCGGGCGTGGTCGGCGGGGCTGGCGCCGAGGCGGTTGCCGCCCACCGCGTCCTCGACGCGGGCCCCGTCCGTGCGGCTGACGACGGCGAACGCGACGTCGGCGTCCTCGTCGCCGTCGGAGTCCCAGCGGGGGTCGGTGAAGGTGCGGGCGAGGTGCCACACGCCGTAGGGGGCGGTGCCGTTGCGGTACCCGGGGACGAAGAGCAGGTCGCCGCCCGCCCCGGGGTCGTCGAGGCAGTGGGCTGCGGTGAGGACCAGGCTGCGGCCGGGGCTGTCGACGACGCTGGCCGTGCAGAAGTGCCCGTTGGCGAGGCTGCCCCGGAAGAGTGCGCCGACCCGGGCGGCCTGGGGCGTGCGGTGGGAGACGTGGGCCGTGCCGGGGCGGTGGGCCAGGACGGCGCTGGTGGGCGTGGCGCCGGCGGCGAGCAGGAGGGAGGCGAGCAGGACGACGCCGGCGGGGGCGCCGGGCCACCGGCGCCGCCCGGCGGCGGGCCCCGGCGCCTCGGCGGTCGCGGTCTTCACGCCCCTACTGTGCACCATGGCGCGCCCGCGCGCGGGGGTCACACGCCCTCCGGACCGCCGGTGTCCGCCCGGCCGGCGGCGGCGCCCGTGCCCGGGGACCCGCCGTCCGGGCGGTCGCCGTCCCCGGGCCCGCCACCGGGACGTCCGCCGTCCGGACGTCCGCCGTCCGGGTGGTCGCCGGCCGGGTGGTCGCCGACCGGGTGGTCGCCGACCGGGCGGTCGCCGGCCTGCTCGGCCCGGCGCCGCTCCAGGCGCTCGCGCTGCGGCAGCACCGTGTACTTCGGGTCCTCCGCCGACTGCACGCCCGCGTGGAAGACCCCGAACCGGGTGCAGGCGGAGGCGGCCAGCAGGGCCGCGCCGCTCAGCGCGGAGACGGCGCGGCTGCGCCGCCCCAGCACCGCCCCGGCGGCGCCCGCCGCCGTGAGCAGTCCGGCGGCGCGCATCAGCCGCCCGGCCCTCCCCTCGCGGTAGGTCTCGGCGACGACGCCGAGGCGCCGCTCCATGGCCTTCACGGCGGCGGTCTCCACGGCCGCGCCGAGGAGCGCGGCGCTGCGCGCCGGGCCGCTCTCCGCGAGCGGGCCGGTGACGAGCGCCATGCCGGAGGCGGCGACGGCGGCGGAGCCGACGAAGACGACGGGCAGCTCGCGGTGGGCGTCGTGCCAGGCCGGCACGGCGGTGTCGGCGGCGAGGACGGCGGTGTAGGAGGCGACGGCGGGCCCGAGGAGGGCGGCGGCGCCGGTGGCGGTGCGGCCGAGGCGCGGGAGCAGGCCGGTCACGTCGAGCGCGGCGGCGGCGCCGGCGGCCGGGCCGTACGCGGCGAGCAGCCAGGAGCCGACGGACATCGGCGAGGTGGGCTTGAGGACCCGCAGCATGTTGTAGAAGCGCCCGGGGCGGCCCAGGTCGTGGACGAGGGCGGCCGCGGAGGCGGTGATCGCCGCGAGCGAGGAGAGCTTGAGGGCGCGGGCGGTGGCGGGCCGGCCGGTGGCCTGGGCGCCGGCGGCGAGGACGGACCCCGCGCCGGCGAGGCCGCCGAGGAAGAAGTACCCGGCGATGTCGAGCGGCTCCCAGCCGGGCTTCCTGATGACGGGCCGGCCGTAGTAGGAGGTGAACTCGGCCTGCGGCACCATGCTCTGCTCGGCGCGCCGCCCGCGGCGGCGCAGGCCGCCGCCGACCTCGGCCTCGCGGCCGGGGCGCTCCCCGCGGAGGCCCTGCCTGGTGACGTCGGAGGTGCTCATCGGCGGCGGGTCCTTCCGAGGAGGGCGGCGAGGCCGGAGGGGCCGGGGCGGCCGTGGGCGGCGAAGACGGCGGCGAGGCCGCCGAGGAGGCCGGCGGCGGCGATCCCGGCCTGCCGCCACATGGCGGGCAGGTCGCGGGTGGTGACGACGGGGTCCGGCGGCAGGCCGTAGACCTCGGGTTCGTCGAGGAGGAGGAAGAAGGCGCCGTCGCCGCCGACGCCGTCCCCGGGGTCCTCGCCGTACAGGCGGGCGTCGGCGACGCCGAGGTCGTGCAGCTGCTCGACGCGGGCGGCGGCGCGCTCGCGCAGTTCGTCCAGGGGGCCGAACTGGATGGAGTCGGTGGGGCACGCCTTGGCGCAGGCGGGCTCCTGGCCGGCGCCGAGCCGGTCATAGCACATGGTGCACTTGAAGGCGCGTCCGTCGCCGGGGCGCTGCTCGATGACGCCGTACGGGCAGGCGGGCACGCAGTAGCCGCAGCCGTTGCAGACGTCCTGCTGCACCACCACGGTCCCGAACTCGGTGCGGAAGAGCGCACCGGTGGGGCAGACGTCGAGGCAGGCGGCGTGGGTGCAGTGCTTGCAGACGTCGGAGGACATCAGCCAGCGCAGCTCGGTGCGGCCGTCGGCGGTGGGCGGCCCGGGGGTCGTGGGGGTGATCGCGGCCCGGTCGACGGGGGTGGCGGAGCCCTGGGCGGCGAGCGCCAGGACGTCGAGGCCGCTGTGGTCGACGTCGGCGTGGGTCATGCCCAGCGGCTTGCCCTGCTCGATGAAGGCGACGTGCCGCCAGGTGGAGGCGCCCAGGCCCTGGGAGTTGTCGAAGGACATGCCGGTGAACTCCAGCCCGTCCTCGGGGATGGCGTTCCACTCCTTGCACGCCACCTCGCACGCCTTGCAGCCGATGCAGACGGAGGTGTCGGTGAAGAAGCCGACCCGGGGCGGGGCGTCGGTGTGCCCGGCGTCGCGGGCCGGGTCCGGCTCGGCCCCGGCGAGCAGGTTGCGGCCGATCAGCGAGTCGGTCATCCCTTGGTCTCCGTTCCGGTGGAGGCGGTGATCCCGGCCCGCTCCCGGTAGTCGCGGACGAGGTCCAGCAGGCGGGGCCCGCGCGGGCGGCGCCCGGGGCGGATGTCGGCGGTGAGCGCCTTGTCCTCCTGGATGTGCACGTTGGGGTCGAGCGCCATGGCGGTCAGCTCGTTGACGGCGTCGCCGGTGGTGTGGCCGTTGGGGCCCCAGTGGAACGGCATGCCGATCTGGTGGATCGTCCGGCCGCCGGCCCGCAGCGGCGTCATCCGCTCGGTGACCAGCACCCGGGCCTCGACGGCGCCGCGCGCGGTGACGACGGTGGCCCACCCGGCGTGCTCCAGGCCGCGCTCGGCGGCGAGCTCCGGGGAGACCTCGCAGAAGAAGGCGGGCTGCAGCTCGGCGAGGTAGGGGGACCAGCGGGTCATGCCGCCGGCGGTGAAGTGCTCGGTGAGCCGGTAGGTGGTCACCACGTACGGGAAGACCTCGGAGCCGGGGTCGCCGGGACCGGGGTGCATCGGGTTGTGGTGGTGGGCGAGGAGCTGCCGGACGGGGCTGCGCTGCTGCTTGCCGTACACCGGGTTGCGGACCGGGGAGTCCTGCGGCTCGTAGTGGGTGGGCAGCGGCCCGTCGACCAGCCCGGCGGGCGCGTACAGCCACGCCTTGCCGTCGGCCTGCATGATGAACGGGTCGTCGCCGGCGAGGGCGTCGGTGCCGGCGGCGTCCTCGGGCGGCCGGTAGCCGGGGGCGCGGTCGGGGATGAAGTCGGGCACGTCGTGGCCGGTCCACCTCCCCTGCTCGGCGTCCCACCACACGTACGCCTTGCGCTCGCTCCACGGGTTGCCGTCGGGGTCGGCGGAGGCCCGGTTGTAGAGGATGCGGCGATTGGCGGGCCACGCCCAGGCCCACTCGGCGGCGACCCAGTCCTGCTCCGTGTGCGGCTTGCGGCGGGCGGCCTGGTTGACGCCGTCGGCGTACACGCCGCAGTAGATCCAGCAGCCGCAGGAGGTGGAGCCGTCGTCCCTGAGCTCGGTGTACGCGCCCAGGGGTGCGCCGTCGGGCCCGCGGCCGTTGATCTCGGCGAGGACTGCCTCCGCGCTGGGCTCCTCCAGGGGGCCCTCGGTGGGGTAGTCCCAGACGAGGTCGAGGACCGGGCGGTCCATGGGGTCGGTGGACTCCCGCAGCCGCTCCTTGATCCGGCGGCCCAGGTGGTACATGAACCACAGGTCGCTGCGGGCCTCGCCGTCGGGCTCCTTGGCCGCATGGTGCCACTGGAGCATGCGGTTGGTGTTGGTGAAGGAGCCGTCCTTCTCGGTGTGGGCGGCGGCGGGGAAGAAGAAGACCTCGGTGCCGATGTCCTCGGTGCGCATCTCCCCGGTCTCGATCTCCGGGCCGTCCTTCCACCAGGTGGCGGACTCGATGAGGGAGAAGTCGCGGACCACCAGCCAGTCGAGCTCCGCCATGCCGAGCCGCTGCATCTTCGTGTTGGCCGAGCCCACGGCGGGGTTCTCGCCCATGAGGAAGTAGCCCTTGCAGGTGCCGTCGAGCTGGGCGAGGACGGTCTCGTAGGTGCTGTGGGAGCCGGTGAGGCGCGGCAGGTGGTCGAAGCAGTAGTCGTTCTCGGCGGTGGCCGCGTCGCCCCAGTAGGCCTTGAGGAGGCTGACGACGTAGGCGCGCATGTTCGCCCAGAAGCCCTTCTCGGCCTTCACGGCCTCGACGAAGGCGTCGAGGTCCTCGTGCTGGTGGGCGTGCGGCATGGGGATGTAGCCGGGCAGCAGGTTGAACAGGGTGGGGATGTCGCTGGAGCCCTGGATGGAGGCGTGGCCGCGCAGGGCCTGGATGCCGCCGCCGGGGCGGCCGATGTTGCCGAGCAGCAGCTGCAGGATGCAGGCGGTGCGGATGTACTGGGCGCCGACGGTGTGCTGGGTCCAGCCGACGGCGTAGACGAACTCGGAGGTGCGGTCGGGGCCGGAGTTCTCCACCAGGGCGCGGCAGACCTCCAGGAAGGTCTCGCGGGGGATGCCGCAGGTCTCCTCGACCATCTCCGGGGTGTAGCGGGCGTAGTGCCGCTTGAGGACCTGGTAGACGCAGCGCGGGTGCTGGAGGGTCTCGTCGCGCTGCGCCCGGCTCGACGCGGGCGCGCCGCCGGAGCCGTGGGACTCGGAGCGGCCGGACTCGGCGACGCCGTGGTTCCCGGCGTTGCGCTCGTCGTAGAGGGAGTCGCGGTCCTCGGCGGCGGCCTGGACGTCGGCTCCCTCGTACTGCCAGCTGGAGACGTCGTAGTGGCCGGTCTCCTCGTCCAGGCCGGAGAAGACGCCGTCGAGGTCCTCGGTGTCGCGGAAGTCCTCGCTCACCAGGGTGGCGGCGTTGGTGTAGTGCAGGACGTACTCGCGGAAGTCGGAACCGGTGCTGAGCACGTGGTTGATGATGCCGCCGAGGAAGGCGATGTCGGTGCCGGCCCGGATGGGCACGTACAGGTCCGCCAGGGCGCTGGTGCGGGAGAAGCGCGGGTCGACGTGGATCACCTTGGCGCCGCGGGCCTTGGCCTCCATGACCCACTGGAAGCCGACGGGGTGGGCCTCGGCGAAGTTGGAGCCCTCGATGACGATGCAGTCGGAGTTCTGCAGGTCCTGGAGGAAGGTGGTGGCGCCGCCGCGGCCGAAGGAGGTGCCGAGGCCGGCGACGGTGGAGCTGTGGCAGACGCGGGCCTGGTTCTCGACCTGGACGATGCCGAGGGCGGTCCACAGCTTCTTGATGAGGTAGTTCTCCTCGTTGTCGAGGGTGGCGCCGCCGAGGTGGGCGATGCCCATGGTGCGGTTGACCTGCTTGCCGTCCAGCTCGGACTGCCAGGTCTCCCAGCGGGTGCGCAGGATGCGGTCGACCACCATGTCCATGGCGGTGTCCAGGTCGAGGGACTCCCAGTCGGTGCCGTACGGGCGCCGGTAGAGCACCTCGTGGCGGCGGGCCTCGCCGGTGGTGAGCTGGAGGCTGGCCGAGCCCTTGGGGCACAGGCGGCCCCGGCTGACCGGCGAGTCGGGGTCGCCCTCGATCTGGACGACCTCGCCGTCCTTGACGTAGACGTTCTGGGCGCAGCCGACGGCGCAGTAGGGGCAGACCGACTTCACCACCCTGTCGGCGGTCTCGGTGCGGGCGGTGAGGGCGCGGGTCTGCCGGGACTCCGCGGCGGCGCCGCGCCCGAGCGGGTCGCCTCCGCTCAGCTGCCGGTACACCGGCCAGTCCTGGATCCAGGTGCGTACGCCCATGGCGCGTCCTCCCGTGGTGATCGGTCCGCGTGGTGCGGGTGCCCCGTCGGCACGGGTTCACGCCTGGCCCGGGGATCGCGCCGCAGGTCGGGCGGATAATCCTCTTCGGGCGGGAATACGGTCTTTCGGGCTAACCGCATCCCGGATGCGGCGTGCCGCCTCCGGGGGGCCCGCAGCATCCTGCGTGTGAGCGAACGGCTTCTCCCCCGGACGGGTGCCCGGACCGGTGCCCGGACCGACGTCCGGACCGGCGAACGGACCGACGAACGGACCGACGAACGGACCGGCGAACGGACCGGCGTCCGTCACTGCGCCCGCGCCGGCGCGGTCGCGCTGCTGGCCGCGGTCGCGGCGGGGGTGTGCGGCGGCGTCGCGGCGGCGTTCCCGCCGCCCGCGCCCCCGACGCCCGTCCCGCCGGCACCCCCGGCCGTGGTGCGCCCGGCGCCGCCCGTCCCGCCCGCCGTGGTGCCGCCGCGCCCGCCGGTACCGCCGGTGCCGCCGGTGCCGCCCAGGCTGCCGGTGTTCCCCGCACCGCACCGGCCGCACGTGCCCGCGCGGGTCCCCGCGCCCGCGCCGCGGCGGCGGCCCGCGCCGGCGCCCGCCCCGGCACCGCGGCCCGCCCCGCGGCCGTCCCCCGCTCCCCCACCGGCACCGGCGCCTGCGCGCCCCGCCCTGCCGCGCGCCGCCGCGGCGGCGCGCCCGGTCCCGCAGGGGGCGTCCACCGTCCGCACCACCCTGCTCGTCACCGTGCCCGCCGTCCTGACCGCCGTCTCCCTGCGGCCGCGGTCCGGCGCGGGCCGGGCGGGCGGCCGCCGGTCGTCCTGATCCGGGAGGCCCGGAGCAGGGCGCGCCCCTGCACGGGACCACCCCGTGCGGGACCGCCCCGCGGGGGACGGTCCCGCACGGAGCCGTCCCGCCCCGGCCTCCCCGGGCGACCGCCGCCGTCCGCCCCGCCACCCGTTCCCGCACCCCGTTCCCGTCACCCCTGGAGGTACCGCCGTGTCCGAATGGCTCGCCCTCACCCTCGCCATGGCCGCCGCCGGGGCGGTGGTCGTCTCCGTGGTGGTGCTGCGGCAGCGGCGCATCCCGGAGGACGACGACCCCTCCGAGACCCCCGACGTGATCGAGTACATGACGATGATGATCGGCGTGGTCTACGCCATCGTGCTGGGCCTGGCGATCGCCGGCGTCTGGGAGGGCCGCAGCGGCGCGCAGGCGGGCACGCTGCAGGAGGCGCAGGCGCTGCACGAGGTCGCCTCGCGGGTGCAGGTGTACCCGCCGGCCGTCCGCGACCGCACCCGGGCCGACATCGACGCGTACGTCTCCTACGTGGTGCACACCGAGTGGCCGCACATGGCGGCCCGGGGCGAGCTGACCGACCGGGGCGGGGCGCTGCTGGAGCGGGTGCGTCGCGACGTCACCGACCGCGCGCCGCAGGGCGACCTGGAGGGGCAGGCGTACCAGCCGCTGGTCGACCAGGTCGCCCTGGCGGACCTGGCCCGCACCTCGCGCGGCCAGAACGCCGGGGAGACCATGCCGCCGATCGTCTGGTTCGGGCTGGTCGCGGGCGCGCTGGTCACGGTGGGGCTGGTCTTCACGCTGCAGATCCGGCGCTCGGCCCGGGAGCTGCTGCTGGCGGGGCTGTTCAGCGCCCTGATCGCGTTCCTGCTCTTCCTGATCTGGGACTTCGACGCGCCCTTCGCCCGCGGCCTGTCCGTGACGGCGGGGCCCTTCCTCGACCTCTTCCCGCACGTGGCGGGCTGACCGGCCGCCCGCCGAGCCGTCCGCCGCACCGCCCGCCGCGCGGCAGCACCGCCGCCCGCCGCACCGCTCCCGGAGGCCCCCGCCCCCGTCCGCCGCGCCCCGCACCCGCCCGCGGGCACGGCGGGCGGGGGCGGACCGTTGACACGGCGGGCCGCCGGGATGAAGCATGAGCAAGCGCTTACTCACACTCCTCCCAGGACAGGACCCGGACATGCGCCTCTTCCAAGGGCTCGACGAACTCGCCGCGGCCAAGGGCGAGCACCTCGGACACAGCGGCTGGCACACCGTCACCCAGGAGCAGGTCGACCTCTTCGCCCAGGCCACCGGTGACCACCAGTGGATCCACGTCGACCCGGAGCGGGCCGCGGCCGGGCCGTTCGGCGGCACCATCGCCCACGGGTACCTCACCCTCTCGCTGATCCCCATGCTGACCTCTGAGATCTTCCGGGTCGAGGGCATCACCATGGGCGTCAACTACGGCACCGAGAAGGTCCGCTTCCCCTCCCCCGTCCGCGTCGGCTCCCGGGTCCGCTCCGGCGCCGAGCTGCTCGACCTGCGCGACGCCGCCATGGGGAAGCAGGCCGTGGTGCGCCACACGGTCGAGATCGAGGGCGGCGCCAAGCCCGCCTGCGTGGCCGAGACCGTCTCCCTGCTGGTCCCCTGAGGAGGACGCCGTGGACTTCGCGTACGACGCGCGCACCCTGGAGCTGCGCGAGCGGCTCCTCGCCTTCATGGACGAGCACGTCCACCCCGCCGAGCCGGTCCTGCAGGCCGAGCTCGCCGACCCCGCCCGCACCCCGTGGACGGTGCCGCCGGTCGTCGGCCGCCTCCAGGCGGAGGGCCGCCGGCAGGGGCTGTGGAACCTCTTCCTGCCCGGGGAGCACGGCGCCGGGCTCACCAACCTCCAGTACGCCCCGCTGGCGGAGGTGACCGGCCGCTCGATCCAGCTCGCCCCCGCGGCGCTGAACTGCGCCGCGCCGGACACCGGCAACATGGAGGTGCTGGCGGAGTTCGGCGACGAGGCCCAGCGCAAGCAGTGGCTGGAGCCGCTGCTCGCGGGGGAGATCCGCTCCGCCTTCGCCATGACCGAGCCCGACGTGGCCTCCTCCGACGCCACCAACATCGCCACCCGGATCGAGCGGGACGGCGACACGTACGTGGTCAACGGCCGCAAGTGGTACATCACCGGGGCGATGAACCCCGACTGCCGCATCCTGATCGTCATGGGCAAGACCGACCCGGACGCGCCGAAGCACCGGCAGCAGTCGATGGTGCTGGTCCCCCGCGACACCCCCGGCGTCACCGTCCGCCGCGGGATGCAGGTCTTCGGCTACGACGACGCCGACCACGGCGGCCACGCCGAGATCGTCTTCGAGGACGTCCGGGTGCCCGCCGCGAACATCATCGGCGGCGAGGGCGAGGGCTTCGCCATCGCCCAGGCCCGCCTCGGCCCCGGCCGCATCCACCACTGCATGCGCGCCATCGGCCTCGCCGAGCGCGCCCTGGAGCTGATGTGCCGCCGGGCGCTGGACCGCAGCGCCTTCGGCCGCCCGCTCGCCGAGCAGGGCGTCGTCCAGGAGTGGATCGCCGAGTCCCGGGTGCGCATCGAGCAGGCCCGCCTGCTGGTGCTGAAGACGGCCTGGCTGATGGACACCGTCGGCAACCGCGGCGCCCACACCGAGATCCAGTCCATCAAGATCATCGTTCCGGCGGCCGTCGAGTGGATCCTCGACAAGGCCGTCCAGGTCCACGGCGCGGCCGGGGTCAGCCAGGACTTCCCGCTCGCCGCCATGTGGGCCGGCAACCGCACGCTGCGGCTGGCCGACGGGCCCGACGAGGTCCACAAGCGGTCCCTGGCCCGCCGCGAGCTCAAGCGCCACCTCCGGGAGTCCTGAGCCATGACGACCACAGCCAAGGGGACGGCCCCCGCCGGGGGGACCGGGCCCGCCGTCACCGCCGAGGACGTGCGCCGCCGCGTCCGCGCCCTCCTCGACGCCCACGGCACCGCCGACCGCACCGCCTTCCTCCGCGCCCGCTTCGACGCCGGACTGGCCTGGGTGCACTTCCCCGAGGGCCTCGGCGGCCTCGGCGCCCCCCGCGGGCTCCAGGCCGTCGCCGACGCGGAGCTCGCCGCCGCGGGCGCCCCCGACAACAACCCCCGCGCCAACGGCATCGGCCTCGGCATGGCCGCGCCCACCCTCCTGCGCTTCGGCACGCCCGAGCAGCAGGCCCGCTTCCTGCGGCCGCTGTGGACCGGCGAGGAGACCTGGTGCCAGCTCTTCAGCGAGCCCGGCGCCGGCTCGGACCTGGCCGCGCTCGGCACCCGGGCCGTCCTCGACGGGGACACCTGGACCGTCGACGGCCAGAAGGTGTGGACCTCCGGCGCCCACACCGCCCGCTGGGCCATCCTCGTCGCCCGCACCGACCCGGACGCGCCCAAGCACCGCGGCATCACCTACTTCGTCTGCGACATGACCGACCCCGGCGTCGAGGTCCGGCCGCTGCGGCAGATCACCGGCGAGGCCGAGTTCAACGAGGTCTTCCTGACCGGCGTGCGCATCCCCGACGCCCACCGGATCGGCGAGGCCGGCGACGGCTGGCGGGTCGCCCAGACCACCCTCAACAACGAGCGCGTCGCCATCGGCGGCCAGCGCACGCCCCGCGAGGGCGGCATGATCGGCACCGTCGCCGCCACCTGGCGCGACCGGCCCGAGCTGCGCACCCACGACCTGCACCAGCGGCTGCTGCACGGCTGGGTCGAGGCCGAGGTCGCCCGGCTCACCGGCGAGCGGCTGCGCCAGCAGCTCGCGGTGGGCCAGCCCGGCCCCGAGGGCGCCGCGATGAAGCTCGCCTTCGCGCGGCTCGCGCAGCACCTCAGCGGCCTGGAGGTGGAGCTGCTGGGCGAGGAGGGCCTCGGCTACGGCGACTGGACCATGGTCCGGCCGGACCACGTCGACTTCCTCGGCCGCGACGCCGGCTACCGGTACCTGCGCGCCAAGGGCAACTCCATCGAGGGCGGCACCTCGGAGATCCTGCGGAACATCATCGCCGAGCGGGTGCTGGGCCTGCCCGCCGAGCCGCGCACCGACAAGGACGTGCCCTGGAAGGAGCTCCCCCGATGACCACCCCCGACCTGCTCTACTCCGAGGTCGAGGAGGACCTGCGGGCGAGCGTCCGCGCCCTGCTGGCGGACCGCTGCCCGCCCGCGGCGGTCCTCGCCCGCGCCGAGGGGCCCGCCCCGTACGACGGGAAGCTCTGGCACGCCCTCGCCCGCGAGCTGGGCGCCGCCGGGCTCCAGGTGCCCGAGGAGCACGGCGGGGCGGGCGCCACGCTGCGCGAGACCGCCGTCGTGCTGGAGGAGCTGGGCCGGGCCGCCGCGCCCACCCCGTTCCTCGGCAGCGCCGTGCTGGCCACCACCGCCCTGCTCGCCTGCGCGGGCGGCGCGGAGCTGCTCGCGGAGCTCGCCGCCGGGGAGCGCACCGCCGCCCTCGCCGTCCCCCTGGCGGCCGCGCCCGGGACGGGGTTCCCGTGGGCCGGCCTCCCGCAGACGGTGCGGGCCGACGGCGCCGGCGCCCTCACCGGCCGGGTGGCCGCCGTCGCCGACGCGGCCGCCGCCGACGTGCTGCTGGTCCCGGCCGCCGGCCCGGACGGGCCCGGCCTGTACGCGGTCGAGGCGGACGCGGCCGGCCTCGCGGTGGCGCCCCGGACCTCCCTCGACCTGACCCGGCCGCTCGCCGACCTCGCCCTGCACGGCGTGCCGGCCCGCCGCCTGGCCGGTCCGGCGGAGGCCCCCGCCGCCGTGGAGCGGGCCCTGCTCACCGGCGCCGGGCTGCTCGCCTCCGAGCAGCTGGGCATCGCCGAGTGGTGCCTCGCCACCACGACGGCCTACCTGAAGGAGCGCCGCCAGTTCGGCCGCCCGGTCGGGTCCTTCCAGGCCGTCAAGCACCGCCTGGCCGACCTGTGGCTGGAGGCGGCCGGGGCCCGGGCCGCCGCCCGGGGCGCCGCCGACGCGCTGGCCCGGGGCGCGGAGGACGCGCCGCTCGCCGTCGCGGTGGCGCAGGCGTACTGCGGCGACGCGGCGGTGCGCGCCGCCGAGGAGTGCGTGCAGCTGCACGGCGGCATCGGCATGACCTGGGAGCACCCGGCCCACCTGTACCTCAAGCGGGCGAAGGCCGACCAGATCGCGCTGGGCACCCCGGGCCGCCACCGCGCCGCCCTCGCGGTCCTCGCCGACCTGCCCGCCCCCACGGGCTGACGCCCCGGCGCCGCACCCGCACCCCACGGCCCCGGCGGGCCCCGGACACGGTCCCGGGGCCCGCCGGGGCCGTCCGCGCCCTCGCCGGACCGCCCCGGCACGGTCAAGCTGGAGGGGAACCCCGAGGACCCCGAGGAGCGGACCGGCGGATGCAGCAGCTCACGCAGTGGCTCGGCGACCTGGCCGGGGCCCCGGCCTACGGCGCGGTGGCACTGCTCGTCTTCTGCGAGGTGGCGGTCCCCTTCGGGTTCCTGCTGCCCGGCGAGACCTCCGTCGTGCTCGGCGGGGTGCTGGCGCAGCACGGACGGGTCTCGGTGGCCGCGGTCGCCGCCGTGGCCGCGGCGGCGGCCGTCGCCGGGGACTCCGCCGGGTACCTCGTCGGCCGGCTGACCGGCGGCCGGCTCCGGGAGGCCGCGCCGCGCGGCCGCAACGGCGAGCGGCTGCGGCGGGCGGAGCGGCTGATGGAGCGGCACGGCGCGGCCGCCGTCTTCGCCGGGCGCCTGGTCCCGTTCGTCCGCTCGGCCGTGCCGCTGCTGGCGGGCGCGGCCCGGATGCCGTACGGGCGGTTCCTGCTGGTGGACGCGCTCGCCGGGCTGGTCTGGGGCACGGGCTCGGCCCTGCTCGGCTACGCCGCCGGCGCGGCCTGGAGCCGGGCGGCGCACGCCGTCGGCGGGTCGCTGCTGGTCCTGCTGGCCGCGGCCTGCGCCGCCGCCCTGGCGGTGCGGCGCTACCGGGGCGGCAGGGACGGGAGGGAGTCCGCGGGGCCCGCTCCGGAGGAGGGGTGTACGGGCGGGCCCGGCCCGCGGAGGACTCCCGTCCGGGGCCCGGCCGCGGCGGCGGACCGCACCGCGGCGGGCCCGGACGCCGGGCGGCGGGCTCCGGGGGGCGCCGACGCCGGTGAGGACGGCGGGAGCGCCGGCCGGGCCGGCGGCACGGGCAGGACGGGCGGCACGGGCGGCACCGGGAGCGGCGGCGCGGGTCCCGGGGGCGGCCCCCGGGACCCGCGCCGGGTTCAGCCCCGGTAGGCCTCCAGCAGCCGCAGCCACACCTCGCTGACGGTCGGGTAGGACGGGACCGCGTGCCACAGCCGGTCCAGCGGCACCTCCCCGGCCACCGCCACGGTGGCCGAGTGCAGCAGCTCGGCGACGCCCGGCCCGACGAAGGTGACGCCGAGCAGCACGCCCCGGTCCTCGTCGACGACCATGCGGGCCCGCCCCCGGTAGCCGTCCGCGTACAGGCTCGCCCCGGCGACCGCGCCGAGGTCCTGGTCGACGGCGCGGACGCGGTGCCCGGCCCGCTCGGCCTCCGCCGCCGAGAGCCCCACGGCGGCGGCCTCGGGATCGGTGAAGACCACCTGCGGGACGGCCGCGTGGTCGGCGGTGGCCGCGTGGGCGCCCCAGGGCGCGGTGTCGGGCTCCCGCCCGGCGGCGCGCTCGCCGATGGCGGCGCCCGCGATCCGCGCCTGGTACTTGCCCTGGTGGGTGAGCAGGGCGCGGTGGTTGGCGTCGCCGACCGCGTACAGCCAGCCGCCCTCCACGCCGCGGACCCGGCAGGTGTCGTCGACGTCCAGCCAGGAGCCGGGCTCCAGGCCGACGGTCTCCAGGCCGAGGTCGGCGGTGCGGGGCGCGCGGCCGGTCGCGAAGAGCACCTCGTCGGCCTCCAGCCGCTCCCCGCCCCCGAGGACGAGCGTCACGGGGCCGCTGCCGCCGGGCCGGTGCAGTTCGGCGACGGAGGTGCCGGTGCGGACGTCGACGCCCGCGCGGGCGAGCCCCTCGGCGACGAGCTCGCCGGCGAAGGGCTCCATGCGGGGCAGCAGGCGCCCGCCGCGGACGAGCAGGGTGACGGCGGAGCCGAGGGCCCGCCAGGCGGTGGCCATCTCCACGGCGACGACGCCGCCGCCGACCACGGCGAGGCGGCCGGGGACGGTGTGCGAGCCGGTGGCCTCCCGGCTGGTCCAGGGCCGGGCCTCGGCGATGCCGGGCAGGTCGGGGACGGCGGCGCGGGTGCCGGTGCAGACGGCGACGGCGTGACGGGCCGTGAGCACCAGCCGCCCGCCCTCGGCGGTGTCGACGAGGACCCGGCGGGGGCCGTCGAGCCGCCCGTGGCCGCGGACCAGGTCGGCGCCGATGCCCTTGACCCAGTCGGCCTGGCCGTCGTCGTGCCAGTGGGAGGTGAAGCCGTCGCGGCGGGCGAGGACGGCGGCGGCGTCCAGCTCCCCCGTCACGGCCTCGCGGGCGCCGGCGACGCGGCGGGCGTCGGCGAGGGCGGCGGCGGGGCGCAGCAGCGCCTTGCTGGGCATGCAGGCCCAGTAGGAGCACTCGCCGCCGACGAGCTCGCTCTCCACGACGGCGGTGGTCAGCCCGGCGGCGCGGGCCCGGTCGGCGACGTTCTCGCCCACCGGTCCGGCCCCGATGACCACGACGTCGTACGTGTCGGACGCGCCCATGCGTGCTCCCCTTCGTGCTGCCGGCGGACCCGGTGCGGACCCGCTGCCATCCCTTCCCCCGGGCGGCGGGGGCCGAACCGGCGGCCCGAGGGGGGCTCGCGCGGGGCGCACCCGATCGGCGGACCGGGCGGTGTGGGCGGGGGCGGTGCGGCGCATCCTTCGGGGGTGCGCATCCCGACCGCGGCGGTCCTGCCGGCCGCCGCCCTCTCCGCCGTGCTCTGCGGCGCCCCGGCGGGATCCGGGGTCCCCGCGGACCACGGCGTCCGGCCGGTTCCCGACGCCCCGGCGGTGCGGGCCGCACCGGCCGCGGGCTGCACCGGCTCCGTCCCATTCGCCTCCGGCGAGGACGGCTACGCGGTGTTCCGCATCCCGGCCCTGGCGTGGACGCGGGGGGTGCTGGTGGCGTTCGCCGAGGGCCGCCGCGACGGCCCGGCCGACGACGGGGACATCGACGTGGTGGCGCGGCGCTCCCTCGACGGCGGCTGCAGCTGGGGGCCGCTGCGGGTGGTCGCGGACGACGGCCCGGACACCGTCGGCAACCCGGCGCCCGTGGTGGACCGGGGGACGGGGCGCGTCGTGCTGCTGACGACCCGCCAGCACGGCGGCCGCGCGGGCGCGCGCGACCGGCGGGTGTGGCTGCAGTCGAGCCCCGACGGCGGCGCCTCCTGGACGGAGCCGGTGGAGATCACCGCCGACGTGAAGCGGCCCGGCTGGCGCTGGTACGCGACGGGCCCCGGCCACGGCGTGGAGCTGCGCTCCGGCCGCATGGCGGTCGCGGCCGACCACACCGACGGCGGCAGCCTGCACGGCGCACACCTGCTGCTCAGCGACGACGGCGGGCGCCACTGGCGGATCGGCGCGGTCGACGACCACGACGACGGGGAGCTGAACCCGGACGAGACGGCCGTCGCCGAACTCCCCGACGGCAGCCTCTACCTCAACACCCGCGACCAGTACGGGCGGACCCCGGCGACCCGGGCCTTCACCCGCAGCGAGGACGGCGGGGAGTCGTTCACGGCGCCCTTCCGGCCGCTGCCGGGGCTCGCGGCGCCGGTGGTGCAGGGGTCGCTGCTCCAGGTGCGCGGCGCGCCCTGCCTTCCCCTGCTGCTCGCGGCGCCGGACGACCCGGCCCGGCGGCGGGGCATGGCCGTGCGGCGCAGCACCGACGGCGGTCTCGGCTGGAACACGGAGGCCCGGCTCACGGACGGCCCGGCGGCGTACTCGGACCTGGCCGAGGTGGCGCCGGGGGTCGTGGGGGTGCTGTACGAGACGGGCGGCGGCGGCCCGTACGAGCGGATCGCCTTCCGGCTGGTCCCGGTGGGCTGCGGAGCGGGGTGGTGAGCGGCCGGGGCGGACCGGGGAGGGGCGGGCGGCCCCTCCCCGGGCGGACCCTCCCCGGCCGGGCCGGCGGCGGGCGGCTCAGCGGCGCGGCAGGCGGACCACCTGGACGAAGAACTCGTCGATCTGGCGGACGGCGGCGATGAACTGGTCCAGGTCGACCGGCTTGGTGACGTAGGCGTTGGCGTGCAGCTTGTAGCTGCGCAGGATGTCCTCCTCGGCGGCGGAGGTGGTGAGCACCACGACCGGGATGAGCGCGAGGTCCGGGTCGGACTTGATGCGCTCCAGCACCTGCCGGCCGTCGTACTTGGGCAGGTTGAGGTCGAGCAGGATCAGGTCCGGCCGGGGGGCGTCGGTGTGGGCGCCCCGGCGGTAGAGGAAGTCGAGGGCCTCCTCGCCGTCCCGCACCACGTGCAGGGTGTTGCCGATCTTGTTGTCCTCGAACGCCTCCCGGGTCATCAGCTCGTCACCCGGGTCGTCCTCGACCAGCAGGACCTCGATCGGGGCTGCGGGGGTGCTCATGCGGGGGCTCCTTCGGTGGAGGCGGCCTCGGCCTCGGCGTGAGCCTCGGTCTCGGTGCTGGAGGCGGTCGCGGGGCGGGAGGTGGTCTCGGCGGCGGGGGCGGCCTCGGCGGCGGAGGCGGCAGCGGTGCGGTCGGCGGCGGTCGCGGGCCGGGGGACGGACGCGGCGGCGTCGGAGCCGGGGGCCGCGGCGGCGTCGGAGCCGGGGGCCGCGGCGTCCCCGTCCGCGGCGGTGTCCGCCTGCGCGGCCGGCAGCGTGAAGTGGATGCTCGCACCCTCGGCGCGGTCGGTGTCCAGCCAGATCCGGCCGCCGTGGTGCTCGACGATCTTCTTGCAGAGGGCCAGGCCGATGCCGGTGCCGGTGTAGGCGTCGCGCCCGTGCAGCCGCTGGAAGATCACGAAGACCTTCTCCGCGAACTGCCCGGGGATGCCGATGCCGTTGTCGGTGACCGAGAAGTGCCAGCCCTCCTCCTCGTCCGGACGGGCCTCGATCCGGACCACGGGCGGGCGCGACGGGTCGCGGAACTTCACGGCGTTGCCGACCAGGTTCTGCCAGAGCATGGCGAGCAGCATGGGGTCGCCGGTGATCTCCGGGAGGGCGTCGGGCCGCTCGACCACGGCGCCGCTCTCCTCGACGGCGGCGGCGAGGTTGGCGAGCGCCTTGTCGAGGGTGCGGTCCAGCTCGACGGGGAGCCGGGCGTCGTTGAGCCGCCCCACGCGGGAGAAGGTGAGCAGGTCGTTGATGAGGACCTGCATGCGCTTGGCGCCGTCCACCGCGAAGCCGATGTACTGGGTGCCGCGCTCGTCCAGCTTGTCGCCGTAGCGCTTCTCCAGCAGCTGGCAGAAGGAGGCGACCTTCCGCAGCGGCTCCTGGAGGTCGTGCGAGGCGACGTAGGCGAACTGCTCCAGTTCGGCGTTGGAGCGGCGCAGCTCGACGGCCTGCGCGTCGAGGTCGGCGGCCTGCCGGGCGAGGGTCTCCCGCTTGGCCTGGGAGGACTCCAGCTCCTCCACGATGCGGTCGCGCATGGCCTCCACGTCGGCGGCGAGGAGCCGCAGGTCGGCGGGGCCGTCCTCGGTGATCCGGTGGCCGAACTGCCCGGCGGCCACCTTGCGGGAGTCGGCGCCCAGGGCCCGCAGCGGGCGTCCGACGATCATCTGGAGCAGCACCGCGAGGCCCGCGCAGGTGACCAGGAAGCCGCCGACCATGGCGCCGAGGACCCCGTCGCGCATGGTGCGGATGCGCTTGAGCTCGGCGCGGGCGCGGTCCCGCTCCTGGACCAGGTGCCGGTCCTGGTCGGTGAAGGCCGTACGCACCTGGTCGAAGGACCGCTTGCTCCGGTCCAGCAGGGTGCTGTCGTCGCCGGGCCGCTCGCCCGCGCGGGTCCTGTCGATCAGCGGCTCGGCGAAGTCGCGGCGCCAGGAGGCGGCGGCCTGCTCGACCCGGTCCAGGTCGGCGGCGGCCGCGGGGCTGCCGGCGGTCATCGTGCGCAGCAGGCGCCCGGCGTCGGCGGCCTCGGCCAGGCCGCGGGTGTACGGGTCCAGGAAGCGCGGGTCGCGGCTGATGACGTAGCCCCGCACGCCGGTCTCCTGGTCGGCCAGGGCCGCCTGCAGGCGGTAGGCCTGGGTGCGGGAGGGCAGCACCTCGCCCTGGAGGTGGTCGGAGACGTCGGCGGTGCGGGACAGGAGCTGGGAGCCGACCACGGCGGCGACCACGACCAGCACGCCCATCAGGGCCAGGACGAGGTTGAACCAGCCCTGCACGGTCAGCCGGCCGGTCAGGGTGCGGCGGGAGGCGGGCGGCGCGGGGCTCATGAGTCGGTCTGCTTCCATCCGAGGTGGACGAGGGCGACGTCGTCGGCCAGGCCGCCGTGTCCGGCGGCCGCGGCCTCGGCGTCGCTGATGAGGGTGTCGACGAACAGGTCGGACGCCAGGCCGGCGGCCTTGCGGGCCAGCGCCAGCAGGCCACGCTCCCCCAGCCGCTCGCGGCCGCGGCCGGTGTGCCCCTCGAAGAGGCCGTCCGTGAAGAGCGCCAGCCCGGCGCCGGGCGGCAGGGGCAGCTCCTCCTGCGGCCAGTGTGCCAGGCCGGGCAGGAGGCCGAGGGCGGGTCCGCCGGGCGGCTCCACCCACTCCACGTCGCCGCCGACGCGCTGCAGCATGCCCGGGTGGCCGGCGCGCACCACCCGCACCCGGCGGCGGTCGGGGGTGAAGGAGAGGCTGGTCAGGGTCGCGAAGAGCTGCTCGCCGTCGCGCTCGGCCACCAGGATCTGCTCCAGCAGCTCCATGAGGGTCGACCCGGAGCTGCCGGCCAGGACGAAGGAGCGCCACGCCACCCGGAGGCAGACGCCGAGGGCGGCCTCCGCCGGTCCGTGGCCCGAGACGTCGCCGACGACGGCGTGCACCGTGCCGTCGGCGGTCTCCACCACGTCGTAGAAGTCGCCGCCGAGCAGCGCCTGGGCGCGGCCGGGGCGGTAGCGGGACACGACCTCGAAGCCGTCGCCGCGCAGCAGCGGCACCGGCAGCAGGCCGCGCTCCAGGCGGGAGTTCTCCTGGGCGCGCACCCGCTCCACCTGGAGGGCGGCGGCGGCCTGCTCGACCTGCTTGCGCTGGGCGGCGTAGCGGACGGCGCGGCCGAAGAGCTGCGGCTCCAGCTGCCCCTTGACCAGGTAGTCCTGGGCGCCGGCGGCGACCGCGGCGAGGCCGGAGGCCTCCTCGGCGAGCCCGGTGAGGACGACCACGGCGGCCCCGGGGGCGGCCGCGAGGAGCTGGGTGACCGCGTCCAGGCCGTGGGCGTCGGGCAGGTGCAGGTCCAGCAGGATGCAGCCGGGGACGCCCTGCTCGGCCAGGACGCGGCGGGCGTCCGCGAGGGAGCGGGCCCAGGAGAGGGCGGCGGAGATGCCGCTGTCGGCGAGCAGCTCCTCGACGAGGAGGGCGTCGCCCGGGTCGTCCTCCACCAGCAGCAGCGCGACCGGGTCCCCCGGCCACGCGGAGCGGGACGCCTCCAGCGTCCCGCTCAGCACCGCGTCCGCGTTCCTGCGCGGCGCCGGCACCCCTTCCAGGGCCTCAGCCATCCTCTTCCCTTCGACCACCCGCCTGCGCGCACGGCGACACCGGGCAGCACACAACCAGGGGAAGGGTACTTGCCCGAGGGCACGTACAGGCGGTTTCACCGGCCGCAACGGCGGCGGGGAGCGGGCCGGTGGCGCTCCGGAACAGGAGCCGCACCCCTTTTGACCTGCTTTGTTGCATTTCCCTACGCCATCCTTACAGCCCGGGGGGGATGCTCGTCACAACCCCTTCGGGGAGCCCCACCGGGGGGCGGCAGCCCACCCCTCGCGATCGGAGACAGCGATGACCTTCGTGCCCTACGTCGAAGCCCTCGCCTTCTGGGGCAGGGCCGTCCAGAACGGCTCCGCCCCCCGCGACTACGCCATCGGTGTCCTGCTCGACCACCCCCTGATCACGGACCACTCCGCCGGCACCCCGGAGCAGAAGGCGGACCTGGTCGCCGGCGACCTCGACGCCTGGGAGGACCGGGTCGTGGAGATGCTCTGGGACCCGCAGGCCGACGTCGACGAGGGCCTGCGCCGCTCGCAGGGGCTGCCGGCCCGGCCCGAGCGCCCGCAGCGCACCTCCGGGTAGGACCGCGGCGGCCGCGACGGCAACGGGCCGGCCGGGCCGGGCCGGGCGGGCCGGGCGCGGACAGGCCGGAGCAGGACGGTACAGGACAGGACGGGACAGGACGGCGGGACCCGGGGCGGCGCCCCGGGTCCCGCGCCGTCCGCGCGGCGTGTCACCGCGACGCGGCCCCGGCCGCCGCGCCACCGTTGAGGTATGCCCGTTTCGATCGCCCTCTTCACCTCCGACCTGCGCGTCCACGACCAGCCGGTGCTGCGTGCCGCGCTCGACGACGCGGACCGGGTGGTGCCGCTGTTCGTCCTGGACGACGCCGTCCTCGCCTCCGGCTTCACCGCCCCCAACCGCGCGGCCTTCCTCGCCGACTCCCTGGAGGACCTCGACGCCTCCCTGCGGGACCTCGGCGGCCGGCTGGTGGTCCGGCGCGGCGACCCGGCCAGGGTGGCGGCGGAGCTGGCCGCGGAGACCGGGGCGGACACCGTGCACGTCGCGTCCGGGGTCAGCCGCCACGCCCAGCGGCGCGAGGACCGCCTGCGGGAGGCGCTCGGCGGCCGGCTGCGGGTCCACGACGCGGTGGTGACCGTCGTCGCCCCCGGCGCCGCGGTGCCCGCGGGCAAGGACCACTTCGCGGTCTTCACCCCCTACCTGCGGCGCTGGGAGGCCGCGGCCCGGCGCGAGGTCCTGGACCCGCCGCACCGGGTGGCGGTCCCGGAGGGGGTCCGCGGCGAGCCCCTGGCCGACGTCCGCGCCGCCCTGGCGAAGGCCGGCGGCGGGGAGCCCTCCCCGGGCCTGCCGCGCGGCGGGGAGACCGAGGCGCGCCGGCGCTGGGACGCGTGGGTGTCGGGCCCGGTGGCGGCCTACGAGGACCGGCGCGACGAGCTGGCGGGCGACGCCACCTCGCGGCTCAGCCCCTACCTGCACTTCGGCTGCCTGTCGGCGACCGAGGCGGTGCGGGGCGCGGGTGCCGAGGGCAGCGTCGGCGCGGAGTCGTTCGTGCGGCAGCTGGCCTGGCGCGACTTCCACCACCAGGTGCTGGCGGCCCGCCCCGGCGCCGCGTCCGCCGACTACCGGCCGCGCGGCGACGCGTGGGAGGCGGACGCGCGGGAGGTGGCGGCCTGGCGGGAGGGCCGCACCGGCTTCCCGGTGGTCGACGCGGGCATGCGGCAGCTCGCCCACGAGGGCTGGATGCACAACCGGGCCCGGCTGCTGACCGCGAGCTTCCTCACCAAGACCCTGTACGCGGACTGGCGGCTCGGCGCCGCACACTTCCTGCACCTGCTGGTCGACGGGGACATGGCCAACAACCAGCTCAACTGGCAGTGGGTGGCCGGCACCGGCACCGACACCCGGCCCAACCGGGTCCTCAACCCGCTGGTGCAGGCCAAGCGCTTCGACCCGCGGGGGGACTACGTCCGCCGCTGGGTGCCGGAGCTGGCGGGCGTGGAGGGGGCTGCGGTGCACGAGCCGTGGCGGCTGCCGCGCTCCCGGCGGGAGCAACTGGGCTATCCGGCGCCGGTCGTGGACCCGGGGGCGGTCGGGGAGCGCTTCCGGCGCGGGCGGGGCCTGGAGCCGTAGGAGGGCCGGTCCGGGACGGGCGGCGGCCGGGGCCGTACGGCGGGGCGGGCCGGGTGGGGAACCCCCGGCCCGCCCCGGCGGCCCGGCGGTGGCGGCCCGCCCCGGGCCGCCGCACCCGGCACCGCCGCGCCCGGGGCGTTAAGGTCGCGTCAAGATGCGGGGCCGCGGTGCACACCGCCGCACGTGCCGGGGATGCCCGCCCCACCGGCCCGTTGGCCCGCGCCCGGCGCCGGGACGGCACCCGCGCGCTCCCCGTCTGCGGTGACGGTTTCTCGTACGCTCGCCTGGCCGTCCACCCGGGCGGTCATATCGTCAGCCGGTACGACAGGAGTCCATGGTGTCCACCACCGTCCCCTCGCAGCAGGGCCGGACAGCCGGGGGCCGCTTCCGCGCCTGGCTGCTGGAGGGGCTGTCCGACCGGGCCGGGCAGCAGTCCGGCCCGCACGCCGCGCCGCAGGCCGGGCACGCCGGGCAGCGCTGGTGGCGGGTCATGTGCCTCACCGGCCTGGACTACTTCTCCACCCTGGGCTACCAGCCCGGCATCGCCGCCCTGGCGGCCGGCCTGCTCTCCCCGCTGGCCACGGTGGTCCTGGTCGTGGTGACGCTCTGCGGCGCACTGCCGGTGTACCGGCGGGTGGCGCACGAGAGCCCGCACGGCGAGGGCTCGATCGCGATGCTGGAGCGGCTGCTCTCGTTCTGGCAGGGCAAGCTGTTCGTCCTGGCCCTCCTGGGCTTCGCGGCGACCGACTTCCTCATCACCATCACCCTCTCGGCCGCCGACGCCACCGCCCACCTGGTGGAGAACCCGCACCTGACCAGCACCTTCCAGGGCCACGAGGTCGTCATCACCCTGGTGCTGGTGGCGCTGCTCGGCGCCGTCTTCCTCAAGGGCTTCACCGAGGCGATCGGCGTCGCCGTCGTCCTGGTCGGCGTCTACCTGGCGCTGAACGTGGTGGTCGTCGCGGTCGGCCTGTGGCACGTCGGCGGGTCGCCGCACCTGGTCACCGACTGGTCGCACGCGCTCACCGCCCAGCACGGCAACCCGGTCGCCATGGTCGGGGTCGCCCTGCTGGTCTTCCCCAAGCTGGCGCTGGGCCTGTCCGGCTTCGAGACCGGCGTGGCCGTCATGCCCCACATCGAGGGGGCGCCCGATGACACCGAGGAGCGCCCGACCGGCCGGATCCAGGGCGCGCGCAAGCTGCTGACCACGGCCGCGGTCATCATGAGCTGCTTCCTGATCACCAGCAGCATCATCACCACCCTGCTCATCCCGCAGAAGGAGTTCCAGCCGGGCGGGGCGGCGAACGGACGCGCCCTGGCCTACCTGGCCCACGAGTACCTGGGCTCCGGGTTCGGCACGGTCTACGACGTCTCGACCATCGCCATCCTGTGGTTCGCCGGCGCCTCCGCCATGGCGGGCCTGCTCAACCTCATGCCCCGCTACCTCCCCCGCTACGGTATGGCCCCGCACTGGGCGCGGGCGGTGCGCCCGATGGTGATGGTCTTCACCCTCATCGCCTTCCTGGTCACCTGGCTCTTCAAGGCCGACGTGGACGCCCAGGGCGGCGCGTACGCCACCGGCGTGCTGGTGCTCATCACCTCCGCCGCGATCGCGGTGACCATCGCGGCCCGGCGCGCCCGCCAGCGCGGCTGGACGGCCGTCTTCGGCGCGATCTCGCTGGTCTTCCTGTACACGACCGGCGCCAACGTGGTGGAGCGGCCCGACGGCGTCAAGATCGGCGCCTGCTTCATCGCGGGCATCATCCTGGTGTCGCTGCTCTCCCGGCTCTCCCGCGCCTTCGAGCTGCGGGTCACCGGCCTGCAGCTGGACGCGATGGCGGAGCGGTTCGTCCGCGACGCCGCCCACCGCCGCATCCGGTTCGTCGCCAACGAGCCCGGGGTGCGCGACGCGGCCGAGTACCGGGACAAGCTGCGGCAGGTGCGCGCCGACAACGACCTCCCGGCCGAGGACGACCTGGTCCTCGTCGAGGTCACCGTCCGCGACCCCTCGGACTTCGAGACCGAGGTGCGGGTGCACGGCGAGGTGCTGCACGGGAAGTACCGGGTGCTCACCCTGGAGGGCGCCGCGATCCCCAACGCCATCGCCGCGCTGCTGCTGCACGTGCGGGACGTCACCGGGGTGATCCCGCACGTCTACTTCGAGTGGACCGAGGGCGGCCCGTTCGCCCAGTTCCTGCGGTTCCTCCTCTTCGGCCAGGGCGAGGTCGCCCCGGTCACCCGCGAGGTGCTGCGCGAGGCCGAGTGCGACCGGGCCCGCCGCCCCCGCGTCCACGTGGGCTGAGCCCCCCGAATCCCCCGCCCGGGCTGCGGTGGTCCGCCCGGCGGGCGGTCCACCGTCCGGTGGACCGCCCGCCGGGTGGCCCGTCCGCACCGCTCAGCCGCGCACCCGGGCCCTCCCCCGGGCGGCGGTCCCCCCGGGGGAGGACGGCAGGTGCACGACGGCGGCCCGGACGCGGCGGCGGGGCAGCGAGCCCGGCAGGGAGGCCAGCAGCGCGGCCGCCGCCGGCACGGCCAGGCGCGGCAGCTCGACCCCCGGGCCGGCCCAGCCCAGGCCGCCGTACCGGTGGGCGACGAAGCCGTCGTAGAACAGCCAGCAGGCGACGGCGACCACCGGGGCCGCCCAGGGCCGGGAGAAGGCCCCCACGGCGGCGGCCACGCCGGCGAGGAGGGCCAGGGACAGCCAGGAGGCCCGGTCCTGGCCGGCGGCGGCGAGGACGAGGCACAGCGCGGCCGCGCCGACGGCGGCCGCGGCGCCGGAGACGGGCACGGTCAGCCGGCCCGCGGCCGGCCGCAGGCGCCGCCCGCCCGGCCGGGCGTAGTACAGGGGACCCCTGAGGACGGACACGGCCGCCTCCCTCGCTCGTCGGACCTTCTGCCGGGCGCCGCGTCCGGTCCGGACCCGTCCGGAGCACACGCGGCGCGCACCTCCAGACCACCACCCGGGGGCACGGACGGCAGGGCCCGTTGACGCGCCCCGAGCGGCGGGGGCCCGGATCCTGACGCGTCCTTGACGCCCGGCCCGGGGCCGGGGCGCCTCACCCGCGCGACGGCCGGCCGGCCCCCGCCACTGGTCCGTCCGGGGGAAGGCGCAGCCGGCGGGCGCTGCGGCGGTGCAGCGCCTCCAGGTCGCGCCGGAGCGGGGACGGCGGCACGGCCAGCACCGGGCAGGAGGCGTGTGTCAGGCAGTACCGGGCCGGGGAGGGGCGCAGGGCCCGCGCCGGCACACCGCGCGGACCGGTGCCGACGACCAGCAGGTCGGCGTCCCGGTCCGCGGTGCGCACCAGGACCTCGCCGGCGCGGCCGCGCACGGCCCAGGAGAGCACCCGCACCCCGGGGTCGGCGCCGCCGAGCGCGGCGTCCAGCGCGGCGCGCAGCCGCTCCCGGGCCAGCCGGCGGCACTCGCCGAGCAGCGGCGGGCACGGGAAGCGGCGGTAGCCGAACTCCCCGCCGGGGGGCTCCCAGGCCAGGACCGCCAGGACCTCGGCGCCGGTGCGCCGGGCCTCGCCCACCGCCCGGTGCAGCGCCGCCAGGCTGCCCAGGGAACCGCTGACCCCGACCACGACGCGTCGACCGCCGCCCTCGTCCACCGCTCACCGCTCCTGTCCTCGTCGTCCTGCGCCCGCAGCCCCCGCGCGTGCGCCCGGGGTGCGGGCGGGCCGCACGCCCGTGGCGGGGCCGTACGGCGGGACGGCCCCGCGGGCCGCCCCCTGCCATGCAACCGGGTCCGCAGCCAGGTCCCGGCCGCCCTTGACACCGTCCTGACGGGCGGCGGCCGCCTCCTGACGGGACCCTGATCCGGCACCACGGCGCACCGCACCGCGCCGCACCGCCGGACCCGGGAGGAGCGGCCCCCGGGAGGAGCGGCCCCGGGACCGGGCCGCCGGGCGCGCGGCGTCAGGAAGGCGTCAAGGCCCGCGAAGGGGCCGTATGGGCGGCGTCAAGGCGGCCGCCGCGCCCCTGAGCAGGTTGTTTCCTGCTCCATGGCCGGTCGTGCACCGGCACCGGGCCACGCCCGGTCCCCCACTCCCGAAAACCCCGGGTGATCCCATGCTCGACGTCGTCCTCATCGGCGTCACGGTCGTCGTCTTCGCCGTCCTCGCCCTGATCGCGCGGGGGGTGGAGCGCCTGTGAGCGCCCTGCCCCCCTGCACACGCCAACCGTCCGCCGCCCGTGCCGGAGTGAAGCGATGAGTGTCGAGAACGTCGTCGGTCTGGTCGTCGCCGTCGTGCTGGTCGGCTACCTGGTGCTGGCCCTGATCCACCCGGAGAAGTTCTGATGAGCCCCACCCTGGCCGGCTGGCTCCAGGTGAGCGTCCTGGTGGGCGCGCTGGCCGCCTGCTACCGCCCGCTGGGCGACTGGATCGCGCACCTGTTCACCTCGCCGAGGCACCTGAGGGCCGAGCGCGCCCTGTACCGGCTGACCGGCGTGGACGGCGACGCCGACCAGCGCTGGCCGGTGTACCTGCGCAGCGTCCTCGCCTTCTCGGCGGTCTCGGTCGTCTTCCTCTACGTCCTCCAGCGGGTGCAGAACCACCTGCTGCTCAGCCTCGGCTTCCCCGCCGTCAAGGCGGACATGGCGTTCAACACCGCCGTCTCCTTCGTGACCAACACCAACTGGCAGTCGTACTCGGGCGAGTCGACCATGGGCCACCTGGTGCAGATGGCCGGCCTGGCGGTGCAGAACTTCGTCTCCGCCGCGGTGGGCATCGCCGTCGTGGCCGCCCTCATCCGGGGCTTCACCCGCAGCCGCACCGACCGGGTCGGCAACTTCTGGGTGGACCTCACCCGGGTCGTGCTGCGCCTGCTGCTGCCGCTGGCGGTCGTCCTCGGCCTGGTCCTCGTGGCCGCGGGCGCGGTCCAGAACCTCCACGGCCTCACCGACGTGCACACCCTCGTCGGCGGCAGCCAGTCGATCACCGGCGGGCCGGTGGCCTCGCAGGAGGTCATCAAGGAGCTGGGCACCAACGGCGGCGGCTTCTACAACGCCAACTCCGCCCACCCCTTCGAGAACCCCAACGGCTTCACGAACTGGCTGGAGGTCTTCCTCATCCTGCTGATCCCGGTGGCGCTGCCGCGCACCTTCGGCCGGATGGTCGGGGACAACCGCCAGGGCTACGCGATCCTCTCCGTGATGGCGGTCTTCTGGGTCGCCTCCGTGGCGCTGGTCACCTTCTTCGAGGCGCAGCACCACGGCGCGGCCGCCCAGGCGGCGGGCGCGGCCACGGAGGGCAAGGAGCAGCGGTTCGGGATCGCGGCATCGGCGCTGTTCGCGGCGTCCACGACGCTCACCTCCACCGGCGCGGTGAACTCCTTCCACGACTCGTACACGCCCTTCGGCGGCGGCGTGACGATCTTCAACATGATGCTGGGCGAGATCGCGCCCGGCGGCGTGGGCTCCGGCCTGTACGGCATGCTGGTCCTCGCGGTCGTGGCGGTCTTCGTGGCCGGCCTGATGGTGGGCCGCACCCCCGAGTACCTGGGCAAGAAGCTCGGCGCCCGGGAGATGAAGTTCGCCTCGCTGTACATCCTCACCACCCCCGCGGTCGTGCTGGTCGGTACCGGCCTGGCGATGGCACTGCCGGGCGAGCGGGCGGACATGCTCAACAGCGGGCCGCACGGCTTCTCCGAGGTGCTGTACGCCTTCACCTCGGCGGCCAACAACAACGGCTCCGCCTTCGCGGGCATCACGGTCAGCACCCCCTGGTGGAACACCGCGCTCGGCCTGGCCATGCTCGTCGGCCGCTTCCTCCCGATGGTGTTCGTCCTGGCGCTCGCCGGCTCACTGGCGCGCCAGCAGCCCGTCCCGGCCACCGAGGGCACCCTGCCCACCCACAAGCCCCTGTTCGTGGGCCTGCTGACCGGCGTCGTCCTGATCGTCGTGGGCCTCACCTACTTCCCGGCGCTCGCGCTGGGGCCGATCGCGGAAGGTCTGTGAGCCATGCCGTCCCCCACCCCCACCGAGGCGGGCCCCGCCGGCGCCGCCACCCTCGGGCCGGTGCCGCAGCCGGCCGGGACCCCCGGCCGGGACTCCGGGCCGCACCGGGTCTCCGGCGGCCTGCTGGAGCCCGGACAGCTCCTCGCCGCCCTCCCCGGCGCCCTGCGCAAGCTCGACCCCCGGGTGATGGTGAGGAACCCGGTGATGTTCGTCGTCGAGGTCGGCTCGGTGCTCACCACCGGCTCGGCGGTCGCCGACCCGAGCGTCTTCTCCTGGTCGATAGCCGCCTGGCTCTGGCTCACCGTGGTCTTCGCCAACCTGGCCGAGGCCGTGGCCGAGGGCCGCGGCAAGGCGCAGGCCGACACCCTGCGCCGCACCAGGACCGACACCACCGCCCGCCGCCTGGTCGACTGGGCCCCCGGGCGCACCGGCGCCGCCGAGGAGGAGGTGTCCGCCACCGCGCTGCGGCTGGGCGACACGGTGGTCGTCGAGGCGGGCCAGACCATCCCCGGCGACGGCGACGTCGTCGAGGGCGTGGCCAGCGTCGACGAGTCCGCCATCACCGGCGAGTCCGCACCGGTCATCCGCGAGTCCGGCGGCGACCGCTCGGCCGTCACCGGCGGCACGAAGGTGCTCTCCGACCGGATCGTCGTGCGGATCACCTCCGAGCCCGGCAAGACCTTCATCGACCGGATGATCGCCCTCGTCGAGGGCGCGGCCCGGCAGAAGACCCCCAACGAGATCGCCCTCAACATCCTGCTGGCGTCCCTCACCGTCGTCTTCCTGCTGGCGGTCGTCACCCTGCAGCCCATGGCGGCCTACGCGGGCGCCCCGCAGACGCTCGTCGTCCTGACCGCGCTGACCGTGGCGCTCATCCCGACCACCATCGGCGCGCTGCTCTCCGCGATCGGCATCGCCGGCATGGACCGCCTGGTGCAGCGCAACGTGCTCGCCATGTCGGGCCGCGCCGTGGAGGCCGCGGGCGACGTCAACACCCTGCTGCTGGACAAGACCGGCACCATCACCCTGGGCAACCGGCAGGCGGCCGAGTTCCTCCCGGCCGCGGGCACCGCCACCGGGGAGCTGGCGGACGCCGCCCAGCTCTCCTCGCTCGCCGACGAGACCCCCGAGGGCCGCTCCGTCGTCGTGCTCGCCAAGGAGAAGTACGGGCTGCGGGCCCGGCAGCAGGGCGAGCTCGGCCACGCCGTGTGGGTGCCCTTCACCGCGCAGACCCGCATGTCCGGCGTCGACCTGGACGAGGACGGGACGGTGCGCAGCGTCCGCAAGGGCGCCGCCGGGGCGGTCTCCGCGTGGGTGTCCGACAACGGCGGCACGGTCGGTGCGGACGTCGGGGAGCTGGTGGAGCGGATCTCCGCCTCCGGCGGCACCCCGCTGGTCGTCGCCTCCCGCGAGGGCGACGCCGCGCCGCGCGTGCTGGGCGTCATCCACCTCAAGGACGTGGTCAAGCACGGCATCCGGGAGCGCTTCGAGGAGCTGCGCCGGATGGGCATCCGCACCGTGATGATCACGGGCGACAACCCGCTGACGGCACGGGCCATCGCGGAGGAGGCGGGCGTCGACGACTTCCTCGCCGAGGCCACCCCCGAGGACAAGATGGCCCTGATCAAGCAGGAGCAGGCCGGGGGCAAGCTGGTCGCCATGACCGGCGACGGCACCAACGACGCCCCGGCGCTGGCCCAGGCCGACGTGGGCGTGGCCATGAACACCGGCACCATGGCGGCCAAGGAGGCCGGCAACATGGTGGACCTGGACTCCAACCCCACCAAGCTGATCGAGATCGTCGAGATCGGCAAGCAGCTCCTGATCACCCGCGGCGCGCTGACCACCTTCTCCATCGCCAACGACGTCGCGAAGTACTTCGCGATCATCCCCGCGATGTTCGCCGCGGTCTACCCGGGCCTGGACCGGCTCAACGTCATGCAGCTGCACAGCCCGCAGTCGGCGATCACCTCGGCGATCGTCTTCAACGCCCTGATCATCGTGGTGCTGATCCCGCTGGCGCTGCGCGGCGTGCGCTACCGGCCGTCCTCGGCGGCCTCCCTGCTCCGCCGCAACCTGTGGGTCTACGGGCTCGGCGGGCTCGTCCTGCCGTTCGCCGGCATCAAGCTCATCGACCTCGTCGTCCAGTTCGTCCCCGGGCTCCGCTGACCCGAGGCCCGAAGAGATCCGGGGCCCGGAGAGGTCCGGGCCCCGGAGAGAACGGAAGAAGCCACCATGGCAACCCCTCTCCCCGCAGCACTCCGCACGCACCTGACGGCGCTGCGCATGCTGCTCGTCATGACCGTCCTCCTCGGCCTCGCCTACCCGCTGCTGCTCACCGGCGTCGGCCAGGCCGCCTTCCCCCGGCAGGCGAACGGCTCCCTGGTGGAGTCGCACGGGAAGGTCGTCGGCTCCAGCCTGATCGGCCAGGGCTTCGACCTGCCGAAGAAGGACCCGGGCGACGCCGACGAGCCGGCGCGGCCGGACCCCCGCTGGTTCCAGCCCCGCCCGTCCGCGGGCGGCTACGACCCGACCGCCACCGGCGCCTCCAACCTCGGTCCGAACAGCGAGGACCTGGTCAGGGCCGTGAGGGAGCGCCGGGCCGCCGTCGCCGCCTTCGACGGCGTCGCGCCCTCGCAGGTCCCCGCCGACGCGGTGACCGCCTCCGGCTCCGGCCTCGACCCGCACATCTCCCCCGCCTACGCCCGGGAGCAGGTCGCCCGGGTCGCGCGGGTGCGGGGGCTGGACCGGGCCGCCGTCGCCGCCCTGGTCGAGCGGCACGTGCAGGGGCCGGTCGCCGGCTTCCTCGGCCAGGAGCGCGTCAACGTCCTGGAGCTCAACCGGGCGCTCGACGCCCTGAGGTGACGCACGGCCGGCACACGCCGTGACCACCGGCCGGCCCGGCCGCGCGGGGACGCCCCCGCCGGCGGGCCGGCCGCACCCCGTGGGACGACCCCGCCCCACGGACCGGTCCCGCCCCACGGACCGCCCCCGCCCCACGGAGGAGGAGCGCGACGGTGACGCGCAACCAGGACCCGTACCCCGGCAGCCGCCGGCCCGGCCGCCTGCGGGTGTACCTGGGGGCCGCCCCCGGGGTCGGCAAGACCTACCGCATGCTGGACGAGGCCCGCCGCCGCGCCGACCGCGGCACCGACGTCGTCGTCGCCTACGTGGAGTGCCACGGCCGGGCCCGCACCGAGGGCATGCTGGAGGGCCTGGAGGTCGTGCCCCGGGCCGTCCGCACCCACCGCGGCGCGGAGTTCACCGAACTGGACACCGACGCGGTCCTGGCCCGGCGCCCCCGCGTCGCCCTGGTCGACGAGCTCGCCCACACCAACGTCCCCGGCGGCCGCCACGCCAAGCGCTGGCAGGACGTCGAGGAGCTCCTCGCGGCCGGCATCGACGTGGTCTCCACCGTCAACGTCCAGCACCTGGAGTCCCTCAACGACGTCGTCGAGAAGATCACCGGGGTGCCGCAGCGCGAGACCGTCCCCGACGAGGTCGTCCGCCGCGCCGACCAGATCGAGCTGGTCGACATGGCCCCCGAGGCGCTGCGCCGCCGGATGGCCCACGGCAACGTCTACGCCGCCGAGAAGGTGGACGCCGCGCTCTCGAACTACTTCCGGGTCGGCAACCTCACCGCGCTGCGCGAACTCGCCCTCCTGTGGGTGGCCGGCCGGGTCGACGAGGGCCTGCGCGACTACCGCGCCGCCCACGGCATAGGGAAGGTGTGGGAGACCCGGGAACGGGTCGTGGTCGCCCTCACCGGCGGCCCCGAGGGCGCCACGCTGGTCCGCCGGGCCGCCCGCATCGCCGACCGCACGGCGGGCGGCGAGGTCATGGCCGTCCACGTCGCCCGCAGCGACGGCCTGGCCGGGGCCTCCCACGCCGCCCTCGCCGGGCAGCGGCAGCTCGTGGAGTCCCTGGGCGGCACCTACCACGTGGTCGTCGGCGACGACGTGCCAACCGCGCTGCTGGACTTCGCCCGCGCCCAGGACGCCACGCAGCTGGTGCTCGGCACCAGCCGCCGGGGCCGCCTCACCCGCTTCCTCACCGGCCGCGGCATCGGCGAGACCACCGTCGACCTCTCCGCCGACATCGACGTCCACATGGTCACCCACGAGGAGGCGGGCCACGGCCGGCTGCCGCCGCTGGGCCGCCGCCACTCCCGGCCCCGCTCGGCCGCGGGCTTCGCCTCCGGGCTGGCACTGCCCTGGCTGCTGACCCTGGTCCTCACCCACCTGCGCGAGGAGGTCAACCTCACCAGCGTCGCCCTGCTCTTCCAGCTCGCCGTGGTCGGGGTCGCCCTGCTCGGCGGCGTCGCCTCCGCGCTGCTCGCCTCGCTCACCGCCTCGCTGCTCCTGAACTACTACTTCATCCCCCCGGTGGGCCGCTTCACCATCGCCGAGCCCAACAACGTCCTGGCGCTCGGCGTCTTCGCCTGCGTGGCGCTCGCCGTGGCGGCGGTCGTGGACCGCGCGGCCCGGCAGACCGCGCGCGCCGCCCGCGCCACCGCCGAGGCCGAGACCCTCTCCGACCTGGCCGGGAGCGTCCTGCGGGGCGCCGACACCGTGCCCGCCCTCCTGGAGCGCTCCCGGGTCGCCTTCGGCATGGCGAGCGCCGCGCTGCTGCGCCGCGGCCCCGACGGCACCGGCGGGGCCGTCGCCCGCAGCGACGCCCCCGTCCCGGCCGCGCACCCGGCCCGGACGCCGGCGGCAGCGCAGGCACCGGCTCCGGCACCGGCCGGGGACGGCTCCGCGGCAGCCCGGCACGCGGGGGGCTCCCCCGCGGCGGACGCGCCGGTCACCGAGGTCCCGGTCGGCGACGACGCCGTCCTCGTCCTCACCGGCCGCCGGCTGCCCGCCTCGGACCAGCGCGTCCTCGCCGCCTTCGCCGCCCACGCCGCGGCCGCCCTGGACCGCGAGCGCCTCGCCCGCGCCGCTGCCGAGGTCGAGCCCATCCGGGCCGCCGACCGCATGCGCACCGCCCTGCTGGCCGCCGTCAGCCACGACCTGCGGACCCCGCTGGCCGCCGCCCTCGCCTCCGTCGGCTCGCTGCGCAGCCCCGACGTGCACTTCCCGCCCGAGGACGAGGCCGAGCTGCTCGCCACCGCCGAGGACTCCCTCGCCAAGCTGGCGCGGCTGGTCGACAACCTCCTCGACATGAGCCGCCTCCAGGCCGGGGCCCTCACCCTGCACCTGGAGGCGACGGACCTGGGCGAGGCCCTCTCCCGGGCCGTGGACAGCCTGCCCGCCCCGCAGCCGGCGGTCGCGGGCGACGGGCTCGGCGCGGCCCCGCCCGTCCTCGCCGACCCGCCGCTCCTGGAGCGCATCCTCGCGAACCTCGCCGCCAACGCCGCCCGCCACAACACCCCCGGCCGGCCGGTCACCGTCACCGCGGGCGCCCTGGGCGACCGCGTCGAACTGCGGGTCATCGACCGGGGCCCCGGCATCCCGGCGGAGGACCGCGACCGGGTCTTCCAGCCCTTCCAGCGCCTGGGCGACACGGACAACACCACCGGCACCGGCCTGGGCCTCGCCCTCTCCCGCGGCCTCGCCGAGGCCATGGGCGGCTCCCTCGGCGTGGAGGACACCCCCGGCGGCGGCGCGACCCTCGTCCTCACCCTCCCCGCGGCGCCGTCCCCGTCGGGCGCCGCGCCCGCCGGCGACGCGGCGCCCGGGGCCGGACCGGCGGCTACGCCTCGAAGCGGTAGCCCATCCCGGGCTCGGTGATGAAGTGCCGGGGGCGGGACGGGTCGGCCTCCAGCTTGCGGCGCAGCTGGGCCATGTAGACCCGCAGGTAGTTGGTCTCCGTGCGGTAGGCGGGGCCCCAGACCTCCTGGAGGAGCTGGGTCTGGGTGACCAGCCGGCCGCGGTTGCGGACCAGCACCTCCAGCAGGTGCCACTCGGTGGGGGTGAGGCGCACGTCGGCGTCGGCGCGCCGGACCTTCTTGGCGGCGAGGTCGACGGTGAAGGCGTCGGTGACCACGACGGCGCCCTCGCCGGGCCCGGCGGCGGGCTCGGCGCGGCGGACGGCGGCGCGCAGGCGGGCGAGGAGCTCGTCCATGCCGAAGGGCTTGGTGACGTAGTCGTCGGCGCCGGCGTCCAGGGCCTGCACCTTCTCGTCGGAGGCGTGGCGGGCGGAGAGGACGATGACGGGGACCCGGGTCCAGCCGCGCAGGCCGCGGATGACGTCGGCGCCGTCCATGTCGGGCAGGCCGAGGTCGAGGAGGACCACGTCGGGGTGGCGGGCCGCGGCGAGCTTCAGGGCGCCCGTCCCGTCGGGGGCGGCGTCCACCTCGTAGCCGCGGGCCTTGAGGTTGATCACCAGGGCGCGGACGAGCTGGGGTTCGTCGTCCACCACGAGGACCCGGGTCATGGGGTGCGCTGCCTTTCGGTACGGGTCTGGATGCCGGTACGGGTCCGGATGCCGGTACGGGCCGGAATGCCGGTACGGGTCCGGATGCCGCCGGGGGGCGGCGCGGCCCGCGGCGGCCGGGGGCGGGGCCGGGGCCGGGGGCACGTCACGCGGCCTCCTCGGGGGAGGGCGGCACGCCCGCGGCGGCGCCGACCGCCGCGGGCAGGGCGACCACCATGGTCATCCCGCCGCCGGGGGTGTCCTCGGCCGTCAGCCGCCCGCCCATGGCCTCCACGAAGCCGCGGGCCACCGCGAGGCCCAGGCCGACGCCGCTGCCGCGCGGAGCGTCCCCGTACCGCTGGAAGGGCTCGAAGATCCGGTCCTTGGCGTCGTCCGGCACCCCCGGCCCGCGGTCGGCGACCCGCAGCTCCACCCGGTCGCCGCCCGGCAGGCGCAGGGCGTCGGCGCGGACGACCACCGGGGTCCCGGGCGGGCTGTACTTGACGGCGTTCTCCACCACGTTGGCGACGGCCCGCTCCAGCAGGCCGGCGTCGGCGAGGACCATCGGCAGGTCCTCGCCGACCTCCAGGCGCACCGCGTCGGCGGGGACGCCGCCCAGCGCCACCGGGACCACCTCGTCGAGGTCGACCTCGCGCAGCAGCGGGGCGACCGTGCCGGTCTGGAGGCGGCTCATGTCGAGGAGGTTGCCGATGAGGTGGTCGAGCCGGTCGGCGCCGTCCTCGATGCCGGCGAGCAGCTCGGCCTCGTCCTCGGGGCTCCACCGCACCTCCTGCGAGCGCAGCGAGGTGACGGCGGCCTTGATCCCGGCGAGGGGGGTGCGCAGGTCGTGGGAGACGGCGGCGAGCAGCGCGGTGCGGATGCGGTTGCCCTCGGCGAGGCGGCGGGCGCCGGCGGCCTGCTCGGCGAGGCGGCGGCGCTCCAGGAGGGCCACGGCCTGGGCGGCGTACGCGCCCAGCAGGCGGCGGTCGTCGGCGGGCAGGACCCGGCCGCCGAGCGCCAGCGAGAGGCGGTCGCCCACCGGGACCTCCGTCGCGGCGTCCTCGGGCCGCCCCGCGGGGTCGGGTCCGGCCGAGGCCGTGCGGTGCCAGGGGCCGCGGTCGCCGGTCCGCTCCAGCAGGGCGGCGGACTCGACCTGGAAGTCCTCCCGGACCCGCTGGAGCAGCGCCGCAAGGCTGTCCTCGCCGCGCAGGACGGCGCCCGCCAGGCGGCCCAGGGCCTCCGCCTCGGCGCGGCTGCGGGCGGCCTGCTGGGCGCGCCGCGCGGCGAGGTCGACGACGGAGGCGACGGCCGTGCCCACCCCGACGAAGACCAGCAGCGCCAGGAGGTTCTTCGGGTCGGAGACGGTGAGGGTGTGGGCGGGCGGGGTGAAGAACCAGTTGAGCAGCAGTGAGCTGAGGACGGCCGCGGCGATCGCCGGGAACACCCCGCCGACCAGGGCGGCGCCGACGGTGAGGGTGAGGAAGAGCAGCAGGGCGGTGGGGAGTCCCGGGTCCCCGGTGACGCGGGTGAGCAGCAGGGTGAGCAGCAGCGGCCCGCCGCAGCCCAGGAGCCAGCCGGAGACGGCGCGGACGCGGCCGAGCTTGACCGGCAGCCGCCCGGGGAGGGCGGGGCGGCCGCGGGCGGCGTGCTCGTGGGTGACGATGTGGACGTCGATGTCGCCGGACTCCCGCGCGACGGTGGCGCCGACGCCGGGGCCGAGGAGGGACTGCAGGGTGCCGCGGCGGCTGGATCCCAGCACGACCTGGGTGGCGTTGACGCCGCGGGCGAAGTCGAGCAGGGCGGTGGCGGTGTCGCCCCCGGCCACGGTGTGGAAGGTCCCGCCGAGGTCCTCCACCAGCTGCCGCTGGGCGGCCAGGTGCTCCGGCGGGGGGCCGGCGAGGCCGTCGGAGCGGCGGACGTGGACGGCGAGCAGTTCGCTGCCGGAGCCGCGGGCGGCGATCCGGGCGGCCCGGCGCAGCAGGGTGGCGCCCTCCGGTCCGCCGGTGAGCCCGACGACGATCCGCTCGCGCGCCGGCCAGGTCGCCTCGATGCCGTGCTCGGTGCGGTAGCGCTGGAGGTACTCGTCGACGCGGTCGGCGGTCCACAGCAGGGCGAGTTCGCGCAGCGCGGTGAGGTTGCCGGGCCGGAAGTAGTGGGAGAGGGCGGCGTCGACCCGGTCGGGGGCGTAGACGTTGCCGTGGGCGATGCGGCGGCGCAGCGCCTCGGGGGCCATGTCGACCAGTTCGATCTGGTCGGCGCGGCGGACCACCTCGTCGGGGACGGTCTCGCGCTGCCGGACGCCGGTGATGCCCTCGACGACGTCGCCGAGCGACTCCAGGTGCTGGACGTTGACGGTGGAGACCACGTCGATGCCGGCCGCGAGGAGCTCCTCGACGTCCTGCCAGCGCTTGGCGTGGCGGCCGCCGGGGGCGTTGGTGTGGGCGAGCTCGTCGACCAGGGCGACGCGGGGGCGCCGGGCCAGGACCGCGTCGAGGTCCATCTCGGTGAGGACGGTGCCCCGGTACTCCGTCCGGCGCCGCGGCACGACCTCCAGGCCCTCCAGCAGCTCGGCGGTGCGGGCCCGGCCGTGGTCCTCGGCGAAGCCGACGACGACGTCGGTGCCGCGGGAGGCGCGGCGGTGGGCCTCGGCGAGCATGGCGTAGGTCTTGCCCACCCCGGGGGCCGCCCCGAGGAGGATCCTCAACCTGCCGCGCGCCATGACCACCATTCTCCGCACGGGCGGCCTGCCCGCGCCCTCCGCGGTCCGGGGCCGCCCCGCCGAGCGTACGGCCGTCCGGGCGGCGGCCGGTCCGCGGGGCGGGGGCCGCCGGGCGATCCTGACGGCATCTTGACGGCGCCCGGCACGGGCCGCCCCGGCGCCGCTGCGCACCCGTCCGGGCGCCGGCGGCGCTCAGACGGTGGGCATGAAGGTGTGCCGGGGCCGCTGCTCGGGGACGTGCAGGCGCGGGTCGGGCCGGGGCAGGTCGCCGCCCGCCTCCAGGATGCGGTCGGCGAGCCGGTGCGCGGCGTGGCCGTCGTCCAGGTCGCAGAACTCCTCCCGGAACCACCGGTACCGGTCGGCGTACGCGTACTCGACCTCCCCGACGTCCGCGATCGCCTCCACCAGCTCCCGCGAGGTGGACAGCAGCGGCCCGGGGGCGCACTGCTCGAAGTCGAAGTAGAAGCCGCGCAGGGTGTCCCGGTAGTGCTCCAGGTCGTAGGTGAAGAAGAGCATCGGCCGGCCGGTGTTCGCGAAGTCGAACATCAGCGACGAGTAGTCGGTGACCATGACGTCGGTGATCAGCGACAGGTCGGCCATGTCGGGGTAGGCGGACACGTCCCAGACGAAGCCGTTCCCGGCGCCCGGCACGGGGTCGACCACGTTGGGGTGGCGCCGGACCAGCAGGACGTGGTCACGGCCCAGCACCCGGCGGGCGTGCTCCAGGTCGATGCGGAAGTCGAACCTGTACCGGCCCGCGCCGTGGAACTGGTCGTCGCGCCAGGTCGGGGCGTAGGTGACGACGCGCCTGCCCGGGGGGATGCCGATCCGGGCGCGGACCTCGGCGGCCCTCCTGCCCCGGTCGGCGCGGACGAGGACGTCGTTGCGGGGGTAGCCGGTCTCCGCGAGCTCGCCCTCGAATCCGAAGGCCCGCCGCAGGATGGGCGTGCTGAAGCTGTTGGGCGAGACGAGCACGTCCCACTGCGCGACCTCGGACCGCAGCCTCTCCAGGTAGCGCCGGTCGGCGAAGTGGACCGCCTCGATGTCGTGGCCGATCCGCTTGAGCGGGGTGCCGTGCCAGGTCTGCACCACCAGCTGGCCCTCCCGCTTGCGGAACCAGTCCGGCAGGTGGTTGTTGGCGACGACGTACCGGGAGGTGGCCAGCGCCTCGTACCAGTCCGGCGACCACATGCGCACCGGGCGGACCGACGGCGGCAGCTCCACCTGGTCGTCCTTGACCACCCACAGGTGCTCCAGCCCGGTGCCGCGGCGCAGCAGCTCCTCGTGCAGGGCCCGGGGGCTGTCGGAGAACTGGCTGCCCTTGAAGGAGTCGAAGAGCACCGCCGGGCGCACGGGCCGGCGGCGCGCCTCGGGGTAGGCCTTGGTGCGTAGCAGCTTCTGCCGGTAGGGGCCGCGGGCGTCCTCGGGCATCGCGGAGTGCACCAGGAGCGAGAGCCGGTCCCACGCCTCGGACTGCAGCTCGTAGCGGCGGCCGTCCACGGCGAGGTCGGCGGGCAGGCCGGGGATCAGCCGCTGGTCGACCTTGACCATGAGGTCGGCCGGGGGTCCGTCCTCCCGCGCCTCCTGCGGGAGCGCGGCGTCCTGGCGGCGCAGGAAGAAGTCCCACCGGCCGGAGGCGAGCGGGATGCTCCCGGCGAGCGTCCGCATCCGGGCGGGGGTGAGCACCGCCCGGAACTCGTCGCCCAGCCACTGCAGGGGCACGGTCCGCTCGGCGCCGTGGGCGCGCGAGCGGACCACCAGCTGCGCGGTGGCGTACTGGGCGGCCGTCAGGAGGCGTGCGGCGGGGTAGCGGCAGCGCAGCTCCAGCGAGCCGTCGGGGTGCCAGGACACGGCGGAGGCCACGGGGAGCGCGGCCCGTTCGAACAGCACCAGGTAGCCGGCGCCGTTGCGGTGGACCACGACCTCGCGGTCGCCCTCGGGGTTCTGCAGGGCGTCGGGCAGGCGGTGGCAGCCGTCGGGGACGTCCTCGGCCACCACCGGGTGGAGCGGCGCCCTGCGGCCGGCGATGTGGAAGGAGGTCTTCCAGCCGTTGCTGCCCATGTTCCAGGACCGGGGCGTGTCCGCCCTGGCCTCGCGGCGGGACCGGGGGACCAGCCAGGACATGGGGACCCGGGCGGTGAAGGTGCACCAGCCCTCGCCGCCGGGGGCGAAGCGCACCGGGGCGTCGTACTGGGCGGCGCCGGCCAGGCTGCGCACCCGCAGGGTGGCGCGTTCGGGGACCTCGGGGGCGAGGAGCACCCCGCGCAGTTCCACGGCGTCCCCGTCGGCGCGGTGCCCGGTGATGCGGCAGCGCACGACCTCGATCCGCAGCTTGAGCCGGCCCTGGACGAAGAGCGGCACGGCCCGGACATTGCGGTCCACATACCGGTACGGCGGGTGGGAGGCGCTCCCGGCGCTCCCGGCGACCATGCCGCGGTAGCGGAACAGGCCGCGGCTGAGGACGCCGGCGGCGACGTCCCAGGTGCCCTCGACCCACTCGTCCCGCTTCTTCAGGCGGGAGACGTCGATCCTGGTCTCGAAACCGGACCAGTCGTAGCAGTAGCGGTTCTGCCCGGAGGACTCGGTGGCCTGCGGGCGGTGGACGGTCCTCGCGGGGACCACGACCAGCCGGCCCTGCCTGCGGTTGCGCAGCGCCACGGCCTTGATCGACATGCGGCGCTTGTGGACGTTGATGAAGCGGATGTACGCGGCCCCGGAGAGGTGGAGCCGGTCCCCCTCCCAGTGGGCGCCGCCGAGCGAGGAGAAGAGCGAGAGGTCCTTCTCCACCCGGTACGCGCTCTTGTCCACGCCCGCCTCGCGGTCGCCGAGGAAGGGGTAGTCGAGGTAGCGGTGCAGCCGGCGGCGGATCGGGGGCGGGCCGCCCTTGCGGGCGAACTCCACGACGGCGAGCAGCTCGTCGAGCTTGCCCTGGCGGACCAGCGACCACTTGACCCGCATCTCGGCGGGGAGGTCGTCGACGACGGACGGGTGGGCCTCGTCGATGAAGGCGTTGGCCGCCTCCATGAAGTACCGGCGGAACTCCTCGTCCGCGTCGGGGAGCACGTTCAGGTGGATCATCAGGTCGGACCTGAGGCAGGCCTGGTCGTACCTGCGCTTGTGCTCCAGGTGGGTCCCGCCGCCGAACTCCGCCAGGAAGCGGCTGACGGAGCGGACCGCGGCCACCCGGTCGCGCAGGCACGGCAGCTCGTGGTGGCGCTGGGTGATGGACGGCGCGGAGCCGCCGTCGCGGCGGCGCCAGTAGTAGACGACGTCCTGGACGACGTCGACCTTGGCGGCGCGGTAGTGGGCGGTCATGTTGACCCAGGAGTCCTCGTAGAGGACGCCCTCGGGGAAGGCCAGGCCGTGGCCGTCCCAGAAGGAGCGGCGGAAGAGCTTGTTCCACACGGTGCGGTCGTAGATCAGCGCGTCGAAGCGCGTGATGTGGGTGCCGCGGCGGCTCTTCCCCAGGGGGGCCCTGTGCAGCGGGGACTGCCAGCGCCGGGTGGAGTCCATCATCTGGACGTTGCCGGAGACGAAGTCGGCGTCGGAGCCGTCCAGGGTGCGGACCAGCAGCTCGTAGGCGTACTCGGGCACGACGTCGTCGCCGTCCGCGAAGGCGAGGTACTCCGCGCGGGGGTGGGCCGCGCGGATGCCGGCGTTGCGGGCGGCGCCGGGGCCCTGCGCGGACTGCCGGAGCATCCGGAAGCGGGGGTCGCGGCGGCAGAAGTCCTCGGCGATGCGCGGGGAGGAGTCGGTGGAGCCGTCGTCCACCAGGAGCACCTCGAAGTCCTCGAAGGTCTGCCCCGCGAGGGACTCCAGGCACTCGGGGAGGTACTCCTCCACGTCCTGGAAGGGCACGACGATGCTCACACGGGGATGCACGGGCGCCAACGGGTCCTCCGGGTCTCTCTCGTCGTGGCGCCCTGCACCGGCCGGCCCACAGCCCTCTCGCTCGGGGCCGGCGAGCGGCCCCTCCGGTCACGGATGTGTCCCCCGGCCAAAAGAAAGGCAAAGGATTTGTAACCAGTTCGTGAACCATACAACGTGTTTTCCGCCGGGAGAACTCGATCTTCCGGCGGCACCTCCGTCGGGCCGGCGCCGGAGAGCGGCTTCGACCGGCGGTTTTACATGCGGGGACACCCTCCGGCGGATGCGGGCCGCCCGACCGTCCTCGCGAAGAAGATGTGAAGGTCACGCCGTGCACAGCGGCCGTCGGCCCGGCCCCCCGGCGGGCTCCGGCCGCCGCGGACGGACCACCCTGCGGCGGAAGGAGGGCATGCCCCTATGCTTCCCGGGGCCGCCCCGCCGCCCCGCCGCCTCCCGGAACCGCACCCGCGGCCCCCGGAGGTCCGGACCGGCGGAGGGGGCCGGCGGCAGGGGGCAGGGGGGGTCGGCGCAGTCGCCGGCCGGGGCCGCACGCCCGCAGTGCCCCCTCCGCGCCCTCCCGAACGACCGGACCACCAGCAGCGCAAGGAGCGTGGAGACGCCATGGCACAGAGCGCCCGTGAGCACGCCGCCGAGGAGCAGGCCGCCCCGGCCGGGAACGGCGGCGCGGAGGCCGCAGGACCGGCGCCTCGGCGCCGCCGCAGGTGGCCGAAGGTCGTCGGCCTGGTCGCGGGCGTGGCCGTGCTCGCCGCCGCCGGGACGGCCTACGGCCTGTACCGGCACCTCGACTCCAACATCCACACCGGCGTCGACCTCGGCCGGGAGCTGGGCACCGACCGCCCGGCGAAGGTGGCCGCCGCGGCCAGGGACATCCTGGTCCTGGGCTCGGACTCCCGGGCCGGCGGCAACCAGGACCTGGGCGGCGGCGACGTCGGCGGCGCCCGCTCGGACACCGCGATGGTGGTGCACATACCCGCGGGCGGAGGCCGGGCGACCGTCGTGAGCATCCCCCGCGACACCCTGGTGACCCGCCCCTCCTGCACCGGGCGCAACGGCGCCGCGCTGCCCGCCGCGAAGCGGGTCATGTTCAACTCCGTCTACAGCCTCGCCGGGCCGGCGTGCGTGGTGAAGACGGTCGAGAAGATGTCCGGCGTGCGCATGGACCACTACGTCGAGATCGACTTCGTGGGCTTCAAGGACCTGGTCGACACCATCGGCGGCGTCACCGTCCGTACGACGACCGCCATCGACGACCGGCACAGCGGGCTGCACCTGGCCCCCGGCACGCACCGGCTGGACGGCACCCAGGCCCTCGCCTTCGTCCGCACCCGGCACGGCATCGGCGACGGCAGCGACCTCGGGCGGATCGGGCTGCAGCAGCAGTTCATGACGGCCCTGGTGGCCGAGGTGAAGAAGCAGGACCTGCTGGGCAGCCCGGTCAAGAGCTACAAGATGGCCGACGCCGCCACCAAGCTGCTCACCACCGACTCCGACCTGGGGTCGCTGACCGCGCTCGCGGAGTTCGGCCGCAGTGTGAAGGGCGTCGACCCGGACACCATGGAGACGCTCATGCTGCCGGTCCGGTACGACCGGATCGACCCGAACCGGGTGGTGGCGGCCGAGCCGCAGGCGTCCGCGCTGTGGAAGGCGATCCGCGAGGACTCGCCCGTCCCGGAGTCCGCGAAGCACTCGCCCGCCGCCGGCGGCGGCGTCTCGGGGTGACCGCCGCGCGGTGACCGCCGCGGGGTGACCGCTGCGGCCGGGCGCCCCGGACGGAACCGGCGAGGTCCCGGTCCGGTGCGGCCCGGGCCGGTCCGGTCCGGTGCGGTGCGGTCCGGTGCGGTCCGGTCCGGTGCAGCCCTGGCCGGTGAGGCCCGGCGGGTCACACGCCGGCGGCGGTCACCACGGCGTCGGTGGCGAAGCCCAGGAAGAGGCCCAGCAGGATCGTCCAGGTGGTGAGCTCCTTCATGGCGGCGCGGCGGGCGACGGCCAGGAGCTCGACGACGACGTAGAGGATGGAGCCCGCGGCGAGGCCGAGGAAGGCGATGGAGAGGGTGTCGCTGACCACGTGCTGCCCGACGAGCGTGCCGAGGAAGGTGGGCCCGCCGCCGATCAGGCCGAGCAGGGCCAGGGCCCCCCAGGAGGGCCGCTCCCCCGCGGCGGCCAGCGGGGCGACGATCCCGAAGCCCTCGGTGGCGTTGTGCAGGCCGAAGCCGATGACGAGCAGGACGGCGAGCGAGATCTCGCCCCGGGCGGCGGAGTTGCCGATGGCCAGGCCCTCGGCGAAGTTGTGCAGGCCGATGCCGGTGGCGATCATCATGGACAGGCCGGCGGCCCGGGAGCGGACGGGGCGGGCCAGCTCGGTGGCGGCCGCGGCGCCCGGCCCCTCGGAGAGGGCCGCCGTCCGGCGCCGGGCGATCCAGCGGTCGTAGTGGACCAGGTCGGCCATCCCCGCGGCCAGGCCGGCGGCCATGACCAGGCCGTCGGTGAGGGCGGTCCCCCAGCGGTGGTCCCCGACGGCGGCGTCGACCGGCGCCCAGGCGGCGCTGAGGACGTCCCAGACCAGGAAGACCAGGATGCCGACGGCGACCCCGTTGAGGGCGGTCGCGAGGCGCGGCGCGGGGTTGCGCAGGCGTCCGATCGGCAGGCCGAGGTAGATGGTGAGGCCGGCGACGGCCCCGAGGAGGACGATCTGCGAGGAGGACACGGGGGCTCCAGCCGGGTCGGGGGGACGGCCCGCAGACGATAGAACAGATGAGGCTTACCTAACAAGCTACTGCGGCCGGCCCCCGGACCGGCACCCCGCCCCCTGCCCGGCCGCCTCCGGGCCGGGCCCGCCCGCCGGTGCGCCCGGCCGCCGGTCCGCCCGCAGCCGCTGTGCCCGCCGCCGGTCAGCCCGGCCGGTCAGCCGGTCAGCCGGTCAGCCGATCGGTGACGGCGCGGGCTGCTCCTCGCGCAGCTCCGCCGCCCGCCGGCGCTGCTGCCGGGCGGAGTGCGCGACCAGGACGGCGAGGACCGAGGCGAGGATCAGGGACGAGCCGACGGTCCCGTACCCGAGGCCGCCCTTGGCGACCGGCTTGCTGAAGAAGTCGCCCACGGTCGCGCCCAGCGGCCGGGTCAGGACGAACGCGGCCCAGAACAGCGGCGGGACCGGGATGCGGGTGGCGTACCGGGCGGCGACCACGAGCGCCAGCAGGCCGCAGATCAGCAGCGCCCCGCCCCCGTAGCCGAGGCCCGAGCTGTCGGCCAGGAAGTCGCCCAGGGAGGTGCCGAGCGTGTTGGAGAGCAGGATGGCGGTCCAGTACAGGAGCTCCCCGCGGAACGTGGCGATCCGTGTGACGTCGAAGGGGAGGCCGGAGGCCTTCCAGACGGCGAAGACCGCCGCCAGCAGCGTGACGAGGACCAGCGCGCCCCTGGCGTAGCCGAGTCCGGCGGTGCGGTTCATGAAGTCCGACATCGTGGTGCCGGCGGTGCTCGTGGAGAGGATGACGGTCCAGTACAGGGCCGGGTGCAGCCGGTCGGCCCGCAGCTGCGCGACCAGGCTCGCCAGGAAGAGGGCGACCAGGACGACGGAGCTCACGGCGTAGCCGACGGCCAGGGTCTGGGCGAGCAGGTCGCCGCCGGTCTCGCCCAGGGTGGTCGCCGCGATCTTCATGATCCAGAAGGCCAGGGTGACCTGGGGAAGCTTGTTCATGGGGGCCGATCTCTCGCGGGTCCTCGCACCTCCGCGCCATGCTTCCAGCGGGACCGGCGGGACCGGCCGCGCGCCGGCCGTGTCGGCCGCGCCGCACCCGATCGGGGGAGGCCGCCCGCCCCGCCCCGCCACCGGAGCGGGCGGGCCGGGGCGGGTGGCGGCAGCGGGAGCGGGCGGGCGGGCGGGCGGGCGGGCGGCGGGACGGCGGCGGCCCGGCCGTCGGCTACGGACGCGCGGCCCGCTCCTCCGGGGCCACGTCGGCGCGGGTGGCCGCCAGGCAGCCGACCAGGACGGCGATCACCGCCAGCAGGACCAGGCTGACCGGTCCGGTGCCCAGCCCGAGGCCGCCCCGGTCACGGGAGACGCCCATCCAGTCGGCGAACGAGGCCCCGAGCGGCCGGGTCAGCACGTAGGCGGCCCAGAAGGCGGCGACCCCGTTGAGGACGCGCACGCGGAAGGCGAGGGCCGGGACGGTGATCAGCGCGGCGAAGGCGATGCCGGAGGGCAGGTAGCCCAGGTGCATGGTCACCGCGGTCAGGTCGCCGGCCGCGGTGCCGAGGGCGAAGGTCGCCATGACGGTCGCCCAGTAGAAGGACTCGCGGCGGCGGGTGCGGATGCTGTGGATCGAGAGCGTCCTCTCGCAGGCGTACCAGCCGGCGAACACCGCGGCGAGGGCGGCGGCGAAGCACACGGTGGAGACGAGGTAGGGAATGCCGAGCCCCACGTGCAGGACGTCGGCGGCCATCGTCCCGAAGACGCTGACCATGACGACGGCGGTCCAGTAGACCCATGCCGTGTAGCGGCGGGCCCGGAACTGCAGGACGAGGGAGGCGGCCAGGACGACGCCGGCGAGGCCGACGGCGGGCACCGGGCCGAGGCGGTGGGCGAGGAAGTCGGAGGCCGTCTCGCCCATTCCGGTGGTGAGGACTTTCACCACCCAGAAAAGGGCGGTGACTTCCGGGACCTTGCTCCACGCGTGGCGCGCGGGCGCCAGGGGTGCATTCTGCTGGATCTGACCTGTCGTCATGGCGGAAAGGATGGCACATCCTCTTTCCCGCCCCTGACGGGGTCCCGCCCGCCGTATTTCCGTTTCCGGTACGGGGAATGGCCGCTCCGGCGCGCGGAATTACCGTTTCCGGGAACACCGGTGCCACGGCACGGCGGAGCCCGGGTCCCGCCGGATGCGGGGGACGACACCGGCACTCTATCGTCTACAACTCTGTAGACGCCAGAGGGCGGGGGCGGCCTTCCACCCCCACCCGTCCACGGCGGCGGGCCCGGCGAAGCCCCGGGTCGACACGGGGGCCAGGAGCAGCGGGCGAGCGGGCGCCGACGCGACCCCGCCACCAGGGAGAACGCCACCCTGCAGAAGGACGCCACCCTGCGGCGGGCCCACCGGCCCACCGTATGCGCCCTCCGCACGGCCGGGCGGCGCCCGTGCGGCATGCGACGGGGGGCGACCCGCCCTATCCGCCCTGGGCACTCCGGACACCCGCCCGGCAGGCTGCGACCGGAGGAGAACCGCCCCCGCGCGACGACGACCGGAACGAAGGCCCCTCCCCGGCATCCCGGAGAAGCGGACCCCGGGCCCGCCCTCAGCGGCACACCGCGGCCCCGCGCCCGGCCACGAAGGACGAAAAGGCAAAATCTCCAGCCGACCGGCCTCAAGTGCCCCCGACGAGCGGAGGGCACCCGAACGACGAACACTTGAAGGTTAAACTTTCAAAGGGTACCCGAACGGCGCCGTTCGCGCGTCGTCACGACTTCCAGGACAGGGGCGGTCATGAGCGAAGAACTCGAAGGCGCGCACAACAAGGCCGAATCGGCGCAGAACGCGATGACGATGCTGGAGATGATCTCCGGGTACTGGGTCACGCAGATCCTGCGCGCCACCGCCGAACTGTCCCTCGTGGACCACGTCACCGCCGGGGCGTCGACCGCCGAGGAGATAGCGGCACGGGAGGGAACCGACCCGGCGACCACCTACCGCCTGCTTCGCGCCGGCGCCTCCATCGGCCTCTTCGGCGACGCCGGGGACCGCCGGTTCCGTGTGACGCCGCTGGGGGGCCTGCTCCGCAAGGGGGCCCCAGGATCGCTGCGCGAGATGGCGATCGTCCAGGGCTCCCCGCTCCACTGGCAGTCCTGGGGAGTGCTTCCGGACGCCGTGCGCAAGGGCGGGACGCAGATGCAGGCCGCCCTGGGGCTCGCGGAGGGCGAGACCCAGTTCGACTACTTCGGCCGGAACCCGGAGGAAGGCGCGTACTTCGCCGCCGCCATGTCCAATGCGACAGGCGTCGTCATCGACGACGTCACCCGCATGCTGGACCTCGAGGGCGTCTCCCTCGCGATTGACGTGGGCGGCTCCACCGGCGCCCTGGTCCAGTCGCTGATGAAGACCCGTCCGGGGCTCACGGGCATGGTCCTGGACCTGCCCCACGTCATGGACAGCGCCGTCCGGGCAGCAGAGGAAGCAGGCGTTCTCGACCGGTTCAGCGCGGTTCCGGGAGACTTCTTCAAGGAGGTGCCGGCAGCCGACCTGTACCTCCTCAAGATGGTCCTGCACGACTGGGACGACGAGCAGTGCGTGCAGATTCTCCGCAATTGCCGCGCCTCGGCGAAGCCGGGAACCCGAGGCGTCGTCATCGAGGCGGTGGTCGGCAGGATCGGCGAGCCGAGCTTCGGAGCCCTTCTGGACATGAACATGCTGGCAGGGACGACCGGGCAGGAAAGGGACTTCGACGCCTACGACGCCCTGTACGCGGCCAGTGGATGGCGGCGGACCTCGACCCTGCAGACCAGCACGCCGTGGTCCGTCCAGGAGATCGTGGCGGTCTGACCGGGCCGGCGGAGCAGGGCGGCGGGACCCCTCCGACCTGCCCGCCGGGCAGGACGGTCGAGGCGGCAGCACGACGAGGCTCCCGGTGGACGGGGTGTCGGCCGAGGTCGGCCGGATCCACCGGGGGCTTCGGTGACCGCCCGACGTCCCCGCCGTGCCCGCCGTCCCCTCGGTGGACGGCCACCCGGGCACCTCCTCGGTACGCGGCATCAGCGCCCGTGCCCGAGGACCGGCCCGACGCCATCGGCGCGGCGGTCGCCCGCCGGCTGGACCGCCACGGCCTGACGGCGGCGGCGTGGGCACCGGGGACGCCCGGGGCACCACAGGCCCCCAGGAGATCACGGGAGCCCCGGACGGCCCCGGGGCCCGGGACCGCCCGCGCGCCACCGCGGCCACGGGCCCTCCTGCTCCCGCGGGCCTCCCTGCCGCCGCGGACCCCGCCGCCCCCTCCCCAACTCCCCACCGTCCCGGGCATCCCGGATGTCACGGACGTCCCGGACGCGGGGAAGGACCTCGTCGCCCGTTCCGTCGCCGGCGACGCGGCCGCGCTGGAGGGGGTGGTCCGCCTCCTCCAGGACCCCCTCTACCGGCCGGCCCTGCGCATGGTCTGGCGCCCGGGCGACGCCGAGGACGCCCTGCAGGAGATCCTGGTGCGGGTCCTCACCCGGCCGGCGACCTGGCGCGCCAAGGCGCAGCTGCTGACGTGGGCGTACCGGATCGGCGTCCACCACCTGCCGAACCTCCGCCGCAGGACCCCGCAGGAGGCGGCGGAGCTCAGCCTGGAGCAGTTCCGCGAGAATCCGGCCGACGGACTGGCGGCGGAGGACCACGCGGGCCCGGAGGCGGCGCTCCTGGCCGAGGAGGCCCGGCTCACCTGCTCGCAGGCGGTCCTGCAGTGCCTGGAGCGCGGCGAACGGGTCGCCTTCGTCCTCGGCCAGGTCTTCGACCTGCCGTCGGACCAGGCGGCGTGGATCCTCGACGTCACCCCGGCCGCGTACCGCAAGCGGCTGGAGCGCGCCCGGCAGCAGGTCCGGGCCTTCATGCGGTCGACCTGCGGGCTGGTCGACCCGCGGGCGTTCTGCCGCTGCGCGCGGCGGGTGGGGGCGGCCGTCGCGTCCGGCCGGGTCGACCCGCGGCGTCCGGCCCTGGCCACGCACCCCGTCAGCCCGGGCGGACGGGACGTCGCCGAGGCCGCCGCCCAGCTGCACCGCCTCCACGACGCCGCCGCCGTCCTGGGCGCCCACCCCGACCACGCCGCCCCGCCCACCCGCGCCGCGGCCGTCCTCACCCTCCTCCGTTCGGGGCGCTTCCCCCTCCTGGAGTGAGGACCGCGGCCTCCGGGACGGGCGGCCCCGCGGGACGGGCGGCACCGGGCGTCCGCCGCAGCCGCCAGGGGCCGACCTGACCGGCCTCCGACCTGCGACGCATCACGGGCCACGCCGGCGTGCACCGTGAGTGTCCCTCAGGCCCCGCCCGGTCCGGCACGGCTTCGGCACGCCCGGTCAGGCACCGAAGCGCTCGGGGTGGGGGCAGACCTCCCACGGCTCGTCCGGGCGGTCGCTCCAGCGCCACCAGAGGTGGCGGTCGCTGCACTGCCACACACCTCGGCAGACACGCCTGCCGTCCTCCTCCCGTCGCGCGAGCACCATCGCCGTACCGGTCATCGACCGGCCGCAGGACGGGCAGCCGGGTGCCGTGCTCGTTGCCTCCACGGCATGACCGTAGTACCCCGCTCGGCCGGCCGGCCCGGTCACCTGCCCCAGCACACGGCACGGTGGTCGACGGAAGGTGCCGGACCGTCCGGCACGGCGGGCGCAGCCGTCCGCTGTCGGGGAGAGCCGGTGCGGCTGCTGCACCTCGCCGTCGGGACTGCACCGGAGCCGCGAGGTTCTGCCTTGCATGTCCGATCGACGGGACCCGCCGCATGCCCTGCCGCAAGACCCTGGGCACGACGGCAGCTGAGGGCTACTGCGCCGGTCGACGGGTTGAAGGCGAGTCGTGGCCGGTCGGCCGGGGCAGCGGTGGTCGCTGCACTCCGCTGCCGTACAGGTGCCCACTGCTCTCTCGGGCGAACGCACAGAGCGCCCCGACGGCCTCCTGGTAGGCGGCCGGCTCGTGCGCCTTGGCCGGCGGCCCGGCAGTCCATCGTTCCCAAAGGCCGCCTGGCCCCAGGTACGCCTCCGCCCGTCCGGTCCCGAGGTGAGTGTCGATATGCAGCAGCGCGCCGATCGCCGGCCCTTGGTCGTAGGACAGTTCGAGTCGCGGCAGGAAGCGGTCCAGATAGGCACAGAGCAGCTCCGCGTCCCCCGCCGTGGCGAACGTGGCGAGCGCCAGGCAGTAGGCGCCGCCCGCGTAGGGATCCTCGCCGGCCAGCAGCAGGGCTCCGAGACGCGCGCGGTACTCCCTGCGACCGGCCACCGAGATGAGCCATGCCGCGGTCCTCCGCTCCCGCCAGCCGCCGTCCAGAAGTGCCTGCAGTTCGTCCGCCGTGATGCCGCCTGTGGCTTCGGCGAGCTCACGAGCGAAGGCCTCCCGCTCTGCCGCACCCATCCGCAGCACGCTCCCGCCGAGCCGCAGGTACCTCCGCCCCGGGGTGACGTAGCGGCGGACCAATTCCAGCAACGAGGGGTCCTCATGCGGGTACGGCACGACGCCATCCTCCCGCATGCCCGTCGGCCCCTGCGCGACGGAGCAGGGAAGCCAGGGCTCGCGCGGCCGGTCCGGAGGACTGCCGTCCCGGGTCTGCCTCGTACGGCCCGGAGACAGCCCCGGGAGGCGCCGCCCGGCACGCGCGCGGGCCAGTCGCGGCGGCAGGCCGTTTGCGCGTGGACGGGCGGGTAATCCCCGGCGGTTCCGTCGCGGACTCAACCGGACGGGGTGACCGGGGACCGCATGCCGAGCCACTGCTCGGCGCCCCAGGCCTCGAACCGCTCCACCTCGGAGAACCCCAGCTTCGCGGCGAGACGCATCGAGCCGACGTTGGCGGTCTGGGTGGTGAGCACCACCGGCTCGCCAGGAAGCGCGCTTGCGAGCCAGCCGAGTGCCGCCGCGCACGCCTCGGCGGCGTACCCGAATCCCCACGCCCGCGGCAGGAACAGGTAGCCGAGATCGGCCTTCCCCGCGGCAGCCGGGCGACGGTGCCCCGTTGCTCTCCTGAGCAGGATCTGGCCGATCATGGCCCCATCGAGATCGACGACGAAGCTTCCGGGCCACCGCTCGGGCGTTCCGGGCATCTCACGCTCAAGCTCGTCACGCGGCCGGGGGCCGCCGAGATAGGTGTGCACCTCCGGCGAGGTGAGCAGTTCGATGAACACCGCACGGTCCCCGGTCTCGGACTCACGGAGCACGAGCCTCTCGGTCCTGATCGGCTCGGGCGGCCACACCACGGGTCCCAGATCCTCCATCCGCGCACGCTAACAGGCGGTCGAGCCGACCCAACGGGAAACGCCAAGTCCACCCGGATCCGGGCAACGCGGCTGAGCCTGGTGGTCACCGGTTCCTGCTCAGCTCGGGCAGGCTCGTCGCCTGCCCGCACCCTGCACGATCGGCCCCCGGTCGTGCAGGGTGCGGGAGTCGTGCTCGACGCGGGTCCCCGACCGGGAAGGCAGCTGAAGATCGTGCCGGCCCCCGCCCTCGGCCACTGGCCCGCCCGGCCCACTCCTTCCCGCCCTGCGGCGCGGAGCGGGCCGCCGCCGGAACGCGGCGGAGCCAGGAGCGGCAGTGAGCGGCGCCGCGGCGAGCGCAACGAGCTTTGACGGAGGCACCTCCACGGCCTGCGGCACACCGGGAACCCCCTGGCAGCGTCCGGCGGGGCCAGCCTGCGGGAGCTGATGCAGCGCATGAGCCACTCGTCGACCCGGGCGGCGCTGGTCTACCAGCACCTCCTGGCCAGCCGTGACGAGGAGATCGCCGCGCACGTCGACGGGCTGATCCGCCGCCTCGGCGACGGGGGCCGCGGGGCGGCATCTGGCACGTGACTGGCACGACGGCCGCCGACCGCTCGCGGCGTCCGGAACGGCAAAGGCCCAGCGCCTCGGCGAAACCGCCGGCGGCCTGGGCCTTCGCCGTGATCGGATCGGGTGGGCGCAGACGGTTTCGAACCGCCGACCCCTGCTTTGTAAGAGCAGTGCTCTACCACTGAGCTATGCGCCCGCGCGGACGTGCGCTCCCGGGAGCGGCACGATCGCAGCGAGAGGTCAGCGTACCTGCTCCGGGGGGTGGAGCGCTGCAGTGCCGGGCGGGCGGGACGGGGGCGGCGGGCGGGGTTGACGGGGGGCGGCGGGTGGGAGGATGGGTTCGGCGACAATGGGGAGCCGATCAGCGGACCGACGGCCGAACTGCCGTACGGGCGGGGGCCGCGCCGGGCGTGGGCGAGCTTGGAGTGCGATGTGACGGCGGGAATCACGCGGGGGCGCCGCAGGTCCGTGCTGGGCGGGCTGGTCGCGCCGCTGCCCCTGCTGGCGGGGTTCGCCGCGGTGGCGCTGGCGGCCGCGCCGATGTCGCACCCGGGCGGAGGGACGCGTTCGTGGTGGCGGCGCAACGAGAACATGCGGGCCGATGCGCAGGCCGCCCGCGACGCCGCCGCGCAGGCCTTCTACGAGCTGGACTCGGCGCAGCGCGACGTGCGGATCTCGGTGGAGACCGTGAAGGCCGTCGACACCTCGCCGCTCGCGCGGCGGGCGGTGGGCGAGTTCGACGACCTGTCGCGGCGGGTGGACGAGGTGAGCAGCGCGTACATCGCCGCCCTGGACGCGCACGACCTGGACGCCGACGGCCTGGAGACGGGAGCCGCGGCCCGGGCCCGCCGCGAGCTGGACCAGGCACGGCAGCAGCTGCAGCGGACGAAGGGCGAGCTGGAGGCGTACCACCGCACGCTGGAGCCGCTGCTGGGCCGGGCCGAGAGCGAGCTGGCGCGGGTGGTCCCGGCGGTGGAGCGGGCGAAGCAGGCGCTGCTGGCGGCGACGGCGGCCCTGGACGCGGTCCGGGAGGCCGGGCTGCGGGCGGACGACATGGCGGCGCGGCTGGCGGCGCTGGCCCCGGAGCTGACCCGGCTGAACGAGGGCGCGGGCCGGCACGGCGTGCAGGAGACGCTGCGGCGCGCCGACGACGTGCTGCGCCGGGCGGAGGCGGTGCGGGGAGAGGCCGAGCACCTGCCGGAGCGGGCGCGTGAGGTCGACCGCCGGGTGGTGAGCCTGCGGACCCGGATGCAGGCGCTGGAGACCAGGGCGGGCACGCTGGACCCGACGCTCAGCGAGCTGCGGCGCCGGTTCAGCGCGGAGTGCTGGCAGGACCTGCAGCGGGTGCCGCGGCAGACCGCGGAGTCGGTGGCGGCGGCGCGGGCCAGGGTGGACGAGGCCGCGGTCGCGCGCGACGAGCAGCGGTGGGCGGACGCGACGGCGGCGCTGGCCACAGCCCGGGCGCTGCTCAACACCTCGGACGGGGCGGTGGCGGCGGTCGGCGAGCGGCTGCGGCAGCTGACCGAGGTGGAGCGGGACCCGAAGGCGGAGATCGAGCGGACCCGGTTCGCGGTGCGGGACGCGCAGCGGCTGGCGATGACGGGCCGCAGCGCCCCGGACCCGCGGCACGCGGCTCCGCTGGACGCGGCGGTGGAGCGGCTGGACCGGGCGGTGGCCGGGCTCACGGGCCGGCATCCGGACTACTGGCACTTCCTGCAGGAGACGGCGGCGGTGCGGGAGACCGCGGCCCGGGTGGTGCAGCGGATCCGGGAGGACATGGGCGCCGGCGGCCGCTGACGCGGACCGGTGGCGGGAACGGGAACGGGAACGGGAGCCTGCGGGGTCGGGCGGCGGGCTTTGCGGCGGGCGGCGGAGCAGGACCGTGCCGCAGGGGCGAGCTACGGGACCGTGCGGGCTGCGGGCGGGGCCGTGCGGCGGGCGCGGGACGGATCCCGGTGCGGGTCGGGCGGCGGGGCGGGGGCGTCTGGGTACGCTGTCGCCATGCCTCGCTACGACTTCCGGTGCCGCTCCTGCGGCGCCACCTTCGAGCTCCGCCGTCCCATGTCGCAGTCCGGTGCGCCGGCCGTCTGCCCCAAAGGGCACGAGGACACGGTGAAGCTGCTCTCCACCGTCGCGGTGACCGGCACGGCCTCCGGCGGCGCGGCCGCCGCCCCGTCCGGGGGCGGGGGCGGCGGCTGCTGCGGCGGAGGCTGCTGCGGGTGACGCGCTCCTCGGACTGAGGAGCGGCCGTCCCGCCCGTGACTGGGGCCGACCCGGGGGGCTTCCCGTCCCGCCGGGGCCGGCCGGGGCGGCCTCCGGCCCTGCGGTCCGTGCGCGGGTGGCTCCGTGTGCAGCTGGTCCCGCGTGCGGGTGTCCCGTACGCGAGTGGTCCCATGCGTGGGTGGTCCCATGCGCGGCTGCTGCACGCCTCCGCCCGTTCGGCGGCCGCCGGGCCGAGCCGCGGCCCTGACGGCCCAAGCCGGCTTACGGTGCCCTCACGGCCCCTGCGCACCCGCTCGGCGACCGGCCTTCGGCGCAGCGCGGCAAGCGCCCGGCGCTGCGTGCTCCCGGGAGCCGGGGCCGCGCTTCCCGGCCGGACGGTGGACGGTGAACGGTGGGCGGATCCGGGCGGCGTTCAGCGCGACACGTCGGCGGACGGCAGGGGGACGGCGGCCGGGCCGTGGGCACGGCCGGTGGCCGCAGGGCGGCCCGGGGCGGCGAGCCAGTCGTGCCAGCCGCCCGTGAGGACGAGGTCGGCCAGGCGGTCGTAGCCCCGCTCGCCCGGGTGGGCTCCGTCGCCGGCCGCCGCCTCGGCCTGCCAGTCCGGGTCCCCGGCGAGCAGCCGGGCCACGGGGATCCACGGCACGCCGGCCCGGTCGCAGACGTCGCGGAGCCGCTCCTCCAGGTCGAGGAGCCGCCGCAGGTGCGCGGCGCCGCGGTCGTGGACGGGCGGCGGGCCGACGACGAGGACGTCCGTGCCGCGGTCGGCGGCCCCGGCGAGCAGCCGGCCGAGGTGGCCGGCGGTGTCGGCGGGCCGGACACGTGGTGCGCCGCCTTCTTCCACCGCGTCGTTGCTGCCGAAGGAGACGACGAGCCGGTGGTCGGCACCGGGTGCGGTGCGGCGGCCGGCCTCGTCCCAGCAGCGGGCGAGGACGTCGGCCGAGGTGTCGCGGCGGACGCCCAGGTTGAAGCCCGTGACGTCGCGGGCGGGATCCGCGGCGGCGGTGGCGGCGAGCACCCGGCCCACCCAGCCGCGGTACTGGGGGTCGCCGACGCCCTGGACGAAGGAGTCGCCGAGGAAGCAGATCCGCAGGGGCCCGCCGCCCGGGACCGGCGTCCCGGCGGCGGCCCGCGCCGGTGCGGCGGCCCGCGCCCCGGCGGCGGCGTGCGCCCCGGCGGCGGAAGGAGCGGTCACCGGCGCCCGGCGGCCGGGGCGAGGCCGCCGTCGCGGACGGGCACGCCCTCCCGCACGTGCTCCAGCAGGCGGCGGACGATCTCCTCGCCGGCCGCGGCGCCCACCTGCGGGAGCGCGGTGACGCCGGGGCCGGTCCAGCCGGTCTCGGCGAGTTCGCCGTGGCCGGGCCGGTAGCCGGCGTCGGCGGCGAGGAGGAGTTCGGCGTCGAGGAGGGAGTCGCCGGCGGTGAGGACGGTGGCGGCGCCGGTACGGCGCTCCACCTCGGCGAGGGCCGCGCTCTTGGTGAGCGGTGCGGGGACGGCGTAGACCTTGCGCCCCTGGAGGGAGACGGTCCAGCCGCGTTCGGCGGCCCAGGCGGTGAGTTCGCCCAGCCAGTGCTCGGGGAGCTGCTCGCGCTCGACGACGAGGTAGGCGAAGAGGTCCTCGGCGACGCGGCGCTTGAGGGTCCACTCGGGGTCGGCGGTGAGGGCCAGGTGGTGGACGACCTCCTCCAGCGGGGCGGAGGCGTCGGCGAGGCGGCCGCGCATGTCGGCGTGCCAGTCGTGGTCGGTCTCGCCGTCGACGAGGAGGTGGCCGCCGTTGGCGCAGATCGCGTAGCGGGGGGTCCAGCCGGGGTGCGGGCCGGGCAGGTTGATCCGCCCGTACTGGGCGCGGGTGCGGGTGGTCGCGGGGACGAAGACGCAGGAGCGGGCCAGCTCGACGAGGAGTTCCGCGGCGTGCTCGGTCATGAAGGAGAGCGGCCTGCCGTTGTGGACCTCGACGGCGAGCAGCCGGGGGGCCTCCTCGTCGGGGACGCCGAGGGCTAGGGCGCGCGGCGAGTAGACGAGGGTGCGGTCGAGGTCGCTGGCGACCAGGAAGCGGGCGGCGGACTGGCGGGGGGCGGTCACCGGGCGGCGCCTTCCGGGGTGGGGCGGACGGCGGCCGGGGGTGCGGGGGTCGCCCCCCGGGACGGCGCCGCGGCGGGGGTGCGGTCGGGGCCGCCGGCGGACGGCGGGCGGGCGGCCGGGAGGCGGGCGCCGGGGAAGCGGGCGGTGGGGCGCCGGCGGGCTGGGGCGGTCACCGGGCGTCACCTGCCGGGGCCGGGGCGGGCAGGGCGGTGGCGGTGGCGGTGGCGCCGGCGGTGGCGGTGGCGGTGGCGGCGGTGCCGTCGTCGCCGGTGGCGCCGCGGGTGTACCGGGGGTGGATGAGGCCGACGCAGGAGTACGGCAGGTCGTCGACCTCCTCGACCGGGACGCCGCGCTGGGCGGCGAGCAGGCGCACGTGGTCGAGGTCGGACCCGGCTCCGCGGCGGGCGAGGACCCGCCAGGGCACCCGGCGCAGCAGGACGCGGGTGGTCTCGCCGACGCCGGGCTTGACCAGGTTGACGCTGCCGATGCCGTACTCCTCGCTGATCCGCTCGACGGCGGCCCAGCCCTCCCAGGTGGGGGCCCGGTCGGCGGGGTCGGCCTCGACGAGGTCGGCGGCGTCGCGGACGGCGTCGTCGCGGACGGCCGGGAAGTGGTCGGCGACGGTGTCGAGGAAGGCGCGGGAGACGTCGGCGGCGGCGAGTTCGCGGTAGTACTTGGCGCCGTGGAAGTCGTCGGGCCCGATGAGGTCGGTGCGCAGCACGGTGCGGGAGACCAGGCCGGAGACGGTGGAGTTGAGGCAGGCGGAGGGGATGAGGAAGTCCTCGCGGGTGCCGTAGGTGGAGACGCAGCGGCCGGGGTCGGCGAGGACGGCGAGGCCGGGGTCGAAGCCGGTGCCGTCGAGGGCGTCGTGGAGTTCGCGGGTGATGGCGCCCTTGCCGGTCCAGCCGTCGACGAAGACGACGTCGAGCGGGTCGTGGTGGGCGGCGAGGTAGCGCAGGGCGACGGGGTCGATGCCGCGGCCGCGGACGATGGAGACCGCGTAGTGGGGCAGGTCGACCCCGTGGGCGTAGGCGGCCCAGCGCCGCATGAGGACGCCGACCGGGGTGCCCGCGCGGGCGAGCGAGGCGAGGACGACGCCGCCGCTGTCGGAGCGGGTGCCGCGCTCGGCGAGGAGCGTCTCGGTGACGGCGCCGACGGCGCGGGCGATGCGGGGCGCGGAGGCGCGCAGCGCTTGGTGGAAGAGCTCCTGGTAGTCGGGGCTCGGCTGGTACTCCACCGGCAGCATCTCGGCGTAGTGGGCGCCGCCGGACTGGATGGCCTCCTCCCGTTCCTCGGTGGGGGCCTCCAGGGGCACGTCGGAGAGGTCGGTGAGCAGCCAGGAGACCTCGTGGGCGGCGTAGGAGGAGAACTGGGGCCCGTGCAGGGGCCCGGGCAGCACTCCCGCGGCCCGGGGCTGGGCCGGGACGGCGGTGCTCGGCATCGTGGTCATGCTCGCCTTCGGTGTGGGCGCCGAATGGTTCGGGCGGGTGGCCGGGGTCGCTGCCGCCGGTGCGTGCGGGGTCGGTGGGCCGGAGGTCGGGGGCCGGAGGTCGGGGGCCGGAGGTCGGGGGCCGGAGGTCGGGGGCGGAGGGGGCCCGGCGGGTCAGGTGCCGGCGGGCCCGGTACGGGCGGGCCCGGTACGGAGGGGCTCGGGGCCCGGGTGGGTTCGGTGTGTTCCAACGTCCCGGGGGGCCGTTCCGGTTCCCCGCGGGGTGCGGGGGCCGGGCAGGCGGGAGGGGACGACGGCCAGGACGACCTGGTCGGTGACCTGCGCGAGGAGGGCGGCGAGGCCGTCGCCGGAGCGGTGGAGCTCGGGCGTGTCGGCGGTGTCGTCGACGACGAGGACGACGGCGTCGAAGCGCCGGGAGGGGTCGGCGCCGGGCGCCACGTTGTAGGCGTAGCGGGTACCGGGGCCGTCGGCGGGGCGGTCGTGGGCGGGGAACGCCAGCCGGGTGCGGATGGCGTAGCCGGGGTCGTCGACGGCGAGGACGGGCGAGCGCGTGGTGGTGGAGAAGCGGACCTCGGCGCGGTCGCCGAGGGCGTGGCCGAGGGCCTCGGCGAGGCGCAGCGGGACGTACATCAGCTCCTCGGAGCCGAGGACGAGGACGCGGCGCGGAGTGCCGGTGAGGGCGGCGGCGAGGCGGCGGCCGAGGCCGGGCAGGGCGGCCTCCAGGCGGCGGCGGTGCTCGGGGGTGAAGCCGTGGCGGCCGCCGTCGGGGAGGCCGGCGGGCCAGTCGAGGCCGGCGCGGACGAGGGGGGCGGGACCGGTGCCGGCGGCGGCCCCGCCGTGGGCCCCGCCGTGGGCCTCGTCGTGCGCCTCGACCAGCGCCTGGGCGCGGGGCAGGACGTCGGCGGGCAGGTGGACGGTGCCGGAGGCCGCGGCGACCAGGTCGAGGCGGGCGCCGAGTGCGGCGGCGGCCTCGGCGAGGTGCCCGCGCTGCCCGGGGTCGCGCATGTCGACGAGGGACACGACGACGTAGCGGTCGCGGGGGTGCGCGGCGTGCAGGGCGCGGATGGTGTTGAGGACGGTCCGGCCGGTGGAGAACTCGTCGTCGACCAGCACCAGCGGCCCGCCGCCGGAGAGGAGGTGCGGGTCCTCGGGGAGCAGCAGGTGGGAGGTGGCGTGGGAGTGCTCCTCCTCGAACCCGCCCACCGGTTCGACGCCGGCCACGGGCCGGCGGGTGGAGTGCAGGTAGGGCGCGCTGCCGAGGCCGTCGGCGACGCTGTGGCCGAGGGCGGTGGCCGTCTCGGCGTAGCCGAGGACGACGGCGCGGCGGGCCTCGTCCGGTCCGAGGAGGTCGCGGACGCGGGCGCCGAGGGCCAGGCCGGCGCCGTGGACGGCGGCGGGGAGCTGGGGGACGTGCTTGCCGAGGACGGTGGAGACCAGGAGGTGGGCGCGGCGGGGGTTGCGGCGCAGGGCGAGGCCGAGGAGGCCGCGCAGGGCGGGGTCGCCGTCCACGCGCACGCCGAGGCGGTCGGCCACCCACTGGCCGGTCCAGGTGTCCTGGTGGGTCAAGGTCCCTGCTCTCTGTCGTCTCTGTCGTCTCTGCGGTCTCTGTCGTCCCTGCCGTCCGCGGTTCCCCGTCGTCCGCGGCGGGGCGCCGTCCGCGGCGGCGGGGGTGTCCGGCGGTGCGTCCCGGGGTCCGTCCGGGGCCGGGCGGCCCCGCGGGGCGCACGCCGGCCGCGGGCGGCCGGCCGGGAACGCCCGTACGACGGTACGTGCCCCGCCGCGGGGACCGTCACCGAGGTCGGGGCCCAGGTGACCATGCGGCGGTGACGGCGGGGTGTCGCCGGGCCGTCCGGCGGGTGTCCGGAGCGGTGGCGGCCCGGGGGCGTGCGGGCGGGGGCGCCCGGCGCGCGGGCGGGGCGTTCAGGAGCACAGGCACGCGGAGAGGAGCTCGGCGAAGGTGACGTCCTCGCGGGCGACGCCGAAGGCGGAGGCGCGCAGCATGACGCGCTGCGCCCAGGCGCGGTGCGGCTTCACCTCGTTCATCTTGTTGGTGTACGCGGACCTCAGGACGCCGCCGCCGGACCGGTCCTCGTGGAGGATGTCGGCGGCGTCGGAGAACTCCTCGTGGGTGACCACGGAGAGGGCGTGCACGGCGGGCACGTGGCTGGGGTGGATGCAGGTCTTGCCGAGCAGGCCGTTGGCGCGGTCGAGCTCGATCTCGCGGATGAGGCCGTCGAGGTCGTGCTCGATGATCCTGCGGCGGACCGCCTCGCCGGGCGGGTCGGTCTGCTGGAGGAAGGGCGAGCGGCGCAGCTGCGGCTTGAACATCCGCTCGTGGACGGGGAAGTACTCCCACACCGGGCCGGTGACGGTGAACCCGGTGCCGTCGGCGCGGCCGAGGACGTTGACCACGTCGCCGATCACGGAGGCGACGAGGGCGACGTCGTAGGCGGTGAGGTCCGGGGAGCGGCGCAGGCCGTAGGCGGAGCACAGGTCGGTGACGCCGAGGCGCACGGCGAGGACCCGGTCGCGGTACTTCTCCAGGACGCGGGCGACGCCGGTCAGCACGTCGCGGCGGGTCTCCAGGTGGGCGAGCTCGGGGGACTCCAGGACCGGCATGGCGAGGAGGCGGTGGCCGGAGGCGGCCTCGGCGGCGGCGAGCGCCTCCAGGAAGGCCGCACCGGAGTCCTCGGTGAACTTCGGCAGCACGAAGCCGGAGAGCACCCGCAGGGCGGGGCCGAGGCGGCGGGTGAGGTCGCCTATCTGCTCGGGGGTGCGGACCCGTATGAAGAGCAGCGGCCAGTCGCCGTCGTCCTCGGGGGTGGCGTCCGCCGGGCCGCCGTGGTGCGGGGTGCCGTCCGCCGGGCCGCCGTGCTCCGCGGCGTCGGCGAGCGCGCGGAGCTGGGCGACGAGGTTGGCCTCGCCGGCGGGGACGTCGCGGTCGTCGATGGCGTCCTCCAGGCAGAGCACCATCGAGACGACGCCGCGGGCGGCCTGCCTGCGGACGTCCTCCAGGAGGCGGGGGCGGGTGGCGGGGCTGTAGAGGGTGGCGCCGAGGGCGGTGGCGAGGACGGCGGGATCGGCGCCGCGGGTGAAGTGCTCGGGTTCGCGGTGGAAGAGCCTCTGCCGGACGTCGTCGTCCAGGTGCCCGAAGTGGCGCATGTGCTCTCCCCTGGTGGTCCGTCCCGCGGGTCGCGGGGGTGGTGGCCGGTGGCGGTCGGTCGGTGTGCGGGCGTGCGTCGGTGCGGACGAGCGGAGGGGTGGGACCCGGCGGCCGGGACGGGGCAGGGCGGCTGCGGCGGCGCCCTGCGGTGTGCACCACGACGACGGCCGCGACCGCACGACTCCCCCGCTACCCCGTGGCAGCCGTTCCATGGGTCCGCCGTCCGCCGTGCGCCCTGCGGGCCGGAGGCCGTTGGCCGACCATCGTACGTACCCCGGGTCCGGAATCCAGACCCGCAACATCGAATTATCGGAGCATTGCCTTCCGGTTCACAGGCGGAGCCGTCCCCCGGCCGCCGCGCGGCGTCCCGGGGGCCGCCGGGAGGCCCCTCGGGACGGGGAGGGCGCGCCGACGGGAGGGCGCGTTGTCCGCGGGGCCCCGCACCGGGCAGGATGGTGCGCCATGACGCAGGTCATGGTGAAGGGTTCCAACATCCCGCTGTCCGCCGCCGCGGTGCGCGCGGTGCTGCGCTGGGGCGCGGCGTCCGGCGCGCCCGACGTGGACGCCTCCGCGCTGCTCCTGGGGGCCGACGGCAGCGTCCGCTCCGACGAGGACTTCGTCTTCTACAACCAGCCGCACCACCCGTCGGGCCTGGTGCGCCACCGCGCCAAGCAGCGGGTCGGCGACGCGGTCGCCGACACCGTCGAGGTGGACCTGGCGCAGCTCCCGGCGGACGTGGACCGGGTGGTGCTCGCCGGCTCCGCCGAGGAGGGCCCCTTCGGCGCCGTGCCGGACCTGCAGGTGCTGCTGTACGACGCCGCGGCGCCCGAGGACGGCGAGCCCCTGGCGCGGTTCGACATCGCGGACGCCGGCGAGGAGACCGCGCTGCTCTGCGCCGAGCTCTACCGGAGGGGCGACGGCTGGAAGTTCCGGGCCATCGGCCAGGGCTACGCCAGCGGACTGGCGGGGCTCGCGACGGACTTCGGGATCGCGGTGGAGGAGGACGGGCCGGTACCGGCGGGGGCGGCCGAGGGCGCCCCCGCGCAGGCGGCCACCGCGCCGGCGCCGCCCGGGCCCGCGCCGGCACCGCCCTCGGAGCGGGAGGACCCGGCGGCCCGGCCGCAGCAGCGCGCCGCGGCCGCGTCCCCCGACGGACCCTCAGCGCCCGCCTGGGAGCCGCCCCGGCCGGATCCGGCCACGGCGTACCCTCCCCCGCCGCCGCGGGCGCCGTCCGCACCCCCGCAGCAGCCGCTCCAGCCCCTCCAGCCCCAGGCGCTGCAGCCGCAGCCGCAGCCGTCGCAGCCCGACCCGGCGGTGTTCACGCTGCCGCCGCAGGGCCCCCAGTTCCAGCCGCGCTGAGCGGGTCCGGCCGGCCCGGCGGCACCGGGCGGCCGCCCCGGGACGGCCGGGGCGGCTCCCTCACTCGGGTGTGCCCTGCGGCGTCTTGTAGCCCCGCTGCCACTGCATGCCGAAGCCGTACAGCCGGTCCAGTTCGGCCTGGAACCCGTAGACGTAGCGCACCTCGCGGCGGACCGTCAGGTTGCCGTCCTTGTTCTCGATCATGACGACCGCGCACGAGCGCGCCTGGGGGGCGCGCTCGTCGAGCGCCACCTCGATCCGCGGCCCGACGTAGGGGAAGAGCGTCACGACCGCGTGGGTGCGGTCGAAGGCGGGCGTGCCGTCGTAGATGTACACGAAGACCAGCAGGCGCTTGAAGCTGTCCCGCTTGTCCAGGTTGATGTACATGGTCTCGCCGGACGGGGCGCCGTACCGGTCGTCGCCGCTGATCTTGATGTACGGGGGCCGCTGGAGGTCGCCGAGGAGGTTGCCCAGCGGCTGGACCACCCCCCGGCTGCCGTCGGCCAGTTCGTACATGCAGGCCAGGTCGAGGTCGACGTTGACCATCGGCCGGGTGGAGACCTGGGGCTGCGTCGGGCGGAAGAGCCCGGGCCGCAGCAGGCCGCCGCGCTGCTGCACCAGGTCGGCCTGACGCATCGTCCAGTGCAGGTTGATCTGCAGGTGTCCGGTGACCGCCCCCTGGTCCGTCAGCGAGACCAGGGGCGACGCCTTCGTCAGCGTCACCTTGTGCAGGCCGGCCGCCTCCACGGCCTGCCGAGACCGCCGCAGGTAGTCCCACAGCGCAGTCACCGATGCCACCCCCCACACCCGTAAGCCCGTACAGCCGTCGTCCGTACACGTCGCACCCGCCCCGCCCTGCGGCGGGCCGGCGGTGCGCCGCCACCCAGGGACTACCCGCGGGACGTGCCCGGGGCACCAGCTTTCCGTACTCGGCCGGAAAACGCCCGACCGCCCCCGCCGCCCTCCGCCTCACCGCTTACTATGCGGCCCCCCGGACGCGATATCGTCATGCCGCACAGGTGTCCCCCGCCGCCCCAGGCGGCGCGACCGCACGTCAGGACACCCTCCTCACCTGCCCGTTGCACGGCCGGAAAGCCGAGGCTCACTCCGCACATGACTCTCTCCTCCATACAGCTGGTCTGGGCCGTCGTCGGCGGCGCCGCGCTGCTCTTCACGGCCATCCTCCTCGTCATGCTCCGCACCAAGCGGACTCCCGCCGAGGCGCAGAACCAGGACTCCTGGGAGCGCAGCGAGGAGCGCCGCCGCCGCAAGGAGATGGTGTACGGCATCGCCTCCTACGTGCTGCTGTTCTGCTGTGCGGCGGTGGCCGCGGCGCTCTCCTTCCACGGGCTGGTCGGCTTCGGACGGGAGAACCTCAACCTGTCCGGCGGCTGGGAGTACCTGGTGCCGTTCGGGCTGGACGGCGCCGCGATGTTCTGCTCGGTGCTGGCGGTCCGCGAGGCCAGCCACGGCGACGCCGCCCTGGGCTCCCGGCTGCTGGTGTGGCTCTTCGCCTTCGCCTCGGCCTGGTTCAACTGGGTCCACGCCCCGCGCGGCGGCGGCCACGACGGCGCCCCCCAGTTCTTCTCCGGCATGTCCATCTCGGCCGCGATCCTCTTCGACCGCGCCCTGAAGCAGACCCGCAAGGCCGCCCTGCGCGAGCAGGGCCTGGTGCCGCGCCCGCTCCCCCAGATCCGCATGGTCCGCTGGCTGCGGGCCCCCCGCGAGACCTACGCCGCCTGGTCGCTGATGCTCCTGGAGGGCGTGCGCAGCCTGGACGAGGCCGTCGAGGAGGTCCGCGACGAGCGGCAGCAGAAGCTGGACTCCAAGGTCCGGGCCCGGGCCGCGGACCGGCGCGAGCGCGCCGAGCTCAAGGCCATCGCCCGCCAGGGCCGGGTGTGGAGCGGCCGCCGCGGCGGGCGCCAGGTTCCGGCGCTGACCGCCGCCGGGGAGCAGCAGCCCGTTACGGAGCCTGCCCCAGGAGCGGCGGAGAGCGCGGTCGGCGCGGCCGCCCTGGAGCCGGCCTCGGTGACCGGGCGGCGGGCCGTCACGGCCGCCCCCGAGTCGGCGGCGCTGCCGGCGGGCCGCACGGTGGACCTCACCGCCGACGACGACACCCTGGCGATGCCGCGGCTGGACTCCCTGGAGCGCAAGCTGCGGGCGATCGAGCAGACCCTGGGCTGACGGACGGCCCGGGGCTCCCGGCCCCGGCTCCTCCGCGCACGCCCCTCCGCCCCCGGGGCGGCCGCGCCCGGCACACGCCGGTCGGCCGCCCCGGGGGCGTTTCCGGGGCTCTCCCGGGGGCCTGCGGGGGCTGCCCGCGTCCGCGGGGGACCCGGGCCGGCTGCGGGGGCGCGCCGGGCGGGCCGCCCCGGACACGGCACCGCCCCGCCGCCCGGTTCGGGCGGCGGGGCGGTGCGCAGGGCGCGGGCGGTGCTCGGGGAGCGGGCGGCGGTCCGGCTTCCGCCGGGCCGCCGGTGCACGCGTCAGACCTCGGAGGTCACCCTCTCGGGCTCCGACGGCCCCCCTGCCGACTCCAGGCGGCGGTTGCGCAGGATCGAGGAGGCCAGCGACGCCAGGATGAAGGCGACGCCGATCAGGCCGGTGACGATCTCCGGGATCTCGTGCTTGATGGAGACCATCAGGATGATCGCCAGGGCGCCGATCGCGTAGTGCGCGCCGTGCTCCAGGTAGACGTAGTCGTCCAGGGTGCCCTTGCGGACCAGGTACACGGTCAGCGACCGGATGTACATGGCGCCGATGCCGAGGCCGAGCGCGATCTGGAAGATGTCGCTGGTGATGGCGAAGGCGCCGACGACGCCGTCGAAGGAGAAGGACGCGTCCAGGACCTCGAGGTAGAGGAAGAGGAAGAAGGCGGCCTTGCCGACCACGCCCGCGACGGACGCGTTGGCGCCCGCGGACGCGGGGGCCTTCTCCGCCGCCTCGCCCTCCTCGGCCTCGTCCTCGTCGCCGTCCTCCAGGGTGCCCTCGAAGACGTTGGCGAGGCCGTTGACCGCGAGGTAGGTGACGAGGCCGAGGAGGCCGGCCAGCAGCACCGTCTCGGCGTGGCCGTCGCCGAAGAAGTTGGCCGACAGGGCCAGCACCACCATGGCGATGAGCACGGAGAGCTGGTCGAGCTTGCCGATCTTCTCCAGGGGGCGCTCGATCCAGCGCAGCCACTGGTAGTCCTTGTCCTCGAAGATGAAGTCGAGGAAGATCATCAGGAGGAACATCCCGCCGAAGGCCGCGATGGCCGGGTGGGCCTCCTGGAGGTGCTGCGCGTAGGTGAGGCCGTCGTAGGTCTTGTCCGAGTGGAGCGCGAGGTCGATCACGGTCCCCGGGCCGATGTGCGCGGTGAGCCCCACCACCAGCAGCGGGAAGACCAGCCTCATGCCGAAGACGGCGATGAGCACGCCGACGGTGAGGAAGATCTTCTGCCAGAAGGGGCTCATCCGCTTGAGCACCGAGGCGTTGACGACCGCGTTGTCGAACGACAGCGAGATCTCGAGGACGGACAGGATCGCCACGACGCCGAACCCGGTGGGGCCCCATACGAGGCCGGCCACGACGAGTCCGACGACCGTGATGGCGAAGGACCATCCGAAAGTGCGGAAGAACACGGGAGTACGTCTACCTTTCGTCGGTGGTCAGGCCAGCGACAGGTCGTCTTTCCCCCGCACTGCCCGCAGTTTTTTACTGAACGTTGACTCCGAAGTCTAGGGCGATACCCCGCAGCCCCGACGCGTACCCCTGTCCGACCGCCCGGAACTTCCACTCGCCCTGGTAGCGGTAGAGCTCGCCGAAGATCATCGCGGTCTCGCTGGAGGCGTCCTCGGTGAGGTCGTAGCGGGCCAGCTCGCTGCCGTCCGCCAGGTTCACGACCCGGATGTAGGCGTTGCGGACGTGGCCGAAGGACTGCATGCGCGCCTCGGCCTCGTAGATCGACACCGGGAACACGATCTTGTCGACCTGCTGCGGCACCAGGTCGAGGTTGACGACGACGACCTCGTCGTCGCCCTCCCCCTCGCCGGTGAGGTTGTCGCCCTGGTGCTCCACCGAGCCCTCGGGGCTCTTGAGGTTGTTGTAGAAGACGAAGTACTCGTCGCCGAGCACCCGGCCGTTGGCGCACAGCAGGGCGCTGGCGTCCAGGTCGAAGGGCGCGCCGGTGGTCGAGCGCGCGTCCCAGCCCAGGCCGATCTGGACCTGGGTGAGGTTGGGTGCGGCCTTGGTGAGGGAGACATTGCCCCCCTTGGCGAGCGTGACGCCCATGTGGTTCTTCCTCCCGTGTCCCGCGCGGCGGCGGGATCTCCCGTGCACACCGGACCGGCTCCTCCGCGCCGCCGCCGCACGGGCGCGCAGGACCACTGCGCCCCCGCCGGCCCGGACGGCTGGTGCCCGGCCCGCTGGACTTGCCGGACTCGCCGGCCGGCCGCCGCTCCGCACGGGTGTGGGTCCCGCATGGGGCGCGGGGCCGCCGGACCGTTCGCCCGGCGGCCCCGCCGCGGCCGTGGTGCGCCGGACTCAGACGTTGACGCCGAAGTCCTGCGCGATGCCGCGCAGGCCCGAGGCGTAGCCCTGGCCGATGGCCCGGAACTTCCACTCGGCGCCGTTGCGGTAGAGCTCGCCGAAGACCATGGCGGTCTCGGTCGAGGCGTCCTCGGACAGGTCGTAGCGGGCGATCTCCGCACCGCCCGCCTGGTTCACCACGCGGATGAAGGCGTTGCGGACCTGGCCGAAGTTCTGCTGGCGGTTCTCGGCGTCGTAGATGGACACCGGGAACACGATCTTGGCGACGTCGGCGGGGACCGCGGCCAGGTTGACCTTGATCTGCTCGTCGTCGCCCTCGCCCTCACCGGTGAGGTTGTCGCCGGTGTGCTCGACGGAGCCGTCGGGGCTCTTGAGGTTGTTGAAGAAGACGAAATTGCCGTCCGCCCCGACCTTGCCGGCCTCGTTGACCAGGAGGGCGCTGGCGTCCAGGTCGAAGTCGGTCCCGGTGGTCGTACGGACGTCCCAGCCCAGGCCGACGATGACGGCGGTCAGGCCGGGCGCCTCCTTGGTGAGCGAGACGTTGCCGCCCTTGCTGAGGCTGACACCCACGAGTCCTCCAATGGTCGGGGAGCACGCCGGTGCCCCCGCGGTGCGGTCTGCCCCGGCCGGTGCGTCCGAAACGGCCGGGGGTCTGTCCGGCCAACGGCCCGATCGTAGTGCCGGGTTCCCCCGGCGGGGATCAGGCGCGGCAGACCGGGAACGGGACGGTCCGGGAGCCCTCGGACCGGGAGCCCCCGGCCCGCGGGCGCTCCGGACCGCGGGTGCCGCGGGCCCCGGACGGGGCGGGCCCGCGGCGCGGCGGCCTCGGGGTGCGGCCGGGTCAGAGCGAGGCGAGCACCTTGAGGTACTCCTGCTCGTCGCGCGCGTCGGGCAGCCCGTTGACGACGGACCAGCGGACCACGCCCTCCTTGTCGATGACGAAGGTGCCGCGGACCGCGCAGCCCTTCTCGTCGTCGAAGACGCCGTAGGCGGTGGCGACGCCGCCGTGCGGCCAGAAGTCGGAGAGCAGCGGGTACTCCAGGCCCTCGCGCTCGCCGAAGACGCGCAGGGTGAAGGGCGAGTCCACGGAGACGGCGAGGATCTGCACGTCGTCGTTCTGCAGGCGGGGCAGCTCCTCCTTGATCGCGCAGAGCTCGCCGGTGCAGACGCCGGTGAACGCGAACGGGTAGAAGACCAGGACGACGCTCTTGGCACCGCGGTAGTCGGAGAGCCTGACCGGCTCGCCGTGCTGGTTCTTCAGCTCGAAGTCCGGGGCCTTGCTGCCGACCTCGATCGCCATGGGTGCGACCCTCCTGTTCGACTGCGCCGTCCCGGGCGGGGCGGCCGGGTCACATCCTTGCACTTCGGGCCGGAGTCCGGGGGCCGGGCTCTGCACCCCGGGGCTCCTCGTGCAGCCGCGTTCGCCAAGGGTGAACGACGGGCGGATAGGCGGACGGTCCGGCGGGCGGGCGGGCGGACGGACGGACGGGCGGGTGCGCGGCCGGCGGAAACGACGGCCGGCGGGCGGGAGCACCGGCGGTCCGCCGGCACACGGCGGCGGGCCCCGCCGGAGAGGTCTCCGGCGGGGCCCGCGGTGCGGCCGGGGAACCGGCCTGCAGATCGGGGTCCGCTCAGCGCTTGGCCGGGCGGGCGGCCTTGGGGGTCGCCAGACGGGTGCCGGCCCAGTCCTTGGCCACCGTCACCGAGCTGGTCTGCGAGAGACCGGCGGTGCGGGCGGCGTCGGCGATGTCGCTGGCCTCCACGTGGCCGTCGCGGCCGGTCTTCGGGGTCAGCAGCCACACCAGGCCGCCGTCCGCGAGGTACTCCTGCGCATCGACCAGGGCGTCGGTGAGATCACCGTCCTCCTCGCGGAACCACAGCAGCACGGCGTCGGCGACGTCGTCGTAGTCCTCGTCGACGAGATCGGTGCCGGTCAGGCCCTCGATCCCCTCGCGGAGCTCCTGGTCGCAGTCGTCGTCGTACCCGAGCTCCTGGACCACCTGTCCGGGCTCGAAGCCCAACCGGAGTGCCGGGTTGGACCTGTCCTCCGCGGGGTCCGCGGTCGCGCTCACGGGAATGACCTCCTGTATCCGGCCCGGCGTCGGTGCCGGGCTTGTGGCCGTAGTCCACACGGGCGGGGCGGTTCGCGCAAGTACCCGGCGCCCGTTCCCGCCCGAACGTTGACGTGTCGCAGCAAGCCTCGCTGTCGATTGTGGGGCCTGTGCCCCGGTTTTGTCCTGATCCGAACGGGCGTGGCGGAGCCGGATGGCGGCCCGCCGGACACCGCTCGGTCGCCGTCCGCCTACCCGCGGTACATCCGGTGCACGCGCGACGGTGAGGACGCGCGCCGTCCGGCGGCGGTTCGCGACGGCGCCCGGCCCCCTTCGGGGGCGCCCGGGACGGGCGCCGTTCGAAGGCACCGCGCGACGCGGCGTAGAGTCTCCTGTTGGCCCTCACACCAGCCCTCACGGGCACAGGTCGGGCCACCTCGTCGTAACAACCGGCACCGGAGCGGTGCGGGCGCCGAGGGTGCGGGCAGCGCGGCCCGTCACCGGGTGCGGCCGCCGCTGCGGCGCCCGACCGGCCCGCCCCGGTGGCGGAACCGGTTACCCATCGGTAGAGATGACGGATCTCCGAGCGCGGTACACGATGGAGGCGGCGCGACACCACCTCAGTTACGACCGACAGTGAAGGAACAGCGTGGCTTCCGGATCCGATCGCAACCCGATCATCATTGGCGGCCTTCCCAGCCAGGTCCCGGACTTCGATCCGGAGGAGACCGCGGAGTGGCTGGAGTCGCTCGACGCGGCCGTGGACGAGCGCGGCCGCGAGCGCGCCCGTTACCTCATGCTGCGGCTGATCGAGCGCGCCCGCGAGAAGCGTGTCGCCGTGCCCGAGATGCGCAGCACGGACTACATCAACACCATCGCGACCAAGAACGAGCCGTTCTTCCCCGGCAACGAGGAGATCGAGCGCAAGGTCCTCAACGCGACCCGCTGGAACGCGGCCGTGATGGTCTCCCGCGCGCAGCGCCCGGGCATCGGCGTCGGCGGCCACATCGCCACCTTCGCCTCCTCCGCGTCGCTGTACGACGTGGGCTTCAACTACTTCTTCCGCGGCAAGGACGCCGAGGGCGCCTCCGGCGACCAGATCTTCTTCCAGGGCCACGCCTCCCCCGGCATCTACGCCCGCGCCTTCCTGCTGGACCGGCTCTCCGAGCAGCAGCTGGACTCCTTCCGCCAGGAGAAGTCCAAGGCGCCGTACGGCCTGTCCAGCTACCCGCACCCGCGCTCCATGCCGGACTTCTGGGAGTTCCCGACCGTGTCGATGGGCCTGGGCCCGCTCGGCGCGATCTTCCAGGCCCGGATGAACCGCTACATCACCGCCCGCGGGATCAAGGACGTCTCGGACTCGCACGTCTGGGCGTTCCTCGGCGACGGCGAGATGGACGAGCCGGAGTCGCTGGGCCAGCTGAGCCTGGCCGCGCGCGAGGGCCTGGACAACCTCACCTTCGTCGTGAACTGCAACCTGCAGCGCCTGGACGGCCCGGTCCGCGGCAACGGCAAGATCATCCAGGAGCTGGAGTCGGTCTTCCGCGGCGCCGGCTGGAACGTGATCAAGCTGATCTGGGACCGCACCTGGGACCCGCTGCTCGCCCAGGACCGCGACGGCGTCCTGGTCGACAAGCTGAACACCACCCCGGACGGCCAGTTCCAGACCTACGCGACCGAGACCGGCGCGTACATCCGGGAGCACTTCTTCGGCAGCGACCTGCGGCTGCGCAAGATGGTCGAGTCGATGACCGACCAGCAGATCCAGCACCTGGGCCGTGGCGGCCACGACCACCGGAAGGTCTACGCCGCCTTCAAGGCCGCCCGCGAGCACACGGGCCAGCCGACGGTGATCCTGGCGCAGACGGTCAAGGGCTGGACGCTCGGCCCGAACTTCGAGGGCCGCAACGCCACGCACCAGATGAAGAAGCTCACGGTCGAGGACCTCAAGCGCTTCCGCGACCGGCTGCACCTCCCGATCACGGACAAGGAGCTGGAGTCCGGCGCCCCGCCGTACTACCACCCCGGCCGGGACTCCGAGGAGATCCAGTACATGCACGACCGCCGGCGCGAGCTCGGCGGCTACGTGCCGACCCGCAAGGTGCGGCCCACGAAGCTGCAGCTGCCCGGGGACGACACCTACAAGGCCATGAAGAAGGGCTCGGGCAACCAGTCCATCGCCACCACGATGGCCTTCGTCCGGCTGCTCAAGGACCTCATGCGGGACAAGGGCATCGGCAACCGCTTCGTGCCGATCGCCCCGGACGAGTACCGCACCTTCGGCATGGACTCGCTCTTCCCCTCGGCGAAGATCTACAACCCGCTGGGGCAGACCTACGAGTCGGTCGACCGCGAGCTGCTGCTGGCGTACAAGGAGTCGCCGACCGGCCAGATGCTGCACGACGGCATCTCCGAGGCCGGCTGCACCGCCTCGCTGATCGCGGCGGGCTCCTCGTACGCGACCCACGGCGAGCACCTCATCCCGGTGTACGTCTTCTACTCGATGTTCGGCTTCCAGCGGACCGGCGACCAGTTCTGGCAGATGGCGGACCAGCTGTCGCGCGGCTTCGTGCTCGGCGCCACCGCGGGCCGCACCACGCTGACCGGCGAGGGCCTGCAGCACGCCGACGGCCACTCGCAGCTGCTGGCCTCGACCAACCCGGCCGTGGTCGCCTACGACCCGGCGTACGGCTTCGAGATCGCCCACATCGTCAAGGACGGCATCCGGCGGATGTTCGGCTCCGACGAGGCGCACCCGAACGGCGAGGACGTCTTCTACTACCTCACCGTCTACAACGAGCCGATCCAGATGCCGGCCGAGCCCGCCGACGTGGACGTCGACGGCATCCTCAAGGGCCTGCACCGGTACCGGGCCGGCGACGCCGGCCAGATCCCGGCGCAGATCCTCGCCTCGGGCGTGGCCGTGCCGTGGGCGCTGGAGGCGCAGCGGATCCTCGCCGAGGAGTGGAACGTCAAGGCCGACGTCTGGTCCGCCACCTCGTGGAACGAGCTGCGCCGCGAGGCGGTGGAGTGCGAGGAGCACAACCTGCTCCACCCCGAGGAGGAGCAGCGCGTCCCGTACGTGACGCGGAAGCTCGCCGGCGCCGAGGGGCCGTTCGTCGCGGTCTCGGACTGGATGCGGGCCGTGCCGGACCAGATCTCCCGCTGGGTGCCGGGCACCTGGCAGTCGCTGGGTGCGGACGGCTTCGGCTTCGCCGACACCCGGGGGGCGGCGCGCCGCTTCTTCCACATCGACGCGCAGTCCGTCGTGCTGGGGGTGCTGACCGAGCTCGCCAAGGAGGGCAAGGTCGACCGCAGCGTGCTGAAGGCGGCCATCGACCGCTACCAGCTGCTGGACGTGTCCGCGGCCGACCCGGGCGCGGCGGGCGGCGACGCCTGACCGTCCCGGTACGCCTCCTCCGCAGGGGCCGGATCCCTCCCCGGGGTCCGGCCCCTGCGGCGTCCCCCGGCCGGGCCGGCCGGGCCCGGCGGCGCCGACGGCGGACCCGGCGCCGTCGACCCCCGCGTGGGGCGGGTCGCTGGAAGCACGCGCCCCCGACGCGCGACGGAGCGCCTCCTCCGGACCATCCGCATGTGAGCAAGCCGTAAAAACCGCCTCCCCAAGGAGGCGCTTTGCGCATTTTCATCCTGGTTCGCTGGGCCGTCCGTGGTCGGGAGGGGTGCCCGCGTCCGCTTAGGGTGGGCCCGGAACTCGGCACTGCGGGCGGCGCACGGCACCACGTGCGGAAAGACGCCGCCGCAGACGGCACACGGCACAGCAGGACCTCCGGGCACGACCGGCTCGACGGTCGGCGTACCAGGGGGGAACCCATCCATGCGGATCGAACTCAGGCGCCTGGGCGTGGCCGTCCTCGCCGCCGTCGCCGTCCTCGCCGACACGGGCGCCGCGGCCGGAGGCGCGGTCGCCGCGGGCGAGCAGGTGCCCGTCACCGCTCCCCCGGCCGGGAGCGACGCCTGGAACCGGCAGCTGTTCGGCGGGCAGGCGCCGCCGGACCCCGCCGACGCGTCACCGGCCTCGGTGGCCGCCTTCTTCGCCCGCCTGACCCCGGTCGAGCGGCAGCTGCTCACGGCCCGCTACCCGCTGGTCGTCGGCAACCTCGACGGGGCGCCGCCCGCCCTGCGCTACCGCGCCAACGCGCTCGCCCTGGCCGCCGAGCGGTCCGCCGCCCGGCGCACGGCGGCCGACCCCGCCCGCCCCGCCGCCGAACGCTCCGCCGCCGCGGACCGCGCCGCCGTCTGCGACCGGCTCCTGCGGCCGGGCCGCCGCATCCTCGCCTTCGACCCGCGCGGACGCGGCCTGGTCGCCGAGGTCTACGGGGACCTCGCCTCCGCCCGGCGGGTCTCGGTGCTGGTGCCCGGGGCCGACACCGACCTCGGCCGCTTCGACCGCGAGCCCGCACCCGGACAGGACGCGGCGCACTCCGCGGCCGGCATGGGCCGGGCCCTCCACGCCGAGCAGCGGCGGCTGGCGCCGGACGTCCGCACCGCGGTGGTCGCCTGGGCCGGGTACACCACCCCCGTCGGCCTCGGCCCCGACACCGCCACCGACCGCCTCGCCCGCGCCGGGGCGCCGAGGCTGCGGCGCCTGCTCGCCGGGCTCGCCGCGACCGCGCCGGACGCGGGGGTGCCGTCCCTGTTCTGCCACTCCTACGGCTCCGTCGTGTGCGGCGCGGCCGCGCCGGGCATCCGGGCCGGCCGGCGCACCGCGGACGACCCGGCCGGTGTCACCGACATGGTCGTCTTCGGCAGCCCGGGCATGGGCGTCGACCACGCCCGCCAGCTGGGCGACGGGGTGCGGCTGTGGGCGGCGCGCGACGCCACGGACTGGATCGGCGACGTCCCGTACGTGGAGATCGCCGGCATCGGCCACGGCGCCGACCCCACCGGGCCGGCCTTCGGCGCCCGGGTGGTCTCCGCCGCAGGCGCCGCCGGCCACACCGGCTACCTCTCGCCGGGCACCGCCAGCCTGCACAACTTCGCCGCCATCGCCCTCGGCCGCTACGGCGACGTGCGCTGAGGCCGCGGACGCACGCGCCGGGCGCCCGGGGGCGGAGGGGCGGCCCGGCCGCGGCGCGGGGGCGGGCCGGTTGTCGGACACGGCCCCTAGCCTGGGCGCGTGGTGACGTTCGAGGAGTTCAGGGCCATGGGGCTCGCCCTGCCGCGGGCCGTGGAGCGGCTGACCTGGGAGACGCAGGTGACGCTCAGGGTCGGGGAGCGGATCTTCGCCATGGGCGCGGAGGACGACGGGGCCGTCTCGGTGAAGGCGTCCCGGGAGGAGCAGGCGGAGCTGGTCGCGGAGGATCCGGAGGTCTTCTCGCCCGCGCCGTACACCGGCCGCTTCGGGTGGGTGCGGGTGGAGCTGGGCCGGGTCGACCCCGACGAGCTGCGCGACCTGCTGGCGGAGGCGTGGCGGCGCACCGCGCCGAGGCGGCTGGTCCGGGAGTCCGACGCGGCCGGTCGCGGCTGAGCCCGGGGCGGCCGGCGGGGGGGCCGGCCGCCCCGGGCGGGGGGCTGCCCGTGGGGCCGTTCCCGGGCGGTCACTCCCGGGCGGCCGAGGTGGAGCTCATGTCCGGGTAGCGGTCGCCGGCGACGCGGCCGGCGATCGGCTCCAGCGCGGCCAGCTCCGCCTCGGTGAGGTGCAGCGCGGCCGCGGCGGTGTTCTCCTCCAGGCGGCTGCGGCGTCGGGTGCCGGGGATGGGCACGACGGACAGGCCGTGGACCTCCGCCCGCTGGTGCACCCAGGCGAGCGCGATCTGGGCGGGGGTGGCGCCGCGGTCGGCGGCGATCTTGCGGACCGGCTCGACCAGCGCGGCGTTGGCGCGGGCGTTGTCGCCGCTGAACCGGGGCTGGTGCCGGCGGAAGTCGTCCTCGCCCAGCTCCTCGGCGGAGGCGAACGCACCGGTCAGGAAGCCGCGGCCGAGCGGCGAGTACGGGACGAGGGCGACACCGAGCTCGGCGGCGGCCGGCACGGCGGAGCGCTCGGTGTCGCGGGAGAAGAGCGACCACTCCGACTGCAGCGCGGCGATCGGGTGCACGGCGTGCGCCTCGCGCAGCTCGGCACCGGTGACCTCGGACAGGCCGAGGTGGCGGACCTTGCCGGCCTGCACCAGTTCGGCCATGGCGCCGACCGACTCGGCGAGCGGCACGGCGGGGTCGCGGCGGTGCATGTAGTACAGGTCGATGACGTCCACCCCGAGGCGGCGCAGCGAGGCGTCGACGGCCGAGCGGATGTAGGCGGGGCTGTTGTTGACGGCCCGGTACGCCGGGTCGTCGGCGCGCCGCTCGATGGCGAACTTGGTGGCCAGGACCACCCGGTCGCGGTTGGCCCGCACGAAGGGCCCGATCAGCTCCTCGTTGTGGCCGGAGCCGTAGATGTCGGCGGTGTCGAAGAGGGTGACGCCGAGCTCCAGGGCCCGGTCGAGGGTGGCGAGCGCCTCGGTGGTGTCGGTGGGGCCGTAGAACTCGCTCATGCCCATGCAGCCGAGGCCCTGCACGCCGACGACGGGGCCGCCGGTGCCGAGGGTGGTGGTGGGGAGGGTGTTCATGCGGTGCGGTTCCCTTCCGCCGCGCGTGCGGCGTCCGAGTAGAGGTCGATCTTGTGGTCGAGGACGGCGAGGGTGGCCTGCAGGTCGGAGATGCGCTGCCGGACCTCCTCGCGGTGGGCGCGCAGCAGGTCGAGCCGCTCACCGGAGGTGTGGCTCCCGGCGCGGACGAGCTCCGCGTAGCGGACCATGTCGGCGACGGGCATGCCGGTGAGGCGCAGCTTGCCGAGGAAGGCCAGCCAGCCCAGGTCCCGGTCGCTGTAGCGGCGCTGCCCCGAGTAGGAGCGGTCGATGGGGTCCAGCAGGCCGATCCGCTCGTACCAGCGCAGGGTGTGCACGCTGAGGCCGCTGCGGGCGGCCGCCTCGCCGATGGTGTGGCGGGGGGTGTCGTCGGGCTCGGCCGGTGCCGGGGGCGGGGTGCGGGCCTCCGCCGCGGCGGAGGCCCGGGGCGCGGCGGCAGGGGCGGTCGGCGTGATCGGCGTGATCGGACGGGCGACGGCCATGGCGGTACCCCTGGTTCCCTGCGGTTCGGTGCGAGGTGCGACGTCCTCGACGCTAGCGAGTTGGAGTGCACTCCAGGCAAGCACGTCAGGCTGCTCCCCCGGATCCGGCCCCGCATGCCGGTCCACGGCCCAGGTCCACCGCCCAGCTCCACGGCCCGGATCCACCGTCCTGGTCCACCGCCCCGGCGCCGGGGCCGTCCGGGGCGGGCCCGTAGAGTCGGGGCCATGGAGAGTCTGCGGGTGATCGGGCAGTGGCCGGTGCCGACGGCGGCGGCCGCCGTGGTGCGGGGCCGGGACGGAGCGGTGCTGGGGTCGTACGGGCCGCAGGAGCACGCGTTCCCGCTGGCGTCGGTGACGAAGCCGCTGAGCGCGTACGCCGCGCTGGTCGCGGTGGAGGAGGGGGTCTTCGAGCTGGACGACCCGGCGGGCCCGGAGGGCTCCACCGTGCGGCACCTGCTCGCCCACACCTCGGGCCTGGCCTTCGACGAGCACCGCTCGATGGCGGCGCCCGGGACGCGGCGGCTGTACTCGAACGCCGGTTTCGACGTGCTGGCGGAGGCGCTGGAGAAGGCGTCGGGGATCCCCTTCGCGCAGTACGCGGCGGAGGCCGTGTTCCAGCCGCTCGGCATGACCGCCACCAGGATCGACGCCGACCACCGGAGCCCGGCGGGCGCGGGCGGGGTGTCGACCGCGGCCGACCTGGCGCGCTTCGCGGCCGAGTTGCAGGCCCCGCGGCTGCTGGACCCCTCCACGGTGGAGGCGGCCACCCGGACGGTGGCGTACCCGGGGCTGAGCGGGGTGCTGCCGGGCTTCGGGCACCAGCGGCCCAACGACTGGGGGCTGGGCTTCGAGATCCGCGGCGGGAAGTCCCCGCACTGGACCGGCGCACACAGCTCGCCGCAGACCTTCGGCCACTTCGGCCAGACCGGCACCTTCCTGTGGGTCGACCCGGCGGCGGGCGCGGCCTGCGTCTGCCTGACGGACCGGGCCTTCGGCCACTGGTCCGCCGAGGCATGGCCGCCCTTCACCGACGGCGTCCTCGCCGAACTGGCGCGGTAGCCGAACCGGCGCGGCAGTCGGGGCGACGGGCCGGTCGGGCCGTGGCAGCCCCGCCGGGCCGGTCGGGCCGTGGCAGCCCCGCCGGGCCGGGTTCAGCCCACCAGCAGGCCCGAGTGCATCTCCCACACCAGCAGCTCGGCGCCGTCCTCCCCGGCCGCGGGGGCGACGAGCGCCGGGCCGGTGATCCGGGCGGTGTCGCCGGGACGCAGGTCGCGCCCGGTGCCGTGGGGCCCGGCGGCGGTGCGGAAGCCCAGCGAGCCGCGCAGCAGGTGGAGGTGGAGGAAGGGCGCCTGCGGCAGTCCGGCCGGCGGCTCCCAGGGGCCCGCCGCGACGTGGTGGAGGGCGGCGTCGGCGCGGCGCAGCCGCAGGGCGTCGCGGCCGGCGTCGCGCGGCATGCCGGAGGCCAGCAGGGTGGTCCCGCCGGTCCCGGGCTCCGGGCGGCGCAGCCCGTAGACGGGCTCGGCGCCGAAGCGGTCGGGCTGGAGCCACATCTGCACGAACCGCACCGGCCCGGAGGCGCCCCCGGCGTTGCGCTCGGTGTGGACGGCGCCGGAGCCGGCCCCCAGGTACTGGACCATGCCCGGCCGGACCACCCCGGCGTGGCCGCGGTCGTCGCGGTGGGCGAGCGCCCCCTCCAGGACCCAGGTGAGGATCTCGACGTCGCGGTGGCGGTGCTCGTCGAAGCCCGCGCCGGGGGCGAGCAGCTCCTCGTTGCAGGCCAGCAGCGCCCCGAAGTGGGTGTTGCGCGGGTCGTAGTGGCCGGAGAAGGAGAAGGAGTGCCGGGTCTCGACACCCTCGGCCGGGGTGGAGCGGTAGCGCTCGGCGGCGCGGCGCACCTCCGCGCGCGGGCGGGGCTGGTCGGTCACGGCACGGTCCCTTCCGGTGGGCTGCCGGGCGGGGACCCGGCACCGGGAAGATATCGGGAATTGCCCCGGCAACCGGATCGACCTGCGGATATGTGACCGTTGCCACCGCTTTCGGACGGGAGGGCGTGCACGAGCACCGCAATGCGTGAGGCACGCTAGTGCTGTGCCAGCCGCCTCAGCGAAGAACGCAGCGACCGATCCGGTGACCGACGTGGCCCCCGCCGCTGCGCGGAGAGCCGCCCCGCCCGCCGCCCGGTCCCGCGCCACCGTCCGCTCGCAGCCCGTCCGCCCCCGGGCCGGCGCGGGGGACGGCACGGCCGACGGCTCCGCCGCGGGGACGGAGGACGCCGCCGCCGGCCCCGGCGCCGGCCCCGGTACGGCCGACGGCGCGGACACCGCCGTCTCCGCGGACCGCGGCTCGCGGCGCGGCACCGCACTGGAGCGCAGGCTCGCCGCCGAGCGGCACGCCGAGACGCTCCGCCGCCTGGAGAAGGCCTCGGGCCGGCTCGCCAGCAACGCGATCCAGCGGATGGACGAGACGCTCTCCTGGTACCGGCGCATGCCGCCGGAGCACCGCTCCTGGATCGGCCTGGTCGCACAGGCCGGCATCGCCGCCTTCACCGAGTGGTTCCGCCACCCGGAGGCGCCGCAGGCGATGTCCACCGACGTGTTCGGGACCGCCCCGCGCGAGCTGACCCGGGCGGTGACGCTGCGTCAGACGGTGGAGATGATCCGGATCAGCATCGAGGTGGTCGAGGAGGCCATCGACGAGGTGGCCGCCCCCGGCGACGAGGCGGGGCTGCGCGAGGCGGTGCTGGTGTACGCGCGGGAGCTGGCGTTCGCCACGGCGCAGGTGTACGCGCAGGCCGCCGAGGCCCGCGGCGCGTGGGACGCGCGGCTGGAGGCCCTGGTGGTCAACTCGCTGCTGTCCGGCGACGCCGACGAGGGGGTGCTGTCGCGGGCCGCGGCCCTGGGCTGGGGCTCCCCCGACCAGGTGATGGTGGTGATGGGCAGCGCGCCGGAGGGCGACAGCGAGCTGGTGGTGGAGGCGATCCGGCGGGCCGCCCGCCGGGCCCGGCTGCACGTGCTGACCGGTGTGCTGGGCGACCGCCTGGTGGTGGTGGTCGGCGGCTCGATGGATCCGATGCACGCCGCGCGGGCGCTGATCGGCCAGTTCGCGCCCGGCCCGGTGGTGGTGGGCCCGACGGTGGGCGACCTGCTGTCGGCGACCCGGTCGGCGCAGGCCGCGTCGGGGGCGCTGCGGGCCTGCGGCGCGTGGCCGGACGCGCCGCGGCCGGTGCTGGCGGACGACCTGCTGCCGGAACGGGCGCTGGCGGGTGATCCCGCGGCGCGCCGCCAGCTGGTGGAGGAGATCTACATCCCGCTGGAGGAGGCCGGCTCCGCGCTGCTGGAGACGCTCTCGGTCTACCTGGAGCAGGCGTCGTCGCTGGAGGGCGCGGCGCGGATGCTCTTCGTCCATCCCAACACCGTCCGCTACCGGCTGCGACGTGTGACCGACGTCACGGGCTACACGCCCTCGGACGTCCGTTCGGCCTTCACGCTGCGGATCGCCCTCGCGCTGGGCCGCCTCGACGCGCCGGAAGGCCGACGCTGAGGCCGCTGTAGGGAATCCACAAACCGCGTGTAGTTTCTTGGTGACCGCCGTCTACCCGTGCCGGAGTGCCCGGCAGGAGAGGGTTGATTCCGTGCTCGTACTCGTCGCTCCCGGACAGGGCGCCCAGACGCCCGGCTTCCTCGCCCCCTGGCTCGAGGTGGACGGTGTGGCCGACCGGCTGCACTGGTGGTCCGCCGTCGCCGGCCTCGACCTCGTCCGCCACGGCACCGAGGCGTCGGCCGACGAGATCAGGGACACCGCGGTCGCGCAGCCCCTGCTGGTCGCCGCCGGCCTCGCCGCCGTCCACGCCCTGCTGCCCGACGCCGCCGCCCTCGGGCAGGTCGGCGCGGTGGCCGGGCACAGCGTGGGCGAGATCACCGCGGCCGCCGCCGCGGGCGTGCTGAGCGACGAGTCGGCGATGGCCTTCGTCCGGCAGCGCGGCCTGGCCATGGCCGGCGCCGCCGCCACGACCGCCACCGGCATGACCGTCGTCCTCGGCGGGGACGCCGCCGAGGTGGCCGCGAAGCTGGAGGCGCACGGCCTGACCGCGGCGAACAACAACGGCGGCGGCCAGCTCGTCGCCGCCGGGACCCTGGAGCAGCTGGACGCGCTCAAGGCGGACCCGCCGGCAGGCGCCCGGCTGATGCCGCTGAGCGTCGCGGGCGCCTTCCACACGCACCACATGGCCCCCGGCGTCGAGGCCCTGGCCCGGATCGCCCCCGGCATCACGGCCGCCGACCCGCGCCCCGCCTACGTCTCCAACCGGGACGGCGGCGTGGTGGCCTCCGGCGCCGAGGTCCTGGCCCGCCTCGTCTCGCAGGTCTCCAGCCCGGTGCGCTGGGACCTGTGCATGGAGGCCCTGGAGCGGCTCGGCGCCACCTGCGTCATCGAGGTGCCGCCCGCAGGCACCCTCACCAACCTGGTCAAGCGCAACCTCAAGGGCGTCGAGACCCTGGCCCTCAAGACCCCCGCCGACCTGGACAGGGCCCGCGGGCTGGTCGCCGAGCACGGCGAGGCCACCCGGCCGACCGCCACGGAAGGCGTGAACGCATGACCGACACCACCGGCGCGGCCCCGCGCATCCGCCCCAGCAGCGGCGCGGCCTTCTCGCGGATCCACGGCGTGGGCGGCTACCGCCCCGTCCGGGTGATCCCGAACGAGGAGGTCCTGGGGTGGATCGACTCCTCCGACGAGTGGATCCGCACCCGCAGCGGCATCACCGAGCGCCGCTGGGCGGGCCCGGAGGAGAGCGTCTCCGAGATGTCGGTGCAGGCGGCCGGCAAGGCGATCGCCCAGGCCGGCATCGCCCCGGAGCAGATCGGCGCGGTGGTGGTCTCCACCGTCTCGCACTTCAAGCAGACGCCGGCGATCGCCACCGAGATCGCGCACCGGCTGGGCTGCGGCACCGCCGCCGCCTTCGACATCTCCGCCGCCTGCGCCGGCTTCGGCTACGGCCTGGGCCTGGCGGACGGCATGGTCCGCGCCGGCAGCGCCGAGTACGTGCTGGTGATCGGCGTGGAGCGGCTGAGCGACCTCACCGACACCTCGGACCGCTCGACCGCCTTCATCTTCGGCGACGGCGCGGGCGCGGCCGTGGTCGGCCCGTCCGACGAGCCCGGCATCGGCAAGGTGATCTGGGGGTCGGACGGCTCCCAGGCCGACGTCATCTCGCAGACCCAGGCGTGGGACACCGCGTTCGCCAAGCAGGACGCGGTCAACGGCGCCGGTGACGAGGTGAGGTGGCCGGCGCTGCGCATGGAGGGCCAGACGGTCTTCCGCTGGGCGGTGTGGGAGATGGCGAAGGTCGCCCAGCAGGCGCTGGACGCCGCCGGGGTGAGGGCCGACCAGCTCGGCGCGTTCATCCCCCACCAGGCCAACATGCGCATCACCGACGCCATGATCAAGGCGCTCAGGCTGCCGGCGTCCGTGCCGGTGGCCCGCGACATCGCCGAGACGGGCAACACCTCAGCGGCGTCCATCCCGCTCGCCATGGAGCGGATGCTCGCCTCCGGCGAGGCGAGGAGCGGCGACCTGGCCCTGGTGATCGGCTTCGGCGCCGGGCTCGTCTACGCCGCCTCGGTCGTCACCCTCCCGTAGGGCGCGGCCCCGGCACCGGGGCCTGCCGCCCCTTTCCGCAGACAGCCGTCCGCACCCGCCCGGGACGGACCGGCCCCACAGAGAACACACCCCGAATAGGAGCGCCGCAATGGCTACCAAGGACGAGGTCCTGGAAGGTCTCGCCGAGATCGTCAACGAGATCGCCGGCATCCCCACGGAGGACGTCGAGCTGGGCAAGTCCTTCACGGACGACCTGGACGTCGACTCGCTCTCCATGGTCGAGGTCGTCGTCGCCGCCGAGGAGCGCTTCGACGTCAAGATCCCGGACGACGAGGTGAAGAACCTCCGCACCGTCGGCGACGCCGTCGACTACATCCTCGCCAACAGCTGACCAACAGCACCGGGGGCGGCCGCAGGGCCGCCCCCACCGTCCACGGGGCCGCCTGAGCACCGCTCGGGCCGACGCGCACCTGCCGGCGTCCCCTCGGCACCAGCGCCGCCTCGCACGCTGAACACGTGGGAGTAAGAGACCAGTGACCACTGACAACCGCACCACCGTGGTCGTCACGGGTGTCGGCGCCTTCACGCCGCTGGGCGGCGACGCCGCGTCGACCTGGGAGGCACTCCTCGCCGGACGCTCCGGCGTGGACGTCCTCACGGAGGAGTGGGCCGCCGAGCTGCCCGTGCGGATCGCCGCACGCGCCGCCGTCGACCCCGGCGAGGTCCTGCCGCGCCCGGTGGCGCGGAAGCTGGACCGCTCGGCGCAGTTCGCGCTGATCGCCGCCAAGGAGGCCTGGGCCGACGCGGGCTTCGACGCCCCGGCGACCGACGCCTCCTCCAAGGTCGACCCGGACCGCCTGGGCACCGTCGTCGCCTCCGGCATCGGCGGTGTCACCACCCTGCTCGACCAGTACGACGTGCTGAAGGAGAAGGGCGTCCGCCGCGTCTCCCCGCACACCGTGCCCATGCTCATGCCGAACAGCCCGGCGGCCAACGTCGGCCTGGAGATCGGCGCCCGCGCCGGCGTGCACACCCCGGTGAGCGCCTGCGCGTCCGGCGCGGAGGCCATCGGCTACGCCATCGAGATGATCCGCAGCGGCCGCGCCGACATCGTGGTGGCCGGCGGCACCGAGGCGGCCATCCACCCGCTGCCGATCGTGGCCTTCGCCAACATGATGGCGATGTCCAAGAACAACGACGAGCCGCAGCGCGCCTCGCGCCCCTACGACAAGGCCCGGGACGGCTTCGTGCTGGGCGAGGGCGCCGGCGTGGTGGTCCTGGAGTCGGCGGAGCACGCGGCGGCCCGTGGCGCCCGCGTGTACTGCGAGGCGGTCGGCCAGGGCCTGTCCGCGGACAGCCACCACATCGCCCAGCCGGAGCCCTCCGGCCGCGGCGTGGCGGCCGCGCTGACGAACCTGTTCGAGTCCACCGGGCTCGACAGGGCCTCCGTCGTGCACGTGAACGCCCACGCGACCTCCACCCCGCAGGGCGACGTCGCCGAGGTGAAGGCGCTGCGCAAGGTGCTGGGCGACGACCTCGACCACATCGCGGTCTCCGCCACCAAGTCGATGACCGGCCACCTGCTGGGCGGCGCCGGCGGCATCGAGACCGTCGCCACCGTGCTGGCCCTGCACCACCGCACGGCACCGCCGACGGTCAACCTCGACGACCTGGACGACGAGGTGGACGCGGACATCGTCCGCGGCGAGCCCAGGAGCCTGCCGGAGGGGCCGATCGCGGCCCTCAACAACTCCTTCGGCTTCGGCGGTCACAACGTGGTGCTGGCCTTCCGCCGCGACTGATCACGCGACCGCTCCCGACGACCCGTCAGCGAGGACCCCGCCCGGACATCCGGGCGGGGTCCTCGCCGTCTGCGGGCACCCCGCCCGACGTGCTCGAACACCCGCGTTCGAGGCGTCTGAGGGACCGTCGGTTCGGCCGAAAGAATCATCATCTCACCCGATTGCGACTGTCGGCTGGCGCCGGGGACTCCGGTGACGGACGGTGAGCGAGGTGCCTCCGCGATTCCCCTGAGTTGACTTCCTGTCACCGATCGTAGGAGGCGCTGGAAGGTCAACGCCATGCGTGCACGCACGTTCGTCGCCGGCGCCGCACTGAGCGCCGCCGCCCTCGCCCTCGCCGCCCCGGCCGCGCACGCGGACTCCTGGGACCCCGGCAAGTCCGCCGTGCAGGGCAAGGACGACCACGGCAAGGACTGGGGCGGCAAGGACTGGGGCGGCAAGGACGACAAGGACTGGGGCAAGGACTCCGGCCGCGACTGGGGCAAGGACTGGGGCAACAAGGACGACAACCGCGGCGACGACCACGGCCGGGACGAGGGCCGCGGCGACGACCACGGCAAGGACTGGGGCAACAAGGACGACAACCGCGGCGACGACCACGGCGGCGGCTACGGCGGCGGCTACGGCCGCGGGGGCGACCACGGCGGCGGCTACGGCCGCGGCCGCGACAAGGACTGCGACCGCGGCCGCGGCTGGGACAAGGGCTGGGACAAGGGCTGGGGCAAGGACGACAACCGCGACTGCTGCCACAACAACGGCGGCGGCTACGGCGGCGGCTACGGCCGCGACAACGGTGGCGACTACGGCCGCGGGGAGGGCTACGGCCGCAGGCCCCACGGCGGCGTCCACACCGGCGGTGGCGGCATGGCCTCGACCGGCGGGCTCGCCGCCGGCGGCGTCCTGCTCGCGGGCGGCCTCGGCGCCGGCGCCTGGAGCCTGCGCCGCCGCGGCGGCGTGGGCCGCGCCATCTGACACGGCCGGGAACCGCCGGACGGCTCGGTCCCCCCGGACGGTCCGGTCCTGCTGAACAACCCGGTGTGGCCACCGCCGACTCCCGGCGGTGGCCACACCGCCGCTAACGGAAGGCGGTTGCCAGGATGGGCATCAAGGAACAGCCGAGCAGCGCCGCGGCACCGTCCGCCGGAGGCCGCGACGCCGGCGCCGGCCGGCTGCGGCTGGCCGGCGCCGCGGTGCTGCTCGGCCTCTTCATGATCCACAGCTCGCTGGACGGCGCCACCTCACCGCCGGCCCCGGCCCCGGCCGCCGCGCCCGCGCCGGCCTCCGGCACCCCGGGCACCCCCGCGGCGTCGGCGCGCACCCAGGCCGTCCCGCCGTCGGCCCCGGCCGCCGCCCCCGCGCCGCAGGGACCGGCCATGCCGGCCTCCGCCCCCGTCAGGCTCTCCATCCCCCGCATCGGGGTGAACGCGCCCTTCACCAGGTTGACGCTGGACAAGAAGGGCGTGCTGCAGCCGCCGCCCAACACCGACAGCAACCTGGTCGGCTGGTACGGGGACGGCGCGACGCCGGGCGAGCGGGGCACCGCGCTGGTGCTCGGCCACGTGGACACCAAGCTGGGCCCGGCCGTCTTCTGGGGCCTGGGCGCCCTGAAGAAGGGCAACAAGGCCGAGATCACCCGGGCGGACGGCTCCACCGCCGTCTTCACGGTCGACTCGGTGGAGGTCTTCCGGAAGGACGACTTCCCGGACGAGCGGGTCTACGCGGACACCCCGAGCGCCCAGCTGCGCCTGATCACCTGCGGCGGCTCGTACGACCACAAGCGGCGGGACTACACGGCCAACGTCGTGGTCTTCGCCCACCTGGACTCCTACCGCCGGCACTGACCCGGGGGCGCGGCCGGGCCGCGCCCCCGCCCCGGACGCCCGGCCCGGGACCCACGCAGAAGCGCCGCACCCGACGTCCCCCGTCGGGTGCGGCGCGTTCCGTTCGCGGCGGCGGTCCGGCCGGTGGCGTCCGGCCGGACCGGGCGGCTCAGACGACCTGGTGGAGCCAGCGGACCGGGGCGCCCTCGCCGGCGTAGCGGAAGGGCTCCAGCTCGTCGTCCCAGGGCTTGCCCAGCAGGCGGGAGACCTCGGCCTCGAGGTCGGCCTCGCCGGTGCGGGCGCGGGCCATGGCGGCACGCAGGCGGTCCTCGGGGATGAGGATGTCGCCGTGGATGCCGGTGACGGCGTGGAAGATGCCGAGTTCGGGCGTGCTGCTGTAGCGCTCGCCCTCGGCCGTGGCACAGGGCTCAGCGGTCACCTCGAAGCGCAGCAGGTGCCAGCCGCGCAGGGCGGAGGCGAGCCGCGAGGCGGTACCGGGCTCCCCCTGCCAGGAGAACTCGGCACGCCAGGTGCCCGGCGCGGCGGGCTGGCGGATCCAGTCGAGGTTGACGCGCACGCCGAGCACGCCCGCGACCGCCCACTCGACGTGCGGGCAGAGCGCGCGCGGCGCGGAGTGGACGTACAGAACTCCACGTGTCGTCACCGGGACCTCCAGGCTGTGGACGAGGGTCGCCTTCCCCAGCGTCCTCGTGCCCCTTGCCCGTGCTTCCAGTCCGGCACCGTCATTCTGCACCAACTGCCACTACTGCACCACTACCCGGCGTGACTTTCGGTAAACGCTATCCGATCACTAAATCCACCAAAGCGGACAGATTGTCACCCCAGGTGATCGGATCCAGAGCTGAGTACCCCTCAGCGGCACCGCACCGCTCCACGGGGCCGCTGCTGGAGCACACGTTATCGCGGGGCGGACCGTCGCGGGTGACGGTCGATCGGACCCGGCCGGAATCAGCCACCGCCGGAGGCGCCCGCAGCACCCCTCCCGGCGGTGGCGCCGCCGACGGCGGGTGGCAGCATGGGCGGCCGGACGGCCGGACGGCCCGAGGAGGAGGCGCCGTGGACGGCGGGTGGCACGTGATGGTGGAGGAGACCGAGCCGGGCTACGGGTCGGGGGTCGCCCTGCGCACTCCCTTCTTCCTGCCGGGCGGCCGCGACCGGCAGGAGGCGTGCCGCCTCGCGGAGCAGGTGGCCCGTACCCACCGGCCCCAGCACCCCTCGCGCCCGCAGGCCCGCCAGGCGTTCCGCCAGGACGACGGCGTCTGGCACGTGCACGTCCGGGGCGCCACCCGGGTCTTCTGGTTCCGGGTGACCGTGGTGGAGTGGCTCGTGGACGGGTGACGGCCCCTCCGGCCTCCGGGCGGGGCCCCGGGTACGGCCCGCCGGCTGCGGGCCGCCGGACGCACATCCGGCGTACGGCGCGGTCTCACGCACACGACGGCCGGCGTTCACCCGGACCGCCCAGCATCGGCCTCGCACCCGTACGGCATCCCGGCGAGCGAGGAGTCCCCATGGGGCACCGACAGTCCACCCCGGCCACCACCGGCACCCCCTGCGGCACCGCCGCGGCCCGGCCCCGGCCGGCATGACGGCGCCCGCGCCCGCTCCCGCGGTCCGGGCCGCCGCTCCGCGGTCCGTGCTGGGCCTGGACACCGGCACCGCCGACCTGCCCGCCGCCGACGCGCTCCTGCACGCCCTGGCCGGGCTGCCCGCGGACACGGTGGCCTGCACGCACCGGATCCTGGGCGAGCACCCGCACGTGGCCGTCACCGTGGAGGTGTCCGCCGCCGACGCCCCGTCGGTCTGGCCCCTGCTGCGGGCCGCCGCGGACGCCGTGCCCGGCGGCGGCGCGTCCTGGGGGCACCGGCGGCACGGCGCCGCCCCGGCCGCAGAGGCGGCGAACGCCGCGGCGGCGTCCCACGCCCTGGGCCGCGGCCGGGCCGTCCGCTACCCCGGCGCGGCGTCGCTCACCGGGACCCTCGCCGTGGGGGAGCTGCTGGACCGGTCGGCGATCGAGCGGGTGTCCCTCCGGGGCGGGGGGACCGCCGGCGCCGCCGACCGGGTGGCCACCCGCGGCCATGTGCGGCCCGAGCGGCGGGGCGGGGCGCTGGTCCTGCTCGTGGCGGCGGACGCCGGGGGGCGCCTCGCACCGCTGGAGGAGCCCCCCGCGGGGCCCCGCGGCGCCGCCGTGCCGCCTCCCCGGGACGGGAACGCGGCGGACGGCGGTTCCTGACGGCCTCTCGGCAGGCCGGAGGCCGCCCCCGGGCGGGGACGGCCTCCGGTCCGTGCGGGGCGGGTCACCCGGCCAGGCGGACGACCATCTTGCCGGTGTTGGCGCCGCGCAGCATGCCGAGGAAGGCGTCGACGGCGCCGTCGATCCCGTCCACGACGGTCTCGTCGTAGCGGAGGCGGCCGTCGCGCAGCCAGCCGGCGACCTCCTCGGTGAACTGCTGCTGCAGTCCGGCGTGGTCGGCGACCAGCATGCCCTGCAGGCGCAGCCGCTTGCCGATCACCTGGACCAGGTTGCGCGGGGCGGCGGGCGGCTCGGTGTCGTTGTACTGGGCGATGGCGCCGCAGAGGACGGCGCGGCCGTGCACGTTCATCGCGCCGATGGCGGCCTCCAGGTGCTCGCCGCCGACGTTGTCGAAGTAGACGTCGACGCCGTCGGGGGCGGCCTTGGCGAGCTGCTCGGCGACCGGGCCGTCCTTGTAGTTGAAGGCGTCGTCGAAGCCGTACTCGTCGACCAGCTTCGCGACCTTCTCCGCGGAGCCGGCGCTGCCGACGACCCGCGAGGCGCCCTTGAGGCGGGCGATCTGGCCGACCAGGCCGCCGACCGCGCCGGCCGCGCCGGAGACGAAGACGGCGTCGCCCTCCTTGAAGGAGCCGACCTCCAGCAGGCCCGCGTAGGCGGTGAGGCCCGGCATGCCGAGCACGCCGAGGAAGTACGAGAGCGGCGCCGCGTCGGCGTCCACCTTCACCGCGCGCTCGGCGTCGAGGAGGGCGTACTCCCGCCAGCCGAGCCCGTGGAGGACGGCGTCGCCGACGGCGAAGCCCTCGGCCTGCGAGGCCACCACGCGGCCGACGGCGCCGCCGTCCATGGGCCGGTCCAGCTGGAACGGGGGGACGTAGGACTTGACGTCGTTCATCCTTCCGCGCATGTAGGGGTCGACCGACATGTACGCGTTGCGCACCAGGATCTGGCCGGGTCCGGGCTGCTGCACGGGGGCCTCGCGGAGTGCGAAGTCCTCCGGGGTCGGCCAGCCCTGGGGCCGGGCGGTCAGGTGCCACTCGCGGCCGGTGGCGGGGATTGCCTGGTCTGCCATGGTGTCGCGTCCCTTCCGAAAAGATCGAGGTACTGAAGCAACCATGGGGATGAAAAGTTCACCTTGTCAAATATTCAGCTAGGCTGTGTCGCATGTCGCGACAGTCGGATCCCCTCACCCTCGAGGTCGTCGACCTCATGGCGAAGCTGGTCTCCCTCTTCCACAAGGAGTACGAGGAGGCGGCCGCCGCCCGCTCGCTGACCGGCGCCCAGGCCAAGGTGCTGGCGCTGCTGCGCCGGGGCCCGATGCCGATGCGGCACATAGCGCAGACGCTGAGCTGCGAGCCCTCCAACATCACCGGCATCGTCGACCGGCTGGAGGCACGGGGGTTCGTCACCCGGGAGGCCGACCCCCAGGACCGCCGGGTGAAGCTGGTCGCGGTCACCGACTCCGGACGGAGCGCCTCCGAGGAGCTGCGCGAGTCGCTCAACTTCGCCCGCGAGCCGCTCGCCGCCCTCTCCGGTGACGAGCGCACCGTGCTGCGCGACCTGCTGCGCCGCATGCTGGACGGCGCCGGCTCCTGACGCCCGCGGGCGCCGGGGCGGGCGCGGGACGCGGGGTCGCGGGGTCGCGGGGTCGCGAGGACGGCGCGGGTTCAGGCCCCGGGGACCTGCGGCAGGTGGCCGTACGGGTCCGCCGGCTCGGCGCCGGGGGCCTCCCCGTCCTGATCGGCGTCCGGGACCGGCCCGCCCGGGACGGGGGCGTCCGGCACCAGGTCGCGGACCATCAGCGTGGCGCCCGCCACCGCGCCCGGCATCGCGAACACGGCGACCAGCGGCAGCAGGAAGAGCAGCACCAGCGGCACCCCGAAGCCCAGCGCCAGCATCCTGCGTCCGCGGAGCAGCGCCAGCCGCTCGCGCACCGGCACGGCACGGCGCTGCATCGCCACCCCGGTCAGCTCCACGGCGAGGAAGAAGCCGGAGACGCAGAAGCCCAGCACGGGCACCACCGTCTGGCCGAGCACCGGGACGAAGCCCAGGACGAAGAGCAGCAGGCCCAGGCCCACCGCGCGCACCAGGACGTACAGGCTGTCGCGGGCGGAGTTCCACAGCGCGCGCCACAGCGGCAGGTCGGGCCCCTCCGGGCAGCCGCCCTCGGACTCCTCCACCCGCTCCGACAGCGCCTCGTAGAACGGGTCGCCCACCAGGAGCGTCACCGCCGTGAAGGTCACCACGGCCAGCAGCAGGCCGGCGCCGAAGAGCAGCGCGGTGAAGAGGCCGCGCAGGAGCGACCGCAGGGCCGGGGCCCACCCGTCCGCGAACGGGGTCGCCCACGCCGCCAGGTCGCCGCCCCAGACGCCGAGCGCCGCCAGCGCCCCGGCGTACAGCACCAGCGTGACGAGCGCGGGCAGCAGGCCGAAGCCCCACCAGCGGCCGTGCCGCCCCACCCAGCGCTGGCCCTCGCCCAGATACCGCAGCCCCGCCGCAAGATCACGCATGGCCCCAGCCTAGAGGCACCGCCCCGCGGACGGCAGGGGCCCGTCCCCGCCCGCCGCGGGGCGGTCCGGGGCTCCGGACGGGCCCCCGGCGGGACGCACGGTCGGGACGCACGGCGGGGACGCCTGCTCGGGACACCGCGGGGGTCGTGCGGGCGGCAGCGACAGCGACGACGGTGCGCACGAGGCGGAACGAGGGGGCGGGGCGCCCTCCACGGGCGCGGGAGCGTCCGCGCGCCCTCCCCGGCGCCTCCCCGAACGGGTGAAACCCGCAGGGCGCACCCCGGGAAAAGCAGAAGCAGGCCCTACCGTATCGACTGGTAGTGCCTGCTTTGCCAGGGTGGGGCGGGTGGGACTCGAACCCACGACCAAGGGATTATGAGTCCCCTGCTCTAACCGGCTGAGCTACCGCCCCGTGCCGGCAGGACGCCCCCCCAGCACGAGCGGCCCGCGTCGGGCCGCCTGCCGCAGCATAGCTGCTCAGCCGCCCCCTCCGCGCGCCGGGTCCCGGCACGGCGAAGGCCCCCCGGATCACCGGGGGGCCTCCACTGCGACGCTCCCGCCATTGGACTCGAACCAATAACCTGCCGGTTAACAGCCGGCTGCTCTGCCAATTGAGCTAGGCGGGACCGGTGCGATCACGCACGGCGCTGCAGGGCGTCGCGGCCCTGCACAGCTCCCGCCATTGGACTCGAACCAATAACCTGCCGGTTAACAGCCGGCTGCTCTGCCAATTGAGCTAGGCGGGATTGCTCTCGGATCGCCTCCGGCCCCGGTCGTCCGGGTCCTCGGCGGTCGCTGCGGGACATACATTAGCGCACGTAGGGGGGTGCTCCGCCAATCCGCGGCGGACGGCACGGCCGTGACCCGCGCGCCGCGTCCGGCGCGCGGGCGGACGGGCGCCCGGCGATGCTGGTGGGGGCGGCCGTACGGTGCCCCGCCCGCGGGCGGCCCGCCGCCGGACACCGGTGGTTCACGGACGGGTACCGGGGGTAGGGGCGTGCCGACAGGCACGGGCACCGACGGAGAGCGAGCGCGGGCGGGCCCGCGCGGAGGAGTGGAGCCGAAGATGGGGAAACTGACGTTCCTCGCAGGACTGGCAACCGGCTACGTACTGGGGGCCAAGGCCGGCCGTGAGCGCTACGAGCAGATCACCAAGTCCGCACGCGGCGTGACGCAGAACCCGAAGTTCCAGGACGCGGCCCGGCAGGCCAAGGAGACGGCGGGCAAGGTCGGCGGGAAGGCGGCCGGCAAGGTGGGCGACAGGCTTCCGCCGTCGGTCACCGACCGGGTCCCCTACCTGCGCGACAAGGCCGCGGGCGAGGACGGCTGGGGTACCGGCCGTCCCTGACCGCTCCGGACGGCTCCGCCCGACGGGCGGACCGGCCGGGCCACCGGGACCGGGATCGGGCCCGGTGAAGCAGGCACACATCGGACCGGGCGCGGCAGAGCGGGCGCCCGTCCGTACCCGCCGCGGCGGCGGCCCCCCGGCGGGGCCGCCGCCGCGGTTCGGTACCGGATGGGCAACGGCTGCCGCGCCCGGCGCACCGCGTCACCGCACCGTGGGGCATGATCTCGACCATGGCCATTGTCGCCGGCATTGACTGCTCGACCCGGTACACGAAGATCGTCGCCTGCGACGCCGCCAGCGGCGCCGTCCTGCGCGACAACCGCGCCAAGCACCCCGTGACCGCTCCCCCGGAGGACTCCCCCGGGGCCACCGAGATCGACCCGCAGGTGTGGTTGCACTCCCTGGGCGCGGCCGCCTCCGGCGGCGTGCTGGAGGGCGTGCGCGCCATCGGCGTCTCCGCCCAGCAGCACGGCATGGTCGGTCTCGACGCCGGCGGGGTGCTGGTGCGCCCGGCCCTGCTCTGGAACGACCCGCGGGCCTCCGGGGCCGCCGCCTCGCTGGTGGAGGCGCTGGGCGGCCCGGGCCCCTGGGCGGAGGCCATCGGGGCGGTGCCCGCCGCCACCTACACCATCGCCAAGCTGCGCTGGCTCGCCGAGTTCGAGCCCGCCTCGGCGAACCGGGTCGCCGAGGTGCTGCTCCCCCACGACTGGCTGGTGTGGCAGCTGCTGGGGCACCCCCGGCGCCGGACCACCGACCGCGGCGACGCCTCGGGCACCGGCTACTGGTCGCCGGTCACCGAGAGCTACCGGCAGGACCTGGTGGAGCTGGCCCTCGGCCACGAGCTGCGGCTGCCCGAGGTGCTCGGCCCGGCGGAGGCGGCCGGGGAGACCCCCGAGGGCCTGCTGATCTCGGCCGGCACCGGGGACAACATGGCGGCCGCCCTCGGACTGGGCGCGGGCCCCGGCGACGCCGTGGTCTCGCTCGGCACCAGCGGGACCGTCTTCGCCGTCCACGACGAGCCGCTGGTGGACACCTCCGGCACCGTCTCCTCCTTCGCCGACGCGACCGGCCGCCACCTGCCCCTGGTCGGCACCCTCAACGCGGTCCAGGTGCTGCGCCGCACGGCCGCCCTGCTCGGCGTCGACCTGGAGGGCCTGAGCGAACTGGCCCTCCAGTCCTCGCCCGGCTCCTACGGGCTGGTGCTGCTCCCCTACCTGGAGGGCGAGCGCACCCCGTACCTGCCGCACGCCGCGGGCACCCTGGCGGGCCTGCGCGCGGAGTCGATGCGGCGGGAGCACGTGGCGCGGGCCGCGGTGGAGGGCATGCTCTGCGGCATCGCGGACGCGCTGGACGTGCTGCGGGGGCGCGGGGTCAGGGTGCGCCGCGTCTTCCTGGTCGGCTCCGCCGGCCGGCTGGCGGCCGTCCAGCACATCGCGCCGCTGGTGCTGGGCGTGCCCGTGGTGATCCCCCCGCCGGGCGACTACGCGGCCCGGGGCGCCGCGCGGCAGGCGGCCTGGGCCCTGTCCGGCGGCGCCGAGCCGCCGCCGTGGGAGCTCGCCGACGCGGTGGAGGTGGAGCCCGGGGAGGACGTGGAGTTCGGCCGGGCGGTGCGGCAGCAGTACGCGTCCGTGCGGGAGCAGATGCACCCGGAGACGCGGGGGAGCTGAGCGCGGCGGCGGGACCGGGCCGCGGGGGCCGGACGGCGCGGGTGCACGGCCTGTCCGGTGCGCGCCCGCGCCCGGCGGGGACGGGCGCCGCCGGGCCGCCCGCTCAGTCCAGGTACCCGCGGAGCTGGTCGGCGAAGGCGTGGTCGCGGAGCTTGGCGAGGGTCTTGGACTCGATCTGCCGGATGCGCTCGCGGGTCACGCCGAAGAGGCGGCCGATCTCCTCCAGGGTGCGCGGCCGCCCGTCCGCGAGGCCGTAGCGCAGCTGGACCACCCGGCGCTCGCGCTCCCCGAGGGTGGAGAGGACCGCCTCCAGGTGCTCGCGGAGCAGGAGGAAGGCGGCGGACTCGACCGGCGACGCGGCGTCGGCGTCCTCGATGAGGTCGCCGAGGGCCACGTCGTCCTCCTCGCCGACCGGCGCGTGCAGCGAGACGGGCTCCTGGGCGAGCCGCATCACCTCGGTCACGCGCTCCTCCGGGATCTCCAGGACCGCGGCGACCTCGGCGGCGGAGGGCTCACGGCCGTGCTCCTGGAGGAGCCTGCGCTGGACGCGCACGACGCGGTTGATCAGCTCCACCACGTGCACCGGGACGCGGATGGTGCGCGCCTGGTCGGCCAGCGCCCGGCTCATCGCCTGGCGGATCCACCAGGTGGCGTAGGTGGAGAACTTGTACCCGCGGGCGTAGTCGAACTTCTCGACGGCGCGGATCAGGCCGAGGTTGCCCTCCTGGACGAGGTCCAGCATGCCCAGGCCGCGGCCGACGTAGCGCTTGGCCACCGAGACCACCAGGCGCAGGTTGGCCTCGATGAGGCGGCGCTTGGCGATCCGGCCGAGGAGCACCAGCCGGTCGAGGTCGTCGGCGAGCCGGTCGTCGTCGGGGGACTCTGCCGCGGACTCGGCGCCGGACCCGGCCGACTCGGCGGCGTCGCGGGGTCCGGTGCGGCCGGCGGGTTCGGCGACGCCGCCGGGTCCCGCAGCGGCCCCTCCGCCCGGGAGCCGTCCGGCGGCGCCGCGCGTCAGGTGCTCGGCCAGGCGCTGCTCCGCGAAGAGGCCCGCCTCGACCTGGCGGGCCAGTTCGACCTCCTCGGCGGCGGTGAGCAGCGGGACGCGGCCGATCTCGCGCAGGTACTGGCGGAAGAGGTCGGCGGAGGGGCCGCCCGTGTCGTCGAGGGCCGGGGCCTGCTCCTCCGGGGCGGCCGCGGGGACCTCGTCGGGCGGCTCGCCGGCCAGGTCCGCGTCGCTGGGCCCGGCGTCCCCGGGCCCGGTGTCGCCGGGGTCGGCGGCGGTGCCGTCCGTGCCCGCGCCGCCGTCGGGCGGGTCGTCCTCCAGGGCCTCCCCGCCGCCGGCCGGGCCCCCGCCGGCCGCCCCCTCGGAGGGTGGCCGCTCCCCGGCGCGGCGGCGCCTGCGGGCCCCGGCCCGGCCGGGCGGTCCGGAGGCGCGCGGGTCCTCGAGGGGTCCGTCGTGGCGGACGGCGTCGGCCGTCCCGGCGGAGCCGCGGTGCGGCGGTGCGGGCTGGGCCGTGAGGGCGAGGTCCACGTCGTTCCCTTCCTGCGCGGAGGGCTCGATGAGTGAGGGGGGCTCGGCGGGTGCGGGGGGTCCGATCGGTGCGCGGGGCACGGAGGGCCCGGGAACCTGCGGGGCGGGGGGCCGCACGGCCGGCTCCGGGGCGTGCCCCTCCGGGGCGGCGGGCGCGGCGCCGCCCTCCGTCCGGAGGACCGTGGGCGGGACGACGGCTGCCGCGCCCGTCCCGCGCTGGGATGACTGGGGCACCGCTTCCAGTGTGGGGTACACCGCGCGTCGGGGCCGATACTCGTGCGGGGCTTTTTTGGGCGCGGGGGACGGCCGGGGCCGCACGGGGGGCCGGGCGGGCCCGCGGGCGGGGCCGGAGGGGCCTACAGCGCCGCCGCGCCCAGGGTCCGCAGGCTGTTGCGGTACTGCTCCAGCGCCCACAGCTCGTGCTGGACGGCGGCCATGTCCTCGGGGGCCGCGCGGTTGCCGAGCCGCTGGAGGTGGGAATGGGCCTCGCGCATCCGGGCGTCCACCGCCTGCAGGCGCAGCTTGACCAGGAACTCGCCGGCGTAGAGCGCGTCCGGGGCGCGGCGGGTGCGGATGGGCTCCACGGTGAGCTCGGTGACCAGGGAGCGGACCGCGTCGTCGGGCGCGGCGTCGCGGACCAGGGCGGGGAAGTCCGGCAGCGAGGCCCCCCGGGCGGCGCCCCCGGCGGCGGCGACGGCACGGCGCACAGCGGTGTAGGGGGCGGTGGGGAACTCGTCCTCGCCGAAGTTGTCGAAGGCGGGGCTGACGAGGGCGGGGTGCTGGAGGGCGAGTTTGAGCAGCTCGCGCTCGACGAACTGCGCCGGGTCGCGCGGGTTGAGGCGCGGCGCGGGCGGCCGCGCGGGCGCGGGCGCCGGTGCGGCCGCCTCCGTACGGCGCGCGGCGGGGCCGCCCGCCCCCCGGCCGTTCTCGCGCTCCCGCTGCCAGCGGGCGATCTGGGCGACCCGGCGGACCACGAACTGCTCGTCGAGGATGCCGAGCATGCCGCCGAGCTGCACCGCGTACTGGTGCTGGATGGACCGGTCCTTGATGCGGGCGACGATCGGCGCGGCCTCCTCCAGCGCCGCGGCCCGCCCCTCGGCCGTGTCCACCCGGTGCCGGGAGACGGTGCTGCGGATGGCGAACTCGAAGAGCGGCACCGGGTTGTCGACCAGCTTGCGGACGGCCGCGTCGCCCTCGGCGATCCGCAGTTCGCAGGGGTCCATGCCGCCGGGGCTGACCGCGATGGAGGTGCGGGCGGCGAACTTCTGGTCGTCCTCGAAGGCGCGCAGCGCGGCCTTCTGCCCGGCCGCGTCGCCGTCGAAGGTGAAGACGGTCTCGCCGCGGTAGGCGGAGGTGTCCATCAGCAGGCGGCGGATGATCTTGATGTGGTCCTCGCCGAAGGCGGTGCCGCAGGTGGCGACGGCCGTGGTCACCCCGGCCAGGTGGCAGGCCATCACGTCGGTGTAGCCCTCGACGACCACCGCCCGGCCCGACTTGGCGATGTCCTTCTTCGCCAGGTCGATGCCGTAGAGCACGTGCGACTTCTTGTAGATCGGGGTCTCGGGCGTGTTGAGGTACTTGGGACCGTTGTCGTCCTCGCGCAGCCGCCGCGCGCCGAAGCCGACCACCTCGCCGGTGATGTCGCGGATCGGCCACACCAGCCGTCCCCGGAAGCGGTCGATGAGGCCGCCGCGCTGCCCCTGCGAGGCGAGGCCGCCCGCCAGGATCTCCCGGTCGGTGAAGCCCTTGCCGCGCAGGTACCGGACCAGGTGCTCCCAGCCGACCGGCGCGTAGCCCACGCCGAAGTGCGCGGCCGCGGCGGCGTCGAAGCCCCGCTCGGCGAGGAAGCGGCGGCCGATCTCCGCCTCGGGGCCGCCCAGCTGCTCGGCGAACCAGGCGGCGGCCACCTTGTGGGCCTCCACCAGCCGGGTCCGCTCGCCCTTCTGCCGGCCGGGGGTGTAGCCGCCCTCCTCGTAGCGCAGGGTGATGCCCGCCTGGGCGGCGAGGCGCTCGACCGCCTCGGTGAAGGAGAGGTGCTCGACCTTCATCACGAAGGCGAGGGTGTCGCCGCCCTCGCCGCAGCCGAAGCAGTGGTAGACGCCCTTGGCGGGGTTGACGTAGAAGGAGGCGGACTTCTCGTCGTGGAAGGGGCAGACGCCCTTGAGCTGCGCCCCGCCGCCGCTGACCAGCTGGACGTAGTCGGAGACGACCGCGTCGATGGGCAGCGCGCTGCGCACCGCCTGCACGTCCTCGTCCCTGATCCTGCCTGCCACGCAGGAAGTCTACGGGGGCCGGACGACAGCGGCCGCCGGACGCGGGGCGGCCCCGGCCGCGGCGGGTCAGCCCAGGACCGCGGCGGGTCAGCCCAGGACCGCGTCCAGCGGCACCGCGGGGTCGGCGAGCCGCTCCGGGTCGACCGGCCGCCGGGAGCGGACCAGCCGCTGGACGGACTCGGCGACGTCCCAGACGTTGGCGTTCATCCCGGCGAGCACCCGGTCCTCCGCGTCCAGCCAGAACGCCAGGAACTCGCGCTTGCCCGCGTCCCCGCGCACCACCACCTGGGCGTACTCCCCCGGCGCGGCGAAGCCGGAGTACTCCATGCCCAGCTCGTACTGGTCGCTGAAGAAGTAGGGGATCCGGTCGTAGGAGACCTCCTGCCCCAGCATCGCGCGGGCCGCCGCCGGACCGCCGTTGAGGGCGTTCGCCCAGTGCTCGACCCGCAGCCGCCGCCCGAGGACGGGGTGCCAGGCGGAGGCCACGTCGCCGGCGGCGAAGACGTCGGGGTCGGAGGTGCGCAGCGAGGCGTCCACGGCGACGCCGCCGCCCTCCCCGCGGGGGGCGACGTCCAGCCCGGCGGCCTCGGCGAGGGCGGTGTCGGGGGTGGCGCCGATGCCGACGACCACGGCGTGGGCCGGCAGCTCCTCCCCGGTGTCGGTGAGCGCGGCGAGCACCATGCCGTCCTGCCCGACGACCTCGGTCACCGAGGCGCCGAGCTGGAAGGAGACGCCGTGCTCGCGGTGCAGGTCCGCGAAGAAGGCGCCCAGCTCCGGGCCGAGGACGCCGTGCAGCGGGGTCGGCTGCGGCTCGACGACGGTGACCTCGGCGCCGTAGCCGCGCGCGGCCGCCGCCACCTCCAGGCCGATCCAGCCGGCGCCGACGACGAGCAGCTGCCCGTTCTCCCGCCCCAGGGTCCGCAGGACCGACCGCAGCCGCTCGGCGTGCGGCAGCCGCCGCAGCACGTGGACCCCCGCGAGGTCGGCGCCCGGCACCTGCAGCGGGCGCGGCGAGGAGCCGGTGGCGAGCAGCAGCCGGTCGTACCGCAGGGCGCTGCCGTCGCCGAGCCGCACCTCCTTCGCGGCGCGGTCCAGGGCGGTGGCCGGCTGCCCGAGGTGCAGCTCCACCTCGTGGGCCGCGTACCAGGCGGGCTCGTGCACCCGCAGCGCGTCGCGCTCCTCCGCGCCGGTGAGGAACCCCTTGGAGAGGCCGGGCCGCTCGTAGGGCTCCTCCCGCTCGTCGCCGAGCAGGATCACCCGGCCCGTGAAGCCCTCGGCGCGGAGCGTCTCCGCCGCCTTGGCCCCGGCGAGGCCGGCGCCCACGATGACGAAGGTCCCGTTGGTGTCCACCACGTCCGCTCTCCCCTGTTCCGCCCTGTTCCGCGGCAGGCCGCACGGAGTCCGGCCACACACGGTGACTGCCAGGTTACGCCCGTCCGGACCGGGGGCCGGTCCGGACGGGCTGCCCCTGCGGACGAGGATCCCCCCGGCGTCCGCCCGGGTGAAGAGCCGGACGGCCCCCGCACCGGATCGTCACCGCTCCTGCACCAGTGTGCGGTGCAGGGCCAGCGCGGAGGCGTCGGTGAGCGAGGCGATCTGGTCGACCACGGCCCGCAGCCGGGACCGGTCGTCCCCGGCCTCCTCGAACATGGCCAGGAAGACCGGGTCCAGCCCGTGCGGCGCGTCCCGCAGCAGCACCTCGGCCAGCTCGGCGATCACCACCCGCTGCCGGGAGCGCAGCTCGGCCTGGTCGGCGCGCTGCATCACGTACCGGACGGCGACCGCCTTGAGCACGGCGCACTCCAGCCGGACGCCGTACGGCACCACCAGCTCGGCCCGGTACCGGGTCAGCCGCCCCGGACCGTGGCGCTCGCGGGTGGCCCGCTCGGCGGCCAGGCAGAAGCGGCCGATGAGCTGGCTGGTGGTGTCCTTCAGCCGGGCCCGGTCGCGGGCCGAGCCGTCGTAGGAGCGCGGCCACCACTCCTGTGCCTGGAGGCGGTCCAGCGCCTCGCCGAACTCGTCGGCGGAGGCGCCGGGCGCGTACCGGGCGGCGACGGCGAACAGCTCCGCCCGCTCGGCCGGGCCGGTGAGCGCGGCCGGGTCGACGTGGCCGGCGTGCAGGCCGTCCTCCAGGTCGTGGACGGAGTAGGCGACGTCGTCGGACCAGTCCATGACGGTCGCCTCGAAGCAGCGCCGCCCCGGCGGCACGGCGGCCCGCACCCAGCGGAAGACCGGCAGGTCCTCGGCGTAGACGCCGTACTTGGACGAGCGGGGCTCGGTGGGGTGGCCGCCCCGCGTCCAGGGGTACTTGGTGGCGGCGTCGAGGGCGGCGCGGGTGAGGTTCAGGCCCACGCTGCGACCGGGCCACGGCGCCAGCCGGGTCGGCGGCCCGCCGGGCGGGGCGAAGCGCTTGGGCTCCAGGCGGGTGAGGATCCGCAGCGACTGCGCGTTGCCCTCGAAGCCGCCGCACGCGGCGGCGGCCACGTCCAGGGCCTCCTCGCCGGTGTGGCCGAAGGGCGGGTGGCCGAGGTCGTGGGCGAGGCAGGCGGCCTCCACCAGGTCCGGGTCGCAGCCGAGCGCGGCGCCCAGCTCCCGGCCGACCTGGGCGCACTCCAGCGAGTGGGTGAGCCGGGTGCGGGGGAAGTCGCTGAGCATGGGCGCCACCACCTGCGTGGTCCCGGCCAGGCGGCGCAGCGCGGCGGAGTGCAGCACCCGGGCGCGGTCGCGCTGGAACGCGGTGCGCCCCGGCCGCTTGTCCGGCTCGGGCACCCAGCGCGCCTCGGCGGCGACGTCGTACGGTGCCGTCCCGTCGGCGCCGGTCCGGACGGCGGTGGCCTGCTCGGTGTCGTCCATATACCGGCCACCGTACGCCCGGCGTGCGGCATCCCGGCCCCGCCGCGCGGACGGCGGCGCCGGGGGCGGCGCCGGCGGGCCCGCCGCGCCCCGCGGCTCCGGCGGCGTACGGGCGGGAGTGCCCGGGTCCGGCCGGCTCAGCGCGGCCCCTCCCCGAGAGCCCCTCCGGCAGCGCGGTCGCGCACCTCCCCGCCGCCGTGCCGCCGGCCGGGGCGGGCGGTGGCGAGCCACCGCCAGCGGGGCTGCTCCAGGACCAGGCAGGCTGCGGCGAGGACGGTGACGGCGACGGCCGCGGGGCGGGGCCAGGCGAACCAGGCGCCGGCGACGGCGGCGTCGAGCTGGAGCAGGACCAGGACGATGGTGACCGGGCCCGGGACGGGCACCAGGGTGCTCTTCTTGTCGCCGGGGGTGGAGAGGAGGGCCGGCAGGCCGATGAGGAGCACGTCGGCGAGGACGGCCAGGACGACGGAGTGCCGGGCGAGGGCCCAGGGGGCGGCGGTCCAGGCGGTGAGCTCGGTGGCGACGCGGAGGAGGGCGGCGGGTCTGCTGTCCGGAGCGGTGCTCGCACGGGTGTCCACGCGCGGCAGCATGCCACGGGCGCGGGCGCGGCGGGGCCGCTTCCGGGTCAGCCGGCCGCGAGGGCCCTGCGGCGGGCGGGCGCGGCGGTACGGGCGGCGGCACCCGGCTCCGCGGTGCGGACGGCGGCTGCGGCTGCGGCTGCGGCTGCGGCTGCGGCTGCGGCTGCGGCTGCGCGGTCGTAGCGGGCGAGGACGAGGCGGGCCAGGGCGGGGTGGGCGCCCAGCGGCGCCGAGGCGGGCCCGGGGGACGCCGCGGCGGCCCGGCGGGCGAAGTCGCCGGGCGCGGTGAAGTACCCGGCGACGGCGATCCGGCGGTGGCCCCGGGCGGCGAGGGCGGCCACGGCCTCGGCGACCGTGGGCGGGCCAGCGGCGACGCAGCCGGGGAGGACCGGCACGCCGAGGCGGGCGGCGAGGAGGCGGGCCTGGGCCCCGGTGTCGGCGGCGGAGTCGGGGTCGCGGGAGCCGGCGGCGGCCAGGACGACGGCGTCGCCGGCGCGCGGGAGCGGGCCCGCCTCGGCGAGGCGGTCGTGCAGGGCGTCGGTGAGCAGCGGGTGCGGGCCCAGCGGCGGGGCGACGGCGGCGGCCAGGTGCGGGGCCGCGGCGAGGGCCTGCGGGATGTCCGCCCTGACGTGGTACCCGCGGCCGAGCAGCAGCGGGACGAGCACCGCCTCCCCGGCGAGCCCCGCGAGGACGTCGGGCAGCAGCGGCTCGTCCAGGCCGAGGTGGGCGAGGTGGACCGGGAGGCCGGGGCGCAGGGCGCGCACCCGGTCCAGCAGCCGGCGGACCTCGGCGCCGGCGGCCGGGTCGCGGGAGCCGTGCGCGACGGCGACGAGGGCCGGGCGGCGGCGCCCGCGTCCGGGGCCGGCCGGGCCGGGGGCGGCGCCGGAGGAGACGGCCGGGTGCAGTGCCGGTCCGGGGCGGGCCGCCGGGTGCGCGTGCCGGACGGCGAGCCCGGAGGAGAACCGGGCGGCGATCTCGGACATGAGCTCCGAGGCGCTGGAGTCCCACAGGGGCTGCGTCATGCGTCCAGCGTCCCCCCGGGGTGTTTCCCGGCGGTTGCACGGCCGTCACGGGTGGTTTCCCGGGCCTCACGGCGGCGGGACGCGGGGCGGGAGGGGCCCGCACGCCCCGCGGGGCCCGGCCTCACAGCCGCCCCGGACCGCCGCTGAGGGCACCGTACCGGCCGCGTAACGCCCGGGCCGCGGCCGCGAAACAGCCCCGCCGCACGCTGCTCGGCATGAGCGAAGCCGCCGCACCGACCCCCGCCGCCGCCCGGCCCGCCGTCGACACCCACTGCCCGTACTGCGCGCTGCAGTGCGGCATGGGGCTGAGGCCGGCGGCCGGGCCCGGATCCGGATCCGGCTCCGGCTCCGGCGGGAGCAGCGGCGGCGCGGTGCCGGTCGAGGTCGTGGAGCGGCCCGCGTTCCCGGTGAACCGGGGCGCGCTGTGCGGCAAGGGCGCGAACGCGGCGGCGCTGCTCGCCCCCGGCGCCCGGCTGACGGTGCCCCTGGTGCGGCCCCGGCGCGGCGCGCCGCTGGAGCCCGCGACGTGGGACGAGGCGCTGGACCGGGTCGCCGCCGGCCTGTCCCGCACAGCGGAGGCCCACGGCCGTGACGCGGTCGGCGTGTTCGGCGGCGGCGGGCTGACCAACGAGAAGGCCTACCTGCTGGGGAAGTTCGCCCGCGTGGTGCTGCGGACCGCGACGGTCGACTACAACGGCCGGTTCTGCATGTCGTCGGCGGCGGCCGCGCAGAACAGGGCGTTCGGCCTGGACCGGGGGCTGCCGTTCCCGCTGGAGGACATCCCCCGGACCGGCTGCCTGGTCCTGGTGGGCGGCAACCCGGCGGAGACCATGCCGCCCTTCGTCCGGTACCTGCGGGAGTTGAGGGAGAACGGCGGCCGGCTGGTCGTGGTCGATCCGCGCCGCACCCGCACCGCCGGGCTGGCGGACCTGCACCTGGCGCCGCGCCCCGGCACCGACCTGGCGCTGGCGCTGGGCCTGCTGCACCTGGTGGTGGCGGAGGGGCGCACCGACGAGGCCTTCGTCGCGGAGCGCACCACGGGGTGGCCGGAGGCGCGGGCGGCGGCGATGGCGCACTGGCCGGAGCTGGTGGAGTCGGTCACCGGCGTGCCGGTGCCGCAGCTGCGCGAGACGGTGCGGCTGTTCTGCGACGCGGAGGCGTCGATGGTGCTGACCGCCCGCGGGCCGGAGCAGCAGTCCAAGGGCACCGACACGGTGAGCGCCTGGATCAACCTCTGCCTGGCGACCGGCCGGGCCGGCCGCCCGCACTCGGGGTACGGCTGCCTCACCGGGCAGGGCAACGGGCAGGGCGGCCGCGAGCACGGGCAGAAGGCGGACCAGCTGCCCGGCTACCGCAGGCTGGACGACCCCGCGGCGCGCGCCCACGTCGCCGCCGTGTGGGGCGTGGACCCGGAGTCGCTGCCAGGCCCCGGCCGCAGCGCGTACGAACTGCTGGACTCCCTCGGCCGGGACGTGCGCGCCCTGCTGGTGGCGGGCTCCAACCCGGTGGTCTCGGCCCCGCACGCCGCGCACGTCGCCGAGCGGCTCGCCGCCCTGGACCTCCTGGCCGTCAGCGACGTGGTGCTCTCCGAGACCGCGGCCCTGGCCGACGTGGTGCTGCCGGTCGCCCAGTGGGCCGAGGAGACCGGCACCATGACCACCCTGGAGGGCCGGGTCGTCCTGCGCCGCAGGGCGGTGGACCCGCCGCCGGGGGTGCGCAGCGACCTGGAGGTGCTGCACGGGCTGGCGGCCCGGCTGGGCCACGGCGAGGGCTTCCCGGTGGAGCCGGAGAAGGCCTTCGACGAGCTGCGGCGGGCGTCGGCGGGCGGGCCGGCGGACTACGCGGGCATCGGCTACGGGCGGATCGCGGCCGAGGACGGCGTCTTCTGGCCCTGCCCGTCGGCGGACCACCCCGGCACGCCGCGCCTCTTCCTGGACCGCTTCGCCACCCCGGACGGCCGGGCCCGCTTCGCCGCCGTCCAGCACCGCCCGGCCGCCGAGGAGCCGGACGCCGAGTACCCGCTGCGGCTGACGACGGGCCGGGTGCTGGCGCAGTACCAGTCCGGGGCCCAGACCCGCCGGGTGGCCGCCCTGGCGGCGGCCGCGCCGGGCCCGTTCGTGGAGCTGCACCCCCGGCTCGCCGAGCGGCTGGGGATCGGCGAGGGCGCCCCGGTCGCCGTGGTGAGCCGCCGCGGCCGCGCCGTCGCCCCGGCCCGGCTCACGGACGCGATCCGTCCGGACACCGTCTTCATGCCGTTCCACTGGCCGGGCGCGGGGCGGGCCAATACCGTCACCAACCCGGTGCTGGACCCGGTCTCGCGGATGCCGGAGTTCAAGGTCTGCGCGGTGCGGCTGGAGCCGGCGGGCGGGTGACGGCGGGACCGGGAGGCCGGCGGACCGTCAGCTCTCGGCGGTGAGCAGGACCTGCACCGTGACCGGGGCGCCGCCGGTGGACACCTCGGCCCGCAGCGGGCCGCCGGAGGCGGGGACCGCCCCCGTCCAGCGGGTGAGGGCGTCGCCCGCGTCGCCGAGCCCGCACATGCCGCCGGTGGCCGACCAGACGGGCGGCTGCGGGGAGGGCCAGGGCATCAGCCCGTTGCCCTCCAGGGCGCGGTCCAGCTCGCGCGGCGGCAGCCGGAAGGCCAGCTGGAGCAGGGGCTTGCCGCTGGCGGCGGACGAGGTGAGGTAGTGGACGTCGCGGGCGTCCGCGGGCACCCGCACGCCGAGCCGGTCGGCGGCGTCCCCCAGCGGCTCGACGCTCCCCGGGCAGGCCCGGGAGTCGGTGGCGGGGAAGGCGGAGGCGGTGGAGAGCTGCCAGTACAGCACCCAGCCGAGGACGGCCGCCACGGCGGCGGGCAGGCCCACGACGAGCAGCGGTCCGAGCCAGCGGGGAGCGGGGTCGGCCTCCGCCTCGTCCTCCGCGCGCGGGGTGATGTCCACGACGGGCTCGGGGTCCTCCGCCCCGCCGGTGCTGCCCATCGCCGCTCCCTCGTGTGCGCCGCCCCCGACGGCCCGTGCCGGGCGGCTCGTGCGGGGCGGCCCGGGTACGGGCGGACCGGGCACGGGCGTCCCGGGCGGGGGGGAAGATCCGTGTGCAGGCCGATGCTAACGGCACAGCGGCGACCGGCGCGGACGCACCGCGGGCGCGCCGCTCACAGCGCCGTTCCGCGGACACTGAGGGCACCGTTCCGCCGGTGAAACAGACGCGAACCGGTCGGGAAACACCACCGTTCGAACCTTCTCGCATGACCACGGGAGCAGGGCCGCGCAGCGGGCGGCCGGACGGCGCACCCCGCCGCATCGTCGTGGTGGGCGGCGGGACGGCCGGCCACCGGCTGGTGCAGCAGCTGGCCGCCCGCGGGGCGTCCGGCGGGCCGGGCTGCGGCCCGGGAGGCGGCACGGGAGGCGGCACGGACGGCGGGCAGGGGGGCCTCCGGGTCACCGTGCTCGGCGAGGAGGCGCACCCCGCGTACAACCGGGTGCTGCTGGCCGAGGTGCTGGCCGGCCGGTACGCGCCCGAGGTGGTGGCGCTGCCGCCGGTTCCGGAGGGGCCGGTGGTGCGGCGCGGGGTGCGGGTGGTCCGGATCGACCGCGCCGAACGGCGGGTGCTCTGCGACGACGGCTCGGCCGTGCCCTACGACGACCTGGTGCTGGCCACCGGCGGCAACCCGGTGCTCCCGCCGCTGCGCGGACTCTTCCTCGACCCCGACGACCGGGACGACCGGGACGGCCCGGACGGCCCGGACGGCCCGGACGGCCCGGCGGGCGCGGGCGGCGCGGCGGGCCGGGGGTACGGGGGGTACGGCGGCACGGGGCACGGCGGCGACCTGCCCGACGGCGCCTTCGCCTTCCGGACGATGGACGACTGCGCCGGCATCGACGCCCACCTGCGGCGGACGGGCCCGACGGCCCGGGCGGTGGTCGTCGGCGGCGGACTGCTGGGCGTCTCGGCGGCGCGGGCGCTGGCGGCGCGCGGCGTGCAGACGGTCCTCGCCCACCAGGGCGAGCACCTGATGGAGCGCCACCTGGACGCGGAGGCGTCCCGGCTGCTGCGGGACCACCTGGCCGGGCTCGGCGTGGAGGTGCACACCGAGTGCCGGGCCCGCGCGGTGCTGACCCGGCGCAGGCGGGTGGCGGCGGTGGAGCTGGCCGACGGCTACCGCCTGGCGGCGGACCTGCTGGTCGTGGCGTGCGGGATCCGCCCCCGCACCGGCCTGGCCCGGGCCGCCGGGCTGGAGGTGCGCCGGGGGGTGGTGGTCGACGACCGGCTGACCACCTCCGACCCGCACGTCCACGCGGTCGGCGACTGCGCGGAGCACCGCGGGACCGTGTACGGCCTGGCGGGCCCGGCCCTCCAGCAGGCCGACCTGCTGGCGCGGCTGCTCGCCGGCCCGGGACCGGCCCCGGCCGGGGTCCCGGAGGCGGCCGCCCCCGCCCCCGCCTACACCGGCAGCCGGCTGCTGACCCGGCTCACCCTGGCCCCTGCCGGGACCCCGGCCGCCGGAGCCCCGGGCGCAGGGACACCGGCCCCGGGGACCCCGGGCGCAGGACCGGCGGCGTTCGACCTGGCGGCGTTCGGCGAGACGGCGCCCGCCGGACCCGGGGACCGGGTGCTGCGGCTGGCCGACGCCACCCGCGGCTCCTACCGCAAGGTCGTGGTCCGCCGCGACGGCCGCGGCGACCGCGTGGTCGGCGGCATCCTCCTCGGCGACCTGGCCACCGTGGGCGCCCTGGCCCACGCCTGGGAGGACGACGAACCGCTGTCCGCCCACCCGCTCCACCTGCTCACCGCCCACGGGAGCGCCCACGCGGGCCCCCGCGGCACCACCCACGGCACGCCCCACGGAGGGAACCCCCGATGACCGACACCCTCGAGAAGCCCGTCGTCGTCCTGGTCGGGTACGGCATGGTCGGCCACCGCCTCCTGGAGGCGCTGGCCGAGAACGGCGCCGCCGCCCGCCTGCGGGTGGTCGTCCTGGCCGAGGAGCCGCGTCCCGCCTACGACCGCGTCCGGCTGACCTCGTACTTCTCCGGCCTCACCGCCGAGGACCTGCTGCTGGGCGAGGAGGGCTTCGCCGAACGGCACGGCTTCGAGGTCCGCCTCGGCGACCCGGCGGTGGCCGTGGACCGGGCCGCCCGCACGGTGACCGCCCGCTCCGGCCTCGTCGTGCGCTACGACACCCTGGTGCTGGCCACCGGCTCGTACCCGTTCGTGCCGCCGGTGGAGGGGAGGGACGCGACGGGCTGCTTCGTCTACCGCACCGTCGAGGACCTGCTCGCCATCGAGGAGTACGCGCGGGGCGCCCGGGTCGGCGCGGTGGTCGGCGGCGGCCTGCTGGGCCTGGAGGCGGCCGGGGCGCTGAAGGGGCTCGGGCTGGAGACGCACGTCGTGGAGTTCGCCCCGCGGCTGATGCCGGTGCAGGTGGACGACGGCGGCGGCGAGGCGCTGCGGCGCACCGTCGAGGAGCTGGGCGTCGTGGTCCACACCGGTGTCGGCACGAAGGCGGTCGCGGTGGACGCGGCGGGCGCCGTCACCGGCATGGCCTTCACCGACGGTTCGGGACTCGCCGCCGACCTGGTGGTCTTCTCCGCGGGCGTGCGCCCCCGCGACGCGCTGGCCCGCGACTGCGGGCTGGAGGTCGGCGAGCGCGGCGGCGTCCGGGTGGACGCGGACTGCCGGTCCGTCACCGACCCGCGGGTCTTCGCGATCGGCGAGTGCGCGCAGGCGGTGGACGGCCGGGTGTACGGCCTGGTCGCGCCCGGGTACGAGATGGCGCAGGCGGTCGCCGCGCAGCTGGCCGGGGGCACGGGCACGTTCACCGGCGCGGACCTCTCCACCAAGCTCAAGCTGCTGGGCGTGGACGTGGCCAGCTTCGGCGACGCCTTCGCCGCCTCCGAGGGCGCCCTGGAGGTCGTGTACTCCGACTCCCGCTCCGGCGTCTACAAGAAGCTGGTGGTCACCGCGGACGGCGCCCTGCTGGGCGGCATCCTGGTCGGCGACGCGGAGGCGTACGCCGCGCTGCGGCCGCTCGCCGGCACCGGCACCCCGCTGCCCGCGCCGCCGGAGGCGCTGGTGCTGCCCGCCGGCGCGGGCGCGCCGGCGGCGCTCGGCCCCTCGGCGCTGCCGGACGACGCGGTGGTCTGCAACTGCCACAACGTCACCAAGGGCGCGGTGCGCGCCGCCGTCGCGGAGCACGCCTGCACCACCGTGCCCGAGGTCAAGGCCTGCACCAGGGCCGGCACCGGCTGCGGCTCCTGCGTGCGGCTGCTGACGTCCCTGGTCCACGACGAGCTGGAGGCGTCCGGCGTCGCCGTCGACCGGGGCCTGTGCCCGTGCTTCGCGCGGACCCGCGCCGAGCTGTACGAGATCGTGCGGGTCACCGGGACCGCCACCCACGCCGAGCTGCTCGACCGGTACGGGCGGGAGGAGGCCCGGGGCGGCGAGGGCTGCGAGGTCTGCAAGCCCACGGTGGCGTCGGTCGTGGCCTCGCTCGCGCCGGAGCTGGACGCCCCGGCGCACATCCTCGACGGCGAGCAGGCGGCCCTGCAGGACACCAACGACCACTTCCTCGCCAACCTGCAGCGGAACGGCTCGTACTCGGTGGTCCCCCGCATCCCCGGCGGCGAGATCACCCCGGAGCGGCTCATCGTGATCGGCGAGGTCGCCCGCGACTTCGGCCTCTATACGAAAATCACCGGCGGGCAGCGGATCGACCTGTTCGGCGCCCGGGTGGACCAGCTGCCGCAGATCTGGTCGCGGCTGGTCGCCGCGGGCTTCGAGTCGGGCCACGCCTACGGCAAGTCGCTGCGGACGGTGAAGTCCTGCGTGGGCTCCACCTGGTGCCGGTACGGGGTGCAGGACTCGGTGGCGATGGCGATCCGGCTGGAGCTGCGCTACCGGGGCCTGCGCTCGCCGCACAAGCTGAAGTCGGCGGTCTCCGGGTGCGCCCGGGAGTGCGCCGAGGCCCGGGGCAAGGACTTCGGCGTCATCGCCACCTCCGCCGGCTGGAACCTCTACGTCGGCGGCAACGGCGGCGCCGACCCCCGCCACGCCGACCTGCTGGCGCAGGACCTGGACGACGAGGGGCTCGTCCGGCTGGTCGACCGGTTCCTGATGTTCTACATCCGCACCGCCGACCGGCTGGAGCGCACCTCCGCCTGGCTGGAGCGGATCGACGGCGGGCTGGACCACGTGCGCGACGTCGTGGTGGGGGACTCGCTCGGGATCTGCGGCGAGCTGGAGGCCCTGATGGCCCGCCACGTCGGCCGCTACCAGGACGAGTGGGCCGCGACCCTCGCCGACCCCGAGCGGCTGCGGCGCTTCGTCTCCTTCGTCAACGCGCCGGGGGTGCCCGACCCCACGGTGCGGTTCGTGCCGGAGCGGGACCAGGTCCGGCCCGACCTGGAGGTGCTGCTCTCCGAGGACGACCTGCTGCGCTCCCTCGACCCCGACGGCCCCGGCCGCGACCGCACCGACCGCCCCGACCGCTCGTCCGACGGCGCGCCCGGCCGCGCCCCGCTCCTGGAGGTCCGCTCCCGATGACCGCTCCCACCGCCGCCCCCGCCGCCTCCCCCGCCGCCGCCTCCCCGGCGGATCCCGGGACCGCCCGCGTGGAGCTGCTGACCGGCGGCGCCTGGGTGCCCGTCTGCGACTGGCCGCTGCTCACCCCGGGCCGCGGGGTGGCCGTGCTGCTGCCCGACGGCCGGCAGGCCGCCGTCTTCCGGGACCGCCGCGACCGGGTGTGGGCGGTCGGCAACCGCGACCCGTTCACCGGCGCCCACGTCCTCTCCCGCGGGCTGCTGGGCTCCGCCGCCGGGGGCGGCCCGTACGTGGCCTCGCCGCTGCTCAAGCAGCGCTTCGACCTGGCCACCGGCGTGTGCCTGGACGACCCGTCGGTCCGCATCCCCGTCCACGCGGTCCGGGTCGCGGACTGACGGGGAAGCACCCTGACGGTCCGTCGGCTGATCCGGGCCGCCGGGCCGTGCCCGGTGGACCGGGCGGCGGTCAGCGCACCCAGCTCCTGAGGGCCTCGGTGTCCAGCACGACGCCGACGGGCTGCGGCAGCCGCACCTCCCTGCCGAAAGGACGGCGGACGAGGGCTCCGCACACGCCCCCCTCGGGCTCGCTGTGGACGAGGACCTCGCAGGAGTCCCGGTCGACCAGCAGGTAGACCGGGATGCCCGCCTCCGCGTAGACGCGGGGCTTGTCCTCCCGGTCCCGCCGGTCGGTGTCGGTGTCGTAGGAAGTGACCTCCAGCACCATCAGGACCCGGTCGGCGTCGGCCCACTCCCCCTGTCCGGCGAAACTCCCCCGAGGTGCGAGCGCGCCGTCCGGCTTGGCGTGCCCCTTCCGGTACGCCTCGACCTTCGGACCCCGCTCCGGGTAGAGCCACAGGTCGGGCCGCTGCTGCATGCAGTGCTCCATGACCCGGCGGACGATCTCGTCGTGGTCCCCGTCCGACACCGCCTTGACCCCCGGCTTCCCGTGGATGAACTCGAGGCGGACGCCCTCGCGGTCGGCGGCGACCGCGATGCGCTCGAACTCCTCGACCAGCATCTGCGGCCGGTCCTCGGTGGCAGTCACCACGCTCTCCTTCCTCCGGGGCGGCGCCGGGACACCGGCGCTCCGCACGGTACTACCGCAGCGGGGACCGGGCCGGGCACTCCGCGCCGGACGCCGGGCGGCGCTCAGCCCGGACCGTCCGGCGCACCCAGGGCGCGCAGGACGGCGTCGGCCATGCCTCGCTCGCCGCGGGCGTTGGGGTGGACCGGCGCGGCGGCGGAGGCCGGGGAGAGCGGCTCGATCCAGCGGACGGCCGCCGGGGAGCACGCGTCGCGGCCCTGCGAGGGCGTCCGGGTGTCGACGTACCGGGCGCCCGCGGCCCCGGCGGCGCGGCGCAGCGCGGCGTCGAGCCGCCGCTCGTGGTCGTGGAGGAAGGCGACGTCGCCCGGGGCCAGGCCCATCAGCGAGGAGCAGGCCGTGCCCGCGCCGGAGGCCGGGACGAGCTCCGGGTAGCCGAGCACGAGGACGCGGGCGTGAGGCGCCCGGCGCCGGACCTCGGTGAGCGCGGCCTCCAGGTCGCGGCCGGCGGTGTCGATCCGCCGCTGGAGCAGGCCGAGGCCGGCGGGGGTGTAGGAGTCGCGGCAGGGGGCGTCGCCGGCGGGCGCGGCGCTGCCGCCGCCCAGGCCGAGGCCGCGCATCACGCCCGCCTGGACGCAGCGGGTGAGGACCTGGATGAAGCCCACGTCGTTGCCGCCGATCCCGACGGTCACCAGTGCGGTGCGCGGCGACAGGGCGGAGAACTGGGCGGGGTTGGCCCCTCCGGGGACGCCCTGGGGCGAGGCGAGGTCGGCGATGACGGCGCCGCTGCAGCTGACGTCGCGGAAGCCGGCCGCCGGCACCCGCAGGGCGCGGGCCACCAGGGCCGGGTAGTTGCGGCCGGAGCGCTCGCAGCCCTCGGGGGTGCCGTGCTGCGGGGGGATGCGCGGGCCGGAGGTGTAGGAGTCGCCGAGCGCGACGTAGGAGCCGTGGAGGGCCGGGGCGCCGCCCCGGGACGCCGGCGGCGGGGCGGCCGTCGCGGCGGGGGAGGCGGCCGGGGAGCCGGTCGCCGAGGGGGCGGCGGCCTCCGGGCCACCCGCCCGGGTGCCGGGGCCCCCGGAGCAGGCGGCGGAGAGCAGGAGGGCGCCGGCCGCGGCGAGGGCGCCGGCGGCGGTGCGCAGGGACCGCACGCGCGGGGGCTTCGTACGCGGGGGCTTCATCGGCGCGGGCCTCCCCAGGTTCCGGTCCGGGCTCGGCGGACGGCCCGTTCCGCGGACCGCACGCCCGTCCCTCGACGGTACGGGGGCGTGCGGCGGGCCGCCCGCCCGGGGTCCCCGGCGGGCGCGTCCGGGACCGGCCCCCGGGCGGACGGGCGCGCGGGGGCCCGGCCGACGGACGGGGGCCCGGCCCGGCACGGCCCGGCCGGGCCCGCGCGGGTCAGTCCGCGCCGCGCTCCTGCTCGGCCAGGAACTGCTCGAAGCGGCGCCCCAGCTCGTCGGCGGACGGCAGGTCCACCTGCTCGGCAAGGAGGCTCTCGCGCCCCTCCGCGCCCGCCACGGCGTCGTACTGGCTCTCCATGCCCCGGATGGCGGTGGGCAGGTCGCCGCCGCCCTCGGCCAGCTGGCCGTCGATGTCCTCGCGGACCTCGGCGACCCGCTCGCGCAGCTCCGTGGCCGGCAGGACCAGGCCGGTGGCGGACTGGACCGCCTCCAGCACGGCGACGGCCGCCGCCGGGTAGGGCGAGCGGGCGACGTAGTGCGGGACGTGCGCGGCGAAGCCGAGCACGTCGTGGCCGGCCTCGGAGAGCCGGTACTCCAGCAGCGCCTGGGCGCTGCCGGGGACCTGCGCCTGCTCGAACCAGCGGGGGTGGCCGGCGGCCAGGTCCAGCCGGTTGCCGTGCGGGGTCAGGCCGACCGGGCGGGTGTGCGGCACGCCCATGGGGATGCCGTGGAAGTCCACCGCGAGCCGCACCCCGAAGCGGACCGCGAGGCCGCGCACGGCGGCGGCGAACCGCTCCCACTCGACGTCCGGCTCCGGGCCGCTGAGCAGCAGGAACGGCGTGCCGGCCGCGTCGCGGACCAGCTGCAGCAGGATCTCGGGCGCCTCGTACTCCGACCAGTGGTCGCGGTCGAAGGTCAGCACGGGCCGGCGTGCCCGGTAGTCCACGAGGCGGTCGTGGTCGAAGCGGGCCACCACCTGCGGGCCGCCCTGCTCCAGCAGGTGCTCGACCACCTGGCCGCCGGTCTCGCCGGCGTCCATGAAGCCCGTGAGGTGGTAGAGCAGGACCAGGCCTGGCGAGGACGCCGCCGTGGCCGCCACCGCCTCCACGCCCTCGCGCTCCAGGTCGTACAGAGCTTCCGGATCGCGCACCGCGAACCCCATCCCTTCCGTTCCGGACGGGCCCCGGCCGTCGGTGCCCGGGAACCCCCTCGGACACCCTCAGCACGGACGGGGGCCGCCGCATTCCCGCACCGCTCCCCGCACCGCCCCCCGCACCGCGGATCCGGCCCGCGCCCCCGCGCGGCGGCGGCGAAACCGCTGGCCGGAGGCGTCCCGGGCCCGTCCGCGGGCCGGGCGCCGACCACCCGGGGACGGCGGTCGGCGCGCGCCGCGGCCCCGCGCGCCGGTGTCGGCGCGCCGCGGGATGACGCACGGCCCGCAGGCAGGTATCGTCCTCTCGCTGCCCGGCATCTTCCTCCTGCCGGAGGCAGCCCCCTCCTCGCATCTTGCCTTCACCTGGCCGCCTGCTTCCTCACGCGCATCGTTCCCTCCCCGGCCATCACGCGGACCGACACTGTCCCCCCGCTCCCCCTGCCCCGGGCGGCCCTCCGGCCTGCCCCGGACCGGGCCAGGCGTCGGGGCGGTCGCCCGCACCTTCCTCCTGGCCGGACCGCGGCAGGAGCCCTCTTCTCGTCGAAGGACCGAAGGCCCGTGCCCGTCTCCGTCACCCTCACCGGCCGCGTGGTGCGGCTGGAGCCGCTCACCGAGCAGCACGCCCCGGCCCTGGCCGCCGCCGCGGCCGAGGACCGCACGGCGTACGCGTTCACGCCCGTGCCGCACGGGCTGGACGCGGCCCGCGCGTACATCGCCTCCGCCCTGGCCGACCAGGCCGCCGGCCGGGCGCTGCCGTTCGCCACCGTCCGGGTGTCCGACGGACTGGTGGTGGGCTCGACCCGCTTCACCGAGCTGGACTACTGGGAGGGGCCGGTGGTCTGGCCGCCGGCCCCGCGCGGTCCGGTCGGCGACCCGTGGGCCGCCGTGCCGGACGCCGCCGAGATCGGCGGCACCTGGCTCTCGGCCCGCGCGCAGGGCACCGGGATCAACACCGAGGCCAAGCTGCTGATGCTCCGGCACGCCTTCGAGACCTGGGGCGTGCGGCGGATCTCCCTGCGGGCCGACGCCCGCAACCTGCGCTCCCGGGCCGCGATCGAGCGGCTGGGCGCCGTCTGCGAGGGCGTGCGCCGGGCCCACACCCGCGGCCTGGACGGCATGGTCCGGGGGACGGCGTTCTACTCGATCCTGGACGAGGAGTGGCCGGCCGTGCGGGACATCGTCGAGCTGCGGATCGCCGCGTCCCGGGCGCCGAGCGCCCCGGACCACCCCCGGCCGCTGGTCTCGGCCTGACGGCCGGCCCGGGGGCCCCGCGCGCGGCGGGGCCCCCGGGCCGACGCGGCGGGGCCCGGTGCCGTGTCCCCGTGCCGCGTCCCGGCGCCGTGTCCCCGTGCCGCGTCCCGGTGCCGTGTCGCGACGGCGGGTCAGTCCTCCCCGGGCCCGGGCGGCGGGAACGGCGCCTCCCGGGTGCGGCGCCGGGCGGCGGCCCTGACGTCCTCGGGGAGCTGCTCGGCGGCGAGCAGGCCCGGCAGCAGCCCGGGCTCGGTGGTCAGCGCGCGGAAGCACCCCGCCACGGTCACCCGGTGGTCGGGGCGGAACTCCACCGCCACCGGGTCGCCCGCCCGGACCTCCCCGGGCTCGACGACCCGCAGGTAGGCGCCGGGCAGCGCCCGCAGCGTGAACCGCCGCACCCAGCGGCGCTCGTCCAGCCAGACGGCGAAGGTGCCGCAGGGGATGCGCGGCACCGCGACCTCCAGCAGCACCGAGCCGCCGACCCGCCACCGCTCGCCGATGAGCGCGCCGTCCACGTCCAGCCCGGCGGTCGTCAGGTTCTCGCCGAAGGAGCCGTTCGGCAGCTCCCGGCCGAGCTGCGCCTGCCAGGCGTCCAGCGCCTCGCGGGCGTAGGCGTAGACGGCCTGGTCGTCGCCGCCGTGGTGGCGGGTGTCGCAGACGCGGTCGCCCACCAGTCCGCCGCCGAGGCCGCCGCGTTTGGGCCCGGGGGCGCGCACCTCCACCGGGTGGTCCACGGGCCGCTTGTCGATGCCGGTCGTGCCGACGTCGGGTTTGGCGGGGTTGGGGCGGGGGCGGGCCAGGTTCACCGAGAGCAGACGGGCCATGCGGCGGAGCGTAGGCCCGGCGGGGCCCCGGGCGCAGCGGGTTTTCCCGGGGCCGGGCCGCGGCGGCCGGCCGGGCCGGCCCGGGACCGGGCGGGGCGGCCGGGCGGTGGGAGGATCGGGGCATGGCGCGCGACGAGGGGTACCTCCTGGACAACCGGCAGGCCGAGGCGGGCGAGCGGTTCGACGCCCTCGCGGAGCTCTTCGACGCCTCGACCTTCCGCCACCTCGACGACCTGGGCGTCGGCCCCGGCTGGCACTGCTGGGAGGTGGGCGCCGGGGGACCCTCCGTCGTGCGGTGGCTGGGCGGCCGGGTCGGGCCGCGGGGGCGGGTGCTGGCGACCGACATCGACGTCTCCTGGACCCGGGAGGCGGCCGGACCGGTGGTGGAGGTCAGGCGCCACGACGTGGCCGCGGACGAGCCGCCGCGGGAGTCCTTCGACCTGGTGCACGCCCGGCTGGTCCTGGTCCACGTCGCCGACCGGGAGCGGGCGCTGCGGACGATGGCCGGCGCCCTGCGGCCGGGCGGGGTGCTGCTGCTGGAGGACGCCGACCCGGCGATGCAGCCGCTCGCCTGCCCCGACGAGCACGGGCCGGAGGAGGAGCTGGCCAACCGGCTGCGCCGCGGCTTCCGGACGCTGCTGGCGGAGCGCGGCGCCGACCTGGCGTACGGGCGGCGGCTGCCCCGGCTGCTGCGGGAGGCGGGCCTGACGGAGGTGCGGGCGGACGCCTGCTTCCCGATCGCCTCGCCCGCGGGGGACCTGCTGGAGGCGGCGACCGTACGGCAGGTGCGGGGGCTGCTGGTGGAGCGGGGGCTGGCCACCGACGAGGAGGTCGACCGGCACCTGGCGAACGTGGAGGCCGGCCGCCTGGACCTGGCGACCTCGCCCATGGTGTCCGCCTGGGGCCGCCGCCCCTGAGAGGGCCGGTCAGGGGGCCGGCGGGGAGTCCGGGAGCCCGAGGAGGTCGGCCGCCTCCTCCACCGTGTGGGCGAAGAACGGCCCGGCCGGGTCGGCGGAGCCGACGAGGTGGCCGAAGAGCTCGAAGCTGACCATGCCGAAGAGCTGCGTCCAGGCGGCCAGCCCGCGGGCGAGGAGGGCGGGGTCGACGCCCGGGGCGAGCTGTGCGGCCAGGGCGGACAGCTGGCCGGCGAGCTCCCCCTCGGGGACGCGCGCCCCCGGCCGCCCCCCGGCCGGCGCGTCGCGCAGGACCGCCGCCATGGCCAGGGCGACCCGGGCGGCGGGCTCGACGGTGGCCTGCGGCGCCCGGTAGCCGGGCACGGGGGTGCCGTAGACGAGGGCGTACTCGTGGGGGTGCGCGAGCGCCCAGTCCCGCACGGCGTGGCACAGGGCCCGCCACCGCGCGCGGGCGTCGCCGGGGGGCGCGGCGGCGACGGCGGCCTCGGCCCGCTCCCCCAGGGCGTCGTAGGCGTCGATGATCAGCGCGGTGAGCAGGTCGTCGCGGCTGGGGAAGTACCGGTAGAGCGCCGAGGAGACCATGCCCAGCTCGCGGGCGACGGCGCGCAGCGAGAGCTTCTGGGCGCCGTCGGCGGCGAGCTGCCGGCGGGCCTCCTCCTTGATCTCGAGGGTGAGTTCCTCACGGGCCCGCTGTCGGGCGGTTCGCGTCGCAGCCATGGGGGGCAGTCTGCCACGGATCGGAGCGGTGCGCACAGACGAGAGCACTGCTCTTGACAGCCTCCGGCGACCGGTGCCACAGTCATGGCAGACGAACCGAGAGCACCGCTCTCGAAAATCTCCCGAGGAGCCCGCCATGTCCGACGCCGCCGCGCCCCAGCCGACCCGCTACGTCCGGCCGGGCGGCCTCACCGACAAGGTCTTCAACCGCCTCGTGGCCGCCGCCACCCGGGCCGGGCTCAGCGTCTGGGGCTCCCGGGTGCTCGCCGTCCGGGGGCGCAAGAGCGGCGAGTGGCGCACCACCCCGGTCAACCTGCTCGCCCACGGCGGCGAGCGCTACCTGGTCGCGCCCCGCGGCCACACCCAGTGGGTGCGCAACATCCGGGTGGCGGGCGGCGGCGAGCTGCGGCTCGGCCGGCGGGTGGAGGAGTTCCGGGCGGCGGAGCTGGCCGACGCCGACAAGCCCGAGGTGCTGCGGGCGTACCTGAAGCGGTGGAAGTTCGAGGTCGGGGTGTTCTTCGACGGCGTCGGCCCCGACGCGTCCGACGCCGAGCTGCTGCGCATCGCCCCCGGCTACCCCGTCTTCCGCGTGCTGCCCGCCCGGTAGGACCCGGGGCGGGCGCCGGGACCCGACGACCCGCGCACCGGGCCGCCGGGCCGCCGGGCCGCCGGGCCGCCGGGCCGCCGGGAGCAGCGTGCACCCCGCCCCGCGCCGCACGGCCGGCGCCGGGCGGCGGTTCTGTTACGAAGCCGACGGGTGGCCGTGACGGCTCCTGCCGGTGGCCGAGACGAGGTGTTCCTAGCGTCTGCGGTGCCAGCCTCCGGCCGACCGGGCCGGGGGCGCACACCAGGAGATCGAGACATGCCCCCTCGCACGGTCATCCGCTCCGTCCTGCCGCTGGCCCTGGCCGGCCTCACCGCGGCCGGCGTCCTGCTCGCCCCGGCCGCGTCCGCCGCGGGCCGTCCGGCCCCGCCCCCCGCCGGTACGGGCAGCGGCACGGGCGTCACGGGCGGCTCCGCCCCCGCCCCCGCCCGGAGCGCCGCCCCCAGCCCCGTCCCGACCCGGAGCGCCGCCCCCGCCCCCGCCCGGAGCGCCGCCCCCAGCCCCGCCCCGACGCGGAGCGCCGCCCCCGCCTCTCCGCCGGCCGGGAGCAGCGCCCCGTCCGGCACCGGCACCGGGCAGGTCCGGGTCGTGCCCCGGGGCGGCGCGCAGGCGGGCCAGGGCGACACCGGCCCGTCCACCGCGATGACGGTCGGCGGCACCGGACTGGCCGCCGCGGGCGTCGCCGCCGTCGGCCTCGCCGCGCGTCGCCGCCGTGCCGGTGCCCGGGGCTGAGCGCCGCCGGCAGCGCCGCGGCGGGCGCCCCTCGTGGGTGCCCGCCGCGGCGGCCGGCCTGCTCCTCCTCGGGCTGGGCGCCGGAATGGTCGACCGCGCCGCGGACCGGCCCACGGTGCGGATCGCCGCCGCCGCGCCCGGCCACGGGACGGCCGGAGCCGCACCCTCCCGCGCGGCGGCCGGGACCGCCCCGGCGGGCCGCGGCGCACCGCGGCCCGGCGCCGGACCGCCCGCCCGGGCCGTCGCGCGGCCCGTGCGGCTGGCCATCCCGGCGGCCGGGGTGGACGCGCCCGTCCGGGCCCTCGGCCTCAACCCCGACGGCACCCTGGAGGTGCCCTCCGCCGGCCGCGCCGACGAGGTGGGCTGGTACCGCGACGGTCCCGCCCCGGGCGCGACCGGGCCGGCCGTCCTGGTCGGCCACTACGACACCGTGCACGGCCCGGCCGTCTTCCGGCGGCTGCCGTCGCTGGCGCCCGGGGACCGCATCGAGGTCCGGCGCTCGGACGGGACCACCGCGGCCTTCCGGGTCAGCCGGCTGGTCCAGTACCCGAAGAGCGCCTTCCCCACCGCCCTGGTGTACGGCGACACCCGCGGCCCGGAGCTGAGGCTCATCACCTGCGGCGGCACCCTGGGCGCGGGCGGCCACTGGACCGACAACATCATCGTCCTGGCCGAGCCGGCCGGCCCCTGACACCCCCGGCCCTCCTGACGCAAAGTCAGGAGTGTTTCCGGCGGGGACCCGGGGGCCGGTCCCGGCCCGGACGGACCTAGGCTGCGGGCCGGAGCCGGCGGACGCCGGAGGCCCCCTGCGCGCGAAAGGCGGGACCACGGTGAGGACAGACGGCCGCACGGCCCGGTGGCGGACCACGGCGGGGGTCCTGGCCGCGGCGGGCGCCCTGCTCGCCGCGGGCTGCGGCGCACCCGGGCAGCTCCACGACGGCGGGCGCACCCGCGCCGTCGCGCCCCACCCGACCCCGCAGGCGCTCTGGCCGGGGGCCGGGGCGGCGTCCTCGCCGTCCGCCCCGGCCCCCGCGCGCGGCTCGGCGCCCGCCCCGCTCCGGGGCGTCGCGGCCGCCTCGGGCGACATCCGCACCGTGCCCGCCGCCGAGGTGCTGGAGAAGGACCCGGCCCTGGAGCGGGACGAGCGGGTGGCCCTGCTCCACTGCCCGCACTGCGGTCTGCGCCCGCCGCAGTACCGGGACCTGACCGGCGACGGGCGCCCGGAGCTGATCACCGCCCTCGTCACCGCGGACGACCGCGCCGTGCTGCGGGTCTACGCCCTGCGGGCGACCCGGGTCGTGCCGGTCCTCGGCCTGCCGCTCTCCCCCGGCTTCACCGCGGACACCGTGGGCCCGGACCTGGTCGTCCACGACCCGGCCGGACCTTCCGTCCGCACCAGCAGCACCTACCGCTGGGACGGGCGCAGGCTGGCGGTCCTCCGGGTCGAGGCCACCGGCTCCGGCGCCGCGGCCGACGGGCTCGCCTGCGTCACCGGCGGCACGCCCGCGCCCGCGCCCGTGACGGGCGGCGGGACCGGCGACGTCGTCGGCGGACCCGCGGGCGGCGGCACGGGCGCCGCCCCCAGCCCCGTGCCGACCACCGTCGCGCGGACCGGCGCTCCCCCGGCCGGCCTCCCGCCCGCCGGGGCGCCGTGGAGCGCCGTGCCCTCCGCGGACGGCGGGGCGGCCCGATGACCGGCCCGGCGGCCGACGCGCCGCGCATCCTGCTCGTCGAGGACGACGAGGTCATCCGCGAGGCCACCCGCATGGCCCTGGAGCGCTACGGCTTCCCCGTGACGACCGCGGCCGACGGGCTGGAGGGGCTGGAGCGGTTCCGCGCCGACCGCCCCGACGTGCTGCTGCTGGACGTCATGCTGCCGCTGCTGGACGGCGTCGGCCTGTGCCGGCGCGTCCGGGAGGAGAGCCTGGTCCCCATCCTGATGATGTCCGCCCGCACCGAACCGGTCGACGTGGTCTCCGGCCTGGAGGCCGGGGCGGACGACTACGTCGTCAAGCCCTTCGAGAGCGCCGTGCTGGTGGCCCGGATCCGCACCGTCCTGCGCCGCACCCGTGCCGCCGGGGCCGCCCCGCCCCCGGCGGGGGCGCCCGGGGCCGGGGCGCGGCCGGAGCAGGGCGGCGAGACGGGCGGCGCGGCCCGCGCCGTGCGGGCGATCGCCGGGCTGGAGGTGGACACCGAGGGCATGGAGGTCAGGGCCGACGGCCGGCGGGTGCCTCTCACCCCCACGGAGTTCCGGCTGCTGCTGGAGTTCACCGCAGCGCCCGGCGTGGTGCTGGAGCGCCAGACGCTGCTGGAACGGGTCTGGGACTACGGCTGGGGCGCCGACAGCCGGGTGGTGGACGTGCACGTGCAGCGGCTGCGGGCGAAGATCGGCGCCGACCGGATCGAGACCGTCCGCGGCTTCGGCTACAAGCTCAGGCGCCCGCGGTGACGCTCCGCCGCCAGATCGCGGTCACCGTGGCGGCGATCTCCTGCCTGATCGCCCTCGCCGTGGGGCTGCTGGTCCACCGCGCCTCCGTCCGCCAGCACGCCGACCAGGCCCGCCGGACCGCGGAGACCGCGCTGGACGCCGCGCTGGACCTGTACGACCGCACCGGCGACCCCGCCCCGGGCGCGGACCGCTCGCGCGACGGCGCGGGGCTGCCCGGACCGCTGCGCCGCCTCGCCCTGCGCGGCCACCGCGGGTCGATGCTCGGCCCGGGCCCGCACGGCACCGCCATGTGGGCGGCCGCCGGGACCGGCGGCGAGGTGCTGTCCGTCCGGGTGGACTACGCCGGCGACGAACGGGCCGTCGCCGACCTGGACCGGGCGATCCTCGCCTCGGGCGCGGCCGCCGTCCTGGTCACCGTGCTCGCGGGCACCCTGGCCGCGGACCGGATCAGCAGCCGGCTGCGGACCGCCGCGCGCAGCGCCCGCACCATCGCCGCCGGGGACTTCACCGCGCGCATCGGGCCGCTGGGGCGCACCCGCGACGAGGTCACCGAACTGGCCGCCGCCGTCGACTCCATGTCGGCGGCGCTGCACCGCAGGCTCCAGGCCGAGCAGCGGTTCACCGCGGACGTGGCGCACGAGCTGCGCACCCCGCTCACCGGGCTGGTGACCGCCGCGGAGCTGCTGCCGCCCGGCCGCCCCACCCAGCTGGTGCGCGGCCGGGTCGGGGCGCTGCACCGCCTGGTGGAGGACCTGCTGGAGGTGTCCCGGCTGGACGCGGGGGCGGCGCGGCCCGACGTGGCGGAGGTGCGGCTGGGCGATACGGTCCGGCGGATCGTCGGCGCCACCGGCCTGGAGGGGGTGGAGGTGCGGGTCGTCCGGGACGGCCGGATCGCCACCGACCCGCGCCGGCTGGACCGGGTGCTCTCCAACCTGGTCGTCAACGCCTGCCGGCACGGCGCTCCCCCGGTGCTGGTCACCGCGGAGGCCGCCGCGGGGGACGGCGCGGAACCCGGCCCGGGGGCCGGCCCGGGGTGCGGCGGGGCCGTGGTGACGGTCCGCGACCACGGTCCGGGCTACCCGGAGGAGCTGCTGCGGGACGGGCCGCAGCGGTTCCGCACCGGCGCGGCGGAGCGGGGGCGCGGGCACGGGCTGGGGCTGACCATCGCCGAGGGCCACGCGGGGGTGCTGGGGGCGTCGCTGGAGTACGCGCGGGCGCCCGGCGGGGGCGCGCTCGCGGTGCTCCGCCTGCCCCCGGGGTCGCCGCCGCCCGGGGACTGACCGCCCGTCACCGGAACACCGCCGCGGGGGGACCGGGCCGGGGCGGCCCCGGGACTCCGGCCGGATCTCCCGGCCGGCGGCCGGGACGCACCACGGCGCGGTCCTGTCCGGTGCGCCCCCTCACGTCCTCGTGCAGGTGACGATGCTGACGCCGGAGTCGAAGTCGCGGCGCGCGGCCGGCAGGAAGCCTGCGGGCCCCGGCCCCCGATCGGGCCCCGGTCGGGCCCCGTGGGCCCCGAGGGCCCGGACGCCGCCGGGGCGGGACCGGACGCCGTTGTCCGGCCCCGCCCCGGGGCTCCACCGTGCGGCGGCGTCTCCTGCGCCGAGCTCCGCCGCACGGGTGCGGTCACCGACCGCGCCGACACACCGTCAGCGCGAGTCGCTGCCCGCCGTCTCGATGGCGGCGCGGCCTGCCTCCAGGCGCGCCACCGGGATGCGGAAGGGGGAGCAGGAGACGTAGTCCAGCCCCACCTCGTGGAAGAAGTGGACGGAGTCCGGGTCGCCGCCGTGCTCGCCGCAGACCCCGAGCTTGAGGCCGGGGCGGGTGGCCCGGCCGGCCTCGGCGGCCTGCCGCACCAGCGAGCCGACGCCGTCCCGGTCGATGGTCTCGAACGGGGAGACGCCGAAGATGCCCTTCTCCAGGTAGGCGGTGAAGAAGGAGGCCTCGACGTCGTCGCGGCTGAAGCCCCACACCGTCTGGGTCAGGTCGTTGGTGCCGAAGGAGAAGAACTCGGCGGCCTCGGCGATCTGACCGGCCGTGACGGCCGCCCGCGGCAGCTCGATCATGGTACCGAGCGCGATGTCGAGGGGGACGCCGGTGGCGGCGGCGACCTCGGCGAGCACCTTCTCCGCGTCCTCGCGGACGATCTCCAGCTCCTGGACGGTGCCCACAAGCGGGATCATGATCTCCGGCCGGGGGTCGCCGCCCGCCCGGCGCCGCTCGGCGGCGGCCTCGGCGATGGCGCGGACCTGCATGGAGAACAGGCCCGGGATGACCAGGCCGAGGCGTACGCCGCGCAGGCCGAGCATCGGGTTCTGCTCGTGCAGGCGGTGGACGGCCTGGAGGAGGCGCAGGTCGTTCTCGTTGTGGTCCTTGCGGGCCTCGGCGAGGGCGACGCGCACCGACAGCTCGGTGATGTCCGGCAGGAACTCGTGCAGCGGCGGGTCCAGCAGCCGCACGGTGACCGGCAGCCCGTCCATGGCCTGGAAGAGCTCGACGAAGTCGTCCTTCTGCAGCGGCAGGAGGGTGCGCAGCGCCGACTCGCGCTCGTCGTCGGTGTCGGCGAGGATCAGCCGCTCGACCTCCTTGCGGCGCTCCTCGCCGAGGAACATGTGCTCGGTGCGGCACAGGCCGATGCCCTGGGCGCCGTACCGGCGGGCGCGCGAGGCGTCGTCGGCGTTGTCGGCGTTGGCCCGCACCCGCAGCCGGCGGCGGCCGTCGGCGTGGGACATGATCCGGTGCACGGCCTGCACCAGGCCGCCCTGCTCGTCGGCGCCGGCGTGCAGGGTGCCCTCGAAGTACTCGACGACCGGCGACGGCACGACCGGGACCTCGCCCAGGTAGACCTTGCCGGTGGAGCCGTCGATGGAGATCAGGTCACCCTCCTCGACGACCCGGCCGTCGGCGGTGGCGAAGCGCCGCTTCTTGGTGTCGACCTCCAGCTCCTCGGCGCCGCAGACGCAGGTCTTGCCCATGCCGCGGGCGACGACGGCGGCGTGCGAGGTCTTGCCGCCGCGCGAGGTGAGGATGCCCTCGGCGGCGATCATGCCGTCGAGGTCGTCGGGGTTGGTCTCCCGGCGGACCAGGATGACCTTCTCGCCCGAGCGGGACCACTTGACGGCGGTGTAGGAGTCGAAGACGGCCTTGCCGACGGCGGCGCCGGGCGAGGCGGCGATGCCCCAGGCGATCCGGTCGGGCGCCTTCTCCCCCTGGCCGGGGCGCTCCTCGGCGAAGCGGGGGAACATCAGCTGCGCCAGCTGCGCGCCGTTGACCCGGTGCAGCGCCTCGTCGAGGTCGATCAGGCCCTGGTCGACGAGCTGCGTGGCGATGCGGAAGGCGGCCGCGGCGGTGCGCTTGCCGACCCGGGTCTGCAGCATCCACAGCTTGCCGCGCTCGATGGTGAACTCGATGTCGCAGAGGTCCCGGTAGTGGTTCTCCAGGGTCTCCATGATCCCCATGAGCTGGTCGTACGACGCCTTGTCCAGCGTCTCCAGCTCGGCGAGCGGCACGGTGTTGCGGATGCCGGCGACGACGTCCTCGCCCTGGGCGTTCTGCAGGTAGTCGCCGTACACGCCCTGGGCGCCGGTGGAGGGGTCGCGGGTGAAGGCGACGCCGGTGCCCGAGTCGGAGCCGAGGTTGCCGAAGACCATGGAGCAGACGTTGACCGCGGTGGCCAGGTCGCCGGGGATGCGCTCCTGGCGGCGGTAGAGCCGGGCCCGGTCGCTGTTCCAGGACTCGAAGACCGCGCGGACGGCGAGGTCCATCTGCTCGCGGGGGTCCTGGGGGAAGTCGCGGCCGGTCTCGCTGCGGACGATGCCCTTGAAGCGCTCGACCAGCTTCTCCAGGTCGCCGGCGTCCAGGTCCAGGTCGTCCGAGGTGCCCTTGGCGTGCTTGGCCTCGTCCAGCGCGTCCTCGAAGAGGTCGCCGTCGACGCCGAGCACGGTCTTGCCGAACATCTGCAGCAGGCGGCGGTAGGAGTCCCAGGCGAACCGCTCGTTGCCGGACTGGGCGGCGAGGCCGGCCACGGAGGCGTCGGAGAGGCCGATGTTGAGGACGGTGTCCATCATGCCCGGCATGGAGAACTTGGCCCCGGAGCGCACCGACACCAGGAGGGGGTCGTCAGCCTGGCCGAGGCGCTTGCCCATGGTCCGCTCCAGGGCGTCGAGGTGCGCACTCACCTCGTCGCGCAGGCCCTCGGGCTCGCTGCCGGACTCCAGGTAGACCTTGCACGCCTCGGTGGTGATGGTGAAACCCGGAGGGACGGGCAGCCCGAGGTTGGTCATCTCGGCGAGGTTCGCGCCCTTGCCGCCGAGCAGGTCCTTGAGGTCCTTGTTGCCCTCGGTGAAGGAGTAGACGAATTTCGGCACGGGTGTTCTCCTCGCGCACAGGTCGCACAGTTGCCCTGACGGCGGAGAACATACCCATTTCGAAGGCACTTCAGCGCAACCGATAGGCCGTCAGTGGTCGCGGACCCGCGCCGGACACCCGGATCGATGCCTTCAAGGCCCGATCGCCTGCGTTTGTGAAATCGTCCTCCTGACGTTAGCGAGCGTTCATGTGTCGAAGGCGGTGAAACGTCGTGATCACCGGCGGGTGACCCTGGGTGACATCGGATGGCACCGGGTGCCACCGCGCCTTGATTACCTGGAGGCAGGGCGCCGGTTCCGCCGGGGGCTCCTTCGGGAAACGATCCGCGCCCCGCCGCGCCGCCGCCCGCCCGCAGGCCCCGTCAACCGGCCGCGCGTGTGGCAAGCGTCACGGGGGCCGTCCCACCAGGCGTACGGGCCGGTGCGGAACGGCTCCGGATCGTGCAGGGCCGGGCCGGCCGGGCGCGGCCGGACGGCCGGGTGGGGCCCGGCGGCGGGAGGCGGGACCGGGGGCGGCCGGGCGGGGGCGGGGCAGGGGCGGGCCGGCCGGGGCCGGGCTCAGCCGCCGGAGGTGTCCAGCTCCGCGTCGGCCCCGGGCACCGCGCAGTCGTACGGGTCGTCCAGCCAGCCCTCCGGCAGCACCACCCGGCGCTCGCCCGTGGTGCGGCCGCGCGGCCCGTCCGCGCCCTCCGGCCACGGCTGGTCCAGGTCGAGCGAGCCCAGCAGCCCCTCCAGCTCGGCCAGCGAGGAGGCGTTCGCCAGCTTCACCCGCATCTCCGAGCCCACCGAGAAGCCCTTGGTGTACCAGGCCACGTGCTTGCGGAAGTCGATGACGCCGCGCGCCTCGTCGCCGATCCACTCCCCCAGCAGCTCGGCGTGGCGCACCATGACCGCCGCGACCTGCCGGAAAGAGGGGCGCTGGTAGTCGCTCTCGCCCTCGAAGACCGAGACCAGGTCGCGGAAGAGCCACGGCCGGCCCAGGCAGCCGCGCCCCACGACCACGCCGTCGCAACCGGTCTCCCGCATCATGCGCACCGCGTCGTCCGCCGACCAGATGTCGCCGTTGCCCAGCACCGGCACGTGGTCGGGCACCGACTCGCGCAGCCGGGCGATCGCCGACCAGTCGGCGGTGCCGCCGTAGTGCTGCACCGCGGTCCGCCCGTGCAGGGCCACCGCCGCCACGCCCTCCTCGGCGGCGATCCGCCCGGCGTCCAGGTAGGTGAGGTGGTCGTCGTCGATGCCCTTGCGCATCTTGACCGTCACCGGGAGCCGGCCCGCGTTGCCCACGGCCTGCCGCAGGATCTCCCGCATGAGGTTCCGCTTGTAGGGCAGCGCGGAGCCGCCGCCCTTGCGGGTGACCTTGGGCACCGGGCAGCCGAAGTTGAGGTCGACGTGGTCGGCGAGGTCCTCGTCCGCGATCATGCGGACCGCCCGGCCGACGGTCACCGGGTCCACCCCGTAGAGCTGGATCGAGCGGGGCTGCTCGGTCGGCGCGAACCGGATCAGCCGCATCGTCTTGCGGTCCCGCTCCACCAGGGCGCGGGTGGTGATCATCTCGCTGACGAACAGCCCCCGGCCGCCGCTCTGCTCCCGGCACAGGGTGCGGAACGGCGCGTTGGTGATGCCCGCCATGGGCGCCAGCACCACCGGCGGCCACACCTGCACGGGCCCGACCCGCAGCGGCGCGGGGGCGCCCTCGGGGACGCCTGCGGAGGCGCCGTCCACGGGGGCGGTCCCCCCGGACGCGGTCCCCCCGGGGACGGTCTCCCTGGGGGCGGCGGGCTCGGCGGTGGTGGTCATGCGGGCGGTTCCTCGGTTCGGGTGCGGGCGGTCCGGTCCCCCATTGTCCCCCACCGCGGCGGCGGCCCGGCGGGGGCGGACCCGAAGGGCGGACGGGCGGGGCGGACGGGCGGGACGGGCAGGACGGGCTGGCGGGGCGGGAAACCGGTGGGCGGTGTCGGAGGCTGCTGGCAGGATCGGCGCATGACCGCCCCGACGACGCCCCCGGTGCCGCCCACCGTCCCCGCGGACGCCCGCAGCCGCGACGAGCTGGCCGCCCTCACCGCGGCGGGCGCCCGGCCGAAGTACCTCATGTTCTGGGGGCACCGCCCGCAGCGCGACGGCAGCCTCGGCGCGGGCTGCCTCAGCCAGTGGTGGCCCTCGCCGTTCACCGTGGACGGGACCGCGTACGCGAGCGCCGAGCACTGGATGATGGCCGGGAAGGCCCGGCTGTTCGGGGACGCGGACGCCGCGGAGCGGATCCTCGCCGCCCGCACCCCGGCGGAGGCGAAGAAGCTGGGGCGGCTGGTGCGGGGGTTCGACGGGGCGCTCTGGGAGCGGGAGCGGTTCGGACTCGTCGTGGCGGGGAGCACGGCCAAGTTCGGGCAGGACCCGGCGCTCTGCGCCTACCTGCTGGGGACCGGGTCGCGGGTGCTGGTGGAGGCGAGCCCGGTGGACCGGATCTGGGGCGTCGGGCTCGCGGCGGACGACGAGCGGGCCGCCGACCCGGCCCGCTGGCGGGGGCTCAACCTGCTGGGGTTCGCCCTGATGGAGGCCCGCCGCGTCCTCGCCGGCGGACCGTCCGCACCGGAACGGTGACGGCCGGGCGGCGCCGCGAAAGGAAACCGAAGCACTCCCGTAACACCCGTGCGCGCCGGATGCGGCAGGATGACGACCGGCCATGACTCCGGGTGACGGTTCGGACGCGCTGGGTCGGTGGCCGTGCCCGAGCGGGGGGAGCTGACGAGGGCCGGGGGCCGCAGGGGTGTCCGGCGGGAGGTCGCACCATGGCGGTTCACGACGGGGACACGGCGTCCGCGCAGGTCGACGCGATGCGGACGCGGCTGGACGAGCTGCTGGCGGCACGCCGGTACGCCGTGCAGCGGGAGCGCAGGCTCGCCGCCGAGCTGCGGTCCGGCGGGCTGCGGTCCGACGGGGCGGCCGGGGGCGTGGAGCAGGAGCTGGCGCAGGCGCGGACGTACCGGGAGCGGCTGGGCGCGGAGTGCGTGCGGCTGGGCGAGGAGCTGAAGGGGGCGGAGGCGCGGGTCCGCTGGTCGGCGGTGCGGGGGGAGCACCCCCCGGCACCGGAGCAGGCTGCCGGGACGGCGCCGGACGCGGCGGTCCCGGACCCGGCGGACGCCCCGCAGGCGGCGGCCCCGGGCGGGGGGCGGCGGGGGCGGCCGCGACGGACGGGCGGCGCCCGGCACGGCGGGGTGTTCACGGCGGAGGGACCGGCGGACGAGCCGGCGGAGGGGCTGCAGCCCGTGCCCGCCGCACCGGTCCGCCCGGTGGGTGCCCGCTTCGGCGGCGCCGCCGGGGAGCCGGTCCCGGCGGACGCCCCGCAGGGCACCGGGCGGGGGCGGGGCGGACGGGAGCAGCGGGAGCAGCAGGGACGGCGGGAGTACGGCGAGCACCGGGAGCAGCACCCGGGACGGGCGCGGTGGGCGGCGCGGCCCGACGGACGCGAGCACCCGGGCGGGGAGGCCCCCTCCGCGCAGGACCCGTCCGCGCAGGACCCGTCCGCGCAGGCCCCGTCCGCGCAGGCCCGGCCCGCGGAGGAGCCGCCGGCGGAGGCCCGGCCCGCGGCGGACGCGCTCGCGGCCCGGGTCCGGGCCCTGTACGCGGGCGGCCAGGGGCAGCAGGCGGCGCGGGAGGTGGCCGCGGCGGCGGTGTCGCTGAGCCCGGCCGACGTGGCCGCGCTGGCCGGGCGGCTGCACGCCGACGGGCCACCCGGTTCGTCGGCGTACCTGGCGCGGGCCGCGGCCGGGGGCGGACCGGGCCAGGTCGCCGGGGTGCTGGCGCTGCTGCGGCAGGCGGAGCTGGTCGAGGAGGCGCAGGAGCTGTTCCACCGGCTGTGGGCGTGGCCGCCGGACCGGCTGGTGCCGCTGTTCGACGCCCTGGAGCGAACCGGCCAGGCCGCGGACGCGGCGACCCTGCTGTGGGAGTCGGCGTCGGCGCCGCCCGCCGGGGTGGCCGCGCTGGCGGCGGCGCTGGCCGACGCAGGGCGGGACGCGGACCTGCGGAGCCTGCTGGGGCAGGCGTCCAGCCGCGCGCCCGGGGAGGTGGCCGCCCTGGCGGCCGCGCTGGCCGGGGCGGGACGGGCGGCGGAGTGCCGGGTCCTGCTGCGGGCGGTGGTCCGCGGCCGGACGGCGGACGACGTGGCCGGGCTGGGCTCGGCGCTGACCGTGCGGGGGCTGCCGGAGGTGTACGGGGTGCTGCTGGAGGCGGCCGGGGAGGCCGAGCCGGGGCGCCGTCGCGACGTCGCGGCGGCGCTGCGGCTGGCGGACCTGCCGCTGGAGGCGCCCGCCGCCCCGGGGCGCGGACTGCGGGGCCGCCGGGGCCGCTGACCGACCGGGCGGACCGGGCCGACCGGGCCGACCGGCATGGAAGGGCACGGGAGGGCGCCGGAGGGCGCGGGAGGAAGCACGAGGGGCGGCCCGCCGGGATCCCGGCGGGCCGCCCCTGCGCGTGCGGGCGGTGTCAGCAGCCGATGAGACGGGCGGCCAGGTAGCCCTTGACCTGGTCCAGGGAGACGCGCTCCTGGGCCATGGTGTCGCGCTCGCGGACGGTCACCGCGTTGTCCTCGAGGGTGTCGAAGTCGACGGTGACGCAGAACGGGGTGCCGATCTCGTCCTGGCGGCGGTAGCGCTTGCCGATGGCGCCGGCGTCGTCGAACTCCACGTTCCACGCCTGGCGGAGGTCGGCGGCGAGGCCGCGGGCCTTCGGGGAGAGGTCGGCGTTGCGGGAGAGCGGCAGGACCGCGACCTTGACCGGGGCCAGGCGCGGGTCCAGGCGCATGCCGACGCGCTTCTCCATGACGCCCTTGGCGTTGGGGGCCTCGTCCTCGAAGTAGGCGTCGAGGAGGAAGGCGAGCATGGCGCGGTTGAGGCCGGCCGCCGGCTCGATGACGTAGGGGAACCAGCGCTCGCCGGACTCCTGGTCGAAGTACTTCAGGTCCTGGCCGGAGTGCTCGGCGTGCACCGCGAGGTCGTAGTCGGTGCGGTTGGCGACGCCCTCCAGCTCGGAGAACTCGCTGCCGCCGAAGTTGAAGCGGTACTCGATGTCCACCGTGCGCTTGGCGTAGTGGGAGAGCTTCTCCTTGGGGTGCTCGAAGAAACGCATGTTCTCCTCGCGCAGGCCGAGGCCGGTGTACCAGTTCCAGCGCTCCTGGAGCCAGTACTCGTGCCACTGCTCGTCCTCGCCCGGCTTGACGAAGAACTCCATCTCCATCTGCTCGAACTCGCGGGTGCGGAAGATGAAGTTGCCCGGCGTGATCTCGTTTCGGAAGGACTTGCCGGTCTGGGCGATGCCGAACGGCGGCTTCTTGCGCGAGGTCTGCTGGACGGCCTTGAAGTTGGTGAAGATGCCCTGGGCGGTCTCCGGGCGCAGGTAGGACAGCCCGGAGGCGTCCTCGGTGACGCCGAGGTGGGTCTTCAGCATGCCGGAGAACTGCTTGGGCTCGGTGAAGGCGCCCTTGTTGCCGCAGTTGGGGCAGTTGACGTCGGAGAGGCCCCCGGCCGGGACGTGGCCGTGCTTGGCCTCGTACGCCTCCTCCAGGTGGTCCGCGCGGAACCGCTTGTGGCAGGAGAGGCACTCGGTCAGCGGGTCGTTGAAGGTGGCGACGTGGCCGGACGCCTCCCAGACCTCGCGGGCGAGGATCACGGAGGAGTCGATGCCCACGACGTCCTCGCGGCCGGTGACCATGGAGCGCCACCACTGCCGCTTGATGTTCTCCTTGAGCTCGACGCCCAGTGGCCCGTAGTCCCAGGCGGCGCGCTGACCGCCGTAGATCTCGCTGCAGGGGTAGACGAAGCCACGGCGCTTGCTCAGGCTGACGATCGTGTCGATCTTGTCGGCGGCCACAGTGCTCTCTTCAGTACGACGACGCGGGCAAGGACTCGGGGAGGGTGCCGCGGCGGGGCGGCACGACCGAATGCCTCAGGTTACCGGCCCCGGGCGGAGGGGTTTCAAATCCCTTGCCCGCTGCGGCGGCGCCGCGGCGGTCCGATCGTCCGAACAGCTGAAAATTGACAATCGTTTCCACTTTAAATGAGAATGGTTGTCATGAGCCCCAGACGCGCCCTCGCCCTCATGGCCGCGGCCGCCGCGGCCGTCCTGGCCCTCGCGGCCTGCGGCGCGGGCGGCCCGGCGGCGCGCGCCGACGGCCGGCTGGGCGTCGTCGCCTCCTTCTACCCCCTGCAGTACCTGGCCGAGCAGATCGGCGGCCCCCACGTCGCCGTCACCGACCTCACCTCCCCCGGCGTCGAGCCCCACGACCTGGAGCTCTCCCCCCGCCAGGTCGCCTCCGTGGGCTCCGCCGGACTGGTCGTCTACCTCAAGGGGCTCCAGCCCGCCGTGGACGAGGCCGTGCGGCAGTCCGGGGCCCGCCGCGTCGTCGAGGCCTCCTCCCTCACCCCGCTCGCCGACCACCACCTCGACGAGGGCGGGGACGGGGCGGGCGGGAGCGGCGACCGGGCCGCCGGCGCCGCGGCGGAACCGCACGCCCACGCCACCGGCGACCCCCACGTCTGGCTCGACCCCGCCCGCTACGCCGTCCTCGCCCGCGGCGTCGGCCGCGGCCTCGCGGAGGCCGACCCCGCACACGCGGCCGACTACCGCAGGAGGACGGACAGAATGGTCGCCCGCCTCGCCGCCCTGGACGCGGAGTTCCGGACCGGGCTCGCGCCCTACCGGGGCCGCGACTTCGTCACGAGCCACGCCGCCTTCGGCTACCTCGCCGACCGGTACGGCATCCGCCAGGTCGCCGTCAGCGGCGTGGACCCCGAGTCCGAGCCGAGCCCCGCCCGGCTCGCCGCCATCCAGCGCCAGGCGCGCGCCCACGGGGTGACGACGGTCTTCTTCGAGACCCTCAGCAACCCGAAGCTCGCCGCGACCCTCGCCGCCGACCTCCACCTGCGGACCGCCGTGCTCGACCCGGTCGAAGGGGTCAAGGACCCCTCCCGGGACGACTACTTCTCGGTCCAGCGGCAGAACCTGAAGAACCTCGAGACAGCCTTCGGAGGCGCCCGATGACCTCCCCACCCGCATCCGCCGGCACCGGCACGGCCCCGGCCGTCCGCCTGCTCGGCGGCGCCGCCTCCCTGGGCGGCCGACCCGTCCTGCGCGGCGTCGACCTCACCGTGCGCCCCGGCGAGGTCGTCTCGCTGCTCGGCGCCAACGGCTCCGGGAAGTCCACCACCATCCGCGCCGTGATGGGCTCGGTGCCGCTGCAGCGGGGCACCCTGGAGCTGTTCGGGACCCCGTACGGCAGGTTCCGGGCCTGGCACCGCGTCGGCTACGTGCCGCAGCGCACCAGCGCGGCCTCCGGCGTGCCCGCGAGCGTGCGGGAGGTCGTCTCCACCGGGCGCCTCTCCCGGCACGGGCTGCGGCCCTTCCGCCGCCGCGACCGCGAGGCCGTCGACCGGGCGCTGGACGCCGTCGGCATGCTGGACCGGGCCGGCGACGGCGTCGGCAACCTCTCCGGCGGCCAGCAGCAGCGGGTGCTCATCGCCCGCGCCATGGTCGGCGAACCCGACCTGCTGGTGATGGACGAGCCGATGGCCGGGGTCGACCTGGCCAGCCAGCAGGTGCTGGCCGACACCCTGGAGCGGGAGGTGCGGCGCGGCGCCGCCGTGCTGCTGGTGCTGCACGAGCTGGGTCCGCTGGAGCCGCTGATCGACCGGGCGGTGGTGCTGCGCGACGGCTGCGTGGCCCACGACGGGCCGCCGCCGCCGGCCGCCGGGCAGCACGCCCTGCCCGGCCACGACCACGTCCACCCGCACGGCGGCGACCACGACCGCCGTGCCCGCACGACCGCGCCGGGGCTGCTGCCGTGACCGAGATGCTGAACGCCGCCTTCATGCAGCGGGCCCTGCTCGCCGCCCTGCTGATCGGGGTCACCGCGCCCGCCGTCGGCCTCTACCTGGTGCAGCGCCGCCAGGCGATCATGGGCGACGGCATCGGCCACGTCGCCCTCACCGGCGTCTCGCTGGGCTTCCTGCTGAACACGAGTCCCGTCTGGATGGCCACGCTGGTCGCGTCCGCCGGCGCGGTGGTGATGGAGCTGATCCGCGAGCGCGGCCGCACCCGCGGCGACATCGCGCTGGCCATGCTCTTCTACGGCGGCATGGCGGGCGGCGCGCTGATCATCAAGCTCTCGCCCGACGGCTCGATGGCCAACCTCACCAGCTACCTGTGGGGCTCGATCCTCACCGTCTCCACGGCCGACATCGCCACCGTCGGGGTGCTCGCGGCCCTCGTCACCGCGATCACCTTCGGCCTGCGGCGGCAGCTCTTCGCCGTCTGCCAGGACGAGGAGTTCGCCCGGGTCACCGGGCTGCCGGTGCGGCTGCTCAACCTGCTGCTGGCGGTCACCGCCGCCGTCACCGTCACCGTGGCCATGCGGGTGGTGGGCCTGCTGCTGGTGAGCGCCCTGATGGTGGTCCCGGTCGCCGCGGCCCAGCAGGTCACCCGGTCCTTCGCCGCCACCCAGGCGCTGGCGGTCGGCATCGGCGTGGCGGTCTCCCTCACCGGCACCACCGCCTCCTACTACCAGGACCTGCCGCCCGGCCCCGCCATCGTGGTGCTCGCCATGGTCGTGTTCGGCCTGATCGGGGTCCTGGCCGTGCCCCTGGCCCGGCGCCGCCACCGCACCGGGGGCGGCGGCGCGGAACCGGCCGCCTGCGACCTGGTGCTGCCCGGTCCGCGGGAGGACACCGGGAGCGGGCAGGGGCCCGCGCGGGGGGCCGCGCTGGCAGAATGAGGGCCCCGGCACCGCCGGCCGCAGGACCCGGCGCTCCCCGGCCACGGGCCGGTGCGGCGGGCCCGCCGACCGCACCGACCGCACCGAGACCATCGACCGCACCGACCACCGAGGAGGACTCACGGTGACCACCGCCAGCCCGTCGCCGCGTGCCCGGTCGACCCGGCAGCGCGCCGCCGTGTCCGCCGCCCTGGACGAGATCCAGGACTTCCGCAGCGCCCAGGAGCTGCACGACCTCCTCCGCCACCGGGGCGACTCGGTCGGCCTGACCACCGTCTACCGCACCCTGCAGTCGCTGGCCGACGCGGGCGAGGTCGACGTGCTGCGCACCGCCGACGGCGAGGCCGTGTACCGGCGGTGCAGCAGCGGGCACCACCACCACCTGGTGTGCCGCAGCTGCGGGCGCACGGTGGAGGTCGAGGGCCCGGCCGTGGAGCGGTGGGCCGACGCGGTCGCCGCCGAGCACGGGTTCTCGGACATCTCCCACACCCTGGAGATCTTCGGCACCTGCGCCGCCTGCTCCGGCGGCGCCTGCTCCGGCATCGGCTGACGGGGCGCGGACCCGGGGCAGGGCTGGGGGCCGTGCGCGAGGGGCCCGGGAGGCGGTCGCCGCCTCCCGGGCCCCTCGCCGCGTCTCAGCGCTGCTGCTGGGCGGGTATCCCCCCGGCTTCGGGCAGCCCCTCGGCGGCCCCGTCGGCCGCGCTCCCGTCCGGCCCGCCGGAGGCCGCCTCGTTGGGCAGGGCGCCGCCGAAGCGGCGGTCGCGCATCGCGTACTGCTCGCAGGCGCGCCACAGGTCGCGGCGGTCGAAGTCCGGCCAGAGGACGTCCTGGAAGACGAACTCGGCGTACGCGGACTGCCAGAGCAGGAAGTTCGAGGTCCGCTGCTCGCCGCTGGGCCGCAGGAAGAGGTCCACGTCCGGCATGTCGCGGTGGTAGAGGTAGCGGGCGAAGGTCTTCTCGTTGACCTTGCCCGGGTCGAGCCGGCCCGCGGCGACGTCCTCGGCGATCGCGGCGGCGGCGTCGGCGATCTCGGCGCGGCCGCCGTAGTTGACGCACATGTACAGCGTCACGAGGTCGTTGTCCCTGGTCTGCTCCTCGGCGACCTGGAGCTCCTGCACGACGCTCTTCCAGAGCTTCGGCATCCGCCCGGCCCAGCGGACCCGCACGCCGAGGGCGTCCATCTCGTCGCGGCGGCGGTGGATGACGTCGCGGTTGAAGTTCATGAGGAAGCGCACCTCCTCGGGCGAGCGCTTCCAGTTCTCGGTGGAGAAGGCGTAGAGCGAGAGGTTCCTCACGCCCAGCTCGATGCAGCCCTTGAGGACGTCGAGCACGACGCCCTCGCCGACCTTGTGGCCCTCGGTGCGGGGCAGGCCGCGCTCCTTGGCCCAGCGGCCGTTGCCGTCCATGACGATGGCGACGTGGTTCGGGACCAGCTCGCCGGGGATCTTCGGCGGCTGCGCGCCGCTCGGGTGCGGGCTGGGCGGCAGGTAGGTCCGCTGCCGTCCGCCGCCGAAGAGCCGTCGTGCTGCCATCGCCTACTTCTCCACGTATCTCAGGGAACGGAGGCCCCGCTCGAGGTGCCACTGCAGGTAGGCGGCGACCAGGCCGCTGCCCTCTCGGCAGTGCCGCGGCTCGCAGGCGTCCGCGGTCTCCCAGTCGCCGGAGAGCAGCGCACCGAGCAGTTCCAGTGTCTCAGGGGAGGGTACGGCACTGCCGGGGACCCGGCAGTCGCCGCACAGGACCCCGCCCGCCTGCAGGGAGAAGAACCGGTTGGGCCCCTCCATGCCGCACTTGGCGCAGTCGTCGAAGGTGGCGCCGTAGCCGTTGACGGCGAGGGAGCGCAGCAGGAACGCGTCCAGCACCAGGTGGGCGTCGTGGGCGCCGGACGCCAGCGTGCGCAGGCCGCCGACGAGCAGCAGGTACTGCTGGACGGCGGGCTCGCCCTCGTTCTCGGTGAACCGCTCGGCGGTCTCCAGCATGGCGGTGCCGGCGGTGTAGCGGCCGTAGTCGGAGACGATGTCACCGCCGTAGGGGGCGATGGTCTCCACCTGGGTGCACAGCGGCAGGCCGCGGCCGACGAGGTCGCTGCCGCGGGCGAAGAACTGCACGTCGACGTGGGAGAAGGGCTCCAGCCGGGCGCCGAACTTGGACTTGGTGCGCCGCACGCCGCGTGCCACCGCCCGCACCCGGCCGTGGTGGCGGGTGAGGAGGGTGATGATGCGGTCGGCCTCGCCCAGCTTCTGGGTGCGCAGCACGATGCCGTCGTCGCGGTAGAGGCTCATGCGGTGCGGCCCGGGCGGGGGCGGGGGGCGGGGGCTGGGTGCGGCATGGTGCCATTCTCCCGCATCCGGACCGGGCTCCGGGGGCGGGCGGGCGCAGGCGCCACGGGTGGCGGACGGTTGCGGGCGCAGGGACCACGGGTGGCGGACGCGGGCGGGCGCAGGCGCCACGGGTGGCGGGCGCGGGGCGGGCCGCGGAGGTCCCCGGGGGCCCGCACCGGGGGCGCCGCGGGCCGCTGCAGGGCGGGCGCCCGCGCCGGTGCGGGTCCGGGCAGGCCCGGGAGGGGGACGCGGGCCCGTCCTTGGGAGGCGTGCCTAGGAGTGCGGCGTGCGGGCCGCCGCCTCCAGCAGCTCCGCGATCCGGTCCTCGCCGAGCTGCAGGCAGTGGCCGACGGCGGCGAGGGCGTCGCGCTCGGCGGGCCGGTAGGGGCCGTCGGCGAGGGCGATCCAGGCGCCCTGGAGCAGGAGCCGCTCCAGCCCCTGCGGGGCGAGGTGGGGGGCGAGCGGCTCCAGGGCGGCGTGGAGCTCGATCGCGAGGCCGCCGCCGATGCCGCCGTACACGGCGTCGAGGGGCGCGGCGTCGAGGGGCAGGGCGCCGAGGGGCAGGGAGCCGCGGGGGTCGCCGCCCGGGGCGGAGCCGAGGCCGGAGAGCGCCGCGAGGGCGGCGAGCACCTGGGCCTCGCCGCAGTCCTCGAAGCCGGCCTCCCGGATCACCCCGCAGGCGGCCTCGCGCGTGGGGCGGCTGGCGGCGCCGCCGGCGGCGAGGACGGCGAGCGCGACGGTGTACTGGGCGTCGCGCAGCATGGCGGAGAGCCGGGTGCAGGTGGGGCGCTCCAGGGCGGAGGGCGCGTAGCGGGCGCGGCAGGCGGTGCACTGGACGCTGGCGCCGGCCGGTCCGAGGGGCAGCACGGGGGCGCCGAGCAGGCGCAGCCAGCGGCGGCCCCGCTGCCGGCGGTAGTTGCGGTCGCCGCCGCAGCCGGAGCAGAAGAACTCACCGAGGACCTCGGTCCGCCATGCCGGACGGACACCCCACAGACGCGTCACAGGCGCACTCCCCTGTCACTGCCGGCGTCCCCTGCCCGTCACCCACGGGCGAGGTCACGCAACCGAGCACTCAGGGGCGTCCCACCGACCCCGCTGTCGGTTGGGTCGATGCTGCCACGCGCGTGAGGCCCTGTCAGTACCCCGGACGGTGGTCGGGCCGAAAAAGTGTGGCGCAGGACACACACGCGCCGCCGGGGGTCCCGGCGGCGCGTGCGGCGGCGGGGTGGCGCGCGGGTCAGGCGCGGCGGGCCCGGTTGACGGCGCTGACGATGGCCTTCAGCGAGGCGCGGACGGTGTTGGCGTCCATGCCGACGCCCCAGAGCACCCGGCCGTCGACGGCGCACTCGACGTACGCGGCCGCCCGGGCGTCGCCGCCCTGGCTCAGCGCGTGCTCGGCGTAGTCCAGCACCCGTACGTCCACGCCGATCCCGGCCAGGGCGTCGACGAAGGCGGAGACCGGGCCGTTGCCGGAGCCGGTCAGGACGGTCTCCCGGCCGTCGACGACGGCCTCGGCGGTCAGCACGTCGTGGCCCTCGTCGGTGTTCAGCCGCTGGGCGCTGCGCAGCGAGATGCGGCCCCAGGGGGCGCCGGGGACGGGCAGGTACTCGTCCTCGAAGACGGACCAGATGGCGTCCGGGGTGATCTCGCCGCCCTCGGCGTCGGTCTTGGCCTGGATGATCCGCGAGAACTCGATCTGCATCCGGCGGGGCAGGTCCAGCTTGTGGTCGTTCTTCAGGACGTAGGCGACGCCGCCCTTGCCGGACTGGCTGTTGACGCGGATGACGGCCTCGTAGGAGCGGCCGACGTCCTTGGGGTCGATCGGCAGGTACGGCACGCCCCACGGCTGGTCGGCGACGCTGCGGCCGGCGGCGGCCGCGTCGGCCTCCAGGGCCTCGAAGCCCTTCTTGATGGCGTCCTGGTGGGAGCCGGAGAAGGAGGTGTACACCAGGTCGCCGGCGTAGGGGTGGCGCTCGGGCACCGGCATCTGGTTGCAGTACTCGGCGGTGCGGCGGATCTCGTCGATGTCGGAGAAGTCGATCTGCGGGTCGACGCCCTGGGAGAAGAGGTTCAGGCCGACGGTGACCAGGTCCAGGTTGCCGGTGCGCTCGCCCTGCCCGAAGAGGCAGCCCTCGACGCGGTCGGCTCCGGCCATGACGGCCAGCTCGGCGGAGGCGACGCCGGTGCCGCGGTCGTTGTGGGGGTGCGCGGAGAGGCAGACGTGCTCGCGGCGCGACAGGTGGCGCGACATCCACTCGATGCGGTCGGCGTAGACGTTCGGGGTGGAGCGCTCGACCGTGGTGGGCAGGTTGAGGATGATCTCGCGGCCCTCGCCGGGCTGCCAGACGTCCATGACCGCCTCGCAGACCTCCAGGGCGAAGTCCAGCTCGGTGTCGATGAAGATCTCCGGCGAGTACTCGTAGCCCAGGACGGTGTCGCCGCCCAGGATCTTCTCGCCGTACTCCATCACCAGGCGGGTGCCGTCCACCGCGATCTGCCGGACCTCCTCGCGGCTCGCGCGGAAGACCACCCGGCGGAAGAGCGGCGCGGTGGCGTTGTACAGGTGCACGGTGGCCCGGGGCGCGCCGGCCAGCGACTCGACGGTCCGCTCGATCAGCTCCTCGCGGGCCTGCGTCAGCACCGAGATCGTGACGTCCTCGGGGATCGCGCCGTCCTCGATGAGGGAGCGGACGAAGTCGAAGTCCGTCTGGCCGGAGGAGGGGAAGCCGACCTCGATCTCCTTGTAGCCCATGCGGACCAGCAGGTCGAACATCTGGCGCTTGCGGGCGGGCGACATGGGGTCGATCAGGGCCTGGTTGCCGTCCCGCAGGTCGGTGGAGAGCCAGCGCGGCGCCCTGGTGATCACCTGGTCGGGCCAGGTGCGGTCGGGCAGGTCCACGGTGGGGAACGGAGCGTAGCGGTGGACCGGCATCCGCGAGGGCTGCTGGCGCACGGTGGCGGCGGTGATCGGGGTGGGGCGCCCGACGTGGGCGCGGGCGACGGACTCCGACTGGGTCATGGCGGTGGTTGCTCCTCTGGCGACGGGCTGGCCGGACGGGGGTCCGGCGGGCCGACGGCTGCGGCGGTGCGCGCAGCACCGGTCCCCGCGGCGAGGGAGCCGGCCTCGTGGTCTACAGGCCCCCGCCGCGGCAGCTAAGAAGAAGCAGCCCGTAGCGCATGATGCCGCCCAGCGTAACCCAGCCCCCGCGCGCACCGCAGGGACGTCCCGCCACGTGAGACACGGGCGGACACGCCGCAGGCGGGCCGGGGGCGGACCGCGCCGACACCCCGGCGGGCTGCGGAAACGATCCCTCCTCGCCGCTCCGGGGGAATCCGCCGCCCGGTCCGGTGACAACGCGTGGCCCCGCGGGGACCCTGGGCGCATGGAACCCACAGCCCACGGCGCCGCGGACCGCACCCCGGGAGGCCGCGCCTGCTTCTGCACCATCGTGCCGCCGCACGTCCTGGACCGGCTGGCGGAGGCCGGCGACGCCGCGGTCCGGGACGCCGCCCGGCGCTCCCTCGCCCTGGACGCCCGGCACCGGGAGAACCGCGTCCTCGCCCGCCGCGCCGCACCGCCGCCCGCGACCGCCGGCGACCGCCCCGAGCGGACCGTCCGCGACGCCCGCCACACCGAGCACCTGCCCGGCCGCACGGTGCGCCGCGAGGGCGGCGCGGCGGTCGCGGACGGCTCGGTGAACCGGGCGTACGACGGCCTCGGCGCCACCTTCGCCCTCTACCGCGCGGTCTACGGCCGCCGCTCGATCGACGGCGCCGGACTGCCGCTGGACGCGACCGTGCACTACGGCCGCGACTACGACAACGCCTTCTGGGACGGCGAGCGGATGGTCTTCGGCGACGGCGACGGCGAGGTCTTCGGCGACTTCACCGTCCCGCTGGACGTCATCGGCCACGAGCTGACCCACGGCGTCACCCAGTACACCGCCGAGCTGGAGTACCGGGGCCAGTCCGGCGCCCTCAACGAGTCGCTCTCCGACGTCTTCGGCTCCCTGGTCAAGCAGTACGCCCTGCAGCAGACCGCCGACCGGGCGGACTGGCTGATCGGCGCCGGGCTGCTGGCGCCGCGGGTGCACGGCGTGGCGCTGCGCTCCATGCGGGCGCCCGGCACCGCCTACGACGACGAGGTGCTGGGGAAGGACCCGCAGCCCGCCACCATGGACGGCTACGTGGACACCCGGGACGACGACGGCGGGGTGCACATCAACTCCGGCATCCCTAACCACGCCTTCTACCTCGCGGCGACCGCGCTCGGCGGCAACGCCTGGGAGCGGGCCGGGCAGGTCTGGTACGACGCCCTGACCTCGCCGGGGCTGCGGCCGGACGCCGACTTCGCGGCCTTCGCGGCGGCCACGGTGGAGGCGGCCCGCGCCCGCTACGGCGAGGGCCGGGAGGCGGACGCGGTGGCCAAGGGGTGGGCGCAGGTGGGCGTCACGGGGTGACCGGCGCCGGCCCGGCCGCCGGGGGGCGGGCGGCGCGACGGGCCGGTGCCGGGCGCGCCGGGGCGTCCGGCGGGGGGCGGGGCGCCCCGGCGGCCGTCCCGCGCCCGCCGGCACCGGCCCGTCGCGGCAACCCCTCGCCAGACCGGCCCGCCGGATAGCAGACTGGCACCATGCGCATCAGCGTCACCCGCACCGGCGGCCTCGCCGGGATCGCGCGCCGGGCCGAGCTGGACACCTCCGCACGGACCGACGCGCCGCACGTCCACGCCCTCGTCCGGGAGGCGATGGCCTCCGGCCTGCGGACCCGGAGCTTCGGCGTGCCCGACGGCTTCCACTACGAGATCACGGTGGACGGGCGGACGGTGCACTGCGCCGACCCGCGCCTGACGGAGGCCCAGCGGGAGCTGGTCTCCCTGGTGCTGCAGGAGGGCGCCTGACCCGGCCGGCCGCCCCCTGCCGGGCAGGGCGTCAGAAACCGAGCTTGCGCAGCTGCTTGGGGTCGCGCTGCCAGTCCTTGGCGACCTTGACGTGCAGGTCGAGGAAGACGGGCGTGCCGAGCAGGGCCTCGATGTGCTTGCGGGCGGTGGTGCCGACGTGCTTGAGGCGGGAGCCCTTGGCGCCGATGACGATCGCCTTCTGGCTCTGCCGCTCGATGTAGACGTTGGCGTGGATGTCCAGCAGCGGCCGGTCGGCGGGGCGGCCCTCGCGGGGCAGCATCTCCTCGACCACCACGGCGAGGGAGTGCGGCAGCTCGTCGCGGACGCCCTCCAGGGCGGCCTCGCGGATCAGCTCCGCGACCATGACCTGCTCGGGCTCGTCGGTGAGGTCGCCGTCCGGGTACAGGGACGGGCCCTCCGGCAGCAGCGGGACCAGCAGGTCCGCCAGCAGGCCCACCTGCCGGTCGCCGACGGCGGAGACGGGCACGATCTCCGCCCACTCGATGCCGACCTCCCTGCCGAGCTGGTCGACGGCGATCAGCTGCTCGGCGAGGCGCTGCGAGTCGACCAGGTCGGTCTTGGTGACGATCGCGACCTTGGGGGTCCGCTTCACCTCGGCCAGCTCCTTGGCGATGAAGCGGTCGCCGGGGCCCAGCTTCTGGTCGGCGGGCAGGCAGAAGCCGATGACGTCGACCTCGGCCCAGGTGCTGCGGACCACGTCGTTGAGCCGCTCGCCGAGCAGGGTGCGCGGCTTGTGCAGGCCGGGGGTGTCCACCAGCACCAGCTGGGCGTCGGACCGGTGGACGATGCCGCGCACCGAGTGCCGGGTGGTCTGCGGGCGGTTGGAGGTGATGGCGACCTTCGTCCCCACCAGGGCGTTGGTCAGGGTCGACTTGCCCGCGTTCGGCCGCCCGACGAAGCAGGCGAAGCCGGCGCGGAAGGGGGCGCCGCCGGAAGGGGGAGTGAGGCTCATGGCGACCATTGTCCCCGACCGGGAGGGGTGCCGCGCACACGCGCCCTCCGCCCCGGGGCCCCTGCGGACCGGCCGCTACTTCTTCTTCCTGCCGCTCCCCAGGGAGTGCAGGACGCTCGCGACGGTGAGGACCGCGACGGTGATGGACGCGGCGAGCCAGCCGGGCGACCCGGTCTCGTGCCAGATGCCCATCCCCCACAGCACCACCAGCGCGGCCGCGATGAACGCGCAGCCCCCCATGCCCTCCGGCCCTCCCCCGCGGGCGCTCCCTGCGCCCGCACCGGGAGCCTAGCCCCGGTCGGACAGGTGTCCAACAGCGCGCCGCCCCCGGCGGGAGCGCACCCGGCCGAGGACCCACCGGGCGGCGGAGACCGCGGCCAGCACGGCGAAGAGCCCCAGCACGACGGACGCGGCCACGTCCCAGCCGTCCCGGACGCCGTGGTCGCGGAGGCGCACGGCCCACCTGAGGAGCAGGAAGGCGCTCCACAGGGCGACCAGGACCTCCTGGACCCGCGGGCCGGTCCACCGGTCGAGCCGCGACCCGGGTCTGCGGACCATCAGGCGGGCGTGGTGGACAGCACCGTGCCGTCGGGGCCGGCCAGCAGCACCGGCGTCCCCGCCCCGCCCAGGTCGCGGACGGCGGCGAGGTCCGCCTCGGCCGGGGCGTCGGCGGCGGTGACCACGGCGGCGGCCTCCAGGCCCTTGGCGCCGCTGGCGACGGCCATGGCGACCGCGGTCTGCAGGGCGGTGAGCCGCAGGGACTCCAGGGCGACGGTGCCGGCCACGTAGGTGCGGCCGGTCTCGTCGCGGACCGCCGCGCCCTCGGGGACGCCGTTGCGGGCCCGGGCCGAGCGGGCCAGGGTGACGATCTTCTTGTCCTCCGGGTCCAGCCCGGCTGCGGCGTCGCTCATGGCCCCGAGCATAGCGATCACCGCGCCGGGCCGTCCGGCCGAGGCCGCGCCGCCCCGGGAGGGCGGCCCGGAGGCCGGGGTCAGCCGGCGGGGTGCGGCTCCTCGTGCTCCTCGGCGGCCTGCGCCGCCCGGTCCTCGCCGTGCCCGCGGCCCCCGCCGCGCCGCACCGGCTCGGCGAGGACGGTGCCGATGCGGTTGCGGCGGCCGGCGGAGGACTCGGCGGTCAGGCGCAGCGCGGTGATGGGCACCGCGTCGTCCTCCGGGAGCGGCACCTCGCAGGAGGCGCCGGGGATGGGCACGCGGCCCAGGTGCTTGGCGAGGAGGCCGCCGACGGTCTCGACGTCCTCGTCGGCCAGCTCCAGGCCGAAGAGCTCGCCGAGGTCCTCGACGGGCAGCCGGGCGGTGACCCGGTAGGTGCCGCCGCCCAGCTCCTCCACGGGCGGGGCCTCCCGGTCGTACTCGTCGGTGATCTCGCCGACGATCTCCTCCAGGACGTCCTCGATGGTGACCAGGCCGGCGGTCCCGCCGTACTCGTCGATGACGATGGCGACGTGGGAGCGCATCTGCTGCATCTCGCGCAGCAGGTCGCCGGCCGGCTTGGAGTCGGGGACGAAGACGGCGGGGCGCATGACCGAGGAGACCGGCTCGGACTCGGCGTCGCGGTTGATGTGGGTGCGGCGGACCAGGTCCTTGAGGTAGACGATGCCGACGACGTCGTCCTCGTTGTCGCCGACCACGGGGATGCGGGAGAAGCCGCTGCGCAGCGCCAGGGTGAGGGCCTGGCGGACGCTCTTGTGCCGCTCGATGAGCACCAGGTCGGTGCGGGGCACCATCACCTCGCGGACGATGGTGTCGCCGAGCTCGAAGACCGAGTGCACCATGCGGCGCTCCTCGTCCTCGATCAGGGCGTCCTTCTCGGCGAGGTCGACCAGGGCGCGCAGCTCGGCCTCGGAGGCGAAGGGGCCCTCCCGGAAGCCCTTGCCGGGGGTGAGGGCGTTGCCGAGGAGGATCAGCAGCCGGGGGATGGGGCCGAGGACGCGGGCCAGCGGCAGCAGCACCACGGAGGCCGCGGTGGCGGTGTTCAGGGGGTGCTGGCGGCCGATGGTGCGGGGGGAGACCCCGACCATGACGAAGGAGACCAGCACCATCACGCCGATGGCGACCAGCACCGCGACCCAGGTGGAGGCGAAGCCCCGCACGCAGACGACGGTGACCAGGACGGCGGCCGCCATCTCGGAGCCGACCCGGATGAGGGTGGCCAGGTTGAGGTAGCGGATGGGGTCGGTGGCCAGGGTGAGGAGCCGGGCGGAGCCGCGCCGCCCGGCGCGGACGGCCTCCTCGGCGCGGAACCGGGACACCCGGGAGATGCCCGCCTCGGCGCAGGCCGCCAGCCATCCGACGATGACCAGCAGGACCGCGCCGATGACGAACGACGTCGTGTTGCCGCCCATGTGCGTCTGTCAGCTCTTCCGTGTGCCCGTTGCCGGGACTGCTCGTGCGGGGTGCCCGCGCGGGATGGCCCGTGCGGGGTGCTTCGCGGGTCCGTCCGGTCTCAGCGGACGGTGGGGGCAGGGGAGGGGCCCTCCAGGCCGCGGGAGGCACGCCAGTCGTCCAGGATGCGCTTCTGCAGGCCGAACATCTCGCGCTCCTCCTCGGGCTCCTCGTGGTCGTAGCCGAGGACGTGCAGCACGCCGTGGACGGTGAGCAGCTGCAGCTCGTCGTCCATGGAGTGGCCGCCGGCCTTGCCCTGGCCGAGCGCGACCTCGGGGCAGAGCACGATGTCGCCGAGGAGGCCCTGCGGCAGCTCCTCCCCCTCCTTGCCGGGGCGCAGCTCGTCCATGGGGAAGGACATCACGTCCGTGGGGCCGGGCTCGTCCATCCACTGGATGTGGAGCTGCTCCATGGCGTCGGAGTCCACGAGGATCACCGACAGCTCGGAGAGGGGGTGGATGCGCATGCGGTCCAGGGCGTAGCGGGCGACGTCGAGCACGGACTGCTCGTCGACCTCCCAGCCGGACTCGTTGTTGACGTCGATCGACATGGTCGGTGGGGTTCTCGGCTCTCAGCTGTCGTTGCGGCGGGGCTGGCGGGGTGCGCGGCCGCGGGGGCGGTGCGCGGACGGGTCCCCGGCGTCGGCGGGGTTCTCGGCGTCCCAGCGCTCGTAGGCGTCCACGATGCGGCTCACCAGCTTGTGGCGGACCACGTCGGTGCTGGTGAGGAGGGAGAAGTGGATGTCGGGGACGTCGGAGAGGATCTCCTGGACGACCTTCAGCCCGCTCCTCGTGCCGCCGGGGAGGTCGACCTGGGTGACGTCGCCGGTGATGACGATCTTGGAGTTGAACCCGAGCCGGGTGAGGAACATCTTCATCTGCTCGGGGTTCGTGTTCTGCGCCTCGTCGAGGATGATGAACGCGTCGTTGAGGGTGCGGCCGCGCATGTACGCGAGCGGTGCCACCTCGATCGTCCCGGCGGCCATGAGGCGCGGGATGGAGTCGGGGTCCATCATGTCGTGCAGCGCGTCGTAGAGCGGGCGCAGGTACGGGTCGATCTTCTCGTACAGGGTGCCGGGCAGGAAGCCGAGCCGCTCGCCGGCCTCGACGGCGGGGCGGGTCAGGATGATCCGGTTGACCTCCTTGGCCTGGAGGGCCTGGACGGCCTTGGCCATGGCCAGGTAGGTCTTGCCCGTGCCGGCGGGTCCGATGCCGAAGACCACGGTGTGCCGGTCGATGGCCTCGACGTAGCGCATCTGGTTGAGGGTCTTGGGGCGGATGGTGCGGCCGCGGCTGGAGAGGATGTTGGCCGTCAGCACCTGGGAGGGGTTGTCCGACGCCTCGGGGTGGGAGGGGTCGGCCGCCGCGCTCCGGAGCATGGCGATGGAGCGCTCCACGGAGTCCTCCGTCAGGGGCTGGCCGGTGCGCAGCACCAGCATCATCTCGTTGAACAGGCGCTGCACGAGGGCGGTCTCGGCGGCGTCGCCGGTGGCGGTCACCTCGTTGCCGCGGACGTGGATGTCGACCCCGGGGAACGCGGCCTCGATGACCCGCAGCAGGGAGTCCGCGGAGCCCAGGACGGTCACCATGGGGTGCTTCTCGGGGATCACGATGCGGGCGCGTGCCGTGCCGCCGTCGTCCACCGCGGGGCCGCTGCCGTTGGCGCGGGGCCGCGCGCCGTCGGTGCGCGGTCCGGTGGTGCGGGCCCGCCGGGCCCCGCTGTCTGGTGTCGCAGTCATGGGTCGGCCGCTGGGGCCTGCCTCATCCCCTCCGTCGTTCCGGTCCGCCGCTTCCGGCCTGGTACCCCCAAGGGTACGCCGAGGCACCGACGGCGGTACCGGGCGGCCGGGTCGGCCGCCGCCCGTCGATGCTCCGCCACGGGGGCCGCGCACGCCAGTTCTTTTCCGCCTCCCGCACGCCCCGGCCCGCAGTCCTCCGCCCGGATCCGGCCCGGGGCCGGAGCAGGGACCGGGGCGCGCGGTCAGCGGCGGGGCGGCAGCGGCACCCGGGCGAGGTCCGCGGCGAGCACGATCTCGCCGTCGAAGTGCGCGCGGGCCTCGGCGAGGTGCCCCTCCAGGTCGGGGTAGCGCTGCGAGAAGTGGGTGAGGACCAGGGTGCGCGCCCCGGCCTCGGCCGCGGTGCGGGCGGCCTGCGCGGCGGTGAGGTGGCCGTGGTCCTCCGCGAGCCGCGCGTCGGCCTCCAGGAACGTCGCCTCGATCACCAGCATGTCCACCCCGTCGGCGAGCGCGGCGACGCCCTCGCAGAGCCGGGTGTCCATGACGAACGCGAAGCTCTGGCCGGGCCGCGGCTCGCTGACCTCGGCCACGCCGACCGTGCGCCCGTCCGGCAGCACGAGGACGCCCTGCCGCTGCAGCCGGCCCACGTCGGGTCCGGCGATGCCGAGCGCCGCGAGCCGCTCGGGCAGCATCCGCCGCCCGTCGGGCTCGACCAGCCGGTAGCCGAACGACTCCACGGGGTGGCTCAGGCGCACCGCGCCGAGGGCGAACGGCATCCCCGGCGCCTCCAGCGGCCCGGCGGCGGCGATCGGCCGGGGCCGCAGCTCCACCGTCTCGTGGAAGGCGCTGGCGTGCCGCAGCCGCTCGAAGAAGTGGCCTCCGGAGGCGGGGAACCAGCAGTCCACCGGGTGCGGCACCCGGTCGAGGTTGAGCCGCTGGACGACGCCCGCCAGCCCCAGGCAGTGGTCGCCGTGGAAGTGGGTGACGCAGATCCGGGTGACGTCGGTGGCCGAGACCCCGGCGTGCAGCATCTGCCGCTGGGTGCCCTCGCCCGGGTCGAAGAGCAGGCCCTCGCCGTCCCACCGCAGCAGGTAGCCGTTGTGGTTGCGGTGCCGGGTGGGCACCTGGCTGGCCGTGCCGAGCACGACGAGTTCGCGGGAGGACACGGCTGCGCCGCCCCCTCAGACGAGCATGGCGTGGAGGCTGTCGCCGCCGCCCAGGACGTGCGCGTGCGCGTGGAAGACGGTCTGCCCGGCGCCCTCACCGGTGTTGAAGATGATCCGGTAGCCGGACCCGTCGACCTTCTCCAGGGCGGCGACCTCGCCCGCCTCCGCCAGGACCGCGGCCGCCTGCGCCGGGTCGCCGGCGGCCAGCGCCGCCGCGTTCGGGTAGTGCGCCTTGGGCACCACGAGGACGTGCACGGGGGCCTGGGGGCTGATGTCGCGGAAGGCGAGGGTGGTCTCCGTCTCGCGGACCACCTCGGCGGGGACCTCCCGCGCCACGATCCTGCAGAACAGGCAGTCCGCCTGCGGCTCACCCGTCATCGGGCCTCCACTCTCCGCGCTCCGCGCCCTGGCCGGGCCGTACCCGCCGCATGCTATCGGCCCCCGGCCGGGCGTCCGCGGGGGCGGGGCCGCGGCGCACCGCGGCCCCGCCCCCGGGCGTCACAGCTCCGGCAGCGCCGGGGGCCGCTTCGCGGGCCGCTCCGCGAGGGAGGCCAGGGCGATCCGCACGCCCTCGGCCAGCTGCGGGTCCTCCCCCGCGGCCCAGTGGTGCGGCGCCATGACGACCTCGACGTCGGGGTCCGCGCCGTGGTTCTCCAGGCCCCAGCCGTAGTTCTCGAACCAGGTCGCGTACTTCGGCTGGGTGACGCCGGTGCCGTCCACCAGCGAGTAGCGGCCGTCGATGCCGATGACGCCGCCCCAGGTGCGGACGCCGACCACCGGTCCGATGCCGAGCGCCTGGATGGCGGCGTTGACGATGTCGCCGTCCGAGCCGGAGAACTCGTTGGCCAGCGCCACCACCGCGCCGCGGGGCGCGTCGCTCGGGTACGGCTCGGCGGAGCGGACGCCGCGCGTCAGGCCCCAGCTGACGACGCGCCGGTTGAGCTTCTCGACCACCAGCTGCGAGGTGTGGCCGCCGCGGTTCTCCCGCAGGTCCACGACCACGCCCTCGCGCGCCATCTCCACCCGCAGGTCGCGGTGGAGCTGGGCCCAGCCGGCGCCGACCATGTCCGGCACGTGGAGGTAGCCGACCCGCCCCTGGGAGAGGCGGTGGGTCTCGGCGCGGCGGCCCGCCACCCAGTCGTGGTAGCGCAGCGGCTCCTCGTCGGCGAGCGGCACCACGACGACCTGCCGGGGCGCGCCGCCGCCGGCCGGGGCGACGGTGAGCTCCACGGGGCGGCCGGCGGCCCCGGCGAGCAGCGGCATGGGGCCGGTGACCGGGTCGACGGGCCGCCCGTCGACGGCGGTCAGCGCGTCGCCGGTCCGGACCGCGACACCGGGCGCGGCCAGCGGGGAGCGGGCACGCGGGTCGGAGGACTCGCCGGGCAGCACCCGGGCGACCCGCCACACGTCGCCGTCGCGGACCAGGTCGGCGCCGAGCAGCCCCTGCCGGCGGGCCTCATCGGTGGCGCGGCCGGGCGGGGAGACGTAGGCGTGCGAGGTGCCCAGCTCGCCCTGGACCTCCCAGAGGAGGTCGACCAGGTCGTCGTGGCTCCCCAGGCGGTCGACGAGGGGGCGGTAGCGGGCGAGCACGCCGTCCCAGTCGACGCCGTTCATGTCCTCGCGCCAGAAGTTGTCGCGGGCCAGGCGGCCGTTCTCGTCGAACATCTGCCGCCACTCGGCGCCCGGGTCGACGGTGGCGCGGACACGGGAGAGGTCGACGGTGAGGTCGTCGTCGGAGCCGTCGCCGGCCACCTTGCGGTCGGCGGGCAGGATCCGCAGCCGGCCGTGGTCGAGGACCGCGATGCGGCTGCCGTCGCCGGAGACCGCGAACGCGTCGAGGCCGTCGAGGAGCTCCTCGTCCTTGAGGGCCTTGAGGTCGTACCGCTCCAGGACGGGGCGCAGCTCGTCGGCCTCGGGGGAGGCCAGGTCGTCGCCGAGGACCCCGGCGACGGGGAGCCGCGTCCACAGCACGCCGTCGCCGGCGGCGCGGAGGTCGCCGAAGCGGCCGCCGGGGACCGGGAAGGGCACGATGCGGTCGGCCAGGCCTTCGAGGTCCACCCGGGTGGCGGGCGCCCGTCCGGCGCCGCCGTCCTCGGCGTCCCCGCCGCCCTTGGGCTCCGCACCGCCGTCGCCGCCGCCGAACGGGCGGCCGTCCCGCTGCGGGCCGAACGGCGAGGGGGTGTCGGCGGCCAGGGTCAGCAGGTACGGGCGGCAGCCGGTCGGGAAGGACAGGTCGAAGACGTGGGCGTCGTAGACCGGGTCGAAGTTGCGGATGGACAGGAACGCCAGGTGGCGGCCGTCGGCGGTGAAGGACGGCGAGGTGTCGTTGAAGCGCAGCGGGGTCGCGTCGGCCACCTCCAGGCTCTCCGTGTCGGCGATCTTCAGCTGCCGCAGCGGCCAGGGGCCGGGGTGGGACCAGGCCAGCCAGCCGGAGTCGGGCGAGAAGGCCAGGTCGCAGACGTCGCCGTCCTCGCTGCGGGCGACCTCGCGGACCTCGCCGTCCTCCAGCCCGACCAGCAGCACCCGGCCGTCGTGGGAGGCGACGGCGACCCGGCGGCCGTCGGGGGCGGCGACGAGGTCCAGGACGCGGCCGAGCCTCCCGGCGGCGATCCGGCGGGGCGCGGCGCCCGGGGCGGCGCCGGTGGAAGGCGCGTACTCCAGGGCGTCCTCGCCCTCGGCGTCCGTCACCCAGACGACGCCCTGCGGCTGGTCCCCTCCGGGGGCGCCGCCGGCCCGGGCCTCCCGGCTCGGGGCGGCGCCGTCCTGGGCGTCCACGGCCTCGACGTCCCCGCCCCGGGCGTCCCCGGCGGGGGCGGCGGGGACGGGGGCGGCGGGGACGGGGGCGGCGGGGACGGGGACGACGCGGGCGAGGCGGGCCCGGACGCCGGGCTCCGCGGCCAGGGCCCGGACCGGTCCGTCGCGGTGGGTGACCCAGTGGACGGTGCCGCGCACGGTGACGGCGCTCGCGCGGCCGGTGCGGTCGGGGGAGGGAACCCCCAGGTGGTGCCCGGCGGGCACCGGGAACGGCTGGCGGCCGGTGCGGGGGCCGCCGAGCGCGACGTCCAGGCGGCGGGGCGCGCCGCCGTCGAGGGAGTCCAGCAGCCACAGCTCGCCGGCCTCGTGCCAGACGGTCCGAGTGCCGTCGGTGGTGGCGTTGCGGGCGTAGAAGCCGCCCTCGCCGTGCCGCCGCAGGTCGCCGCCGTCGGGGAGGCTGGACCAGAGGCGGGCGGTGCCGTCGTGGTCGGAGAGGAAGGCGATGCGGCCGCCCACCCACATCGGCGAGTCGATCTGGGTGTCGAGGTCCGCGTGCACGCGGTGGAACTCCCCGCCGGTGCGGCCGAGCCACAGCTTGCCCGCGGTGCCGCCGCGGTACCGCTTCCAGTGCGCGGGCTCCCGGCCCGTGCCGACCGGTCCGGCGGACAGCAGCAGGACCCGGGCGTCGCCGCCGTCGCCCTCCGCGCCGGGCTCGAAGGCGATGCCGCCGATCGGTCCGTACGGCAGCCTGCGCGGCTCCCCGCCGTCCAGCGGGACGGCGAAGGCCCAGGTGCGGCGGAGCGTGGACTGGCCGGCGGTGGTGATCGCGACCGGCTCGCCGCCGGGCGTCCAGCCGCGCAGCGCCGTTCTGGCGCTGCCCCAGTGGGTCAGGCGGCGGGCGGGGCCGCCGTCGACGGGGGCGACGTGGATCTCGGGGGCGCCGTCGCGGGTGGAGGTCCAGGCGACCAGGCTGCCGTCCGGCGAGAAGCGGGGGTGGGCGACGGGGGTCCGGTCGGCGCTGAGCCGCCAGGCGCGGCCTCCGTCGAGGGGTGCGATCCAGACGTCGTCCTCGGCGACGAAGGTGACCAGGTCGCCGTGGAGGTGCGGGTGGCGCAGGTAGGTGCCGGGGTGCGCGGAGGTGCCGTGGGCTGCTGTGATCACGGCTGCCACCCTAGCCACGGGGTGTGGCGCGGGCCACGGGTTTCCCGCTCGGCGAACCGGACCGGTGGGAGGTTTCGGCGGGGCGCGGGCCCTGCCGGCCCGGTCGGTCCTGCCGGACCGTCAGCCCTGTGCAACCGTCAGCCCTGTGCGACCGGCCACCCTGTGGGACCGGCCACCCCCCGGGCCCGGCGGCGGTGTCAGCCCCAGCGGCCGGTGCGGCCGAGCAGCAGGGCGCCGGCGGCGACCCCGGCGGTGGAGGTGCGGAGCACGGAGCGGCCCAGCCGGTACGGGCGGGCGCCGGCCCCGGCGAAGGCGGCCAGCTCGTCCGGGGAGACGCCGCCCTCGGGGCCGACGACGAGCACGATGGAGCCGGACTCCGGCAGCGGGGCGGCGGCGAGCGGGTCGGCGCCCTCCTCGTGCAGGACGGCGCCCAGGGCCGACGCGCCGAGCAGCTCCGCCACCTGGCGGGTCGTCATGAGGTCGTGCACCTCGGGGAAGCGCAGCCGCCGCGCCTGCTTGCCGGCCTCCCTGGCGGCGGACCGCCACTTGGCGAGCGCCTTCTGCCCGCGCTCGCCCTTCCACTGGGTGATGCACCGCGAGGCGGCCCAGGGCACCACCGCGTCCACGCCCACCTCGGTCATGGTCTCCACGGCGAGCTCGCCGCGGTCGCCCTTGGGCAGCGCCTGGACCACGGTGATGCGGGGCCGGGCCTCGGGCTCCTCGCGGACCTCGGCGACCTCGGCGTCCAGGGCGTCCTTCCCGTGCAGCGCCGCCACCGCGCCGTACGCGCCGAGGCCGCGCCCGTCGGTGAGCACCACGGGCTCGCCGACCGTGAGGCGCCTCACGGCGACGGCGTGCCGCCCCTCGGCGCCGTCCAGGCGGACCAGGGAGCCGGGGCGGGCGCCCTGCAGGCGGTCGTCGTCGACGACGAAGACGGGGGCGGTCATCGCGGCGGGTCCTCGGTGCGGTGGGGCCGCCGGGCCGGGCCCGGCGGGGGCGGTACGGGGTCCGGCCGGGGCGCGCGCCCCGGCCGGGAGGCCGGGTCAGCGGCCGTTGAAGGCGTCCTTGAGCCGGGAGAACAGGCCCTGCTGGCCCGGTGCGAAGGTGCCGGACGGCCGCTCCTCGCCGCGGAGCTTGGCGAGCCGGCGGACCAGCTCCTCCTGCTCCGGGTCGAGCTTGGTCGGCGTCTGCACCTCGACGTGGACGATGAGGTCGCCGCGTCCGCCGCCGCGCAGGTGGGTGATGCCGCGACCGTGCATGGGGATCGACTGGCCGGACTGCGTGCCGGGCCGGATGTCGACCTCCTCCAGGCCGTCCAGCGTCTCCAGCGGCACCTTGGTGCCGAGCGCCGCCGCGGTCATCGGGATGGTGACGGTGCAGTGCAGGTCGTCGCCGCGCCGCTGGAAGACCCGGTGGGCGGTCTCGGCGATCTCCACGTACAGGTCGCCGGCGGGGCCGCCGCCGGGGCCGACCTCGCCCTCGCCCGCGAGCTGGATGCGGGTGCCGTTGTCGACGCCGGCCGGGATCTTCACGGTCAGGGTGCGGCGGGCCCGCACGCGGCCGTCGCCCGCGCACTCGGGGCACGGGGTGGGCACGACGGTGCCGAAGCCCTGGCACTGCGGGCACGGCCGGGAGGTCATGACCTGGCCGAGGAAGGAGCGGGTGACCTGGGAGACCTCGCCGCGGCCGCGGCACATGTCGCAGGTCTGCGCGGAGGTGCCGGGGGCCGCGCCCTCGCCGTTGCACGTGGTGCAGGTGACGGCGGTGTCGACCTGGATCTCCTTGGTCGTGCCGAACGCCGCCTCCTCGAGGGTGATCTCGATGCGGATCATGGCGTCCTGGCCGCGACGGGTGCGCGACCGCGGCCCCCGCGACCCGGCCGACGCGCCGAAGAAGGCGTCCATGATGTCGGAGAAGCCGAAGCCCGCGCCGGTGCCGAAGCCGCCCGCACCGCCACCGCCGCCGTTGGGCGACAGCGGGTCGCCGCCGAGGTCGTACACCTGGCGCTTGGCCGGGTCGGAGAGCACCTCGTACGCGGCGTTGATCTCCTTGAAGCGCTCCTGCGTCTTCGGGTCGGGGTTGACGTCGGGGTGCAGTTCACGCGCCAGGCGCCGGAACGCCTTCTTGATCTCGTCCTGACCCGCGTCCCGTCGGACGCCCAGTACCGCGTAGTAGTCCGTGGCCACCAATGACTCCGCTTGCTCCGCCTCTAGACCTTACGACTCAGCCAGGATCTGACCGACGTACCGTGCCACCGCGCGTACCGCTCCCATCGTGCCCGGGTAGTCCATCCGCGTGGGGCCGATGACGCCCAGCTTCGCGAGGGACTCGTCGCCCGAACCGTAGCCCACCGAGACGACCGACGTGGAATTGAGCCCCTCGTAGTCGTTCTCGTGACCGATGCGGACCGTCGTCATGCCGGGCTCGGCCGTCTCCCCCAGCAGTCTCAGCAGCACCACCTGCTCCTCCAGCGCCTCCAGCACCGGCCGGATGGTGAGGGGGAAGTCGTGCCCGAAGCGGGTGAGGTTGGCGGTGCCGCCGAGCATGATCCGCTCCTCGGTCCGCTCCACCAGGGTCTCGAACAGGGTGGAGAGGACGGCCGAGACCACCGGCCGGTCGTCCGGCTCGAAGGCCTCCGGCAGGTCCTGCAGGCGGGCGGGCACCTCGGGGAAGCGCACGCCCGCGGCGGCGGCGTTGAGCCGCGCCCGCAGGTCCGCGAGGACCGTCTCGCCGACCGGGGCCGGCGCGTCCACGATCCGCTGCTCGACGCGGCCGGTGTTGGTGATCAGCACCAGCATGACCTTCGTGGGCGCCAGGCCCAGCAGCTCCACGTGCCGCACCGAGGAGCGCGACAGCGAGGGGTACTGGACCACGGCGACCTGCCGGGTCAGCTGCGCGAGCAGCCGGACGGTGCGGGCCACCACGTCGTCGAGGTCGACCGCGCTGTCCAGGAAGTGCCGGATGGCGCGGCGCTCGGGCGCCGACAGCGGCTTGACCTCGGCCAGGCGGTCGACGAAGAGCCGGTAGCCCTTGTCGGTGGGCACCCGGCCCGCGCTGGTGTGCGGCTGGTGGATGTAGCCGTCGTCCTCCAGCGCCGCCATGTCGTTGCGCACCGTCGCCGGGGAGACCCCCAGGTTGTGCCGTTCCACGAGGGCCTTGGAGCCGACCGGCTCCTCGGTCCCCACGTAGTCCTGGACGATGGCGCGCAGGACCGCGAGCTTGCGTTCGTCGAGCATGGCACGCACCTCCGGCGTCAGTCGTTCGACCAGTGAGGGTTCGGTCCCCGGCCCCTGCGGCTCTGGCACTCTGCGCGGGCGAGTGCCAGGACCGTACCTGCCAGTGTAAGGCCCGGCCCCGACGGCCGGAACGGGCCGTCGGCCGATCCCGCCCCGGCCGCCCCGGAGCCTGCCGCCCCTGCGCCCGACGTCCCCGCGTCTGCCGCACCTGCGTCTGCTGTCGCCGGGGCCCCGGCGGTGGCAGCATCGAAGCAGGGACGGTCCGGCGGCCGCGCGGCCGCGCCGGTGCCGTCCACGGAGGAGGAGCCATGGCTCTGTCAGGGCAGCGGGAGGGCGGGCACCGGAGGGACCGCCACCGGGAGGACCGCCGCCGGGCGCCGGCGCAGCGGACGCGTTTCGCGCCCGACCGCGGACTGACCCGGCGGATGGTCACCACGATGTTCCTCATCGGACTGGTCTACGTGGGCTTCACCGGCCTGCTGATCGCCCTGCTGGGCCGGGCCTGGCCGATCGTGGTGGTGGTCTCCGGCGTGCTGTTCGTCGCCCAGTTCTGGTTCAGCGACACCATCGCGGAGAAGGCCATGGGCGCCCGCGAGGCCTCCCCGGAGCAGTACCCGCAGCTGCACGGCGCGGTCGACCGGCTGTGCGCGCTCGCCGACATGCCCAAGCCCCGGGTGGCCGTCGCCGTCAACGACATGCCGAACGCCTTCGCCACCGGCCGCACCCCGCAGAAGGCCGTGGTCTGCGTCACCACCGGGCTGCTGCGCCGCCTGGAGCCCGAGGAGCTGGAGGGCGTCCTCGCCCACGAGCTCTCCCACGTCGCCCACCGCGACGTCGCCGTGATGACGATCGCCGGCTTCCTCGGCGTGCTGGCCGGCGCGCTCACCCGGATCGGCCTGTGGGGCGGCCTGCGCGGCAGCCGGGACCAGAACGCGGCGATCGCGATGCTCGTCATCCCCCTGGTCAGCATGGCCGTGTACGTGCTGAGCGTGCTGCTCACCCGGCTGCTCTCCCGCTACCGCGAGCTGGCCGCCGACCGTTCGGCGGCGCTGCTCACCGGGCGGCCCTCCGAACTGGCGTCGGCGCTCACCAAGGTCACCGGGCAGATCTCCCGCATCCCCACCGAGGACCTGCGGCGGGCGCAGCCGTACAACGCCTTCTGGTTCGCGCCCGCGCTGAACGCCCGGGACGCCGCAGCGCAGCTGCTCTCGACCCACCCGAGCCTGGAGAAGCGGCTGGAGCAGCTCGGCCGGATCTCCACCGAGCTGGGCCGCTGAGGTGGGCCTCTGGGACGCGCTGCTCGGCCGTCGCAGACCCGTGCGGCCCGACCTGGACCAGCTCTTCGGCCTGCCGTCGGCCGCGGTCACCCTGGAGGCCGCGGCCGGTTTCCGGCCGACCGGGCTGGGGTCGGTCTGCTTCGCCGCCGTCGAGGGCGGCGCCTTCGCCGAGGTGGAGCGGCAGGTGCGGGCGCTGCTGGACGCCGACGTCGCGGGCGGCGGCGCGCCGGTGGAGGCGAGCCGCGACTCCTACGGCTACTCCTGGCTGCTGGCCCGCCACTCCCCCGACGACCTGCCGGGCCTGGTCAACGACCTGCACGCGGTCAACAGCGAGCTGGAGGCGAACGGCTTCGGCCCGCAGCTGCTCTGCTCGCTCGTGGGCTTCCGCGACCCGCAGGGGCGGTCGCTGGCGCTGGTGTACCTGTACAAGCGGGGGACCTTCTACCCGTTCTGCCCGGCCGCGGGCGGCGGGGAGAGGCGGGACAGCGCGCTGGAGCTCCAGGTGCGGGCGCTCGTCGGCGACGACCTGCGGGTGGAGGAGGACCTCTCCCGCTGGTTCCCGGTGTGGGGCGCCCCGGGACTGTGAGCCGGACCGCCCCGGGCTGTGAGCCGGACCGCTCCGGCCTGCGGGCCGGGCCGCCCCGGACCGCGGGCCGGACTGCCCCGGGGCCGCGGGCCGGGGCGGCGGGCGGGGCCGTGGCGTTCCCGGGCCCCGGCCGGTCCGGCCCCTACAATCCCCGGATGCGCAGCAGGCAGTACGGCCCCGACCTGACCCCGCCGTGGAAGCGGCAGCGGCCCGCGCCGGAGGTGCCCGCCGACCCCGGCCTGGTGGTCGAGGAGCCGGGGACCGGCTTCTGCGGTGCGGTGGTGCGCTGCGAGAGGACGGCCGAGGGGTTCACGGTCACCCTGGAGGACCGCTTCGGCAGGCACCGGGTCTTCCCGATGGCGCCGCGCGGCTTCCTGCTGGAGGGGAGGGCCGTCACCCTGGTCCGCCCGGCCGCCGCCGCTCCCGCCGTGCCCCGGCGCCCCGGGCGCACCGCCTCCGGCTCGGTCGCCGTGCCGGGCGCGCGGGCGCGCGTCGCCCGCGGGTCGCGGATCTACGTGGAGGGCCGCCACGACGCCGAGCTGGTGGAGCGGGTCTGGGGCGACGACCTGCGCATCGAGGGCGTGGTGGTGGAGTACCTGGAGGGCGTGGACGACCTGCCCGCGATCGTCGCGGAGTTCGCCCCCGGTCCGGGCCGCCGCCTGGGCGTCCTGGTCGACCACCTGGTGCCCGGCTCGAAGGAGCAGCGGATCGCCGACCGCGTCACCGGCGCGGACGTGCTGGTGGTGGGCCACCCCTACGTCGACGTCTGGCAGGCGGTGAAGCCCTCCAGCGTGGGCATCCCCGGCTGGCCGGAGGTGCCGCGCGGGGAGTCGTGGAAGGAGGGGGTCTGCCGCCGCCTGGGCTGGCCGGTGGACACCCCGGCGGCCTGGCGCCGCATCCTCGCCTCGGTGGACTCCTACCGCGACCTCGACCCGGCCCTGCTGGGCCGGGTCGAGGAGCTCATCGACTTCGTCACGGAGCCGGACCGGCCGTGACCGGCCGGGCGCACCCGCCGCTGGTGGCCGCCCTCAGTCGACCAGGTCGCGGACCAGCGCGTCCGCCAGGAGGCGGCCGCGCAGGGTGAGGGCGGCGCGGCCGTCGGCGTACGGGCCGGGGCGGAGCAGGCCGTCGGCGAGGGCCCGCTCGGCGGCGCGCAGGCCCGCGGGGGCGAGCAGGTCCAGGGGGCAGCCGTCGACGAGGCGCAGTTCCAGCAGGACGCGCTCGACCCGGCGGTCCTCGGCGGCGAGCACCTCGCGGCCCTGGCCGGGCGAGCGGCCCTCGGCCAGCGCGCGGGCGTAGGCGGCGGGGTGCTTGGCGTTCCACCAGCGGACGCCGCCGACGTGGCTGTGCGCGCCGGGGCCCGCGCCCCACCAGTCGGCACCGGTCCAGTACAGCTCGTTGTGGCGGCAGCGGGCGTCCTCGGAGGCCGCCCAGTTGGAGACCTCGTACCAGTGCAGGCCGGCGGCGGTGAGCATCTCCTCGGCGAGGAGGTAGCGGTCGGCGTGGACGTCGTCGTCGGTCATGGGGATCTCGCCGCGCCGGACCCGGGCGGCGAGGCGGGTGCCCTCCTCGACGATGAGGGAGTAGGCGGAGACGTGGTCGGGGCCGGCGGAGAGGGCGGCCTCCAGGGAGGCCCGCCAGTCGTCGTCGGACTCGCCGGGGGTGCCGTAGATGAGGTCGAGGTTGACGTGGTCGAAGCCGGCCGCGCGGGCCTCGGCGACGCACGCCTCGGGGCGGCCGGGGGTGTGGTGCCGGTCGAGGATGCGCAGCACGTGGGGGCGGGCGCTCTGCATGCCGAAGGAGATCCGGTTGAAGCCGCCCTCGCGCAGCTCGGCGAGGTAGGCGGGGTCGACGGACTCGGGGTTGGCCTCGGTGGTGACCTCGGCGCCGTCGGCCAGGCCGAACTCGTCGCGGACCGCGGCGAGCATCGCGACCAGGTCGGCGGCGGGCAGCAGGGTGGGGGTGCCGCCGCCGACGAAGACGGTGGAGACGGGCGCGTCGGCGGCGCCGAGGACCCGGCGGGCGAGCCGCACCTCGGCGACGAGGTTCTGCGCGTACGTCTCCTGGGAGGCGACGGCGCCGGAGGAGCGCAGCTCGGTGGCGGTGTAGGTGTTGAAGTCGCAGTAGCCGCAGCGGGTGGCGCAGTACGGCACGTGGACGTAGAAGCCGAGGGGGCGCTCCCCGACGCCGGCCAGGGCGGAGTCGGGCAGGGCGCCGTCGGCGGGGACGGGCTCGCCGTCGGGGAGGGTGGAGGGCATGGACCCATTGTCCGGCATGCGCGGCACCGCCCCGCCGGACGGGCGGGGCGGTGCGGTGCGGTGCGGGTCCGCGCGGGTCCGCGGGCGGGTCAGGCCTCCCGGGCCCCGTCGTACATCGCCTCGATGGCGTCGGCGTACTCGCGCTCGACCACCGGCCGCTTGACCTTGAGGCTCGGGGTGAGCTCGCCGTGCTCGATGTCGAGGTCGCGGGGCAGGACGGTGAACCGCTTGACCGTCTGCCACCGCTGCAGGCCGGCGTTGAGCTTCTCGACGAAGCCGCCGACCAGCTCGTGCACCTCGGACGAGGTGCAGACCTCGGCGTAGGAGCGGCCGCCGAGCCCGTGGGAGGCGGCCCACGGCATGATCGCCGTCTCGTCGAGGGTGACCAGCGCGGTGCAGTAGTTGCGGCCGTTGCCGATGACCAGGATGTTGCTGACGAAGGGGCAGACCGCCTTGAAGCGGCCCTCGACCTCGGTGGGGGCGACGTACTTGCCGCCGGAGGTCTTGAACATGTCCTTCTTGCGGTCGGTGATGCGGACGAAGCCGTCCCCGTCCACCTCGCCGATGTCGCCGGTGTGGAACCAGCCGTCGCTCTCCAGCACCTCGGCGGTCCTCTCCGGCAGGTTGTGGTACCCGCGCATCACACCGGGGCCGCGCAGCAGGATCTCGCCGTCCTCGGCGATGCGGACCTCGGTGCCCGGCAGCGGGGTGCCGACGGTGCCGACGCGGTAGTTCTCGCCGGGGTTGCAGGTGGAGCCGGCGCTGGTCTCGGTGAGGCCGTAGCCCTCCAGGATGTGGACGCCGGCGCCGGCGAAGAAGTAGCCGATGTCGGGGGCCAGGGCGGCGGAGCCGGAGATGCAGGCCCGCATGCGGCCGCCGAAGGCGTCGCGGATCTTCGTGTAGACCAGCCGGTCGGCCACCGCGTGCTGCGCGGCGAGGGCGAACGGCACGGAGCGGGTGCCGGTCCGCACCATGGCCTCCTCCGACGCCTTCGCGTAGGCGCGCGCGACGCCGGACGCCCAGCGGAAGATCCGGTACTTGGCGCCCCCCTCGGCCCGGGCCTTGGCGGCGATGCCGTTGTAGACCTTCTCGAAGATGCGGGGGGCCGCGGCCATGTAGGTGGGGCGCACCAGCGGCAGGTTGTGGATGATGCGGTCCACCCGCCCGTCCACCGCGGTGACGATGCCGAGCTGCACGGCGCCGGAGGTGAGGGTCTTGCCGAAGACGTGGGAGAGCGGCAGCCACAGGAACTGCACGTCGTCCTCGGTGAGCAGCCCGGAGGCGATCTGGGCGGCGGCCTGGTACGCCCAGCAGTCGTGGACCAGGCGGACGCCCTTGGGGCGGCCGGTGGTGCCCGAGGTGTAGATGAGGGTGGCCAGCTGCTCCCGGTCGATGGCCTGGACGGCCTTGTCGACGGCGTCCGGGTGGTCCTTGAGGTACACCTCGCCGCGCCGCTCCAGCTCGGCGAGGGAGAGGACCTCCACGCCCTCCGCCTCGGGCAGCTCGGAGGGGGCGTCGAAGACGACGACGAGGCCCAGCTCGGGCAGGTGGTCGCGCTGTCCGAGGACCTTGGCGAGCTGCGCGCCGTCCTCGGCGAAGAGGGCGCGGCTGCCGGAGTCGGAGAGGATGTAGGCGGTCTCGTCGCCGTTGGTGGAGGGGTACACCGCGGTGGTGGCGGCGCCCGCGCACATCACGCCCATGTCGGCGAGGACCCACTCCAGGCGGGTGGAGGAGGAGATCGCCACCCGCTCCTCGGGCAGGATCCCGGCCGCCATGAGGCCGGCGGCGATCGCCTTCACCCGGACGGCCGCGCCGCCCCAGGTCATGGTGCGCCACTGCTCGGCGCCCGGTGCGCTGTCGGCGGCCTGCTCGTCCACCGGCACGGGGTAGCGGTAGGCGGGGCGGTCCGGGGTGGCCTCGACCCGCGAGAGGAAGAGGTGGGCCACGGAGGCGGGCCGGTTCTCGATCAGGGACTGCGTGGGATCCACGGATACCTCCGGGGGACCGGCGACCGGCCGCAACGACACTGTTAACTGGCGGGTAACTCGCAAGCAACGGTCAGCGTAGGGGGAAGACCGGCCCTCACGTAAGGGGGCGCAGGACCCGGAAAGCCGCCGGTGGAAGGCGGTGCACGCAGCGCGGTGCGGAGTGCCGCGGAGGCCGCGGGGCCGATATCCGGTACCCGGGTGCACCCGGATGGCCGATGATGGAGCGGCCCGCAGGGGGACGGGACCCCCTCGCCCCACAATCCGCGACCGACCGTCCGCCGCCTTCCGCCACCGCCCGCCACCGCCCGAGAGACCCTCCGTGCTCATCAGACTCCTACGGGCCCACCTCAGGCCCTACACCCAGCCGATCGCCCTCCTGGTCCTGCTCCAGCTGGTGCAGACGCTCGCCACCCTCTACCTGCCGACCCTCAACGCCGACATCATCGACCGGGGCGTCGTGCAGGGGGACACCGGCTACATCCTCCGCACCGGCGGGGTGATGGCCGCCGTCACCCTGGTCCAGATCGTCTGCGCGGTCGGGGCCGTCTACTTCGGCGCCCGGACCGCGATGGCGCTCGGCCGCGACGTGCGCGCCGGCGTCTTCGACCGGGTGCAGTCCTTCTCCGCCCGCGAGGTCGGGCGGTTCGGCGCCCCCTCGCTCATCACCCGCACCACCAACGACGTCCAGCAGGTCCAGATGCTGGTGCTGATGAGCTTCACGCTCATGGTGTCGGCGCCGATCATGTGCGTCGGCGGCATCGTGATGGCGCTCAACCAGGACGTGCCGCTCTCCGCCCTGCTGGTCGTGATCGTGCCCGTGCTGGGCGTCCTGGTCAGCCTGATCGTCCGCCGCATGCGGCCGCTGTTCCGGACCATGCAGGTGCGGATCGACACCGTCAACCGGGTGCTGCGCGAGCAGATCGGCGGCCTGCGGGTGATCCGGGCCTTCGTCCGCGACCGCCACGAGCAGGAGCGCTTCGCCGGGGCCAACGGCGAGCTGATGGACGTCTCGCTGCGGGTCGGCCGCCTGATGGCGCTGATGTTCCCCGTCGTGATGACGGTGGTCAACGTCTCCGGCGTCGCCGTGCTCTGGTTCGGCGGGAAGCGGATCGACTCCGGCGGCATGGAGATCGGCGCCCTCACGGCCTTCCTCAGCTACCTCATGCAGATCCTCATGTCGGTCATGATGGCCACCTTCATGTTCATGATGGTGCCGCGCGCCGAGGTCTGCGCCGAGCGCATCCGGGAGGTGCTGGACACCGACTCCAGCGTCGTCCCGCCGCTCGCCCCCGTCCGGACCCTGGCCCGCAGCGGCCACCTGGAGCTGCGCGGCGCGGACTTCCGCTACCCCGGCGCCGAGGAGTCCGTGCTGCGCGGCGTCGACCTGGTGGCGCGGCCCGGCGAGACCACCGCCGTGATCGGCTCCACCGGCAGCGGCAAGTCCACCCTGCTGGGCCTGGTGCCCCGGCTCTTCGACGCCACCGGCGGCTCCGTGCTCGTCGACGGCGTCGACGTGCGGGAGCTGGACCCGGCGCTGCTGGCCCGCACCGTCGGCCTGGTGCCGCAGCGGCCGTACCTCTTCTCCGGCACCGTCGCCTCCAACCTGCGCTACGGCAACCCGGACGCCACCGACGAGGAGCTGTGGCACGCCCTCGAGGTCGCGCAGGCCCGCGACTTCGTCGAGGGGCTGGCCGAGGGGCTGGAGGCGCCCGTCGCCCAGGGCGGCACCAACCTCTCCGGCGGGCAGCGGCAGCGCCTGGCCATCGCCCGGACCCTGGTGCGCCGTCCGGAGATCTACCTCTTCGACGACTCGTTCTCCGCCCTGGACTACGCCACCGACGCCGCCCTGCGGGCCGCCCTCGCCCGGGAGACCGCCGACGCCACCGTCGTGATCGTCGCCCAGCGGGTCAGCACCATCCGCGACGCGGACCGGATCGTCGTCCTGGACGAGGGCCGTGTGGTCGCCACCGGCACCCACGCCGAGCTGATGGCCGGCGACCCGACCTACCGGGAGATCGTGCTCTCCCAGCTCACCGAGGAGGAGGCCGCGTGAGTACGCCGAAGTCCGTACCGCGCCGGGGCCCGGCGCCCATGGCGGGCCCCGCCCGCTTCATGGGCGGCGGGCCGGTGGAGAAGTCCATGGACTTCAAGGGCTCGGGGAAGCGGCTGCTGGGCACGCTGCGCCCGCAGCGCGCCCTGGTGGCCGCCGTGCTCGCCTGCGGCGTGCTCAGCGTGGGCCTGTCGGTGGCCGGTCCGCGCATCCTCGGGCACGCGACCGACCTCATCTTCTCCGGCGTGGTGGGCCGCCGCCTGCCCGCCGGGACCACCCAGGCCGAGGCCGTGGCGCAGCTGCGGCTGCGGGGCCAGGGCACCCTCGCCGACATGCTCGCCTCCATGCACCTCACCCCGGGGCGGGGCATCGACTTCGGCGCGGTCGGCCACGTGCTGCTCTGGGCGCTGGTGGTGTACCTCGCCGCGGGCGCCCTCGGCGTCCTGCAGGGCCGGCTGGCGGCACTCGTCATCCAGCGCGCCGTCTTCCGCCTGCGCGAACAGGTCGAGGCCAAGCTGTCCCGGCTGCCGCTCGGCTACTTCGACCGGCAGCCGCGCGGCGAGGTGCTGAGCCGGGCCACCAACGACATCGACAACATCGCCCAGACCTTCCAGCAGACCATGGGCCAGATCGTCAACTCGCTGCTGACCATCGTCGGCGTCCTCGCGATGATGTTCTGGATCTCGCCGCTGCTGGCCCTGATCGCCCTGGTCACCGTGCCGGTCTCGGTGGTGGTGGCGACCGCGGTCGGCAAGCGGGCGCAGCCGCAGTTCGTCGCCCAGTGGCGGACCACCGGGGTGCTCAACGGCCACATCGAGGAGATGTACACCGGGCACGCGCTGGTCAAGGTCTTCGGCCGGCAGCGGGAGGCCGCGGAGACCTTCCGGCGGCACAACGAGGAGCTGTACGCGTCGAGCTTCCGGGCGCAGTTCATCTCCGGGATCATCCAGCCCGCGATGATGTTCATCGGCAACCTCAACTACGTGCTGGTGGCCGTCGTCGGCGGCCTGCGGGTCGCCTCCGGCGCGCTGTCCATCGGCGAGGTACAGGCGTTCATCCAGTACTCGCGGCAGTTCAGCCAGCCGCTCACCCAGGTGGCGAGCATGGCCAACCTGGTGCAGTCCGGCGTCGCCTCCGCCGAGCGGGTCTTCGACCTCCTCGACGCGGGGGAGCAGTCGCCGGAGCCCGCCGCGCCGCTGCGCCCCGCCGAGCTGCGCGGCCGGGTGGCCTTCGAGGACGTCTCCTTCCGGTACGAGGCCGACAAGCCGCTGATCGAGAACCTCTCGCTGAAGGTCGAGCCGGGCCAGACCGTCGCCATCGTGGGGCCCACCGGCGCCGGCAAGACCACCCTGGTCAACCTGCTGATGCGGTTCTACGAGACCACCGGCGGCCGGATCACCCTGGACGGGACGGACATCGCCGCCATGTCCCGGGAGGAGCTGCGGTCCGGCATCGGCATGGTGCTGCAGGACACCTGGCTCTTCGGCGGGACCATCGCGGAGAACATCGCCTACGGGGCCGAGGGCGCCGACCGCGACGCGGTGGTGGCGGCGGCGAGGGCGGCGCACGTCGACCGGTTCGTGCGCACGCTGCCCGACGGCTACGACACGGTGCTCGACGAGGAGGGCTCCGGCGTCAGCGCCGGCGAGAAGCAGCTGGTCACCATCGCCCGCGCCTTCCTGGCGGAGCCGGTGATCCTGGTGCTGGACGAGGCGACCAGCTCGGTGGACACCCGCACCGAGGTGCTGATCCAGCGGGCCATGGCCACCCTGCGGACCGGGCGGACCAGCTTCGTCATCGCCCACCGGCTCTCCACCATCCGGGACGCGGACGTGATCCTGGTGATGGAGTCCGGCGCGATCGTCGAGCAGGGCACCCACGAGGAGCTGCTGGCGGCGGGCGGCGCGTACGCCCGGCTGTACGCGGCGCAGTTCTCCGAGGCGGTCGCCGAGGTCGACTGACGGCGGCGCGGCGGCGCGGCGCCACGGGCTGCACCGCGCCGCAGGCGGCGGACGGCCCGGGCGGCGGGCCGCCCGGGGGAACGGCGAAGGGGGCGCACCGGCTCGGCCGGTGCGCCCCCTTCGCGTGCGGTGGGACCGCGCCGCTCCCGGCCGCTACTTCTTGCTCTTGTCGGCGGGGCCGTCGGAGTCGGTGGAGAGCGCGGCGATGAAGGCCTCCTGCGGGACCTCCACGCGGCCCACCATCTTCATCCGCTTCTTGCCCTCCTTCTGCTTCTCCAGCAGCTTGCGCTTGCGGGAGATGTCGCCGCCGTAGCACTTGGAGAGGACGTCCTTGCGGATCGCGCGCACGGTCTCACGGGCGATCACCCGGGAGCCGATGGCGGCCTGGATCGGCACCTCGAACTGCTGGCGCGGGATGAGCTCGCGCAGCTTGCCGGCCATCTGCACGCCGTAGTTGTAGGCCTTGTCCTTGTGGACGATCGCGGAGAAGGCGTCGACCTTGTCGCCGTGCAGCAGGATGTCGACCTTCACCAGCTGGGCCTGCTGCTCGCCGATGGGCTCGTAGTCGAGCGAGGCGTAGCCGCGGGTCTTGGACTTCAGCTGGTCGAAGAAGTCGAAGACGATCTCGGCGAGGGGCAGGGTGTAGCGCAGCTCCACCCGGTCCTCGGAGAGGTAGTCCATGCCCTGGAGGTTGCCGCGGCGGGCCTGGCAGAGCTCCATGATCGCGCCGACGAACTCGTTGGGCGCCAGGATCGTGCCGCGCACCACCGGCTCGTGCACCTCGGCGATCTTGCCGGTGGGGAACTCGCTGGGGTTGGTGACGATGTGCTCGACGCCGTCCTCCATCACCACGCGGTAGACCACGTTGGGCGCGGTGGCGATGAGGTCGAGGTTGAACTCGCGCTCCAGCCGCTCCCGGATGATCTCCAGGTGCAGCAGGCCGAGGAAGCCGCAGCGGTAGCCGAAGCCCAGCGCCACCGAGGTCTCCGGCTCGTACACCAGGGCCGCGTCGTTGAGGCGCAGCTTGTCCAGGGCGTCGCGCAGCAGCGGGTAGTCCGAGCCGTCCAGCGGGTACAGCCCCGAGAACACCATCGGCTTGGGGTCCTTGTAGCCGCCCAGCGCCTCGGTGGCGCCCTTGTGCATCGAGGTGATGGTGTCGCCGACCTTGGACTGGCGGACGTCCTTCACGCCGGTGATCAGGTAGCCCACCTCGCCGACGCCCAGGCCGTCGGAGGCCTTCGGCTCGGGCGAGATGACGCCGATCTCCAGCAGCTCGTGGGTCGCGCCGGTCGACATCATGGCGATGCGCTCGCGCTTGGCGAGGTTGCCGTCGACCACCCGGACGTAGGTGACCACGCCGCGGTAGGCGTCGTACACCGAGTCGAAGATCATGGCGCGGGCGGGGGCGTCGGCGTTGCCCACCGGGGCGGGGATCTTGGCGACGACCTCGTCCAGCAGCGCCTCGACGCCCATGCCGGTCTTGGCGCTGACCTTGAGCACGTCGGAGGGGTCGCAGCCGATGATGTGCGCCAGCTCGGCGGCGTACTTCTCGGGCTGCGCGGCCGGCAGGTCGATCTTGTTGAGGACCGGGATGATCGTGAGGTCGTTCTCCAGCGCCAGGTACAGGTTGGCGAGGGTCTGCGCCTCGATGCCCTGGGCCGCGTCCACCAGCAGGACGGTGCCCTCGCAGGCCGCCAGGGACCGGGACACCTCGTAGGTGAAGTCGACGTGGCCGGGGGTGTCGATCATGTTGAGGACGTGGGTGCGTCCCGCACCCTCGCCGCTCCCCGGCGCCCACGGCAGGCGGACCGCCTGCGACTTGATGGTGATGCCGCGCTCACGCTCGATGTCCATCCGGTCGAGGTACTGGGCGCGCATCTGCCGCTGGTCGACGACACCGGTGAGCTGCAGCATCCGGTCGGCGAGCGTCGACTTGCCGTGGTCGATGTGGGCGATGATGCAGAAGTTCCGGATCAGCGCAGGGTCGGTGCGGCTGGGCTCCGGCACGGTGTTCGGCGTCGCGGGCAACTGGGGGTCCAGATTCTCAGGGGATCGATACGTCGCTCCCATAGTCCCACGAGCCGAGGCGGGCCCGCTCAGCGCGCCGCCGCTCCCCCGCGCCGCACCGCGAGCGCCCAGCCGACCAGCGGCGCCTGCAGCGGCAGCCGCCCGTACGCCACGGCGCGCCTGGCCGGGGAGGCCCGGCGCCAGTCGTACGCCATCTTCACGTTGGCCGGGTAGACCACGGCGAACAGTCCGGCCGCGGCGAGGCCGCCCAGGCGGCGGGTGCGGGGCAGCGCCACGGCGGCGGCACAGGCCAGCTCGGCGGCGCCGCTGAGCTGCGTGTACAGGCGCGGGCCGCCCGGCAGCGCCCTCGGCACGAGGGCGTCGAACGGCTCGGGCCGCACGAAGTGCAGCGTCCCCGCGGCCGCGAGCAGGCCGGACAGGAGGAGGGCGGAGCGGCGGCCGGAGGCGGCCCCGCGCAGACGGCGGACGGTGCCGGGGATCACGGGGACCATGGGGCCACCTTGGCACAGGGGGTGGCGCGGCGGGGGCCGGTCCGGCGAGGATCACACCCCGTGATCCTCGAATCGGCCCTGCTCGACGTCCTGCCCGGCGAGGAGGAGGCGTTCGTCGCCGCCTTCCGCGAGGCCCGCCCCCTCATCGCCGCGCAGCCCGGCTTCCTGCACCTGGAGCTGCGGCGCTGCCTGGACGAGGGGCGCGGCTCCCGCTTCCTCCTCCAGGTGGGGTGGGAGCGGCTGGAGGACCACACCGAGGGGTTCCGGCGGTCCGCGGAGTACGCACGCTGGCGGGAGCTGCTGCACCGCTTCTACGACCCGTTCCCCGAGGTGGAGCACTACGGCGAGCCGCTGGCCGACGCGTGAGGCGGTCCGGCCCGGACGGGTTTGGGCGGCCGCTGCGCCCCTGGTAACGTGGCCTGCTGCGCCTGCACTCCGTGCGGGCGCGCCGTCAAGACCGACCAACTCAGACTGAGGCTCCTTCGTGGCGAACATCAAGTCCCAGATCAAGCGGAACAAGACCAACGAGAAGGCGCGCCTGCGCAACAAGGCCGTCAAGTCCTCGCTGAAGACCGCTGTCCGCAAGGCCCGCGAGGCCGCCGAGGCCGGCGACTTCGAGAAGGCCACCGTGCTGGCCCGCGAGGCCTCCCAGAAGCTCGACAAGGCCGTGAGCAAGGGCGTCATCCACAAGAACCAGGCCGCCAACAAGAAGTCGGCCCTGGCCCAGCGCGTCCACTCCGCCCAGAACGCCTGATCACGGCCGACGCCTGATCGGCGCCCCTGCGGCGCTCCGGCCGGACGGACCCGGCGGTCCCTCTCAACCGCCCCCGTCGACGGCCACCCGCCCGGCACGGACCGGCCCTCTACCCGGTCCCCCCGCGGCAGCACGACCTCGCACCGCACGCGGCCTGCGTTCGCCACGCGGGTGCGGTGCACACCGCTTGACGGCAAGGCGCCGCGGCAGTCCCTCCCCAGGGCGGCCGCGGCGCCTTTCCGCTGTCCCGGGCCCTCCCGGCTCCCCTCGCGGCCGCCGCCGGTCGTTGCCGGCCGCCGCGGGCCCGTCGCCGGCCGGGGGTGCGGGCGGGACCGGCCCTGGCACGCGCCGCGACGGGGCGGCGACGGCGAAGGGCGGCGGCGACGACGCTGAGGCGATCGGCCGGTCAGTCCGTCGGCCGGTCAGTCCGTCAGCCGGTCATGCCGTCAGTCCGTCGGGCAGCGCGAGGGAACGGCCGGGCGGGGCCGACGGACCGTCAGTGGTTCCGGCCGGAGCGCGCCGCGCGGGAGACGGTGACGACCGCCCGCTCCAGCGCATAGGCCGGATCGTCCGACCCTCCCTTGACCGCCTCGTCCGCCGCGGCGATCGCGGTCAGCGCCGTCGCGACGCCGTCACCGGTCCAGCCGCGCATCTGCTGGCGCACCCGGTCGACCTTCCACGGGGGCATGCCCAGCTCCCGGGCCAGGTCGGCGGGCCGCATGCCGCGCCCGGCGGTCGCCAGCCGGCCGATGCTGCGCACACCGGACGCCAGCGCGTAGGTGATGCCGGTGGGGGGCTGGCCCACCGCCAGCGCCCAGCGCAGCCGCTCCAGCGCCTCGGCCGTGCGGCCGGTCACGGCCAGGTCGGCCACCTCGAAGCCGGTGGCCTCCGCCCGGCCGCTGTAGTAGCGGGCGATCACGGCCTCGTCGATCGGCCCGTCGGTGTCGGCGGCGAGCTGGCCGACGGCGGCGGCCAGCTCGCGCAGATCGCTGCCGATCGAGTCCAGCAGGGCCCGGCACGCCTCCTCGGAGGCCGAGCGCCCGGCGGTGCGGAACTCCCCCTTGACGAACGCCAGCCGCTCCCCCGCCTTGGCCATCTTCGGGCAGGCGACCTCGCGGGCGCCCGCCTTGCGCGCGGCGTCCAGCAGGCCCTTGCCCTTGGCGCCGCCCGCGTGGACCAGCACGAGGACGACCTCGTCGGCCGGGGCGGCGATGTACGCCTTGACGTCCTTCACGGTGTCGGCGGCGAGGTCCTGGGCGGCGCGGACCACGACCACCTTGCGCTCGGCGAAGAGCGACGGGGTGGTGAGCTCCGCCAGGGTGCCCGGCTGGAGCGCGCCGGGGGCGAGGTCGCGCACGTCGGTGTCCGGGTCGGCGGCCCTCGCGGCCGCCACCACCTGGGCGACGGCGCGGTCCAGCAGCAGCTCCTCCTGGCCGACCGCGAGGGTCAGCGGGGCGAGCAGGTCGTCGGGTGCGCTCTTCCTGGCCATCGCGCCCAGCATCCCATGCGGCGCCGACAGCGCCGAAGCGGCGGGGCCCGCCTCCGGAGGGCCGGAGGCGGGGCCAGGGCAGGGGCAGAGGCAGGGGCAGCAGGCCGGCCCGCGACGGCGCAGAGGGGACCGGGACCGACGGGCACGAGCGGCGGTCGGCAGCGGAGGGCCGGGGCGGCCGTGCGGTCCGGTGGCGGGCGGGCACCGCCCCCGCCGCCGTGGAGTGCCCAGGCCTGCCGCCGGGGCCCCGCATCCGGGTCGGGGAGAATGGCCGGGTGACCGAACACGCCGACCTCGCAGGACCCGCCCACCCGGGCGGCGCCGTCCGCCGACTGCTCGTGCTCCCCGACCGCGACGCCGCCGAGGAGACCGCGGCCGAGGCGGTGGAGCGGTGGCCCGAGCTGGGCGAGCCGGAGCTGGTGCGCGAGGCGCTCGCCGGGGAGGACGACGCCGAGGACGCCCAGTGGCTGGTCGTCCTGGAGCAGCCCGGCGCCGCGTGGGCGGAGGCGCGGCGGGACGACCTGGAGCGGCTCGCCGCCGACCACGGGGGCTGGTGCGAGGACGCCTGACGCGCACCCCGGCCGTCCGCCGGCGCGCCGCGGGCGGCCGGGGTGCCTGCCCCGGGGCTGCTCCCGCCGACCCCGGGGCGGGCGGACGCGGGAGCGGCCGGACGCGGGGACGGCCGGGGTCAGGCCGCGGCGCCGTCCCAGGCGTAGGGCGCCAGCTCCTCGTCGAGCGGCGCCCGGGTCATCCGGTTGGCCAGCGTGGACAGGGTGTACGCGCCGATGCCGAGGACGACCTCCAGGGCGTTGCGGACGGTGTGGCCGTACGCGAGGAAGGCCCGCAGCTCCTCGGGGTCCGCCTCCCCGGCGGTGGCGAGGACGTGGAGCGCGAAGACACGGACCGCCTCCAGCCGGGCGTCGTCCAGGACGCGTCCTTCGCGGAGTGCCGCGACGAGGTCCGGTCCGGCGCCCATCGCGTCGAGCCTGGCCGTGTGCATGGCCACGCAGACGTGGCAGGCGTTGCGGGTGGCGACGGTGAGGATGACGACCTCGCGGGCGAGCGGGTCGAGGGTGGACGCCTCGAACAGTCCGCTGAGCCGCTGGAAGCCCTCCAGCAGCTGCGGCGACTCGGCCAGGCGCGCGACCGCGGCCGGGAGGCGGCCCAGGTGGCGCTCGGTCGCCTCCATCAGCCTGCGGGAACCGGCGGGCGCGGAGTCGGGCGTGTGGTCGGTGAAGAGGTTCGGGGTCATGGCGGATCGATCCTCCACAGGGTGCAGCCGGAGGGGCAGCGCCCTAAGATGGACAACATGGTTGACGAAAAGGTAAACCAGGTTGTCGGGTTGCGCAATGGCTGACGCTCCACAGGACCGCCAGGCCACCCACGGGTTCGAACTTCCCCTGCTGCTGTTCGCGGGGTTCCGCTCCCTCATCGACCAGCTCCACGCCGAACTGGCCGTCCAAGGCCACCCCGACCTGCGGCCGGCCCACGGGTTCGCCCTGCAGGCCGTCGGGACGGCCGGCACGACCGCCGGCGAGCTGGGGCGGCGCCTCGGCGTCTCCAAGCAGGCGGCGGGGAAGACGGCGGACCGGCTGGAGGCGCTGGGCTACGTCGAGCGGACCGACGACCCGGCGGACGCCAGGCGCAGGATCATCCGGCTCACCCCGCACGGCGTCGACGCGCTCGTCCGCTCGGCGGCCGTGTTCGAGGAACTGCGGGCCAGTTGGGCCGAGTCCCTGGGCGCGGAACGCCTGGGCGACCTGGAGGACGCCCTGCGGACGGTCGTCCCAGGACCGGCCTTCCGGCTCGATGCGGCGGGGTGGTTCGGCGGCTGACCCGGCGCGCGCAGCGCCCGGTCCGGCCAGCCGCCGCCGGCGGTCGCCCCCGCGACCGGGTCGCGGCGGTCCGGGCGGTCTTGGCGGTCCGGGCGGTCTTGGCGGTCCGGTGCAGTCCGGGCGGTCCGGTGCAGTCCGGGCGGGCGGCCCGGAGGAGACGGCCGCACGACGCGGCGGGACCGGGGGCGGCGGCCGTCGGGACGCGCGGCCCGGAGCGCCGCCGTGCCCCGACCGGGCCCGTGCCCCGACCGGGCCCGTGGCGCGCCCGGTCCGGCCGGCGAGGACGGCAGGCGGACCGTGCGGACCGTCCGGGCCGTGCCGCGGGCGCTCACCCGCCGGGGTGGTGGGGGTGGACGACGGCGCGGAGGGCCGCCCGGCCGCCGCCGAGGACGGCGATGTCGCCGGAGGTGTCGGTGCGCAGCACCGTGGCGCCCAGGGCGTGGAGCCGGGCGACGGTGCCGGGGGCCGGATGCCCGTAGGGGTTGTCCTTCCCGCAGGAGACCAGCGCGAGGCGGGGGTGCAGGAGCGCGGCGAGGGACCAGTCCTGGCGGGCCGAGCCGTGGTGGGCGACCTTCAGGACGTCCACCCCCCGGAGCGCGGCCGGGTCGGCGGCGAGCAGCCGTGCCTGGGCGGCCGGTTCGAGGTCGCCGAGGAGGGCGATCCGCAGGCCGCCGACGGTCGCCACCGCGGCAACGCTGGCGTTGTTCGGCCCGGGGGTGTCCGGGGTGGGCGGACCGGCAGGCCAGAGGACGTCCCAGGCCACGCCGGGTGCGGCGGTCCGGTGCTCGCCGGGCAGGGCGCGGACGACGGGCACGCCGGCGCGGGCGGTCCAGCGCAGCACCCTGGCCTCCTCCCCCGGCGGGTCGTCCAGCACGGTGGTCTGGACGGCGCCGACGGAGCGGCCGCGCAGCACCCCGGGGAGCCCCTCGACGTGGTCGGCGTGGAAGTGGGTGAGGATCACCAGGGCGATCCGGGTGACGCCGAGTGAGCGGAGGCAGGCGTCGGCGGCGTGCGGGTCCGGGCCGGTGTCGACGACGACGGCGGTGCCGGGGACCGTGCCCGGTCCGGCGGGCAGGACGGCCATGTCGCCCTGGCCGACGTCGCACATGACGAGCCGCCAGCCGGGAGGCGGCCAGCCGGTGGTGATCCGGGTGAGGGCGGGCGGCCGGAGCAGGAGGGCGAGCACGGCGGCGGCGAGCAGCGCGGCCAGGGCGGGGTGGCGGCGCAGCCGGGGCAGGACGGCGGGGAGCGCGCAGGCCGCGGCGGCGGTGGCCGCGACGAGCAGGGCCGCCCCCGGCACGCCCGCGGGCCAGGCGGCCTCCGCGCCGGGCAGGGCCGCGCCGTGCCGGGCCACGGTGGCCAGCCAGCCGGCGGGCACGCCCGCCAGGCGGGCGAGGAGGGCGGCCGCGGTGCCGGAGACGGGGGCGGCCGCGAGGGCGGCGAAGCCGAGCAGGGTGGCCGGGGCCACGGCCGGTTCGGCGAGCAGGTTGCAGGGGACGGCGACGAGGCTGACCCGGGCGGTCAGGACGACGATGACCGGGCCGCAGAACGCCTGCGCGGCGCAGGCGGCGCCGGTCGCCTCGGCGAGGCGGGCTGGCCAGCCGCGGCGGAGCAGGCCCGCGGACCAGCGCGGCCCCAGGGTGAGCAGCCCTGTCGTGGCGAGCACGGAGAGCAGGAAGCCGTAGTCCCGGGCGAGCCACGGGTCGGAGAGGACGAGCAGCAGGACGGCTGCGGCGAGTGCGGTCAGGGCGTGGCTGCGGCGTCCGGTGGCGACGGCCAGCAGGCCGACCAGCCCGGTGGCGGCGGCCCGCAGCACGCTGGGCTCGGGGCGGCAGAGGACGACGAAGGAGGCGGTGAGGGCGGCGCCCAGGGCGGCCGTGGTGCGGAGCGGCAGGCCGAGCCGGGCGGCCAGTCCGCCGCGCTCGGGGGTGGCGGCGCGGGCGGGGGCGCCGAGGAGGACGGCGAGCAGGATCGAGAGGTTCGCACCGCTGACGGCGAGGACGTGCGCCAGGTCGGTGGCGCGGAAGGCGTCGTGGAGGTCGTCGGGGATGCGGGAGGTGTCGCCCGTGACGAGGCCCGGCAGCAGGGCTCGGGCGTCGGGCGGGAGGGGGTCCGCGGCACGGCGCAGCCCGGCGCGCAGGCCTGCGGCCGCCCGCTGCACGGCCGTGGGCGGGGCGATCAGCCGGGGCGGGCCCCGGGTCAGCAGGACGGCGGCGACCGGTTCGGACGGGTCGTCGGACGGGAGCACGGTGACGTCCGCGGCGAGGCGGGTGGAGGGGACCAGGGTGAGCCACCGGGCCGCCTCCCGGCCCTGGGCGGTCAGGACCACGGGGGTGCGGGTGGCGGTCGCGGCGCCTCCCGAGGTGACCAGGTCGGCCCGGGCGTGGACGGTGACGGTGCCCTGACCGCGCCCGGAGCCGCGGACGCGGGGGCCGTGGGCGACCGGGTCCCCGGTGAGGGTGAGGTCGACGGCGGCGTGGGCCTGGATTCGGGCGAGGGCGGGGATCGGACCGCGGTGGAGGTCGGCGGTGTGGAGGGTGGTGGTCACGGCGGCGGCCGCGGCGGTCAGCAGCAGGGCGGGAAGGGCATGGCGGCGGCCGCGGACCAGGAGCACGGCGGCGGTGAGGACGGCCGCCGCGGCGCCGGCGAGGACGGCCGGGGTGCGGCCGGGGCCGGAGGTGAGCAGCACCGCGGTGGTGGCCCAGGCGGCGGCCGCGGGCGGCAGCAGCCGCAGGTCGGGGCGGAGCGCCGGATCCGGGTCCGGGTCCGGGCGGGGATCCCGGACGCGGCCGGGGGCAGGGCCGGGGTTCGGGGACGGGGGCCGGCCCGTGCGCCGTGCGGGGGCGGGAGGAGGGCTGTTCATGCGGGACCGGGTCCGGGACGACCCGTCATCAGAGGGTGACCAGCGGACGGAGGTCGGCGTACTTGCGGGCTCCGATGCCCGCGACCTGCCGCAGCTGGTCCAGGGCGGTGAAGCCTCCGTGGGCCTCGCGGTACTCGACGATGTGGCCGGCGAGGACGGGTCCCACGCCCGGCAGGGAGTCGAGCTGCTCGGCGCTGGCGGTGTTGAGGCTGACCGGGGCGGTGGGACGGCCGCCCGCCGCACCCCGGGGTGATGGCGCAGCCGGTGAACCCGGTGCGGCGGACGCGCCGACGAGGATCTGCTCGCCGTCGACGAGGACGCGGGCGAGGTTGAGGCCGGTGGTGTCGGCACCGCGTCGCGGACCGCCGGCGGCCCGGAGGGCGTCCGCCACCCGCGAACCGCGCGGCAGGGTCCGCAGCCCCGGACTGCGGACCTTGCCGGAGACGTCCACCACCACCTGGGCGGCGGGCCCGGGCGAGGGGCGGGGAGGGGCGCCGGCCGGATCCGCGCCGGGCGGGGCGAGCGCGGCGGCCGCCGGGGTGGGGCCGGGAACGCCGCCGGGGACCGCGACCGACGGGACCGGGACGGAGCGGGGCCGGGCGGACCGGAAGTGCTGCACGCCGTAGCCGACGGCCAGCAGGAGGAGCACCACCAGTCCGGCGACTGCGCGGCGGTCGAGGTCCGGCAGGTCGGGCAGGGCGCGGGCGAGTCGCGCGGCCCACCGGTAGGGAGGGGTTCCGGCCCGGGCCCGGGTGCGTACGGCGGCGCGGGCCTCGTCCGTGCCGTCGCCGCCCTCGCCGTCGGATTCAGGCGGAGGCGGGAGCAGGGTCGCGGGAGGAGCCGGGTGCGGATCCGGGCGAGAGGGAAAACCGGGGCCGGGACGGGGACCGGCATCGTGGAGGGCGTGCGGCTGGCCGACCCCCGCCGCGGAGGCGGGGGCGGCTGAGGACAGCGGCCCGGACCCCCCGGACGGGAGCGGGGACGGCTGCGGCTGCGGCTGCGGCTGCGGCTGCGGCTGCGGCTGCGGCTGCGGCTGCGGCAGGACGGCCTCCAGGCGGTGGCGGACGAGCGCGCTCACCTCCCGGCGGCGGGTGCCGGACGGGGTCGTGGGACTCATGCCCCGGGACGCTAGGCGAGGCCGGCGACCCGTGGGCGGAACGGCCGGCAGGCTGTGGACAACCCCGGGGTGTGGACGACTCCGTTCACCCGTGGGGGTGAAAAGGAGCCCGCCCGGCCCGGTCCCGCCGGCCTCACCACCGCCACCACCGCCACCGCCACCGCTGCGACCGTCACCGCCACCACCGCCACCACCGTCAGCGGGGCGACACCACCACCGCCAGCAGGCCCGGCCCCACGTGGGCGCCGATGACGGCGCCGACCTCGCCGACGTACAGGTCGCGCAGGCCGGGGATGCGGCCGCGCAGCCGCTCGGCGAGGGGCTCGGCGCGGTCCTCCGCGGCGAGGTGGTGGACGGCGACGTCGACCTCGGCCTCGCCGGCCCGCTCCACGGCGAGCTCCTCCAGCCGGGCGATGGCCCGGGAGGCCGTGCGGACCTTCTCCAGCGGCTCGATGCGGCCGCCCGACAGGTGGAGCAGCGGTTTGACGGCCAGCGCGGAGCCCAGCAGCGCGCGGGCCGCACCGATGCGCCCGCCGCGCCGCAGGTACTCGAGGGTGTCGACGTAGAAGTAGCCCGCGGCCCCGGCCGCACGGCGCCCGGCGGCCTCCGCGACCTCCTCCGGCCCGCAGCCCCGCTCCGCGGCCTCGGCCGCGGCGAGCACGCAGTACCCCAGCGCCATGCCGACCAGGCGGGTGTCGACGACCTGGACGGGCAGCCCGGCGGAGGCCGCGGCGAGCTGCGCGGCCTCGTGGGTGCCGGAGAGCTCGGCGGAGAGGTGGACCGACACCACGGCGTCCGCACCGGCCTCGGCGGCGGCGCGGTAGGCGGCGGCGAACGCCTCCGGGCCCGGCCGGGAGGTGGTCACCGTCCGGCGTGCCCGCAGGGCCTGGGCGACGTCCTTGGGCGACGCCTCGATCCCCTCGGCCAGGACCTCGTCGCCGACCACCACGCTGAGCGGCACCACGCCGATCCGGTGGCGGTCCACGGCGTCCTGCGGCAGGTAGGCCGTGGAATCGGTGACGAGGGCGACGTGGGCGGGCATGTGCGGGAGGTTACCCGCAGGGGGGCGGCGCGGGACAGGGGGCCCGGGAGGACGGAGGACGCTCCCCCGCAGGTGGCGGCGGGTCCCCGGTCAGCCGGCGGTGGGAGCGCCGGGCTCGGGGCGGGGCTTGCGGAGGCGGTCCGCGAGCCCCAGGGCGTCGGCCGCGCTCGGCGCGCGCCCGGCGGAGATCCCGCGCCGCGGGCGGGGACCGGCCGCATCGGCGGGCGCGGGGGCCGGGGCGGAGGCGGGCTCGGGGGCCCCGGGGGCCGGCGGAGCGGCCGGGGCCCAGTGGCGGAGCGCCCCGGCCTCCGTCTCGCACTCCCGGCCCAGCCGCGCCAGGTCGCTGTCGGAGAAGTGGTGGGCGCGGTCCTGGGCCGCCCAGCGCAGCGACTCGGCCGCGTGGGTGAGGCGTCCGGCCCGTTCGCGCAGCTCGGGCAGCCGTGCGTCGACCCGCGGGGCTCCGGGCTCCCGCTCCAGCAGGCGCAGCTCCCCGTCGAGGGCGCGGGCGTGCTCGTCGAGGCGGGCGAGGAGCTGGAGGGCGTCGCCGAGCTGGGGGTCCGCACCGACGCCGGACTCCAGCATGCGGCGGGTGGCGGTGAGCGACTCGCGGACCTCCAGACGGAGGGCGGCGATCCGGCCCTGCGGACCGGCCTGGGTGTACTTGCGGGCCTTCAGCGCCGCGTCCTCGACCGCGCGGCGGGCCCGGTCGCCGTGCTCCTCGACCTTGCGGCCCACCGCCCTGCCGGCCTTGACCGCGGCCACCGCCAGGAGGGCGAGCAGGCCGAGGACGAGCAGCGCGATGACGCCGACCACGATGCCGACCGCCTCCATGGGTGCCACCTCCGTGCGGGCTGCCCCGGTCCGTCGTCCGGGGCGGTCCCCCCACGGTAGCCCGAGGTCCGCCCCGGGGGACCCGGCAATCCGGGCGGAGCGGAGGAGTTCAGGGACGAGTGGGGGTTGTCCCTGACGCGAGGCACCCCTGACGTGCGGCAGAACCCGCACGGAGCGGGCCGGGGCCGGAGCAGGCCGGGGCCGGAGCAGGCCGGGGCCGGAGCAGGCCGGGGCCGGAGCAGGCCGGGACCGGGGCGGACCGCCACCGGCCCGGGGCCGGACATGCGGCGGGGCCGGCCGCAGGGGCAGAACCCCTGCGTCCGGCCCCGCCGCCGATCCGGCCGGTCCCCGGCCGTCAGCCGGTGACGATGTTGACCAGCTTGGGCGCCCGCACGACGACCTTGCGCACCGGCGCGCCGCCCACGGCCCGGACCACGGCCTCGTCGGCCAGGGCCAGCGCCTCCAGCTCGGCGTCGCCGATGCCGGGCGGCACCTCCAGCCGGGCCTTGACCTTGCCCTTGATCTGGACGACGCAGGTGACGGTCTCGTCGACCAGGTACGCCGGGTCGGCGACCGGGTAGTCGGCGAAGGCCAGCGACTCGCCGTGGCCCAGGCGGCGCCACAGCTCCTCGGCGATGTGCGGCGCCAGCGGGGCCACCAGCAGCACCAGCCGCTCGGCGACGGAGCGCGGGGTGGAACCGCGCTTGACCAGGTGGTTGTTGAGCTCCGTGGCCTTGGCGACCGCGGTGTTGAAGCGCAGCCCCTCCATGTCGCCGCGGATGCCGTCGACCGCGCGGTGCAGGGCGCGCAGGGTGGCGTCGTCCGGCTCCTCGTCGGTGACGACCGTCTCGCCGGTCTCCTCGTCGACGATGTTGCGCCACAGCCGCTGCAGGAAGCGGTAGGAGCCGACGACGGCCCGCTCCTCCCAGGGGCGGGAGACGTCCAGGGGGCCCATCGCCATCTCGTACAGGCGCAGCGTGTCGGCGCCGTACTGCTCGGCGATCTGGTCGGGGGCGACGGTGTTCTTCAGGGACTTGCCCATCTTGCCCGCCTCGCGGCGGACCTCCCGGCCCTCCCAGTAGTACCGGCCGTCGCGCTCCTCGACCTCGGCGGCGGGGACGGGGAAGCCGCGCTCGTCCCGGAAGACGTAGGCGGTGATCATGCCCTGGTTGTACAGCTTGTGGAACGGCTCGAAGGACGAGACGTGCCCCAGGTCGAACAGGACCTTGTGCCAGAAGCGGGCGTACAGCAGGTGCAGCACGGCGTGCTCGGCGCCGCCGACGTACAGGTCGGCGCCGCCGGCGGGCTTGCCGTGGCGCGGGCCCATCCAGTACTGCTCGGCGGCGGGGTCGACGACGCGGTCGGCGGAGACCGGGTCGACGTAGCGCAGCTCGTACCAGCAGGAGCCGGCCCAGTTGGGCATGGTGTTGGTCTCGCGGCGGTAGCGCTTCGGTCCGTCGCCCAGGTCCAGCTCGACGTTGACCCACTCCTCGGCCCGGGACAGCGGGGTCTCGGGGGAGGTGTCGGCGTCGTCGGGGTCGAAGGTGCGCGGCGAGTAGTCGTCGATCTCGGGCAGCTCGACCGGCAGCATCGACTCGGGCAGCGCGTGGGCGACGCCGTCCTCGTCGTAGACGATCGGGAAGGGCTCGCCCCAGTAGCGCTGGCGGCTGAACAGCCAGTCGCGCAGGCGGTAGTTGACGGTGCCCTCGCCCAGACCGCGCTCGGACAGCCAGGCGGTGATCCGCTTCTTGGCCTCGACGACGCCCAGGCCGTCCAGGGTCACGGAGTCGTTGGCGGAGTGGACGATCGCCGCGTCGTAGGAGGTGAAGGCGTCGTCCCACGTCGAGGGGTCGGTGCCGCGGCCGTCGTCGGGCTGCACGACGCAGCGCATCGGCAGGCCGAAGGCGCGGGCGAAGGCGAAGTCGCGGTGGTCGTGGGCGGGCACGGCCATGATGGCGCCGGTGCCGTAGCCCATCAGCACGTAGTCGGCGACGAAGACGGGGACCCGCTCGCCGCTGACGGGGTTGACGGCGTAGGCGCCGGTGAAGACGCCGGTCTTCACCTTGGCGTCGGCCTGCCGCTCGACGTCGGACTTGGCGGCGGCCTCGGCGCGGTAGGCGGCGACGGCCTCGGCGGGGGTGGCGGCGCCGCCGGTCCAGTCCTCGCGGACGCCCTCGGGCCAGGCGGCGGGGACGATGCGGTCGACCAGGTCGTGCTCGGGCGCCAGCACCATGTAGGTGGCGCCGAACAGGGTGTCGGGGCGCGTGGTGAAGACGGTGACCGCGGCCCCGCCGTCGGCGTCCACGGCGAAGTCGACGCGGGCGCCCTCGGAGCGGCCGATCCAGTTGCGCTGCTGCAGCTTGATGGCCTCGGGCCAGTCCAGCAGGTCCAGGTCGGAGATCAGGCGGTCCGCGTAGGCGGTGATCCGCATCATCCACTGGCGCAGCTTGGCCTTGAAGACGGGGAAGTTGCCGCGCTCGGAGCGGCCGTCGGCGGTGACCTCCTCGTTGGCCAGCACGGTGCCCAGGCCGGGGCACCAGTTGACCGGCACCTCCTTGGCGTAGGCCAGGCGGTGGTCGCCCAGGACCTCGTCGCGCTCGGCGGGGCTCAGCTCGGCCCAGGGGCGGCCGTCGGGGGTGGGGCGCTCGCCGGAGGCGAACTGCGCGACCAGCTCGGCGATGGGGCGGGCGCGGCCGGCGGACCCGTCGTACCAGGAGTCGAAGATCTGCAGGAAGATCCACTGCGTCCAGCGGTAGTAGTCCGGGTCGATGGTGGTGACCGACCGGCGGCTGTCGTGGCCCAGGCCCAGGCGGCGCAGCTGGGCGCGGAAGACCTCGATGTTCGCCTCGGTGGAGACCCGGGGGTGGGTGCCGGTCTGCACCGCGTACTGCTCGGCGGGCAGGCCGAAGGCGTCGTAGCCCAGGGTGTGCAGGACGTTGTGCCCGGTCATCCGCTTGTAGCGGGCGTAGACGTCGGTGGCGATGTACCCCAGGGGGTGGCCGACGTGCAGGCCCGACCCGGACGGGTACGGGAACATGTCCATGATGAAGGCGTGCGGCTTCGCGGAGACGTCGCCGGCCGCCGGGTCGGCCAGCGGACCGGCCGGGTTGGGGGCGTGGAACGTCCCCTCCTTCTCCCAGAGGTCCTGCCAGCGCGCCTCGATGTCGGCAGCCAGCGCGGCTGTGTACCGGAAGGGCTCGCCGGCGGCGGTCTCGGCCGCGCCCGCAGCAGGGGTCGTCTCGCTCATCGTCCTCAGGACTCCATCGGTGTCAGGTTGCGGACCGTCACGTCAGCCGGAAATGAAAAAACCCCTCTGCATGAGGGGTCGCCGCGCCGACTCCGGCCTGTCCGCCAGGCGTCGGCCGGTACTGGTCAGCGCGGCCGGCTAAGGAGCAGGCGCACGGTTCGCACGGGGTCAGGGTACCGCAGGGGCGCCACGGCCCGCTCGGACCGCCGGCGGGGCGCCGGAGCCGCACCGGGGAGGGGCGCGCCGCACCGCGCGGACGGGGCGCGCGGGAAGCGGCCGCGCGCCGGGCCGGACCGGCCGCACCCGGCGACGGGGCGGGCCGGCACAGGGCAGCGGGCGAGGCGTCGCGGGAGCGGGCCGCGCGCACCGGGCGGATGCGCACCGGAGGCCGCCGGGGAATCCCCCCGGAAATACCCAGGGAATCCTCCGGAAAGGCGGCCGGGGAATTCCCCGGAGGATTCCCCTTTCCCGGGACTCCTTACGGAGGAATGACGACTGGAGGCCCCTGACGGCAACGGAAGGCGCGCAACATGCCCGCAAAACGGTCATAAGCACCGGCCGCGACCCCTACCCTAAGTGAGTCCTAAGAGGCCCCTAACGGTGGCGGTGGAGAATTCCCGGCAATGCCTCCGGGGCCGTTCCGGCCACTGCCGCGGCTATAGCATCGCCGTGTCATCGGCTTTCGGGCCAAGACCCTGGAGGGCCCCTCGTGAACACCAAGAGCACCCAGCCGCGCCGGCGCGCCGCACTGCGGGGCGCGGCCCGCCTCCGCGACGCAGCCACCGGAGGGGGCGGCGGCCTCAAACGCCTGCCGTTCCCGCTGTTCCTGGTGCTCGTCACCGTCTCGGTGACCATCACGTCGACGGCCGTGCGGGCCTTCTCCAGCCCGGCCGGCAAGTCGTGGATGGACAGCGCGTCGCTCGGGGTCCTCAACTTCCTCGACTTCTTCATCGGCGTGGTCACCCTCGTCTCGCTCACCGGCTCGGTGGTGTGGGGGCTGATCTCGACCAACCAGTCGGTCCTCAAGCCGCACCAGCGGGTCTTCTCGCAGGCCGTGCACCGCGGCATCTCCACCGCGGCCCTAGCGGCGCTCCTCCTCCACATCCTGGTGAAGATCTCGTTCGGCGAGGCCGCGCCGGTCGACGGCGTCATCCCGCTGGGCGGGGTCGGCACACCGGTGGCCGTGGGGCTGGGCACCGTCGCCGCGTACCTGATGGTCGGCGTCGCCGTCACCGGCATCCTGCGCAGCAGGTTCGCCCACGGCCGGTACCCGTGGATCTGGCGGCCGGTCCACGTCATGGGCTACGCGTCCTGGCTCATCGGCCTCACGCACGGGCTCACCGCCGGACGGCCCGGCAAGTGGTACGTCCTGTGGGGCTACGGGCTCTGCGTGGCGGCCGTCGCGCTCGCCGTGCTGGTCCGCGCCCTCGGCAACACGGGCAAGAGCGCGGCGGAGCTGGAGTCGACCCGCAGGCTGATGGCCCGCGACCTGGTGGTCGGCCCCGGCGGGGCCGACCGCCGCCCGGCCGCGGCGCGGAGCGGGGCGGCCGCCGGCACCGCCCGGGACATCCCGCTCACCCGCGACCTCCCGATCCCCGGGCCGACCGGGGCGGAGCCCGCGGCCCCCTCCGCACCGGAGCCGACCACCGTCATGCCGGCCGCGCCGTCGTACGCGGCGGAGCCCGGGGCGGTCCCGGCCGCCGAACCGGTCCGGCCGGCCGTGCAGCAGCCGGAGCCCGTGCAGCCGCAGCAGCCGCTGTACGCACAGCCCGTCGCGGCGCAGCAGCAGCCCGTCCTCCAGCCGACCGGGTCGGTGGTCGACACGGGCGAGTTCTCCGCGCGCTTCGCCGCCGAGTGGGACACCGGTGAGCTCAACGCGCTGCTCGACGCCGGGCAGCGGCAGTACGCGGCGGCGCAGGCCGCGGGCGTCCCGTACACCGGCGACCCCTACGCCGCCGCCCAGCAGGCGGTGGCGGCGCAGCAGGCGGCCGCGCAGTACCAGGCCTCCCAGCCCCTGACGGCGCAGCCCGTGATGCCCCAGCCCGCGATGGCGCAGCCCGTGCCCGCGCCGGCCTCCCAGCCGACGGCGCCCCAGGCCGCACCGCAGGCGTACGCCGCACCGCAGGCGTACGCCGCCGGCGGGTACCCGGCGGCCGGGCAGCAGCCCTACGCGGGCTACGCCGCCGACCCGTTCTCCACGGGCGCCGTGCCGCAGGTGCAGGCCCCGGGCGTCACCCTCGGCGCGGCCGCGGCCCCGCTGCAGTACCTCCCGCCGACCGCCCCGGCGGACCCCTTCGCCACCGGCTCCTTCCCCCAGATGCCGGCCACCGGGTACGGCTACCCCGCGGCCCCCCAGCCGCAGCCGGCCCCGATGCCCGGCCCCGCTCCCGCCGCCCCCGGCGCCGGACCGGCCTACGGCCAGGTCCCGGCCGCCTACTCCGCCGACCCCTGGCAGGCCCGCTGATGACCACCCCCGCCGTGACCGACGTCCCGGAGGTCCTCCGGATCGGCCCCGCCCGGCTGACCGCCGGCCTGGACGCCGACCTCCGGCTCGACCACGCCGCGCACCAGCGCGCCCACGGCCCCCTCCCCCGCTACGACCTCGACGGCCTGATCGCGCTCGCCGAGAAGATCAAGCTGAAGGGCAAGGGCGGCGCGGGCTTCCCCTTCGCCCGCAAGCTCCAGGCCGTCGTCCGGACGGTGGAGCGCCAGCGGATCGCCCCCGCCGTCGTGGTCAACGCCACGGAGGGCGAGCCGGGCAGCGCCAAGGACCGCATGCTGCTGGCCCGCGCCCCGCACGTCATCCTCGACGGGGCGGGCCTGGTCGCGGACGCCCTGGGCGCGGCCTCCCTCGCGATCGGCGTCGACGAGGGGAGCCCCGGCGTCACCTCGATGCCGCCCGCCGTGGCCGAGCGCAGCTGGGACATCCCGGTACGGGTGGTCTGCCAGCCCGACCGGTTCACCTCCGGCGAGGGCGGCTCCCTGGTCCGCGGCGTCAACGGCCTGCCCGCCATCCCCCCGAGCCGCAAGATCCGCACCTCGGACGGCGGCAACGGCGGCGTCGACGGGCGCCCCACCCTGCTGTCCAACGCGGAGACCTTCGCGCAGCTGGGCATCGCGGCCCGCCTCGGCCCCGACGCCTACGCGGTGATCGGCACCGCGGCCGAGCCCGGCACCGTCCTGCTCACGGTCAACCGCCCCGACGCCGGCCGGCCGCTGGTCGTGGAGGCCCCCGCGGGCACCCTCCTCGGCGACGTGCTGGACGCCGCCGGGGTCTCCCCCGGACAGGGCGTGCTGGTCGGCGGGTACCACGGCATGTTCCTGGACGCCGACGCCGCCGTGAGGGCGCCCTGCTCCCGCGCCGGCATGTCCGCCGCGGGCGGCTCCTTCGGCGCGGGCATCGTCATCCCCGTCCCCGAGGACACCTGCCCGCTGGGCGAGGCCGCGCGGATCGCCGAGTGGCTGGCCGTCCAGTCCGCCGGGCAGTGCGGGCCGTGCCGGATGGGCCTGCCCGACCTGGCCCGGGTCCTCACCGACCTCGCCAACGGCGGCGGCGGCACCCGCGCCCTGGAGGAGGCCCGCCGGATCGCGGGCGGTGTGATCGGGCAGGGCGCCTGCTCGCACCCGGACGGCTCGTCCCGCTTCATCCTCTCCGCGCTCACCGCCTTCACCGACGACCTGGCCAACCACAGCCTGCGCGGCGGCTGCGGGCGCCGGGTGCGGGGGGTGATGCCGCTCTCCCCGTGGGGGCCGGGACAGGACCAGGACCACCTCGGCGGCCCCACCCTGGTGGTCGACTGGCAGCGGTGCCGGGCGCACGGGCTGTGCGCCGCCCTGGCACCCGAGCTGTTCAGCCTGGACGCCCACGGCTTCCCCGTGGTCAGCAACGCCCCCATCCCGGTCTGGCTGGAGAGCGAGGCCAAGCGGGCCGTCAACCAGTGCCCGGCGCTGGCGCTCCGCTTCGGCAGGGACCGCTGACCCCGGGGTCCGGGGCCCGGACCCCGGGGTGCCGGCACCCCGGGGAAGCAGGAAGGCCGCCTCCCCATCGGGGAGGCGGCCTTCGCGAATCCTGTGGAGCTTAGGGGATTTGAACCCCTGACCTCTTGCATGCCATGCAAGCGCTCTACCAACTGAGCTAAAGCCCCTCGACCTGCTGCGCCGCCGGTCCGGAGGCCTTTCGGACCTCCCCGGCGACACCGCTCACTCTACACGGTCGCGGGGCCGGTCCACGAATCCCTTACCGGCGCGGGGGCGAACGCGGAACGGGCCGCCTCCCGGTCTGGGAGGCGGCCCGTCTCGCGGTCGCTGTGGAGCTTAGGGGATTCGAACCCCTGACCTCTTGCATGCCATGCAAGCGCTCTACCAACTGAGCTAAAGCCCCGTGGAGCCTAGGGGATTCGAACCCCTGACCTCTTGCATGCCATGCAAGCGCTCTACCAACTGAGCTAAGGCCCCGTGTTCCCCCGCGCCTTCCGGCCTTCCGGTCGGCGCTGCGAACGAGGAAGACTTTAACGGGTGGCCTCGGCATTTGGCCAATTGGCCTCTCGCCCCTCCCCGCCTGGGCGGGCAGGGAGGGAGGACGGGGCGCGGCGCCGGGGTGCGGCGTGCTCCGCGGCCCGGCCCGCCCCTCGCGCGGCGCCGCCGGACGGCGCCGTCGCGCGTCACCCCGGGCGCCGCCCCGGGTACCGCCTCAGGCACCGCCTCAGGTGTCGTCGCCGATGACCGGCTCGGGCAGGGTGCCCGCGTTGTGCTCCAGCAGCCGCCAGCCGCGGGCGCCGCGGCCCAGGACGGACCAGCAGCAGTTGGAGAGGCCGCCCAGCGACTCCCAGTGGAAGGGCTCCAGCCCCAGCAGCCGGCCGAGGCTGGTGCGGATGGTGCCGCCGTGGCTGACCACCACCAGGGTGCCGTCCGCCGGCAGCTTCTCCACCGCCTCCAGGATCACCGGCACGGCCCGGTCGGCGACCTCGGTCTCCAGCTCGCCGCCGCCGCGCCGCACCGGCTCGCCGCGCTTCCACGCGGCGTAGTCCTCGCCGTACTTCTGGCGGATCTCGGCGTTGGTGAGCCCCTGCCAGACGCCGGCGTAGGTCTCCCGCAGGGCCTGGTGGCGGGCGACCGGCAGGCCGGTGACCGCGGAGAGCTCCGCCGCGGTGTCCGCGGCGCGCCGCAGGTCCGAGGCGATGACGGCGTCCGGACCGAGGGCCGCCAGCAGGCGGGCGGCGCGGCGCGCCTGCGCCACGCCGGTCTCGGTCAGGGCGATGTCGGTGGTGCCCTGGAAGCGGCCCTCGAGGTTCCACGAGGTCTGCCCGTGCCGCCAGAAGACGACGCGCGGACCGCGCCCCGGGCCGTTCAGCTGAGACTCCCGTCCGCGGCCTCGACGGCGTTGCCCGCGGCGTCGGTACGGGCGTCGGGGCGGTTGCGGGTGGCCTTGGCGTCCTCGGGCAGGTCCAGCTCGGGGCAGTCCTTCCAGAGGCGCTCGAGGGCGTAGAAGGAGCGCTCCTCGGAGTGCTGCACGTGGACGACGACGTCGATGTAGTCGAGCAGGATCCAGCGGCCGTCGCGCTCGCCCTCGCGGCGCACCGGCTTGACGCCGCACTCCTTCAGCAGCCGCTCCTCGATCTCGTCCGAGATGGACTTGACCTGGCGGTCGTTGGGGGCGGACGCCAGCAGGAAGGCGTCGGTGATGGCGAGCACCTCGCTGACGTCGTAGGCGACGACGTCGTGGGCGAGCTTGTCGGCAGCCGCCTGCGCGGCGGTGGTGATGAGCTCGGTGGCCCGGTCGGTAGCGGTCACGATCTGCTTTCGGTAGGAGGTGGATGCGCCTCCCAGGATCTCACGGCGCGGGGAGGGGCCGGTGTCCGTACCGGCCCCTCCCCGCCGCCGGGCTACTGCGGGGCCTTCGGCCTGCCCTTGTAGTCCTGGCCGAGCACCACCAGGATGTCGGCCGTCTGGCCGCCGGGGGCCTTCTTCACCGAGGTGGCGGGCACGTCCAGGGTGAGCGCCAGCTGCCTGGCGTCCCCGGCCCGGGCGTCGTCGGTGTAGCGGATCTCGGTGCGGGCGGCGGTGGCGGCGGCCCTGCCGACCGGCGGCACGAAGGTGTAGCCGCCGTTGACCACCTGGACCTGCGCGTCGGCCGCGCGGCCGCGGATGCCGGTGGCGTCCTGGACGGCCACCCTGGCCGGTCCGGAGCCGCGGTCGGCGTTGTGGACGGTGCCGCCCAGGACCTCCTTGACCAGCGCCCCGGCGGTGGCCTCGTCGACGGTCCCGTCGGCCTTGACCGGGAGGGTGCGGACGGCGAACCGGTCCTTCGCGGCGTGCGCGGAGAGCGCGGCGAGGGACGCGCCGAGCTGCTTCTCGGAGAGGGACGGGTCCATCACCGCGTTCATCCGCTTGACCACGTCGGTGGCGGCGGAGGAGTCGGCGGGCATGGCCTTGACGACGGCGGCCAGCACCTTGCCGAAGCGGGCGAGCTGCGCGGCGGGCCGCTCCCCGGGGGCGAGGAGGGTGGCGTAGGCGACGGCGGCCTGGCCGTTGAGGCTGCGGGACGGGCCGGCCTGCACCAGGGTCTTCCCGTTCTGGGTGACGGGGGCGTCGACGTCGGCCGTGATGCCGCCGAGCTGGTCCACCAGGATCTGCAGGTAGGGGGTGTCCAGCCGCCAGGTGCCGGCCACGGGGGCGCCGAGGGTGGTGGCGAGGGCGTCCTGGGTGCCGCCGGCGCCCTGGGCGGCCAGGGAGGCGCCGAGGGTGGTGGAGCCGGAGCCGCCGCCGTCGTCGGGGAGCAGCAGGGCGCCGGGGAGGAGGAGGGCGGTGCCCTTGTCCCCGGCCGGGTCGTCGACCAAGAGGGCGGTGGTGGTCCTCCCCTTGAGGTCGTGCAGGTGGAGGGCGATCACCTCGCGCTTGCCGGCCGGCCCGCCGTCGGCGGCCGGTCCCCCGAGCACCCCGGACTTCCAGAGGTAGCCGGCGGCGCCCAGCGCGACCAGCGCGAGCGCGACGACCAGGGCGACGACGCGGTTGCGGCCGCGGCGCTTGCGCTCGTCGCGGCGCTCGGTGCGGGTCTCGGCGAACTTCAGCCAGTCGATGACGTCCTCGGACTCCTCCTCGTCGTCGACGAAGGTGAACTCCTCGCCGTCGTAGGAGGAGCCGGGGGCGGCACCGGGGCCGGGCGCGGTGCCCGGCCGGGCGCCGGGCCGCCGGGGGGCCTGGGCGGTGCGCTGCCGCGGCGGGGCGGCGGCGGTGGCGGCGGCCTGCCGGGCGTCCTGGGGGGCCTGCGCCGCCGCGGGGCCGGCGGCGGGGTGCCCGCCGGTGGCGTACCCGTCGCCGTACCCGCCCCCCTGGCCGGGCTGCTGCGGGGGCTGCTGGGGGGCGTAGCCGCCCTGGCCGCCGTAGGGGTCCACGGCCGGGTACTGGCCGGTGCCGTACCCGTCGCCGTACCCGCCCCCCTGGCCGGGCTGCTGCGGGGGCTGCTGGGGGGCGTAGCCGCCCTGCCCGCCGTAGGGGTCCACGGCCGGGTACTGGCCGGTGCCGTACCCGTCGCCGTACCCGCCACCCTGGCCGGGCTGCTGCTGGGGCTGCTGCGGGGCGTAGCCGCCCTGCCCGCCGTATGGGTCCGCGCCGTAGCCGCCGCCCTGCCCGCCGTAGGGGTCGGCGGCGTACGGACCGGCGCCCCGGCCGTCCTGCCGGTACGGCGCCGGGCCGCCGGGGGCGCCGGGCGGCGACCAGTCGCCGGGGTCGTCCCAGCCCTCCCGGTCCTGCCGGTCCGCGGGCACGTAGCGCCCCCCGGACCAGTCGTCGCCCCCCGGTCCCCTGCGGTCTGCCGATCCGGTCACGCCGCCCCTCAAGGTCTTCCGATTGCCTCTGTGCCGGCCGTCAGCCGCCGCTGGCGGTCTGGCCGCCCCTGCGGTGGTAGAGCCTGCGCTTGTCGATGTACCGGACAACGCCGTCGGGGACCAGGTACCAGACCGGCTCCCCGCGGGCGACCCGCGAGCGGCAGTCCGAGGAGGAGATGGCCAGTGCCGGCACCTCGACCAAGGACACCCCGCCCTCGGGCAGTCCGGGGTTCGTCAAAGTGTGCCCCGGACGGGTGACTCCGATGAAATGTGCGAGGCCGAACATCTCCTCGGCGTTCCGCCAGGACAGGATCTGGTCCAGGGCGTCCGCGCCGGTGATGAAGAAGAGGTCGGCGTCCGGGTGCTCGGCCCGCAGGTCGCGCAGGGTGTCCACGGTGTAGGTGGGGCCCTCGCGGTCGATGTCGATCCGGCTGACCGAGAACTGCGGGTTGGAGGCGGTGGCGATGACCGTCATCAGGTAGCGGTCCTCGGCCGGGGAGACCGCCCGGTCGCTCTTCTGCCAGGGCTGGCCGGTGGGCACGAAGACCACCTCGTCCAGTGCGAACAGGCTGGCCACCTCGCTGGCGGCCACCAGGTGCCCGTGGTGGATCGGGTCGAAGGTTCCGCCCATCACGCCGATGCGCCGCTTCACCGGCGCACCGCCGTCCTCGGCCTGCTGTTCCATGCCGCCTCACCTTACGGGATGCGCCCGGGTGCGGAACCGGCCCTCCGCCCGTCGGGCGGAGGGCCGGTCGGCCGGGGTCGGCGGCCGGCGTCGGACGGCCGGACTGCGGCTCAGCGGTCGCGGTTGAAGCGGGTGGTGATGAAGAGCAGGACCAGGAGGGCCAGCAGGGCGCCGCCCCCGGTGAGCGCGGGGTTGAGGCTGTCGTGGTTGCCGCCCTCGGCGAGCAGGCTCAGGGCGTGGGCTGCGGCAGTGGTCATCGTCTGCTGGACCTTCTCGGCTCGGAGGGCGGATGCGTGCTCATGGTACGGGTGGGGCCCGCGCAACCGCGCGGCGGCTCCGCGCGTCTCAGCCGGTGTGCGGGGCACCGGTCCCGGCCAATGGGCCGGACCGCGGCCGGCGGCGGCGGCAGGTCAGCGGCCGTCAGGCGGCCGACCGGCAGCCGTTCAGCGGTCGTTGTCGCGGCCGGCCTTGGCGATGGCCCAGGCCAGCAGGACGACGCCGACCACGGCGGCGATCAGCACGATGCGCAGGAAGAGGCCCGGTCCGCCCTCCCCGGAGATGGGGCTGGCGAGCACGGTCAGGGTCTCGGACGGCACGGGCGGCATGGTCAGGGCTCCTCGGTCGGGGTGCACTGCCCAGCGTAGACCGGGGCGTACCGGACAGCGGCCCCGCCCCGCCCCGCCGACAGGGGCGACGGGGCGGCCCCCGGCGCCGTAGGGTGGCCGGCGGGGACGAGTACGAGCAGGCGACGGACGAGGCGGACGGCGGGGGGCCCGTACCTCACGGGGAACCGCGCCGCGCAGGAGGTACTCACGACATGACCGACCCCACCCGCGGCAGCGGCGTGCCCGACCGGGCGCGCAAGAGGTTCCCCGGCATCTCGACCCGGGCCTGGGAGCACCCGGCCGACCGCTCGGCCCTGGTGGCCCTGCGGAAGCTCTCCGGGTTCGACGACGTGCTGAAGAAGCTCGCCGGGCTGGTGTCCGAGCGCAGCGTGCGGCTGATGTTCCTGGCGACGGCCGTCAGGGCATCGGAGCGGCAGTTCCCGCACATCCACGACATGGTGCGCGACGCCGCGTACGTCCTGGACCTGGAGAAGGTCCCGGAGCTCTACGTGACCCAGGACCCCCGGCCCAACGCCATGTGCATCGGCATGGAGACGCCGGTCCTCGTGGTGACCACCGGCCTGGTGGAGATGCTCGACGAGGAGGAGCTGCGGGCGGTCGTCGGCCACGAGGTGGGGCACGCGATGTCCGGCCACGCCGTCTACCGGACGATGCTGCTGATCCTGACCGGCATCGCCGCCCGGATCGCCTGGCTGCCGCTCGGCAACATCGCGATCACGGCGCTCATCACGGCACTCAAGGAGTGGTTCCGCAAGTCGGAGATCTCCTGCGACCGGGCCGGGCTGCTGGTCGGCCAGGACCTCCAGGCGTCCATGCGCGGGCTGATGAAGCTGGCGGGCGGCCACCACCTGGCGGAGATGAACGTGGACGCGTTCATCGAGCAGGCGGAGGAGTACGAGCGCGCCGGGGACCTGCGCGACGGCGTGCTCAAGCTGCTCCAGCTGCTGCCGCAGAGCCACCCCTTCGCGACGGTCCGGGTGGCCCGGCTGAAGAAGTGGGCGGAGAGCGAGGAGTACCGGTCGATCATGGCCGGGGCCTACCCGCGGCGCGCCGACGACCCGGACACCTCCGTGGGCGAGCAGTGGCGGGCGACCGCCGAGTCGTACGCCCGGTCGGTCAAGGAGAGCAAGGACCCGCTGATGGGCCTGATCCGCGACATCACCGGGGGCGCGGGGGACGTGGGCGGCAGGATCCGCGACGTCTTCAGCGGCTCCGGGGCGCGCGGCGCGGGGACGGACGGCTCCGGGGCGGACGGCGCCGCGGAGGGCAAGGGCTCCGGCTCCGGCGGCAGCTGAGCGCCGGCCGCGGGGGCCGCACCCGTCCCGGGAACGGGCGGGCGCGCCCCCGCGGCCGCACCCCCGGCCGGAGTGGAGTGGCTCAGCCGGCGGCGGCCAGATCGGCCATCGGCCCGCCGAGGACCCCGCACACCTGCCAGGCGGGGCGGTGCAGGCGGTCCAGCGGGTCGATCCCGGCGGCCGGGCCGGCGACGGCGCCCGCGGCGGGCTGCCCGGCCAGGACGGGGCGCAGGTAGCGGCTGGTGTCCGCGTCGCACGCCATCGGCCCGGCCTGGACCACGGAGTCGACCAGCCGCACCTGGGAGGCCGCGATGTCGTCGCGGTCGAAGCGGAAGCGCAGCTCGCGGCGGACGGTGAAGAGGGTCACCGGCGCACCGGGCACGGAGAGCTGGTCGGGGTCGAACGCCGTCGTGGGGGTGGCCGACGGCGAACCGGAGGCGGGCGACCCCGCAGCCGACGGCCCCTGACCCGGTGCTGTGCCGCCCGGGAGGGCGGTGGCGGTGCCGCCCGGGGCGGCGGGAGCCGCGGCCGACCCGGGGAGGGCCGGCCCGGGGACGGCCGACCCGGAGGCGGGCGACCCGGAGGCGGGCGACCCGGAGGCGGTCGGCCCGAGGACGGTCGGCCCCGCAGGACCGGGCACGGATGCGGCGGTGCCGTCCGCCGGGGAGGACGGACCGGTGCGCGGCGCCGCCTGCAGGGCGTAGACGAAGGTGTGGTCGGTGAGCACCTCGAGGGTGTCGTCGTCGGCGTCGCGGAAGGACATGGTCCCGGTGACCTTCACCTTGGAGACCGCGAGCGTGACCTGCGCGGGGTCGAAGCGCACCATCCAGCCGGTCGCCGCGTGGTGCAGGTCGTCCCTCGGGTTGCCGACGCTGTCGTCGAACTGGGCGCGCTGCGCCGGCACCAGCAGGTCGCGGACGGCGCCCGTCCCGCCCTCCACCAGGACCTTGGAGTCCAGCGAGGAGGCGAAGAGGAACTGCTGCACGGCCGCCAGGGCGCGGGTGACCTGCTCCTCCGGGAACCGCTTGGTCGCCGTGGGGGCCGGCAGGGTGAGGCCGACCATGCCGTCGGCGAAGCCCGCGCCGTCCGTGCGCCGGTCGAAGCGGGCGAAGGGGCCGTCGGTCGTGCTGCCGCCCGCCGCCCGGGGCGCCGAGCGCGGCGCCAGGGGGACCACCGTCGTCGTGAGGAGGGTCCGGCTCCGCTCGGGCTGGCGGTAGGGGTGGCGGACGCCCATGTAGACGGCGGCCGCGAACGCGACCGCTATCAGCAGCATCAGTGCGAAGGCCTGCCGGGGCAGCAGCGCGGCCGACCGGGGGCCGCGGCCGGACGGCCTGCGGTCGGTGAAGCCCAGGCGCTCCCGGGCGGACAGCTCGCGGATCCGGGCAGCACGGACGAACGACTCGTCGAACACGACGGATCGGAACTCGTCATCCCCGCCGGGAACGCCCTCGGGCGCGCCCTCCGGAGGCTCCTCCCGGCCACCCATGCCCACAAGGGTAAGTCTCCCGGGCGTCTGCGAACGATGCCGGTCCGGTCACGTTCTGACACGGAATCACCGAAGTCCCTTGCGGGACACGGCAGTCGGGGTGCAGGGCGGCGTTCCCGGGCCGTTGTCCGGCCGTACGCCGGGCGGCTCCCGGACGGCCGACGGGACAGCGGGACGGCGGGACGGCGGGAGGAGAGGACGGCAGGAGGAGAGGACGGCAGGAGGAGAGGACGGCAGGACGACGGCGGAAGGACGGGACCCCGCGCCGGAGCACCGGGCCGCGCACGCAGCCGGGCGTGCCGGCGGTCAGCCGCCGGAGGCGGCCGAGGGGGCGCTGACCACGGGGGGACGGGGCACGTCGGCGGCCGGGCTGCCGAAGCTGCCGCTGTCGGGACGCGACGGTGCGGGCGCGGCGGGCCCGGTGGTGCCCCGGTAGACGGCCGCGACGGCGACGGCGACCACCCCGAGCCCCATGACCACGGCGAGGAACCAGGCCACCGGCCGGTGCCAGCGGACGTGGGCGGAGGCGCGGCGCCCGCGCGGACCGGGGGCGCGGCGGCCGGAGAGGCGGCTGCGGTGCACCGCCGGGCCGGGCCAGTCGAGGTCGTCCTCGTCGCCCCGGTACGGGCGCAGCTCCTCCGGCAGGCCGTCGTCGGCCGGGTCGCGGGGGTCGTCGGCGCCGCCGTACGCGCGGCCGGCGCCGGTGGCCTCCAGCTCCAGCCGGGCCTCGACGGCGGCGAGCATCCGCTCGTGGGCGGAGGGCTCGTGCACGGTGGCGGCCCGGACGAAGGCCTCGTCGAAGACCACGGCTGCGAACGCGTCGTCCGCACCGCCGTGGTCGGCGCCGTCCGGGTACGGCGAATCCCCCACATCCTCGGGCACGGACTCAGCGTATTACCGCGGGGGCCGTTTGTCTGTGGCTCGTCCCAAAGCCCCTCCGACCCGGCCGGACCCCGCAGCGGTGCGCCCGCGCGGACCGGCGCGCGGGCACCGCGTCCGCCCCCGGGCCCGCCTCCGCGCCGCCCCCGTACGGCCGCGGGCCGCCCCCGTGCGCCGCCCCGGGCGGTCCCTCCGGCTGCCGGGGGGACCGCCCGGGGGGACCGGCCGGGAGACCGCCGGAGGGGCGGCCCGGGGTGCGCGCACCCCGCCGCCCGTCAGGGACGGACGTGGCCGTCGCCGGTGAGGATGTACTTCGTCGACGTCAGCTCCGGCAGGCCCATCGGGCCGCGGGCGTGGAGCTTCTGCGTGGAGATGCCGATCTCCGCGCCGAAGCCGAACTGGCCGCCGTCGGTGAAGCGGGTGGAGGCGTTGACGGCGACCGTGGTGGAGTCGACCAGACGGGTGAAGCGGCGGGCCGAGGCCTGCGAGCCGGTCACGATCGCCTCGGTGTGGCCGGAGGACCAGCGGCGGATGTGGGCCACCGCGTCGTCGAGCGAGTCGACCACGGCGGCGGCGATGTCGTACGACAGGTACTCGGTCTCCCAGTCCTCGTCCGTGGCCGGGACGACCACCGCCGGACCACCGTGCGCCCGCGCGGCCTCGACCACCGCCGGGTCGCCGTGCACGGTCACCCCGGCCTCGGCGAGGGCGTCCAGCGCGAGCGGCAGGAAGGCGGGGGCGGCGTCCCGGTGCACCAGCAGCGTCTCCGCGCTGTTGCAGACGCTGACCCGCTGCGCCTTGGAGTTGAGCAGGACGTCCACGGCCATGGAGAGGTCGGCGCCGGCGTCCACGTAGACGTGGCAGTTGCCGGTCCCGGTCTCGATGACGGGGACGGTGGACTCCTCCACCACGGTGCGGATCAGCGAGGCGCCGCCGCGCGGGATCAGCACGTCGACCAGGCCGCGGGCCCGCATCAGCTCCTTGACCGAGTCGCGGCCCTCCCCCGGCACCAGCTGCACGGCGTCGGCGGGCAGGCCGGCCGAGGCCACCGCGTCGCGCAGCACCTCCACCAGCTTCGTGTTGGAGCGGTAGGCGGAGGAGGAGCCGCGCAGCAGCACGGCGTTGCCGGACTTCAGGCAGAGGGCGGCGGCGTCGGCCGTCACGTTGGGACGGGCCTCGTAGATGATGCCGACCACACCGAGCGGCACCCGCACCTGGCGGACGTCCAGGCCGTTGGGGAGCGTGTAGCCGCGGACGACCTCGCCGACCGGGTCGGTCAGGCCCGCCACGTCGCGGACGTCGGAGGCGATGGCGGCCACCCGCTCGGCGGTGAGGGTGAGCCGGTCGACCATGGAGTCGGGGGTGCCCGCCTCCCGGGCGCGGGCGACGTCCTCGGCGTTGGCGGCGGTGATCTCCGGGGTGCGGGCCTCCAGCGCGTCCGCGATCGCGAGCAGCGCGGCGTCCTTGGCCGCGCGCGGGACCGGGGCGAGCGCGGCGGCCGCCTCCCGGGCGCGGCGCGCGGCGGCGAGGACGGGCGACTCTGCGGCGTGGGCGTCAGTGCTGGTCATGACCGAAGGGTACTGAGCCGGGCGGCGCGGTCCACGGTTCTTTCCACCCGCTGAGACGGCGGGTCGCCCTGCGGACGGGGCGGGCGGGGGGCGGCGGGCCGGGCGAACGGACGGCCGGGCCTGCCGGGCCGGACGGACCGGGCCCGTCGGGCGCCCGGGACGGGCGTCCGCTCAGTACGGGTGGACGCCGCCCACGGGGGCCGGGGGGCCGCCGTGCCCCTGTGCGGCGCGCGTGAGGTACGTCTCCCGGTCCACGACCTCCAGGCCCACGATCTCCCAGGCCGGCAGCCCGGCGGTGGCCCGGTGCTCGCCCCAGAGCCGCAGCGCGATCGCCGCCGCGTCGTGGAGGTCGCGGGCCTGCTCCCAGTAGCGGACCTCGGCGTGGTCGGCCGCGTAGCGGGCGGTGAGCAGGAAGGGGTGGTCCTGGGCGAGCCGCTCCAGGCCGCTGCGCAGCTCGGGCAGCGGCGTGCTGCGGCCGGCGACGCTGAGGACGACGTGCCAGAGCCGCCCCTGCTCGGAGGGGACCGCGGCGGCCCCCTGTGCCTGCGCGGGCACGGTCACGGGGGCGGGCACGGGCGCGGGGCCCCGCCCGGGTGCGGGTCTCAGGGCACGGCCTCCGTCGATGCCGGTCAGGGGCCGCTCCACCGGTCCTCCGGACAGCGCTTCCTGACGCCTGCGTCCCACCGGGGGCCTCCTGTCCGGCGCTGTCGTCGCCGGGCCCGACCGCCTCCGGGCCCGCTCACACCCCTGCTCCCGCCGCGCCTCAGCCGCGCAGCACCACCAGGTCGTCGCGGTGGACGACCTCGCGCTCGTACGCGGGACCCAGCTCCCGGGCCAGGTCGTGGGTGGACCGGCCCAGCAGGTGGGGCAACTCCCTCGCATCAAAGTTGACCAGTCCGCGGGCGACGATGTGGCCGTTTTCGTCAAGAAGGTCCACGGGGTCGCCCGCGCTGAAGTCCCCGCGGACGCCCGTCAGGCCCGCGGGCAGCAGCGACTTGCGGCGCTGGACCACCGCGTCGACGGCGCCCGCGTCCAGGCTGAGCGCCCCCCGCGGGCTGCTGGCGTGCGCCAGCCACAGGAGGCGGTCGGCGGCACGGCGGCCGGTGCGGTGGAAGAGGGTGCCGGTGGGGCGCCCGGCGAGGGCGTCGGCGGCGCTGCTGGCCGCGGTGAGGACCACGGGGATGCCCGCGCCGGTGGCGATCCGGGCGGCCTCCACCTTGGTGACCATGCCGCCGGTGCCCACGCCCGCCCTGCCGGCGCTGCCGATCTCGACGCCCTCCAGATCGTGGGGGCCGCGCACCTCGGCGATGCGGCGGGTGCCGGGCCGGGCCGGGTCGCCGTCGTACAGGCCGTCCACGTCGGAGAGGAGGACGAGCAGGTCGGCGCGGACCAGGTGGGCGACCAGGGCCGCCAGCCGGTCGTTGTCGCCGAACCGGATCTCGGCGGTGGCGACGGTGTCGTTCTCGTTGACGACCGGGACCGCGCCCATCGCCAGCAGCTGCTCCAGGGTGCGGTAGGCGTTGCGGTAGTGGGCGCGCCGGCCGGCGTCCTCGGCGGTGAGGAGCACCTGGCCCACCCGGATGCCGTAGCGGGCGAAGGAGGCGGTGTAGCGGGCCACCAGCAGGCCCTGGCCGACGCTGGCGGCGGCCTGCTGCCGGGCGAGGTCGCCCGGGCGGGCCCCGAGGCCGAGCGGGGCGAGGCCGGCGGCGATGGCGCCGGAGGAGACGAGGACGACCTCGGTGGGCGGCTCGTCGCCGCTGCGGGGGGCGCGCACCCGGGCGAGCACGTCGACGAGGGCGTCGACCCGGTCGGCGTCCAGGCCGCCGGAGGCGGTGGTGAGCGAGGACGACCCCACCTTCACCACGATCCGCCGCGCCCGCAGGACGTCCTCCCGCAGGCCCCCGCCGTCGTTCCCGCCGTCGTTCCCGCCGGTGTTCCCGTCCCCGGCTCCCGCTGCGGCCACCGCCACGCCCTCATCTCCCGTGCAGATCGCGCCCGTCCGTGCCGGACGTGCGGCGGTGCGCCCCGCCGCCCGGTGTCCGGCCGCCCGGCTCCGTGCCGCCGGGTCCGGCCGCCGGGCGTCCGGTCGCGCCGCACCCGGCCGCGGGCGCACCGTGCGGCGCCCGCCTCCCGCAATCTACGCGATGCGCCCCCGGCGCCCGTCCGGCATTTCACGCCTCGGACGGGCGCCGGGGGCGCACGGTGGTGCAGGTCAGACGTCCTCGTCGTCCTCGGCGGCGCGGCCGCTGGACAGCGGGTCGAAGGCCGCGTACTCGGCATCGACCTCGTCACGGGCGCGGTTGCGGCGCCGGTCCACGGCGGGACGCTGGGTCTGGAGGCGGTGGTCCTCGCCGCGGCGGCCGAGCATCTCCGCGCCGGCGGCCATGGTGGGCTCCCAGTCGAAGACGACGGCGTTCTCGTCGGGGCCGATGACGACCTCGGCGCCCTCCTTGGCGCCGGCCTTCCACAGCTGCTCCTCGACGCCGAGGCGGGCCAGGCGGTCGGCGAGGTAGCCGACGGCCTCGTCGTTGGCGAAGTCGGTCTGGCGGACCCAGCGCTCGGGCTTGGCGCCGCGCACCCGGAAGAAGCCGTCCTCGACGGTGACGGTGAACCCGGTGTCGTCCACGGCCTTGGGCCGCAGCACGATGCGGGTGGCCTCCTGGACCGGCTTGGCGGCCCGGGCCTCGGCGACGAGGCCGGCCATGGCGAAGGAGAGCTCGCGCAGGCCCTTGCGGGAGGCGGCCGAGACCTCGAAGACGCGCAGGCCGCGGGCCTCCAGGTCGGCGCGGACGATGTCGGCGAGGTCCTGGCCGTCGGGCACGTCGGTCTTGTTGAGGGCGACCAGCCGGGGCCGGTCCTCCAGGCCGCCGTACGCGGCGAGCTCGGCCTCGATGGTCTCCAGGTCGGAGAGCGGGTCGCGGCCGGGCTCCAGGGTGGCGCAGTCCAGGACGTGCACCAGGGCGGAGCAGCGCTCGACGTGGCGCAGGAACTCCAGGCCGAGGCCGCGGCCCTCGCTGGCGCCGGGGATCAGGCCGGGGACGTCGGCGACGGTGTAGACGACCTCGCCGGCGGTGACCACGCCCAGGTTGGGGACCAGGGTGGTGAAGGGGTAGTCGGCGATCTTCGGCTTGGCGGCGGAGAGCACCGAGATCAGCGACGACTTGCCGGCGCTGGGGTAGCCGACGAGGGCCACGTCGGCGACGGTCTTGAGCTCCAGGACGATGTCGAGGACGTCGCCGGGCTCGCCGAGCAGCGCGAAGCCGGGGGCCTTGCGGCGGGCGGAGGCGAGGGCGGCGTTGCCGAGGCCGCCGCGGCCGCCGGCGGCCGCGACGTAGCTGGTGCCGGCGCCGACCAGGTCGGCCAGCACCTCGCCGTGGGCGTCCATCACCACGGTGCCGTCCGGCACGGGCAGGACCAGGTCCTGGCCGTCGGCGCCGGAGCGGTTGCCGCCGGCGCCGGGCCTGCCGTTGGTGGCCTTGCGGTGCGGCGAGTGGTGGTAGTCGAGCAGCGTGGTGACGTCGGGGTCGACCACGAGGACGACGTCGCCGCCGCGGCCGCCGTTGCCGCCGTCGGGGCCGCCCAGCGGCTTGAACTTCTCCCGGTGGACGGAGGCGCAGCCGTGGCCTCCGTTACCCGCGGCGACGTGCAGCTCGACGCGGTCCACGAAGGTGGTCATGGGATGTGCCTCCAGGGATGGGTCATTGCGGGGTGAAACAGAAGGGGTGGACCGGGCATTCCGGTCCACCCCTCGTGATGCTGCTGGTGCTGCGTCAGGCTGTCGCCAGGGTCACTCGGCGACGGCGACGATGTTGACGACGCGGCGGCCGCGGCGGTTGCCGAACTCGACGGCGCCGGCGGTCAGCGCGAACAGCGTGTCGTCGCCGCCGCGGCCGACGTTGGCACCCGGGTGGAAGTGGGTGCCGCGCTGGCGGACGATGATCTCGCCGGCGTTGACGACCTGGCCGCCGAAGCGCTTCACGCCGAGGCGCTGGGCGTTGGAGTCGCGGCCGTTGCGGGTGGAGCTTGCGCCCTTCTTGTGTGCCATGTCTCCCTGCCCCTTACTTCGCGGAGTCGATGCCGGTGACGCGCACGGCCGTGTGCTGCTGGCGGTGGCCCATGCGCTTGCGGTAACCGGTCTTGTTCTTGTACTTCAGGATGGTGATCTTGTCACCCTTGGTGTGGTCGACGACCTCGGCGTGGACCTTGACGCCGCCCAGGACCGACGGGTCGCTGGTCACGGTGTCGCCGTCGACGACCAGAATGGTCGAGAGCTCGACCGAGTCACCGGGCTTGACATCGACACGGTCGATCTCCAGCACGTCGCCGACGGCGACCTTGTGCTGGCGGCCGCCGGCGCGAACGATCGCGTACACGCGGTACCTGCTTTCTGCTACTCGGTCGGAACTCCCGACGCCAGCCTTCCTGGCGAGTACACAGGAGGCCTCCCCCGGGGGGACCCCGGGAGGCGGGTTGCTCGGGAGCATGGCGCAGACACGCCGAAGGCCAAGGATACGGACCGGCCCACCAGGGAGCAAACCGGGCCTCCCCGCGGGTGTCGCGGAGAGGCCCGGTGCCGTCCGGCGCGGCCGCCGGAGGGCCGCTACTCGGCCGCCGGGGCGGTCGCCTCGGCCGGGGCGGAGGACCCGCCCTCCGCCGGGGCAGCGGCCTTCTTGGCGGCCGTGGTCCGCTTGGCGGCGGTCTTGCGGGTGGCGGTGGTCTTCTTGGCCGCCACCGTCTTCTTGGCCGCGGTGGTCTTCTTCGCGGCCGTCTTGCGGGCGGCCCGCTTGCGCGGCGCCTCCGCCTCGGGCTCCGCCTCGGCCGGGGCCTCCGCCTCGGCGGGGGCACCGGAGACCGCAGGGGCCTCGGCGGTGGGGACCTCGGCGGTCGGGACCTCGGCGGCGGGGGCCGGGACGGCCCCGTCCGGCACGGCCTCCGCCGGACGCGCCGGCAGCACCAGCACCGCGGCCTCCGCCTCCACCGGCGGACCGGCGGGCGCGGTGGCCTTGCGGACCGCCCGGCGCCGGGTGCGGCCGCCGGGGGCCGCCGCGGCGGGCAGCTCCACCAGGCTGACGGGCGCCGCCTCCGGCTCCGCCGCGGCCGGCTCGGGCGCGGCCTCCGCGGCGGGGGCCTCGGCCGCCGGCTCGGCGACGGGCTCGGCGACCTGGACCTCGGCGGCGGGCGCCTCGGGGGCCTCCTCCTCCGCCTCCAGCTCCTCCTCGTGCTCGTGCTCGTGCTCGTGGTCGTGGTCGTGCTCGTGGTCGTGGTCGTGCTCGTGGAGCTGCTCGGCGGCGACGCCGCCCTTGCCGCGCCGGCGGCGCTTGCTGCCGGCCGCACCGCCGCCGGAGCCGTTGCCGACGGTGGAGGGCTGGTCCATGTGGACGATGACGCCGCGGCCGTTGCAGTGCACGCACTGCTCCGAGAACGACTCCAGCAGGCCCTGGCCGACCCGCTTGCGGGTCATCTGCACCAGGCCCAGCGAGGTGACCTCGGCGACCTGGTGCTTGGTGCGGTCGCGGCCCAGGCACTCCAGCAGGCGCCGCAGCACCAGGTCGCGGTTGGACTCCAGGACCATGTCGATGAAGTCGATGACGATGATGCCGCCGAGGTCGCGCAGCCGCAGCTGGCGGACGATCTCCTCGGCCGCCTCCAGGTTGTTCCGGGTGACGGTCTCCTCGAGGTTGCCGCCCTGGCCGGTGAACTTCCCGGTGTTGACGTCGACCACGACCATGGCCTCGGTGCGGTCGATCACCAGCGAGCCGCCGCTGGGCAGCCAGACCTTCCGGTCCAGCGCCTTCATCAGCTGCTCGTCGATCCGGTACGTGGCGAAGACGTCCACGTCCGAGGTCCACCGCTGGAGGCGGTCGGCCAGGTCGGGGGCGACGTGGCTGACGTACTCGTGGATGGTGGACCAGGCGTCGCCGCCCTGGACGATGACCTTCGTGAAGTCCTCGTTGAAGATGTCGCGGACCACGCGGACGGTCATGTCCGGCTCGCCGTAGAGCAGCGACGGGGCGTTGCCGGAGGAGGACTTCTTCTGGATCTCCTCCCACTGCGCCTGCAGCCGCTGCACGTCGCGGGTGAGCTCCTCCTCGCTGGCGCCCTCGGCGGCGGTGCGCACGATGACGCCCGCGTCGTCGGGGACGATCCGCTTGAGGATCTGCTTCAGCCGGGTGCGCTCGGTGTCGGGCAGCTTGCGGCTGATGCCGGTCATCGAGCCCTCGGGCACGTACACCAGGTAGCGGCCCGGGAGGGAGACCTGGCTGGTCAGCCGGGCGCCCTTGTGGCCGATCGGGTCCTTGGTGACCTGCACCAGGACCGGCTGGCCGGACTTGAGCACCGACTCGATGCGCCGCGGGCCGCCGTGGCCGAGCGCGCCGAAGTTGACCTCGCCCGCGTACAGCACGGCGTTGCGGCCCTTGCCGATGTCGACGAAGGCGGCCTCCATCGACGGCAGGACGTTCTGGACCCGGCCCAGGTAGACGTTGCCGACGTAGCTGGTGGCCTGCTCCTTGTTGACGTAGTGCTCGACGAGCACACCGTCCTCGAGCACGCCGATCTGGGTGCGCTCGCCGTTCTGCCGGACGACCATCACCCGCTCCACGGACTCGCGGCGGGCCAGGAACTCGGCCTCGGTGATGATCGGCACCCGGCGGCGGCCCAGCTCGCGGCCCTCACGGCGGCGCTGCTTCTTGGCCTCCAGACGCGTGGAGCCCTTGATGGACTGCACCTCGTCCGGGTCGAAGGACGGCTCGTGCGAGGCCTTCTTGCGCGGCTCGCGCACCTTGACCACGGTGCGCTCCGGGGCGTCGGAGCCCACGTCCTCCAGGTCGGCGCCGGTGTCGCCGCCGCGGCGGCGGCGACGGCGGCGACGGCGCGAGGAAGCCAGGCCGGCGGCCAGCTCGTCCTCCTCCTCGTCGTCGCCCTCCGCGGAGGCCTCCTCGCCGGACTCCTCCTCGGACTCGTCGCGGTCCTCGTCGGCGCGGTCCTCGGCGTCCCCGCGACGGCGGCGGCGTCCGCCGCGGCGGCGGCGGCGCGAGGGGCGGCCCTCGTCCTCGCCGTACTCCGCCTCGCGGTCCTCGGGCTCCTCCTCGGCGGGCTCCTCCTCGGCGGGCGGCTCGACGCGGGCCTCGGCGGGCAGCTCGGCGCGGGCCTCCTCGGCGAAGGCGGGACCGGCAGGGGCCGCGGCGCGGCGGCGGCGACGGCGGCGGCCGCCCAGCTCGGACTCCTCGGCGGTCTCCTCCTCCTCGTCCCGGCGGCGGGCCGGGGCGGCGGGGGCGACCGGGGCGACGGGCTCCTGGAAGACCGGGGGCTGGAAGACGGCCGTCGGCGGGCGGACGACGCGGCGGCGCGGCCGCGGGGCGGGCTCGGGCTCCAGCTCGACGGCGGGCTCGGGCTGCGCGGTCTCGGCCTGCGCGGCCTCCTCCTGCTCCTCCTCGGCCTGCGGCTCGGCGGCGGCCGGCTGCGGGGCGGCGGGCGCCTCGGCCTGCGGCTCCGCGGCCGGGGCCTGCTCGGCGGCCGGCTCGGGCGCGGTCTCGGCCTTCTTGCGGGTACGGCGGACGCGCTTCGGCTTCTCCGGAGCAGCCTCCTCCGCCACCGCGGCCCCGGCCTGCGACTCGGCGGCCTGCGGCTCGGCGGCGGCCGGCTGCGGCTCCGCGGCCGGGGCCTGCCCGGCGGCCGGCTGCGGCTCCGCGGCCGGGGCCTGCCCGGCGGCCGGGGCCTCGGGGCCCTGCGGCGGTCCGGCCGGGCGCGACACGGCGCGGCGGCGGCGCCGCGGCGCCGCGGCGGCGCCCTCCTCGGGCGCGGTCGCGCTTCTCACGGCGGCCTCCTCGGAGGCCGCCGACGCGGTGCCGCCGGCGGTGCCGTCCAGCGCCGCGTTCTGCGGCTCGTTGTTCTCGAGCATGCGGGCGTATCTCCCGTCAGGCCCCCGGGCTCCGGGCCGGGCACGGCGGGGCGCCGGTGCCGCCGGGTCGTACGCTCGGCGGTCGCTCGGCGCCGCCGCGCGGGCGCGGGGCCGCACGGGGGCTCGTTGTCTCGCTCGGCGCCCCGCCTGGGCGGGAGGCCGAAAGTCTTCTGGTCTGACCAGTCTTCTCAAAGTGCACGGTCCCCAACCCCGGGTGGCTCCCTGGGGCCGGGACCACTCCCCGCGCCCTGCGGGCTCTGGGCCGCGCGGCGGGGGAGGGTTCCCGCACCCGGTGCGGGTGCGGGGTGGGCCTCCCGCCCCGGTGGCGGGGCAGGAGGGCTGGTCCCTCGTTCGACGACGCTCGCGCACTCGGCTGAGCGGCGGGGCCGGCGCTAGGCGGTCGCGGTGGCGCGCGGCCCGGCGGTCGCGGGTGGGACGGCCGAGGCTGCGGCGCGGTCGGCCGCCAGCGGGTCGGTCACCGTGCCGGACTCCTCGTCGAGCGGCCCCTGCGCCAGCCTGGTCACCTCTGCGGGGACCGGCGGCGCCAGGTCGGCCGTCGCACGGAGACCGGACAGGACGTCGTCAGGTCGTACGGCGGGTGTGGCGTGCCGCACTACCAGCCGCAGTATCGCACAGGCCCGGCCCGGCCGAACATCGGCACCACCCTCGGCACCCCCGCGGGCGCCGTCCCCGGACCGCCCGTCGGACACCTCCAGGGAGGCCACGGCGCCGCGCGTGTCGAAGACGCGGACCCCGTTCTTGGTGAGCCGCTCCACCTCCACGGACTCCGCGGCGAGGAACGCCGCGGCGGCCCTCTCAGCCTCCTCCGGGGAGACGCCGTCCAGCCTGATCCGCCAGACGGAGGCCTGCAGCCGGTCGGCGAGGTTCGGCGTGCGGACCTCGACCGCGTCGACGACGTCCAGGCCGGGCGGGAGCGACGCGTCGAGCTGCGCGCGCAGCCGCTCGGGGTCGCGCTCCTCGGTGAGGGCGATCTCCAGGTACTCGGCCTCGCTGGCGACGCCGGTGGGTGCGGCGTTGGCGTACGAGACCTTCGGGTGGGGGGTGAAGCCCGCCGAGTAGGCCATGGGGACCGCGGAGCGCCGCAGCGCCCGCTCGAAGGCCCGCTGGAAGTCGCGGTGGCTGGTGAACCGGAGGCGTCCGCGCTTGGTGTAGCGCAGCCGGATGCGCTGCACCGCCGGAGCGGGGGGCGGGCCTTCGGGCATGCGGCGTGCCAGTGTCGTTCAGTCCCTCGTGAGTGGCCGTGTCCGGCCCTCGCGGACCGGAACCCTTGCACCACCAAGGGTACGCGGCGGGACGGCCCTGCCGCGGCCCCGGGCGGCCGACAGGGCGTCCGGGGCCGCCGGGCGCGCCCCGCCGGGCGGCCGGAGGGCCCGGCCCCGCCGTGCGGGGCCGGGCCCTCCGAGGGGGTCGCCGGGGGTCAGCCCTGGTTGACCACGGTCAGCGGCAGGAGCTTCTTCCCGGTCGGGCCGATCTGGATCTCGGTCTGCATCTGGGGGCACACGCCGCAGTCGAAGCACGGGGTCCAGCGGCAGTCGTCGACCTCGACCTCCTCCAGCGCGTCCTGCCAGTCCTCCCAGAGCCAGTCCTTGTCCAGGCCGGAGTCCAGGTGGTCCCAGGGCAGGACCTCCTCGTAGGAGCGCTCGCGGGTGGTGTACCAGTCGACGTCGACGCCGGAGCCCGCCAGGGCCTTGTCGGCGCAGTCCATCCAGCGGTCGTACGAGAAGTGCTCGCGCCAGCCGTCGAAGCGGCCGCCGTCCTCGTAGACGGCGCGGATGACGGCGCCGATGCGGCGGTCGCCGCGCGAGAGCAGGCCCTCGACGATGCCGGGCTTGCCGTCGTGGTAGCGGAAGCCGATGTTCTTGCCGTACTTGCGGTCGCTGCGGATGGCGTCGCGCAGCTTGGCGAGCCGCGCGTCGGTCTCCTCGACGCCGAGCTGCGGCGCCCACTGGAAGGGCGTGTGCGGCTTGGGCACGAAGCCGCCGATGGAGACGGTGCAGCGGATGTCGTTCTGCCCGGTGACCTCGCGGCCCTTGGCGATGACGTTCTTCGCCATCTCGGCGATCTGCAGGACGTCCTCGTCGGTCTCGGTGGGCAGGCCGCACATGAAGTACAGCTTCACCTGGCGCCAGCCGTTGCCGTAGGCGGTGGCGACGGTGCGGATGAGGTCCTCCTCCGACACCATCTTGTTGATCACCTTGCGGATGCGCTCGCTGCCGCCCTCGGGGGCGAAGGTGAGGCCCGACCGGCGGCCGTTGCGGGTGAGCTCGTTGGCCAGGTCGATGTTGAAGGCGTCGACGCGGGTCGAGGGCAGCGACAGGCCGACCTTGTCCTCGGTGTACCGGTCGGCGAGGCCCTTGGCGATGTCGCCGATCTCGGTGTGGTCGGCGGAGGAGAGCGACAGCAGGCCGACCTCCTCGAAGCCGGTGGCCTTGAGGCCCTTCTCGACCATCTCGCCGATGCCGGTGATGCTCCGCTCCCGCACGGGGCGCGTGATCATGCCGGCCTGGCAGAAGCGGCAGCCGCGGGTGCAGCCGCGGAAGATCTCCACCGACATCCGCTCGTGGACCGTCTCGGCGAGCGGCACCAGCGGCTGCTTGGGGTAGGGCCACTCGTCGAGGTCCATGACGGTGTGCTTGGAGACCCGCCACGGCACGCCGGGTGTGTTGGGCACGACGCGGCCGATGCGGCCGTCCGGCAGGTACTCGACGTCGTAGAACCTCGGCACGTACACGCCGCCGGTGCGCGCGAGGCGCAGCAGCAGCTCGTCGCGGCCGCCGGGGCGCCCCTCGGCCTTCCAGGCGCGGACGATCTCCGTGATGTCGAGGACGGCCTGCTCGCCGTCGCCGACGACGGCGCAGTCCAGGAAGTCGGCGATCGGCTCGGGGTTGAAGGCGGCGTGGCCGCCGGCGACCACGATCGGGTCGTCGACCGTGCGGTCCTTGGCCTCCAGCGGGATGCCCGCGAGTTCGAGGGCGGCGAGCATGTTGGTGTAGCCGAGCTCGGTGGAGAAGCTCAGGCCGAAGACGTCGAACGCCTTCACCGGCCGGTGGGCGTCCACGGTGAACTGCGGCACGCCGTGCTCGCGCATCAGCGCTTCCAGGTCGGGCCAGACGCTGTAGGTGCGCTCGGCGAGCACGCCCTCGCGCTCGTTGAGCACCTCGTACAGGATCATGACGCCCTGGTTGGGCAGGCCGACCTCGTAGGCGTCGGGGTACATCAGGGCCCAGCGCACGTCACAGGCGTCCCAGTCCTTGACGGTCGAGTTGAGCTCGCCGCCGACGTACTGGATCGGCTTCTGGACGTGCGGGAGGAGGGCCTCCAGGCGCGGGAAGACCGACTCGACAGGCATCAGGCACAGGTCTTTCGTGACGTGGGCGGGGTGACCCCCAAGGGTAACGCGGCCGCGGACCCCGCCGTGCCGTGAGCGGGCGGCGCCCGGGGGCGTCCCGAGTCCGGGGAGGCCCGGCGGGACGGCGCGGCCGGGCGGCGCTCAGCGGGAGAGGCGGCGGCGCAGGCCCGGCCGGGAGGCGCGCCGCCAGGCGCGGGGCAGCCGCCGCTCGGCGGCGTCGGCGGCGTCCTGCTCGGCCTGGTGGAGGACGCCCCAGGTGAAGGAGGGCTCGCCGGCGGCGTCGGCCGCCGCGGCCAGCTCCCGCAGGACGGTCCGGGCCACCACCGCGTCCTGGTGCTCGCCCAGGAGCTCCTGGAGCTCCTTCATCCTGTCCCGGAACCGCTTCGCGGGCCTCCCCAGCACCGGCTGGGCGGCCTCGGCGGCGTAGCGGGCGCGCTTGGCCGCCTTGCGCGCCTCGTGGAGCAGCCGGTCGCGGCCGGGGCCGGGCGGCGCGTCGAGCGCGGGCCCGACCCGCTTCGCCAGCCGCCGCCAGTCATGGCGCAGCGCGGCGGGCAGCACCCGGGCGGCGGGGCGGCCGGCGTCGGGGCCGGTCGGCGGGTCGGCGAGCAGGGCCTCCAGCGCGTCGTACAGGGCGGCGCAGCGGGGGCTGTCGAGGGCGGCGAGGACGCGGGGCCGGGTGTCGGCGGCGCGGCGTACCGACCAGAGCTCCAGCCGGGCCGGTACGGGGCCGACGACCAGCGGTGCGGGGAGGGCGGCGACGCGGCCGTGGAGGCGGGCGTCGAGGACCTCGCGGTCGCGGTCGGCGCCGAGTTCGGCGCCGAGCCACCGCAGCTCGTCGGCGAGGGGGCCGGTGGCGGCGGGGTCCAGGACGCCGGGGAAGGTCTTCAGGGCGCTGCGCAGCCGCCGGGCCGCGATCCGCATGCGGTGGACGGAGTCGGGCAGGTCGCGGCGGACGGCGGCGTCCAGGGCGGTGAGCCGCTCGGTGTGCCCGGCGAGGTGGGCGAGGACGGCGTCGGCGGCGGTGGTGCGGCCCGTGCGGAGCGGCGGGGGCGCCGGGGCGGCGGGGAGGTCGGGGCCGAGGGCGCGGGCGAGCTTGGAGGCGGCGGCGCTGCGGCGGAGCCCGGCGGCGGCGAGGCGCTGCTCGACGGCGTCGAGGAGGGCGGTGCCGCCGTCACCCAGGGGTCCGAGCTCGACCTCGACCTCGGACCACTGGGTGACGGCGGCCTCGGGGGCGTCGGCGGTGAGGCGGTGGGCGGCGACCCGGTCGCGGGCGACCTCCGCGAGGGTGCGGCCCTCGGCGTCCAGCAGCAGGTGCAGGTGGCGGACGGTCACCAGGCGGGCCGCCGGCCGCAGGGGGCGGTCCCCGGTGCGGGCCCGCACCAGGGCGGCGAGCTCGGGCGGCACCTCGGGCGGCACCTCGGGCGGGGCGTCCGGCGGGACGGCGTCGCCCGCCGCGAGCGGCAGGCGGACCTCCTCCCGGGTGTCGCGGTTGCCCTGCACGTGGGGGGCGAGGGGGAGTTTGAGGTGCCAGCCGGGGTCGGCGCCGCCGGTGCGGCGGCGCAGGGTGGTGCCGTGCGCGGCGAGGCGCAGGTCCGGGGTGTCGTAGTACAGGGCGTCCAGGGTGGCGGTGCCGCCGTCGGCGACCCGGGCGACGCCGGGGACGCCGTCCAGCGGGGGCAGCGCGGGCCCGGCGCCGCGCGCCTCGTACTTCCGCTCCGTCTCCCGCACCGTCTCCGTCATACCGGACGCCTGCCCCGCCGGGGGCGGGGCAGGCGTCCGGAGGGCCGCCGATGCGGGTCAGACCGAGACGGGCCGCTGCATCCGGACCGACTGGAGGAGGCCGACCCCCGTCCAGACGGCGAACATCGACGACCCGCCGTAGCTGACGAACGGCAGCGGCAGGCCGGCCACCGGCATGATGCCGAGGGTCATGCCGATGTTCTCGAAGGCCTGGAAGGCGAACCAGGCGACGACGCCGGCCGCGACCACGGTCCCGTACAGGTCGGTGGCCTGGCGGGCGATGCGGCAGGCCCGCCACATGATCACACCGAGCAGCAGCAGGATCAGCCCCGCGCCGAGGAAGCCGAGCTCCTCCCCCGCCACGGTGAAGATGAAGTCGGTCTGCTGCTCCGGCACGAACTGGCCGGTGGTCTGGGTCCCGTGGAAGAGGCCCTTGCCGACGAGGCCGCCGGAGCCGATGGCGATCCTGGCCTGGTTGGTGTTGTAGCCGACGCCGGCCGGGTCGAGGGCCGGGTTGGCGAAGGCGGCGAAGCGGTCGATCTGGTACTGGCTGAGGAGCTTGAAGCGCCAGACCGCGAGCGCGCCCGCGACCCCGGCCGAGATCAGGCCCAGCACCCAACGGTTGGGGGCGCCGGAGGCGAGCAGCACGCCGAGCACGATGACCACCATCACCATGACCGAGCCCAGGTCGGGCATCAGCATGATGATCCCCATGGGCACGGCGGCCAGCGCCAGGGCCTGCAGGACGGTGCGGTGGTCCGGGGTCTCGCGCTCGCCGGCGTCGACGCGGGCGGAGAGCAGCACCGCCATGCCGAGCACGATGGCGACCTTGGCGAACTCCGACGGCTGGATGGAGAAGCCGCCGCCCAGCACGATCCAGTTGCGGTTGCCGTTGATGGTGGCGCCGAGCGGCGTCAGCACCGAGAGCAGCACCAGCAGCGAGAAGACGTAGAGGAACGGCACGGCGGTCCGCAGCCGGCGGTGCCCTATGCCGATGACGACGGCGAAGAGCACGAGGCCGATGAGGGTGTTCGCCAGGTGGCGCAGCAGGAAGTACTGCGGGTCGCCGTGGTTGAGGTCGGTGCGGTTGCGGGTGGCCGACCAGACCAGCAGCGAGCTGCCGACGGAGAGGCCGAGGGCGCACAGCAGCAGCACCCAGTCCATGCGGCGCAGCGGCGAGTCGCGGTCCAGGAGCCGCTGGAGGGAGCTGCGCCGCGGGGCGAGCCGCACGGTGCGGTAGGAGGAGGACAGGCTGCTCATGCGGGCCTCCGGTGGAGCCGGCGGGGGTCGGCCCACGGGTCGTGGCGGACCGGGGGCAGGGCGGCGGCCTGCCCGGCCGGCAGGCCGGTGCCGGCCGGGGGGGCCACGGGGGCGGTGAGGGCGGCCTGCACGACGGCGCCCGGATCGGCGGCGGGGCCGGGGGCCCCGGTGCCCGCGGCGGGGTCGGGGGAGCCGGCGGAGTCCGTCCTCACGACGGCGCTGCCGTCGGGGTTGAACCTCGGCAGCGAGGACTGCGGCTTGGGCAGCAGGGCCAGCTTCGGGTCGACCTTGCCGTCCTTGACGCCGTACAGGCCCTCGTAGATCTTGCGGATGGCGTCACCCGAGCCGCCGGAGCCGGTGCCGCCCTGGGAGATCGTCATGACGACGGCGTAGTCCTTGCTGTAGGTGTCCAGCCAGGAGGTGGTCTGCTTGCCGGCGACCTCGGCGGTGCCGGTCTTCGCGTGCAGCTGGATCTTGTCCTGCGGCCAGCCCGCGCTGGTGAACTTCCAGGCGGCGGTGCCCTCGGTGACGACGCCGGCGGTGGCCTGGTTGATGTACTGCAGGGTCCGCCGGTCGTCGGGCAGGCGGCCGTCGACGACGGGCTTGATGTCGCGGACCAGCTTGCCGTCGGGCCCGACGACGGCCTTGGCGACGGCCGGCCGGTAGAGGGTGCCGCCGTTGGCGAGCGCGGAGTAGATGCGGGCCATCTGGATGGGGGTGACGAGGGTGTCGCCCTGCCCGATGGAGTAGTTGACCGAGTCACCGGCGCGCATGACGTAGCCGTCGATGCAGTTCTCCTTGGCGATCTGGGTCGCCAGGTCGGTCTTGGGGCTGTCCTTCAGGGCGCACCAGGCGTCGTGGTTGGCGTCGTAGTAGTCCTGCTTCCACTTGCGGTCCGGGACGCGGCCCGGGACCTCGCTGGGCAGGTCGATGCCGGTCCGGGCGCCGAGGCCGAACTGGTGGGCGGTCCGGTAGAACCAGTCGGCGGGCTTCTTCTTCGGCTTGGTGCCGCCGTCCTTGAGCCACTGGTCGTAGGCGAGGCCGTAGAAGACGGTGTCGCAGGAGACCTCCAGCGCCTTCTCCAGGGAGATGGGGCCGAAGCTCTCGCCCTCGAAGTTCTTGAACACGCGGCCGCCGATGGTCATCGCGGGCGAGCACAGGTAGCGCCCGTCGAGGGAGTACCCGGCCTGCACGGCGGCGGAGGTGGAGACGACCTTGAAGGTCGAGCCGGGCGCCGACAGGCCCTGGATGGCGCGGTTGAGCAGCGGGTAGTTGGACTTCTTCTCGGTCAGCGCCTTGTAGTCCTTCGCCGAGATGCCGCCGACCCACAGGTTGGGGTCGTAGTTGGGGGCGCTGGCCATGGCGACGACGCGGCCGGTGTGGACGTCCATGACGATCGCGGCGCCCGAGTCGGCCTTGTAGTAGCTGTGGGTGTTGGTGTCGTAGACCTTGCGGGCGGCCGCCATGGCGTCCAGCAGCTGCTTCTCCACCAGGGCCTGGACCCGGGCGTCGATGCTGGTCACCAGGTTGTTGCCGGAGACGGCCGGGGTGGTGCCGGCGCTGCCGATGACGCGGCCGAGGTTGTCGACCTCCAGCCGGTTGACGCCGCTGGTGCCGCGCAGGTCGTCGTCGTAGACGGACTCCAGGCCGGCCCGGCCGATCTGGTCGGCGGGCTGGTACTTCTCACGGCCGGTCCTGTGCTCGGTCCGCTTGACCTCCTCGTCGGTGACCGGCGAGAGGTAGCCGAGGACCTGGGCGGCGTTGGCGCCGGACGGGGCCGGGTACTGGCGCAGCGCGGTGGGCTGGGCGGTGACCCCGGGGAAGTCCTCGCGGCGTTCCATTATCTGCATGGCCTGCTGCGTGGTGGCGTCCGTGGTCACCGGGATGGGCTGGTACGGGGAGCCGTTCCAGCAGGGCTGCGGGGTGGTGGCGTTGCAGAGCCGCACCTTGTCGTGGACGTCCTTCTCGGACATGCCGAGCACTCCGGCGAGCCGGGTGAGCACGCCCTTGCCGCCGTCCTTCTGCTGGAGCAGCGAGGTGCGGCTGACGGAGACGACGAGCTTGGTGGTGTTGCCCGCCAGCACCCGGCCGGAGGCGTCGAGGATCTCGCCGCGCACGGCGGGCTCCACGACCTCGCGGATGTGGTTCTGCGAGGCGGCGGCCGTGTACTCCTGGCCGTTGCGGATCTGCAGGTACCACAGGCGGCCGCCGAGGGTGGCCAGCAGGGACAGCACGAGGACCTGGAGCACCACCAGACGGATCGTCACCCGCCGGGTGCGGCCGGTCTCCGGGATGTTGGTCACGCGGGCGCTCCTGTCCGTGCTGCGGGGGTGGTGCGGTCGGTGCGGCGGGTCCGGCGGGTGCCGGGGCGGTGCGGGCGCGCCGCCCCGGGGGCTGCTGCGGTGCTCACGGGCGCTTGACGAGACCGGGCGAGCGGTTCTTCCTCTTGCCGTACGAGGCGGCCTTCTTGCCGTACGAGGCGGCGCGGGCGTAGTGGGAGACCGTGCCCAGCAGCGAGCCCCCGCCGCCGGCGGCGACCATCGGGTCGGGGTCGGTGCGGCGGGCCAGCGCCATCACGCCGGGCACCACGAAGGGCGCCAGCAGCACGTCGTAGAGCAGGGCGGTGAGCACCAGGCCGAGCAGGCCGACGTGGCGGGCGGCGGTGTCGCCGACCAGGGCGCCCACGGCCGCGTACAGCAGGGTGGAGGCGATCGCGGCGACCGCGACGGCGGCCAGCGGGCCGGTGACCGACCGCAGGCGGCCGCTCTCCGGGCGGGCGAGGCCGGCGGCGTACCCGAGGAGGCAGAGCACCAGGGCGTAGCGGCCGACCGCGTGGTCGGACGGCGGGGCGACGTCGGCGAGCAGCCCGGCGGCGAAGCCGGTGATGCAGCCTCCGGTGGGCCCGTAGACCAGGCCGAGGGCGAGGACCACCAGGAGCAGCAGGTCGGGCACGGCGCCGGGGAGCTGGAGCCGGGCCAGGACGCTGACCTGGACGACCAGCGCCACGACGATCAGCGCGGCGGAGAGCAGTACGCGCTTGGGACGCATCGTCAGCCCTTCTTCGTCGTGGTGGAGACGGGCTTGGGGGTGGCGGCGGGCTTGGCGGCCGGCCTGGGCCGGGGCGGCAGCACCGTGTCGCGCGGGTCGGTGCGCGGCTTCTCCACGACGACGCCCACCAGGTCCAGTTTGGTGAAGGAGACGAAGGGCTGCACCAGGACGGTCTTGGTGAGCTCGCCCGGGGTGGGCTCCACGTAGGCGACGGTGCCGACGGGGACGCCCGGAACGAACGGGCGGCCCTTCTCGGAGCCGAAGGTGACCAGGCGGTCGCCGCGCTTCACCTGGGCGCGGCCGTTGAGCAGCTGCACCTTCATGGGGCGGGTGCCCTGGCCGGTGGCGAAGCCGATCTCGTCGCCGCCCTCCATCCGGGTGCCGACGGTGAAGTCGGGGTCGGAGGCGAGGAGGACGGTGGCGGTGGTGTGGCCGACGGTGGTGACCCGGCCGACCAGGCCGTCGCCGTTGATGACGGTCATGTCGCGGGTGATGCCGTCGTCGCTGCCGGCGTCGATGGTGATGGTCCAGGAGAAGCCCTGGGCCGCTCCTATGGCGATGACCTGCGCGGCCTTGATGGCGTACTGGCCGGAGCCGGCGGTCTTCAGCAGGGCGTCCAGCTGCCGCACGCGGCTGCCGGCCATGTCGGAGGAGGCCAGGCGCTGCTTGAGCACCGCGTTCTGCCGCTCCAGCCGCCGGATGCGGTCCTGGTGGGAGCCCGCGTCGCGGACCGCCCGGATGCCGTCGGCGACCGGGTTGACGGCGGACGCGACGCCCTTCTCGACCGGGCCGAGCACGGTCGAGGCGGCGTCGCGGGCACCGTTCAGCGGCGATTCGTCGCCGCCCCGGATGTCGACGGTGATCAGGGCGAAGGCGATGGCCACCAGCAGGATGAGCAGCAGCCGGCTCTCTCGTGTGTCCCTCACGGTGCTCGGACGAGCCCTTCGTCTCTCGGGGTCGGCCCGGGGCGCCGGCCGGGCCCTCGGAGGGGCCCGGCCGTGGCGGCCGCCGGTTCTGGCGGGACCGGTGGTGCGGCTAGCGGCGCGGCTGCGAGTCCAGGACCTGCTGGAGCGCCTCGAACTCCTCGACGCACTTGCCGGAGCCCAGCGCGACGGAGTCCAGCGGGTTCTCCGCGATGTGGATCGGCATGCCGGTCTCGCGGCGCAGACGCTCGTCCAGACCGCGCAGCAGGGCGCCGCCGCCGGTGAGCACGATGCCGCGGTCCATGATGTCGCCGGCCAGCTCGGGCGGGCACTGGTCGAGGGTGGTCTTCACCGCGTCGATGATCGAGTTCACCGGCTCGTCGATGGCCTCGCGGACCTCGGCGGCGGAGATCACCACGGTCTTGGGGAGACCGCTGACCAGGTCGCGGCCGCGGATCTCGGCGTGCTCGTCCTTCTCCAGCTCGCTGCCGTAGGCGGAGCCGATGGACATCTTGATCTGCTCGGCGCTGCGCTCGCCCAGCAGGAGCGAGTACTCCTTCTTGATGTGCTGGACGATGGCGTTGTCCAGCTCGTCGCCGGCGACCCGGATGGACTGCGCGGTGACGATGCCGCCGAGCGAGATCACGGCGACCTCGGTGGTGCCGCCGCCGATGTCGACGACCATGTTGCCGGTGGCCTCGTGGACCGGCAGGCCGGCGCCGATCGCGGCGGCCATCGGCTCCTCGATGATGTGCACCTGGCGCGCGCCGGCCTGCGAGGACGCCTCGATGACGGCGCGCCGCTCCACACCGGTGATGCCGCTGGGGACGCAGACCACGACGCGGGGGCGGGCCAGGTAGCGGCGGCGGTGGATCTTCAGGATGAAGTACCGCAGCATCCGCTCGGTGATCTCGAAGTCGGCGATGACGCCGTCCTTCAGCGGCCGGATGGCCACGATGTTGCCGGGGGTGCGCCCGATCATCTTCTTGGCCTCGGCGCCCACCGCGAGGATGCCCCCGGTGTTGGTGTTCACCGCCACCACGGATGGCTCGTTGAGGACGATGCCCCGGCCCCTGACGTACACCAGCGTGTTGGCGGTGCCGAGGTCGACAGCCATGTCACGGCCGATGAACGACATGTTGTTCGCCATGGGATCAGGGGGCCTTCCCGAACTCGAGGGTGGGGGTGGCTGGAGAGGACGGCCAGCCGTGCCGACGTGCTGAGTCACCGGCTTCGCCGCACCGGGCGGGCAGCCCGTGAGCCGTCCCCCATCGTAGCCACGCCCGCTCCGGGGACGCCCACGCACACCGTGCACCCATTCTCGTTGCGCGGGGCGTGTTCTCCCGGGATTGGGACGCCGTGTCGGTGCCCGGGGTTCCCGGTCCGGCGGACGTCCCGGCGGAGGCTGCGGTGGGGGTTGGGGCGGGCGTTCCGGCAGGTGGGCCGCCGCGGGGGCCGCGGCGGGGGCGTGCCGGTGCGCCCCCGCGGACCGCTGCGGACCCGGGGGCGGGAGGAGAGGGCGGGGGCGGGGGGTGCGGGGCGGGCGCCGGGGCCGGGGAGCGCCGGATCCGCACCGGACGGGGCGCCGGTGCAGATCCGGTGAGGATCCCGGGGATCAGGCGTGCGCCGGGAAGAAGATCTTGATCTCGCGCTCGGCGGAGGCCTCGGAGTCCGAGGCGTGGATCAGGTTCTCGCGGGTGATCGTCGCGTAGTCGCCGCGGATGGTGCCGGGGCCCGCCGCGATGGGGTCGGTGGCGCCGGCCAGCGCGCGGACGCCCTCGATGACGCGCTCACCCTCGACGATCATGGCCACGGAGGGGCCGGACGCCATGAACTCCAGCAGCGGCTCGTAGAACGGGCGGCCCACGTGCTCCGCGTAGTGCTGCTCCAGCACGGCCCGGTCGAAGGTGCGCAGCTCCAGGGCCGTGACGGTCCAGTCCGCCTTGCGCTCGATGCGGCTGGTGATCTCACCGATCAGACCGCGGCGGACACAGTCGGGCTTGAGCAGGACGAGGGTGCGCTGCGACACGGGGCGGCTCCAGGGAGGTCGGTGGACGGGCGCCGGCGCGCGGATGCGGATGCGCGCAGGACGGTGCGTGTACGGGCGGTACTGCGGTACGGGCGGTACTGCGTGTGGGGGAAGGTCTCGCGAGGAGGTTACCCGGCGGTCAGACCTGCGCCGCCGCCCGGGCGGCCTTGAGGGCGTCGATCCGCCGGCCGTAGTGCACCGAGCACCACCACAGCGCGGCGAAGACGGCGCCCAGCCCGTACATGATCGGGACGACGGCGCCGGCGGCGACCAGCCCGATCTGCAGCGCCCAGCCCAGGGCGACGCCGCCCGGCCGGGTCACCATGCCGCAGAGCAGCACGCAGAGCGCCATCGCGGTGCCGCTGACCGCCCACAGGGTGCCGTGCGGCACGTCGGAGAGCTGCATGGCGACCAGCGCGGCGAACATGATCACCAGCGCCTCGCCGATGAGGGTGGAGGAGCACAGGGTGCGCATGGGTGACGGCCTCTCTCGTTCCCGCGTCTCAGTTCCCGCGCCGGTTCCGTCCGAGGAGGATCCGGGCCTCGCCGACGGTGATGACCGAACCGGTCACCAGGACGCCCGCGCCGCCCAGGTCGCCCTCCTCCTCGGCGAGGGCGACGGCGGCGTCGATGGCGTCGTCCAGGCGCGGCTCGACCTGCACCCGGTCGGCGCCGAACACCTCGACGGCGAGGGACGCCAGCTCGTCGGCCTCCATGGCGCGCTGGGTGGAGTTCCGGGTGACGACGACCTCGGCGAGGATCGGCTCGAACGCCTCCAGCACGCCCCGGACGTCCTTGTCGGCGCTGGTGCCGACCACGCCCACCAGGCGGGTGAAGCCGAAGGACTCGCTGATCGCCTCCGCCGTGGCCCTGGCCCCGGCCGGGTTGTGGGCGGCGTCCAGCAGCACGGTGGGACTGCGCCGGACGACCTCCAGGCGGCCCGGCGAGGTGGTGCCGGCGAAGGCCTGCCGCACCTTGTCGTCGTCCAGCGACTCGCCGTTCGCGCCGCCGACGCCGAAGAACGCCTCGACGGCCGCCAGCGCCAGCGCCGCGTTCTGCGCCTGGTGGACGCCGTGCAGCGGCAGGAAGACGTCCTCGTAGGTGTGGCCGCCCAGGCCCCGCAGGGTCACCAGCTGGCCGCCGACCGCCAGGTCGCGGTGGAGCACGCCGAACTCCATGCCCTCGCGGGCCACGGTCGCGTCCACCTCCACCGCACGGCGGAGGATCGTCTCGGCGGCGTCCAGCTGCTGCTGGGCGACGACCGCCAGGGCGCCCTTCTTGATGATCCCGGACTTCTCCACCGCGATCTCGCCGGGCGTGGTGCCCAGCTTGTCGGTGTGGTCCAGCGAGATCGGGGTGATCACGGCCACGGCGGCGTCGATGACGTTCGTGGCGTCCCAGGAGCCGCCCATGCCGACCTCGACCACGGCCACGTCCACCGGGGCGTCGGCGAACGCCGCGTACCCCATGGCGGTCAGCACCTCGAAGAAGGACATCGGGACGGGCAGCTCCTGGTCGACCATGCCGATGTAGGGCTCGATGTCCCGGTAGGTCTCCACGAACCGCTCGGGCGTGATGGGCTCGCCGTCCAGGCTGATCCGCTCGGTGACCGACTCCACGTGGGGGCTGGTGTAGCGGCCGGTGCGCAGGTCGAAGGCGCGCAGCAGCTGCTCCACCATGCGGGCGGTGGAGGTCTTGCCGTTGGTGCCGGTGATGTGGATCGCCGGGTAGGAGCGCTGCGGCTGGCCCAGGATGTCCATGAGCCGGGCGATGCGGGTGAGCGACGGCTCCAGCTTGTTCTCCGGCCAGCGGGCCAGCAGCTCGGCCTCCACCTCGCGGAGGCCGGCGAGGGCCTCGTCGGCGGCGGATCGGTCCGGGTTCCTGCTGGTCTTGTCGCTCACGCACCCAGTCTACGGAGCCGCGGGACCGCCGGGCGCCGCGGGACCGCCGCGAGGCCGCCGTGGGACCGCAGCAGCGCCGCGGGCCGCCCGCCCGGCGGCCCGTACGGCCGGCGGTCCGGTCGTACGGGCCCGGGAGGGGCGGCCCGCGGTGTGGTGGCGGTGCGGTGGCGGTGCGGTGCGCGCGCCCGGCGGTGCGGGTCAGGCCTGCGGCAGGGCCGCCAGCTGCGCCGTGATCCGGGCGATGTCGGCCTCGGCGGTGGCCTGCCGGGTCCGGATCTTCGCCACGACCTGCTCGGGCGCCTTGGCCATGAAGCCCTCGTTGCCGAGCTTGGCGGTGGTCTGCGCCAGCTCCTTCTCGGCGACCGCGAGGTCCTTCTGCAGGCGCTTGCGCTCCGCCGCCACGTCGATGGCGCCGGAGAGGTCCAGCGCCACCGTGGCGCCGGCGACCGGCAGGGAGGCGGTGGCGGTGAAGCCGTCGCCGGCCGGCTGCAGGCGCAGCAGGGAGCGGATGGCCTCCTCGTGCGCGGCGAGCGGGGTGCCGGCCAGGTCCAGGCGGGCCGGGACGCGCTGGCCCGGCTTGAGGCCCTGGTCGGCGCGGAACCGGCGGACCTCGGTGACCACCTGCTGGAGCGTGGTGATCTCCGCCTCGGCGGCCGCGTCGCGGAAGCCGCTGTCGGCGGGCCACTCGGCGACGACCACGGACTCGCGGCCGGTGAGCGCCGTCCACAGCGCCTCGGTGACGAACGGCACCACGGGGTGGAGCAGGCGCAGCGTCACGTCCAGCACCTCGCCCAGCACCCGGCGCGAGGCGTCGGCCGCGGGGCCGCCGGCGGCGAGCGTGGTCTTGGACAGCTCGACGTACCAGTCGAAGACCTCGTCCCACGCGAAGTGGAAGAGCGCGTCGGAGAGCTTGGCGAACTGGTAGTCGTCGTAGAGGGCGTCGACCTCGGCCACGGTGGCGTTGAGGCGGGAGAGGATCCAGCGGTCCGCCGCGGAGAGGTCCGCCGCCTCGGGCAGCGGGCCCGCCACGGTGGCGCCGTTCATCAGCGCGAACCGGGTGGCGTTCCAGAGCTTGTTGCAGAAGTTGCGGGACCCCTGCACCCAGTCCTCGCCGATCGGCACGTCGGTGCCCGGGTTGGCGCCGCGGGCCAGGGTGAAGCGCACCGCGTCGGAGCCGTAGGCGTCCATCCAGTCCAGCGGGTTGACCGCGTTGCCGAAGGACTTCGACATCTTCTTGCCGAACTGGTCGCGGACCATGCCGTGCAGGGCGATGGTGTGGAACGGCGGGGTGCCGTCCATCGCGTAGAGGCCGAACATCATCATCCGGGCGACCCAGAAGAACAGGATGTCGTAGCCGGTGACCAGGACGGAGGTCGGGTAGAACTTCTCCAGCGAGGGGGTCCGCTCCGGCCAGCCGAGCGTGGAGAACGGCCACAGGCCGGAGGAGAACCAGGTGTCGAGGACGTCGGTGTCCTGCGTCCAGCCCTCGCCGCTCGGCGGCTCCTCGTCGGGACCGACGCAGACGACCTCGCCGTCCGGCCCGTACCAGACCGGGATGCGGTGGCCCCACCACAGCTGGCGCGAGATGCACCAGTCGTGGAGGTTGTCGACCCAGCCGAAGTAGCGGGGCTCCATCTCCTTGGGGTGGATCGCCACGCGGCCGTCGCGCACCGCGTCGCCGGCCGCCTGCGCCAGCGGGCCGACCTTGACCCACCACTGCAGGGAGAGCCGCGGCTCGATGGTGGTCTTGCAGCGCGAGCAGTGCCCCACCGAGTGCAGGTAGGGGCGCTTCTCGGCGACGATCCGGCCCTCGGCGCGCAGCGCGCCGACGATGGCCGACCGGGCCTCGAAGCGGTCCAGGCCCTGAAAGGGGCCGTGGACGGTGATGACGCCGCGCTCGTCGAGGACCGCGATCGACGGCAGGTCGTGCCGCCGGCCGATCTCGAAGTCGTTGGGGTCGTGGGCCGGGGTGACCTTGACCGCGCCGGTGCCGAACTCCGGGTCGACGTGGGCGTCGGCCACGACCGGGATCCGGCGGCCGGTCAGCGGCAGCTCGATCTCCCGGCCGACGAGGTGGGCGTAGCGCTCGTCGTCGGGGTGCACCGCCACGGCGGTGTCGCCGAGCATGGTCTCGGCGCGGGTGGTGGCCACCACGATGGCGTCGTCGCCGTCGCCGTAGCGGATGGAGACCAGCTCGCCCTCGTCGTCCTGGTACTCCACCTCGATGTCGGAGATGGCGGTCAGGCAGCGGGGGCACCAGTTGATGATGCGCTCGGCGCGGTAGATCAGGCCGTCGTCGAAGAGCTTCTTGAAGATGGTCTGGACGGCCTGCGAGAGGCCCTCGTCCATCGTGAAGCGCTCACGGGACCAGTCCACGCCGTCGCCGAGGCGCCGCATCTGACCGGAGATCTGGCCGCCGGACTCCGCCTTCCACTGCCAGACCCGCTCGACGAACGCCTCGCGGCCGAGGTCGTGGCGGGACTTGCCCTCCTTGGCGAGCTCGCGCTCCACCACGTTCTGGGTGGCGATGCCCGCGTGGTCCATGCCGGGCTGCCACAGCGTCTCGTAGCCCTGCATCCGCTTGCGGCGGGTGAGGGAGTCGATGATCGTGTGCTCGAAGGCGTGGCCGAGGTGGAGCGAACCGGTGACGTTCGGCGGCGGGATGACGACGGTGTACGGGGGCTTGTCGCTCTTCGCGTCCGCCTCGAAGTAACCCGCGGCCACCCAGCGCTCGTACAGCTTCCCCTCTACCTCGGCCGGTGCGTACTGGGTCGGCAGGGTGGCGGCGGCGCTGTGGTCCCCGGCCTGGTCGGCCTCGGGGCGCTGGTTCGTCATGTCGGTCACGACGGACAGTCTACGGAAGCCGGGGGACCGGTGACGCACCGCCGGACGGGGGTGCCTACGCCCCAGGTCGCCGGGCGACGCGGGCGGCGGCGTTGGGATAGCGTGCCGCCCGACGAGACGACACGCCGACGAGACGAAGCGCCGCCCCGGGCGGCCGGGGGAGGCACCGCATGTACGGGCAGGGCCAGCAGTATCCGCAGACCCCGGGGCAGCAGCCCCCGCAGCAGCCCTACGGCGCCCCCGGCGGCTACCCGCCGCCCCCTCCCCCGCAGCAGCCCTACGGGCAGCCGCCCGCCCCGCAGGGGTACGGGCAGCAGCCGCCGTACGGCGCGCCCGCCGCACCGCCCTCGTACGGGCAGCCCCCGCAGGGGTACGGGCAGCCGCAGCAGCCGTACGGCGCACCGCAGCCCGGCTATCCCCAGCAGCCCGGCTACCCGCAGCAGCAGCCGTACGGCGCCCCCGGCGGCTACCCGCCGCCGGCCCCGGCCGGCGGGCGGCGGAGCCGCAGGGGGCTGGTGATCGGGATCGTCGCCGGCGTGCTGGTGCTCGGCGGCGTGGCAGCGTTCGTGGCGACCCGCGGCGGCGGCGGGGACGAGGGCGCGGCCATGGCGGGGCGGTACCGGATCGCCACCCCGGCCACCCTGCCGGGCGGCTACGCGCTGAACACGCACAAGGAGCAGGCGGCGGACGACACCCAGACCGCCGGCGTCGGCAAGGAGATGACCGGCGTGGTCGCCACCTATGTGGGTGGCACGCCGCGCTCGCTGCTGACGGTGTTCGGCGCGTACGGGAAGATCGCCGACCCGAAGGCCGCGGGCGCCCAGTACGAGGCCGCGGCGGCGCAGCGGAAGGCCCGCTACGCCCAGCCGATGCGGGACTTCCCCGCCAAGGACCCGCACGACGGCGGCGCCGTGCTGCGCTGCGGGGAGCTCCAGACCTCCAAGGGGCCGATGACCACCTGCTACTGGGTGGACCACGCCACCCTGGCCTCGGTCCTCTTCACCACCGTGCCCACCTCCCCCGATGCCCAGGCGCAGCCCGTGGACCCGGAGCAGGCCGCGCAGCAGACCCGCACCATCCGCGACGGCGTCGTGCAGCCGAAGTGAGCCCGGCCGTCCGGAGCCCCGCCGCCCGACCGGGCGGCGGGGCTCCTGGCGTTGCGCCCTGGCACTGCGTCCGGGCACTGCGGCGGAACCTCTTTGACGCGGCGGCCCCGCACCCGCTCTGATGTGCGCACGTCGAGCACACCGGGCGCAGGTCCGGGGAGGGAGCGCGTGGTGGGCGCAGGACAGGCACCGTCCGGGGAGGCCCGCGAGCGGGCGGAGGACGGCGGCCCGGTGCGGACGGAGCAGCCGGCATCCGGGGGTGCGCAGGGCGCCCGGGACGCCCAGGCCGCCGCCAGGGAGGCGGCCCGCGCGGCTTCCGAAGCCGCCGCGCTGGCTGCCGCGGCCCAGGCGGCCGCGGCGCGCGCCGCGGCGGAGGCCACGGCCCGCTCCCAGGACGCGGCGGCCGCGCAGCAGCCCCGGCCGTTCAACGTCCTCGTCCCGGAGCCGCCGAAGGCCCGCCGGGGCCTCTTCCTCACGCTCGGCCTGGTGGCGGGCTTCGCGGCCGGGGCGTTGAGCGGGTTCGGGCCGTGGGCCGAGGGATTCGTCCGCGGCCACCTCCACGGGGACGCCACGCACCAGCTGGTGCCGGTGTCCTCGTTCCAGGACATGGCCCGGCTGCCCGAGGACAGCGGCATGGTCCGCAGCATGCGCGAAGGCGGGGAGAAGGAGGCCGGCGGTCTCGGGAGAGCCGCCGAGCAGCTCGGGGTCTTCGCCCCCGTGGTCGCCGCGTACCAGCAGGGCGGTGCGGACGGGCGGACGGCGGCCCTCTCGGGCGCCTCCTTCCGCAGCCGGGTGCCGATGGCCCCGGACACGGTCCTCGACCGGGCGCTGGACGACGACCGGTGGTCGCGGCTGGTGGGGGGTGGAAAGGCCGGCGGGCCCCGCCCGACCCTCGGACGGTGGGAGGACCAGGAGCCGGGTCCGCTCGGCGGCGCCATGCGGTGCGCTCCGGTGAGCCTCCGGGAGCGGGCCGTCCTCGCCGTCTGCGCCTGGGCGGACGACAGCGTCCTGGGGTTCTACCTGGACACCGGCCGCCGGCACCGGATCGACCTCGGTGCGGTCGCGACCGACGCCCGTGCGATGCGGCTGGCCGTCGAGATCCCCCGGTAGCCTCCGCCGCGGCCTCGACCGCACAGACGAGGGCCCCGCACCGGACGGATCCGGTGCGGGGCCCTCGTCGTCGTGCGTCCGCCGTCGTGCGTCCGCCGTCGTGCGTCCGCCGGGGCGGATGCCGGTCAGGCGCTCTTCTCGCGCCGCTCGCGCTTGATCATGTCGCGCGGGACCAGCGTCGGGATGGCGTGCTTGGAGACGACGTCGCCGGTGACGACGACGCGGGCCACGTCCTTGCGGGACGGCACCTCGTACATCACCGACATCAGCACCTCCTCCATGATCGCGCGGAGGCCGCGGGCGCCGGTGCCGCGCATGATCGCCTGGTCGGCGATGGCCTCCAGCGCGTCGAGGGAGAACTCCAGCTCCACGCCGTCCAGCTCGAAGAGCCTCCGGTACTGCTTGACCAGGGCGTTCTTCGGCTCGGTGAGGATCTGCAGCAGGGCCTCGCGGTCCAGGTTGTGCACCGAGGTGATGACCGGGAGGCGGCCGATGAACTCGGGGATCATCCCGAACTTCACCAGGTCCTCCGGCATGACCTCGCGGAACAGGTCGCTGGAGTCGATCTCGTGCTTGGAGCGGATGGTCGCGCCGAAGCCGATGCCCTTCTTGCCGGCCCGGCCCTCGATGATCCGCTCCAGGCCCGCGAAGGCGCCGCCCACGATGAACAGCACGTTCGTGGTGTCGATCTGGATGAACTCCTGGTGCGGGTGCTTGCGGCCGCCCTGCGGGGGCACCGAGGCGGTGGTGCCCTCCAGGATCTTCAGCAGGGCCTGCTGCACGCCCTCGCCGGAGACGTCGCGGGTGATCGACGGGTTCTCGCTCTTGCGGGCGACCTTGTCGATCTCGTCGATGTAGATGATCCCGGTCTCGGCCTTCTTGACGTCGTAGTCGGCCGCCTGGATCAGCTTGAGCAGGATGTTCTCGACGTCCTCGCCGACGTAGCCCGCCTCGGTGAGCGCGGTGGCGTCCGCGATGGCGAACGGCACGTTGAGCATCCGGGCGAGGGTCTGCGCCAGCAGCGTCTTGCCGGAGCCCGTGGGGCCCAGCAGCAGGATGTTGGACTTGGCCAGCTCGATGCCGTCGTCCCGGCCGCCGCCGGAGCGGCCGTTCTCGCCCGCCTGCACCCGCTTGTAGTGGTTGTAGACGGCGACCGAGAGCGCCTTCTTCGCGATGTCCTGGCCGACGACGTACTGGTCCAGGAACTCGTAGATCTCGCGCGGCTTCGGCAGTTCCTCGAAACGCACCTCGGAGGTCTCGGCGAGCTCCTCCTCGATGATCTCGTTGCAGAGGTCGATGCACTCGTCGCAGATGTACACGCCGGGACCGGCGATGAGCTTCTTCACCTGCTTCTGTGATTTGCCGCAGAACGAGCACTTGAGCAGGTCGCCACCGTCTCCGATGCGTGCCACGAGGTGCTTCCCCTTCGCCAAAGGCCCCGTGGGGGTCGGAGCCTGGTGCTTGGTATCCGACGGTACTCCGTCGGGCCCGCCGATCGGCCGACTTCGGCAGCTTGGCCGTACGCCCTGGGCGAATCCGTGACCGAGGGGGCCGGGGGGTCGGAGGGGAACGGCGGGTGCCACCGGGCGTGTGCACGAGCACCGCCCTGCTGTCAGATGGTGCCAGGCCGCGGCCCCCGCCCGGAAGACGGGGGGTGGGCCGCGGCCTCGCGGCAGCGCATCCGGTCAGTCGAGCAGCGAGCTCTTGCGGGTGGAGATGATCTGGTCGACGAGCCCGTACTCCAGGGTCTCCTCGGCCGTGAGGATCTTGTCCCGCTCGATGTCCTCGCGGATCTGCTCGATCTCCTTCTTGGAGTGCTTGGCCAGCAGGGTCTCCAGCTGCTCGCGCATCCGGAGGATCTCCTTGGCCTGGATCTCCAGGTCGGAGACCTGGCCGCGGCCGGTCTCGGTGTAGGGCTGGTGGATCAGCACGCGGGCGTTGGGGAGCGCCATGCGCTTGCCGGGGGTGCCGGCCGCCAGCAGGACGGCGGCGGCGGAGGCGGCCTGGCCCATGCAGACGGTCGAGATGTCCGGCTTCACGAACTGCATGGTGTCGTAGATCGCGGTCAGCGCGGTGAACGAGCCGCCGGGGCTGTTGATGTACACCGAGATGTCGCGGTCCGGGTCCATCGACTCCAGGCAGAGCAGCTGGGCCATGATGTCGTTGGCCGACACGTCGTCGATCTGGGAGCCGAGGAAGATCACCCGCTCCTCGAAGAGCTTGGCGTACGGGTCGTACTCCCGGATGCCCTGGGAGGTGCGCTCGACGAAGCGGGGGACGATGTACCGGCCCTCGGCGCGCAGGCGCTCCTGGGCCTCGCCCATCAGGCTGGGGATGTTCATGGTTTCTGGGCCTCCGTGTGTGCGGACTGTCGCTGGCGGACTCTCTGGGGGAACGGCTGCCGGGCGGCTCAGGCGCCCGTGCCACCGCCGCCGGGGACGTCCGCGGCGTGGTGCATGACCTCGTCGATGAGGCCGTAGTCCTTCGCCGCCTCCGCGGAGAACCAGCGGTCGCGGTCGGAGTCCTTGGTGATCTGCTCCAGCGACTGGCCGGAGTGGAAGGCGATGAGCTCGGCCATCCGGTGCTTGGTGCGGATCAGCTGCTCGGCCTGGATCCGGATGTCGGTCGCCGAGCCGCCGAGGCCGGCCGAGGGCTGGTGCATCAGGATCTCGGCGTTGGGGAGCGCGAACCGCTTGCCCTTGGCGCCGGCCGTCAGCAGGAACTGGCCCATGGAGGCCGCCAGGCCCATGGCGATGGTCACCACGTCGTTCTTGATGTACTGCATGGTGTCGTAGATCGCCATGCCTGCGGTGACCGAGCCGCCCGGACTGTTGATGTAGAGGTAGATGTCCTTTTCCGGGTCGGCGGCAAGGAGCAGAAGCTGGGCGGTGATCTTGTTGGCGATGTCGTCGTCGACCGCCTGGCCGAGGAAGATGATGCGCTCGCCGAGCAGACGGTTGTACACCTGGTCGCCGAGGCCGACGCCGGGGATGTCACCGGCGGCGCGGGGCGCCATGAGGCCCGGGGTCGCGATCTGGGGAGTCGTCACGTAGCCACCTGCTCAGTTGAATCGGACGGCCGGCCGCCCGGCCGTCGCGCGTCTGCTGTGCTGATTGTTCCTTCTCATGGACCCTAACGCGCGGCCAGGGCCCGGCCATCCCCCACACAGAGCTGTTCGCTGTGAGCGCAGGCTGCACAGGCTGTGACGGGCCGCCCGGGCCGGGCCGGCGCGGGCCCGGCGACGGGGCCCCCACCACGGGCGCCGAACGCGCGGCAGGCCCGGGTACGGCACGCGGGGTGCCGTACCCGGGCCTGCCGGGCGGTTCAGCGGAGGGGGGAGGCTCAGGCCTCGTCGCCGGACTGGGCGTCGGCCTTGCCCTCGGCGGCCTCGACCGCCTCGACGGCGGCCTCGGTCTCCTCCTCGTCGTCCTCGAAGTCGACGACGTTGCCCTCGGTGTCGACGACCTTGGCGGCCTCGACGACCAGCGCCAGCGCCTTGCCGCGGACGACCTCGCCGACCAGCAGCGGCACCTGGCCGCCCTGGACGACCTGCTGCGCGAACTGGTCCGGGGTGAGGCCGGAGCCGGCGGCGCGGCGGACGAGGTGCTCGGTGAGCTCCTCCTGGCTGACGGAGAGCTCCTCGTTCGAGGCGATCTGGTCCAGGACGAACTGGGTCTTGATGCCCTTCTTCGCCTGCTCCTCGGTCTCCTTCTCGAAGTCCTCGAGCGACTTGTCCTGGGTCTTCAGCCAGGTGTCGAGGTCGAGGCCCATCTGCGCCAGCTGGTGGTGCTCCAGGTTGTGCTTGCGGGTCTCGATCTCGTCCGCGAGCAGCTTCTCCGGGAAGGGCATCTCGACCTTCTCCAGGAGGGCGTCCAGGACACGCTCCTGGGCCTGGGTGGCCTGGTCGAACTCCTTCATGCGGGCCAGGCGCTTGCGCGAGTCCTCGCGCAGCTCCTCGAGGGTGTCGAACTCGCTCGCCAGCTGGGCGAACTCGTCGTCGAGCTCGGGGAGCTCCTTCTCCTGGACGGCGGTGACGGTGACCGTGACCTCGGCCTCCTTGCCGGCCTGGGTGCCGCCCTTGAGCTCGGTGGTGAAGGTGGCGGTGCCGCCGGCCTCCACGCCGATCACGGCGTCGTCGATGCCGTCGAGCAGGCGGCCGGAGCCGATCTCGTACGACACGGCGGTGGCGGTGCCGTCCTCCGGCACCTCGCCGTCGACCTTGGCCTCCAGGTCGACGACCACGACGTCGCCCGCGGCGGCGGCGCGCTCGACGGCCTTGACGGAGGAGAAGCGCTCGCGGAGCTGCTCCAGCGACTTCTCGACGTCCTCGTCGGTGACCTCGACCGGGTCGACGGTGACCTCGATCTCGCCGAACTCGGGGAGGGTGATCTCCGGGCGGATGTCCACCTCGGCGGTGAACTTCAGGTCGCCGCCGTCACCGAGGTTCTCCACACCGGCGATGTCGGTGATCTCGGGCTGGCCGAGGACCTCGATCTTGCCCTCGTCGACGGCCTGCGTGTAGAAGCGCGGAAGGGCGTCGTTGACGGCCTCCTCCAGCACCGCGGCACGGCCGAAGCGCTGGTCGATGACGCGAGCCGGGATCTTGCCCTTGCGGAAACCCGGAACCGTGACCTGCTGGTTGATCTTCTTGTACGCCGCGTCGAGGCTGGGCTTGAGCTCCTCGAAGGGCACCTCGACGGTGAGTCGAACCCGGGTCGGGTTCAGAGTCTCCACGGCGCTCTTCACGGTTGGGTCTCCTTGGGGCTTTGCGGTCGGTTTGTCCGCCGGGCGGGGCCTGGTGGGGGCTGGGCGGCCGGCGAGACGGGTGATGGGCCACATGGAGCGGCATCTCCCGCAGGATGGACGGTGAGCGTGCTCCTCGCCCTCGGACGGCCGAACGGTGAGCATGCCACACGAGCGGTCTCCAGCGGTCCATCCTACCGGTACCACAAAGCAGGATGGACGGGGACAGCGGACCGCGTGAGCAGGGCGGAGCCCGCGGCGAGGGCGGACGGCTCCGGCGGTCGCCGGAACGGACGCACGAGGGCCCCCGCCCGGGGACGGACGGGGGCCCTCACTCGCTGTCGGGGTGACCGGATTTGAACCGACGACCTTCCGCTCCCAAAGCGGACGCGCTACCAACCTGCGCCACACCCCGTCGCAACGACACGTAGCGTACAGGCTCACCTGGGCCGTTCCGCAGGATTAACGGGATGCCGCCCGGACGGCCGCGCGCGGGCCGCGTGCAATCGCCCGACCCGACCGGGTAGGCTGGGCCCGCCCCGGGTCGGCACCGGCCGCGGGGCGCCTGTGCGCACCCGGGTGTGCACGTGCGGGCGTAGCTCAATGGTAGAGCCCCAGTCTTCCAAACTGGCTACGCGGGTTCGATTCCCGTCGCCCGCTCCGACAGCAGGGCCCCAGGTCAGCGGCATGCCAGCCGACCCGGGGCCCTGTCGCGTACCGGGCCGGTCAGCCCGGCGTGCCCGTGCCGTGCCCGTCCGGCGCGGGGAGAGGCCGGCCGCCGGAGGTGCGGGCGCGGGTCACCAGGTCGCTCACCGACTGGGCGATCAGGCGCTCCCGCTCGGCGGTGGCGTGCTGGTAGATCAGCGCCGCTCTGGCGGTGCTGTGGCCCATCCGCGCCATCAGCTCCTTGGTGCTGGCGCCGGTGGAGGCCGCCAGGGTGTTCCCGGTGTGCCGCAGGTCGTGGAAGCGCAGCCCCGAGACGCCCGCCCGGGCGCAGGCCGCGTGCCAGAGCCGGTTGAAGTGGTTCCGGCGCGGCGTGGTGCCCTTCGCGCCCACGAACACCCGCCCGTCGGGGCCCGGTTCGGCGAAGCGTTCGAGGTGGCGCCGGAGGTCGGCGGCGATGACCTCCGGGAGCCCCACCGTGCGCACGCCCGCATCGCTCTTGGGCTGCTTGTGGATCCGCTGGCCGTTCCTCAGCTCGGCGACCGCCTGGCGCACCCGCACGGCTCCCCCGTCCAGGTCGACGTCACGGCGGCGGAGCGCGACAAGCTCACCCCAGCGCAGCCCCAGGAAGGCTGCGAGGAGGACCAGGGCCCGGTACCACTCCTGCACGGCGTCGGCGACGGCGAACACCTCCCCCACCGTCGCGATCGGGCGCTCCGGGGTGCTCTCCTTGCTGCCGCCCTTGATCTGGCAGGGATTCCGACGGATCAACCGGTCCTCCACCGCCGTGGCGAACACGGCGCGCATCAGCGCGTACGCCTTGGCGACGGTCGAGGGGCCGACCCCTTCGGCGAGTCGGGCCGCCCGCCAGGCCCGGACGCCGGCGGGGGTCACGTCGGCGACCGCGACCGTGCCGAAGGTCGGGGCGAGGTGCAGGCGCAGCAGCGACTCGTACAGCTCGACCGTCCTGTGGCTCAGTCCGCGCTCCGCGATCCACGCCCGGGCGAAGTCCCCGAAGGCCGCCTTCCCCGCGTCCGGGTCCGACCAGTCGCCGCGGCGGAGCTCCGTCTGCTTCTCGGCCAGCCAGTCGTCCGCCTCCCGCTTGGTCCCGAAGGTGCGCGGGGCCGGGCGGTCGACGCCGTCGGGCCCCGGGTACCGGGCCTGGTAGCGCCCGGAGGGCAGCTTGCGCACCCGGCCGAAGACACGCTTCCCCGCCATCAGGACGCCACCGCCAGACGAGTCGTACGACGCCCGGCCGGGTGGACGGTGTGGGCTGCGACGAAGTCGGCGAGGGCCGCTTCGGGGATGCGGACGTGGCGGCCGACCCTGACGAAGGTGATCCGGCGCTCCTCGATCAGGCGGCGCGGGAAGCGCTCGGTGGTGCCGAGGCGTTCGGCGGCCTCGGCGACGGTCAGCAGGCGATCCATGCGGCGTCCTCCTCCTCTCAGGCCAGCACGTGGGGCAGCTCCTCTCTCGCGGTGTCGCGGTTGGTCTTCCTGTCACGGGCGATCTGGGCGGCGATCAGCGACTCCCCGGGGGTGTGGCCGACCCCGGCGAAGCGCCAGTGGGCCAGCACGAGCGTGGAGCCCTCCGGCGGGTCGTCGCCGTCACCGGCGAGTCCGGCCTCCCGGTGCTCCTGGCGGGCGCGGTAGTCGGCGCGGACCTGGCGCAGGGCGCCGAGGGTGGTGGAGTAGCGGCGGGACTTGGTGGAGAAGTGGCCGCGGAAGCCGAGCATGTGAGACCAGTGGGCCAACAGCCGGTCGGGGTAGTGCGGGTCCAGGTCCCAGCAGGCGTCGATCAGGCGGCGGGTGTGCGGCGGCAGGGTGAGCCGGTCCAGCTCCGAGCGCTCGCCGATGCGGCGGTCGACGGTCTCGGTCGCCTCGGCGGCCTTGGTGGCGTACTTGGCCACGTAGGCGGAGACGGCCTGCTCGGTCAGCTCCCCGTCCAGACCGGACGTGATGGGCTGCACGTCGACCTGCTCGCCCCAGGCCAGCGACCGGGCCGGGTGCGGTCCGGAGGCCGGGACGGGCACGGCGACGCGGGCGGCGGCGGCCCGGATCGCGGCGTCCAGCAGTTCCACGGTGGCCCAGGGCGGGGCGGGGTCGGCGGGCCCGCCGGGGCCGTCCAGGCGGATCACGGCATGGAAGTGGACGGCGCCCCGGCGCTGGTACTCGGCGACCTTCGCGAACGACAGCCGGGCCGCGTCGGCGAAGGCCCGTTGGGACAGGCCGGCGGCGGCGCCGATCTCGCGGCGCAGGTAGATGGTGAACCGCTGCCGACGTCACCCAGCTCATTCCGCTGCTCCAAGCAGTGCCGCCCGTGCGAGGCAAGCGCGGCCGACCCCGGCGCCGCCCCGATGTCGTGCTCGGCGACCGCGGTTACGACCACGACAAGTACCGTCGCCTGGTCCGCGCCCTCGGTGTGAAGCCACTGATCGCGCGACGTGGCACCGAACACGGCTCTGGACTCGGCACTCAACGCTGGGTTGTCGAGCGTGCCTTCGCCCACCGGCATTGGTTCCGCCGCCTGCGGATCCGCTGGGAGATCCGCGGCGACATCCACGAAGCTTTCCTCACCCTCGGATGCGCGCTCATCTGCTGGCGACGCCTGTCACAGCCGGTCTGAGTCGTCACTCTCCCGCAGTAGCCATTCCCTGACCGAAGGAGCGCAGTCGAGCAGCTGGCTGACCTGCATGCCTTCTTCGCGTGAGGTCACCCTCGGCAGCGGGTTGAAGTCGTCGGGAAGCACGTCCAGCAGGCTCAGCACGCAGCCTCCGGTACGCAGCGTGATCAGCAGCTCGCACCGCAGCTGGCGTGGAACGTCAGGGCGGTGGGACAAGCTGTTCCACAGGGCGGGCCAGAGGAAGTGAGTTCCGTCGGGCGCCGCATTCGCTTGCACCCATGCCGGGTCCAACCGCTGGTTCAGGCTGAGGGCACACGCGCGCTCCTCCAGCCTGAACAGCGAGGCTGAATCGATGACCTTTACCTCGCGAGGCAGCGGCTGATCGAAGTGCATCGCCCCATGCTGCCCGACGACACTCCACGCCGGCAGCCGAGCCCAGACAGTCATTCCGTTAGGAGTTCTAAATGCGGGCAGGCAGGAGCCAGCCCGATCCGCGGGCAAGGGTAAGGCTCCCTGGCCATGCCCGACCCCAGCCCGAGCAGGCCACCGGCTAAAGATCGCGCCAACGCCCGTGCGACATGGCTCCCCCTCCGGTTCCCTAGGATGGCGGTGCGAATGGCTTGATCACCTGCCCGCACCGTACTGCTAGGGGGAAAAGTGGAACCCAACGGCGAGTCCGCCACTCCGGCTCTGGTTTCGGAGAAGGTTCGGTACTACGTGGAGTGGCGCAGTCGGATCCTGTCCCTCATCTTCGGCGGCTGTTTCGCTCTCGTTGCCGTTGGCTTCGTCCGTTCTGCTGTCGCAGACGTACGCGGAGGATCCATACCGACTTCCGTCTCACTTGTCGAGGTATCCGTGGCCCTGCTCCTCGGCCTGCTGGCCGCATACGTCGGTGGAGGTGCCGTTGAGGGCACCACCGCTGACGCAGGCGCGCTCACGTTCGGCCGCCCCCTTCGTCGGAGCCACTCGTTGCGATGGGCAGACATTGCAATGATCAGCGCACGGAAAGTTGTCACTAATGACGGCATCCACCAGTTCGTGCAGATTGATACCATAGATGGCAAAAAGCTCCAGCTACCAGCTCCTATCAGCTGGAGCGGAGGGGAAAACCCGGGCTTCGCCGAGTCGGCGGCGACCCTTCAGTCTCTCTGGGCTGCGGCCACAGGCAGGGGCACTGCTGACAGCAACAGGTGACAGCAATACCCCCGGACGTAAGGTGACGACCTCGAACGTGGACGGACTGGACCCCCAGGCAGTGCGCTCGGAGCCAGCTGTGATGGGCGTCTACGGAATCACCGATAAGGAAGAGCGCCGAAGGTAAAGCGGGATCTCCGACGTTGCGAGGCACGCCGGCGTCTGACCACTCCTACCGACGCTCGCTTCCGTAGATCACTTGCGCGAGCTCGCGTGCACGCTGAACTCGGGGATCACACGAGTCGGCATCCAGTTGGGAGACTGCCCACCCGGCCAGCTCCGTCACGGTCACGCGCTTACTCCAAACGACCCCGGGCGCCAACTCGCCGATAAGGCCGCGAAGCTCGCTCTTGATCGCGTGTGTGCTCATGTACTCGGCCTTGATGGGATGAACCACGGTCCTCCTCATGATGCCTTCGTGTGTGTCCGCGCTGCGATTTGCAAGCCTACGGCGCTTGACGCCAACCCAATCCCCTCCCCCGCGCAGTAGCGACCAGGTAGTGCCGGGCCGCCTCTGGGCCGTCCGCAGTGGGCCGAAGCCGACCAACGACGACAGCCGTCAACGGCTCAGCCACAGGTCAGATGTCCGATCGCCCACGTCGTCGCAGGTCGGAAAGCGGGGCCATCACTTCCAGAAGATCTGATTGCCTGAGCTCGGGCGCCTGACCTGGGGTCCGGATCAAAGTGTGACTTCATGTCTGACACCGGTTGGCCTACCTACTTGGCACCAGCGGCAATGTCAGATCATCACGGTACCGTCGGCCCATGACGTTTGACGGCGAAACGGCCAGACGGTTTCAACCCAGGGACGCGGGCGGTGATCGGTGGCGAGGTGATGAGCGTCATCGCGTGATGGCCGAGGCGCTGAACCGCTACGGGTTGTGGGATCACCTGTCGGCGGAGCTGCGTGAGTCCGCAATGACCGAGGTCGCGACCGGCTGCTATCCGCTGCATTTCGACCTTCTCTTCGAGCAGATCGAGTTCTTCGCGGACGGAGAGGAACTGGCCGAAGGCGGGGTCGAGAAGTTCCTTCGAGCGCTGGCACCGGCCCTGGTGCGATACGGCGTGGTGCTGGAGGTCGAGACGGCCCCGGATGTCGACGACTACACAGTTTCGATCAACGGGATCGATTGCATGGTTTTGAGGCCCGAGGACTGGGAGGGCGGGGATCCGTGGGCTTTGTCGACCATCCGTCCCTTGGCTGTCGTCAACCAGCTGCTCGCCGCTGCCGGGCGCAGCGCGCTGCGTGCTCACACCCTCTACGCAGGTGGCAATGAGGGACTCATCTTCCTGATGGACCCGCGAGCCGCCGAGGCGATGCGAGCCAGCGGCTTGTTCCCCGAGCATGAAGTGCCAGCGCTGGCCGACGGGGGGTGAGTGTCTAACTGCGTGACAACGCCGACGCACAGCGGTGAACAACCGCGGACGTCTGCGGACCGTCGCTGCAGGTGGGAGACACACCAGCACGAGGTCAAGCGCCCAGCAAGGTTCGTTCGGGGCGACGAGGTCTCGTGCCCGTTGCGTACCCGTTCCAGCGGGACGTGGCGGGGGCTCACGGGGAACAACGGCGCCGATCGCGCTCCGGCCCAGGTCGGGGAGTTGCCAGGTCAGCGGTCACCCGCATACGCCGTCTTCCGAACTGGCTACGCGGGTTCGATTCCCGTCGCCCGCTCCGACAGCAGTGCCTCAGGTCAGCGAGTGTTTCGCCGACCCGGGGCCCTGCGCGTTCCGACGGGTGTTCAGGCGGTCGTGCCAGACCCGTGCCACACCGCTCACTCCCGGCGGCTCCCATCCGGCCGTGTGCGGCGCTCGGGGCGGGCCCGACCGCGAGCGCCTCAACAGTGCGCAGCCGCCCGGCCGCACTGCGGGGACCACTGCGGTGCCGGCCACCGCGATGGGCGCGCCGAACGCGACGGCGACGGCGAGGTCGAGCGGGGGCGCGATCAGCCGGGCGGTGCGGACACCCGGCGCCGCAGGTGCTCGAGCTGCGGCGCGCTCATGCCGAGGGCGGCCGCCCGCTCACAGGCCGCGCGCGCCTCCTGCGCACGCCCCAGGCGGTGCAGCAGTTCGGCGCGTCCGGCGTGCCACCACGGGTAGACCTCCAGGCCGTCGAGGGCTTCCACCAGGGCCAGGCCCCCGCCGGGCCCGTCCCGCTCGGACACGGCCGCCGCGCGGTTGAGCCGGACCACGGGGGTGTCGTGCACGGTGAGCAGCACGTCGTACCAGGAGACCACCGCGTCCCAGGGGGTCTGGGCCCAGGACGGCGCCAGGGCGTGGCAGGCTGCGACGGCCGCCTGCACGACGTAGGGGTCGGGGCGGTCCGGGGTGCGGTGCAGGGCCGCTCCGAGCAGTCTCACCCCTTCTCTGATCATGGCCCGGTCCCACCGCGTGCGGTCCTGGTCGGCCAGCAGTACCGGACGCCCCTCGGCGTCGGTGCGGGCGCCTCGCCGGGCGTCCTGGAGCAGGAGCAGGGCCAGCAGGCCGAGCACGGTGGGCTCGTCCGGCATCAGCCCCGCCAGCAGCCGGGCGAGCCGCACCGCCTCGTCGGCGAGCGCGCCGCGCACGAGGTCGGCGCCCTCCCCCGGGGCGTAGCCCTCGTTGAAGACCAGGTAGACCGTGGCCGCGACCCCGGCCAGCCGGCCGGGCAGTTCCTCGGCTGCCGGGACGCGGTAGGGGATGCCGGCCCGGGCGATCTTCTGCTTCGCCCGGGTGAGCCGCTTGGCCATGGTGGCCTCGGGAACCACCAGGGCGCGGGCGACCTCCGCCGTGGACAGGCCGGCCAGGGTGCGCAGGGCGAGGGATACCTGCGTCTCCAGCGACAGACACGGGTGGCAGCAGGTGAAGACCAGGCGGAGCAGGTCGTCGCGGACCACACCGGGGGACTCGGGCGAGGGGTCGTGCAGGGCCACCGCGTCCCACTCCTTCGCGGGGCGCCGCGCCTCCCGGCGGATGACGTCGATCGCCCGCCGCTTGGCGGTGACCAACAGCCACGCCCGGGGCTCGGCGGGGACGCCGTCGCGCGGCCAGGTGAGCAGGGCGCGCTCGACGGCGTCCTGGACCGCGTCCTCGGCAAGGTCGACGCTGCCGGTGACGCGGATGAGCGTGGCGAGGACGCGGGTGCGCTCCTCGCGCACCAGCAGCGCCACCGCGTCACCGGCAGCCATGTTCCGCCGCCGGGCTCAGAACCGGATGACGGGCCGGATCTCGACCGCGCCGTTCCAGGCGGCGGGGATCCTCGCGGCCACCGCCACCGCCTCGTCCAGGTCCGCGCACTCCAGCAGGTAGAAGCCGGTCAGCGCCTCCTTGGTCTCGGTGTAGGGCCCGTCGGTGGTCACCGCTTCGCCCCCCTTGCCGCCGGGGACCCGCACGGTTGTGGCGGTGGCGGTCGGGTACAGGGCGTGGCCGCCCCTGAGCACGGCGGCCGCCGCCTCGCCGAAGGCGGCGTACTCCTTCATCTCCTCGGCGTACTCCGGCTGCGTCCAGTCGACGTCGGGGGTGTAGGTGAGCGCGATGTACATGGGCATGGCTGCTCCTGCGCAGTCCCGGGCCGGCGCCGTTCGCCGGCTTCACTCCCGGACGAACGGCCGGCGCCGGAATGGACACCTGCACCGGACGGATTCGCCGCCGGTGCGACGGTAGCCGGGACGCGGGCCGGCGGATAGGCGACGGTACGGGTGTCGTCCGCGCCGCGCACCCGCACCCGCACCCGCACCCGGCCCGCACGCTGGGAGGCGTCCTGGCCGGCGAGGGGCAGCGACGCCGTCCTCTGCGTCGACCGCACCGGCATCCCCTGGCGCCACCTGCCCCACGACTACCCGCCGTGGGAGACCGTCTGCGCACTCCTTCGCCCGCTGGCAGAAGGAGGGGGTGTTCGAGCAGCCAGGCGGTCTCCTGCGGCGCCTGGTCCGCACGTCCGAAGGCCGCAACCCGGAGCCGACGGCCTGCATCGTCGACTCCCACAGCGTGAAGACCTCCACGAACGTCCCCGCCGCCGGCCCCGGCGTCGACGTCGGAAAGAAGATCGTGGGCCGGAAACGCAACATCATGGTCGACACACCCGGCCTGCTGCCGGCGGTGCTGGTCACCGCCGCCGGCATCCAGGCGCCGCCGGCCGAGAGATGCTGACCACGGTCGCCACCGAGCACCCGACCGTCCACAAAGCCCGGGCCGACACGGGCTACAAGAACGTCGTCGTCGAACACGGCGCCACTCCGGGCATCGACGTGGAGGTCGTCCGCCGCGACCCTGCCATCAGGGGATTCGTCATCCAGCCCCGCAGATGGGTGGTCGAGCGGACCTTCGGCCGGCTCATGCACCACCGGTGCCTGACCCGTGACCACGAAGCCCTCCCGGCCCGCCCCGAAGCCGTGATCCACATGTCGATGATCAACGTCATGACCCGCCGCCCCACCGGCGAAACCACTCCCGCCTGGCGCGGAGCCTGACCACAGAAGTCTGGAACGAAACGCCCGGTCAAGCGGGTGTCGCAGGTTCGAATCCTGCCGGGACACCAGGGCGAGGGCCCCGGACCGATCATGGTCCGGGGCCCTCAGGTGGTGGGGCTGGCGTCGACGACCGCTTTGACAGTGGCACAACGGGCGGGATTGCCCGTGGGTCGCAGCCGAGGATCCGTCCCGGCCGGTCGGCTGCCCACCGACGCAGGTGTACGCCCCGCGCACACCGCACCACCCACCACGTGCCTTGCGCGGCGGTGGGTCAGGCCCGGGCGTCGGCGTCCTGCACGGAGGCCGCAAACGCCTCGGGGCCCTGCTCCGCCGCCGCCGGGTCCATCCACATGACCTGCCAGCCGTGGCCGTCGAGGTCGTAGAAGCTGCGTGAGTACATGAAGCCGTGGTCCTCGGCGCCATCCGCCTCGGACCCGCCCGCCGCGAGTGCAGCGGCGCTGACCGCGTCGACCTCGTCGCGGGACGACACGCTGAAGCAGTACAGCGCCAGCGTGTGCGTGGTGGGATCGGCCGTCGGCAGTTTTGCGAACTCCGCGAACTTCTCGCGGGTGAGCAACATGACGAAGGCGTGCTCGCCGACCAGCATGCAGGCGGCGGTCTCGTCGGTGAACTTCGGGTTGAAGCCAAATCCGAGATTCGCGAAGAACCCCTTGCTGCGCTCGAGGTCCGCCACAGGGATGTTCACGAACAGGCTGCGGCCGGGATGTGCGGACGTGGTCATGATGAGTCTCCGGTCAGTGGCTCGACGGCGTACGTCCTGGTGGACCGGCCCGGCCGGCGAAACTCATCGGTGGCTCGTCGCCGGCCACCCGGGCAGCAGACGCCTTCGCTGAAATGTCTTCGCCCCCCCGCGTCGAGTTGACCCCCAGGGCAGGACACCCGGCCACCGGCCCGGCCGGGTGTCCGACTGCGTGGCGACGCCGACGAACAGAGGCGGACGAGTACGGACGTCTGCGGACCGTCAGCGCGGGTGAGCGGCACACCAGCCCAAGGCCGGGCCACCACCCGAGTTGCTTCGGGACGAAGAGGGCTCGTGCCCGCCGCGTGCCCGTTCCTGCGGGGCGTGCCGGGGAGTCGATCGACGGCCGGCGCCCGGCCGCAGGACGGCCGGACCGGCCCCGGAGGCCGGCCGGGGAGCGCTGTCGCGCCTGCCGTTGCGCCGCCGGGGCGAGTACGATCCGCGGGCATGGCCCTGAGCATGAGCGACGTGGACCGGTTCGAGGCAGCCAGGCCCCGGCTGGAGGCCCTCGCCTACCGCCTGCTCGGCTCGGCGGGCGAGGCGGAGGACGCCGTGCAGGAGACGTTCCTGCGCTGGCAGGCGACCGACGTCGAGCGCATCGAGGTGCCCGAGGCCTGGCTGACGAAGGTCCTCACCAACCTCTGCCTCAACCAGCTCACCTCGGCACGCGCCCGGCGTGAGACGTACGTGGGGAGGTGGCTCCCCGAGCCGCTGCTCGCGGGGGACCCGATGCTCGGCCCGGCCGACACCGCGGAGCAGCGCGAGTCGGTGTCGTACGCCGTCCTCGTCCTGCTGGAGCGCCTGTCGCCCAACGAGCGGGCGGTGTACGTGCTGCGCGAGGCGTTCGACTACCCGCACCGGGAGATCGCCGGGATCCTGGACCTCACCGAGGCCGCCAGCCAGCAGATCTACCACCGGGCCAAGAAGCACGTCGCGGGCGGCAAGGCGCGCACCGAGATCGACGGGGCCACCGCCCGCAGGATCGTCGAGGAGTTCCTGGCCGCGGCGACCAGCGGCCGTACCGAACCCCTCGTACGCCTGCTCACCCAGGACGCCGTCTCGGTCGGCGACGGCGGCGGGAAGGTCCCGGCCCGCGCGAAGGCGTTCGAGGGCGCGCTCGCGGTCGCCCGGTTCCTGCGCGGCCTGTTCAAGCCCAGCGAGGCCAAGCGGGCCTACGTCGGCGGCGCGCCGGAGATCCACGCCACGACCGCCAACGGCGGGCCCGCCGTCGTCGCGGTCGTGGACGGCCGGGTCGTCGGGATCACGTGCCTGGAGGTCACCGCGGAGGGCATCGCCGCGGTCCGCAGCCAGGTCAACCCCGACAAGCTCGTCCGCGCGACCGGGCGGTGGGCCGCCGCGGGCCACCGGGAAGCCCCGCTCCACACCCTCTGAGCCCTCCGGTCCGGCACGACGCACGCTGTGACGTGCTTCACATCCCGACCCTGTCAGGAAACGCCGGGCTGCCCGGTTCAAGGGGCGAACCCGCGCACGACAACGGCGGACCCCGCGCAGACAGGAGCAGGCCCATGCAGCACCGCATCGTCGTCCTCGGAGCCGGCTACACCGGAGCGGTCGCCGCCGGCCGCCTCGCCAGGCGCCTGCACCGCGAGGACGTCGCCATCACCCTCGTCAACCCCGAGCCCGACTTCGTCGAGCGTGTCCGGCTGCACCAGCTCGCGGCCGGCCAGGACCTCGCGCCCCGGCCGTTCGGCGAGATGTTCGCGGGCACGGGCGTGGAACTGAGGCTCGCGAAGGTCACCGCTGTGGACGTGGACCGCAGGACGGTGGCGATCACCGCCGTGGACGGCCCCGCGCAGGAGGAACTCGCGTACGACACGCTGGTGTACGCCCTCGGCAGCGGCTGGAACGACGGGGGCGTGCCCGGCGCCGCCGACCACGCCCACGAGGTCTCCAGCCGCGCCGGAGCCCTCCGCCTGCGCGAGCGCCTGGCCGCCCTGGACGCCGGCCGGCCCGTGGTCGTGGTCGGCGGCGGCCTGACCGGCCTGGAGGCCGCGACCGAGATCGCCGAGGCGCGCCCGGACCTCGACGTCGCCCTGGCGGCTCGCGGCGGCCTCGGGGACTGGCTCTCGGAGAAGGGCCGCGCCCACCTGCGGAAGGTGGTGGACAGGCTCGGCATCGAGGTCCACGAGCACACGGCGGTCACCGCCGTGGGGGCGGACGGCTTGACGGCGTCCGACGGCAGGACCATCCCCGCCGAGGTCACCGTCTGGACCGCCGGCTTCGCCGTCCACCCGATCGCCCGCGCCACCGCCCTGGAGCTCGCCCCCGGCGGCCGGATCGTGGTCGACTCCACGATGCGCTCGGTCTCCCACCCGGAGGTGTACGCCGTGGGCGACGCGGCGATGGCGGTCGGCCCGGGCGGAAAGCCCCTCCGCATGTCGTGCGCCTCGGGCGTTCCCATGGCCTGGCAGGCCGCCGACGCCATCGCCGCCCGCCTCACCGGCACCGAGGTCCCCGGCGTCACCATCCGCTACTTCCAGCAGTGCGTCTCCCTCGGCCGCAAGGAGGGTCTGATCCAGTTCGTCACCGCCGACGACCGAGCGGTCGACCGCGCCCTCACGGGCCGCGTGGCCGCCCTCTACAAGGAACTGATCTGCAGGAGCGCGGCCTGGGGCGTCGCCAACCCGACCCTGGGCGTCCCGTCCCGGCGCCGGCGTGTCGTGGGGCAGGAGAACCGCAGCCGTGCACGGCGCGAGGCGACCGCGGCCTGACCCCGCCCCACCGGGGGGTAACCCGCCCCATGGGGGATCAGAGGGGGGTGCGCCGCCTTCGGGGCGAAGCGTCGGCACAGCGTCTGCCGTCCGGCGGCGAAGGGCGGCGGCCATGCCGTCCGGCAGTGGCCGTCAACACTCCTTCCACCACCTCTGAACTGCGCAGACGACCACGCCGACCACACTGCCCGCAATGCGGGACGAAGAGGCCCCGCGCCCGCCTCGCGCCCGTTCCTGCGGGGCGCGACGGGGGCTCACCGGGAACAGCGGCGCCGACCGCCCTGCTGCCCAGGTTGGGGACTCCGCCGTTCGACAGTGACCCGCATACGCCGTCCTCCGAACCGGCCACGCGGGATCGGCTCCCGTCACTCGCTCCGACAGCAGGACCCCGGGTCAGCAGGCGTTTCGCCGACGCGGGGCCCTGCGCAAGGCCGGGGCGGGGCCACGGATCCGCGGGCACGGCCGCCGGCACCTTCGCCACCGCCGCAGCCTCGCGCCACCGGAAGGCCTGCGCCCGCGCCGGCCACCGGCTCGGCCCCCTGCGCAGACCCCTCCTGGTCACTCTGCCCGCCGCCCTCGCCGGAACCGGCTCTGCCGTCGGCATCCTCAACGTCCTGGTGGTCTCCTACGCCGAACACCGGTCGACGCCGGGCGGAGGACCCGTCCTGCTCGCGCTGAACGCCGGCGGCCCGCTGATCGGCGTCCTGATCCACGGCGCCCGCAGCCGACCCGGCACGCCCGCCTGTTCGCCGTCGGCATGGTCACCGGCTACGGCCTTCCGACCCTGCTCCCGCCCCCCTGCATGCACGCCCCGACGCTGCTCACCGGAGTGTCCCCCGCTCCTCTCCTCACCGTCACGTTCCTGCTCGTCGGCAAGCCGGCTCCGCCGAGCACCGCGTCCGGGGCGTTCGCCCGGCTGGTCACCCTCTCCGCATCCGGGACATCGCTCGGCTCTGCCGTGGTCGGCACGGTGCTTCAGCACACGGGCCGGCATCGGGCGGCCGCTTGCAGTGTCCTGGGCGCCCTGGCCCTCGGCAGAAGGTGTCTCTCCACGGTGCACGCAGAACCGAGCGAAGCCCCCGGGGCCGCGCTCCCGGCCGACGCGCAGCGATGCGCCCCGGAGCCGTCGTCGGGCCGTGCGAGGCGGACCATGCCCAGATGCCGGGAGGTGACTGCCCTCCCCTCCGGCGTCCCGTGACGTCCCCGGTGGCCGCCGACGACGGATGCGCGGACTTCCACGGGAAGAATGGGGTCGCACCGTCCTGCAGGAGGGGCGGTGCCGGACAGTCGTTCACTTGCGCGTCGGCAGCCCCCAGTGATCGAATTCATGCCTGAGCCGCACAGCCGCCTCCTTTCCCAGCGCCTTTCTTGTGATGAGGACGAAGTTGACCCGCCACGCATGGTGATGGCCCCTGCTGCTGCCCCTGCCGCGCGCCGGCTCGCGCAGCCCGCCTCCCGGCCCGACGTCAGGGGTCACGATGTGCGCCAGCTCATGAAGGCAGGCATGCTCGCATCTGGCGGCGTCCAACCGGTCATTCGCGCCGATCTTCACCCTCCGCAGAGCGGCGTCGGCATGGCTGACCCCCCTGCCGCCCACCACGGTGATCGGCCGGGCGTGTGATGCGAATGCCGCGAGGAACCACTCCGCCTCCTGCAGGGAATGAATGTAGATTGCGCATCGGCGATGGCTGACCAAGCGACTTCTGTGCGTGAACAGTTCACGGGCCAGGTCGCTCGTCGGCAGGCCTGCCGCCCACTGCGCGTTGTACGCCGCTTGCTGTAGCCGTGTCGTTGTCATCCCTCGCCATCGAAGGTCTGGGCCCGCTCGCCCTGCAGCGTGCCGAAGGAGAGCAGGGCGCGGAGGCCGGGCTCAACCGCCGTGAGCGCCGTGGCCCTTCTTCTCGAACGACCCTCTCACCCTGCAACGGCTCCGCGACCGCAGAACGTGAAAGTACGGGCGCACGACCGGAGTCGGTTCGGGTCGCGGCGACCTCCTCGCGCTGGATCAGTGAACCGTCAGGGACCGGTCGGGAGAAGCGCGGCGGGCCCGTGACTTCCACGGCTCTGACCAGCTCCGCCTCCTGCTCTGCAGCATCAGGCCCTTGCGGGTCATGCCCGTGGAATCCGTACAGCGCGCTGACGTCTGCGCCGACGTCACCGGGCTCCGGACGGCCTTCCTGGAGGGACCCGCAGAGCGCCCGCAGTGCGTCCTCCCCCAGGCCCGAGGGGTGAAAGGGCAGGGCGTACGGCTGACATCAACGATCCGGAACGAGGGGGCGGCAACAGCGTCGGCTCGAGCGCCGGGCAGCCACGAGGGCCCGTTCCGGGAGGTCGTCCCAGAGCACGATCGAACGTGTGGAGCGGGGGCCGCCGGACAGCTCGCATCAAGATGCTTGTGCCACACCCGTGCCAGGTCGGAGGGGGCTCCACAGGGAACCCCGGTGACACGCGGCCAGGTCGGATGACGGCCCCGGGTCGGCGGTCCCCCAGGTCGGGCCCGATCTCCTGTCCCACCCTTCCGCACCGGCCACGCGGGCTCGGCTTCCTTCACCCGCTCCGGCGGAGGCCCGCGGCCCTGCCTGCACCTGCTCCCCGCCCGCACCAGGGGTGCTGCGACGGCCGGCGCCGGGCGACGGGGTGTCCCTCCGGCCCGGGACAGGGCGCCCCGGGCGGGCCCGCGGCCGCCGTCCGGGTGCGCGTGCGGCACGGGGGCGCCGGAGGGGGTGTCGAAGGGCCTCCCCCGGACCGCCCGGGGGCGTCGCGGGGAACGGTGCCGACGGGGTGCCGTTGCGGTTTCCCGGGACGGCCGGACGCCGATAGCCTCACGGGTGTCGGACAGGTGTCCGACGGGTGGACGAGGGCTTCGGAGTCCGGAGGAGCGTGCCGTGCGTGCCCAGGAGCGGCTGGACGTGATCCAGCGCAGCGTGGTGCGGGAGATGGCCCGGTTCGGGCGGGAGTTCACGGTGGACGGCGCGGTGGTGCGCGGCCCCGGGACGACGGCGGTGGCGGTGCGGGAGCACCCGGACGCGGGCGGCGGCCATGTGGACCTCGGGTTCGTGCTGCGTCTGGGCCGCGCCGACGTGCCGGTGCTGTGGGACTGCGCGGCGGGCCTCGGCAAGACCGAGGAGGAGAAGCTGGACAACGCGGTCCGCATGTGGGCGACGACCACTGCGGCCACGGTGGTGGAGCTCCTGGACCGGCGGGGCGAGCACGGCGACCACTACGGCCCGGACCGGCCGGGCGGCATGCCGGGGTGGCACGCGGTGCAGGGCCCGGCGTGCGTGTTCGGCTTCGGCGCCGGGGAGTTGGCGGAGTGGCTGGGCGGCAACCACGTGCTCCCGGCGCTCGCGGCCGCGCTGGCGCCGGAGCTGGACCACCCGCTGGTCAACGGGGTGAAGCTGTTCCTGGGCGGCCGGACCGGCGACGACGTGGCCGAGGTGCGGGTCAACGGCGAGGTGTCGGAGGGCGCGTCGGCGGCGCTGCGGGCGCTGGACTGGCCGCGCGGCGAACGCCTCGCCTGGGCGCGGCTGTTCGTGCTGCTGCTGGCCGAGGGCGCGGACGCGGCGGACGTGCGCGCGGCCGAGCAGGAGGCCCCCGTGCCCGCGGGGCCGCCTCCCGTGGAGGACGTCGGGGTGCGGGCCGCCGCCGGGCGGCCCTCGGGGCTGCGGCGGTGGTGGGGGGCGCGGCGGGCCGGCCGGTAGGCGCGGGCCGGACCGGAGGCGGCCGGACGGAGCCGCCCGTCATCCCGCCAGCCCGCCGGTTCGCCGGCTCGCCGGCTCGCCGGCCTTCAGCCGTCAGCCTTCAGCCGTCAGCTCGTCAGGTTGTTGAGCGTTCTGGCGAGTTCGGTGAGGAAGTGCTGGATCGGCGTCGCCGCGGACGACTGCGCGAGGAAGAAGCCGAAGAGGGCGCCGAGTATGGCGTGCCCGAGCTTCATCGACTTGTTCCTGATCAGAATGATCAGAATGATCGCGAACAGGACCAACGCGGAGACGGAGAAGATCACCCGGATTCACTTCCTCGGTCGCTACTGCTCAGGGCCTGGTGCCGACGGTCCCGGGCAGGGACGACCGGTGACGCTCCCTCGGTACGCCGCCCGCCGGTTCGCATGCGACGCCCCCCTTCCGAGTTCCCGACCGGTCCCGCCCGCAACCCAGTCTGGTCCGCCGCACCCGCCCCGTAAAGGACCCACCGCTCACATCACATCACGCGGCGTCCACCACGGCGAAAACGCGCCGATCAGCGAGGTGCCGTTGATCGGCTCCGGCGGCGTGCGGTGCACGGAGGAGCCGGGCCGGGCAGGGGTCCCGGACGGCTCCGAGGTTGTCCGAAGATCGACTCGGCCGTTTGACCCGCCGCCACCGGGGCGTCGTGCGGGGCCCGGAGCCGCCGTCGGGCCCGCCGGCCCGCCGGTCCGCCGGTCCGCTAGGCGCGCCAGACCAGTAGCAGGGCCCGGTCGTCGTTGACGTCCTTGGCCACCGTCTCGATGAGCCGCCAGGCCGCCCCGCGGAAGCCGCCGGCCACCATCCGGTCCGCCTCGCCCATGAGCCGGTCCATGCCCTCGGAGAGGTCCCGGCCGGGGACCTCGACCATGCCGTCGGTGCAGAGCATCAGGACGTCGCCCCGGTCGAGGCGGCCGCGCACCCCCGCGAACTTGGCGCCGTCGTAGATGCCCAGCAGCGGCCCCTCGGCCGCCTCCTTGACCTCCCAGCGGCCGGCGCCCGCACACATCTGCATGCCCGGGAGGTGGCCCGCCGAGAGCAGCTCGTACTCGCCGCTGTCGAGGTCCAGCGCGAGGTGGACGGCGGTGGCGAAGCCCTCCTCCCACTCCTGGCGCAGCAGGTAGCCGTTGGCGGCGGGCAGGAAGTCGTGCGGCGGCAGCGATCCGAGCAGGCCGCCGAAGGCGCCGGAGAGGAGCAGGGCGCGGGAGCCGGCGTCCATGCCCTTGCCGGAGACGTCGGCGACGACCGCCTCCAGGACGCTGCCGTCCTGGCCGGTGCGGGCCGCCACCACGAAGTCGCCGGAGAAGGACTGGCCGCCGGCGGGCTTGAGCGCCACCTCGGCGTGCCAGCCGGCCGGCAGCGGCGGGATCTGGCTCTGCACCCGCAGCCGCTCGCGCAGGTCGAAGAGCATGGAGCCGCCGCGCCGCCAGGGCACGCCGACCCGGCTGCGGAACTGGGCGAGGAGCAGCCCGGCGATGCCGACGGCGCCGACGACCAGCGCCGCGCCCGGGGTGACGCCGGCCTGGTAGGACCCCGGTCCTCCGGAGGCGGCGCGCTCGGCGGCGTGCACCACGGACTCGACGGAGAGCCCGGCGGCGGCCGCCGCGTAGAGGAGCACCAGGCTGCTGGGCCGCAGCAGGAAGGCGCCGGCGAGGATGGGCAGGACCAGGGCGGTGGGCGGGCACCAGACGGGCTGCCGGATGTTGAGGACGACCAGCAGCGGGCAGAGGGCGAGCAGGACGCCGAAGGCGAGCCAGTCGGAGGCGTCCCCGCGGAAGTAGTCGACCCCGGTGCGGCGCAGCCTGCGGTAGGCCCGGCGGAGCGCCTTGCGCACCCGGGCCGTCGCGGTCGTCCGGGGTGCGGTGCCCGGCCTGCTGCCTGCCATGGGGCACGACCTTATCCAGCCGCCGCGCACGCGTCGATGTCCGGCGCCGGCGGAAGGCCCGTCTTCGGCCGTTCCGGGACGTTCGGGGGGTTGCGGCGGCGCGGCGGCGCACGGGTGCGCGCGGGGGTGCGTGCCGTCGGCACGCGCCGGGGGGCCGGCCCGCGGCCGGGCGTACCGGCCGGGGGCGGCCGGCTCGGGAAAGGGCGCGCCGGGGGCCGGGTCGGCGGTACGCCGGGGGCTGAATACGCAGAGGGCAGGGATACGCCGGGGAGCAGGGTCAGCGGCGCTGGCAGCCCGGGCACCAGAAGAGGTTGCGGGCGGCCAGGGTCTCGGTGCGGACGGGCTGCCCGCAGACCAGGCAGGGCTGCCCGGCCCGGCGGTAGACGTAGACCTCGCCGCCGTGGCCGTCCAGCCGCGGCGGGCGGCCCATCGCCTCCGGGGTGTGCTCGGGGCGGACGGTGTCGATGCGGCCCGCCGCGACACCGTCGCGCATCAGCAGCACCAGGTCGTCCCAGAGGGCGTCCCACTCGGCGCGGTCGAGGTCGCGGCCGGCCCGGTGCGGGTGGATGCCCTGCCGGAAGAGCACCTCGGCCCGGTAGATGTTGCCGACGCCGGCCACGGCCTTCTGGTCCATGAGCAGCGCGGCGACGGAGGTGCGGCTGCGGGAGACCCGCTGCCAGCCGCGGTCCGGGGAGTCGCCGGGGCGCAGCGGGTCGGGGCCGAGGCGGGCGTGCAGGGCGTCCTTCTCGGCGGGGGTGTACAGCTCGCAGGCGGCCGGGCCGCGCAGGTCGGCGTGGGCGTCCTCGCTCTCCAGCCGCAGCCGGACGGCGCCGACCGGCGCGGGCGCGGGCGCGCCGCCGAAGGCGACCTTCCCGTACAGGCCGAGGTGGATGTGGACCCAGCCGGCGGCGCCGAAGCCGAGGAGGAGGTGCTTGCCGTGGGCGTCGGCCTCCTCCAGCACCCGGCCGTCGACGAGCGCCGCGCTCTCCGCGAAGCGGCCCTGGGGGCTGGAGGCGCGGACGGGCCGGCCGCCGAACACCCGCAGGTGTGCGGCGGCCAGCCGGTGGATGGTGTGGCCCTCGGGCACCGGTCCGTCCTCGGGGCTCAGGACTCCTGCGGGTGGTGGGCCGGGATCGGCGGGAGGGCCCCGGTGGTCTCGTACTCGCTGAGCATCGCGATGCGGCGGGTGTGGCGCTCGGCCCCGGAGTACGGGGTGCTGAGGAAGACCTCGACGAAGCGGGTCGCCTCCTCCTGGGTGTGCATGCGGGCGCCGACGCTGACGACGTTGGCGTTGTTGTGCTCGCGGCCGAGCATGGCGGTCTCGTCGCTCCACGCGAGGGCCGCGCGCACGCCCTTGACCTTGTTGGCGGCGATGGCCTCGCCATTGCCGGAGCCGCCGATGACGACGCCCAGGGCCTCGGGGTCGGCGGCGGTGCGCTCGGCGGCCCGCAGGCAGAACGGCGGGTAGTCGTCCTCGGCGTCGTAGAGGTGCGGCCCGCAGTCGACGGGCTCGTGGCCGGCGGCCTTCAGCCACTGCACGAGGTGCTGCTTCAGGTCGTATCCGGCGTGGTCGGATCCCAGGTACACGCGCATGTACAGGAGTGTGACACGGAGCACGGGGCAGGGGCGGCCCGGGGTCGGCCGGGTGGGGCACCGCTGAGCTGCGCCTTTCCGGTGAGGGGGTTCCGAAAATCGGACAGAGCGGTTAGGTTGCCCGAATTGCGCGGTCCCGTCCCCCGCCCTCGGGCAACCGCTGCCGAGGGCTGTCCCCACCGCGCGGAAAGGCAGCAGTCAGCAGATGAGCACGGAAACGACCCCCGGGAAGCAGGTCCGCGCCGACGCCGGCGCACCCCCCTCCCCCGGCACGTCCGGCACCGCGCCCGCGGGCCGCGGCGGCCGGGGTGCCCAGGGCGGCCCCGGCGACGGCGGCCTGCAGGCCGGGCTCAAGAACCGGCACCTGTCGATGATCGCCATCGGCGGCGTCATCGGCGCCGGCCTCTTCGTCGGCTCCGGCGCGGGCATCGCCGCGACCGGCCCCGGCATCCTCCTCTCCTACGCACTGGCCGGCCTGGTGGTCGTCCTCGTGATGCGGATGCTGGGCGAGATGGCGGCCGCGGACCCGCAGTCCGGGTCCTTCTCGGCGTACGCGGACCGGGCGCTGGGCCGCTGGGCCGGCTTCTCGATCGGGTGGCTGTACTGGTTCTTCTGGGTGGTGGTGCTGGCGGTGGAGGCCACCGCGGGCGCCACGATCCTCAACCACTGGATCCCCGCGGTGCCGCAGTGGGTGTTCGCCCTGGCCGTGATGGGCGTGCTGACCGCGACCAACCTCTTCTCGGTGTCGTCCTACGGCGAGTTCGAGTTCTGGTTCGCCGGGATCAAGGTGGTGGCGATCGTCGCCTTCATCGTGGTGGGCGCGCTGGCGGTGTTCGGCGTGCTGCCGGGCACCCACGCGGTCGGGGCGAGCAACCTGACCGGGCACGGCGGCTTCCTGCCGAACGGCGTCGGCGCCGTCTTCACCGGCATGCTCACCGTGGTCTTCGCCTTCATGGGCAGCGAGATCGTGACCCTGGCGGCGGGCGAGTCCGCCGAGCCGGAGAAGGCCGTGAGCCGGGCCACCAACAGCGTGATCTGGCGGATCGCCGTCTTCTACCTGGGCTCCATCGCCATCGTGGTGACCCTGCTGCCGTGGGACTCCTCCTCGGTGGCGGAGAGCCCGTACGTCGCGGTCCTCAAGCACGTCGGCATCCCGGGCGCCGCCCAGGTGATGGACGTGATCGTGCTCACCGCCGTGCTGTCCTGCCTGAACTCGGGCCTGTACACGGCCTCCCGGATGGCCTTCTCGCTGGGCCGCCGCGGCGACGCGCCGAAGGCGTTCGCGAGCGTCAGCGGACGCGGCGTGCCGCGGGTGGCGATCCTGGCGTCGGTGGTCTTCGGCTTTGTCGCGGTGTTCTTCAACTACACCTCGCCGGACACCGTCTTCCAGTTCCTGCTGAACTCCTCCGGCGCGGTCGCGCTCTTCGTGTGGCTGGTGATCTGCTTCTCGCAGCTGCGGATGCGGCGGATCCACGAGCGGGAGGACCCGGCGCGGCTCACCGTGCGGATGTGGCTCTACCCGTACCTGACCTGGGCGACCATCGGCCTGATCGGCTTCGTCGTGGTCTACATGTTCACCACGCACGACGGCCGGACGCAGATGGTGCTCTCGCTGGCGGCGGCGGCACTGGTGCTGGTCGCCTCGGCGGTGGTGCAGCGGCGGCGGCGCGGCAGCGCAAAGGCCGCGGAGGCCGCGGGGTCCGCGGCGGGCGCCGGCGCGGCGCGCTGAGCCCGCCCGGTCCGCGACGGGCGCACGCACGCCGGAGGCCGGCGGCCGACCTGGGGGGTCGGCCGCCGGCCTCCGGCGTGCTGCGGGACGGTTCAGCCGCGGCGGCCGGCCACCCGCCAGGCGAGCGGCAGGGCGCCCATGGCGACGGCGATCTTCAGGGCGTCGCCGGGCAGGTAGGGGTACAGGCCCAGCTCGGCGGCGCGGCCGAGGGAGACGTGCAGCGAGGCCGCCAGGTACGGCACGCCGACGGCGTAGACGGCGAGGTTGCCCAGGGCCATCGCGCCCGCGGTGCGCAGCGGGCCGCGGTCGGCGCCGCGGCGGGCGAGCGCGCCCACCAGGCCGGCGGCCAGCACCATGCCGACGACGTAGCCGAGGGTGGCCAGGCCGGCGCCGGAGGCGCCCTCGGAGAACCAGGGCAGCCCGGCCACGCCCGCCAGCAGGTACAGGCCGAGCGAGGCGGCGCCGCGGCGGGCGCCCAGGGCGCTGCCGACGAGCAGGGCGGCGAAGGTCTGGCCGGTCACCGGCACCGGGGAGCCGGGGACCGGGACGCTCAGCTGCGCGGCCAGGCCGGTGAGGGCGGCACCGCCCACCACCAGGGCGGCGTCGCGGGCCAGGGCGCGGGCGCCCTCGGCGGCGGGCAGCAGGTCGGCGAGGACGGCGCCGGGGCGGGTCGTGGCGGTGGCGGTGCTCATGCGCGGGTCTCCGGTGGTGGGGGTCGGGGGGCGCGTCCGCGGACGCGGGGGCGCACGCGGACACCTGTGAACGTACTCGGGCGGTCGCGGCGGCTCCCATGCAGGTGCCGACAGAGCCGGGGGGCGGTGCGTTGTGCACTCCGCACTGCCACGGAGCGTGAGCGGGTGTCCCGGATGCCGGGCATGCGCGGTTCGTCCTTGCGCCGGGCCGCCGGGCGTCCGGAGGATGGGGCGCTGCCCTGCAGTCGACCACGTCTGGACCCGTCCCGATGCCCCACTCCCCCGCGACGACCCCGACGACCCCGGAAAGCCCGGCGAGCCCGACAGGACCGGTGGACCCGGCAGACTCGGCAGCCCCGGCGGACGCGGCGCACGGGGAGGCGCCCGCACCGGGCCTCAGGCAGCGCCACCTGTCGATGATCGCCCTGGGCGGCGTCATCGGCGCCGGCCTCTTCGTCGGCTCCGGCGCCGGCATCGCCGCCGCCGGACCGGCGGTCGTCGTCGCCTTCGCCCTCTCCGGCCTGCTGGTGACGCTGGTGATGCGGATGCTCGGCGAGATGTCCGCCGCCCACCCCTCCAGCGGCTCCTTCTCCGTGCACGCCGAGCGGGAGATCGGTCCCTGGGCCGGACTGACCGTCGGCTGGACGTTCTGGGCGCTGCTCTGCGTCGGCATCGCCGTGGAGGCGATCGGCGCGGCGGACATCGCCTCCGGCTGGCTGCCGGCCGTGCCCTCCTGGGCGTGGGTGGCGGTCTTCATGGCGCTCTTCTGCGGCACCAACCTGGCGGCGGTGCGGAGCTTCGGCGAGTTCGAGTTCTGGTTCGCCGCCCTCAAGGTGGCGGCCATCGCCGCCTTCCTGGCCCTGGGCGTGCTGGCGGTGCTCGGCGTGCTGCCGGGCACGGACGCCCCCGGCGCGGCCCACCTCACCGGCGACGGCGGCTTCCTGCCCCACGGCGCGGCGGGCCTGGTCACCGGGCTGCTGGCGTCGGTGTTCGCGTACGGGGGGCTGGAGACCGTGACCATCGCGGCGGCCGAGTCGGACGACCCGGTGCGCGGCGTGGGCACCGCCGTACGGACCGCCGTGTGGCGGATCGGCCTCTTCTACGTGGGCTCGATGGCCCTCGTCGTCACCCTGGTCCCGTGGAGCGACCCGGCCGTGGTCGAGCACGGCCCGTACGTCGCCGTCCTGGACCGCCTGGGCGTGCCGGCCGCCGGGCGGGTGATGACCGTGGTGGTGCTGGTGGCGCTGCTCTCCGCGATGAACGCCAACATCTACGGCGCCTCGCGGATGGCGCACTCCCTGGTGCGGCGCGGGCAGGGGCCGCGCGCCCTGGCCCCGGTGGCGGGCGGCGTGCCGCGGCGGGCGGTGCTGGCCTCGTCCGCGTTCGGGTTCGCCGCGGTGCTGCTCAGCCGCTGGTGGCCGGAGACGGTCTTCCGGTGGCTGCTGAACGCGGTCGGCGCCGGGGTGCTGGTGGTGTGGGCCTTCGTCGCGGTGTCCCAGCTGCGGATGCGGCGGCGGCTGGAGCGGGAGGCCCCGGAGCGGCTGGTGGTCCGCATGTGGGCCTTCCCGTACCTGACCTGGCTGGCCCTGGCCGGGGTCGCGGGGGTGCTGCTGCTCATGGCGGGGGACCCGGCCGACCGGGTGCAGCTGTACGCCACCGGCGGCCTGACCGCCGCCCTGGCGCTGGTCGGCGCGGTGCGCGGACGGCGGCGCGCCCGGGACTGAGCGGCCCGGGCCCGAGCCGACCAGGCCCGAGCCGACCGGGACTGAGCGGCACGGGCCCGAGCGGGGCACGGCACGGGCCGGGCCCCGGACCGCGGTGCGGTCCGGGGCCCGGCCACGGGAGGACGGGGGTCACTCGAAGGAGGGGCCCACGGTCCGGGTGCGCTTGATCTCGTAGAAGCCGGGGGTGCCGGCGACCAGGAGCGTGCCGTCCCACAGCCGGCCGGCGGCCTCGCCGCGCGGCACCGGCGTCACCACCGGGCCGAAGAAGGCGATCTGCTCGCCGTCGGCGCCGGGCACCGCGATGACCGGGGTGCCGACGTCCTCGCCGACCAGGGTGATGCCCTCCTTGTGGGAGGCCCGCAGCGCCTCGTCGTATGCGTCGCCGTCGGCCGCGGCGGCCAGCTCGCGGGGCAGGCCCGCCTCCTCCAGGGCGTCCTCGATCGTCGCGCGGTCGCGCGGCAGGCCCTGGTGGTGGAAGCGGGTGCCCAGCGCCGTGTACAGCGGGCCGAGCACGTCGTCGCCGTGCTGCGCCGCGGCGGCGATGCAGACCCGGACCGGGCCCCACGCCTCGTCCAGGAACGACCGGTACTGCTCGGGCAGGTCGCGGCCCTCGTTGAGCACGGCGAGGCTCATCACGTGCCAGCGGGTGCGCACCGGGCGCACCTGCTCCACCTCCAGCATCCAGCGGGAGGTGATCCACGCCCAGGGGCAGAGCGGGTCGAACCAGAAGTCGGCGGTCGTGGCCCCGTCTGCGGTCTCTGCGGTCTCGGCGGTGTGCGCGGTCTCTGCGGTCACGGTTCCCATCCTCGTCGGCACGGCGGTGTCCAGGACGCCCAACGCGGCACGCCCGCGGACCATTCCCCGGCCGCGGGACCCGGCCCGGGACCCGGCGGCGGCAGCGGGCCGCTCCCGGGCGCGGCGGGCGGCCCCCCGGGGGAGGCGGGGGCGGTGCCGGAGCCGGGGGCACCACCGGGAAGGGGGCCGCGTGGGAGGATGCGGGAGGGCGGCCCACCGGTCGCGACCTGCCCAGACCTCACCTGACCGCCGCAAGCCGGACAAGCCGCACACGGACGAGGGAGTACCGCAGTGCCGGGACGAAACCTGACCCGCGAGGAGGCCCGCGAGCGGGCCCGGATCCTGACGGTGGACGCGTACGACGTCCACCTCGACCTGCGCTCCGCCGCCGTGCCGGTGGACGACGGGACGGCGGGGACGTTCCGCTCCCGCACGACGGTGCGGTTCCGCTGCTCCGAGCCGGGCGCCGGGACCTTCCTCGACCTGCTCGCCCCCGCCGTGCACTCCGTCGTCCTCAACGGCCGCGCGCTGGACCCGGCCGAGGTCTTCGACGGCTCCCGGATCGCGGTGGAGGGCCTGGCGGAGGCCAACGAGCTGACGGTGGAGGCCGAGTGCGCCTACAGCCGCACCGGCGAGGGCCTGCACCGCTTCACCGACCCGGTGGACGGCGAGACCTACCTCTACACCCAGTACGAGCCGGCCGACGCCCGCCGGGTCTTCGCGACCTTCGAGCAGCCCGACCTCAAGGCGCCCTTCACCTTCTCCGTGACCGCGCCGGCCCGGTGGGAGGTGTTCTCCAACTCGGCCCCCGAGGGCGACCCCGAGGACGGCGGGCCCGACGGGGAGGGCCTGCGGACCTGGCGGTTCGCCCCGACCCTGCCGATCTCCACCTACATCACCGCCGTCGTCGCCGGCCCCTACCACGTGGAGCGCGACCACTACCGGCGCGAGCTGCCGGACGGCACCGTCCTGGAGATCCCGCTGGGCGCCCTGTGCCGCCGGTCGCTGGCGAAGCACTTCGACGCCGACGAGGTCTTCGCCGTGACCAAGCAGGGCCTGGACTTCTTCCACGACGTGTTCGACTACCCCTACCCCTTCGGCAAGTACGACCAGGCGTTCGTGCCCGAGTACAACCTCGGCGCCATGGAGAACCCCGGCTGCGTCACCTTCCGCGAGGAGTACGTCTTCCGCTCGAAGGTCACCGAGGCCGCGTACGAGGGCCGCGCCACCGTGGTGCTGCACGAGATGGCGCACATGTGGTTCGGCGACCTCGTCACCATGCAGTGGTGGGACGACCTGTGGCTCAAGGAGTCCTTCGCCGACTTCATGGGCACCTTCGCGCTGGTGGAGGCCACCCGGTACCAGGCCGGCTGGACCACCTTCGCCAACCGGCGCAAGGCGTGGGCGTACCGGCAGGACCAGCTGCCCACCACCCACCCGGTCACCGCCGACATCCGGGACCTGGAGGACGCCAAGCTCAACTTCGACGGCATCACCTACGCCAAGGGCGCCTCCGTGCTCAAGCAGCTGGTGGCGTACGTCGGCCGGGACGCCTTCTTCGAGGGCGCGCGGCGCTACTTCCGGCGGCACGCCTTCGGCAACACCGTGCTCGGCGACCTGCTCGCGGTCCTCGGCGAGACCTCCGGGCGGGGCGCCGACGCCATGGCGGAGTGGGCCCGGGCCTGGCTGCAGACGGCCGGCGTCAACACCCTCACCCCCGAGGTCGCGGTGGACGGCGACGGCCGGATCACCGAGCTGGCCGTCGTCCAGGAGGCCGCCGCCTCCCACCCCGGGCTGCGCCCGCACCGGGTTGCCGTCGGCCTCTACGGCCGCGACGCCTCCGGCGCCCTGGTCCGCACCGCCCGCGCCGAGCTCGACGTCACCGGCGCCCGGACCGTCGTCGCCGAGCTGGCCGGGCAGCCGCGCCCGGAGCTGGTCCTGGTCAACGACGACGACCTGACGTACTGCAAGGTCCGCTTCGACGACGCCTCGCTCGCGGCCCTGCGCGAGGGCCTCGGCGACGTCGCCGAGCCGCTGGCCCGGGCCCTGGCCTGGTCCGCGGTGTGGAACATGACCCGCGACGGCGTGCTGCCCGCCCGCGAGTACCTGGCCCTGGTGCTGCGCTTCGCCGGGCGCGAGTCGGACATCGGCGTGCTGCAGTCGCTGCACCAGCAGGCCGCGACGGCGCTGGACGTGTACGTCGCCCCGGAGCACCGCGAGGAGGCCGGGCGGCAGCTCGCCGACGGCGCCGTGCGGGAACTGCGCGCCGCCGCCCCCGGCGGCGACCACCAGCTGGCCTGGGCCCGGTTCCTCGCCCGGGTCGCCGCCTCCCCCGAGCACCTGCGGCTGGTCCGCGGCCTCCTCGACGGCACGCAGGCGGTCGACGGCCTCGACGTCGACCAGGAGCTGCGCTGGACGCTGTGGCAGACGCTGGCCGCCGCGGGCGCGGCGACCGCGGCCGACCTCGCCGCGGAACTGCAGCGCGACGACACCGCCAGCGGCCGCCGGCTGCAGCTCCACGCCCTGGCCTCCCGCCCCACGGCGGAGGCCAAGGCCGAGGCGTGGCGCTCCGTCGTGGAGTCCGACGAGCTGCCGAACGCCCTGGTGGAGGCCCAGATCGGCGGCTTCCAGCAGGCGGGGCAGCGCGAGCTGACGGCGCCCTACGCGGAGCGGTACTTCGCCGTCCTGGAGGACGTCTGGGAGAAGCGGACGATCGAGATCGCCCTGCGCATCGTCAGCGGCCTCTTCCCCCGGCTGCAGACCACGCCGCAGACGCTGGCCGCCGCAGACGCGTGGCTGGAGGGCCGCCCGGACGCCGCCCCGGCGCTGCGCCGCCTGGTCCTGGAGGCCCGCGACGACCTGGCCCGCGCCCTGCGCGCCCAGGAGTGCGACGCGGCCGCCGCATAGGCGCACCCGCCCCGGCCGCCCCGCGTGCCCGGTCCCCGCAGCGCGGGCCGGGCGGGCGGGGCGGCCGGACGCGTTCGCGGAGGGCGGAGGCGCGGGGCCCGGCCGGGCGGGGCCCGCGTGGGAGGATGCCCGGGAACGACGACGAAGGAGTCACGCGACGTGCCTGGCACCAACCTGACCCGTGAGGAGGCCCGCACCCGGGCCCAGCTCCTCCACGTGGACGCCTACGACATCGAGCTCGACCTGGGCGGGGCCCGGGACGGGGGCACCTACCGGTCCACCACCGTGGTCCGGTTCACCTCCCGCGAGCCCGGGGCGTCGAGCTTCATCGACCTGGTGGCCCCGGCCGTCCACGAGGTGGTGCTCAACGGCACCGCGCTCGACCCGGCGGAGGTCTTCGCCGACAGCCGGATCGCGCTGCCGTCGCTGGCCGCCGAGAACGAGCTGCGGGTGGTCGCGGACTGCGCCTACACCAACACCGGCGAGGGCCTGCACCGCTTCGTCGACCCGGTGGACGGCGAGACCTACCTCTACACGCAGTTCGAGGTCCCGGACGCCCGGCGCGTCTTCGCCTCCTTCGAGCAGCCGGACCTCAAGGCGTCCTTCCGCTTCACGGTGACCGCCCCGGCCGGCTGGGCCGTGGTCTCGAACGCGCCGACGCCGGAGCCGTCCCCCGGCGCGGCCGAGGGCACCCAGGTGTGGGCGTTCGAGCCCACCCCGCGGATCTCCTCGTACATCACCGCCCTGATCGCGGGCCCCTACGTCGGCGTCTTCGACGCCTACGAGGACGGCGGCCGGACGGTGCCGCTGGGCGTGTACTGCCGCCCCTCGCTGCGCGAGTTCCTCGACGCGGACCAGATCTTCGAGGTGACGAAGCAGGGCTTCGCCTACTTCGAGGAGAAGTTCGACCACCCGTACCCGTTCGCCAAGTACGACCAGCTCTTCGTGCCGGAGTTCAACGCCGGCGCGATGGAGAACGCGGGCGCCGTCACCATCCGCGACCAGTACGTCTTCCGCTCCAAGGTCACCGACGCGGCCTACGAGCTGCGCGCGGAGACGGTCCTCCACGAGCTGGCCCACATGTGGTTCGGCGACCTGGTCACCATGGAGTGGTGGAACGACCTGTGGCTGAACGAGTCGTTCGCCACCTTCACCTCGATCATCTGCCAGGCCGAGGCGGAGGGCAGCCGCTGGCCGCACGCCTGGACCACCTTCGCCAACTCCATGAAGACCTGGGCGTACCGGCAGGACCAGCTGCCGTCCACCCACCCGATCATGGCGGAGATCAACGACCTGGAGGACGTCCAGGTCAACTTCGACGGCATCACCTACGCCAAGGGCGCCTCGGTGCTCAAGCAGCTGGTGGCGTACGTCGGCAAGGACGAGTTCTTCCGCGGCGTGCAGGCGTACTTCCGCAGCCACGCCTGGGGCAACACCCGCCTCACCGACCTGCTCGGCGCCCTGGAGGAGACCTCCGGCCGCGACCTGAAGGCCTGGTCGAAGGCGTGGCTGGAGACCGCGGGCATCAACGTCCTGCGCCCGGAGGTCACCCTCGCCGAGGACGGCACCGTCGCCTCCTTCGCCGTGCTCCAGGAGGCCCCGGCCCTGCCCGCCGGCGCCCGCGGCGAGGCCGTGCTGCGCCCGCACCGCATCGCGGTCGGCTGCTACGAGCTCCAGGACGGGCGGCTGGTCCGCACCGACCGCGTCGAGCTGGACGTGGACGGCGCCCGCACCGAGGTCCCGCAGCTCGCCGGCCGCGCCCGGCCCGCGGTCTTCCTGCTCAACGACGACGACCTGTCGTACGCCAAGGTCCGTCTCGACGCCGAGTCGCTGGCGGCCGTCACCGCGCACCTGGGCGACTTCGCCGACTCCCTGCCGCGCGCCCTGTGCTGGGCCTCCGCCTGGGACATGACCCGCGACGGCGAGATGCCGACCCGGGACTACCTGGCGCTGGCGCTCTCCGGCCTCGGCCGCGAGTCCGACATCGGCGTGGTGCAGACCGTGCAGCGGCAGGTGAAGCTGGCGCTGGACCTGTACGCCGACCCCGCGTGGCGCGAGGAGGGCCTCGCCCGCTGGGCCGCGGCCTGCGAGGAGCAGCTGCGCGCCGCCGCCCCCGGCGGCGACCACCAGCTCGCGTGGGCGCGGGCCCTGGCCGCCGTCGCCCGCTCCGAGGAGCACCTGGCACTGCTGGCCGGGCTGCTCGACGGGTCGCAGACGGTGGACGGCCTCACCGTCGACACCGAGCTGCGCTGGGCGCTCCTCCAGCGGCTCGCCGCCACCGGCACCGCCGACGACAAGGCGGTCGAGGCGGAGCTGGAGCGCGACCGGACGGCCGCGGGCGAGCGCTACGCCGCCACCTGCCGGGCCTCGCGCCCGACCGCGGAGGCGAAGGCGGAGGCCTGGGCCTCGGTCGTCGAGTCCGACACCCTGCCGAACGCGGTGCAGGAGGCGGTGATCGGCGGCTTCGTCCAGACCGACCAGCGGGAGCTGCTGGCCCCGTACACCGAGCGGTACTTCGCCGTGGCGAAGGACGTCTTCGCGTCCCGGTCGCACGAGATCGCCCAGCAGATCATCGTGGGCCTGTACCCGTCGCTGCAGGTGGAGCAGGCCACGCTGGACGCCACCGACGCCTGGCTGGCCTCCGCCGAGCCGGCGCCGGCGCTGCGGCGCATGGTGGTGGAGTCCCGGGCCGGGGTGGAGCGGGCGCTGCGGGCGCAGGCCGCCGACCGGGCGGCCGGCGGGCGCTGACGCGTCGGTCCGCGGGCTCGGTCCGCGGGCCCGCTCGGGCTGCGGCCTGCGGGCTGCGGGCGCATCCGGAGGGGCGGGAGCACGGTGCGTGCTCCCGCCCCTCCGGCGTGCGGGCCGGGCGGTGCGGGAGGCCGGGACGGCCAGGGCGGCCAGGGCGGCCCCGGGGCGGGGCGTCCGGCGTGCGCGGGTGGTCCGGCGCGGATCAGGACAGGCCGGGCCGGGCCGGACCGGTTCAGTCCACCGGCATGCCGGAGGGCTCCTTGATCCGCTTCATGATCATCTGCGAGTTGACCTCGTGGACGCCCGGCAGGGCCGTCAGCCGCTCGATCCAGAACCGCTCGAAGGCGTCGCTGTCGGCGACCGCGATCCGCAGGAGGCAGCCCGGCGCCCCGTAGAGCCGGTACGCCTCGACGACCTCCGGGATGGCCGCCACCTCCGCCTCGAAGGCCTCCACCGCCTCGCGGTCGCGCCGCACCTCCACGGTGACGAAGAGCTCGAAGCCCCGCCCCACCGCCGCCGGGTCCACCTCCGCGCGGTAGCCGCGGATCACCCCGGACTCCTCCAGCCGGCGCACCCGGCGCAGGCACGGGGACGGCGACAGCCCCACCCGGTGGGCGAGCTCCTGGTTGGTCAGCCGCCCGTCGGCCTGGAGCTCGCGCAGGATCCTTCTGTCGATCGCGTCCACGACGCACCCTTCTGCCACGCTGCGGGCCCGCAGGGGGCTCCTCCCGCAAGCCTATGCCAGGAGGAAACGGATATTCTTGCCCATGTGGAACACGTGGACCAGAAGACCGTCGTCGTCGTGAGCACCGGCGGCACCATCGCCAGCCGGTGGCAGGGCACCGGGTACGCCGCCGAGGCCCCCGGGCAGGAGGTGCTCTCCTCCGCCCCGGTGCCGGACGGCGTCGCCGTGCGCGTCGTCGACCTCTTCACCGTCAACAGCCCGCGGCTGACCACCGCCCACCAGCTCGCGGTGGTGCGGGCCGTGCACGAGGCGCTGGCGGACCCCGGGGTCGACGGCGTCGTGGTCACCCACGGCACCGACACCCTGGAGGAGACGGCCTTCCTGCTGGACCTCCACCACGACGACCCGCGCCCGGTGGTGCTGACCGGGGCCCAGCGCCCGCTGGACGACGCCGACGGCGACGCCGCGGGCAACCTCCACGACGCGCTGCTGACGGCCTCGCGGGCGCGCGGCGCGGGCGTGCTGGTGGTCTTCGACGGGATGGTGCACGCCGCCCGGGGCACCGTGAAGGCGCACACCGTGGCGGCGGACGCGTTCTGCGACCCGTCAGGGACCCCGCTGGGCAAGGTCGGCTTCGGTGCGGTGAGCCCCCTGCCGCCGGCGCAGCGCCGGACGCGGCTGCCGCTGCCCCCGGCGGACGCGGCCGCGCCCCGGGTGGACATCGTGATGCACCACAGCGACGCCGACCCGCTGCTCCTGGAGGCGGCGGTGTCCGCCGGGGCGCAGGGCCTGGTGCTGGTGGGGACGGGTGCGGGGAACGCCACCCCGGAGTTCGCGGAGGCGGTGGCCCGCGCGGTGCGGGCGGGCGTGCTGGTGGCGGTCACCACGCGGGTGCCGGCCGGTCCGGTCGTCCCGCTCTACACCGGCGGCGGGGCGGTCGACCTCGCGGCGGCGGGCGCCGTCCTCACCGGCACGCTCCGTGCCGGGCAGGCCCGGATCGCGGTGCTCGCGGCGCTCCTCGCGGAGGACGGGGCGCAGCGGCGGACCGAGGTGCTGCGCGGCCTCGTCGGACCGGCGCAGGCCGGGACCGGGGCCGCGGCGGAGGCCGAGGGGGCCGGGCGGGCCGCCTGAGCGGGCGGGCCGGTGCGGGGCCCGGACGGGCGGTCCGGTGCAGGCGGTCCGGTCCGGGTCAGCCCGGTTCAGGACAGCCCAATTCAGGACAGCGCGGCTCGGGACAGCGCGGTTCGGGCCGCCCCGCACGGGCGGACGCGGATGCGGCGGAGCGCCGCCGGGCGGGTGCCCGGCGGCGCTCCGCCGCAGTCGTCGCGGTCCGTCAGGACCGCTTCTTGCGGCCGCTGACCGACGGGAGCATCACGAGGCCGGCGATCACCAGGAACGCCACCACCGGGATGACCACGTACAGGCCCACGGTCTCGACGACGCTCAGGCCGCTGCCCGGGTCGTCGCCGTCGTCCCGGATGTTCGCAAAGGCGGGGGACGACATCAGCATCATCAGCGTGGCGACGGCCGAGACCGCACCGGCACGCAGGGCATTCCTCTTGTCCACGCCCCTAAAGGTAGACCCCTCGCGGCCGGCGCCGCGCGCCGGGGTCGCCCCGCGGCTCAGCGTGTCCCCCCGTCCCCGCCGCCGCGCAGCCCCGCCATGACCGCGGCCAGCTCGGCGGTGCGGGGCGCGGCCGCCAGCTGCTCCAGCGTCACGGGCCGTCCGGCGGCGTCGGCGACGGGCAGCCGCCAGTTGGGGTACTGGTCCCAGGTGCCCGGCAGGTTCTGCGGACGCGGGTCGCCGAGGGTGTCCGGCAGCCAGACGCCCAGCAGCTTCGCCGGGGTCCGCAGCAGGTAGCGGTGGAGCGCGGCGACGGCGTCGGGGAGGTGGGGGCCGGTGCCGGGCGCGTCCTCGTCCGCGGCCGGCCCCTCCCCGTACGGCGGCACGGAGAGCAGGCCCTCGCGGGCGAGCTCGCCCAGCCACTCCTCGCGCTCCTCGTCGTCCGCGGCCTGCTCCTCCTCCAGCGGCCGGGCGAGCAGCCCGAGGCGGTGGCGCAGCTCCACGTGCTCGCCGGAGAGGCGGGCGGCGGTCGACGGCAGGTCGTGGGTGGTGAGGGTGGCCAGGCACTGCTCGCGCCACCGCTCGGGCGGCAGCGGGCCGCCGGAGCCGTCCGGCGCGTAGTCGCGCTCGAACCACAGCACGGAGGTGCCGAGCACGCCCCGGTCGGCCAGCTCCTCGCGCACGCCCGGCTCGACGGTGCCGAGGTCCTCGCCGATGACGGCGGCGCCCGCCCGGTGCGCCTCCAGGGCGAGCACGCCGAGCATCGCCTCGCTGTCGTACCGGACGTAGGTGCCCTGCGTCGGCGGCAGGCCCGCGGGCACCCACCAGAGCCGGAACAGGCCCATGACGTGGTCGATGCGCAGCGCCCCGGCGTGCCGCAGGACGCCGCGCAGCAGGTCGGCGTAGGGGGCGTAGCCGGCCTCGGCGAGGGCGTCGGGCCGCCACGGGGGCAGGCCCCAGTCCTGGCCGTGGGCGTTGAAGGCGTCCGGCGGGGCGCCGACCGAGATGCCCTCGGCGAGGACCCGCTGCAGGGCCCAGGCGTCGGCGCCGTCGGGGTGCGCGCCGACGGCGAGGTCGTGGACGAGGCCGACCGGCATCCCGGCGCCGGCGGCGGCGTCCTGGGCGGCGGCGAGCTGGTCGTCGACCACCCAGCACAGCCAGCGGTGGAACTCGACGGCCTCGGCGTGCTCCTCCCGGGCACGGGCCACGGCCGGGCCCGCGGGGTCGCGCAGCTCCTGCGGCCAGCGGTGCCAGTCGCCGCCGTGCAGGGCGGCGAGGGCGCACCAGGTGGCGTAGTCCTCCAGGCGGCCGCCCTCGCGGGCGAGGAACGCCCGGTAGGCGGCCTCGCGGCCGACGGGGCGCGGCACCCGGTGGACCAGCTCCAGGGCCTCCCGCTTCAGCTCCCAGACGGCGTCGCGGTCGACGAGGCCCTCCTCGAGCAGGACCGCGTCGCGCAGCGCGGCGCCGCGGGCGGCGAGCCGGTCGGCCCGCTCCCGCTCCTTCGGCGGCAGGTACGCGTACTCCGGCACCGCCTCGGGCCGGACGTGCACGGGGTCGGGGAACCGGCGCGAGGACGGTCGGTACGGCGAGGGGTCGGAGGGGGTGCCCGGCAGGGCGGCGTGGAGCGGGTTGACCTGGACGAACCCGGCGCCCAGCGCGTGGCCGGACCACTGCGCGAGGTCCGCGAGGTCGGCGAGGTCGCCCATGCCCCAGGAGCGCTCCGAGAGCACCGAGTAGAGCTGCACCAGGAAGCCCCAGCTGCGGCCGGGGAGCGGCTCCAGGCGGGCGGGTGCGACGACGAGCGGGGCGGCGGCCGTGCGGTCGGGCAGCCGGGCGTGCAGGGTGTGGCGGCCCAGCGGCAGGTCGGGCGGCAGCACCCGGGCGGGGGTGCCCGCGCCGGCCGCGACCCGGCGGACGCCGCCGTCCTCCAGCTCCACCCACAGCTCGGCCCCGGCGGGCACGGCCACCGACACCTGGCGGCCCGCGCGGGCGACCACGCACGGCGGCAGCAGGCGGGCGGCGGCGCGGCGACGGTGCTCCTCGAGGGCGGCGCGCACGGCCTCGGGGGTGGAGGCGTCGACGCCGAGCGCGGCGAGGACGGCGACCAGGGTGTCCCGGGAGACCGCGACCGGGCCGCTGCCGGGGTCGTACTCCGTGTCGACCCGGTGGGCGGCGGCCAGTTCGGCGAGCGCACCGTCGGGCGGCGGGGCGCCGGGGCCGGCGGACGCCGCCCCGTCGGCTGCTGCACTGCCTGCTGCTGCACTGTCCAGGGATGCGGACAACGTCGGGCTCCTCGGGGGTCGGCGACGCCGTGCGGGAACGGGTGACGGGAAGACACCTACCCCGCCCGCCCGCCTGCGGCACTCCGGCGCGCCCGCCGCCGGCGCTTCTTCGCCGCTCCGGTCCAACGGCCGGGAGCGGCCCGGGCCCGCCGGGGGCCGGGGCGGGCGGCGCGGCCGGGGCGGGGCGGGCGGCGCGGCCGGTCGATCGGTGGCGACAAAACGGGCATACGTGCCGGAGACGTTGACACCCCCGCCGTCCGAATGGTGGGCTCGTGCCGAATCCGCACGGCGCGTACGCGGCCCGCGAGGCCGCGGGGTCAGCCGTGGCCGGGTTCACCGGCCGCCGGACGACCCGCTGGTAGGAGGACCCGTGGAGACCCGCCTCTCGGTGCCCGCCGCGGCCGGGGTCCAGCTCCGCCGCCGACTGGAGCGCAGCGCCGTCCTGCGCGACGTGGTCCACCACCCCGCGGCGCTCGCCGCCCGCCGCACCACCGCCCGTACCGCGCGCCGGATCGCGCCGCTCACCGCCGACCGGCTCATCGCGGACCTCAAGGGCACCGACCCGCTGCTGGAGGAGGTCCGCGCGGAGCGTGCCGCGACCGCGCCCGGCCGGCCCCTCCCCCGCTCCCGCGCGGGCGGCCGACGGGCCACCCTGCGCGCCACCGCCGCCCTGTCGGCGGCCGCCGTCGTGGGCGGCCTGGTGGCGGGGGCCCAGCCCGCCGCCGCGGCCGGGCGGGACGGCGGCGCGGCGGCCGTCGCCGCCGACGGCGCGGCGGTGGTCACCGGCGAGGGCCACACCGCGCCGGCCGTCCCCGAGGTCCTGCCCCGCCCGCAGGACGTGCGGGCCGGCGGGCAGGCGGTGCCGGTGCCCCGCCGGGTCGTGCTGGTCGCCGCGCCCGCGGCCGACCCCGGTGCCGTGGACGCGGTGCGGGAGGTGCTGCTCGGGGCCGGGGCCCGGGACGTCCGCGTGGTGCCGCAGGCGCCCGCCCCCGTCGCGGGCGGGCTGACCGTGCTGGTCGGCGGCACGGCCGAGGGCGCCGACGGCGCGACCGACCGGACGCTGCGCGAACTGGCCGCGGCCGCGGGCCGCCCCGACACGCAGGCGCCGTCCCCCGCCGGGCTGCCCGCGGGGGGCTACGTGCTGTCGGCGGGCCGCCTGCCCCTGCCCGGCGGCGGCTCCCACGGCGCCGTGGTCCTCGCCGGCGTCGACGCCGAGGGCACCTTCCACGCCGCCCAGACCCTGCGCCAGCTGGTGACCGCGGTCCCCTCCGGCGGCCGGGACGGGGGCACCGGGCGCGGCCTGCCGGGCGTCACCGTCCGCGACTGGCCGTCAACGGGGGTGCGGGGCACCGTCGAGGGCTTCTACGGGCAGCCGTGGACGGCCGAGCAGCGGCTCTCCGAGATCGACTTCCTGGGCCGCACCAAGCAGAACGCCTTCCTCTACGCGCCGGGCGACGACCCCTACCGGGTCTCCCGCTGGCGCGAGCCCTACCCGGCGGCCCGCGCCGCGGAGCTGCGCGCGCTCACGGAGCGCGCCGCCCGCAACCACGTGGTGCCCGGGTACGCCCTCGCGCCCGGCCAGTCCCTCTGCTACACCTCCGACGACGACGTGCGGGCGCTCGTCGCCAAGCTGGAGTCGCTGTGGGGCCTGGGCTTCCGGTCGTTCCAGCTGCAGTTCCCGGACGTGTCGTACGACGAGTGGCACTGCCGCGCCGACCGCTCCGCCTACGGGACCGGCCCGGAGGCGGCGGCCCGGGCGCAGGGCCGGCTGGTGCGGCGGGTGCTGGACGGCCTCGCGGCGGCGCACGGCGGGCAGGGGGCGGCGCCGCTGACGGTGATGCCGACCGAGTACCACCAGGTCGGCGCGACGCCGTACCGCAGGGCGTTGGCGAAGGAGCTGCCGCCGTCCGTGCAGGTGGCGTGGACGGGCGTCGGCGTCGTGCCGCGGCGGATCGGCGCGGACCAGCTGCGGGAGACCGCGGCCGTCCTGGCGCACCCGCTGGTCACCATGGACAACTACCCGGTCAACGACTGGTCCGAGGACCGGCTCTACCTGGGCCCGTACACCGGCCGCGAGGCGGGCGTGGCCACCGGCTCGGCGGCGCTGCTGGTGAACGCGATGGAGCAGCCCGTCGCCTCCCGGATCGCCCTGTCCACCGCCGCGGACTACGCCTGGAACCCCGCCGGGTACGACCCGGCGGCCTCGTGGCGCGGCGCGCTGCGGACCCTGGCCGACGGCTCGGGGGCGGCGGCCGGCGACGCGCTGCGGACCCTGGCGGCCAACAGCGCCTCCTCGCCGCTGGACGGGCGGGAGTCGGCGTACCTGCAGCCGCTGCTGCAGCGCTTCTGGGCCGCCCTGGAGCCCACCGTCGCCGCGTCGGACGAGCGGCGGCCCGGCGGCGGGAGGGCCGGCGCCGCGGGGAGGGCCGTCGGCGGGCGGGCCCCCGGGGGGAAGGCCGCCGCCGGGAAGGCCGCCGCCGGGCCGCAGGCGCCGGCGCGGAACGGCGGCGACGCGGAGCTGGCACGGGCGGCCGGGGCGCTGCGCGACGCCTTCGGCGCCATGGAGCGGGCCCCGCAGGCGCTGCGGCCGGTGGCGGGCGGCGCGCTCGCCGACGAGGCCGGGCCGTGGCTGGAGCAGCTCGCCCGCTACGGCCGCGCCGGGCGGGCGGCCGTGGACATGCTGCTGGCGCAGCGCGGCGGGGACGGCGCGGCGGCCTGGCGGGCCCGCCTGGAGCTGCGCGGCCTGACGGCGGGGATCGCCCGCGGGTCGGCCACGGTCGGCGCCGGGGTGCTGGACCCGTTCCTCAGGCGGGTGCTGCGGACCGGCGACGCGTGGGCGGGCACGGGCGGTGCGGGCGGCCGGGCCACCACCACCATGGGCCCGGAGCCCGGCCACGGCGCGGCGATGATGACCGACGACGACCCGGACACCTTCTTCTGGAGCGACGCGCCGCCCCAGCGGGACGACTCGGTGGGCGTGGACCTGGGGTCGGACCGGCCGGTGGGGCGGATCACGGTCCGGATGGGCTCCGCGGACCCGGACGGGGGCGCGGACGGAAGCGCGGCGGCCCCCTCCGCCGGCCCGTCCGGTGGCGCGGCCGCAGGTCCGGGCGGCGACCCGTCCGGCGACCCGTCCTCCGACGCGGACGCCGACTCGGCCGCCGGGGAGGACGTGGACGAGGGCTACCTGCACCACGCGGTGCTGGAGTACTCCAACGGCGACGGCGGCTGGCACCGGGTCACGGAGGTCTCGGACGCCCGCACCGTCTCGGCGGCGCTGCCGCCGGGGACCGTCGCCCGCTACGTGCGGCTGCGCGCCACCGAGGGCCAGGAGGCGACGGTGGCGGTCCGCGAGTTCACGGTGACGGCGCCCGGCGCAGGCGAGCCGACCGCCGACGGCGGCCCGCCCGCCGTGCCCGGCTCCCCCGCCTCGGCCGCCGTCGACGGCGACCCGGACACCGCCTACCGGGCGGCCGCGGCCCCGACCCCCGCCGACCGCCGGCTGGTGGTGGAGCTCGGCGCCGACCGCCCGCTGGACCGGGTCTCGGTGCTCACCGACCCCTCCGTCCGGGCGGAGGCCGAGGTCGAGGTGCGGCGGCCGGGCGGCGCCTGGACCCGGCTGGGGTCGCTGCGGCCGGGCTACACCGAGCTGGCCGCCGGGGGCGAGCGCGCCGACGCGGTCCGGCTGACCTGGACCGACGGCAGCGAGGCGCCGGTCGTCAACGAGATCGTGCCCTGGTACGCGGACACGCCCGTCGCCCGGCTGGAGGTGTCCCGCAGCGCGCTCGACGTGGTGGCGGGCGACCCGCGGCCGGCCACGGCGGGCGCCGTCCTGAGCGCGACCCGGGCCGGTGCGGCCTCCGGGCGCTTCACCGTGCGGCTCCCGGCCGGGGCGAAGGGGCTGACCGCCTCCGCGCCGGCCACCGTGACGGTGCCGCGCGGCGGCCGGCTGGCCGTGCCGCTGGCGGTGTCCGCCGCGGCGGACACGCCGAGCGGGGTGTACCGGGTGCCGGTGGAGTTCACCGCGGACGGCCGCACGGTGCGCGAGGAGCTGCAGGTCAGGGTGGTGCCACCGGTCTCCGGCCCGGACCTGGCCCGCGGCGCCGCGGCCACCTCGTCCGGCGACCGCGACGGCCACCCGGCCTCGGCCGCCGTCGACGGCGACCCCGCGACCCGCTGGGCCTCCTCCGGCGGCGACGACTCCTGGCTGCAGCTGGAGCTGCCGCAGGCCGCCCGGCTCGGCTCGGTGGTGCTGCACTGGCAGGACGACGCCGTCCTCCGCTGGCAGAACGCCTACGCGGTCGCCTACCGGGTGGAGACCTCGCCCGACGGTGTCTCCTGGACCACCGCCGCCTCGGTGGAGGACGGCCACGGCGGCACCGAGACCGTGCGGCTGGACGCCTCGGACGCCCGCTTCGTACGGGTCCAGGGGGTGCTGGCCGCCAACCGGTTCGGCTGCTCGCTCTCCTCGGTGGAGGTGTACGGGGCCGCGGCGCCGGCCGGCCGGGAGCCGGCCGCCCCGGAGCGGGACGGCGCTCCCCCGGCGGTGCCCGCGCCCCCGTACGCCGCGGCCACGCCGTCCGTCCCCGCCTCGCCGTTCGCCTCCGTGTCGCCGGACGCGGACGCGCCGTCGCCGGAGGCGACGGAGCTGCCGCGGACGCCGTAGCGGCCGGGGGTGCAGCCCGGGACCGGGACCGGGCCGGAACGCGGAGGGCCGGCGGCGCGTCCGTCGGGGACGCGCCGCCGGCCCATGAGGCGTGCCGTGCCGTGACCCGCCGGGCGGGGGGACGGCAGCGGGTCAGGCGGAGAGCTGCTGTGCGGGCTCGCCGCGGTGGTCGTGGAGGGTCCGCCCGTGGGGGGAGCGGTCGAGGGGGACGGCCGGCCGGCCGGAGGGGTCGGCGAGGCCGGGGAGGTCGGGTCGGTCGGGGAGGCCGGGGCGGTCGGGCGCGTCGAACTGCTCGCGGCCGCCGTACGGCTCCAGGTAGGGGCGCCACCTCGGGTCCCGGTGCCCGGTGCCGATGATGCGCCAGGCGAGGCCCGTGGGTGGCGCGGGTGGTCGCTTCATCCGCCACCCGAGTTCGGAGAGGTGGCGGTCGCTCTTGACGTGGTTGCAGCGGCGGCAGGCCGCCACCACGTTGTCCCAGCGGTGCTGGCCGCCGCGGCTGCGCGGGACCACGTGGTCCACGCTGGTGGCGGCGGCCCCGCAGTAGACGCACCGGCCGTTGTCGCGGGCGAAGAGCGCGCGGCGGGTCAGCGGGACGGGACCTCGAAAAGGGACCCGCACGAAGCGGGTCAGCCGGACGACGGACGGCGCCGTGACGGCGCTGGTGGCGCTGTGCAGGGTGATCCCCGAGTCCTCCAGGCTGACGGCCTTGTTGTTGAGGACGAGGATGAGCGCGCGGCGCATCGAGACGACGCCGAGCGGCTCGTACGACGCGTTGAGGACGAGGACATGCGGCACGGATGCCTCCTTGTACGCCTACGGCGCGTGGCTCGCGCCGGGACGAGCGGGTGTCGCGCATCGCTGCGCGATCTCCCCTCAGTGTCGCCGCATGCCTGGCCACGGCGCCACCAATCCCGTGTAACGGACCAGGTGTGTGTTCTCCCACAGGCGGTATGCCCCGCGGGGCGGCCCGGTTCACCCCCGATCGCCCCCGACCGGCGCCGTTCCGCACCCGGACGCTCACCGAGCGTCCCGGTCCGGGCGGGCGGTGCGGGCTGCGCCGGTAGGGTGAGGGGTCCCAACGCCCCCGAACCGAAGGGTCTCCACCGTGCCACCGTCCGGTAGCGCCGGCCTTCTCGCCGCAGGCGCCGGTCCGTCCCCGTCCCCGTCCCCGTCCCCGAGCCCCTCCTCCGGCGGGCCGCTCGGCAACACCTCCCCCAGCCTGACCCAGGTCCAGCAGAGCGCCGACCAGGCGGCGAGCTGGGTGGACCAGAACTGGCAGGGCTGGGTCGCGGGCGGCGTGAAGATCATCTTCATCGTGGTCCTGGCCCTGGTGCTGCGGGCCGTGGTCCGCAAGATGATCACGCAGCTGATCGCGCGGATGACGCGGGGCGCCGAGGAGAGCGCCGCGGGCGCCGGGCGCCTGGGCGGGCTGCTGGTCAACGCCGAGCGGCGGCGGCAGCGGTCCGAGGCGATCGGCTCGGTGCTGCGGAGCGTGGCGTCCTTCACCATCCTCGGCACCGCGGCGCTGATGGTGCTGTCCGCCCTGGGGGTCAACCTCGCCCCGCTGCTGGCCAGCGCCGGCGTGGCGGGCGTCGCCATCGGCTTCGGCGCCCGGAACCTGGTCACCGACTTCCTCTCCGGCGTCTTCATGATCCTGGAGGACCAGTACGGCGTCGGCGACGAGATCGACGCGGGCGTGGCCAGCGGCACCGTGCTGGAGGTGGGCCTGCGGGTGACCAAGCTGCGCGGCGCCGGGGGCGAGATCTGGTACGTCCGCAACGGCGAGGTGAAGCGGATCGCCAACATGAGCCAGGGCTGGTCGACCGCCGCGGTGGACGTGCAGGTCGGCTACCGCGAGGACCTGGACCGGGTGCAGGCGGTCATCCTGGCGACGGCGGAGGAGATGGCGAAGTCCGCGCCGTGGGACGAGATGCTCTGGGAGCCCGTGCAGGTGCTGGGCGTGGAGGAGGTGGCCGCCGACTCGGTGGTGCTGCGGGTGGAGGCCCGCACCATGCCGGGCCGGGCGGGCCTGGTCGGCCGCACGCTGCGGGCGCGGTTGAAGGCGGCCTTCGACGCGGCGGGCATCCGGCTCAAGGACGAGGGCGTGACCGCGGTGCCGGCGGCGGACGCGGCGGACGGGGCCGCCGCAGCGGCGGCGGCGGTGGCGGTCACGGAGGCGGTGCCCGCGGGGGACGCCCCCGTGCCGCGCGCGGAGTCGTCCGCGGGCCAGGAGGCGGGCAAGGGCTGAGCCCGGCCGGCCCGAGAGGCGCGCGGAGGCGTGCGGAGGCGTGCGACGCGGCCCCGGACCCCGTGGAGGGGTCCGGGGCCGCGTGCTGTCCGCTCGATGCGAGCGGGGAGGCGTGCGGCGCCGCCCGGCCCCCCGGTCGGCGCCGCGCCGGCCGTGCGGCGGGCCCGGAACTGGACCGCCGCGCGACCGGTCGGAGTGCGGAGCGGCGGCGGCAGCCGTATCCACCCCTTTCCCGGGTTCCGCCGCGCCGGTTCCCGGATATGCGGTCTGCCGTATTTACCGCGCTGTCACCGGGCAGGCCGGAAACTGCCCGGGGATACACGCGGCCGGGGGCCCGAGGGGCTTTCCCGTACGACCGTCCGCACTCCTCGTGCCGCTTCCGGACTGGTCCGGCGGGCGGCACAACGGAGATCCTTCACTGCTGACGGTCCCCCGTCAAACCGACCTTCCTGGTCATATGTTCAATCCTGAAGAATCCATGACGTTGGGTAGCGGTGAATGCGCTCCCGAATGCCTTCTCCCCGCATTTTCCGCACCCTCCGCACGCGATGCGTGACGGAGAGTCAGCGAGTGTGACCCGCGGCACATTTTCACCGTGCGTCGCCGGGTGGTCACGGGGAGCCTCCGGCGGCTGGCGGGGCAGGGCGGACGGGGCGGCCGGGGCAGGCGGAGCGGCGGGCGGGCGGCGCAGGCGGGGGCGGGCGGGGCGGCCGGGAGGAGCAGGGGGCCGGGGCCGGCGCGGCGGCGCAGGCATACGGCCGCGCTCCCGGGGCAGCCGCGTGGAGGACACCACCTGACCGCGGATCAGGCGCCCCACCGGCGGCCCGGTCCCGCAGAACCTCCGGGAGGAGCACGACATGGCAGGCTACGGGCACCGCAACCACGTCACACGGGGCAACGCGCACGCGCTCTCCCTCGCCAGTCTCATCACCGGCATCCTCAGCCTGATCGTCTTCAGCATCGTGCTCGGCCCGGTGGCCGTGGTCACGGGCTACCTGGCGATGAACCGCACCCGCGGGGCGCGCGGCGGCGACCACACCATGGCCGTGGTCGGCCTGGTGCTGGGCGCGATCGCCACCGTGCTGGCGATCGTCGGCATCGCCGCCATGAGCGGCAACGGTCTGTACTGGCACATGTGACCGGGCGGCGCGGGCTGCCGCCCGCGCACCTGACGGCACCTCACGGGCCGGTTTCCGCCTCGGCGGGGGCCGGCCCGCCGCCGGTTCCCCCCGCCCCCGCGCCCCGCCACCGGTGAAGGTCCCGTGCCCGCCGCTGGCACGTTCGGCGCGGAACGCCCGCCGCCGGCCTGCGCGCACTTGCCCGACGGCGGGCCTCGGCCTACGGTCGTCGACCGTGCACGCACCGCTGATCAGCATCGTCGTCCCCGCCCACGACGAGTCCGGACGGCTCGGCGACTGCCTGGAATCCGTCCTGCGGCAGTCCTTCGCCGACGTCGAGGTCCTGGTGGTGCAGGACCGCTCCCCCCAGACACCGCAGACGCTCCCCGCCTCCTCCCGCGACCCGCGGGTGGCGGTGCTCAGGCTCGGTGCGGCGGTGGGCGTGGGGCAGGCCCGCAGCGCGGGCGCCGACCGGGCGCGCGGCGGCCACCTGCTCTTCCTCGACGCCGACCACACCCTGGCCGACGGCGCCCTGCAGGCGCTGGCCGACCGGCTGCGGGAGGCCGGCGACCCGGACGTCCTGCTGTTCGGCCACGCCCACCTGCACGCCGGCCGCCGGCCCGGAGCCGCCGCGGAACTGCTGGAAGCGGCGGCGTCCGGCACGTTCGCCCCGCTGGAGCGGCCCGAGCTGTTCGGGGCGCCCGCCCACAGCTGGGACCGGCTCGTCCGCCGCGAGCTGTGGGTGCGCGAGGGCCTGCGCTTCCCCGAGGGCCTGTACGAGGAGGTGCCGGTGGTGGTGCGGGCGATGCTGGCCGCGCGGAGCGCCGCGGTCCTCCCCCGCGAGTGCGTCGAGCTCCACCGGCGGCACACCCTGCACCCGGCGGGGTCGCCGGGGAGCAGCCACTTCGACATCTTCGGCCAGTACGAGCGCGCCTTCGCCCACGTGGAGGCGCTGGGTCCGGCGGCGGAGCCGGTGCGCGTCCACCTCTTCGACCGGATGGTCCGGCACTGCCTGTTCGTCCTGGAGCTCGGCGGCTGCGTGCCGCGGGCGTCCCGGCAGGCGTTCTTCCGGGCGGCGGCCGACCACCACCGGCGGTACCTGCCGGCCGGGCACCGGCGGCCCGAGGGGCGGGAGGGCGTGAAGTTCTCCCTGCTCGCCGGTGGCTCCTACAGCGCCTACGAGATCGCGAAGCTGTCGCACATCGCCGGGGGCAGGGTGGCCTCCCGGCTCCGTTGAGCAACCGGGCGACCCGCGGCCGGCCGTCCGCGTCCCGCCGGGCGCCCCGCGCGTCCGGCGGGGGCCGGACGCCCCGCCCGGGGGCTCGACGGCGCGGGATGCGGTGGAGAAGGATGCCCTCGGGCACGCCGGCGCCCTCCTGCGGGCGGCCGGCGGGCCCGACCGGTCCTCACTCACGGAGGCGGGGGCGGGGGCGGACCGCGCACGGCCGTCGGCGTGTCCCGCCGGCGCCCCCTCCCCGCCCGGGCCGTCCGCCGTGCCGCCGGCGGCACGGTACCGTCCGTAGGGCCGGACGGCTCCGGGTCGGACGGACGGACGAGGAAGGCGGGGCATGGCGCTGACGGGACCTGCGGGCCCGGTGATGAACCGGGAGGAGGCGGACCGCGCCCTGGTGCGGCTCGGCGCGGAGCGCGACGCCGTCGAGGCGGCGCTGCTCGCGCTGCAGGACCATCCGGGCAGGCGCCTGCTCGAGGGCGCCGTCCTGGAGGGCCGCACCGCCGAGCGGTGGGCCGTCGCCGAGCAGGGACTGGTCCTGCTCTGGTCGCTCTTCGACCGGTACGCGGAGGCGCTGGCCGCCGCACGCGCGGTGCGCTCGCGCCGCGGCAGGCCGGGCCAGGCCGAACTGGTGGAGCTCACCGGACTGCTCCGGGGCGCCGGGGTCGCCGTCCCGGCCGGCCAGGTGCCGCCCGGCAGTGCGGCGGACGCGGCGCGGGCCCTGGCCGGCTCCGCCCGGCCGAGCGAGCAGCTGACCCTCGACGGGCTGGTCGAGCGGATGAACGCCTGGTGTGCGGCCGTCGCGGACGTGGTGTCCGCGGCCGACGCCGTCCGGTCCGCGCTGGCCGCCCGCATCGACCTCCTCGCGGCCGAGCTGCAGCGGGTCCAGGCGCTGGCCCGCTCCGTGGGGGTGCTGCCGGGGACGCACCCCGCGGGCGACGCCCTGGACGGCCTCGGCGCCGAACTCGCCTCCCTGCGGGCGGAAGTGGCCCGCGACCCGCTGGCGCTGTGGACACCGGGCGGCCCCCGGCCCGGGGACCCCCGCAGCGCCCTCCCGGGCACCGTGGACACCTCCCGCTTCGACCGCGCGGCCCGCGCGCTGGACGACCTGCGGGTGGAGCTGGAGGGCCTGCTCCGGGTGCGCGACGAGGCCGACGAGCGCCTGCAGCAGGTCGCCGAGCTGCTGGTCCGCGCGGACGCGACGCTGGCGGAGGCCCGCCGGGCGCGCGGCGAGGTGCTGGCCCGGATCGCGGGGGCCGAGGTGCCCGCGGTGCCCGGCCCCGCGTCGGCGCTCCGGGAGCGGGTGGCGGCAGCGGCCGGACTGCGCCGCCAGGGCCAGTGGTACCGGCTGGCGCCGCTCCTCGACGCGCTGGAGGACGCGGCGGCCAAGGAGCTGGTCCGGGCCCGCCACGCGCTGACGGCGGTGACCGGGCCGCTGGCGGTCCGGGCCGAGCTGCGGGGGCGGCTGGACGCGTACCGGGCGGTGGCCGCCCGGCTCGGGCTCTCCGGGGACCCGGAGATCGTGGAGCGGTACGAGAAGGCGCGCCGGCTGCTGTGGAGCGCGCCGTGCGACCTGCGGGCCGCCGAGTCGGCGGTGGCGCGCTACCAGCAGGCGCTGCGGCCGGTGCCGGAGCCCGCCGCGGAGCACAGGGCGGAGCCTGTCGCGGAGCACGGTGCGGGCGGGCCGGCGGACTGACGGCACCCGGGGGGCCGGCCGCGCACGGGACTGGCCGCACGGCGTTCGGGGCAGGGGAACCGCCCGGACCAGGGGGAACAGGGGGAAGGAGAACATGGGCGCGACAGGAGCAGGGGCGGGCCGCACGCACGGGGCCGGCACGGACGGGTGCCGCACCGGGCGCGGGCCTGCCCCCCGGGGCGCCGTGCGCGGCGGCCCCGGGCACGCCGGCACAGGACACCCCGGCACAGGACACCCCGGCACCGGGCACCACAGCATGGGGCACCCCGGCATCGGGCATCCGGCCCGGGCCGCGGGCCGGGCCGCCGCCGGTGCGGCGGCCGCGCCTCCGGCAGCCCCCGGCCGGGGCACGCCCCCCGCTCTGCGGGGAGGTTCCGCCCCGCGGCGGGAACTGCGCAGGGCCCCGGAGGACTCCTACCGGGTGCCGGCCCGGTTGGCGGACCGGCAGGAGACCCGGTCCGTCCTCGTGGAGCGCACGGACCGTACCCGGCCCAGGACGTGGGTGTGACAAGGATGCCGCAGATGACCGTGTGCCCCTCCTGCGCGGAGCCGCTGGAGCCCGACGACGCGTTCTGCGGCGCGTGCGGAGCCGAACTGGCCGGCGCCGCGCCTCCGTCCGCGCCCCCGGCCGCGCCCCGGGGCGGCGGCACCGGGGACTTCGTCCTCGCCGCGCCCGCCCGGCTGCTCCTCGACCACGAGGACGACGAGGACGACGATGACGGCGGCCGCGGCGGGGACCACGACCGCGACCTCGAGGCGGCGCACGGCGAGGCCGCGCACGGGGAGGACGGCGGGGCCGCGGCGCCCGGTCCGGACCGGGAGGAGGCCGCGGACGGGCCGCCGTGCCCGCGGTGCGGCGGACGCGCCGCCGCCGACGGCCGGTGCGGCACCTGCGGCACCGCGCCCGGCAGCTCCGGGGACCGCACGGAGCAGGCGCTGGACGGCGTGGCCGGGGTCAGCGACCGCGGCCTGCGGCACCACCGCAACGAGGACTCCTTCGCCGTCGCCGCCACCTCGCTGCCCGACGGCGGCTCCGCCGTGGTCGCCGTGGTCTGCGACGGCGTCTCCTCCGCCACCCGCCCCGACGAGGCGTCACGGACCGCGGCCGACACCGCATCGGAGTCCCTGCTCACCGCCCTGGAGTCCGGTACCGGGCCCGTCCGCGCCATGCACGACGCGCTCCTCGACGCGGCCCGCGCCGTCGACGCCCTGGCCCGTGACGGCGGCGCGCCCGAACCGGGCCGCAACTCCCCCGCCTGCACCTGCGTGAGCGCCGTCGCCGCCGGCGGCGCGGTGACGATCGGCTGGGTCGGCGACAGCCGCGCCTACTGGATCCCGGACGACCGCGAGTCCGCCGAGCCCTACCGCCTGACCGAGGACGACTCGTGGGCCGCGCGCATGGTCGCCGCCGGGCTGATGGAGGAGGCCGAGGCGTACGCCGACCCCCGCGCCCACGCCATCACCGGCTGGCTCGGCGCCGACGCCGGCGAGCCGGACCCGCACACCGTCAGCTTCACGCCGCACGTCCCCGGCGTGGTGCTGGTCTGCACCGACGGCCTGTGGAACTACGCCGAGGCCGCCACCGACCTCGCCGACGCCGTCCCCGCCGACGCCCGCACCGAGCCGCTGAACGCGGCGCGGGAGCTGGTGCGGTTCGCCCTCGCGGGCGGCGGGCACGACAACATCACGGTGGCCGTCCTGCCCTTCCCGCCCGCCCCGGGGCGCCGTCCCGAGGCGCCGCCGGAGCCGACCCTGGTGGACCTCCCCGTCGCGGAGCCGCCGACCGCCTGAGCGGCGGCCCCGGCCGGGGCCCGGGACGGACTCCGGCCGGGACCCGGGACGGGGTCCCGGCCGGGGCGGCGTCCGCGGGGCGCCGGGCCGCACGGGCGCGGTGGCCCGGATCCGCCAACCGGCCCTGCGGGCGGAGGGGTTGGGCCCGGCGACGCCCCGGGCGGCGGGCACGCCTTCCACCCACCGTCCGAGCTGGTCGGCGCGGCCGGGGGCCGGGAAGGTACCGTTCGGTTCCGGAAGCATGCGGGCGGGACCGGTCGGGGGTCCCGGCATCCGCTCGACGAAGACCGTACGTGTGAAGAAGCAACAGGGGGCCTTGATGCCGATCTGCCCGCGGGGCCACGACTCGCACGCGGAGGACTGGTGCGACGTCTGCGGCTTCCCCATGGCCCAGGGCGGCCGGGGCGGGCCGTCCTACGCGGCCGCACCGCAGCCGTCCGCCGGGGCGATGGCGCCCCCTCCGTTCGCCGAGCCCGAGGCCACCGACGTCCTCGCCACCTGCCCGATCTGCCGGACGCCCCAGAGCGGCCGGTACTGCGAGGAGTGCGGCTACGACTACGACCTCTCCTCGCCGCCGCGGCAGCCCGCCGCCGAACCCCCGCGGCGGCAGGAGCGGCCGGAGTACGGCTACGGCCACCCCGGGCAGCCCGGCCACCCCGGGCAGCCCGGCCACCCCGGGCAGCCCGGGCAGCCCGGGCACCCCGCCGCCGACCCGTTCGGCGCGGCCCCCTACGCGGACCGCGGCGCGCCGGCCGCACCGGCGCAGGCGCCCGGCGCGGGATCCCGGGGCGGCCCGGGGGCCGGCGGCCCCGGCGCGCCCGGGCCCGCCCCCTCCTACGGCGGCCACGACACCGACTTCCGCCTCGTCCCGCCCACGCGCCGGCCCGGGGAGTACGGGCAGGCCGACCCGTACGGCGGGCCGGAGCCGTACGGGCGGCCGGAGCCGTACGGGCAGTCCGACCGGTACGGGCAGTCCGACGGCTACGGGCAGTACGGGCAGCCCCGGGAGGCGTCCCGCCCGGACCGCCCGGCGCACACCCCCGAGCCCCCGCAGCCCGCGAGGACCGCGTGGGTCGCGGTCGTGAGCGCGGACCGCGAGTACTTCGAGCAGATGATGGCCCGCAGCGGCCCCGAGGCGCAGGGCCTGTACTTCCCGCCCTACTGCCCCGAGCGCCGCATCCCGATGACGGGCCGGGGGCAGCTGCGGATCGGCCGCCGCAGCCACCACCGCGGCACCGTGCCCGAGATCGACCTCTCCGTGCCGCCGGAGGACCCGGGCGCCTCGCACCAGCACGCCCTGCTCCAGGAGCAGCCCGACGGCGGCTGGATCCTGGTCGACCAGGACTCCACCAACGGGACCACCGTCAACGGCGGCGCGGATCCCGTGTCCCCCCACACCGCGGTCCCGCTCCGGGACGGCGACCGCATCCACGTGGGCGCCTGGACGACCATCACCGTCCACCGCGTCTGACCGGCCCCGTGCCCCGGCCGGCCGGGGCACGGGACGGACCGGGGCCACGGGGGGACGGCCGGGGCACGGGACGGGCCGGGGACGGCGGGGAGCCCGGGCGCCTCAGGGCGCCCCGGGCCGCTCCGGGGCCGCCCACGCGCGGTCCGGCCGGTCCAGCCACGCCCACTGCCGGTCCCCGGCCAGGGTGAGCCCGAACCGCTCCCACCCGGGCCGGCCCTCGGCCGTCCACCGGTCGTGCAGCTCCTCCACGGCCGGCCAGACCTCCTGCGGGCCGGTCCGGCTCACCGCGCCGTCCGGCGCGGCCCGCGCCGTCGAGCCGTCGGGCGCCGCCACCGTGAGCCAGGTGCTGCGCCGCCCGCGGTCGTACGCGGCCCACACCTCCAGCTCCGGCAGCGCGAGTGCCAGGGCGAAGAGGAAGGCCGGGCCCTCGGGGCGGATGCCGGTCCGCGAGCGCCGCGCCCGCAGCCAGCCGGTCCGGCGGGCCGCCCTCGTTCCGTCGCGGCCGCCGCCCGCACCCGCGCCGCCGCCCGCACCCGGCGGTCCGTGCAGGGGCCCCAGCCGCACCGGTACGGGCAGGAAGCGCCCGGCGGCCGTCCCGTCGGCCGCCACCCGCAGCCGGACGAGCGCGCCGCCCACCGGCACCAGGACGGCGGCCCCGGGGCGGCACTGCGCCACCCAGTCGGCGGAGACGGCCGCCGGCCCGGACACGTCGCCCGCGACCACCACCCGGTCGTACGGGGCGCCGGCCGGCCACCCCTTGGCCACGTCCCCGGACACGGCGGTCACACCGCCGTACCCGGCGTCGGCCAGCCGCCGCGCCGGCTCCTCGGCCGGCCCGGGGCCGACGGTGAACACCCGCTCCGCGCCGAGCCGGTGCGCAAGCAGCGCGGCGCCGTACCCGCTGCCGGTGCCGACCTCCAGCACCCGCTGCCCCTCCCCGGCCTGCATGCCGTCCAGGAGCCGGGCGGTCTGCGAGGGCCTCCGGCACCACGCCGCCGCCGCGCCCCCGTCGAGGCGCAGCACGAGCGCCGTGTCCTCGTACACCCCCCGCGCCCAGTCGGCGCGCCGCCGCGGGTCGGGGTCGTCCGCGGCGGCCCGGACCCAGCCCTGCCCGGGCAGGGGCCGGTGGAAGGCGGGCACGAAGGCGTGGCGGGGCACCTCCTCGAACGCCGTGCGCCACGCCGGATCGTCCAGGGCGCCCTGCGCCGCCAGCTCCGCCACCAGCCCCGCCCACGGCTCCCGCACCCCGCCGGCCTCCCCTGACCGCTGCTTCATGGGCCCTACTCTGCACCTCCGGGGGCCCGCCGCGCTGCCCGGCGGCGCGTTGCCGCGAAGTGGTCCCGAAGGCCGGGCAAAAAGCCATCGGTGGTCACTTCGCGCCCCTAGGGTGGTGTGTCATGACAGCTGCAATAGCCGCCGAGGGAATCCGGAAGCGGTACGGGGACATCCAGGCCGTCGACGGTGTGTCACTCACCGTCGAGTCGGGCGAGTTCTACGGCATCCTGGGGCCGAACGGAGCGGGGAAGACCACCACGCTGGAGATCCTGGAGGGGATCCGCGAGGCGGACGAGGGCCGCGTCGAGCTGCTGGGCGAGAGCCCGTGGCCGCGCAACCCGCGCCTGCTGCCGCGCATCGGCGTGCAGTTCCAGGCCTCCGCCTTCTTCGAGCGCCTGACGGCGCGTGAGACCATCCGCACCTTCGCCTCCCTCTACGGGGTCGGGGCCGGGACCGCGGACACCATGCTGGACCGCGTCGGGCTGGCCGGGTTCGGGAGCGTGCGCGCCGAGAAGCTCTCCGGCGGCCAGGCCCAGCGCCTCTCCATCGCCTGCGCGCTGGTCCACGACCCGGAACTCGTCTTCCTGGACGAGCCCACCACGGGCCTCGACCCGCAGGCCCGGCGCAACCTGTGGGACCTGCTGCGGGGCATCAACGCCGAGGGCCGCACCGTCGTCCTCACCACCCACTACCTCGACGAGGCCGAGATCCTCTGCGACCGCGTCTCGGTCATGGACCACGGCAGGATCCTGCGGACCGGCGCCCCGGCCGCGCTCGTCCGGGAGCTGGACGACAAGGTCAGGGTCAGCGTGGAGTCCGGGGTGGTCGGCGCCGACGCCCTGCGCGAGGCGCTGGCCGCGGCCGGCGCCGGGGACGTCACCGTCGAGGACGACGGCACGACCCTCTCCGCCTCGACCCGCACCCCCGCACCGGTGCTCTCCGCCCTGGCCGAGCGCAACGCCCTGCGCGGGCTCGAGGTCCGCGGCGCCACCCTGGAGGACGTCTTCCTCCACCTCACCGGACGGGAGTACCGGGCATGACCGACGACCGGACCGGTGTACGGGGCCCCGCCGACGGGGCCGCCCCCGACGGCACGGCGCCCGACGGGGCCGCCCCCGACGGCACGGCGCCCGACGGGGCCGCCCCCGACGGCACGGCGCCCGGCGGGGACACCCCCGACGGCGCCGCCCCCGGAGGTGCCGTCCCCCGCGGCGCGGCCGGCCTCCCGGCCGCGCGCACACCCGCCGCCACCGCCCCCGGGGCGCCCGTCCCCGGGGCGCCCGCCCCCGACGGCCGGACCGCCGCCCCGACCCCGCCCGCCCCGCGCGACCCGCACGCGCCGCGCGCCTCACGCGGTGGCGTGAGCGCCTTCGGGAGCCTCTCGAAGGTGATGGTCGTCGCCTTCCTGCGGGACCGGTCGGCGCTCTTCTTCGTGGTGCTCTTCCCGCTCATGTTCCTGGTGCTCTTCGGCACCCTCTTCAAGAGCGCCTCCAGCCCCCACGCCAAGGTCGCCCAGGTCGGCCCGGTGGCCGTGGTCGACTCGCTGAAGGGTCCGGCCAGGGACGACCTGGACAAGGTCTTCACCGTGACCCGCATGCCGGACGAGGCGGAGGCGCTGCGCAAGGTCCGCAAGGGCGACCTGGACGCCCTGATCGAGCAGGACGGCTCCGGCACCGTGGTGCTCCGCTTCAGCGCCGCCGACCAGGTCCGCGCGGGCGCCGTCCAGGGCGTCGTCAACGCCCTCGTCCAGCAGGCCAACCAGGACGCCAGCGGGAGGCCCCCGGCGTACCGGCTCCGCAGCGCGCAGGTCGAGGACGAGTCGATCAAGGCGATCCAGTTCTTCACCCCGGGCCTGCTGGGCTGGGCGATCGCCACCGGCGCCGTCTTCAGCGCCGCGCTCACCCTGGTCTCCTGGCGCAAGAAGCGGCTGCTGCGCCGGCTCCGGCTCGCCCCGGTGAGCGCGGGGGCCATCGTCGCCTCCCGGGTCGGCGTCAGCCTGCTCACCGGGCTGGTGCAGACGGCGATCTTCATCTCGGTGGCCACGCTGCCCTTCTTCGGGCTGAGGCTCACCGGGCACTGGTGGCTGGCGGTCCCCCTGGTGGTCTGCGGCATCATCGCGTTCATGTCGATCGGCCTGGTGGTCGGCGCGGTGGCCAAGACCGAGGAGGCGGCCAACGGCATGGCGCAGAGCATCGTGCTCCCCATGTCGTTCCTGTCCGGGTCGTTCTTCTCCATGGACGACGCCCCCTCCTGGCTCAAGGGGATCTCCGAGGTGCTGCCGCTGCGGCACCTGGTCACCTCGGTGCAGAGCGTGCTGACCCGGGGCGGCGGCTTCGGCGACGCCCTGCCCACCATGGGAGGCCTGCTGCTGTTCGCGGCCGTACTCACCGGGATCGCCTGGCGCCTCTTCAGCTGGGAGGACGCCTGACCGGTACCGCCGCACGGGCGGGCGGGCCGGGGAGGGACGCCCTCGCCAGCCCGCCCGGCGCTTCTGCGACCATGGTGGGGTGACAGAGATCGGGCGCGGCACCACCGGCGAGGAGACCTTCTACGACGCGGTCGGCGGCGAGGACACCTTCCGCCGCCTCGTGCACCGCTTCTACCAGGGCGTCGCCGAGGACCCCCTGCTCCGGCCCATGTACCCGGAGGAGGACCTGGGCCCGGCCGAGGAGCGGCTGACCCTCTTCCTGATGCAGTACTGGGGCGGCCCGCGCACCTACGGCGAGCGCCGCGGCCACCCGCGGCTGCGGATGCGGCACGTGCCGTTCCGCGTCGACCGCGCCGCCCACGACGCCTGGCTCCGCCACATGCGCACCGCCCTCGACGGCCTCGGGCTCGCCCCGGAGCAGGAGCGGCAGCTGTGGGACTACCTCACCTACGCGGCCGCCTCGATGGTCAACACCCCCGGCTGACGCACCGGGCCGCCCGGACCCGCCCGGCGGCCGGTCGGAGCGGGCGGGTGCGGCCGGCCGAGCCGGGCGCCGGGGCGGCCCCGGCACCCTCGGCCCTCCCCCGGCGGCACCCGGCGGCACCCGGCGGCTCCAGCAGGCGGGGGACGGCGGGCGGGAGAGAGGGACGGGACTGCGGGCCGGGACGGCGGGGTCAGCCCAGCGGGGTGAGGCCCAGGCCGCTGCCCGGGGCGGGGGCGCGGCGCAGCGCGACCGACCCGTGGGGGGCGCTCAGACGCAGCCACGCGCCGGACGCGAAGGCGCCGAGCGGGGCCCCGGGGCGGACGAAGCCCAGCACCCGGGCGGCGTGTGCGGCCCGCAGCGGGAGCTCGGGGGCGTCCTCCAGCGGGCGGGACCAGATCTCGTCGGCCAGCGCGTCGAGTGCCGGGCGGGTCCGGTCCTCCGGGGCCAGGGCCTCGCTGCGGGCGCGGAACTCGGCGACGGCGGCCGCGACGGACGCGGCGATCCGCTCACCGGGCAGCGGACCGCCCAGCGGCCGCCAGCCGCCGCGGGGCGGCAGCATGCCCGCCCAGGCCGGTCCGGTGACGCCCGGGGGGACGGCCAGCGAGGCGCCGGCCTCGTCGACGGCCTCCAGCAGCTGCCCGGCGGAGACGGTGGCGTCCAGCGGCTCGACGGGCCCGGAGAGGCGGACGGCGCGGACGGCCACGGTGCCCGAGGCCCCCAGGGGCAGGCGCCCGAAGACGGCGAGCACGCCGGCGGACGTTCCGGTGGGCGTTCCGGCGGCGCCGGGGCGGGCGTCCCCGCCCGGTGCGGAGCCGGACCCGGGGGCGGGGGCGGACCCGGGAGCGGGGGCGGACCCGGGAGCGGGGGCGGGGGTACGACCGGGGACGGGGGTACGACCGGGCACGGGCCCGGGAGCCGGTACCGGGGCGGCCTGCAGCCGCACCACCGCCGCGCGGTCGTAGCGGAGCAGCCGCTGGAGGAACGACGCCAGGTCGGCACCCTCCCCGGCGTCCGCGAGACGGAGTGCGGTCACGGCGGGCCTGCCGCCCGTCCGCGGGGCTTCCGCGGAGGCGGCGGCGCCCGAGGCGGCGGGTGTGCGCGCGTCGGACACGGCGGGGGCCGGTGCGGTGTTCAGGCCGCCGCCCCCTCGGCCGCACCGGCGCGCACGCCGGCGTCGTCGTCGGCGCCGTCCATGAAGCGGCTGAGGAAGGCACGCTCCACGGGCGAGATCCGGCGGGGGCGGCCGGCCGCCAGGTCGTAGGGGACGACCACGGTGGACGCCCGGACGTACACCGTCTCGCGGCCGGCGGCGTCGGTGTCCTTGACCTCGTAGGAGACGTGCAGCGAGGCCGCGCCGAGCCGGGTCACCCAGGTCTCGACGGTGACCGGCTCGGGCCGGTGGACCAGAGGCTTGAGGTAGTCGATCTCGTGGCGGGCCACCACCGATCCGCCCGCGAACTCCCCGGCCCCGGCCTCGGCGGCCTGGGTGAACATGAAGTCGATCCGGGCCTCCTCCAGGTAGCGGAGGAAGACCACGTTGTTCACGTGGCCGAAGGCGTCCATGTCCGACCAGCGCATCGGGCATGCGTAGATGTGGCGTGCCACGGGTGGTGCTCTCCTCGTCCTCGTCCTACGGGAGGCCCGCAGCCGTACCGGAGCCCCGTCGTCCCGCAAGCCTACGTGCACCGGCCCGGCGGGCCGCCGCACCGGCGGCCCCCCGGGCCGGGTGCCGCCGGGCCCGCGGTGTGTCCCGCGGGCCCGGCGGCCTGGTGCGGCGTCTCAGCCGCGGGTGAGCTTCTTGTAGGTGGCGCGGTGCGGCCGGGCGGCCTCGGCGCCGAGCCGGTCGACCTTGTTCTTCTCGTACGACTCGAAGTTGCCCTCGAACCAGAACCACTTGCTCTCGCCCTCGTAGGCGAGGATGTGGGTGGCGACCCGGTCCAGGAACCAGCGGTCGTGGGAGACCACGACGGCGCAGCCGGGGAAGTCCAGCAGCGCGTTCTCCAGCGAGGAGAGGGTCTCGACGTCGAGGTCGTTGGTCGGCTCGTCGAGGAGCAGCAGGTTGCCGCCCTGCTTGAGGGTGAGCGCGAGGTTGAGGCGGTTGCGCTCGCCGCCGGAGAGGACGCCGGCCGGCTTCTGCTGGTCCGGGCCCTTGAAGCCGAAGGCGGAGACGTAGGCCCGCGAGGGCATCTCGACCTGGCCGACGTTGATGTAGTCCAGCTCGTCGGAGACGACGGCCCACAGCGTCTTCTTGGGGTCGATGCCGCCGCGGTTCTGGTCGACGTACGAGATCTTGACGGTCTCGCCGACCTTGATCTCGCCGGAGTCGGGCTTCTCGTCGCCGGTGATCATCTTGAAGAGCGTGGTCTTGCCGGCGCCGTTGGGGCCGATCACGCCGACGATGCCGTTGCGGGGCAGGGTGAACGACAGGTCGTCGATGAGCACCTTGTCGCCGAACGACTTGTGGAGGTTCTTGACCTCGACCACGATGCTGCCCAGGCGCGGGCCCGGCGGGATCTGGATCTCCTCGAAGTCCAGCTTCCGCATCTTCTCGGCCTCGGCCGCCATCTCCTCGTACCGGGCGAGGCGGGCCTTGGACTTGGCCTGGCGGCCCTTGGCGTTGGAGCGGACCCAGTCCAGCTCCTCCTTGAGCCGCTTGGCGCGCTTGGCGTCCTTCTGGCCCTCGACCTTGAGACGGGCCTGCTTGGTCTCCAGGTACGTGGAGTAGTTGCCCTCGTACGGGTAGGCGCGGCCGCGGTCCAGCTCCAGGATCCACTCGGCGACGTTGTCGAGGAAGTACCGGTCGTGGGTGACCGCGACGACGGTGCCGGCATACTTCTCCAGGTGCTGCTCCAGCCACTGCACGGACTCGGCGTCCAGGTGGTTGGTGGGCTCGTCGAGCAGCAGCAGGTCGGGGGCCTCCAGCAGCAGCTTGCACAGCGCCACGCGGCGGCGCTCACCGCCGGAGAGGTTGGTGACCTGCCAGTCGCCGGGCGGGCAGCCCAGGGCGTCCATGGCCTGCTCCAGCTGGGCGTCGAGGTCCCAGGCGTTGGCGTGGTCCAGCTGCTCCTGGAGCTTCCCCATCTCGTCGAGGAGCTCGTCGGAGTAGTCGGTGGCCATGAGCTCGGCGATCTCGTTGAACCGGTCGAGCTTGGCCTTGGTCTCGCGGACGCCGTCCTGGACGTTCTCCAGCACGGTCTTCGACTCGTCGAGCGGGGGCTCCTGGAGGAGCATGCCCACGGTGTAGCCGGGCGAGAGGAAGGCGTCGCCGTTGGACGGATGGTCCAGGCCCGCCATCATCTTCAGCACGGTGGACTTGCCGGCGCCGTTGGGGCCCACGACGCCGATCTTCGCTCCCGGAAGGAAGCTCAGCGTCACGTCGTCAAGGATGACCTTGTCGCCGTGCGCCTTGCGCACCTTGCGCATGGTGTAGATGAACTCAGCCAAGGAAATCGCTCCGGCGTCGTCGGGAATGGCTTACGGGGTTACGACCCTCCATTGTGCCGCACCCGGGAGCGCCGCCCCGCATGCCGGGACCCGGCCCCCGCGGACGGGGACCGGGTCCGGTGCGGTGCTGCTCCGGGCGGCGCCGCCGGTCCGGCGGGACCGCCCCGGCGGGGCGGCCGACGGCCGGGCGGTGCCGCTCCGGGGCGGTCCGGGACCAGCGGGATCCGGGACCGGTGGAATCCGTGATCAGCGGAATCCGTGATCGGCGGAATCCGTGATCGGCGGAATCCGGGATCAGGAGGAGCGGCGCCTGCGGAGGAAGAAGACCACGCCGCCGCCGACGACCACGAGGACCGCGGCCACGCCGGCGATCACGGGGGTGGCGCTGCTGCTGCCGGTCTCGGCCAGACCGCCCCCGGTGGTGGCGCCGGTGGTGCTGCCGCCCGCGGTGCCGGTGGTGCCGCCCGTGGCGCTGCTGCTCGGGGTCGGGCTCGGCGAGGCGCTCGGGGCGGTGCCGCCCGCGGTGCCGCCGCCGGTGCTGCTGCTGGTCCGGCAGTCCAGGACGCCCTCGAAGGTCTTCGAGAAGCCGTTGGAGCCCTTGATCTCGATCGCGTAGTGCGCGTCCTCGGCGACCGGGACGGCGACCTCCTGCTTGCCGCCCGGGTGCACGGTGACGGGCCGGCCGGCGACGGTGCCGGTGAAGTCCTCGTCGCCGTTGTTGGAGACGGTGACGACGACCTTGCCGCTCTGGCAGTACTCGCGGGCCTCGGCGGCCGGGATGGCGCCCTTGCGGGCCCAGGTCGCGGTGGCGGTGTCGGAGACGTCGACCTTGCCGGAACCGGCGAGGATCATCGTCTGGCTGTGCTCCTGCGGGGTGTAGCCGAGGCTGGTGAACGCGCGGCCGACCGGCACCTCGGTGGTGGCGGAGGCCGTGAGGGTCGCGGTGCCGGGGGCGGCGCCGGCCGGGACGGAGAAGTACACGGCGCTGCCGTTGGACGCCTCGGTCACCGGCCTGCCGTCCCGGTCGACCAGCTTGACGCCGGACTTGGCGGCGGCGTCGTCCAGCCGGAGCTGCACGGTGGCGTTGGCGGAGACGTTGACCGGGCCGATGAGGTCGCCGCTCTTGCCGGAGACGGCGTCGGGCGTCAGCTCCAGGGAGGGCTTGGGCTCCTCCTGGACCGCGGCGTTCTCCTCCAGGTACGTGGTGAGCCCGGCCGCGGCCGGGTCCTTCGGCACGGCGTCCTTGCCGTCGGAGAAGTGCCAGATCGCGGCCTGGGTGCCGGCGGCGGCCTGGTCCTCGCTGAGGCCCTTGACCGGCAGCTCGGCGACGCCCTTGGCCGGGTAGGAGTTCTCCAGGATCCACTTGATCCGGCCGGCGTTCGGGTTGTTGGCCAGGGAGGTGGCGTCCCAGCCGGCCTCCTGGTACTTCGCGCCGTTCTTGGTGTAGTGGCCGAAGTCGATGCAGTAGGTGTAGACGCTGCCCTTGCCGGTGTCGAGCGTGAAGAGCCCGCCGGCCACCCGCTCGCTGCCGTCGACCACCACGGGACCCCCGTGGTAGAGGTGCTGCTCCAGGGTGGCGGTGGCGCCGGCGTCACCCGAGCCGTCCTCGGCGGCAGCGGACCCGGCCGCGGCGAGACCGCCGACGACGAGCATGCTCGACGCGAGCATGACAGTTGATACGCGGGGTATGACCCGCCCGCGAACACGGAACATAGATGTCTCCTCCGAGCGGTCGCGCACGACGGCGCGACACCGCACACTGCCGCAGCCCCCCAGCGCGGCCGTTCCTTACCCGAGGCATCCTATTGATCCAGAACGGGCCCTAAACCCCCGTACGGAACCAGGACGATCCTGTTTCGCTTCTGTTACCAAACCCCCTTCAACCAGCGGAGACTGTCGACAAGTCAGCAAATCCGGGCACCGGCGGCGGTCCTCCCCGGCTGGCGACGCGGCCACCGCGCCGGGCCGGTCAGACCGGGGCGGTCATCCGCTCACGGACCACCGCACCGCCGCCGCGGGCTGCGCCGCCTCCGTGAGCGACCCCGTCGACCCCGCCGACGCCGGTGCCGCCGCTGCCGCCGACGACCTCGGACGGCCCCCAGGCCGGACCTCCCGCCGCCTCCGGCCGGGCCCGCACCGCCCGCCGGAAGGCGGAGGTGCCGCGCGCCAGGTCGTGACCCAGGGCCCAGGCGTCGACATCGACCGTGATCGTCCGCTTCCCGTCCTGCTCGCGGTCGCGCACCCGCATCTTGCCGGTCACGACCAGCGGATCACCCTTGCTCACCGAGCTCACCACGTTCTCGGCCATCCACCGCCATGCCCACACCGTCACGAAGCTGGTCTCACCGTCCACCCAGGAGCCCCGCTGCCGGTCGTAGCGGCGCTCGGTGGAGGCGAGCCGGAAGCTGGCGAGCGGCACTCCGGCAGACGTGGTGGAGTAGCGGACGCCGGTGGCGGCGTTGCCGACGATCGTCACCAGGGTCTCGTTCACGGACACTCCCCGTCGTTGGTTGCGTTGTGGCGAGAGTGCCGCCGACCGGAGCACCCGCACCAGCCGCCCCCGGAAACCTGTGGACAACCGCGGCATGGGGAAAACTCCGATCCCTCGGGCGAGCGGGTTTTCCCCCTTCCCGTTGACCATTCCGCTGAGTGCATGACAATTCTTTGCCTGCCATTCCTCTCTCCGGACGCCACGCCCCCACCAGCCCGGATCCCCTGTGCGGACGAAAAGGACACCTCCCCCCGATACCCACCGGGTCCATAACGGGTGGGGCCGCAGGGCCGTAACGAGTGCACAACGTCCGGCGGGACGCCCGCCAATACCGATGCGCACCCGCCGCCCACCTGCGATTATCGGACCGCTTCACCCGCGCCGCACCGCACGGCGCACCCGTGGAACACCAGGGAGACACCCCGGACACCCTTATCCTGTCCCCGACAGGACAACGGCCCGCCCCGTGCACCGCGCATCCGCCCGGGGCCGGCCACCGCCGCCGCGTGCCGCACCCGCGCCGCTCACGGCAGCCCGTCCGGCTCCTGTCCGGCCCCCGTAGCTCAGCGGATAGAGCAGGTGCCTTCTAAGCACTTGGTCGCAGGTTCGAGTCCTGCCGGGGGCACCACCTCTCCCCCACGCGCAACGCCCCGGAACCAGTGAAGGTTCCGGGGCGTTTTTGCTGCTCAGCGGCTCACTCCTTCGGTTTGGCAACGGCGGCCCCGGCGTCCGTACGGGCGCCGAGGCAGTCCGGTCGTGTCCGGCTGGCACCGGGGGTCTGCGGGCGGTCACGGCGAATACACGGCGAAGTTCACCAGGCGCCGCCGCCCGCCGACACCTCCCCACCCACCTGCATGGCCGCCTCGATGCGGCGCTTCAGATCGGCTTCCTGGCCGGAGATGCACAGGGCGTAGGTGGAGAGCAGGACCGGCACGCTGTTGCCCGCCCATGCGGCCACCTGCGCCGGCGGCACGCCGCTGTTGAGCCAGGTCGTGAGACAGGTGTGCCGCAGGTCGTAGACCCGCCGTCCCACCGGGGACTCGTACTCCTCATCGGTGAGCACCGCCCGCCGAGCCTTGTCCCACGCCCGGCGGAAGACGGAACCCGACAACCGGCCGCCCTTCTCCCCCGGGAACAGCAGGTCGCCGGGCTTCAACTCCTCGGCCGCGATGTGCTCCCGGAGGATCCTCGCCAGGGCGGGATGCGCCAGCACGATCCGAGTTTCCCCCTCAGCCCGGCCCTTGAGGTGCCGGGTGTCGTGGATCTCTCCGGAGTCAGTCCAGTGCTTACCCACCTCCGGAGTAGCGGTGTGAAAGACCAGTTCCCCCCATTGGTCCGCAGCATCCTCGGCAGGCAGCGTGACGTCCCGGACCCGCATCGCCACTGCCTCCTCGGGACGAGGCCCCGCGTAGTAGAGGGTGGCGAAGTAGGCGTGCAGCCGGGTCCCGGTCCGCGGGCGGGGGTGGATCCACCCGAGCAACCGCCCGACCTGCTCCGGGTTGAGCAGGCACCGCCGGTCCACTGTGGCCGCCGTCTTCGGGCTGCTCCCCCTGCCCTTCGGCAAGGGGTTGGCCGACAGGATTCCATGCCTCACGGCATGGTCGAGGGCGATGTTCAGTACTCTGCGGTGCCGCTTCACCGTGGACGCAGCGGCGGGCCTGCCGTTCAGCTTGGTGGCAAGGGCGTTCAGCACCGCGTCCACCCACGCCGTGTCCGCCCACGCCGTCATGGGGAGGGTGTTCCGCTGCGCCCACCGCAGGATTGCGGCGACGTCCGGCGGCGCACTGTCCCGGCGGTTGCGGTTGAAGGCGTACTCCCGGAGCGCGGTGCGGACCTCAACCGGCTCGAACTCCCCCGGCTCCCTACGGAACAGGGCCACAGTGGTTGCGGTGAGCGTCTTCGCGATGTTCTTGCGGTTGTTGGCGGACGCGCGGGCCCACTTGGCATCCACGAACTGGACTGCGAAGTCGTACCAACTCAATCCCGCGCCCTTCGGCTTTCGGGAGACCGGGTGACCCGTCTCCACGTCGAACGCCTCACCCTTCCGGGCGGCACTGACCAGTTCCGAGCGGAACGAGTCGGCGAGTGCCTCCGTGGCGAAGGTCTCCCGCTTCTCCTCGCTGGCGACGACCCACCGGACGGTGTAGGTCGTGCCCCGCTTGCCCTTGTAGGGGCGGATCCTCCAGATGCGGACGTCGTAGGTGGTCGTCATCAGGCGGCGTCCTCGTGCTCCATGAGCCAGTCGTCCAGGTCGCTTCGACGCACCCGTAGGTCTCCATTGGGCAGCTTGATGCAGCGGGGCGCCCGCTTCTTCTGTCGCCAGTCGTAGAAGGTCGATCGGGAGATCTGCAGTTCCTCGCAGACCTCCGGGAGCGTCAGCATTCCTCGGAGGCGGAGCTTGGGCTTGGCAATGGTCACTGCGGCTTCTCCTCGGTGGCGTCGGGCAGGGCGGCGGTGAGGTAGAGGCGGACCAGCCGGGACTGGGACCGGTAGGGGTAGGGACGGCTGACGTCGAGCACGTCCAAGACGGTGACAAGGGTGTCGGCAGTGCGGCGGCACTCGTCTTCGGTGCCGTGCAGGCGAATGCGCACGGGCGGCTCCAGATGGTTAGGGGCGTGGAGTGGCACTGCAGAACCCGCAAAACCTGCAGAACCCCGGGGCGTGGCGGCTGAGCTGCAGGTTCGGGTCTGCGGTGGGGTGCGGCAAAACCTGGGGGAAACTCCCGCAGAACCTCCCGGCCGCCAGGGCGGGCCGTGGGCGGGTGGGGTTGTGCGGGAGTTTCCGGAGGTTCTGCGGCGGGTGCGACCGGTGGCGTCGGTGCTGGTCAGCGGCCAGGTGTGGGGTTTTGCAGGTTCTGCGGGTTGTGCGGGTGGTTCCTGGGGTCCGGTCAGGGGCCGGGGTGGGTGATGGCGGGGTGCAGCGTGTAGCGGGGTGCGGGTGGCCGGCCGCCGCGGGAGGTGCGCGGGGGCGGTGGTTCCTGGCGGATCCAGCCGTGTTCTTCGAGCAGGGTCAGGGCGGGTTCGAGGTCGGCGACGGTGGGGAACTCGCCGCGGGGCAGCTTGTTGAACAGCTCGCGGCGGGAGATGCGGTCGGCGGGGTTGGCGCGCAGCCAGTCCAGGACGGTGCGGGCGCCGGTGTGGGCGGGGTCGGAGCCCATGGCGTCGAAGACGGCCAGGGCGTGGGCGGTGAAGTAGTGCCCGAGGCGGCCGGCCGACCGGATGGTGTCGGCGTGGATGGGGCGGGTCCAGCCGTCGGTGGGGTGGGCGGCGAGGTGGAGGAGTCCGGCGAGGCGGGCGACGGCGCCGTCGAGTTTGCTGGCCCAGGTGTCGATGTGGGCCAGGGCGCCGCCCTTGCGGAGCTTGGGTTCGGTGTCCTGCTGGTGGGCGAGCATCGCGGCGTCCGCCTCGGGGGTGAGGGTGAGTACTGCCGGGTCGGTCCAGCCGGCCAGGGCCAGGGTCAGCGCCGCCACCTGCCGGGTGTACGCCTCCGCCACCGCCTCCGGGATGAGGTCGGGGGTGAGGTTGCGGTAGCCGACCAGGGAGGCGGGGAGGCAGTAGAGGAACCGGGCGAGCAGGCCGCGGCCCTCGAACCCCTTGACCTTGGCGATGTCGGTGAACACCGACGGCTGCACGGCCAAGCCCATGGTGAGGGCGGGGGCCTCGATGTACTGGCGGTCCCTTCCCTGCCGGTTGACCCGCAGCACGTCCCCGGCGTGGCCCTTGAGGAAGACGTCCATGTTCGGCGTGCCGGAGTAGCGGCCGGCGATGATGTCGAAGATGCCGCCCTCCGGGGAGAGGACGGCCATCCGGCCGCCCTGCTCGGCCAGCAGCGTGGCGAGCCCTTCGGGGGTGACGTCGTCGGCCACCAGTTGGGGCCGCTCGGGGACGGTGGCCGCCTCGGCGGCCTGGGCCAGGGCGATCGCCTCGGCGGTCAGGGCGTCGCGCTCGTCGGGGGCGGCGTTCGCGGCCTTGGCGGCGGCCTTGTCGGCGGCGGCCCGGGCCAGGCGGGCGGTGGTTTCCGCCTCCGCGCGGGTGGCGGCGGAGGTCTCGACCATGGCCTTCTCGACCGCGAGCAGGGGGGCGGTCATCAGGGAGAAGACGGCACTCTTGCGGTTGCCGGGCGGCAGGGCGACGGCGATGAAGGTGTTCACCGGCTCCCGCCACCGACCGCGCACCGCCACCTGCGCGCGGCCGCCGGCGGCGGTGGACAGCACCGACAGGGCCACGCAGCCGGCCAGGTCCGGCGGGGTCTGGGTCTCCTCCGCCACCGCGGCGACCATGTCGGCCAGCCACTCGGGCAGGGCGTCGGTGGGGAACGGGGGCAGGGCGCGGGCCTGTCCGAGGGGGATGGGGTCCTCCCACACCTCTGCCTCGGGCTGCATCTCCGGGGGCGGGGGGAGCGTGTTGTCCCAGTCCGCGAACAGGGACGAAGAGGCGTCCAGGGGGTGGGGGATGGTCATGCCGCGACTCCCGGGATCGTGAGCTGGGCGCCGCGGGCGAGGCCGGAGGCGAGGGTGCGGCGGATCTCCGCCTCCCCCAGCCCGACCGCAGTAGCGGCCTCGGCCAGAGCGCCTTCGGCGGCCTCCCGCGGCAGGGTGCCAGCAGCCACCAAGCGCCCGAGGGCGGCGGCGGCGCGGAACAGGGTGTGGTTGCGCTGCCCCTCCGGGGCGGTGCGGACGCGGGCGGTCTCGCCGTCCAGGGCGGCGCGGCTGTAGGCGTCGGCGTCGCTCATCCGGTCCCGCCACCGGGCGGGGGTGATGCGCGGCGTCTGCCGGGCCGGGGCCCCCTTGCTGATCAGCGAGGAGGGAAGGGGCGCGGGCGGATCGTTGCGCTCCACGCGGTAGGGGACAGCGTCCACCACGGAGCCGGGGGCGAGGACGTAGCCGCCGCGGCAGCGGGTGTCCACCTTCCACCCGAGCGTGCCGACCGTGGACGGCGGCAGTGGCACCGCCTCGGGGACGGCGAAGTACAGGTGCAGCCCACCGGATCGGGTCCGCACGGTGAACGTGGCGTCCGGGAACGGCAGGTGCGCGCGCTCGCACAGCACGGCGAGCACGTCCGCGCCGTCGGTGACGCCGGGCAGCGCCCACGCCTCGGGCGGGGTGTCGCCGGGGTGCTTGGGGGTGTCCAGGTCCACCACCAGCAGCCGGGAGGGGCCACAGGCCAGGCCGATGTTGAACGGGCCCGCCTGCCAGCAGCGGCGGATGCGGCCGGGATCGGTGGTGGCGCGGTGCTCCCAGTCGCGGACGGCGGGCTTCTTCGCGCCGGGGGTGAGGGGGAAGACGTGCCAGCCGCGGCCGGCGCAGGCCAGCGCGGCGGCGGTCAGGGCGGGGTCGGGGGGTGCGGTCATGCGGGCGGGGCTCCCTTCGGTGAGGGGCAGAGGGGGGTGCCGCTGCTGGGTAGCGGCGGCACCGGAGCGAGCGTCAGGCGGCCGCGGCGGGGCGGTGGCGGCGCCAGCGGCGGGGGGCGGCGGCGTAGGTGCGAGCGGGGTGCTCGGACAGCTCCCATCCGCCGCCCGCACGTTTGGCCGCGTACATCGCGGCGTCCGCCGCCGTCAGGGCGTCGGCCAGCGGGGTGCCGGGGGTGGCGAGGTGGCCGCCGAGCGAGGCGCCCAGCGGCAGCAGGTCGGGCCCGAACGGGACGGGTTCGGTGAGGCGGTCATGCAGCCGGGCCAGGTGCACGGCGGCGGCCTCGGCGCGAGGACAGGGGTGGGCGGTGGTGAACTCGTCCCCGCCGAACCGGCCGGCCGCCCCGGTGGGGCCGACGGCGGCGACCAGGCGGTGGGCGGTGTGGGCGAGGACGGCGTCTCCGGCGGCGTGGCCGCGGGTGTCGTTGAGGGCCTTGAAGCCGTCCAGGTCCACCAGCACCACCAGCACCGGCCGGCGGGCGATCAGGCGAGTGGCGCGGGCGGTGAACGCGTCGCGGGTCATCAGCCCGGTGAGCGGGTCGCGGCGGGCGGCGTCCAGGCGGCGGGCCAGGACGGTGGTGGTGGCGGCCCATCCGGCGAGCGGCACACTCGCGGCGAGGATGGCCGGCAGGTGACGCTGCGCGGGCAGCGCGGGCGGGTGCATCCTGGGATCTCCTGTCTCGTTGCTGCGGGATCAGGTAGGGCCCCGGGGCGGGCGGCGGAACCTTGGCGGGAGACGCCGACCGGTCCCGGGGCTCGTGCGTGGACGGGGTTAATCGAGCAGCGGGGGTTGCGGTGAGCGTGGAAGGATGACGCTGTGACTGCGAACCGAAAGGGCTATGCCGCGTAGGCGCCCGGACCTGCTCCGCGCTCAGCAGCGGAGATTGAGCTTTGGCAGACCCCTACGGCAGGTCGCCGGGGTGTCTGCCGCCACCAGAGTGGCCATCCGACGTGTCGAGTTGCAGAGCGACGGCCTGTTGCCGGGTGACGTCGCGGCAGACCTGGCCCGCTACCGGGAAGCGGTCTGCGAGCCCGGCCGTATGGATCTCTTTCCCTGTCCGTGTCCGGGGTGTGACTGGCTCACAGCGCGAGACCGACTGGACGTAGTGCTGCACCGCTTGCCACCGCGGGCCAGAACAGACCTCGGACGTCTTCTGGAGCCTCTGGACAATCGGCTACGGCGGCGTACAAGCCCGTTCATCGGCACGGTGAACGGGTGGGACATAGGGCGGTGGTGGAGGCAACGGACGCTGCACTGAGCCACCGAGCACCCCGGTCCTCCCCTACCGGACACGGGGGCTGCCTTCAGATCGCGCGCCGCATCCGAGCAGCCACAGGGGCGGTGCGGGTGTGCAGGGGGATGACCGGGGCCAGGTGCGCGGGTGCCCCCTGGGGCTGTCCGCCGTCGGGGGGCGGCGGGCCGTCGTCGTCCGGGCCGGTGGCGCGCTTGGCGCGCTCGTCGGCGAGCATGGCCAGCACCGCGTCCCCCTGCCGGGCGGAGCGCCGCCAGGCAACGGCAAGCGGGGGCAGGAGGAGGACGGCGGGGGCGGTGGCGGCGGCGAGGAACACCGCGTCGCCGGTCACCGGGTCACGTCCGTGGCGGCGAGGGTGAGCAGGACGGCGAGGTCCTCCCCGAGCAGGGCGAGGCGGTGTTCGATGCCGGTCCAGGATTCGGGGTCGATGTCGAGCAGTGCGCGGACGGCGGCGGGCCGGTTGCCGCTCTCCAGGGCGCGCAGGGCGTCCTTGAAGTGGGCGGCGGCCAGCGGCCGGACGCTGGGCGGCGTGGGCCGAGCGGGCAGGGCGGGCATGGTGGGTTCCTCCTTCAGGGGCGCAGGCCGGCGAGGGAGTGGGCGAGGGCGGCGCAGAGCTGGGTGATGGGGCCGTAGGCGCCGGTTCCGGCGGCGAAGAAGCCGAAGAGGAACAGCACCGCGGCGGCGCCGACGGAGACGGCGCGGGACTTGAGGAGGAAGAACGCGGCGGCACCGAGCAGGGCGACGGCGGAGATGCTGAGCATCATGGGCGGGTGCTCCCGAAGGCAGTGGGCGGGCGGGGGGTCAGCGGGTGCCGGCGTGGTAGGTGCGGCGCCAGGCGTTGTAGAGGTGGCGGCCGGTGCGGATGCGGTGGCCGGTGGCCTTGCAGCGGCGGCAGTCCTTGCCGCGCTTGAGGCGGCCCTTGCGGTCGGTGGTGGTCTGGAAGCCGATGCCGTGGCAGGCGCGGCAGGGGCCGAACGGCTGGACCGCACACAGCCCGGCGTAACCGAGCGTGACGACGGTCAGGCAGGCGAGAGCGAGCAAGAGGAGGGTCACGGGGGGCCTCCGGGGCCGGTTTCGGGGGTTTGTGCAGGTGGGGTGCTATGCGCTAGCGCACTGGTGGGGCGGGGTTTGGGGTGCTAGCGGGGGTGCTAGCGCTAGCGGGGTGGGCCCGCGAGCGCTAGCACCCCGGGCGGGCGGTCAGGCGGACCGGTTCCGGTCACGCTCCGCGATCGCGGCGGTGATGTG
>NZ_JAJLRA010000060.1 GCF_020991365.1 Streptacidiphilus sp. ASG 303
CCGCCGAGGCGCACAGGTCGCGCAGGTCGGCGCCGCGCGCCGCGAGCAGCACGGCGGCCTCCGCGGTGTCCAGGGCGACGCCGTCGCGGGCCCGGCGCAGGGCCCGCCGCACGGCGCTGGAGGTGGGGACCGGGCTGCTGGACTCGCTCATGAGGGGGACGATACGTCAGCCCCCCGGCGGACGCGTCGGCCGCCCGGACCCTGAGGGGCTCTCAGGGTCGGCATGCTCCGGCGGTCGTACACCGGTTGCTCCCCGGGGCCGATGCGGCGGGCGGTGGTCGCGGTGTGTGATGGAGGTACGACGGGGGCGGCCCGCCGGGTGCATGCTGGAGAGCGGGCACCAGAGCGCCGGGGCACCCGGCCGAAGGGCCCGCCGCCGAACCGTTCCCACGGAGGGGCTGACCGCGATGGCAGTGGAGCGCACGAACCCGGTGACCGGCGACGGACCGGCCGCGGACGGCGGGGGCGGCCCGGCCGCGCCGTACCGGCGGCGGAAGGCCGTCCGGGTGCTGGTGCCGGTGGGGGTGGCGGGCCTGGCGGCGGTGTCGGTCGGCCTGGTCCCGGCCCTCGCGTCCGGCGGGTCGCCGAAGCTGCCGCGGGTCACCGCGGAGCAGCTGGTCGCCCGGGTGCTGGCGTCCGACGTGCAGGCGATGTCCGGCACCGTGCGGACCACCGCCGACCTGGGCCTGCCGGCCGGGGTGCTCGACGGCGGGCTGCCGGGCGGCGGGGGGTTCGGCGGGCGCGCCGGCGGCGACGGCGCGCCGGGCGGGGCGGACCGCGGCGGGGCGGGCGCGGGGGGCGGGGGGCAGGACGGCACGGCCGCACCCGAGGCGCAGCTCACCCGGCTGCTGGCCGGCACCCACACGCTGCAGGTGGCGGTGGACGGCCCGGACCGCCAGCGGCTCGGCCTGATCGACCGGCTCGCCGAGTACGAGATCGTGCACGACGGCACGCAGGTGTGGGGCTGGGACAGCCGCACCAACCGGGCGGTGCACCTGGTCCTGCCCGCCGGGCACGGGGACGCCCGGCAGGGGGGCTCCCTGCACGGGGGCGCCCGCGGCGCCGGGCCGTTCGCCGGCGGCCGGGTGCCGGCCACCCCGCAGGAGGCGGCCCGGCAGGTGCTGGGGGCGGCCGGCTCCACCACGGCGGTGTCGGTCGCCGGCACCTCGCGGGTGGCCGGGCAGGACGCCTACGAGCTGAGCGTGCGGCCGAAGGGCACCGGGTCCACCGTCGGCGAGGTGCGGATCTCGGTGGACGCGGCCAACGGCGTGCCGCTGCGGGTGCGGGTGGTGCCGGCCGGGGGCGGCAGCCCCGCCTTCGACGTGGGCTTCACCTCGGTCTCCTTCCACCGTCCGGCCGCCCGGACCTTCGCCTTCACCCCGCCGAAGGGCTCCGAGGTCACCGAGCACCGGGCCGCCGCCGGGGACCTCCCGGGCACCGGCCCCGGGCGCCCCGGGGCGCAGCGGCAGCAGCCCGGCGGGGGCGTGCCCGGCGGGGGCGTGGACGTCGTCGGGCAGGGCTGGACGAGCGTGGTCTCGCTGCGGCTCCCGGCCGGCGCCGACGAGGGCCCGCTCGCCCTCCTCAAGGGGTTCGGCAAGCCGGTCGGCGGCGGCACGCTGCTCCACACCCGCCTCGTCAACGCCCTGGTCACCGACGACGGCCGGGTGTACGCGGGCGCCGTCTCCCCGCAGGTGCTCCGGCGCGCCGCCACCGGGGGCCGGTAGTGGCCGCCGCCCCGGGGACCGCCGCCTCCGCCGCGGGGGGCGCCGCCTCCCCGGCGGGGGCGGCGGTCCCCGCCGTGATCCGCACCAGCGGCCTGACGAAGCGGTTCCGGGGCGGCCAGCTCGCCGTGGACGGCCTCGACCTCACCGTGCCGGGCGGCAGCGTCTTCGGCTTCCTGGGCCCCAACGGCTCGGGCAAGACCACCACCATCCGGATGCTGATGGGCCTGATCGCCCCCACCTCGGGGGCGGCGAGCGTGCTGGGCTCCCCCATGCCGCAGTCGGTGTCCGCCGTGCTGCCGCGGGTGGGCGCCCTGATCGAGGGCCCGGCCCTGTACGGCTTCCTGTCCGGCCGGGACAACCTGGTCCGCTTCGACGCGGCGGACCCCACCGCCGACCCCCGCACCCGCAGCCGGCGGGTCGCGGAGGCGCTGGACCGGGTGGGGCTGGCCGCGGCGGCCGGGAAGAAGGCGCGGGCGTACTCGCTGGGCATGAAGCAGCGCCTGGGCCTGGCGTCCGCGCTGCTCCGGCCGCGCGAGCTGCTGGTGCTGGACGAGCCGACCAACGGCCTGGACCCGCAGGGCATGCGGGAGATCCGGGCGCTGGTGCGGGAGGTGGCCGCGGAGGGCACCACGGTCTTCCTCTCCTCGCACCTGCTGGACGAGATCGAGCAGGTCTGCACGCACGCCGCCGTGATGTCGCGCGGGCGGCTGGTCGTGCAGGGCACCGTCGCCGAGCTGGCGGCGGGCGCCCGCGGGCGGCTGGTGGTGCGGACGCCGGACGCGGCCGAGGCCGTGCGGGTGCTCGCCGCCCACGGCGTCGCCGACCTGCGGACGACCGGGGACCGGGTGGACGGCGAGACCCCCGCGGAGGCGGCCGCCGACCCCGACGCGCTGCTGCCCAAGCTGTGCGCGGCCCTGGTCGAGGCGGGGGTGCGGGTGCGCTCCTTCGGGACCGAGCGCGGATCGCTGGAGGACGCCTTCGTGGCGCTGACGGGAGAGGGTTTCGATGTCGCAGGCTGAGGCCGCCACGGCCGCCGTTCCCGCACCGGTGCCCCGCGGCCCCCGGCCGCGGACCGTGCCGGGCGTGCTGGCGCTCTTCCGCAGCGAGCTGTCGATCACCTTCCGGCGGCTGCGGACCCTCGCGCTGCTGGCGATCCTGGCCGCGCTGCCGGTGCTGATCGGCGTGGTGGTGAAGGTGGAGACCGGCGGCTCCGGCGGGGGCGGCGGCCCCGCCTTCATCGCGCAGGTCACCCAGAACGGCCTCTTCCTGGTGTTCACCTCGCTGGCGGTGACCCTGCCGGTCTTCCTGCCGATGGCGGTGGGCGTGGTGGCGGGCGACGCGGTCGCCGGCGAGGCGGCCTCCGGCACGCTGCGGTACCTGCTGGTGGCGCCCGCGGGCCGCACCCGGCTGCTGGCGGCGAAGTTCTGCGCGGCCCTGGCGTTCTGCGCGGCGGCCACCCTGACCGTGGCGCTGGCCGCGCTGGCGACCGGGGCGGCGCTCTTCCCGCTGGGCCGGGTGACGCTGCTGTCCGGCGAGTCGGTGCCGTTCGGGGAGGCCCTGCTGCGGGCGCTCCTGATCGCGGGCGTGGTCGCCCTGTCGCTGGCGGGCCTGGCGGCCCTGGGGCTCTTCGTCTCCACCCTGACCGGCAGCGGGATCGCGGCGATGGCCACCACGGTGGGGCTCGTGATCACGGTCCAGATCCTGGACGGCATTCCGCAGCTGCACGCCGTTCAGCCGTGGCTGTTCCCGCACTACTGGCTGAGCTTCGCCGATCTGCTGCGGCAGCCGATGTACCTCGACGACGTGCTGCGGAATCTCGGACTTCAGGGTCTGTACACCGCCGTTTTCGGCGCGGCCGCCTGGGCGCGGTTCACCGCGCGGGACATCGCGGCCTGAGCCCCGGGGAACCTCCTCCCGCCATTCGATGATCGTGCACGCACCAAGAACGGGCCACATTCGGTGACGCACGGCGATGGAATAGGTGCTCGCGGTGAAAAAAGGGCCGCTTCTGTCTCAAAGACTGGCAGCCAACTTGACGCCCGTCCCCTTGCACCGGTGGGATGACCGCGACTCATTTCAGCGTGTACTGCCGTCCGCGCCTGGTCGTGTGGATCCCCCTCAGGTCCCGCCGGACCGGGCGGCGGCGTGGGCGGCAGCGCGGCGCACATCCCCTCGGCGCCGCGCCGCGCATTCCTCCGGCACGAACGGGAGAGATCCACACATGTCCATGAGCCGCAGGGCGTTCCTGCTGGCCACCGGGGCCGTCGCAGGATCCGCAGTGCTGTCCGCCTGCGGCAGCAAGGGGGGCGGCACCGCGGCCCCCTCGGGCGAGGTCGAGGTCTTCTCCTGGTGGACCGAGGGCGCCGAGAACGCCGGTCTCCAGGCGCTGCTCGCCGACTTCAAGCTCAACCAGCCGAACGTCTCCTTCGTCAACCGCGCCGTCGCGGGCGGCGCCGGCGCCAACGCCAAGGCCGAACTGGCCCGGCGTCTGGACGCCAACGACCCGCCGGACTCCTTCCAGGGCCACGCGGGGGCGGAGCTCTCCGACTACATCGCGGCCGGCAAGCTGGAGAACCTCAACGACCTGTACGCCGAGCAGAAGTGGGCGGACCTCTTCCCCAAGGAGGTGCTGCCGCTCATCAGGTCCGGGGGCGACTACTACTCGGTGCCGGTGAACATCCACCGCGCCAACATGCTCTGGTCGAACCCCAAGGTCCTCAAGTCCGTCGGGGCCGACCCGGCACCGAAGACGTTCACCGCCTTCCTGGCCGGCCTGCAGCAGGTCAAGCGGGCCGGCGGCCGGGTGCCGCTGGTCGTCGCCGACGCCTGGACCCTGAAGCACCTGCTGGAGACGGTCCTGCTGTCCAGCCTGGGCCCCCAGGGCTGGACGGCGCTGTGGGCGAAGGGCGCCGACTGGTCCTCGCCCAGGGTCCGGCAGGCGCTGGAGGGCTTCCACGAGGTGCTGACCTTCACCAACGCCTCGTCCGCCGCCTCCAGCTGGGACGAGGCCAGCACGCTGGTCGGCTCGGGCAAGGCCGCCTACCAGATCATGGGCGACTGGGCCGAGGGCAGCTTCAAGCTGACGCAGAACCTCCAGCCCGGCACGGACTACGCGTGGGCGCCGGTGCCGGGCACGGCGGGGACGTTCCAGTTCCTCTCCGACTCCTTCACCCTGCCCAAGGGCGCCAAGCACCGCGACGCGGCCCTCGCCTGGCTCAAGGAGTGCGGCAGCAAGTCGGGGCAGCTCGGCTTCAACGGCGCCAAGGGCTCCATCCCGACCCTCACCGACCTCGACACCGAGGACCGCGCCCTCTTCGGCGAGTACCTGCAGTGGTCGATGGACGAGTGGAAGCGCTGCCGCATCGTCGGCTCGCTCACCCACGGCGTGGTCGCCAACAACGCCTGGAACGCGGCGATCGACGGGGCCCTGGAGACCTTCGTCAAGAACCGCCAGGTGGCGCCCTTCCAGCAGGCGCTGGCGGCCGCCGCACGGCAGCACGCCGCCTGACGGGTACGCCCGACGGGCACGGCCGTCCGGACCGCCTCCGAGGAGGCGGTCCGGA